>NZ_JBNRLS010000004.1:0-581402 GCF_050379415.1 Marinobacter sp. DUT-1
GAAGAAATCTTGAAACCATTTTCTTCAAAACTTTCAAGCAGTTACTCCCTCGGGCCGCCGCTGCGTCAGTGGCTTGTCCCTCAGAAGTGGTGCGCATTCTACAGCCCTCAGGAAAACTGTCAACGACCAATTTCGGTTTATTTTCCGGTGCTTCGGTTTCCACCTATTCGACCGGTCAAACGCCGAACAGTTCGATCAAAAACTATACTGAAAATGCACCACCCTGCAAATACCCCGAGGGACGTAATCCACCCAGGGAGAAAATCAGACCTCTACCTTTACTGCAGCGGCAACGTTAAGGGCCTTCGCCCTGGCCTCTTCTATTGACTCTCCCCGGGCCAGCGCCACCCCCATCCGTCGCCTTCCTTTGAGTTCGGGCTTACCAAACAGGCGCAGCTGTGTATCCGGCTCAGTCAAAGCAGATTGCAGATCAGCGTATGCCACCTCGCCGGAATCACCTTCAGGAAGTACCACGGCCGATGCGCTCGGGCCGTTCTGACGGATAGCGGGAACCGGCAGGCCAAGGATCGCGCGAGCGTGAAGCGCGAACTCGGAAAGATCCTGGGAGACGAGCGTTACCAGACCGGTATCATGGGGGCGCGGAGATACTTCGGAAAACCAGACATCGTCTCCTTTAACAAACAGCTCCACACCGTAGATTCCGTAGCCTCCCAGATCTTCAACCACGGCGGCGGCGATCTCACGGGACCGTTCCAGCGCCCTGGCCGACATCGGCTGGGGCTGCCAGGACTCCCGGTAGTCGCCATCCTCCTGGCGATGACCAATCGGCTCGCAAAAGGAGATCCCATCACGATGACGCAAGGTCAGAAGGGTGATCTCATAATCAAAGTCCACGAAGCCTTCAACGATCACCCGCCCCTTACCGGCGCGCCCCCCACTTTGCGCGTACTCCCAGGCAGCCTCGATGTCACCCTCGGTCTTGACCGTACTCTGCCCTTTACCGGAGGAGCTCATCACCGGCTTGACCACCAGGGGTAAACCAACCACCCCTACAGCCGCCAGGTACTCCTCTTTGTTACCGGCAAAGCGGTAGGGTGACGTGGGCAGGCCAAGCTCCTCGGCAGCCAGCCGACGAATCCCTTCCCGGTTCATGGTCAGGTTAACCGCCCGGGCAGTCGGGATAACCCGGTACCCCTCTTCCTCCAGCTTCACCAACTCCGGGGTAGCGATCGCCTCGATCTCCGGAACAATCAGATTCGGCTTCTCCTGCTCGATCACTGAACGCAACGCTACCGCATCCAGCATATCGATCACGTGGGAGCGATGAGCAACCTGCATTGCCGGCGCGTTGGCATAGCGATCAACGGCAATCACTTCCACGCCGTAACGCTGCAACTCGATGACCACTTCCTTGCCAAGTTCACCGGAGCCGCAAAACAACACCTTGAAGGCATTGTTCTTTAAAGGAGTACCGATACGTACGCTGCTGTTATCTGTCATGTCAAAGGACCACCTTTTCTTCTCGCTTTGCCACCTGGCGCAGAACTTCCCTTCGCTCATCGTTACTCATCTGGGTCCAGCGCAGGATTTCGTCCCCGGTACGATGACATCCGATACAGACATCGTTCTCGTCCAGGGCACACACACTCACGCAGGGTGAGCGGACTTTATCGGATACGTTCATTTATCGGGATCGCAGGCTGTCAGTTGTTGAATGTACCGGGCGCCATTCTCGACGTAATGGGCTGCACTCATCTCCAGCATCTTCTTCTGGTTGTCGTTCAATTCGCGCTTGATCTTGCCCGGGGAGCCGACCACCATGGATCCGTCCGGGATCTCCATGCCCTCCGGGATCAGGGTATTGGCACCGATCAGGCAATGCTTGCCGATTTTGGCGCCGTTCAGCACAACCGCGTTGATTCCGATCAGAGAATAGTCGCCGATCTCACATCCGTGAAGCATGACCTTGTGGCCAACCGTCACCCCCCGACCAAGGGTCAGAGGAATCCCCGGATCGGTATGGAGCACCGAGCCATCCTGAACATTGGTTTCCGGGCCGATAGTGATCAGCTCGTTGTCACCGCGGATGACCACGTTGTACCAGACACTGCTCTTTTCCATCAGCTTGACGTTGCCGATCACGGTCGCATTGTGGGCAACAAACTGGTCGTCGCCTTCCAGCTGCGGCCTCCGCTCTCCAAGTTCATAAAACATGTCAGCCTCCTTGAGGGGGTTCCAGCAAATCAATCCGGGCATCGTACACGGCGTTCAGGAAGTCAACCAGAACCACCGCGGACAGGCCCCATATCTGGTAACGCTCCCAGCGATAGCAGGGAACGTAGAACGTATTGTTGAGAAAACTGAGGGCATCGGTTCGTTCCCGACGGTCTTCCAGGAAAAATGACAGGGGAACGCGGAACACACTCTCGATTTCAGCCGGGTTGGGCTCCAGAGAGTGATCAGCCGGCACCACGCCAACGTAGGGAGTCACCAGGATACCGTAGCGGGACATGACCTGACTCAGCGGAGCAATTACCTCCACCTGATCCGGTGGCAGGCCGATTTCCTCATGGGTTTCCCGCAGTGCCGTTGCTGCCAGAGACGGATCCCCGGGATCCCGCTTTCCGCCCGGATAGGCCACCTGCCCCCGGTGGGTGCTCAAATTGGAGGAACGGAGCGTAAACACCATTTCCGGATTACGGGGATCATCGGTAACCGGCACCAGAATCCCGGCTTCGGGATAATCAAGGGCGAGCTGTTGTGGGGCATAGCCAGCCAGTCGCTCAGTGAGAAAATCTCGCAAATCTGGTCTCCCGGGAACTTCTTTCTGTTAGGTGAGACAGCAGCAGTCGGTATCGTTAAACTGACTACCAAAACCAATTCAGTATACGGGGAAAATCATGAAGTACTGCAGCACATGCGGCCATCCGGTGGAACAACGCATCCCCGAAGGCGATAACCGGCACCGCTATGTCTGTGTCAGCTGCGAGACCATACATTACCAGAACCCGCGGATTATCGCCGGTACGGTTCCGATCTGGGAAGGCAGGATTTTGCTCTGCAAACGCGCCATCGAACCCAGGTACGGATACTGGACCCTTCCTGCGGGGTTCATGGAGAACGCCGAAACCACCATTGAGGCCGCGGCGCGGGAAACTCGTGAAGAGGCCCTGGCCGAAGTGGATATCCATGGCCTGTTCTCGATCATTGATGTTCCACACATCAACCAGGTCCACATGTTTTACCGGGCCACCCTTATCGAGGGCAGGTTTGGTGCCGGGGAGGAATCCCTGGAGTCCAGATTGTTTGCGGTAGAGGACATCCCCTGGGATGAAATCTCTTTCCCAACGGTGCGCAAAACCCTGGAACTGTTCCTCGAAGACATGAAGACAGAAAACTACCAGGTTCACCTCAAGGACATCCGGCGACCGATGTCTGCCTCGGGCAAGGCCTGATCAGAGATCCTCGATTCGGAATACCTCATAGGCAGGCTCCTCATAGGGATGAGCCTGCTTGAGGGCTTCCAAGGCGTCATAAATAAGACTGTCCTCACAGACCAACTCCACCTTGAACTCATCCACTATCTCGACCTCACCCTGCGAGCCTAGATAGGGATCACTGCCTTCCAGCGGACGGAACTGGCCCTGCCCCCTGCACTGCCAGGCACAACTGTCGTAGTCACCAATCCGGCCAGCCCCCGCCGCAAATAATGCCTGCTTGGTTTGCTCAAGGTAAGATTCCGGAACGAAATAACACATCTTGTACATGAAACCTCCTGCGAGATCGGATATTTTTTGTACAGATTAATAGCTTAGAAACTTACCCACAGAATCTGTGGATAACTCTGGGGAAAGTTTTTGGGAACATGCCCCGAACCCCCATGATTACTGGACTCAACTCAAATTGGCGACAAATTGGCCCAACTCATAAAAATGTTATATTTCAATATCTTATGATATCCGGCCAATTATTGAACCAATTTCCCGGGTTTTGTGCACAGATCACACAACGAAGCACCGAGAATGTGCATAAAATAATTGAGTCAAGGAAATTTTTGCAAAATTCGGCGTGTTTTCCCCTTGAAAATCGCCCCGAAAAGGAGCATATGCCGAAACAAAAAAGCCGGCGCCGGAAAAGCTCTGCAAGAGCATCTCCGACACCGGCTTCCGGTTCAATGCCGTTTAGCCGAACCAACGCCTCGCATTACGGAACATCCGCAGCCAGGGACCATCTTCCTGCCATCCTTCCGGGCGCCAGGAGTGCTGAACCGCACGGAAAACCCGTTCCGGGTGAGGCATCATGATCGTCACACGTCCATCGCGGGTGGTAACACCGGTGATACCATCCTCCGAACCGTTGGGATTGTATGGATAACGGGTGGTTGTCTGACCCCGATTATCAACATAGCGCAAGGCAACCAGCTCGTTCTCGGACAACGCGGCGGCAGAGGCGCCCGAGGGGAACTCAACCCGACCCTCGCCATGCGCTACGGCGATGGGCATCCGGGAGCCGGCCATACCGTCGAGGAACGCGGACGGCGAGGAAGCGACTTCCACCATCACCAATCGGGCCTCGAACTGTTCGGACTGGTTACGCACAAAGCGCGGCCAACCTTCACTGCCTGGAATCAGCTCGTGGAGATTGGACAGCATCTGGCAGCCGTTACAGACGCCCAGCGCAAGCGTATCCTGGCGGTTGAAAAAGTGGGCGAACTGATCCCGAACCCGGTCGCTGAACAGGATGGACTTTGCCCAACCCTCGCCAGCCCCCAGGACATCGCCGTACGAGAAGCCACCGCAGGCTACCAGGCTATTGAAACCATCCAGCGTCACACGCCCGGCAAGCAAGTCACTCATGTGCACGTCAACCGCGTCGAAGCCGGCACGATCGAATGCCGCCGCCATCTCCACCTGGCCGTTCACACCCTGCTCACGCATGACCGCGACTTTCGGGCGGGCGCCGGTGTTGATGTAAGGGGCAGCAACGTCCTCGTTGATATCGAAGCTCAGATCAACATGCAGACCCGGATCTTCTGCATCCAGCAGGTTATCGAACTCTTCCTGGGCACAGTCGGCGTTATCCCTGAGGGACTGTATCCGGTAGCTGGTCTCCGCCCACAGACGCTGAAGTTCTGAACGAGGCTCGTCCACCACTTTCTCACCCTCGAAGCTCAGGCGCAGGCGATCGTCCTCGTTCAGGGTACCGATTACACTGGTGTGATCGCCCAGGCCGGCGCCGGAGAACTGCTGCAAAACGAACCCGGTGTCCTCGCGGCGAACCTGGATGACCGCCCCGAGCTCCTCGTTGAAAAGTTCACGGGCGAACTGGGAGGCATCTTCAGCCAGGCCATCGAGCTTGATATCCACACCGGTACGACCGGCAAAGCACATTTCCGCCAGGGTTACGAACAGACCGCCGTCGGACCGGTCGTGGTAGGCAAGCAGTTTGCCGTCCGCATTCAGACCCTGAATGACTGCGAAGAACGCCTTGATGTCTTCCGGGTCATCCAGATCCGGTGCCACCGCACCCACATGGCGATAGACCTGGGCCAGGGCGGAGCCGCCAAGACGGTTCTGGCCGGCCGCCAGATCCACCAGGATCAGGTCAGTTTCACCGGCATAGGTGACCAGTTCAGGCGTCAGGGTACGGGCAATGTCGGTCACCGGCGCGAAACCGCTGATGATCAGGGACAGGGGCGCGGTCACACTCTTCTGCTCACCGCTTTCCTCTTCCCAGGTGGTCTTCATGGACATGGAGTCCTTGCCAACCGGGATGGTGATACCCAGCGCCGGGCACAAGTCCATACCCACCGCACGCACGGTTTCATACAGGTTTTCGTCCTCACCCGGATGGCCGGCTGCTGCCATCCAGTTCGCGGACAGGCGAATATCGGACAGGTTGGCAATCGGCGCCGCAGCCAGGTTGGTGATCACCTCACCCACGGCCATACGACCAGATGCCGGCGCATCAATGACCGCAACCGGGGTGCGTTCGCCCATGGCCATGGCTTCACCGGTGCGCACATCGAAAGAGCTTGCAGTGACCGCTACATCGCTGACAGGTACCTGCCAGGGGCCGACCATCTGGTCGCGGGCCACCAGGCCGGTAATGGTCCGGTCACCGATAGTGATCAGGAAGCTCTTGGACCCCACAGAGGGTAAACGCAGTACCCGGCGGATCGCGTCATTCACATCAATCCTGGTGGAATCGAAGATTGGCTTGGTGAACGAGGAGCGGCTGACGCTCCGGTGCATACGGGGCGGCTTGCCGAACAGGACTTCCATCGGCAGGTCCACGGGCTTGTCGTCAAAGTACGAATCGCCAAGCGCGAGGTGATGTTCTTCGGTGGCCTCGCCTATGACCGCGTAAGGGCAACGCTCGCGACGACAGAGGGCATCGAACAGATCCAGGTTCTCCGGCGCCACGGCCATCACATAACGTTCCTGGGACTCGTTGCACCAGATCTCCAGCGGAGACATACCGGGCTCATCACTGGGAATATCACGGAGCTCGAATTTGCCGCCGCGGCCGCCGTCCTTGACCAGCTCAGGCATGGCGTTGGAGAGACCACCCGCACCGACATCGTGAATGAAGCAGATCGGGTTTTGATCGCCCATCTGCCAGCAGCGATCAATCACCTCCTGGCAACGACGCTCCATCTCCGGGTTGTCCCGTTGCACGGAAGCAAAATCCAGATTTTCGTTACTGGAACCGGAATCCATGGACGAGGCGGCACCACCGCCCAGGCCGATCAGCATCGACGGACCGCCCAGTACAATCAGCTTGGCGCCAACCGGGATGTTGCCCTTCTCCACATGCTGCTCGCGAATGTTGCCGAGGCCGCCGGCAATCATGATTGGCTTGTGGTAGCCACGGACTTCCTCACCAGCCGGGCCCGGTACCTTCTCTTCGAAGGTACGGAAATAGCCCGCCAGGTTCGGGCGGCCGAATTCGTTGTTGAACGAAGCACCGCCAATCGGGCCCTCGATCATGATATCCAGCGCAGAGGCGATCCGGTCCGGCTTGCCGTAGCCGATTTCCCACGGTTGGGGATCATCCGGCAGGTTCAGGTTCGATACCGTGAACCCCGTCAGCCCCGCCTTCGGCTTGGAGCCGCGACCGGTGGCGCCCTCGTCCCGGATCTCGCCGCCGGAACCGGTAGCAGAACCCTCCGCAGGTGCGATCGCCGTCGGGTGGTTGTGGGTCTCCACTTTCATCAGGATGTGGATGTCTTCCTCGTTGTAACCGTACACACCGGTCTCGGGGTCCGGGAAAAAGCGGCCACCACGACTACCACGGATCACGGAGGCGTTGTCCTTGTATGCGGACAGCACACCCTCGCTATTCATCTCATAGGTGTTCCGGATCATCGCAAACAGGGATTTCTCCTGGCCCTCACCATCGATATCCCAGGAGGCGTTGAAGATCTTGTGGCGGCAATGCTCGGAGTTCGCCTGGGCGAACATCATCAGCTCGACGTCAGTCGGGTCACGCTGGAGATCGGTGAAGGATTTCACCAGGTAATCAATCTCGTCATCCGCCAGCGCAAGGCCCAGGTTCCGGTTTGCTTTGACCAGGGCATCACGACCACCCGCCAGCACCGGCACGCGGCCCAGGGTGCGGGGCTCTTCGTGGCTGAACAGCAGTTCGGCGCCGCCCATCTCGTGAAACACCTTCTGGGTCATCCGGTCATGCAGCAGCGCGGCGATCTTTTCACGCTGATCGAGGCCAAGTTTCCTGGTGGCCCGGATATAATAGGCGACCCCCCGTTCGATGCGATGGATCTGACGCAGTCCGCAGTTACGGGCGATGTCTGTCGCCTTGCTCGACCAGGGGGACAGGGTGCCGGGTCTCGGTACCACGAGGAACAGAACACCATCCGGCTCCTCTACCGGAACGCTGGGCCCGTAGACCAGAAGGCGGTCGAGAATAGCCTGTTCGGAATCGGAGAGATCAAATTCCAGGTCCACAAAGTGCATGAACTCTGCATAGACGTGTTGGACTTCAGGAACAATCTCCTGAATTCGGGAATGCAGTTTGCGGGAGCGGAAAGGCGAAAGCGCGGGTGCGCCGCGAAGTTCAAGCATGATATCAACCTGTATCGCGCGAAAAGAGGAAGTCCGGTGCTATTTGAAAGGCCGCAATGATACTTGAAAGCGCATCGAGGATACAGCGCCGCTGCGGTTATTCCGGACTGTAAAATTGACATTATTTTGCACATTAATTGAGCAACTTTATTGACCATCCGCGACGGGGCGGGGATCATGGTTAGCGTGGCAACGGACGCTACGCACAGCATGACAAAGGAATACGCTCACCGAAACCGAGCGTATCTGGCTGATACAGCTGCTACGGAGATCAGGGATTTGTCCAGATTTTTCAATCACCTCGGCGCCTTTCCGGCGCGTTTTGTGTTTCTGTTAGGAGCCACGCTGGCTCTGACGGGTTGCTCGCGCCCGAGTACCGTCCAGGAAGTACAGAATGAAGGTGTTCTCCACGTCATCACCCGGATTGCGCCCTCCATGTATTTCAAGGGTCGAGAAGGGGTAACGGGCTATGACTATGAGCTCGCAAAGCGGTTTGCCGACGAAATCGGTGTCGAACTGAAGGTACGCGTTGCCGACGACAACACGGAAATCCTTTCGGTACTGGAGCGCAACTACGCCCACATCGGCATGGCCGGAGTGTCTCTGCAGCCCGACTTCGAGGACAAATACGAGGCCATCCCCACCGGCATCCAGGCTCAGTCCGTTGTAGTCTATCACCGGGACATGGAGCACCCCGAGTCCCTCGACTCCCTGGCCGGGCAAACGCTCCACCTGATTGCCGACAGCGATCACGAACACCTCATGGAGGCGTCCGCTTCCGAGGCAGACATTTCATGGGAGGTTCATCCGGGGCTCGATGCTCCGGGCGTACTGGCACGGGTTGAGAGTGGTGAATTCCCGTTTGCCGTGGTGTCCTCCAACGAACTCGAGCTTAACCACGTTTTTTACCCGCACGTGAAAGAGGCGTTCAGCCTCGGCGAACCGCGGGAACTGGTATGGCTGTTCCCGAAAGAACAGGACGGCACCCTGGTCCAGGCCGCCGAGCAGTTCCTTCAGCGGCTGCAGAACGACGGCGTGCTGGCGCAATTGTCAGAGCGTTTTTACGGGCACCTGGACCGGTTGAACTATGTCGGCGCCCGCACATTCATGCACCACGTGGAAAACCGCCTTCCGAAGTACGAGAAGCTGTTCCGGGACTATGCCCGGGACTTCAACATGGACTGGCGCCTGCTCGCAGCCATCGGTTACCAGGAGTCACACTGGCGGCCGAATGCCGTCTCACCCACCGGTGTCCGCGGCCTGATGATGCTGACCCGCAATACAGCAAGCTACGTCGGCATCAACAACCGACTGGACGCGGAGGAAAGTATTCAGGGCGGTGCCAAGTACTTCCAGATGGTCCACGACAAGATACCGGAGAGAATTCCCGAACCTGACCGGACCTGGTTTGCACTGGCCTCGTACAACGTTGGCTTTGGCCATCTGGAAGATGCCCGACGGCTGACCGAGAGCGCCGGCAAGGACCCGGACCGCTGGATGGACGTCAAGGAATTCCTGCCGCTGCTGGCCCAGAAGGAGTACTACACCAAGACGCGATACGGCTTTGCCCGCGGCCAGGAACCGGTGATCTACGTGCAGAATATCCGCCGCTACTACGACGTGCTGGCAAGGGTCATAACGCCCGCGCCGCCCGCGAAACCGGAAGAGCCACAGATTGTGGGAATCGAACCCGGGACAGGCTCAGCCGATTCGGGCAGCAGCGCGGAAGAACCAGCCACCTCCGCACTCAGGGCCAGCCTGCCCAAAGATCTGGGGCTGATCCCACCGACTCTCTGAGACTGCGGCGAGTCAGCCCTCCGGGAGTTCCCGGGCCTCCAGGGCCCGTTCAACCTGGGAGGCCGAGAACCCGCGGCGATTCAGGAATCTGGCCTGTCTCACCTTGGTATCCCAGTCGTCATCCAGGTCTGACAGGCCGAACCTCCGCTCCCTCAGCTTGATGGCAACCGCACACCAGTCCTCGTCGGTCATGGCGTCGAGGCACTCCGGCGTATGGTGAACGCCCCGCTGCTGCAGTTCGCCAAGTATCCTCAGGGGGCCGTAACCAAGATCCATTCTCTGGCGGGCATAGACATCCGCAAACCGGTGGTCATCAAGCCAGCCCTGTTCCTCGTACTCGTCCAGCACCTCCTCGATCAGACCACTGTCGAAGCGGCGCTGCCTGAGCTTCAGGGACAATTCCAGACGGCTGTGTTCACGGCGAGCCAGCAATCTCAGGGCAGCCGCCCGTGCTTTGTATCCCTGTTCGTCCTGATTTTCCTGTTTTGCCATTCAGACCCTTTCCGCGAACGTACCCAAAACGCTAGACTAGCCACCGATTTCCAAAGCATAGCCCGGAGCCCGTGAAAACCTGAACAGGCTTCGCGCTATGCGTGTACCCGGCTCGACAGGGCCGATGGCCGGTGACGGCTCACTTTGCCGGACACCGAGGACTGGTTTCAATCCCAAAGGACACCTTCATGGCCGCATTCATCCAGAAACTGTTCAAATCCCGCAAGTCATCAGAGACGACCGGAAAACCCCGCAAGGACGTGCCCGAACAGCCCCAGGTACCCCAGGAAGATTTGCGCGCCGACCAGAGGGAGGGCCAACTCGGATTGCTGAAGGGTTCTCCCTCACAGGAGCAGTTGGGAAAACTTGCCCTGGAGGGTGTGACCGCAGACATTCGCCTGTCCGCCGCCAAGGGCCTGACCGACCCCGAGCAACTGCAAAAGGTCCAGAAGCAGGCCAAGGGCCGGGACAAAGGTGTCTACCAGACCGTCAAACAGGCGCTGCAGGCCCACCGCCAGGAGATGGAGCGCCAGGAAAACGTTGCCCGCACCATCACGACCCTGATCAACAATGCGCAGGAGCAGGCCCGCAGCGAGGACACCAAGCTCTACCAGGCTCGCCTGGAAGCCCTGACCAACCAGTGGAAGGAACTGGAAAGCCAGGCAACGGCGGAACAGGTTCAGCAGTTCCTCGAGGCTACCCATCGTTGCCGTGAGCGCCTGCAGGAGATGGAGGCAGCCCGCCAGGAGGAAAAACGCCACAGTGAGCAACTCCGTCAGCGCGAGGAAACCCTGGAACTGCTCACAAGCACGTTGGAAGACCTCAAATCCCAGACCGGTGATTCCCTGCCCTCGCTCTCCTCCCTGGACGCACTCCAGAGAACCCAGGAGAACCGTTGGCTGGAAGCCACCCGGGATACCGACGTGTCCCGGCAGGAACAAAAGACTTACGAGTCGGCGATGCTGGCCTTGAGGAACTACCTGTCGGCCCTGCGCCGACTGACCCAGGCGCGTGAACACATCGGTGAACTCTCCGCAGCACTGGATTCAGATGAGGCGGTCACCACAGAACAGCAGGAACAGGCCAAGACCCTGATCCGCGAGATCGACTGGCCCGAGGGATTCCCGAAGCCAGCGCTGCTTGAGCCTGTGCGCAAACTGGCCGGCAAGCGTACGGAAAAACCTGCCCAGAAAGAGGACCAGGGCGACCAGAAGGCCCGTGTCGATAACCTGAAAATCACCCTGGACAAGCTGGAGTCCACTCTGGAGGCCAAGCAGTTCAGGGAATCCCGGCAACTCCTGAAGACCGCACAGAATCAGTTCCGGGACCTGGACCGGCGCCATGCCAAGCCATTCCAGGCCAGAATACAGTTGCTCACCGGCCAGTTCCGTGAACTCAGCGACTGGCAGGGTTTTGCCACCGAGCCCAAGCAGATATCCCTATGCGAGCAAATGGAGTACCTCGCCGAACAGCCCATGGAGCCAGAGGCGAAAGCCGAACGCATCAAGGAGCTGCAAACCGAATGGCGGGAGCTCGGCGGCTCCTCTGACCGGGCTCTCTGGACCCGCTTCAAGAGCGCCTCCGATCGCGCCTTCGAACCGTGCAAAGCCTATTTCGAGGCGAAATCCGGACTCAAGCAGGCCAACCTGGAAAAGCGCCAGGCCATTTGCGCCGAGCTGGAGACCTTCCTCGAGAATGCCGACTGGACCACTATCGACTGGAAAGGTGCCGAGCGTATCCACCAGACCGCCCGGCAGGAGTGGAAAGCGGCCTGGCCGGTTGAATTCCGTGACAACCGGCCGGTACAGAAACGGTTCGATGACCTGCTGAAGCGCCTCGAGTCACCGCTCGACGAGGAGCGTCGGAGAAATGAAGGCCTGAAACAGGCCATCGTGGAGAAAGCCGAGGCGCTGATCGAGCATGAACCCCTGCAGGAAGCCATGAACGAAGCCAAGGCGTTGCAGTCCGAGTGGAAAGCCATTGGCATTACCCGTCACCGTGAGGACCGCAAGCTTTGGCAAGCCTTCCGCAAAGCCTGTGACCAGATCTTTGCCCGCAGGGATGCCCAGCGCAATGCCCGGCAGCAGGCCACCGAAACCGCTGACCGGGAAGCCACGGAGCTTCTTGATCAACTGGCCGGTGTCACCGCTGACAGCTCCGCCGAGACCCTTGGAGATGCGCTGGAGAAACTCCGTGAGACGAAGGGCAACACCCTCTCCCAGGACGTGAAGGACCGCGTGCAGGCAGCCCGACTGCAGTTCCAGCAGGCCCTGGACGACAAGCTTCTGCAGCAAAAGGTCAGCCAGTGGCAAGAGCTGGTCCGGGCTCGTGGCAACGGCGGTGTGGCTCCGTCCGAGCTTCCCGGTCATTGGCAAACGCTGGCATCAAACCAGACCGGGCTGTCAGACCGGGAGCTGGTTATCCGGGCCGAAATACTGGCAGGCGCGGAATCACCCGCCGAAGACCAGCAACGCCGGATGGAAATCCAGGTTCAGCGCCTGTCGGAGGGTATGGGCAACAGCGAGCAAACCGGTGACCGCCTCTCGGAGCTGGAGAAACTGGTTGCCCAGTGGTGTCTGCAACCGTCTGACAACACCCCGGAGGCCGCCCTCTCAGAGCGGCTAAACAACGCCCTTGCGGGCGTTACCGACTGATAAAACCACTCGAGGTGCTGCCAGCCCATTGTCGTCTGAGCAATTTCGCCAATGGGATTGGCAGCCCGCGTCATTACCCACCCTGCCCTGCAGGGGCTATGGTTAGTCGACTGATAACGATAATTCGACAAAACCACCAGAGGAAAGGTAATGACCACCGAGGCGTATATCTTTGACGCAGTCCGCACCCCCCGGGGTCGTGGCAAGAAAGACGGTTCGCTGCACAGCGTCAAACCCATCACCCTGCTGACTTCAATGCTCCAATCCCTGCAGGAGCGCAACAGCCTCGACACCAGCCAGGTGGACGACATCGTCATGGGCTGCGTCACCGCAGTCGGGGACCAGGGCGCCGACATCGCCAAGACTGCAGCATTGGCGGCGGACTGGGACGAAAAAGTAGCAGGCGTTACCCTCAACCGTTTCTGTGCCTCCGGCCTGGAAGCCGTAAATCTGGCCGCCATGAAAGTCCGCTCCGGCTGGGAGGACCTGGTGGTGGCCGGTGGTGTCGAAGCCATGTCCCGCGTGCCCATGGGTTCCGACGGCGGTGCCTGGGCGACTGACCCGGAAACCAACCTGCACACCGGCTTCATGCCGCAGGGCATCGGGGCCGACCTGATCGCCACGATTGAGGGTTTCAGCCGGAAGGATGTGGACGGATTTGCCGTCCGGTCCCAACAGAAAGCGGCCAACGCCTGGGAAAAGGGTTATTTCAGCAAATCCATCATTCCTGTCACCGACCAGAACGGCGTGGTCATCCTGGACCGCGACGAACACGTGCGTGGTAACACCACCCTCGAATCCCTGGCCGGGCTCAAACCTTCCTTCCAGATGATGGGCGAAATGGGCTTTGATGGCGTCGCCCGTGAAAAATACCACTACGTTGAGAAGATCAACCACGTCCACCACGCCGGCAACTCCTCCGGCATCGTGGATGGCGCGACCGCCATGCTCATTGGCAGCGAAGTCAAGGGCAAGGCATTGGGTCTGACGCCGCGGGCTCGCATTGTCGCCACCGCGGTCACCAGCACCGACCCGACCATCATGCTGACCGGCCCTGCCCCGGCAGCCCGCAAGGCGCTGGAAAAAGCCGGCATGACTGCAGACCAGATTGATCTGTTTGAAGTGAACGAAGCCTTCGCCTCCGTGGTGATGCGCTTCCAGAGGGAACTCTCGGTTCCGGACGAGAAAGTGAACGTGAACGGTGGTGCCATCGCCATGGGCCATCCCCTGGGTGCAACCGGCGCCATCATCCTCGGTACCCTGCTGGATGAGCTGGAACGCCGAGAACTGCGCTATGGCCTCGCCACTCTCTGTGTCGGCGGCGGCATGGGCATTGCCACCATCATCGAGCGCGTTTGAACCCACGTTCCACAACAGGAGAACCGAACATGAGTGCCATCAAGTACGACCTGGGTTCAGACCAGATCCTGACCCTAACCATCGACATGCCGAACCAGTCCGCCAACACCATGAACGCGGACTTTCGCGCCGGTCTGTCCGAAACTGTCAGCCGGGTAAAGGGCGACCTTGAGAACATCCGCGGCATCATCATCACCTCGGCCAAGAAAACCTTCTTCGCCGGCGGCGACCTCAAGGAACTGCATAGCGTCACCCGGGAGCAGGCCCAGGAATTCGAAGACATGGTCAATGGCCTCAAGGCCGACCTGCGTTTCCTGGAAACTACCGGCAAACCCCTGGTGGCTGCCATCAACGGTACTGCCCTCGGTGGCGGCCTGGAAATCGCCCTGGCCTGCCATCACCGCATCGTCCTGGACGACGACACTATCCAGCTCGGCTTGCCGGAAGTCACCCTGGGCCTGCTGCCCGGTGGCGGCGGCACCCAGCGACTGCCCCGAATGATTGGCCTGGAAGCCGCTTTCCCCTTCCTCATGGAAGGCAAGAAAGTGAATCCTGAGGCGGCCCTCAAGGCCGGTATTGTGGATGAACTGGTCAGCACCCCTGAGGAACTGCTGAGTACCGCTCGGGCCTTCATTGAAGCCCACTCGGAAAAACAGCAGCCCTGGGATCAGAAAGGCTTCAAGTTTCCCGGCGGTGCACCGCACCACCCGGCCATGGCCCAGAAGCTGGCCATCGCTCCGGCCATGCTCAAGCAGAAAACCAGGGGCTGTTACCCGGCGCCTGAACGCATCCTGTCCGCCGCCGTGGAAGGCGCGCAGGTGGATTTCGATAACGGCAGCCTGATCGAGACCCGTTACTTCACCGAACTGGTGGTGGGCCAGGTCGCCAAGAACATGACGGGCACCTTCTGGTTCCAGCTCAACGCCATCAAGGCGGGTGGTAGCCGACCGGACGGCGTTGACCGTGCGACCTTCAGCAAGGTGGGCGTGCTGGGTGCGGGTATGATGGGGGCAGGCATTGCCTATGCCACCGCCGTCCGCGGTGTCGACGTTGTCCTCAAGGATGTGTCCGTGGAGAACGCCGGAAAAGGCAAACGCTATTCCGAACAGCTGCTGGACAAGAAAGTCAGCCGTGGCCGCATGACCGATGAACAGAAAACCGCCATCCTGAACCGGATTACGCCGACGGCTTCTGCCGATGATCTCGAGGGTTGCGATCTGATTATCGAGGCGGTGTTCGAGGACAGCGACCTGAAAGGCAAGGTAACCCGGGAGGCTGAGCCACAAATGGTAGCCAACGGCATCTTCGCCTCCAACACTTCCACCATCCCCATTACCCAACTGGCCGAAGCCTCCGGGAAGCCCGAGAACTTCATTGGCCTGCACTTCTTCTCGCCGGTGGACAAGATGCAGCTGGTGGAAATCATCGTGGGCGCCAAAACCTCCGATGACACCCTCGCCCGCGCCTTCGATTACGTCCAGCAGATCGGCAAGATCCCGATCGTGGTGAATGACAGCCGGGGATTCTTCACCTCCCGGGTATTCGGTACCTTCGTCAATGAAGGCATTGCCATGCTCGGCGAAGGCATTCACCCGTCGAGTATAGAAAACGCGGGTGTGCTGTCCGGCATGCCGGTTGGTCCGCTGGCAATTTCGGATGAAGTCAGCATGACCCTCATGCAACACATCCGGGATCAGAGCAGAGAGGACACCGAGGCAGCCGGCGGCACCTGGAACGCCCATCCCGCCGAGGTGATCATCGATGCGATGGTCAACGAACATGGCCGCAAGGGCAAGGCGGCCGGCGCCGGCTTCTACGAGTATCCGGACAAGGGCAAGAAATACCTCTGGCCGGAGCTTGAGAACCTGTTCGTGAACCAGGACAAGGCCCGCGCCACCTCACTGCAGGACCTCAAAGACCGAATCCTGTTCATCCAGGCCATCGAGACGGTCCGCTGCCTGGAAGAAGGCGTGCTCAGAACCGTGGAGGATGCCAACATCGGCAGCATCTTCGGTATCGGCTATGCGCCCTGGACCGGTGGTGCTATCCAGTTCATCAACCAGTATGGCGTGCGCGCCTTCACGGAGCGTGCCAAAGAGCTGGAATCGCAATTCGGCGAGCGTTTTGCGCCTCCCCGTATGCTCCTGGAGAAGGCCGAGGCCAACACAAAGTTCGCCTGACTCCGCCTCGCCGGCGGGCATTTTGCTCGCCGGCCCCTCATTCTTCCGTTTGCCTTTGCCGTTACCAACCTGACCATTTCATGGACAGATTGTCACGAACCGATACTCCCAGCCTATGGCAACGGAGATAGCGCTTGCCTACAATAAATTTATCGCTCACGGGTTCGATATCGCCATAAATGTGGCTATTGATTACCCAGCACCGTCAGGTAAGTATTTATGACCATCGCGGAAAACATGATGTCCCGTCGCCGTCCATTCACCGGTCGAGGTAAAGGCCTGTGCCGGGCGCTGGCTGTAGCCTTGCTGGTCTCGACGCCACTCGGGCTGCAGGCAAAACCGGAAGACAACAAGGTCTACGAGCCGGTTGCCCCGACCATTGACCAGGCCCGGGCCAACATTCTGATCGCCCGCCAACTGCAGTTCACCCACTTCCGGGATCTGGGCATCAGCGACGAACTTTCCGGGGACGTTTTCAGCTCTTACCTGGAATACCTCGATGGACAGAAGATCTACCTGACCCAGGCCGACATCCAGCGCTTTGACAGGGTGAAAACCCAACTGGGCTCAGCCCTGAAAACCGGCCAACTCCAGCCCGGTTTTGATATCTACAACCTGGTCCAGCAACGCATCATCGAGCGCCTCCAGTTCGCGGTGAAAACGCTCGATCAGGGCCTCGACAACCTGGACTTCTCCGCCGAGGAAACTGTCCTGCTGGACCGGTCCAAGGCAGACTGGGAGCCTGACACCGCCGCTCTCGACAGACTCTGGACCAAGCGCATCAAGAATGCGGTGCTTGCCCAGCGTCTGAACGGCACCGAAGACGACAAGATCGAAGAAAACCTGCGCCAGCGCTACGAGGGCCAGCTCAAGCGCGCCTACCAGGCTCGCAGCGAGGATGCTTTCCAGGCCTACATGAATGCCTTTACCAGCATGTGGGACCCGCACACCTCCTACTTCTCCCCCCGCACCTCCGAGAACTTCAACATCAATATGAGCCTCTCGCTGGAGGGCATCGGGGCAGTCCTGCAATCCGATAACGAATTCACCAAGGTTGTGCGCCTGGTGCCGGGTGGACCGGCCTCCAAACAGGGCCAACTGCAGCCGGCCGACCGCATCGTTGCGGTGGGCCAGGAAGGCGAAAAAACCGTTAACGTGATCGGCTGGCGCCTGGATGAAGTCGTGGATCTCATCCGCGGCCCCCGGGATTCCGTGGTGACCCTGGAGGTCATTCCCGCCAACGCCTCGGACGAGACGGTCACCAAGACCATCGCCATCAAGCGGGACGAAGTGAAACTCGAGGAGCAGAGCGCCAGCAAGGACGTGATCGAGCTCGAACGGGGCGGCGAGGACTACAAGGTGGGTGTGATCACCATCCCCACGTTCTATGCCGATTTCCAGGCCATGCAGGCCGGTGATCCGAACTACAAGAGCACGACCCGTGATGTGCGCAAGCTGATCGGCGAACTGCAGGATGATGGCATTGACGGCCTGGTTGTTGACCTGCGCAACAATGGCGGCGGCGCCCTGCATGAGGCCAACGATCTGGTCGGCCTGTTTATCGACAAGGGCCCGACAGTTCAGATCCGCAACGCCAATAATGATATCCAGGTCCTGAACGATGAAGATCCGTCAGTCGCCTACGACGGTCCCCTGGTTGTGCTGGTCAACCGTATGAGCGCCTCGGCATCGGAAATTTTTGCCGGCGCCATCCAGGATTATGGTCGCGGGCTCGTCGTGGGTTCCCAGACCTTCGGCAAAGGCACCGTACAGGCGGTTCGCCCGCTGAATCACGGTCAGCTGAAAATCACCCAGTCCAAGTTTTACCGGGTGTCCGGTGGCTCCACCCAGCATAAGGGCGTGATTCCGGATATCGAGATCCCCTCCAGGATCGACAAGACCCGGATCGGAGAGGATGCCCTCGATCATGCCCTGCCCTGGGATCAGATTGAGGCAGTGCCCCACACCCGCTACTTCGATTTCAGCGGCATCATCGGTGAGCTGCGCAAGCGCCACGAGACCCGGTTTGACACCAGTCCGGAATTCAAACTGCTTCAGAGGGAAATCGAATTCCTGGAAAAGCAGAGGCAGCTTGAGACCGTCAGCCTGAACTTCGAGGAGCGCAAGGCTCAGCATGAGCAGATCGAGCGTACCCGCCTGACCATTGCCAATGCCCGCCGGGAACTGCGCGGTGAAGAACCGTTCGACTCCCTGGAAGCCCTTGAGGACTGGCAAGACGCCCAGGCTGCCGATCTGGATACCACCGATGATGAGCTGGACTTCGTGATCCGTGAAGGCGGCCATATCATGGCGGATATGCTGGAACTGGATCAGCAGATGGCTTCCATCCTGCAGCTCCGGCACTTTGCAGTCCAGGCACCGGCTCAGTAAGCCAGCGGCCCTTTTATGACCTCCAGGAAGGAAGCGTCAAAAAGCAACCAGCAGCATGCCCGGGAAATCCGGGACATGCTGCTGGATGCGCTCCACGCCATGAAGTCCATGGAGAAAGTGGAAGCCATGGACACATCCGGCGCGGCCGAGAAAGCGCCGGAAAACCTGGTCGACCGCATCTATCAGCTCACCGGCTCCGCTCTTCGATTCGGCGCCCGCGCCACCGACACGTCACTCCGGTTTGGCCGGGCCCTGATCAACTCCCAGGACCAGCTCCGGGCGATGTTGCTGGCCGGCCAGTCCCTGAGAGACATTCGTGAAGTCGCGGGGCTCACGCTGACGGAGATGAGCGAGGCACTCAACCTCAGGGACAAGTCGGTGCTCGAGGCCATCGAGAATGGCACCGCTACCCTCTCCTTCGAACTGATCCTGCGCCTGGCGGCACTGATTGCCCGCAATGATCCTATCCCCTTCATCATGCGCACCACCCGGAACTACAACCCGGAAGTCTGGAAGATACTGAACGATTGGGGGGTGGGCAGACTCCCGCTGCAGTTTGAACGGGAGCGGGAATTCATCAACATCTTCCGCCGCCACGATGACGCCCGGAACCTGTCCGATGAAGGGTTCCGGCGGGTCTTGGAATTCACCCGCCAGAGTTTCGAGATGTCACTGCACTTCGTGGAAGAACAGGAGCAGGAAGTCCGCAATCTGAAAGCCCGCTATGAGGGCGAGGACGACACCTCAACCAAATAGCGCTCGCATCCCGGTGATATTGGGATTGTGGATGACGCCTTTCTCCGTGACGATGGCATCGATCAGGCTGGCCGGCGTCACATCAAACACTGGATTGAAGACCTGCACACCCGGCGGCGCCAGCGGAATGCCCCGGATTTCGTGCACTTCGGTGCCGTCCCGTTCCTCGATGGGGATGTCGCGGCCGGAAGCCAGGGACATATCGACCGTACTGGACGGCGCCACCACCATGAACCCGACCTTATGGTGCCGGGCCAGTACCGCGAGGCTGTACGTACCAATCTTGTTGGCAACGTCACCATTGGCGGTAATCCGGTCTGCGCCCACCACGATCCATTTCACCTTGCCGCTTGCCAGGATGGCGGCCGCCGCGCCGTCAGCATTGAGGGTCACCGGAATGCCGTCCCGGGACAGTTCCCAGGCTGTCAGCCGGCTGCCCTGCAGCCAGGGCCGGGTCTCATCGGCATAGACTCGCCGCAGCAGCTTTTTCTCGTGTAACCGGCGGATGACGCCCAGGGCAGTGCCATAGCCGCCAGTGGCCAGAGCCCCTGTGTTGCAGTGGGTCAGTACCGATATCGGCTTTTCCGGGTTCATGAATTGCAAGGCATGATCGGCCATGGCGACATTGGCTTCCAGGTCCTCTTCGTGAATGCTTTGGGCCTCTGCAGCCAGGCGTTTTACCGCCTCATCCAGGGAATGGCATTCATGAAATACCTTCTCCATCCGCTGCAACGCCCAGAACAGATTCACGGCCGTCGGCCGGGATTCCGCCAGCTCCCGGATCGCCTGCCGGATTTCCGCCTTCCAGTCGCCACCACCCGCGTGGCGGGCCGCCAGGGCGACGCCATAGGCGGCACTGATACCAATAGCCGGAGCACCTCGCACGACCATGTCCCGGATGCACTGGGCAACACCTGAAGCCCCTTCCGAGGTAATCCAGTGCTCCTCCGTGGGCAACAGCCGTTGATCCAGTAGCTCGAGGGAGTGCCCGTGCCAGCGCATGGCCACGGTACCGATGTTACGTTCAGCCGGACGGGATTCATTCGCCATAAACGTGCTCCGTGTCAGTCCTTCAAAAGCCCGCAGTATAACGGTGATGGCCGGGGAAGCACCCCGAAAATTTCGCTGTTCTATTCAGGTTGGTGCCAAGCCACGCATTAAACAAGTCCCCGGGTAGTCCTTGCCGCGGCCACTGGTTATACTTTCGGGCTACACTTCATTTCGGAGCGCACTGAGTGCGCCCAGTGCTGTAAGGCAGGTCCATGACGGCAGAAACCATCACCACCGCGGCTGATATCCGAATCAATGCCAGATGGGTGATTCCCATCGAGCCCGCCGGAGTCATCCTGGAGAATCACGCCATCATCCTTCAGGGATCGCGAATACTTGCCCTGCTCCCGCAGGACGAGGCGGACCGGGACTACCGTGCCAGGGAAACCATCGACTTGCCCGATCACGTAGTCATGCCCGGCCTGATCAACATGCACGGCCATGCCGCCATGTCCCTGTTCCGGGGCATGGCCGACGACCTGCCGCTGATGACCTGGCTGAACGATCACATCTGGCCGGCGGAACACCAGTTTATCGGTGAGCAGTTCATTGCCGATGGCACCCAACTGGCCATGGCCGAAATGCTGCGCACCGGAACCACCACCTTTTCGGACATGTACTTCTTTCCGGAGCTCGTTGCCCAGGCCGCCCACGATGCGGGCATGCGGGCGCAGGTGTGTTTTCCCCTGATCGACTTCCCCACTGCCTGGGGCTCAGGGCCTGAGGAATATCTGAGGAAAGGGGCCGACCTGATCGAGGCCTGGAAAGACGATGAATACATTACGCCGGCGATCGGTCCCCATGCGCCCTACACTGTCTCTGACGGACCACTGGGCGGCGCCCTGGCGCTCTCGGAGGCTACTGGCGCCCGGATCCAGATTCACCTGCACGAAACCGCGTTTGAAGTGGCGGATGCCGTCGAAAAATTCGGCCAGCGGCCAACCGGGCGCATTGAAGAGAAAGGCCTGCTGGGCCCCCGCACCCAGTGCGTGCACATGACCCAGATTGATGATTCCGACATCGAACGGCTGACTACCAGCGGGGCCCATGTCATCCACTGTCCGGAATCCAACCTGAAGCTGGCCAGCGGCTTTTGTCCGGTACAGAAGCTGATTGATCAAGGCATCAATGTCGCCATCGGTACTGACGGCGCAGCCAGCAACAACGATCTCGACCTTTTTGGTGAGCTCCGCAGCGCCGCCATGGTAGCCAAGGCCGTCGCCGGCGATGCTGCAGCCCTGTCCGCCCACCAGGCACTGGCCATGGCTACCATCAATGGTGCCCGGGCACTCGGTCGTGAACACGATCTTGGCTCCCTGGTACCCGGCAAACTGGCAGACATCATCGCCATCGATCTGAGTGATCCATTCCTGCAGCCGGTCTATGACCCAGCCTCCCATCTGGTATACAGCAATCACGCCCGGGCGGTAAGCCATAGCTGGATTCACGGCGTACCTCAGTTACAGGAAGGCAAACTGACCCGGATCGATGTGGCCGACCTCATGCTAAGGGTCAATGACTGGCGTGACCGTATCCGGCAATATCAGGCCCAATAACCGATTTCAGACGTTTTCCAGGCAGAGACCAACATGACCAATCAGAACGTAGACCGGAATGAAATTGCCAAATTCGAGGCCCTGGCCAGCCGCTGGTGGGATCCCTCCAGCGAATTCAAGCCGCTGCACGACATCAACCCGCTGCGGCTGAACTACATTGACGAGCGAGTCTCCCTGGCCGGCAAGAAGGTACTCGATGTGGGTTGCGGTGGCGGCCTTCTAACCGAAGGCATGGCCCAGCGGGGAGCCCATGTGACCGGCATCGACATGGGCGAAGCGCCCCTGTCCGTCGCGAAGCTCCACGGCCTGGAGAGTGGCATCAAGGTGGACTACCGGCAAACCACGGTCGAAGACCTGGCCCGTGACTCGGACCAGGCCGGCCAGTACGACGTGGTCACCTGCCTGGAAATGCTCGAACACGTGCCGGACCCCGCCTCGGTGATCAGGGCCTGCGCGGCCATGCTCAAACCCGGCGGACACATGTTTGTGTCCACGATCAACCGGAATCCCAAATCCTTCCTGTTCGCCATCGTCGGGGCCGAGTATGTGCTGAACATGCTGCCCAAGGGTACCCACGAGTGGAAGAAGTTCATCCGCCCGTCGGAAATGTCCGATCACCTGCGCCACGCCGGTCTGGAGGTGCAGGAGCTCACGGGCATGACCTACAACCCGATCACCAAGGTCTACAAACTCGGCCGGGACGTGGACGTGAACTACCTCATGCACGCCAGGGATGCCCGTGACGACTGATCCGAAACCGTCCGTGGTGCTGTTCGACCTGGACGGCACGCTGATCGACACGGCACCGGATTTCATCCGCTGCCTGAACCAGCTGCGGGAACAGCACGGTTTGGCGCCGCTGCCTCCGGAGCAGATCCGCCGCTCCGTCTCCAACGGCGCCCGGGCCATGATACGGGTGGGCTTCGGCCTGGAACCGGAACACCCGGAGTACACGGAAAAGCACACCGCCTTCCTGGACCTCTACGAGGCCGGCGTCGCCGTCGAGACCACCCTGTTCGAAGGGATGGAAGAACTCCTGCGCAGTCTTGAAGAGCGGGATATACCCTGGGGCATTGTCACCAACAAGCCGGTACGCTTTGCCGCTCCGCTGGTGGAGGCCCTTGGCCTGGCCCAACGCTGCGCCGCGGTGGTCTGTCCGGACCATGTGGCCCAACGCAAACCCCACCCTGAGGCCCTGTTCCTGGCCTGCACACAAATCGGTGCACAACCGCAGACCGCCATTTATGTGGGTGACCACGAGAGGGATATCGAGGCCGGTCGCAATGCCGGCATGCGGACCATCGCGGTACGCTATGGCTACATCGAGAAGCCGGAGACGGTTGATTTATGGCAAGCCGACCTCATAGCCGATACCGTCAGCGATCTGGCAAAGCTGTTACAATAGCGCCTCAATTGAATCCGTATCCGGCATACAGACCGGCAACAACCTGAAACGGAGACAGGTTATGCAAGATTACCAAGCACCCGCCGATCTTCTGCAGGACCGCATCGTGATGGTGACGGGTGCCGGCAGCGGAATCGGACTTGCCGCCGCCAAGGCCTATGCCGCCCATGGTGCCACCGTGATCCTGGTGGGTCGTACCGTGTCAAAGCTTGAAGAGGTCTACGACGAGATCGAGGCCGCCGGGCATCCCAAGCCGGCCATCGTACCGATGAACTTCGAAGGCGCGGCGGTGAAGGAATACGAAGAGCTGGCGATGACCATCGAAGACAACTTCGGCCGGCTGGATGGCCTGCTGCATAACGCTGCCATCCTCGGTAACCGCAGCCCGGTAGAGCTGTACGACCCGGAAATGTGGAACAAGGTGATGCATGTGAACGCCACAGCGCCGTTTCTGCTGAGCCGCGCCATGATTCCACTGCTCCGGAAGTCCGATAACGCCTCGGTGGTTTTCACCTCCTCCGGCGTCGGCCGAAAGGCCAAGGCCTATTGGGGTGCCTATGCCGTCTCCAAGTTCGCCGTTGAGGGCCTGAGCCAGCTGCTGGCTGATGAGCTGGACGACGAGCGCCACAACATCCGCGTCAACAGCCTGAATCCGGGCGCCACCCGGACCAATATGCGCGCCAGGGCCTACCCGGCGGAAAACCCGCAACAGAACCCGGCGCCGGAAGACCTGATGCCTATCTACCTGTACCTGATGGGCAAGGACAGCCAGGGCGTGAATGGCGAACAACTGGACGCGCAGCCCAAGAAATAATGGAACTGTACTTTTACACCACCTCCCAATGCCACCTGTGCGAACTGGCAGAAGCCCTGCTGGTCAACACGCCGATGCCGGAACCCATTCCGGTGGACGTGGTGGATATCGCCCAGTCTGAAGAGCTGGTTGAACGTTATGGCACCCGGATTCCGGTGCTGCGCCGTAACGACACCGGTGCGGAGCTGGACTGGCCATTTACCAGGGACCAGTTACTGACCTTTCTGCAATGAGGATTTCCTGACATGTTGATGGTTATCTCCCCTGCCAAGACGCTGGACTACGAGAGCCCGCTGGCGACGGAAAGTTACACCCAGCCGGACTTCCTGGACGATGCCTGCGAACTGATTGACCAGCTCAAGGAACTGGAGCCGCACCAGATCAGCAACCTGATGAGCATCAGTGACAAGCTGGGCCAGCTCAACGCCGAGCGCTTCCGGAGCTGGCACACGCCGTTCACGCCGGAGAATGCCCGCCAGGCCGTTCTCGCGTTCAAGGGCGACGTGTATACCGGCCTGGACGCGGAAAGCTTCAGCGAAGAGGACTTTGCCTTCGCCCAGGAACACCTGCGCATGCTCTCGGGCCTGTATGGCATACTCCGTCCCCTGGATCTCATGCAGCCCTACCGGCTGGAAATGGGGACCAGGTTTGAAAACAAGCGGGGCAAGGATCTCTATGCCTTCTGGGGCAACAAGATCACCGACGAGATCAACCGCCTGCTGGCCGAGGATGATGGTGTACTGGTGAACCTGGCCTCCAACGAGTATTTCAAGAGTGTGAAGAAGAAAGAACTCGATGGCCGGCTCGTTACTCCCCAGTTCAAGGACTGGAAAAACGGCCAGTACAAGATGATCAGCTTCTACGCCAAGAAAGCCCGGGGCCTGATGTGCCGCTATGCGATCCAGAATCGCATCACCCAGGCCGACGACCTCAAAGGTTTCAACCTCGAAGGCTACTATTTCAGCGAAGACCAGTCCGACAAGAACAACTGGGTTTTCCTGCGCGACGAACAGTAATTTCAGTTGTTATCGGAGTAATCAATGAACGAAGCAGTCTTTTCCCAGATCGCCATGCTGGTGTTTCTGACCGGCCTGATTGTCTGGATGGGTTTCATCGTCTGGGATCTCGCCAAGAAGTCCCAGGCTGGCCGATTCGGCACCATGGCCCTGTTTACCGTACTCGGCGCCGGCGTGATCGGCTTTATCGTCAAGACCGTTCTGGTCGAGATCATGCAAATATAGCGTTATACCCGTCACTTTACGGCCACCATCCGGTGGCCGTATCATCCTTCCCCCTTTTCGAACCGTCACCGATTCAAATCAAGAGCAAGGACCGAACCTGATGTGGTTTCGTAACGCCCGTGTATTCCGTTTTACCAAGCCGTTTGATATCTCCCCTGAAGAGCTGGAGGAGAAGCTCCAGGCCGATGCATTCAAACCCTGCGGCCCCCAGGAAACCAGCCGTCAGGGTTGGGTGGCGCCGCTGGGCAAGCATGGCGAGCAGCTGGTGCACAGCGCCAATGGTTATCACCTGATTTCCCTGCGCAAGGAAGAGAAGATCCTGCCGGGCCCCGTGGTGAAGGAAGCCGTGGAAGAGCGGGCCGAAGCCATTGAAATCGAGCAGGGCCGCAAGGTGCGTCGCAAGGAGAAGGACGAAATCAAGGAACAGGTGATGCTGGAGATGCTGCCCCAGGCCTTTTCCAAAAACCGCCGCTGCTACGCCTACCTGGCACCCCAGGACGGCGTTCTGGTGGTGGACGCAGGATCTGCCAAACAGGCGGAAGATCTGGCTTCTACCCTGCGCAAGAGCCTGGGCTCCCTGCCGGTTCGCCCGCCCGCGGTGGAGCAGTCACCCGCCTTCACCTTTACCGGCTGGTTGAACGAAACCATCGACCTGCCCGCCAGCATTGCCCTGGGCAGCGAGTGCGAACTGAAGGATCCCTCGGAGGATGGCGGTGTGGTGCGCTGCAAAGGCCTCGACCTGAAAGCCGACGAAATCCGCAACCACCTGGAAGCCGGCATGCAGGTCACCAAACTCGCCGTCACCTGGGACGACAACGTCTCCTTCGTGCTCGACGAGGAGCTGGGCATCCGCCGCCTGAAGTTCGGCGAGACCCTGCAGGAGCAGCTGGATGATGTTGACGCCGATGATGCCGTGGCCAAGTTTGACGCCGCCTTCAGCCTGATGACGCTGGAGCTGTCGCGGATGATTCCGGGGCTGCTGGAGGCACTTGGTGGCGAGGATCGCTCGGCGATTGTCGAAGAGTGAAAATGGGGTCAGATGAAAGCTTTCATCTGACCCCGTCTTAGAGATGCGCCCCGCGTTTCTTCAGCCGCTCCTTCTGCCAATCCTTCTCCGGCTCGTTAAGCACCAGCCGAAGATCCATCACCTCTTCTTCGGTGTTGTACTTGATCTCGAAACCCAGGTGCTCCGCCAGCTGCAACATCGGCCGGTTATCCGGTAGCACATTGCCAATCATCTCCACGGTGCCCCGGGCGCGGCAGTAATCGATCATTTTCTGCATCAGCGCCACCCCCAGGCCCTCGCCTTTCATCTTGTCATCCACCATTACGGCGAACTCGCAGCGAAGGTTGTCAGCATCGGTCCAGGTACGCACGGTGCCCAGGGTTTCCTCGCCCTCACCATCTTCCCGGGGCGCGTTGGCGATGAACACCATCTCCCGGTCATAGTCGATCTGCACCATCTGGGCCACGTCTTCCCGGGAGAAGTGTTTGCGGTACTGAAAGAACCGGTAGCGGATCGATTCCGGCGACTGGTGCTCGTGAAACTCCCGGTGTGCGGGCTCGTCCTCCGCCAGCACCGGCCGGATGATCACCCGGCGGCCGGACTTGGGCAACACAATCCACTCTTCAAGTTCGCGGGGATACGGCTGGATAATCGGCCTGGTCGGGGTGTCATCGAGGTTGATGGCGATGTTGACCGCCACCGCCCCGCTCTCGTTGAACAGCAGCGGCGAGATCTCCAGCCCCTTGATCTCGGGAATATCGATCACGATCTGGGACAAGGTCACCAGGGTTTCGGAGACCGCCCGGATGTCTTCCTCCGGCTTCAGGCTGTGCTCCTTCAGGAGCTTGTACATGTAGGTACGCCGCAACAGCTCCCGGGCCAGCACCATGTTCAGCGGCGGCAACGCAATCTGCCGGTCCGTCATCACATTGATCTGGGCGCCCGAGGCCCCGCACACCACCAGCGGCCCGAATTCGGAATCCCGGGTAATACCCACACTGAACTCTACGCCGCCCACATGCTGGTAGGAGCGCTGGACCGCAAAACCCAGGAACCCACTGTTCGGGAAATGCTCCTGGTACTCCTCCATCAGGAAGCGACAGGAGTCCATGATCGCTGCCTCGCTGTTGAGCTTCTTCACCGTGCCCTTGTAGCGACGCTGGGTCGGGCTCAGGTCCAGGAACGGGTGGCAGGCCTGCTCGTGCACAATGGTAATATCCACCGGCCGGCGCTCCACCGCAAAGGCTTCCAGAACCTCCTCGATGTCGTCGCAGTAAATGGTGTCGATGGTATTGATGCCGTAATCCCGGATCACGTCCCGGGCTTCCCGGTTGGACAGATGCATCCGTCCCGAGCGCAGGGCGTTGGCCACCAGCCGGCGGGGCCGGGTCCGGTCGGCGAAATGGTCGGTGAAGGACTCCGGGGTCTCGGTCAGCAGGCGCTGTACCCGTTGGTGTCGGACATGCTGCATGAACGCCATCACCGCCTTCTCCGGATTGAAGAAGGATGGAAGCCCCGCCCGGTAGAATTCCTCCCGGGATTCCATCACCGTGCTCTGGCCCAGCCAGCAGGTGAACACGTTCAGGCGCGTCCCCTTCGAGGCCTGCACCACCGCATCGGCGATCTGCAGGCTGTCCTCGGTCAGACTGGGAGCGTACATGACCAGCACATTGGCCACCTCCGGGTCCTTGGCCAGGATCTTGATGGCCTGGGCGTAGAGTTCCGGAGAGGCGTCGTAGTTCAGGTCGATGGGATTCTTGCGGGTCCAGTACGGGGGTAACAATTCGGCCAGGGATTCAATGCTCTGCTCCGACAATTCCGCCAGTTCGCCGCCCAGATCCGCCAGCCGGTCCACCGCCAGCACACCCGGGCCGACGCCGTTGGCCATGATCGCCAGGGACTCCCGGCGCAAGGGTCGCATACGGGTCAGGGTTTCCAGGGCATCGAACATCTGCCCCAGGCCATCCACCCGCAACACACCAGCCCTCTGCAGCATGGCATCGTAGATCGGGTCACTGCGTTTCAGGCCGGCAGGCAGTTCGTGGTGGAACCATTCCGATTCCGGCACCCGGCCGGACTTGACCGCAATCACCGGCTTGGTGCGGGAAGCCACCCGAACCGCCGACATGAAGCGCCGGGGGTTGGGCACGTTCTCGATGTGCAGGAGGATGGCGCGGGTCTGGGTGTCCTGGGCCAGGTAATCGATCAGGTCATCGTGATCGATGTCCATGCCATCACCCAGGGTCAGGAAATAGGAGAACCCGACGCCCCGGGCAAACGCCCAGTCCAGCACCGAGCTGGCGATGGTGCCGCTCTGCCCCACAAACGCCACACGCCCGGGAATGGCCCCCATGTGTGCGTAGGTAGCGTTCAGACTACGAGCCGGCACCATGAGGCCGATGGTGTTCGGCCCGAGCACACGGATACCGGTCTCCTTGGCGGCCTCGCGAACCGAGTACATCAGGGGCTGCCCGGTCTTGCTGTGGGTCCGGGACATACCACCGGTCATCACGATGGCGGTTCGCACACCCGCCTCGCCCAGGCGCTTGATGGTTTTTGCGACGGTATCGGGCGGGGTACAGATAATGGCCAGGTCCGGCGTGAAATCCATCTTTGCCACTTTGGGCACGCAAGGCACACCGTGGACATTGTCGTAGCCGCTCTGGTTGATCACCAGAAGCTTCTCTGTGGGGTAGTCGCCACCAAGAAGGTTCCGAAGGACCATGCCACCCAGGTTGTCGGCGCGCTCGGAGGCACCAATCACGACGATGGAACTCGGGTTGAAAAGACTTTCCAGGTAACGGGTGCTCAAAGCGGTCTCCTCAGACCAGCCCCCGCCGGGCCGGTTCAGGTGATAACGTCAATAAATCAGAATACTTACCAATGTATATCTTATCTTAGGCCTTCCGGTATTGATGTAAAACGGCTATCAGCCCTATAAGACCAAAGAAATACGACGGACTGCGGTTTTCCCTGATAACATTGATGAAAATACAAGCATATTCCGGACGAACAGAGACGTATGACCACGGCATTCTTTTCCCACGACGACTGCATGAAGCACAATATGGGCCCGGACCATCCGGAATGCCCGGAACGTATCTCGACGATCCTCGCCTACCTCGCAGACACGCACCTGGAACAGGATCTGGACTGGGTTCGTCCGGAAGAGATCACCCGTGACCAGCTGTTGGCCGTACACCCGGAAAAATACCTGCAACAGCTGGAACTGATGGAGCCCACCCGCGGCCGAGTCTTTACCGACCCGGACACCGCGATGATGCCCGACACCCTGAGGGCCGCCCGCCTGGCCGCCGGCGCCAACGTTCAGGCCGTCGACATGGTGATGAGCAGCCAGGTTACCAATGCCTTTGTCTGCGCCCGACCTCCCGGCCATCATGCCGAGCGCGCCAAATCCATGGGTTTCTGTTTCTACAACAACATTGCACTCGCCGCCATGCGGGCGCTGAACTTCCACCATCTCGACCGGGTGGCCATCGTGGATTTCGATGTACACCAGGGCAACGGCACTGCGGACATCGTGGGCGGCGACGAGCGCATTCTTATGTGCTCCAGCTTCCAGCACCCGTTCTATCCCCACTCCCACGTCCACCGGCAGGCGCCAAACATCGTCAATGCGCCCATCGAAGCAGGCTGCTCCTCCACCGAGTACCGGAAAACCGTAGAGGCCGTCTGGCTTAAAAAGCTGCAGGACTTCAAACCCCAGGTCATCCTGATCTCCGCCGGCTTCGATGCCCACAAGCTGGACCCGATGGCGGAGCTGAACCTGGAGACCGAAGACTTCCGCTGGCTCACCGAGATGATCACCAGCGTCGCCAACGATTACTCCAACGACCGGGTCATCTCCACGCTCGAAGGGGGCTACCACCTCAGGGCGCTGGCCGAGAGCGTGGCCACCCACCTGGAAGTTCTGGACTCCGTCTACTGATCCACAGGTTCTCCGGGAGGGTGAGCAACAACGCTGTTCACCTTCTGATATAATTCGGCAAATTTTCAGGCCTCCCGGAAAACACCCATGACAGAACAGCTGACCATCACCCGTCCGGACGACTGGCACCTGCACGTCCGCGACGGGGATATCCTCAAGGACGTGGTCCCGGCCACCGCCGCCTGTTTCGGCCGCGCCATCATCATGCCCAACCTGGTGCCCCCCGTGGTCACCGCCGCGGACGCGAACGCCTACCGCGAACGCATCCTGGCAGCTGCCAGCGGCACCGACTTCGAACCGCTGATGACCCTGTACCTGACCGAAGCCACCACGCCGGAGATGATCCGGGAAGCCAAGGCCGCCGGCGTCATCGCCGCCAAGCTCTACCCGGCCGGTGCCACCACCAACTCTGCTTCCGGGGTGAAGGATATTCGCAACATCTATCCCGTGCTGGAGGCCATGGCCGACTGCGGCATGCTGTTGCTGGTGCATGGCGAAGTCACCGATGGGGACATCGATATCTTTGACCGGGAGAAAGTGTTCCTCGAGCGGGTACTGGCACCCACCCTGGAAGCCTTCCCCAGCCTGAAGGTGGTGCTCGAACACATCACCACCGCCGATTCCGCTAACTTTGTCCGTGACTACAAGGGTGACAACCTCGGCGCGACACTGACGCCCCAACACCTGATGTACAACCGCAACCACATGCTGGTTGGCGGCATCCGCCCCCACCTTTACTGCCTGCCCATCCTGAAGCGCAATCTTCACCAGCAGGCCCTGCGGGACGCGGTGGCCAGCGGCGACAAGCGTTTCTTCCTGGGCACCGATTCCGCCCCCCACGCCAGGGACAAGAAAGAAGCCGCGTGCGGCTGTGCCGGTTGCTACTCTGCCTTCGGCGCCATTGGCCTGTACGCGGAAATCTTCGAGGAACTGGGTATCCTGGACAAGTTCGAGGCCTTCGCCAGCCATAATGGTGCCGACTTCTACGGCGTGCCCCGCAACCAGGACACCATCACCCTGGTGCGCAAGCCCTGGACCATGCCCGAGCAACTGCCCCTGGCAGGCGGCTCCATTGTGCCCCTGAAAGCCGGTGAAACCGTTAACTGGCAAATGGCGTAATCTGTTACGCCGCGTACACACACTGTCGACAACCGGAGTTCGAGTGACAGACGAAAACAAAGAACCGCATCCCATGTCCAAACGCTTCCGTGGTTTCCTGCCCGTGGTGGTCGATGTGGAAACCGCCGGCTTTAACCCCGAGCGGGATGCCCTGCTGGAAGTGGCAGCGGTGCTGCTGACCATGGATGACGACGGCTTGTTGCGCCGGGGCGAAACCCACCTGCAACAGATCGACCCGTTTGAAGGCGCGAACCTGGAACAATCTGCCCTGGACTTTACCGGCATCGACCCGTGGGATCCGAGCCGTGAGGCAGTGCCTGAGCGTGAAGGCCTGAGTGAGATCTTCAGCCCGATCCGCAAGGCGGTGAAGGCCCATGACTGCAAACGGGCGGTGTTGGTGGGCCACAATGCCACCTTTGACCACAACTTTGTGTTTGCTGCCGCCATGCGCGCCGACATCAAGCGCAACCCGTTCCACCCGTTCTCCACGTTCGACACCGCGACCCTGGCGGGCCTTGCCTATGGCCACACGGTGCTGGCCCAGGCCTGCAAGCTGGCAGGCATTCCGTTCAGCAACAAGGAAGCCCACTCGGCCGCCTATGACGCCGAGAAAACCGCCGACCTGTTCTGCGGCATCGTCAATCGGTGGAAGGAGCTGGGCGGTTTTCCGCCGCCTCCGGTGGAAATCCCCGAGCAATAACCAATACCCATTAAAAAACCCGCCGAAGCGGGTTTTTTAATGGCGGCGTGGTCCACTGTTACCAGTAGATACCCCGCATAATCGCTGCAAAGGCCACCTGCTCGGTGGACACTTTCGGCTTCTCACCGGACTTGCTGCCGGCGGCCGCCGGTGAATCCGGGAACATCCGGTAACCGGTGTTCATGATGATCTCGCCCATCTTCGGCGCCAGGGCGTGCAGCACCTGAGCGAAGATACCCAGACGGGTGGCAATGCGCTTGGGCCGGTAGACGATCGCATCGGCCACCATGTCCGCCGCCTCGTCCGGTGTCAGGGTCGGCACCTGATCGTAGATTTTCGTCGGCGCAATCATCGGCGTCTTCACCAGCGGCATATTGATGGTGGTGAAGGTCACATTCCGATCAGACCATTCCGCCGCCGCACAGCGACTGAACGCATCCAGGGCCGACTTGGACGCCACATAGGCCGAGAACCGCGGGGCGTTGGTGAGCACCCCGATCGAGGAAATGTTCACCACGTGACCGCGGCGATGCTCCAGCATGCTCGGGGCAAAGCCCATGATCAGCCGCACAGAGCCGAAGTAATTCAGCTGCATGGTGCGCTCGAAATCGTGGAAGCGGTCAAACGACAGATCCAGGGACCGGCGGATGGAACGGCCGGCGTTGTTTACCAGCACATCCACGTGGCCGTGGTTGTCCAGCACGGTCCTGATGAACTCGTCACAGGCGTCCATGTCCGAGAAATCGCACTGATAGGCGTGCACGCTGGCACCGCGGGATTCCAGCTCCGCCGCCACTTCCTTCAGCCGCTCGGGCTTGCGGGCACCGATGACCAGAATGGCACCGGCATCCGCCAGCTTCTGGGCGGTCGCCAGACCAATCCCCGAGGTTGCGCCGGTGACCACGCAGACCCGGCCCTCGACCGTACCCTTGAGGGTGCGATCTTTGAACAGGTCCGGATCCAGGTTGCGTTCCCAGTAATCCCAGATCACCGGAGCATAGTCGGGCAAGCGCGGTACTTCGATGCCGGTGCCCTTCAGCACCCGCTCGGTCTCGCGGGCGTCGAACCGGGTGGGATAGTTGATGAACGACATCACCGATGGCGGAATACCCATGTCATCCAGTACCGCGCTGGTAATACGCTTCACCGGCGGCAGGTTCTTGACACTCTGGCGGATAAACGGCGGGATGAAGCCGAACATCCGGGAATCGATGCGCATGCCCATCTTCGGCGCGTGGCCGGCCTCGCTGAAAATATTGAGGATCTCGCCAACCTTGTAGGGATCGGAATCCACCAGGTGGAAACAGTTGCCGTCCTCACCTTCGAGGTGGGCAATGTGATCCAGTGCATCTACCACGAAATCCACCGGCACAATGTTCAGGCGGCCGCCCTCGATGCCGATGGTGGGCACCCACTGGGGCAGTGCGTGGCGAATCTTCTGGATCATCTTGAAGAAGTAATAGGGACCATCCACCTTGTCCATTTCACCGGTTTCGGAATGGCCGATCACCATGCCCGGCCGGTAAATACGGAACGGCACCTTGCACTCTTCCCGCACCACCTTTTCGGACTCATGTTTGGTGAGCAGGTAGGGATGATCGAGCTTTTCCGCTTCCTCGAACATGTCCTCGCGGAAAGTACCCTTGAACAGGCCTGCCGCTGCAATGGAGGAGACATGATGGATGTGCTTCGCGCCCATGGCCTCTGCCGCCTGGACTGCCGCCCGGGTTCCATCAATGTTGGCCGCCTGCTGACTGTCCTCATCCGCGCCCATGTCATAGACGGCGGCAAGATGGAAAAAATGATCGATATTGCCCTTGAGGGACGCCATGGCGTCGGCGTCGATCCCCAGATTCGGACTGGTCAGATCACCAATCACCGCCTTGACGCGGGTTTCATCCGCGCCCCAGCGCTCCCGGAGCTTCTGGAGCTTGTCCTGGCTCTGTTCGCGAACCAGTACGTGAACGGTGCCGCCACGCGCCAGAAGCTTCTCAACGAGAAAACGGCCAATAAATCCGGTACCACCAGTAAGGAAGTAGTTCATTAAATTCCACCCTGCCTGTTGCTCTGTTTTTGTCTATCCATGCCGGGCGCCATTCGACTAAAGTCGTAGTCACCCGAAAACGCCGGCATTGTACTTAATTGCAACGTTCATGTATCGAACTTTTTTAGAGCATTTACTCTTTAAGCTATTGTTTTGTATAGAGCCATTACTCTAATTACCGGACAGGCCCTGCGATGGGCCTGGCGATTTTTCCGACACATTGTCTCTGAGACTAGCACAGGGTGCCCGGATTGCCGGCCTTGAAAATCCCGTCACAGAAAGCCATGAAACAGTTGGCCGGCAATGCCATAATCAGGAACTTATTGCGCTTTCCGGCGTCATTTCATGTCACAGTCAACAAGGTTCCCTGAAAACCACATCTATGCAAAAAGACAACCCGAACACTGAACGCTACATCGCCATCGCCCGGGCATGCCTGAAGGCCATCAATGATACCGCCGCCAACTCCGGCTCCCGGGAGGAAAAAATCCAGGCAGTGTACGAAGCAATCGACCAGGCCTTCCAGGCCGAATTCTCCGAGTACCGCCAGTCAGTCGCCATCATGGCCACCGTGCTTGAGCGGATTGCGTCGGGCCAGCTGGACAGTGAGAAAGCGGCCGATCTGGCTCGTAAAACCCTGGACCAGCAGCCAGAGGCAACCCGCAACGCCCTTATGCACTGAATCCACCGAACCCACAGACCGCAGAGGCCCTATGACCCACGGAAAGCCGATCCGCCCATACCTTCGAGTGTTGTCCTGCCTGGCGTTACTCCTGTTCAGCAGCCTGGCATTGGCCGCGGGAGACATCCGCAAGAGCCCGAACGACGACAACCAGTACCGGTACCTGGAGCTGGATAACGGCCTCAGGGCGATCCTGGTTTCCGACCCGGAAGCGGACAAAGCGGCCGCATCGCTGAACGTCGCCGTGGGTAGCGGAGATGACCCGAAGGGGCGCGAGGGCCTCTCCCACTTCCTCGAACACATGCTGTTCCTGGGCACCGAGAAGTACCCGGAACCCGGCGAATACCAGCAGTTCATCAAGAGCCATGGCGGCAGTCACAATGCTTTCACCGCTTTCCAGGACACCAACTACTTCTTCGATGTGCAGGCTCAGTTCCTGGAACCCGCCCTGGACCGATTCGCCCAGCAGTTCTCCGCTCCGCTGTTCACCCCGGAACTGGTGGACCGCGAACGCAATGCCGTGCACTCGGAATTCAGCGCCAAGCAGAAAGATGATGGCCGACGTTTTTACTCCGTGAAAAAAGCCGTGGCCAATCCGGATCATGCTTTCAGTCAGTTTGCCGTGGGCAACCTGAGCACCCTGGAAAATACCGAACAGAACCCGCTGCGCCCGGATCTGGTCGAGTTCTGGGAAGATCATTACTCCGCCGACCTTATGACGCTCTCGGTTTATGGGCCCCAGTCCCTGGACGAGCTTGAATCCATGGTTCGTCCGAAGTTCGGTGCCATCGAAAACCGGAGTCTTGAGCAGAAAGCGCACCCGGAACCGATGTTCCGGAGCGACGACCTGCCAGCCAAGGTCACCGCGGATGCCATCAAGGATGTCCGTAGCCTTACCCTCAGCTTCCCGATTCCGTCCCAGCAGGACAACTACCGGACCAAGCCGGCGAGCTATATTGCCAACCTGCTGGGCCATGAAGGCCCCGGCAGCCTGTTCGACGTGCTCAAGCGCGCAGGACTGGCCGACAGTCTGTCCGCCGGGCTGGGCATGGACACCGGCGACAACGCGACGCTGGAAATCAGCATGGCACTGACGCCCGAGGGCCTCGAACGCCAGGACGAGATCCTGCCGCTGGTGTTCGACTACATCGAGCGGATTCGCCAGTCCGGTATCGGCGAAGACCGCTTCCGCGAAATGCAGCAGCTGGCCACCATCGATTTCCGCTTCCGGGAGCAGGGGGAGCCACTGCATGAGGCCATGCGCCTGGCCGGCCAGCTCCAGCACTATCCCGCCGACGACATCCTGAGTGCCCCCTGGCTGATGGAACGGTATGCGCCTGAGCAGTACCGCGACATTCTGGACCGGCTGGCTCCGGACAACCTGATGGTTTTCGTACTGGCTCCGGAGCCGCAACTTGAAGAGCCCAACACCACCCAGTGGTACGACGCCGCCTGGCAGATGACCGAACTGACGCCTTCGGAAATCACCACCGGCGCGCCGGAACAGCTGGCAGCCCAACTGGCACTGCCTCAGCCCAACCCCTTTGTTCCGGAGAACCTTGGACTGGTTTCCGGCGACACCATGGCGCACCCGGTGCAACTGGGCAGCCAGGAGGGGATGGAAATCTGGTTTGCCCGGGATACGCGGTTCGGTACGCCCAAGGCCAACGTCTTCGTGAGCCTGCGCACGCCAGCCGCCCGGGCCAGTGCCCGCAGCGCGGTACTGACCAAGGTCCTGGTGGATGCGGTCAATAGCAACCTGAACGCCTCCTCCTACGCCGCCAGCCTTGCGGGCCTGGATTACAGCGTCTACTCCCACCTGCGGGGCATCACCATCCGCGTGGGCGGCTACAACGACAAACTCCACACCCTGCTCAACCGGATTCTGCTTCAGGTGGGTGATCCGCTGCTGACCGAACAACGGTTCCGGATTGCCCGTCAGAACCTGATCGACAACCTGCAGAACCAGGCCAAAAACCGCCCGGTCGAACAGACCTCCGAGTTTGTCCAGACCGCGCTGATCGAACGCGCCTGGAGCACCGATGAGAAACTGGCCGCTGCCCGGGAAATCACCCTGGACGAGCTGCGGTCCTTTGCCCGGAACCTGCTGAGTGAGGTTGATCCGGTCATGCTGGCCCACGGCAATGTCACCGAATCCTACGCCCTGAACCTGGCCAGGCAGGTGGAGGCCATTGTGCTGGATGACAGCCGGCTGGCCGAAGTCCCCCGTAGCCAGGTGCGCCAACTGCCCGAGGAAGAGACCGAGGTTTCCCTGGCCGTGGATCACCCGGATACCGGCTATACCCTCTATATGCAGGGGGATAACACCAGCTTCGCGGAGCGGGCCCGCTATCGCTTGCTGGGACAGATCATCAGCAGCCCGTTTTATGAGGAAATCCGCACCAACCGTCAGCTGGGGTACATCGTGTATGCCACCCCGTTCGAAATGCTTGAAACGCCGGCGTTGGGATTTGTGGTGCAATCGCCCTCGGCAACGCAAACCGAGATTGATCGTGCGGTACGGGAGTTTTCGGAAGGCTTTGAGAGTGTACTGTCCGGCATGACCGAAGAACGCCTGACTCAGGAGAAACAGGCCGTGATCAGCAAGCTGCTGGAACAGGATCGGCAATTGGGGGATATTTCCGGCCGCTACTGGCGGGAAATCGACCGGGGCATGGAAACCTTCAACTCGAGGGAGCAGCTTGCCGAGGCGGTGAAGAACGTCACCAGGCAGGACCTGCTGGATACCTTCCGCAAGTCTGTGCTGGAAAGAGACCAGGCACTGCGGGTGGTCACCGGTGGCAATGGTCTGGAGGCCGATCGGGCCCTGGGCACACTCACCGAATTGCCGCCGGTGCCGGCGAGCTGACCGACTCAGCGACTACCCAGAAAACGGGCCCAGTCCCCGGGCTCGTCCACATCCCAGCGGGGCTCCAGCAGAAAGTAGCTGAGCCCCGCTTTTTCGAGTCGTTCGCAAGTCTGCTTCAGCACTTGTGGAGTTCCCCACTCAATATCATCCAGCATGCCCTCCACAACCTGGGAAGCGCCGATCAGAACGTATCCACCATCATCCGAGGGACCCAGCACCACATCATGATCCGCCAGGCACGCCACGGCATGCCGGGCATAATCCGGATCCACGGAAGGGCAATCGCTGCCAACCACCAGGGCCCGGTCGTACTCTTGTAAGGATTGGCCCAATGCCGCCTCCATTCGTTCACCGAGGCTGCTGCCCTGCTGCACCATCTGAATGAGGCCTGCGCCTTCGACCTCTTCGAGAATGGGCAAGGCCTCGTCGGTTGGTTCGTCCACCTCCCGATCCCACCAGAACTCGACCGGATAACCGGTGGCGCACAGGTTATCGAGCACCATCAGGGTCAGACGGATGTGGGCCTCGAGCGCGCCGACAGGGCCTAACTCCGGCATCAGCCGGGTCTTGACCTTGCCTGCTTCGGGCCACTTGGCAAACTGGAGAAAAACAGCGGAGGGGGGATTACTCAGAGGCATTTCGGACATCCGATCGATAGGCCTTCGCCAGAGATTCCGGCGATTCACCACGCCAGTAACGCCAACGCAATCGCCACATCAGCAGAATAGTACGCCAGGGACCGTTCTGTTCCCAGCGCCGGCTGTCGGTGACCACCGGATCGGTAATACACCAGGGGCGGGACACCAGACGCAACCGACCAGAAATTTCCACATCTTCCATCAATGGAATTTCACGGAACCCGCCGAGGGCCTCGAACACATCCCGGCGCACAAACATGCCTTGGTCGCCGGTACAGATGCCGGTCAGGCGGGACCGACAGTTCATAAACCAGGCGATAATCCGGAAGATCGGGCGGTGGGCACTCAGGGCCACATCGAAACGCCCCCAGCCGAAACGGGTCCGGGAGAACTGTTCAAGTTCAGCAAGAGCCGACTCGGGCAGCCGGGTGTCAGCATGGAGGAACAGCAACACATTGCCCGCGGCCACGGCAGCCCCGGCATTCATCTGCACCGCCCTGCCCTTGCCGGATACCACCACCCGGTCACACCACGGCCGGGCAAGTTCAGCCGTCCTGTCCGGGCTGCCGCCATCCACCACGATCACCTCATGGCCAGACCCGCGCAGCGGCTGAAGCGCTTGCAGGGTTTCAACGATGGCGCCGGCCTCTTTCCACACCGGAACAATCACGCTTAACGACAACGGCTCGGACACCATCACACTCCCGAAAAACCAGTCAGCACACCAACACCTTGAGCCACAAGCTTTCCCCCGCTATCATACCGGCCTTCTCGCAGATTTGCCCCCGTAGCTCATCTGGATAGAGCGATCCCCTCCTAAGGGATAGGTAGCAGGTTCGAGTCCTGCCGGGGGTACCACCCAGATTGACCATTTTTAATCCCTGCTCCCCTGCGGGCATGCTATTCTCAGACCCCGAATTGATCCACCAGCCGGACCAGCAATCTGACGCTCATGATTACGGCTATTCACCGTAAAAAACTGTTTCCGCTTCTTGTCATGCTGGTGGCACTGGCCGGGATGACCCTTTCGGTCGTCGGTGAAGCCTCATCCCATGGCATCGCTGAACTGACTGAGACGTCGGCAACGGACTTAGGCGATCACCCGCACAGTCACGATCATCACAGCCATGACGCCGACGAAAAACCAGACCTTCCCTTGCATCACGATTCTGGCAACCACACCCACGATTCCGTTGATCAATTGACCATCCGTCTTGTCTCCAGCCATGTGCTCGCCTTCCGGCAGCCTGTTCCGTTCGCCGGAGACTCTCCCCGCAGTTTTCGTTATCGACTCGACCGCCCGCCCAAAGCACCGCTCACCGTTTGAGTCTCGCTGCCACTGCAGCCCAATAACACGAAAACTGACGGAGTCATTATGTTGTCAACTTTGCTTGACGGCCGCTGGCGTGCGCAAAACCTCGCCGGCGGAAATCGCCTCATCTGGATATTCCTGACCCTCGGACTGCTCGGAATGAGCACCGAGGTGCTGGCCCATGCTGTCGCCCAGGGCGACAAGGGGTACATCCAGGAAATCACCGGCGTGAACCTCATTGCTTTTATCTATCTCGGGGCCAAACACATGGTCACCGGCTATGACCACCTGCTGTTCCTGCTGGGGGTCATCTTTTTCCTATACCGCATGCAGCACATCGCTATCTACGTGAGTCTGTTTGCGCTGGGGCATTCCACCACGATGTTGCTGGGCGTGTACTTCAATGTCGGCATCAACAGCTACCTCATTGATGCCATTATCGGCCTATCGATTGTGTATAAGGCCTTGGACAATATCGGAGCCTACCAGCGCTGGTTCGGCTTCCAGCCCAACACCAAGGCTGCCACCCTCATTTTCGGGTTCTTCCACGGCTTTGGCCTGTCCACAAAGATCATCGAGTACGACATCTCGCCGGATGGACTGATCCCGAACCTGCTCGCCTTCAATGTGGGGGTGGAAATCGGGCAACTCATTGCCCTGACCATGATCCTGATTGCCATCAGCTTCTGGCGCAAAACAGATGGCTTTTTCCGCCACGCCTACACCGCCAATGTCGCCATGATGAGCGCAGGCTTCCTGCTCTTTGGCTATCAGCTCACCGGTTACTTTGTCGCCTGATTCTGGAGATTTGTTATGTACAACACTGATATACCAAACCGTGAAGAATTACCCAGCACCGCCAAACTGATTCGCTCAACCATCATCGCAGCCATTGTGGCGCTGGTTCTGCTGGTTACCGTCGTAATGCCCGCAGAATACGCGCTGGACCCAACCGGCGCGGGCCGCCTTCTGGGCCTGACTGAAATGGGCGAGATCAAGGAACAGCTCGCCGAGGAAGCCGCCGCGGACGAGGCTGCCCAGATGGTTGCCGTGCAATCCTCGGCTAATCAGAAGGCTCCGGAAGCAGCCCAACCTATCGCCGCCGAACCGGCTCAGGAAACGGCCTCGGCTTCCGCACCTGAAGCTGAGCCCGCCCCGGAAGAAGCAGCATCAGAGCCTGCACCTGCGGAACCTCAGTGGCAGGATGAAGTGCGCGTGGTTCTGACCCCTGGCGAAGGGACCGAGTTCAAACTCACCATGGAAGAAGGCGCTGTAGCCCGGTTCTACTGGGTGTCTGAGGGTGGCCCCATTAATTACGACACCCACGGTAATGGCAGTGGTCAGTCCATCTCCTATGAGAAGGGACGAGGTGTTCCGGAAGACGAAGGCAAGCTGGTGGCTGCATTTACCGGCGATCACGGCTGGTTCTTCCGCAATCGGAATGACAACGAGATCACGCTGGTGCTTCGTACCGGTGGTGATTACGGCAAGCTGAAAAAGGTGCTCTAATCCAGCCGAGAAACTGATGAGGGCTGGCGCTACTGCCAGCCCTACACCGGCCCGTTATCAATCGCCGACAACGCCTCGTTCACCCGGAAAACCTTGCCATTCACCTCCGGGATCCCGAACCCCTTCAGCCGCTCGGTATGCTTTTTCAGGTAGGCACGGGCACTGGCCTCGTCTTCGAACAGATAGATGCCGCCGGCCTCTTGGGTTTCCGGATTCTCGGTCCAGACTTTCCAGATAAACCCCGGCTCCTGCGCAATGGACTCGGCAAGGTCTCTCATGGCACTGGCCATTTCCTCGCCAAAGGGTCCGGTAAAGGGGAAATCAACCTGTAAAAGGGTTTTCATAGCAATCTCCTGTTTTCATTCAGTGCAGGACGACAAATCGTCGCAGCCCTGCCCTGGCTCAAGTTGTGGGCTAAACTCATGTTATATACTTATGCCACATCAACAGGGAGGATACTCAATGGCCAAACAAATTTTTACGGCGGCTGCGCTGTTATCGATGCTTTCCGTGCCCGCCCTCGCGGAAACACCGGCGCAACCCACAGATGAGCTGGTTACCGAGGCCCGCGCGAAAGTGAAAGCCTTTGGCGGCTCACTCAAAAAGGCCCTCCAGGCAGCCATCAAGGAGGGCGGACTTACTAACGGTATCGGTGTCTGCAACACCGTGGCGCCTGAAATTGCTGCCAGTAACAGCAGCGAGGAATGGACCATCAGCCGGACCAGCCTGAAGGTCCGTAATCCGGATAACGCTCCGACCGACTGGCAAGAGATGCAGCTGCTGGCAATGGACAAGCAGCCGGTGAAGAACGGCAAGCCGGTGGAAGTGTGGCAGGTGTCCGAGGCGTCCGGACAACCGGCGTTCCGGTACATGAGTGCCATTCCGACCCAAAAGCTTTGCCTGGGCTGTCATGGCAAAAACATTGATCCGGACGTAAAAGCCAAGCTGGCCGAGCTGTATCCGAATGACCAGGCCACCGGCTTTTCCGAGGGTGATCTCAGGGGTGCCTTTGTGGTGACCTACCAGCCAACCACGAAGTAAGGCCAAGGCGCGGGCTGCCGGTTGGCAGCCTCGCCCTTAGCTGCCGAGGCAACGACTGAAGAACCGATCCAGATCCCGGACCTCCTCCAGGCACAGGCTGTGTTCCATCGGGTAACGATGATACTCGGGTTCGAAGCCCAGTTCTTCAAGCATGCCCCGGGCCGCATCGCCCAAGGATTCCGGGACTACCGGGTCATAGCTGCCGTGACCGACAAACACCGGGATATGGCGATTGGCTTCCGCCAGCCGGATACTGTCGGCGGTGGCAAAGTAAGTGGAAAGCACAAACAGCCCACCCAGTTTTTCGGGATAACTCAGCGCCAGCTCATAGGCCACCGCGCCCCCCTGGGAGAAACCGCCAATCAGGATGTTCTCACTGGGAATGCCCTTTTCCAGTTCCTGTTCAATCAGTTGGGCAACCGCATCTGCAGAGGCCTTGAGCTGGGGCGCGTCCACTTTCCTGTCGATATCCATAGCGAGAATGTCGTACCAGGCGGGCATCACCATGCCACCATTTATCGTCACCGGCAGCTCCGGCGCGTGGGGGAAAATGAACCGGACAGCCTGCTCCCTGGCAAATGCGAGTTCCGGTACCACCGGCTCGAAATCGTGGCCACTGGCGCCCAGGCCGTGAAGCCAGATGACAACCACACGGGGATCTTCGCCGGTTTCGATTTGCAGGGTCTGCAATGCTTTCATGTTCTCTCCATCGGGTGAATATTTTGATACCACTCAGGGTAACCGAGGGCTCAGTCTACACGGAAAGTATCCAGCATGGGCGGCCAGGCCAACTCTCCATTGGGCCTTTGGCTAACCATCCTTTCAGACTGAAAAATCAGCTATAGTATGTCACTTATTGCAACAGTTCTTCCCGGCACGGCTATCGATGGATATCACTGAACATAAACGCCATATCATCATCACAGCCGTCGTCGCTGTTGTACTCACAGGCATTCTGGTCGCCACCATTGTGGCCACTCCCCTGATCAACCAGATCCACTCCCGCGCCGAACTTTCCGCTGCCAACTTCGCCGATGCCGAGGCCGCCAGCATCCGGGCTGCCTTCGATCAGCATCGCAACCTGGCCGCACAAACCGCCAGTCGCTCGGAACTGGCCAGAAGACTGGCTCAGTATCACAACGGCGAAATCACACGAACGGACCTGGCGGACTTTACCCGTCCCCGCCTCGGGGACGCAGCAGAAGGCCTGACCAACCTTCGGGCGATTGTCCGCTACGATGCCGACGGCTCGGAATTGGTTCGCATTGGTCCGATGGCGGACCGGTTACCTGCCCGGCTGCCCCTGCGGGAGCAACTCGACATACTGACGTACCCACTGGACAGCGGAGTGACCAGCCCGCCCCTGCTCCATGTCGACAGTCCGATCACCTTCGCCGGTAAGGTGGTCGGGTATGACCTCCTGCTGTTCAGCCTCGATTCGTTGCGCAGCATTTTCGAGGGGCCTGAAAACTCCCAAATCTGTCTGCTGGACAAGGACCGAACCAAACGAATCACCATCAATAAGGAGACCGGCCAGTTTGTGATGTTGCCGGCAGACCCGTGCCTTGCAAAGCAGCTGAATATCCAGACCGGCATTTTCGGCAATTCCTTCCGGGCAACACTGGAAGACGGAACCCGTGTCATGTCCTTTCTGCGTCCTCTGCCAGACTACCCCTGGGAAGTGCACGTGTGGGCGGAAGTCAATGAAATCTTCGGTACGGTTATCCGGGACATTGTTTTCAGTGTCATGGTGACACTGGTGCTCTCACTCCTCGCCGGTTTTCTGGTCTGGAGATCTCTCAGGCCGGTGTTACAACGGATCGCCCAGCAGGCCTCCGAACTTGCCAGATCCAACGACGAGCTGCAGCAGGCGCAACGCAAAATCCGCCGGCAGGCGGATCATGACCTGTTGACCAGCCTTCCGAACCGGGCGGCAATACTCAAACTTCTGGAGCATGCAATCGACCAGGCTCACAGAGATAACAGCCGCTTTGCACTGATGTTTGTGGACCTGGACCACTTCAAACCGGTAAACGACCGGTACGGGCACCAGGCGGGGGATGAACTGCTGAAAGTCATCGCCAAACGCCTTGAAGGATCCGTTCGGGACGAGGATGTGGTTGGCCGCCACGGTGGCGACGAATTCCTGGTAATCACCGCACCGTTGGACAACACCGATGATGCCTTTGTGATCGCGGAAAAAATCACCGCCGTCGCGGAGCAACCGTTCCGGATCAAGGATCACGCCGTACAGGTAGGTGCCTCGGTCGGTGTGGCTATCTATCCGGACAACGGCACCACCGTGACAGAACTCCTGCAGGCCTCCGATGCCGCCATGTACCAGGCCAAAGATTCCGGGCGCGGTGGGGTCAGCTTTGCCTGAACCCTGGCACCTCCGGAAACTGGTACCATAAACCCTTCATCAATTTTCGAAGCCATCCGAGAAAAGGTATGTCCCTGAAATACAGAATCATTCCCGTCACGCCGTTCCAGCAGAACTGCTCACTGATCTGGTGCGAGGAAACCCGTAAGGCTGCTGTCGTCGATCCCGGTGGCGACCTGGACCGGGTCCGCGCCGCGGTCGAAGAGGAAGGTGTGACGGTGGAAAAGATCCTGCTGACCCACGCCCACATCGATCACGCCGGCGGCACCGCGGAGCTGGCGAAGGAACTCGGACTGCCTATCGAAGGCCCCCACAAGGAAGACAATTTCTGGATCCAGGGCCTGCCCCAGCAGGCGCAGATGTTCGGTTTCCCGGCGCCCGAAGTATTCACGCCAGATCGCTGGCTGGAGGATGGTGAAGAAGTGACCGTTGGAAAGCAGACCCTGGAAGTTCTGCACTGCCCGGGCCACACACCGGGGCACCTCGTATTCTTCCACCGGGCATCCGGACTGGCTCTGGTGGGCGATGTGTTGTTCCAGGGCTCCATCGGCCGCACCGACTTCCCCAAGGGCGATTACAACACCCTGATCCGGTCCATCCGGGAAAAACTGTTTCCACTCGGAGACGAGGTCTCTTTCATCCCCGGCCACGGCCCCATGTCCACCTTCGGCCAGGAACGCGCCAGCAACCCGTTCGTTTCCGATCACCGGGGCTGAAACCAGCCCCGGGATCTGTCTGACAGGCGCCTGATCAGACCTGGAACGGCTCGGGATCACCCTTGCCCACCCGGGTCACCTCCGGCACATCGCCCGTGAAATTCACCACTGTGGTGGCTTCCATGCCGCAGAAGCCACCATCGATAATCAGATCAAGCTCATGGCCCAGTACATCCCGGATTTCCTCCGGATCGGTCATGGGCTCGGTTTCACCCGGCAGGATCAGCGTACTGCTCATGATGGGCTCGCCCAGTTCACCAAGCAGCTCCTGGACAATGGCGTTGTCCGGCACCCGAACCCCGATCGACCGGCGCTTGGGATGCATCAGCCTGCGCGGCACTTCGGTGGTTGCATCGAGAATGAACGTGTAGGGCCCGGGTGTGAACGTCTTCAGCAGCCGGTACTGGGTATTATCCACCTTGGCGTAGACACCTATGTCCGAAAGGTCCCGGCACACCAGAGTAAAGTTGTGCTTGTCGTCCAGCTTGCGAATCCGCTTGATCCGATCCGCCGCCTGCTTGTCACCCAAATGACAGCCAATGGCGTAAGCCGAATCCGTGGGATAAACAATCACCCCACCCCGCCGAAGGATCTCCACCGCCTGATTGATCAGCCGCTTCTGGGGCGTTTCCGGATGAATCTGGAAAAACTGACTCATGAACCCTCTCCCTGACCGGTTTTCATCGCCATAGCCGGATCACCCTTCGACCCGCCCATGCAGTTCGGTGACTCCGGCGAAGCCTGACCACTGGCCTCCCACTCCTCCGGCGTATACAAATGCAACGCCAGCGCATGAACCGGCCCCGCCAGCTCATCCGCCAGCACCTTATAAATAGTCTGATGCCGCTTCACCTTCATCTGCCCCTCAAATGCCGGCGACACCATCGTCACCTTGAAATGGGTCTCCGAATTCGGCGGCACACTGTGCATGTGGCTCTCGTTTTCCACCTGGAGGATACTTGCATCGAAAGCATCGTTCAGTTTGGATTCAATGGCATTCTGTACTTTCATCAAAAGCGCTCCAGCTGCTTTTCGTCGGTGAATTGAGGACAGTCTACTACACGAATCGAGAGCCTTGACACCAACGCCCCAAACAGCCACATTCCCTCGCCAATCAGCAAACACCAAAGGCCATGCACCTCTATATAGCCGAAAAACCCAGCCTCGCCCGCGCCATCGCCGCTGCCCTCCCTGGCCCCCACCAGAAAGGCCAGGGCTGGATCCGTTGCGGCAAAGACGAAGAAGCGGCCACGGTCAGCTGGTGTATCGGCCATCTGCTGGAGCCAGCGGAACCCGCACGCTACAACCCGGTGTGGAAAAAATGGCGGGCCGAAGACCTGCCCCTGATCCCCGAACGCTGGGAAGTAACCCCCAAGGACAGCGTCCGCCAGCAACTGAAAGTACTCGAATCCCTCATTCGCCAGGCCGACACCATCGTCCACGCCGGCGACCCGGACCGTGAGGGCCAGCTGCTGGTGGACGAGGTGCTGCGCTACGTGGGCACCCAGGCACCCGTACAGCGACTGCTGATCAACGACCTCACACCCTCGGCCGTCGCCAAAGCCATCCGCAGCACCCGGGACAACCGCGAATTCCGGCGCCTGTCCCACTCCGCCCTGGCACGGCAACGGGCCGACTGGCTCTATGGTATCAACCTGACCCGGTTCTACACCCTCAGCTACCAGCAGCAGGGCGAACAGGGCGTGTATTCCGTGGGGCGGGTACAGACCCCGGTGCTGGGCCTGGTGGTGGAGCGGGACAACACCATCGAAAACTTCGAGCCGAAACCTTACTTCCGCATCGAAGGGCAGTTCCGGGCCCACGAAGAGGGCGCAGACCCGAAACCGTTCAACGCCCGCTGGCTTCCGGATGAGCAATTCCAGGACTATCTGGACGAAGAAAACCGCCTGATGGACCGCTCGGTGGCCGAGCAGATTGCCGCCAGCGTCCAGGACCGACCGGGCACCATCGTCGAGTCCCGTTTCCGGGACCGGCCCGAAGCACCGCCATTGCCGCTCTCCCTGTCCGCCCTGCAAATCGAGGCCGGCCGCCTGTTCCGCATGGGTGCGAAAGACGTTCTGGATACTGCCCAGAACCTGTACGAGCGGCACCAACTGATCACCTACCCCCGGTCCGATTGCCGCTACCTGCCCGAGGAACATTTTGGCCATCGCCAGCAGGTGGTACAGGCCATCTCCCGGGTGGCCCCGGCTCTTGCCAGCCACTGCGAGCAGGCTGTCCTTGACCGCAAGAGCGCGGCCTGGAACGACAAACAGGTCGATGCGCACCACGCCATCATCCCCACCAACCGGCCCACGCCCAATGGCAAGCTGACCCAGGCCGAGGAAAATGTCTACGGACTGATCAGCCGCTTCTACCTGATGCAGTTTGCGCCGGATGCCATCCACCGTGAGGGCCGTCTGACCGTCCGGGTGACGGACCATCGTTTCCGGGCTACCGAAATCGCCATCCTGGAGCCGGGCTGGAAAAACCTGGAACTGAAACTGCGGGAACAGCGCCAGGAACCCCAGAAAGCGCCACTGCCGAGGCTGGAGAAAAACGAACCGGTACATTGCGACGCGGCAACGGTAACCGAACGCAAGACCCAGCCGCCGCAGCATTTCACCGACGCCACCCTGCTCTCGGCCATGACCAACATCGCCAGGTTCGTGAGCGATGCCGAACTGCGCAAGACGCTGCGGGAGACCGATGGACTGGGTACCGAAGCCACCCGGGCGGCCATCATCGAAACCCTGTTCAAGCGCGACTACCTGTTCCGGGAAGGACGGCACATCCGGGCCACCGCAAAGGGCAAGACCCTGATCGAGGCGCTCCCGGAATCCGTCAGCAAACCGGATCGCACGGCCGTCTGGGAAGCAACGCTGGAGGGCATTCGCCGTGGCGAGGATGACCCGCGCAAATTCCTCGACACCCTCAAGCAGGAAATCCGGGACCTGATGAACCGGCCCCAGGGCAAGGCCAGCCCGGAGCCGCAATCCCGGGAAGCCGGCCAGGCGATCCACTGCCCCAAATGCCGCGCGCCGATGGTGGAGCGGGAAGGCAAGTTCGGCCGTTTCCATGCCTGCACCCGCTACCCGGACTGCAAAGGCACCCGACCGATTGAGGACAACGCTCCGGCCGACGGCACCGGCCAGAAGCCCATACCGTGCCCCCACTGTTTTTCACCCCTGGTGCGTCGCAAAGGCAAGAAAGGCTGGTTCTGGGGTTGCAGCAATTTCCCTGCCTGCCGGCAAACGGTCGACGATGACAACGGGAAACCCGCAGTGGGTTTACGCAATAATACATAACGATACTGAAATCCGACCTTGCTTTTTGCCATAATCGGTTGATATCGAAGGGAGAAGATCACCATGCGCATTGCTCTGCTTGAAGACGAACACGAACAGGCGCAGAACGTTCAGAACATCCTGGCAGAACGTGGGCACCACTGCGACAGCTTTCCCACCGGCCAGAGTTTTCTGAGTGCTGTGTTACACCGCAGTTACGACCTGCTGATCCTGGACTGGCAGATCCCTGACATGACGGGCATCGATGTGCTGGAGAATGTTCGGGCGCAATTGAACTGGCCCATCCCGGTCATCTTTTTGACCCAGCGTGACAGCGAATCCGACATTGTCCGGGCGCTGGATGCGGGTGCCGACGATTACCTGGCAAAACCGCCCCGTGCAGCCGAGCTGTCTGCGCGAATCAATGCGCTTTCCCGCCGCACAAACCCGGACAACGAGAAAGAAGTCCTGATATACGGCCCGTTCGAGATCAACACCCAGCAGCGCTCCATCTCCCTGCACGGTGAAGAACTCACGCTCACCGACAAGGACTTCGACCTGACCCTGTTCCTGTTCCAGAACCAGGGACGCCTGCTGACCCGGGAAATGCTGCTTGAGCGCGTCTGGGGCCTGGCCCGTGACATCAACACCCGCACGGTGGATACTCACATGAGTCGCCTGCGCCGGCGCCTGGGCCTGAACCCGGAGAATGGCTTCCGGATCAAGACCATTTACCAGCGGGGCTACCGGCTTGAGGCCATGAAAGCCCTGGACAACGACGAACTGGAAAGACCCCTCGCCGCCAATGAGTGACGCCCTGCTCCGCCGCCCCCTGATACTGTTTGCGTTGACAGCTTCGCTGGCAACGGCAGCGACTCACAGTACGGCGGAGACGACTCAGGTGTCCTACACCACTGCGAGCGTGCAGCTTCTACCCAGCGAGTCCGAACGCTCGATGCCACTGGACGGGGGAGCTTCCCTCCAGGCTGGCGACGAAATTGTATCCGGCGCCGGCACCGCCACGATCCAGTTGAACGAAGACGTCGAACTGCGCCTGTTTCCGCGCACACGCTTGCAGATTGTTGAACTGGCAAAGGAAAGCGCTCCGCGAGTGCGGCTGATCGAGGGCAAAGTTCACGCTCGGGCACAATCCGGCGACTGGAATCCACTTCCCGTATACATCGAGACGGCAACCGGCGTTGCGCTGACGCAGCACTCGACCTTTACCGTGCAGGCTTCTCCCGAAGCAACGCTGGTCCGGGTTACCGAGGGCATGGTGGATTTTGGTGCCCCCGGCAAGGCCCAACGCATTCCCGCCGGGTATCGGGCCAGTATCGGCACCGATGGACACACCGGTGTTACCATCCGTCAGCTGCCGGATGCCCCCGACATCGCTCCCCTGCCGGACGTTGTCTCAACACTTCCGCTCGAAGTGACCTGGCATGGGGAGGAAGCACCCGCCTACCGGCTCGACATCTTCGAGACTGCCAGCGGCGAATGGATCGGCAGCCGTGAAGTTACCGGCAACCGGTTCAACATCGGCCTGCTGGACAACGGCGGGTACCAGATACAGGTCGCCGCCCTGGACGCCAACGGACTTGCAGGCATGCCGGCCACCGTCCCGATGGAAGTCCGCCTGCAGGCGCAAGCGGCCACGCTGTCCTACCCGGCAGCCGGGGCCAGCGCTAACGACGATATGCCCGAGTTCCGCTGGCAGCTCAATGGCGAGAACGAAGTCGCCAGAGTGGAGGTTGCCAGCGACAGGGACTTCCAGAACGTCATAGCCACCAGTGAGTGGGCACCCGAGACCCGGGCGCTGCCTTCCAGGCCGCTTGAGCCGGGCCAGTATTACTGGCGTGTGGTGACCGAAGCCGGCGGAAAGTCCGTGGCGGCAACGGCACCCCGTGCGCTCACCGTCTATCCCAATCGCATCGCCACACCCGACAAATCGGGCGATGTTTCCGGCCAACAGGTTACCTCACTCCCCGACCGTGGCAATCGCGGCTAGATCAATAGCATCCAAACCTTGGAACTCGCCCCTGAAAACGGTATTTTGTCCCGCTAAGAGTTCTTTCTGGAACAATACCTTGAACGACCAACACCAACAGCAGGGCGCATGAGCCGGGACTTGCCAATCATCAGAACAACTCCCTGGAACCTGGGCCTGATCCTGCTCGCGATACTGCTGCTGATCCAACTGTCAGTGCTGCCCAAGATTCTTGACCAGGGCCTGCTGGAAACCGCGCTTTCCAGCAGCCAGCTGGCCTTCCCGGAGCAAAGCAAAGCCCGGTTCATCCGGCAGGCGCCCGCGTGGGCCGGCGCCGCCCTGAGCCTCGTTGTGCTGGTACTGATGTCTGTAGTGCTGCCACGGACACGCCCGAGCCGTACGCTATTTACCTGTGTCGCAATCGCAGGCTCCGCCACCGCGTTGAGCATGGTCGTGTTGTTCATTGCCGGAATCTGGATACCGGTGGCCAACGCCATGCTGATTCCCCTTGTCGCCTTCCCGGTTTCCAGCGGCCTTCGCCTGGCCACGGCGAACCGCTTTCTGAACCAGCAACTGGACAGGCTGGTCACCAGTCCCAGGGTCAACCTCCAGGCTCCCTCACGGAGCCATCCGTCCCAGTTGCTAAGCTACTTCCGCGTGCTGTTCCAGCCGGAAGGCTGGCTACTGACCGACGGCAAAGACATCCTCTCTGCCCAGGACCTCACCGTAGACGATATTCCGGACTCCCTGACCACCGGGCAGTGGCTGCATCAGTCCCGGGTGAGCTGGATTCGGCTCGAACGGGGCGAAACCCTGTACACACTGGGCTTTACCATGCCCAACGATCTGGGCCGGGAGGCGATTCAGCGCTACCTCAGGCGCCTGCGCCTGGAAGAAGCGCCCCCCGTTGCCGATCACTCCGAGATCCGGGAAAACATTTCAGCCCGCATAGAGCGCCTGCGTACGGCAACGGAACGCATGAACCGAATGCAACAGTTCATCCGCCGCAGCTTCGAGCACATGCCCGATGGCATCATCGTGACGGACGAGCTGGGTGTTATCCGGTTTGCCAATGGCCACATCGAGGAATGGTTCGGCGACCCCATGCCGAGTCTGGACGGCATGCCCCTGGCCCGCCTCCTGGAGGGCCACGACCCCCGGGAAATTCCGCCCTGGCATGAAACCATCTCGGAAACCCTGACCATGCAACAGAGCCGCACAGTGGACCTGCGCATCCATGACAAAGACTTCCTGATCCACTTTGCACCGTTCGCACTGCCGGATAGCGATCAGCACGGCATCATCGCCAACGTCTCGGACATCTCCGAGTTGCGGGAACAACAGCGCCAGCACCGGGAGGCTATCGACTTTATCTCCCATGACGTACGCTCGCCGCTGGTGTCACAGCTCGCCCTCATCGAGCAGCTGAAACGGGATCCCTCCAACATCGAACCGGCGCAGCTGGAACAGCTGGGCAAGCTGGCCCGGCGCAGCTACAACCTGGCCGAGGAATTCGTGCAGCTGGCCCGTGCCGAACAGCTGACCGAGACCCGGTTCTACGAATGTGAGTTCCTGTCCATTGCCGAGAATGCCCGGGACAGCGTCAGCGAGCAGGCCGCCGAGAAACACATCGAATTTTCCCTGCAAGGCACCGAGGACCTCTGGCTAAGGGGCAATGCGGAGCTGCTGGAACGGGCCGTGATCAACCTGATGACCAACGCCGTGCAGTACAGCCCGCCCGGCTCCACCGTCAACGTCCAGGTATTCCGGGCTGGCCACCAGGCCTGCCTGACGGTTTCGGATGAAGGCAGCGGTATTGACCAGCAGGAACTGCCCTACCTTTTTGACCGCTTCATGCGCCAGAAAAGTACGGAGCTGGCCGGCGTTCACGGCGCGGGGCTGGGGCTGTCATTCGTGAAGACAGTGGTGGAAAAACATCGGGGAGAGATTTCGGTCGCTTCGACTCCCGGAGAGGGAACCTCGTTTACCCTGAAGCTACCGATGGCCGACCCGCTGGCCTGAGACTGCACACTTCAGGCACGGGCGATAGGTCCAGATCAGGACTGGATGGTTTTACTGACAACCGCAGAAGGAGGACTCAGCAGGCCACTGGTGTCCTGAACCTGAATGGAGAAATACCAGGTACCCTGGCCCAGACCACCGACGGTGTAAGACATGGTGGCATCCTCGGCGGCATCACTGATCACCACCTGTTCAGTAAGATTATCGGCATCCTGGCCGTAACGAATGATATAGCTGTCCAGCTCACCCATGGAGATGCCGTCACCGTTTACACGGGTGGAAGGCGCGGTCCAGCTAAGCAGCGCCTTGCTGCTACCATTCCCGATTGCCCCCTGGGACGAAGTATCAGAAGAGGAAGACCCCCCACCACCACAGCCTGTGAGCAACGCACCCAGAAAAGCTGCAGCCATTAATGACCCTGACGTTTTAATGACACTATTCATATATATTTGACACCACTTTTCCGACGATTTGACAAAATTTCACAAAAACGCGGCGATTATCCTCGTGAAGAATGGCGCTCGACCAGTTACGAAATTGTCAATTTTTGGACAGGTTCGGGTAAGTAGAAATCGCAAGGTTGCACGATGGCAGGGAGTTACGTCGGAAAGTTTGAGAAATTTGGAAAGGGTGAGCGGGCAATTTCTTGCCAAATTGTAAGGAAATTCGCTTTCGATACCGGCGGGTAAAATCCGAGCCCTTCCTGTTAGACTGCCAATTAACCGGATTCAGATCCTAACCAAAAGGAAACCTCAAGGAAGATGAACTCCAACTACCGAATTGCCCTGCTGATCGACTGCGACAACGTCAGCCACCAGGCCATCGAAGGCGTACTCCAGGAACTGGCCAAGTACGGTGCCGTGAACATACGGCACGCCCACGGCAACTGGAACGGCCCGCAACTGGGCGGCTGGATTGAAAAACTGCACCCCAATGCCATCCGCCCCATCCAGCAATTCGCCTACACCACCGGCAAGAACGCCACCGATGCCTCGATGATCATCGACGCGATGGACCTGCTCTACAGCGGCAATGTGGACGCCTTCGCCTTGATGACCAGTGACAGCGACTTCACGCCGTTGGTGATGCGCATCCTGGAAGCGGGCTTACCCGTATTCGGGTTTGGCGAGCGGAAGACACCCCTGCCCTTCGTGAATGCCTGCTCCCAGTTCATCTACACCGAGAACCTCCGGGACGAGGCCGACGAAGAGGAAGGCGAGAGCGGGTCGGAACCGGCCGCGAGAGCCCAGAAGAAATGGGGCCGCAAACAGCTTCGGGGTGACTCGGTGCTGGTCAGAACCTTGCGCACCGCCGTTGAGCAAACCGCCGATGACGATGGCTGGGCGCATCTTGGCAAGGTGGGCCAATACATTTCCAACAACAGCTCATTCTCGCCGGTGAACTACGGTTACAAGAAACTGAGCGACCTGATCAAGGCCAGTGAGCTGTTCGAGATCCGGGTTGGCGAGAAAAATGTGGTTTACATAAAGAGCCCCGGCTAAGCCGGCGCCAAGAACAAGGAGTGGAGAATGCGACGTAACATCCTGATTACCGGAGCCAGCAGTGGTCTGGGCATGGGCATGGCCCGGGCCTGGGCGGCCAAAGGCTGCAATCTGGCGCTGTGTGCGCGGCGGGTGGAGAATCTGGAGGCGCTCCAACACGAGCTGACCACAAGCTACCCGAATATCCGCGTGGTCATCCAGGCGCTGGACGTGTGCGATTACGACCGGGTACCGGAGGTGTTCCAAAGCTTCAAAGAAGAGCTGGGCAGCCTCGACCGGATCGTGGTCAACGCCGGCATGGCCAGCAGTCACGGGATTGGTCAGGGCCACTTCGAATCCAACCGCCAGGCGGCGGAGACCAACTTCGTCGCAGCAATCGCCCAGTGCGAAGCAGCCATGGAAATCTTCCGTGCCCAGAACGCAGGCCACCTGGTGCTGATGTCCTCCGTCAGCGGCGTACGCGGTTTCCGGGGCGCCATGAACGTCTATGCTGCCACCAAAGCCGCCGTGGCTTCCCTGGCCGAAGGCCTGCAATTGGACACCGAAGGCACCCCCATCCGGGTGACCAACATCATGCCCGGCTACATCCTCACCGACATCAACCGGAGCACCAGGAACGCGCCCTTCCGGGTCGATCTGGACACCGGCGTGTCCGCCCTGGTCAGCGCCATCGACAAAGAGAAACGCCGCGCCTACGTGCCCTGGTGGCCCTGGACGCCCCTGAGCTACGTCATCAAGGCCCTGCCGTTCAAGGTCTTTGCGCGCGCGATGTAATCAGAGTAATCAGAGCCTCCGGTGCCGGCGGGCTTTCCTCACCCGCCGGGCCCGGCTGAGTTCATCCTTCAGGTAAGCGCCGACAGCCTTGAGCAGACCCAGATCAGGATCGGCCTCTTTGTCATCTGCGAGCCGGAAAATCTGCTGGTAGTACCAGGCCTGACCACCCAGCACATTAATCACCTTGAGTGGCATCAACGGACTGGCCGGCGAAAACAAGCCGGTCTGGGCGAGCTTGATGTGATCCTCGTGGCAGACCGTTTTGTCGATGCGGCTCTCCAGCAGATCCCTGGGGGTACCCGGATCGGTGCAGAGCGGGCGGCCCAGCCCGATCACATCCGTCTCGCCATTGGCGACCACCTCTTCCATAAAATCGCGTGTCCGAAAACCGCCGGTAACCATCAGCGGGCAATCGCAGACTTCGCGAATTTTCTGGGCGTAATCCAGGAAATAGGCCTCCCGCTTACGGGTACTCTCCCGCACGGCCGGCCCCTCGCTTGCGGTTTCAGCGTCACCGCTGTATCCCAGCAGCCGGGGCTGTTCGTAGGTGCCGCCGGACACCTCCAGCAGATCAATCCCCTCCTCGTTGAGCCAGCGAACCACCTCCACACTCTCATCCAGGGTGAACCCGCCCTTGCGGAAATCGTCAGAATTCAGTTTGACCGCCACCGGAAACTCCGGCCCCACCGCCACGCGGGTCGCGCGAACCACTTCCAGCAGGAAACGGGCACGGTTCTCCAGTGAACCGCCCCAGCGATCCGTCCGCTGATTGGTCACTGGCGAAAGAAACGACGACAACAGATAGCCGTGAGCCCCATGCACCTGAACGCCCGTGAAACCCGCCTCCTTGGCAATCCGGGCAACGTTGGCAAAACGCTGGATAAAATCGAGGATCTCCGGCTCCGCCAACGCACGCGGACGGGCATAGTTCCCCATCAGGGACAGCTGAACCGCAGAGGGCCCCATCGGCCGCGAAGTAACGTAGCGCGGCGACTGGCGACCGGCATGGGAGATCTGCATCCACAAATGGTTGCCATTGCGGGTGCCGGCTTTGGCCCAGGCACGCAGTTGCGCCATACCTTCCGGCTCGCCCTCCGCAGGCGCCGGATCGATCGCCACGTTGCCCGGCCGCTCCAGTACCCGATGGTCAATCATGACGTTGCCGGTGATCAGCAGCCCTGCCCCGCCATCGGACCAGCGCCGGTAGAGGGTTTCGTGCCGGTGGGTGGCGTGTAAGTGGTCGTCTGACAGCCCCTCGGTCATCGCGGCCTTTGCGATCCGGTTAGGCAGAACGGCACCGCAGGGGAGTTTCAGGGGTTGGGCAAGGGGCGATTGGGGCATGGCATCATCCTGATGGTTGTTGATTCGTCGATGTCAGAATCATGGCCCCGGCGTGGGAGGCATGCAATGGCCGACGAGGCCGGCACTTTTCAGGAAAAGGCTTATGACTCCGGAGGCAGTTGATCATTGTTAGAAAGAAATAGACTTTCTCCTCTGATAACTTATCCCCTTACTCGAACTTCGGACCGGAATCTCCAGCCGGGCAACCCTATTTTCTATGACCTACATACCATGAACTCCTCTAAGAAACTCTGCACGCTCACCACTCTGGCCCTTTGCACCACGCCGTGTTTCGGCGATGTTCGGATTGGTAGCCACTGGCAATACTTCGACTACGAAGAAACTTCTTCCCAGAACGTAACGTTGAACCGTGAAGATGGCGATTTGCCCGGTGTTTTTCTTCGCGCCCAAACACAACTTGGCTTTGCCTGGCTCGAAGCGGGTACCAGTTATGCCAAGGGCGATGTGGATTACAAAGGCTTTACCCAGGGCGGCCGCTCTCTCGAAACTACCACTACACAACGCTTGATCGATTACCGGCTCCGGGCCGGGGTTCCATTTGCATTGCGACAATCCACGCTCACGCCCTATCTGGTCGCCGGTTACCAGCGATGGGATCGGGCCATTCACCCGACCGCTTCAACTCTGGGACTGAATGAATTTTATCGGTGGTGGGAAGCAGGTGCCGGTGCACGGTGGTGTGGCGGCTTTGGTTATGGCGAGGTCTGCGCGCTGGGTGAGGTATTCGGGACCGTAGAGGGTACTGTAGAGGTGGGTCTGGAGCCCGTTGGCCTGGGCAGACCAGAACTGGATCTTGGCGAGGGTACCGGGTTTCGTATGGAATTCGACTGGTCACCCGCGTTGGCCCCCCATCTATCACTCGGGTGGTTTTATGAGCGATGGGATCACGGAGAGAGCAACACCGTGTTCGTCCAGCGAAGCGGAACTGTGTTTGGGGTATCCGAGCCGGACAGCGAAACTGTCCGGCAAGGACTGAGGCTGGCGATCAGGTTCTAGGCGACCCCAGCCCCGGCTTCAGGCATGGGATCAGTTCTGGGTTACCAGGACAGAGGATCCTTTGTAAGTAACCGTATACTCTCCGCAAGTGCTGAATGTGGCCGTTATCACCTCACCGTCAGAATCGGAGAAGGTAATGGTTCCGCTACTGAAGCCACCGCCACTGCAGGGGATCAGGCCAGTTCCCTGGAAATCTACGTAGCCACGGTCGCCGTCGTACACTCGTGCGGAAATGTTGTAGCCAGAGTACTGGTCACCCGTCACCGAGACGCCTGAAATGCGATAGGCCTGTCCATTGGTGCCATTGAACGTGCTGGAGTAGGTGCAGTTGTCGAGAAACTCGCCGGTGCAACTCACGTTACCTTTGCTTCGATAGGTTTCACCCGCATAGGTGCCGGTGTAATCAAAGTCTGCGGAAAACTCGACGATTTGATCACCGTTCAAGGTATAGGTGACGTCATACACACCGTTAAGGACATAGTTGGACGTGGCATCCACGGGCATACAGTAATTGTCATAGACAATTTTCATGCGGGATTGGTTGTCCGATGTCACCGATGCCGACCCGCCGCACTCACCGTCGTAGACATAGGTGGCGCCTGTCGGCAGATTGGCAACCTCAAGAATCTCCAGAGACAGGTCTTTGGTGACTTCATTCGCGTTAAACGAATCAATCTGGGCAGCAACCGGGGCAAAGTTTGCCGCCTCGTCTTCAATCACTGCCTGAGTTGCTGCTTGTGTGGTCGCCTCGGCTGCCGTCTTGGCATCCTCCTCACTGGCAATGGTCGCAGCACTTTCATTAAATGTGGTCGTGCTGGAGCTGGATCCACCACCTCCACCACCACCGCCACAAGCCGTCAGCCCGAGAACGGTGCAAAGCGCTAAACCCCGAATCCATGTTCGTCCCATGTAACGATTGTTATTTGATTCCATTATTCTCTCTCTTAATATCCTGATTAGAAGAGTTCCCGTTATTACAATAAATGTGCTCCCAAATCCGAACTGGATCCAAGCCGCACCGTGCCAGTTATATGCTATTCAGAGAATATTTATTTTGATCTCAATTAGCTATATACAAAATGAAACAAGAAATATGTGTGGCTATCGTAAGGACGGGAAACCGGGCAATGAGGGAGTGGCGGAGAAGAACAGGATTCTGAAAAGCAAAAAGGCCAGCAAAAGCTGGCCTTTTCGGTATTGGTAGCGGGGGCTGGATTCGAACCAACGACCTTCGGGTTATGAGCCCGACGAGCTACCAGACTGCTCCACCCCGCATCAAACTTTTCATCTCGATTTAACTGCTGAGTCCGCCGGTGGGTCGGGCTCATAAGCCGAAGGTCGAGACTCCCTTCGGCTCTTGCGGGGATTGGGAGCCCGACGAGCTACCAGACTGCTCCACCCCGCATCAAAACTGGTTGTCTTTCGGGGCTGGCCCCGATCAACGTGGCGCGTATATTAAGGACCGGAAGCGGGCCTGTCAATTGTTAATTTTCAAACAAGTCCGTGGGGAAGTGAAGTTCCTCGGCTGGGGCCTCCCCCGGCGTTTTATAGAGTCCAACCGTATCGATCACTTCCTGTACCGGGCGGAAGGAACGACGGTGTTCCGGGGTCGCCCCGAGACGCCTTAGCGCTTCAAGATGGACAGACGTTGGATAGCCTTTGTGCTTGCCCAGTTCGTAGCCCGGATACCGATCCTCGAGCTCTTCCATTTCCCGGTCACGGGTGACTTTGGCGAGGATGGAGGCGGCGCTGATTTCGGCAACTCGGCTGTCACCCTTGATCACAGGCTCGGATGGCCAATGCCATTTTGGGCAGCGGTTGCCATCCACCAGCACGTATTCGGGCGGGATGGCCAGGCCGGCGACGGCGCGCTCCATGGCGAGCATGGTGGCCTGGTAGATGTTGAGCTGGTCGATCTCGTTTGCCTCGCAGCGGCCCAGGCTCCAGGCGGCGGCTTTTTCGATGATTTCGTCGTACAGGGCGAGGCGTTTTTTCTCGGTGAGCTTTTTCGAGTCCGCCAGGCCGGCGATGGGTTTGCCCGGATCGAGGATGACGGCAGCGGTGACGACCGCTCCGATCAGGGGGCCGCGGCCGACTTCATCGACACCGGCCAGTAACCGACCCTGGTATCGGCATTCGAATGGCGGTAGCTCTACCTTGGCCATCAGGCTCTCTCCTCCAGCAGCCCGGAGACGGCCTCGGCGGCTTTTTCGTCCGCATTCTGGCGCAGGGTCAGGTGCAATTCGGTAAACGCCTGTTGCAGCCGCTCCCGCTCTTCGAGGTTCTCCATGCGCTCAAGCACCGCGGCGCCCAGGGCTTCTGCCGTGGCGTCGTCCTGGAGCAGTTCTGGCACCAGTGCTTCCTTGGCCAGGAGGTTGGGCAGGGCCACATGGGGCACCTTCACCAACCGGGAAAGAAGCGCGTAGCTCATGTTGCTCAGGCGGTAGCCCACCACCATGGGTTTCTTGAGCAACATGGCTTCGAGGGTGGCAGTGCCGGAGGCCAGCAGGACCACATCGGAGGCGGCCATCACTTCCCGGGACTGGCCGCGCACGATCGTGACCGGCAATTTTACGTCGAGGGATTCCACCAGGGCCTGAACCTGTTTCTCGCGGTCCCGGTTCACGCAGGGGATTACCAGCTGGATATCCGGTCGGCGTTCCTGCAGCCAGCGGGCGGCTTCCAGGAACAGGTTACCCAGGCGTTCCACCTCCCCTGCCCGGCTGCCCGGCAATACCGCCAGCAAGGGTGCGCTCTGGTCCAGCCCGAGCTGCTCCCGGGCCTTGCCGGTGTTTGGTTCCAGGGGAATGCGGTCGGCCAGCGGGTGGCCCACAAAAGCCACGGGGACGTTGTGCTCTTCGTAGAAGCGGGCCTCGAACGGGAACAGGGTGAGCATGAGATCGACGGATTTGGCGATCTTGAAAATGCGCTTCTGGCGCCAGGCCCAGACCGATGGGCTGACGTAATGCACGGACGGAATACCCGCCTCGCGGCAGCGCCGTTCGATGGCCAGGGTGAAATCCGGGGAGTCGATGCCGATGACCACATCCGGGCGATTAGTGAAGAAGTAGTCCATCAGGCGGGCGCGGATGCTGAACAGCTCCCGGATCCGGCCCAGCACCTCCACCAGGCCCATGACCGAGAGCCGTTCCATGGGCACCAGGGAATGAAAGCCCTCGGCGATCATCTCTTCGCCGCCGATGCCCACAAACCGGGCGTTCGGGTAGCGGCGCTTCAGGGAGCGTATCAGGCCGGCACCAAGGATGTCCCCCGATGCCTCGCCGGCGATCATGGCAATGGTGAGCTTGCGCTCGCTGATAACGGTTGGTTTGGTGGATTCCGTCACCGGAAGGCTCCGGCTGGTCAGCGAATGATGCCGCGGTGTGCTCCGCGCAGGGATTCAATGAGCGGGCGGGCTTCCGGCACGTCGCCGTAGTTCTTCTCCAGCTCCTCAAGTGCCTGTTCGGTCGTCAGGCCCTGGCGGTAGATCGTCTTGTAGGCACGGCGGAGTGCCAGCAACGCGTCTTTGCTGAAGCCGCGACGCTTGAGGCCTTCCACGTTCAGGCCGTGGGGTTCGGCAGACTGGCCGCTGGCCATCACGTACGCGGGAATATCCTTCAACACGATGCTGCCACCGGCGGCCATGCTGTGGGAGCCGATGTTGCAGAACTGATGCACCATGGTACCACCGCCTAGAATGGCAAAATCACCCACCGACACGTGGCCGGCCAGGGTCGCGCAGTTGGCCAGAATGGTGTTGTCACCCACGATGCAGTCGTGAGCCACATGCACATAAGCCATCAACAGGTTGCCGTTGCCAATGCGGGTCTCACCGCGATCCTGGACAGTGCCCCGGTGAATGGTGCAGTTCTCGCGGATGACGTTATTGTCTCCGATCACCAGAGTGGTGGGCTCACCGGCGTATTTCTTGTCCTGGCACTCTTCCCCGACACTGGAGAACTGGAAAATCCGGTTATTGCGGCCGATAAACGTCGGCCCCTTGATTACCACGTGGGACAGGATCTCGGTGCCTTCACCGATTTCCACGCCAGGGCCGATGTAACTCCACGGGCCAACGGTCACGTTGTCCGCCAGCTTGGCTGATGGGTCTACAATCGCTTGAGGATGGACACCCGACCAGTCATTTGTCGCCATCAAACTTCTCTCTCAGCGGTCAAGATTTCTGCCGTGCAGACGACTTCCCCGTCGACCAGCGCTCGGCATTCGAATTTATAGATGCCGCGCTTGCCGGAGAGGAATTCCGCTTCCATATCGAGGCGGTCTCCCGGCAGCACAGGGCGCTTGAACCGGGCCTTGCTGGACCCGGCGAGGTATTGTACCACGCCGTCAGATGGTTTCCGGCCCACGGTCACAAAACCGAGAATGCCTGACAATTGTGCCATAGCTTCGATGATGAGCACGCCGGGCATGATCGGATTGTCGGGGAAATGGCCCTGAAAGAAAGACTCATTGAAGGAAATGTTCTTGTACCCCTTGATTGAGACTCCCTTCTCAATCTCGGTTACCCGGTCCACCAGCAAGAACGGGTACCGATGTGGCAGGTATTCAAGAATTTCGTTAATTTTCATCATGTTGGTCGGCCTCAGCCCTCTAATTTCTTTTCCAGTTCTTTGACCCGCCGTGCAAGCACATCGAGCTGGCGGAAGCGCACGGCGTTCTTGCGCCATTGCCGGTTGGTATCCGCACTGGTGCCCGAGGAGTAGACCCCCGGTTCGCGGATGTCGCCGGTGACCAGGGTCATACCGGTGAGGTGCACCTGATCGGCGATTTCGAGATGGCCCGCCACGCCGGAGGCACCACCGAAGACACAATGACGGCCGATCCGGGTGCTGCCTGCAATCCCGACCATGGCCGCCATGGCGCTGTGTTCACCTATATGGACGTTGTGGGCGATCTGGATGAGGTTATCGAGTTTTACGCCATCGCCGATGACGGTGTCATCCAGGGCACCGCGGTCGATGGTGGTGTTGGCGCCCACTTCCACGTCGTCTCCGAGTACGACGCTGCCGAGCTGGGCAATGCGGTGCCAGACGCCCTTTTCATTGGCAAAGCCGAAGCCATCCGAGCCGATCACCGCACCACTGAGAATATGGCAACGCTGCCCGAGCACCACGTCGTGGGCCAGGGTGGCCCTGGGTCTGATCACGGTGTCACGTCCGATCCGGCAGCGGGCACCGATGATGCTCCCGGCGCCAATGACCACATTCTCGGCAATCTCGGCCTCCGCCTCGATCACGGCGTTCGGGCCGATGCTCGCGCTATCGGCGATTCGGGCAGAAGAATCCACCACCGCGCTGGCGTGCACGCCGGCTGCCGGTACGGGCGCGGGATCAAACCAGTGACTGAGGCGAGCATAGCCCAGATAGGGGTTGTCCAATAGCAGGACATTGGTCGGAGAATCCTGGGCGGCGGCCGGCGAGAGGATCACCGCTGAGGCTCGGGTGTCCGCCAGGTATTTGCCGTAAGCCGGGTTGGCGAGAAAACTGATCTGTCCGGGGCCGGCGGCCGAGAGGGTCGCCAGCCCGGTGATCTGCACCTCGGGGTCTCCCTTCAGCTCTGCCCCCAGTGCCTTGGCGATATCACCAAGCCGGTAGGACTTTTCTGTCATGACATACTCCAGAGCATCATCCGGGGCCGAGGCGCCCCCTATCGGTTAACGGTTCAGTTTTTCCAGCAGCTGGGACGTGAGATTCATTTCCGGCTTCACATAGACCACCGCCTCGCTGGGCAGGATCAGGTCCAGATTGTTCTCTTCCAGCAACTCCTTGACCGCCGCGTCCACTTCCGGGCGGGCGTTCTCGAGAAACTGCTGCTTGCGCTGGGCCACGGTGGAGTCCAGGCGCTGCTTGAGCATGTTGAACTCCTGGACCTTCTGCTGGAACTGGCCGGTCAGCTCGTTGCGCTCGGTCTCGTTCATCATGGCGCCGTCTTTTTGCAGGCGCTCCTGCAGCTTGCGCGCTGCTTCCTGGGCTTCCCTGACCCTGGCTTCCTCGCCGGCGAAGTCCTTCTGCAGGGTTTCACTGAAGGCCTTGGCTTCGTCAGAGGAAAACAGCGCCTGGCGAAGGTCGACCACGCCAATGCGGGTCTCGGCAAAGGCAGGCAAGCTGACGGCCATCAGAGCCGCTGCAAGCAGGGTAATCATACGGGACATGGTGTTTCTCCTGTGTTTCATCCTTTACTGTTGTTATCGGTGGCCATCAGAAGGTCTGGCCGAGGGAGAACTGGAACACCTGGGTGTCGTCCCCCTCTTTGTCATTCAGCGGCTGGGCAAGGCTGAAGGCGAGCGGACCGACCGCCGTGATCCACTGGAAGCCGACACCGGCCGCCAACCGCACTTCACTCAGTTCCGGATCGAAACCACGCTCGGTATCGAACACCTGGCCGGCATCCAGGAACACCGAGGTGCGCATGGAACGGCTGTCGCCCGCAAACGGGGTCGGCGTGATCAGCTCCAGACCACCCTCGGTGAGGAGGTTGCCGCCGAACGGATCCGGTTCGGACAGGTCGAACTCGCTGTTGGTTGCCCGCAGGCCCAGGGAGTTGGCTTCATAGCCCCGGACTGAGCCATAGCCACCGGAGTAGAAATGCTCGTAGAACGGCATCTGGGTGCGGTCACCGTAGCCGTCACCATACCCGATCTCGGAACGGGCGCGGAATACCCAGCGGTTATCATCGTCGATCGGGAAATAGAAGTCAGTCTTGTGAGTGGCCTTGTAGAAGGTCAGGTCACTGCCCGGCACCGCCACATCAAGAGAAAGCGAGTGGCTGTAACCATCAGTAGGCAGCACGCCCCGGTTCAGCGTGCTCCGACGCCAGCTGCCGAACAGGAAGTAATTGTCAAAGGAATCCCCTTCCTCGACGATGAAGTCCCGGACTTCCTGGGAGGTGAACAACCCTTCCTTGATGTTGGAACGGGTGTAACCCAGGCCGAAGTTCAGGCGGGTAATCTGGTCGGTCGGATAGCCGAAGGTCACCCGGCCGCCATACTCGTCCAGCAGGTAAGAGGAGATATCCTCTTCCTCGTAGTCGGTCTCCCGCGCGAAAAGGCTGAAGCCACGGCTCACACCATCCACGGTGTAATACGGGTCCAGGTAGGAGATGTTGGCACTCTTGACCGAATCACTGACGTTGACGCCAAAGGAGACCCGTTTGCCCGAACCGAAGAAGTTATTCTCGGAGACGTTGGCACCGAGGATCACACCGGAATCCTGGGAGAAACCGATGGACGCCGACAGACTGCCGGTGGGTTGTTCTTCGACCGCATAGTTCACATCGACCAGGTCATCGGTACCCGGTACCGGAACCGTGTCCACATTCACCGTGCTGAAGAAACCGAGGCGCTCGAGTTTGGTCTTCGAAAACTCGATCCGGTCCGAGGACGCCACCGCGCCCTCCATCTGGGTCATTTCCTGGCGCAGGACATCGTCCCGGGTGGAAACGTTGCCGTCAAAGTTGATGCGGCGCACATAGGCGCGCTTGCCCGGCTCGACATAGAAAGTCACGGCGGCGGTATTGTCTTCCGCCGGCTCAGGCACGGCATTCACGTTGGCGAAGGCGTAGCCTTCCTTGCCCAGCCGGAAGGACAACGCCTCGGAAATGGCGGTCATGCGGGCCCGGGAGAAGACGTCGCCTTCTTTTACCGGGATCAGCTTGCGCAACTCCTCTTCGCCGACAATCAGGTCCCCTCTCAGGTTGATCTCGGAGATGGTGTACTGGGGGCCTTCATTGATGGCGATGGCGATAAAGACTTTCTGCTTGTCCGGGGAGATGGACACCTGGCTGGATTCGACGGTGAAATCGAGGTAGCCACGATCCAGATAGTAGGAGCGCAGGCTTTCCAGATCCCCGCTTAGACGCTCGCGGGCGTATTTGTCGGAGTTGGTGATGGAGTTCCACCAGCTGGTGGTTTCCAGCTCGAACAGGCCCAGCAGCTCTTCTTCGCTGAAATCGTTGTTACCCACAATGTTGATGTGGTGGATGGCCGCGACGGTGCCTTCGTTGATATCCAGACTGATGGCGACCCGGTTACGGGGCAGTTCCTCGGCGGTCGCTTTCACCCGGGCGTTGTAGCGGCCCTGGGCGATGTAGGAGCGCAGAATCTCGAGTTCCAGGCGTTCGAGGGTGGCGCGGCGAAATACCTGACCTTCCTGCAGGCCGGCACCCGCCAGGGCATCCATCAGCATTTCGGTTTCGATGTTCTTGTTGCCCTCGATCTCGATAGAGCTGATGGAGGGACGCTCACGCACGGTGATAATGAGGACACCGGCATCACGGCTGGCCTCGATATCGGTGAACAGTCCGGTACCGAACAGGGATTTGATGGCGCTGGCAAGCTCCGCCTCATCCACCTGCTCACCAATGTTCACCGGAAAGGCGGCAAAAACGGTACCCGCTGAGACCCGTTGGAGGCCTTCGACTTCGATATCCGCTACCGTAAATTCATCCGCCAGCGCTGGCTTCATGCCCATAGAGGCCACAGCGAGGCCAACGGCTACACCTAGAAGAGAACGTCTCATTCAAATATTTCGCCTGGTTAATGCGCGTAAGGAGCCCGCAATTCTCACAACCGCATCAGGTCGTTGTAAAGAGCAAACACCATTAAAGTCAGGATCAATGCCATACCAATCCGTAATCCGATGGCCTGGGCCTCCTCGGAAACCGGCTTCCGGCGTATGGCCTCGATGGTGTAATAGACAATATGGCCGCCATCCAGAACCGGAATCGGCAGCAGGTTCAATACACCGAGACTGACACTCAAGTAGGCCAGGAATCGGACAAAATCCTCGAAACCGGAGCTCACACTCGCCTCGGCGACCCGGGCGATGGTGATGGGACCACTGAGGTTGGTGGGTGACAGCAGTCCGGTTACCATCTTCTTGATGGCAACCAGGGTCAACCGGGTGTCGGACCAGGTTTCACCGATGGCCTGGGGTATTGCCGCCAGGGGGCCATAGCTGATCTCACGGAGCGCCTCGTCCGGCCAGGACACCGGCTGCACGCCCACGCCAACAAAGCCGATGACTTCACCACTTTCGAGGGTACGCTCGCCGGGGGTCACCTCAACAGTCCGCTCGGCCCCTTCCCGCAGCACCGTGATTTGCAGGGTTTGCTCGGGCGCGTTACGCACGTGCTCCACGAGAGTCTGCCAATCCGGTACCGGCTCGCCATCGACGGTCAGCACCTTGTCTCCGGTCTGAAGGCCGGCAACGTCCCCGCGGCCGCCTTCGGCAATCTCGCCCAGTACCGCGGGGATCTCCGGGCGCCAGGGCGTAATACCGAATTCACCGATGGGATCCGGGGCGTCGTCGCTGAGCGACCATCCACCCAGCTCGCCACTGACGGTTCCCCGGGCGCCGTCATCCGAAACTTCGAGCGTTACCTCTCCCTGTTCACCCGTCCGTTCGAGCAGGCGCATGCTGATATCGCGCCAGGAGGTTACCCGATGGCCGTCCACCGCATGGATTTCCATGCCTTCCTGCAGGCCCGACCTTTCGGCAACGCTGCCCTGGTCTACCTCTCCAACAATGGGCGCGACGGCGGTCACACCCACCACACTGATCACCCAGTACGCGAAAATGGCAAAGAGGAAGTTGGCAATGGGCCCGGCGGAGGCAATGGCGATCCGCTGCGCCGGGGACTTGGACATGAACTCCTGATCCTTCAGCTCCTCGGGGACCGGGCCTTCGCGCTGGTCGAGCATCTTGACGTAACCGCCCAGGGGAATGGCGGCAACGGCAAATTCGGTGCCGTGGCGGTCGTACCAGGAGAACATGGGCTTACCGAAGCCCACGGAGAATCGCAGAACCTTCACCCCACAACGCCTGGCAACCCAGAAGTGGCCGTATTCGTGCAGGGTGACAAGAATGCCCAGGGTCAGCGCCAGGGCCAGAATGGTTTCAATGATCTGCATAGCGTTCCCGGTTAGTGACTGAGGCCAGGCAGCAAAACCGCCGACGATTTCAGACAGTCAGCAGGCCGATCTGTTCCCTGGCGTGCCGACGGGCCTCGGCGTCCTTGGCGAAGATGGTCTCAAAGCTGTCTGCGGGCACCACCTCGGTGGCCGCCAGTGTTCGCTCTATAATAACGGGGATATCGGCAAAACACAGTGTTCCTTCCAGAAAGGCCGCCACGGCGATCTCGTTGGCGGCGTTCAGCGCTGCCGGGGCGGTGCCGCCGGCCACAAAGGCTTCCGCGGCCAGACGCAGGCACGGAAAACGCACCAGATCCGGCCGTTCAAAATGGAAGCGGCCGATGGCGAACAGATCCAGGGGCGCGACACCGGCATCGATCCGTTCGGGCCAGGCCAGACCATTGGCGATGGGCGTGCGCATGTCGGGACTGCCAAGCTGGGCCAGCACCGAACCATCCGCATACTCGACCATGGAATGGATGATGCTCTCCGGGTGCACGTGCACCTCGATGTTCGCCGGCGTGGTGTTGAACAGCCAGCAGGCCTCGATCAGTTCCAGGCCCTTGTTCATCAGGGTTGCCGAGTCCACCGAGATCTTCTGGCCCATGGACCAGTTGGGGTGGGCGCAAGCCTCGGCCGGGGAGACACAGCGCAACTGCTCCACGGTATGGGTGCGGAACGGCCCGCCGGAAGCCGTCAGCAGGATCCGGGTAATACCAGCGCCCTGCGGGTCCCGGACCTTGTCCGCCGGCATGCACTGGAAGATGGCATTGTGCTCGGAATCGATGGGCAGCACTTCGGCACCGGATTCGGCCACCGCGTCCATGAACAGCTGGCCGGACATCACCAGGGCTTCCTTGTTGGCCAGCAGCACGCGCTTGCCGGCACGGACCGCGGCAAGGGTCGGCGGAAGGCCGGCTGCACCAACGATAGCCGCCATCACGGTGTCCGCTTCGGAGGCGGCCGCTACTTCACACAGCCCTTCTTCACCGGCCATCACGCGAATTTCCGGCAGGTCGGCAAGCAATTCTTTCAGCGTTTCCGCTGCCCGGGCACTGGCCATGACTGCCACCGCCGGCCGGAACTCCCGGCACAGAACCGCCAGTTCTTCGGCCCGGGTGCTGGCTGTCAGCGCGTACACGGAAAACCGGTCCGGGTGGCGCCGGATGACATCCAGGGTGCTCAGTCCGATGGAGCCAGTGGCTCCGAGAAGGGTGACGGTGCGTTGGGCCATGGTTACCACTGTCCGGTGGTCAGCCAGCCAAGCTGGGTGATGATCAGTGCGAAAACGGGAATGGCGGCGGTCAGGCTATCAATCCGATCCATGATGCCACCATGACCCGGGAGCAGCTGGCTACTGTCCTTGATGCCACGGAAGCGCTTGAGCATGCTTTCAAGCAGGTCGCCGAGTACGGAAACCAGGCCGGTGAACAGGCTGGCAACCACCAGCAACAGGGTTTCGGCGATACTGGCCGAGGCCAGACTGCTGACAACCACGGCAAAGATCCCGACTGCGGCGAGACCACCCCAGACACCCGCCCAGGACTTGCCCGGACTGACCCGGGGTGCGAGCTTGGCTTTACCAAAAGCGCGACCGGCAAAGTAGGCGCCGATGTCCGCCACCCAGACCACACAGAACACGTACAGGATGACCCACAGATTGTTAGCCACGTCCCCGAACTCGAAACCGCCGGTGCGCAGGTGGTTCAGGCCCACCCAGGCCGGCACCAGCACGAAGAGGCCCATCAGCGCGCGCATGGGGAGACTGCCCCAGCGGTCGGAACCCTGGGGATAGCTGCGGACCAGCAGGAAACAGATGAACCACCAGGCCAGGGCCAGCCAGAGCACGAGCACGGCCGGCACGTTCAGCAGGCCAAAGAGAATGGCTGCCGTTACCGCGGCGTAGGCCACACGGCCGCCCTGCCCTTCAATACCGGACATATTGGCCCATTCCCAGGCGCCGATGGTAATCACGGCGCCGGTGAACAGTGCGAATCCCAGGGGAGGAAGAAAGAAGATACCGCCAATGGCGATGGGAGCCAGGATCAGGGCTGTAATAATTCGGGTCTTGAGCACGGTCGGAATCGCTTATGCATCATTATTGTTGTGCGGCCTTGGCCGCGATCTGGTCGTCGGTCTGACCAAATCGGCGCTGCCGTCCGGCATAGGCCTCTAGTGCCTTACCCATCTCTTCGTGTTTGAAGTCGGGCCAGAATACCGGGGAGAAATAGAATTCGGTGTAGGCAAGGTGCCAGAGCAGGAAATTGCTGATCCGCTGCTCACCGGCGGTGCGAATCATCAGGTCGGGCATCGGCAGGTCACCGATGCTCAGATGCTGCTGGATCATGTCATCGGTGATGTCCGAGGGTGCCAGTTCGCCTTTGCGAACCTTTTCGGCCACCTGCCGGGTCGCCTGGGTGATGTCCCAGTGCCCGCCGTAGTTGGCGGCAATGACCAGGGTCATCTGGGTGTTGTTGCGGGTAAGTTCCTCGGCCTTGTCCATATGCTCCCGGAGCACCGGACTGAAGGCGGAGCGATCACCAATGATCCGCAGCCGGATGTTGTTCCGGTGCAGTTTCCGGACCTCCCGCTCCAGGGCGATGAGGAACAATCGCATCAGCGCGGAGACCTCGTCTTTCGGCCGGCGCCAGTTCTCGCTGGAGAAGGCGAACAGGGTCAGCACCTCGACACCCTCGCGGGCGCAGGTCTCGACCACGGCCTTGACTGCATTCACGCCGGCCTTGTGGCCCGCCACTCCTGTCAGCCGCTGGGCTTTCGCCCACCGGTTATTACCGTCCATGATAATGGCCACATGCCGGGGCCGGCTGTCCGCCGACACCGGAATTTCCGCGGTTACATTTCCCGTCATGAAATCCCCTGCGCGGTCCGGAGCACCTCTCCGGACCGTCTGTGCTGCTTTTGAGAACCGCGACGGATCAGACCGCCATCAGGTCCTCTTCTTTGCTCTTGAGCATCTTCTCGACTTCAGCGATGTACTTGTCCGTCAGCTTCTGGATCTCGTCCTCACCACGGCGCTCATCGTCTTCGGTGATTTCCTTTTCCTTCAGCAGTTCCTTGATCATGTTGTTGGCGTCGCGACGGGCATTGCGGATGGAGACCCGCCCGTGCTCCGCGTCAGCCTTGGCCTGCTTGACCATCTCCCGACGGGTTTCCTCGGTGAGCATGGGCATGGGCACGCGGATCACGTCGCCGCTGGTGGCCGGGTTCAGGCCCAGATCGGAGGTCATGATCGCCTTCTCGATGGTCGGCACCAGGTTCTTCTCCCAGGGGGAGACAGTCAGGGTGCGGTTGTCTTCCACATTGACGCTGGCCACCTGTTTGAGCGGCGTTTCCTGGCCATAGTAGTTAACCATCACGCTGTCCAGGATTGCCGGGTGGGCGCGGCCAGTCCGGATCTTGTTGAACGCCGAGTGCAGAGCCTCAAGGCTCTTCTTCATTTTCTTCTCGGCTTCTGCTTTGATGTCGTTAATCACTTCAGCATCCTCGATTCGTCAGGTCATTCCGTGAGCCGACCCTTTCTGGCGGGCCGGCTTACCGTGTTATTTATTCGATCAGTGTACCTTCTTTTTCGCCGGTCACGATGCGTGTCAGCACACCCGGGCGGTTCATGTCGAACACCCGCAGCGGCATACCGTGATCCCGCGCCAGGCAGATAGCCGTCAGGTCCATCACGCCCAGCTTCTTGTCCAGCACCTCATCATAGGTGAGGTGGTCGTATTTTACGGCGGTCGGATCCAGGTTCGGGTCCGCCGAGTAAACACCATCCACCTTGGTTGCCTTCAGGACCGCATCCGCCTCGATCTCGATTCCGCGCAGGCAGGCAGCCGAATCGGTGGTAAAGAACGGGTTGCCGGTACCGGCACTGAAGATCACCACATCACCTTCTTTCAGATCACGCACCGCGCGGCGGCGATCATAATGCTCCACGATACCACTCATGGGGATGGCCGACATGACGCGGGTGCGGATGTTGGAACGCTCCAGGGCGTCCCGCATGGCCAGGCCGTTCATCACGGTGGCCAGCATGCCCATGTGGTCACCGGTGACCCGGTCCAGGCCCGCCGCATTCAGGGCTGCGCCGCGGAACAGGTTACCGCCGCCGATCACCAGGCCAACCTGGACGCCGATGCCGATGAGGGCACCGATTTCCAGGGCCATGCGATCAAGGACTTTGGGGTCAATACCGAAATCGTGATCGCCCATCAGGGCTTCGCCACTGAGCTTGAGCAGAACACGCTTGTATCTGGGCTGGTTTTTCGAAGATGTCGGCATGGTGATCCCCTTTTCGTCTGATGGCTATCCGCGTACACGGTTTCAGGCTTGTATCTGACATACTCCTCGTAAAAAGGGGTATCTCAGATACAAGCCCGCCACGAGAGCCGGGTATCCCCAGCTAACGTGGCAGACTCAGGTTGGTGCCGGAGGCCAGCCCCGGCACCGTCAGGAAGGATCAGGCCTTGCCAGTACCGGCTGCAGCAGCAACCTCGGCAGCAAAGTCGACTTCTTCCTTCTCGATGCCCTCACCGACTTCCAGGCGAACAAAGCCAACCAGCTCGGCGCCGGCAGACTTGATCAGCTCACCGACAGTCTGGTCCGGGTTCTTGACGAACGGCTGCTCAACCAGGCTGTTCTCGGCCAGGAACTTCTTGATACGGCCGCCCATCATCTTCTCGACGATTTCAGCAGGCTTGCCTTCCATATCCGGCTGGGCCTTGATGATATCCTTTTCTTTTTCCAGCTCTTCTTCCGGCATGTCTTCCGGCTTGCCTACACGCGGGTTTACGGCGGCAACGTGCATGGCAATGTCGCGGGCCACTTCCGGATCACCGGCAGTCAGGGCCACAACGGAAGCGATCTTGTTGTTGCTGTGAACGTAGCCGCCAACAACCGGGCCTTCTACTTTCACGATGCGACGAACAGTGATGTTCTCGCCGATCTTCTGAACCAGCGCTTCACGCTTGGCTTCCAGATCGCCTTCCATCAGTTTGGCCACGTCGGTCTCGCCCTTCTCGAAGGCAACGTCCAGAACGTCGTTGGCAAACGCCATGAAGTTGTCGTCACGAGCAACGAAGTCAGTCTCGGAGTTCACTTCCAGGATGTAGGCAACGGTGTTGTCGTCGGAGATCTTGACCAGGGAAACACCTTCGGCCGCGGTACGACCGGCCTTCTTGGCGGCCTTCAGGCCAGAAGACTTGCGCAGCTCTTCGATCGCAGCGTCAACACTGCCGTCAGCCTCAACCAGTGCCTTCTTGCACTCCATCATGCCAAGACCGGTGCGCTCGCGCAGTTCTTTGACCATTGCAGCGGTAATTGCAGCCATGTTCAATCCTCTTAAATAGTCCGAATTCGGTGGGGAGGTATGCCCGGATAAACAGGCGGGCATACCTTACATCTCAAACGTGAAACTTACGCGTCACTCGGCGGCCGGAGCGGCGCCTTGCGCGTCTTCGCTGACTTCTACGAACTCGTCAGCGCCTGCGCCGGCAGACTGAGCTGCTTCGAGGCAGGTGTCGGCAACAGCCTTCACGTAGATCTGGATGGCGCGGATGGCGTCATCGTTACCCGGGATCACGTAATCAACGCCGTCCGGATCGCTGTTGGTATCAACCACACCGATGACAGGAATGCCCAGCTTGTTGGCTTCCTTGATGGCGATACGCTCGTGGTCCACGTCGATCACGAACATGGCGTCCGGCAGGCCGCCCATGTCCTTGATACCACCGATAGAACGCTCCAGGCGGTCCATTTCACGGGTACGGTCCAGGGCTTCTTTCTTGGTCAGCTTGTCGAAAGTACCGTCCTGGCTCTGGGTTTCCAGATCACGGTAGCGACGGATGGACTGACGGATGGTCTTGTAGTTGGTCAGCATACCACCCAACCAGCGGTGGTTTACGTACGGCTGACCGGCACGCTGTGCCTCTTCCTTGATGATCTTGGCGGCGGAACGCTTGGTACCGACGAACAGGATCTTGTTCTTGTTCTCTGCCAGCTGCTGAACGACCTTCAGCGCGTCTTCCATGGCAGGAACAGTCTGCTCGAGGTTGATGATATGAATCTTGTTGCGGGCACCGAAGATGTACTTGGACATTTTCGGGTTCCAGTAACGGGTCTGGTGACCGAAGTGAGCACCTGCCTTGAGCAGGTCACGCATGTTTACCTGAGCCATGATATTTACCTTTTAGCTTCGGGTTAGGCCTCCACGCGTCCGATTGACCCAACCAACTCCCGTATAAAACAGAAGAAGGCACCCTGGGACAACGTGCCGACACGTGTGTGAATTTGCCGGATTCGTTTCCGGCGGGCGCGTTTATACCATAAATCGCCCCGGCAACGCCATTAATTTTGCCGGGAAGCTTCCTTGTACGCAGCTTCCCGCGCCCTTAAAATGCTGGTTTGATTCAAATCAACAGGAAGCCCGATGCAGGTATCGATAAAGACCCCGGAAGAAATCGAGAAAATGCGCGTAGCCGGCCGTCTGGCGGCGGAAGTTCTGGAAATGATCGACGAGCATATCAAGCCCGGCGTTTCCACCGAGGAACTGGATCGCATTTGCCACGACTATATCGTGAACGTTCAGAAGGCCATTCCCGCGCCTCTCAATTATAAGGGGTTTCCGAAGTCCATCTGCACGTCGGTCAACCATGTGATCTGCCACGGCATTCCGTCCGAAAAGAAAGTATTGAAGGACGGCGACATCCTCAACATCGATGTCACCGTGATCAAGGATGAATACCATGGCGACACCAGCAAGATGTGGATCGTGGGCAAGCCCAAGCCAGGCACCGAGCGCCTGATCCGGATCACCCAGGAATGCCTCTATAAAGGTATCGAACTGGTGAAGCCCGGAACCCGCCTCGGTGATATCGGCAACGTGATCCAGAAACATGCCGAGAAGCACCACTATTCGGTGGTCCGGGACTACTGTGGCCACGGTATAGGCAAGGTGTTCCACGAAGAGCCGCAGGTGATGCACTATGGCAAGCCGGGTACCGGCCTGGAGCTGCAGGAAGGCATGACTTTCACCATCGAGCCGATGATCAACCAGGGCAAGTACCAGACCAAACTGCTGCCGGACGGCTGGACCGTGGTCACCAAGGATCACAAGCTTTCGGCCCAGTGGGAACACACCATCCTCGTGACCGCCGACGGCCACGAGATTCTGACCAAACGATCGGAAGAGTCCTTCTAAGTGGACCGAAACGACCTGGAACACCGCATCAGCAATGACCCGTCTCCGGTTTCCGCGGCAAGGGAACTGTTAAAGGAAAGGTACACCGCTGATGCCAAGGCGTTTCGCCAGGGCGCGGATGTCCGGGCCCTCGTCCATTCCAGGTCGGACACGATCGATACGGTTCTGAGACTGATCTGGAACCGCTACCCCTTCGCCAGTTCCGAAGATATCGCGCTCGTCGCCGTCGGTGGCTACGGGCGCGGCGAGTTGCACCCCCATTCCGACATCGACCTGCTGATCCTGACCCGGGACGGCATTCGGGAAGAATGGCAGGACGACCTCGGTGCCTTCGTGACCCTGCTCTGGGACCTGAAGCTGGACATCGGCCACAGCGTTCGCAGTATCGAAGAGAGCATGGCCGCCGCCCGTGAGGATGTCACCATCCTCACCAACCTGCTGGAAACCCGGACCATCGCCGGCCCGGACAGCCTGCGGCAGTATCTGAGTGAACAGGTCTACTCGGACGACGTCAGCACCGATCGCGACTACTTCATTGCCAAGCGCGAAGAGCAGCAGGAACGCCACAAGAAATACGGTGATACCGAATACAATCTTGAGCCCAACGTGAAGGGCTCACCCGGTGCGTTACGCGACATCCAGACCATTGGCTGGATCACCAAGCGGCACTTCGGCCTGCAGAACATTGCCGACCTGACCCGCTTCAGCATCCTGACCGAAGAGGAACACCAGATTCTGTACCAGGGCGAGACCCTGCTCTGGAAGCTCCGCTACGGCCTGCAGCTGCTGGCCGACCGGAACGAGAACCGGCTGCTGTTCGATCACCAGCGCGCCCTGGCCGAAATGCTCGGTTACCGGGACGAAGACAAACGCCTGGGCGTCGAGCTGATGATGCAGTCCTATTACCGCACCGTGCTGGCCCTGGCCGAGCTCACCGACGTGATCCTCCAGTACTATGACGAGGCCATTCTCGGTGCCGGTGACGAGGACGACTTCCAGCCGCTGAACAAGCGTTTCCAGATTCGCAACCGCTATATAGAGGCGGTGAACAACCAGGTTTTCGCCTACGCGCCCTATGCCATCATGGAGATCTTCGTGCTGATGGCCCAGCACCCGGAAATCAAGGGCATCCGGGCGACCACCATCCGCTCCCTGCGGGCGCACCGGCACCTGATTGACGATGCGTTCCGCTCGGACCTGGCGGTAACTACCCTGTTCATGGAACTGCTGCGCACCCCACACGACCTGGACCAGACCCTGGGCGCCATGAAAAAGTACAACGTGCTCGGGCGCTACCTGCCGGAGTTCGGCCAGATCATCGGCCAGATGCAGCACGACCTGTTCCACATCTACACGGTGGACGCCCACACCATGCGGGTCATCCGCAACATGGTTCGTCTGAACCGTGCCGAGACCCGGTCGGATTACCCCCTGGCCTCCCGGCTGATTCACCACCTGCCGAAGCTCGAGACCCTGTATATTGCCGGCCTTTACCACGACATCGCCAAGGGCCGCGGCGGTGACCATTCCGAACTGGGCGCAGTGGATGCGGCGGCGTTCTGCCAGCGGCACCATCTGAGCGAGCGGGACACCCAGCTGGTGTCCTGGCTGGTGGAGAACCATCTGCTGATGTCCATGACCGCCCAGCGCAAGGATATCTCCGACCCGCAGATCATCCATGCCTTCGCCAAGGCCGTGCCCAGCCAGGCGCACCTGGACTACCTGTACATCATGACGGTGTGCGACATCAGCGCCACCAACCCGAAGCTGTGGAACACCTGGCGGGCTTCCCTGCTCAGGCAGCTTTACATCGAAGCCAAGCGGGCCTTGCGCCGGGGCACGGAAACGCCGGTGGACCGGCAGGAATGGGTGCGGGCCACCCAGTCCGAAGCCCGGGAGATTCTGCACGCCCAGAACATGACGGACGAGCAGATCGACGGTGTATGGGACACGGTGGATGAAGACTACTTCCTTCAGGATTCCACGGTGGATATTGCCTGGCAGACCGCAGCCATCATCCGCCACGGCGATAACCCCGATCCGCTGATCCTGATCCGGGACACCCGGGGCGGGCCCAGCGAGGGTTACTCCCAGATCATCATCTATATGAAAGACCGGGTGGCGCTGTTTGCTGCGACGACGGCGGTGCTGGAACAACTGAACCTCAACATCGTTGACGCCCGCATCAGCTCCGGCGAGGGACCGTTCTCGATCAGCTCCTACGTGGTGCTGGACGAGCAGGGCCAGCCCCTGGGCGTGGATCCGGCCCGCAAGGAGCGGGTGCGCAAGCGCCTGATCGAGGAGCTGGACGATCCCGAGGACTATCCGGACATCATCCATCGGCGCACGCCGCGGCAGCTGAAGCACTTCGCCTTCCCCACCGAGGTGACTTTCTCCAATGACACGGTCAACCAGCGCACGGTGATGGAAGTGATCACCCCGGACCGCCCGGGCCTCCTGGCCCGCATTGGTCAGGTGCTACTGGAACACCGGGTCCGCCTCAGCAACGCCAAGATCGCCACCCTGGGCGAACGGGTTGAGGACGTGTTCTTTGTTACCGACGAGCACGGCGGCCCGCTCAGCGATCCCACGAAATGCCAGGCCCTTCAGGATGCCCTCTGTAAAATGCTGGACGATATTCAATGAACCAGAATCTTGACCGATTACACCCCTATCCTTTTGAAAAGCTGGCCAAGCTGAAGGCCGGCATCAGCGTGCCCGAGCATCTGGCGCCAATTTCCCTGGGGATTGGTGAGCCCAAGCACCCTTCTCCGGAGTTCGTGAAACAGGTGATCGCCGACAACCTGGACAAACTGGCGAACTACCCCACCACCAAGGGCACGGATGAACTGAGGCAGGCCATCGCCGACTGGGCCACCCGGCGCTTCAAGCTCTCCGCGGGCTCTCTGGATCCGACGGCCAATGTGGTGCCGGTAAACGGCACCCGTGAAGCGATCTTCGCCCTGGTCCAGGCCGTCATCGATACCCGCAAGCCGGCCAAGGTGGTGAGCCCGAACCCGTTCTACCAGATCTATGAAGGCGCGGCCTTCCTCGCCGGCGCGGATCCGGTGTATCTGCCCTGCGACGGGGAAAACGGGTTTATTCCGGATTTTGACGCGGTACCGGAGAGCGTCTGGGAAGATTGCCAGCTGCTGTTCCTGTGCTCCCCCGGCAACCCCAGCGGTGCCGTGATTCCCAGGGACACTCTGGCCAAAGTGATCGAACTTGCCGACCAGCACGATTTCATCATCGCCTCCGATGAGTGTTACTCGGAACTCTACCCGGATGAAGGCAACCCGCCCGAGGGCCTGCTGCAAACCTGCGCGGCACTGGGCCGGCATGACTTCAAGCGTTGCATCGTGTTCCACAGCCTGTCCAAGCGCAGCAACCTGCCAGGCCTGCGCTCCGGCTTCGTGGCCGGGGATGCGGACGTGCTGAAGGGCTACCTGAAATACCGCACCTACCACGGCTGCGCCATGCCCATTCACAACCAGTTGGCCAGCATCGCCGCCTGGAACGATGAAGACCACGTGCGCGAAAACCGCGCCGCCTACCGGGCCAAATTCGAGGCCGTGGTGCCCATCCTGCGGGAAGTGATGAACGTCGACTTCCCCGATGCCGGCTTCTACCTCTGGCCGGAAACCCCGATGGACGACGAAACCTTCGCCCGGGAGCTGTCCGCCCAGCAGAACGTCCACGTACTCCCCGGCCGCTACCTTTCCCGCACCGTGGATCGCCACAACCCCGGCGAAAACCGCGTGCGCATGGCGCTGGTGGCGCCGCTGGAGGAGTGTGTGGAGGCAGCGAGGCGGATTGTTGAGTTTGTGAAGGCGAATGGATAAACCATGAAACTCTACGGCATCAAAAACTGCGACACCGTCAAGAAAGCCCGCAAGTGGCTCGACGACCAGGGCATCTCCTACGACTTTCACGACTTCAAAAAGGACGGCCTGAGCAGCGAGAAACTCAGCGAATGGGAACAGGCGATCGGCTGGGAGCCCCTGCTCAACCGCCGCGGCACCACCTGGCGCAAACTTCCCGACGAGGTTCGTGATACCATTAGCGCCCAATCCGCCCACGACATCATGCTCGAAAACCCGTCCATCATTAAGCGGCCGGTGGTGGAGCATGACGGCGACGTTTTTGTCGGTTTCAAGGCCGACGAATGGGCTGAAAAGGGGATTGGCTAATTTTGGTGAAGGTGAAGGTGGGGTCAGATGAAAGCCTTCATCTGACCCCGTTTTCAGCCCCAGCCCCGAGTTGAGATTTCAAAAAAGGGGTCAGAAGAAAGCGTTCTTCAGACCCCATGTTCAAATTTAAAGACAGGAGCAACCACCAGATGAGTTTTGCATTCGGTATCGGCATCGGCACCCAGAACAACCAGGGCGAGTGGCTGGAGGTTTACTACCAGCAGCCGATCATGACCCCCGACAAGGCGCTGATCGACGTGGTTGAAGGCGCGCTCGATTACCAGGGCGGCAATCAGGCCATCGAGGCCAACGCTGAACAGCTGCTCCAGTTCGCGAACGCCCTCCGCCAGGTTGGCGAGACCGACCAGGCCACGCTGGCCGAGAAAGCAGCCAAGAGTGAGCGCCCGGTCGTGGTCACCGTGCTTGCCAGCGACGATACCGCCTCCAGCACCCCGGAGGTGTACCTCAAGCTGCACCTGATCTCCCACCGCCTGGTCAAGCCTCATGGTGTCAAGCTGGACGGTATCTTCGGCCTGCTGCCGAACCTGGCGTGGACCAACGAAGGCGCCATCGACCTGAACGAACTGGCCGACCGCCAGCTCCAGGCTCGTATTGAAGGCCGGACCCTGGAAGTGAAGTCCGTCGACAAGTTCCCGCAGATGACCGACTACGTGGTACCCAAGGGCGTCCGTATCGCCGATACCGCCCGCGTGCGCCTCGGCGCCTATGTGGGCGAAGGCACCACCGTGATGCATGAAGGCTTCATCAACTTCAACGCCGGCACTGAAGGCACCTCCATGATTGAGGGCCGGATCTCCGCGGGCGTGATGATCGGCAAGGGCTCCGACCTCGGCGGCGGCTGCTCCACCATGGGCACCCTCTCCGGCGGCGGCAACATCATCATCTCCGTGGGCGAGAACTGCCTGCTCGGCGCCAACGCCGGCATCGGCATCCCCCTGGGCGATCGCTGCACCGTGGAAGCCGGCCTGTACATCACCTCCGGCACCAAAGTCGCCCTGCTGGACGACAGCAACGAACTGGTGGAAGTGATCAAGGCCCGCGACCTGGCCGGTAAACCGGACCTCCTGTTCCGCCGCAACAGCCAGACCGGCGCGGTCGAGTGCAAGACCAACAAGACCGCGATTGAGCTGAACGAAGAGCTGCACGCGAATAACTGATCAGCCGAACCGGGGTCTGGCCTATCTCAGGGGGCTGATCACCCCAGGGGTCTGATGAACTTGTTCATCTGACCCCAAGTTAAAGCTGAGAATGGGGTCAGAAGAAGGCTTTCTTCAGACTCCGACTTTGAACCTGCCCCACTTACACCAGACAAGGTCAAGCAATGAGCACATCGCCCACCCTGGAACTCGCCATGGATCTGATTCGCCGGCAATCGGTCACCCCGGATGACGCCGGCTGCCAGGAGCTGATGATGTCCCGACTGGCGCCGCTGGGATTTGATGGTGAGAACCTGCGCTTCGGGGACACCGACAACCTTTGGGCTCGCAAGGGCTCTGAGGGCCCGGTACTGGCTTTTGCGGGTCACACCGATGTGGTCCCGACCGGCCCGGAGAAAAACTGGGCGCATCCGCCGTTCGATCCGGTGATTAATGAGGGCTACCTCTACGGCCGCGGCGCGGCGGATATGAAAGGCAGTCTGGCGGCCTTCATCACTGCCTGTGAACGTTTTGTGAAGGCACATCCCGAACACCGTGGCTCCATCGCATTACTGATTACCAGCGATGAGGAAGGCCCGGCGAAAGAGGGTACCGTCAAAGTTGTGGAAACCCTGGAAGCCCGCAACGAGAAGATCGACTGGTGCCTGATCGGTGAGCCATCCAGTACCCACCAGGTCGGTGATGTGATCAAGAACGGCCGCCGCGGTTCGCTGCACGGCTACCTGACCGTGCACGGTATCCAGGGCCATGTCGCCTACCCGCACCTGGCTGAGAACCCGGTGCATTCCGTGGCGCCGGCACTGGACGCCCTGGCCAACGAGTTCTGGGACAACGGCAACGACTTTTTCCCGCCCACCACCTTCCAGATCACCAGGATCGAGGCGGGAACCGGCAGCAACATCATCCCCGGCGAGTGCCTGGTGCATTTCAACTTCCGCTACTGCACCGAGAACACGGCGGAAAGCCTGGAAGAGCGCGTAGTTGCCATCCTGGACCGCCACAAGCTGAAGTACGACCTGCAATGGCACCTCAGCGGCCGCCCCTTCCTGACTGACCGCGGTGCGCTTGTATCCGCCAGCCAGGACGCCATCCGTACCGTAACCGGTCGCGAAACCGAACTCTCCACCTCCGGTGGCACCTCCGACGGCCGCTTTATCGCCCCCACCGGCGCCCAGGTCGTGGAACTCGGCCCCATCAACGCGACCATTCACAAGGTGGATGAGTGTGTGAAGGCGGAGGATCTGGATACGCTGTCGGAGATTTATGAGCAGATTCTGGTGGAATTGCTGGCGTGAAAGAGGGGTCAGAAGAAAGCTTTTACCCCAGGGGTCTGAAGTACCCCAGGGGTCTGATGAACTCGTTCATCTGACCCCGAGTCAAGTTGAAACCGGGGTCAGATGAAAGTCTTCATCAGCCCCCCGAGTTAGACCCCATCTTCGGGCCTGCCCCCGACCTGGCCGCTCAATAATGCGGAGGCGGCGCCTCCTGGTCCTCCGGCTTGATATTCGACGGCGACACATCCTTCAGCTGCTTGTGCAGTAATCGCTTCGCCTCCCACAGCTCCCGGATATCCATTTCCTGCTTGGCCACCTGCTCACTCAGGGTGTTGATCACTTCATCCTGAAAGGCGATCCGCATTTCGAGTTCGTCGAGTCGGGCTTCGAGGTCTTTCTGTGTCATCGGTTTGGTCAGCGCTCGGGATTATCTGGTAATATGCCGCTTTTCTCCGCCAGCCTCCCCTTATTTTCAGGATCTGGCGGTTTTCACCGGCCGGATGCGTGAGTTTACCTGATATCCGGTTCTTTATCGTTAGCGTTACAAAAATGGAGAAGTTACCTTCAATGCGTAATCCAGCCAAAGCGATCCTTGTCGCTGTTCTGATCGCGATTCCCGCACCATTGATCCTGGCCTTTATTCTGACCGCCACCCCTGAGCCGCTGCGCCTGATTGCTGCCGGCGAAGTGATTGAAGCTCTCGGAAGCAACCGGGGCATTGCTGCCTACATCATCACCCTGGTCCTGTTCGGCATTGCCGGCTTCCTGGCCGTAACACTCTCTGCCAAGCAACAGACCGCACAGAGCAATGCCCGTCGCGCACCTTCCCGTCCCCAGCGTAATAATGACGAGGACGAGGGCGATTTCGATGACAGCACCCCGGAAGGCGATGAAGAAGGGACCGTGAAGTGGTTCAACGTCAAGAAAGGGTTCGGCTTTATCGTCCGTGACAGCGGCGACGAAGTATTCGTGCACTTCCGTGCCATCCGTGGTCGCGGCCGCCGGGTCCTGCGCCAGGGCCAGCTGGTTCGCTTCAACGTCGTTGAAGCTGACAAGGGTCTTCAGGCCGACAACGTCTCAATCCTGAGCGACTGATCCGCCCCCCTGAAGACAACGAAAAAGGCAGCCTTCGCGGCTGCCTTTTTCAATTCCAGACCACCTTCTGTTCACCGCGACTGTCCAGGCGCCACCACTTCTCATCCTCGACCGGCTCACCTTCCTGCCAGTCACCCGGACTGCAGCGGATCTCGGTATCCATTGCCCTCCAGGCACTTCGTGCGCAATCCAGGTCGCTACCCCAGGGCAGCTCTTCCCCTTCGAGCACCAGCGATGTGAAGCGCTTGCCAAAGGCTCCCGGGTACAGCGTAATACGCACTGAGACCCCCTCGTAGGAGGCAGTACCCTTGATAACCGCGGACACATCGGTGTCGTCCAGGGCGAGGTTGTCAACGTTGGCCTCAAGCCACTGTGACACCTGGTTCGGTGCCAGGTCACGAATGTAGATTTCCAGATCCTGCACTCGCGGAATCTCCATGCTGTTGGTCACAATGCAGCACATAGTGAACCGGGCCGGGGCCCGCTGCAACCCACTGTTCCAGTTCACGTCGCAAATCCTCGACAGAAAGTCGGCGCAGGTTGCCGGCGGCCTTGCGTTCGCGCCAGGCAACTTCCGCGGCAGCTCGCCGGAGCTCAATGTCGTCAAGAGACTGCTCAAACTCCTCAACGGCCTCCTGCCGCGCCATGGCAACCAGTCCCTGCCGCCTCAGGGTATCCGCCTGCCCGGCCAGCGCCGCTGCTTCCACCGGCCCTCTTCCCGCAAACAGGCTCAAGCGTGCCGCAGCGCGCCCGACCCACTCGAGCATGCCGCCGGGCGTACTCACGCAACGGCTTCGGCTGGACACGACATAACCTATGACCGAATGTGGTAACTGAATATTCCATTGCCTTTCGATAGCGGACTGGTGGGCAGTCAGGATGGCTTTTCGCTGTGTTTGACTGGCCGGCGGCATATCCAGGACATCGAGGCGGCGCCCCAGCCGGTGCTGCAGAGCCTGAGCCGCCGACGCATCATCCGGTCCTTGCGGGCCCAGCAGCAACACGGGGCCGGACCAGCTCGTAAGCAGTTCCGACGCCAACGCTCCCGGCGCGTCCATCAACGCCAGAAGATCAGCCGGCGACACATTGTCGAGCACCAGCAATGGCCAGCTTCGGGAACAGTCTGCCTCATTATCCGCTTCGCGCACCGGTATGACGGGAAGATCACTGGCCATCAGTTCTGCTTCCCGGCGGAGATCGATCTCGACGCAGTCCCGCTCGAGCACAGGTAGCAGGTACTGCAGCCAGCTGGATTTGCCTGATCCCCGGGGGCCACGTACCCAGACGAGAGCCCGGCAACAAGCTGCCACGGTCACCGCGACATCGTCGGCTAACTCAATCCACTCCGGGTCGGCGATGGCAATCGGTGCATGGGCATCCGGGGTCAAATCCTCCGGGGGCGCCGGCTCCGCCGGCTCGGGCCACCTCGGAACCTGCTCCAGAAGAGCCACGTAGGCTTTGCCCTCGAGTCGCTCCGCACGCCTTGCCAGGGTATCCAGCAGGTGGGGCCAATCCAGCCAGGGTACGGTGAAGGCCTCGCGGGCGCTTGCCAGCCAGTAGATCAGCTGGGAGGACAGCAGCCCCTCCCCGCCCACTTCAGTGACGATCGGCTGCTCACACTGGATGGTGCGAACCAGTTCGTCCAGATCAACGCCGCAGCCACGCAGGTACCGTATGATCGACGGATCGGTGTCCAGTAGCGCAAGCAGGAAATCTTCAACGGTGATGGCTGCGCCACCTCGCCCGCTGACGTTGTCCCGGGCCCGCAGCAATGCGGTCTGGCACTGGGGATCAAGGCATCCTTGCCAGTCTTCCATTCAACTTCTCCCTGTTGTGTCGGCATCATCCTGATGCCTTTCCGTGGTCGGTTCGGGGCAGTTCTTACCAGGTACCCGTGTTCTCCATGCTTGCCCAGGGCTCTTTCGGAGGCAATGCCTCCCCTTTCTGGAGCAGCTCGATGGAGATGTTGTCGGGGGTCCGGATAAACGCCATATAGCCATCCCGGGGCGGACGGTTAATGGTTACGCCGTTGGCCTGAAGCTTCTCGCACAGGGCGTAAATGTCATCCACGCGGTAGGCCAGGTGACCAAAATTGCGGCCGCCGGTGTATTCCTCCGGATCCCAGTTGTAGGTCAGCTCGATCATCGGCGCACGGTCTTCCCGGGCCCGCGCCTCGTCTTCAGGTGCCGCCAGAAACACCAGGGTGAACCGGCCCTTCTCACTGCTCTTCCGGTTGATCTCGACCATGCCCAGCAGGTCGCAGAAGAAATGCAGAGTCTCGTCCAGGTCACTCACCCGGATCATGGTGTGGAGGTATTGCATACGCGCTCCTTGTGCAATCGGGGTCATCTTACCGCTTAGACATAGTTTACGGTATCCTTGGCCCATGGACGACATCACAACCGGCGATATTCCCTGCGCCCTTCAAACTCCCGCCGTCAGGCACCTGGCGTGGCTGTGTCACACCCCTCAACTCCTGAGTTCGCCACTTTCGTTTGAACCCGCCCGCTATCTGCCTCCAAACCACCTGGAAACGCTCAAGGCATGGGACCGTGAGCCCGGCATAGCACCGGCATTACTCCGGGAACCACCGCAACGCCGGCTGGGATTCTATTTTGAGCGACTGTATCAGGTTTTATTGGAGGAACTGCTCGGTTGGGAAATTCTTCTGAAGAACCAGCAGATACAGTCAAACGGGCGCACCATCGGCGAGCTTGATTTTGTGGTACATAACCGGACCGAAGACCGGATTGAACACCATGAAATCGCCGTGAAATACTACCTCGGGGTACCTCGGCCAGGTCAGCAGACGCTCTGGTACGGTCCCAATGCCCGTGACCGTCTGGACCTCAAGACCGACAACCTCATCCATCACCAGAGCCGTCGCACCCACCAACCGGAAACACAGGTCCTCCTGGAACAACTCGGTATCAGCGGCCCCCTCACCTCACGGATCTTCATGCCGGGCTATCTGTTCTATCCCACTATCGGGGAAACCGTGGCCCCCCCGGATTACGTGCCCCGAAATCACCTGCGCGGACATTGGCGGTATGCCAATGATGTCGAGTTAACAGAACTTGAACAATCGGTACCCCTGAGAAAACCACACTGGATCGGTCCCTGGAGCCAGATTGAACAACCCGATGCTGAGGCTGCCCGGGCAGCCATACACGAGGTTGAGAAACGGAGGATTCCAACACTTTTTGCGGGAATGGAATGGCATCCGGGACGGGAATGCTGGGTTGAGCGCTCCCGGTATTTTGTCGTTCCCGGCGCCTGGCCGGAATTGCACACCGTGGAGACAGCTGCGGGGAACGGACAAGCGCCCGCTCCCCGATGAAGGCTCTACTGATTGGAGGATAGATTCACGTCAAAAGCCGGCGATGCCCAGCCTTCCACCCACTCATCATTTGCCGGCAAAGGCTCGCCTCCATACTCCACCTCTTGATCATTCCCGTACTTCAGCCAGGTGACAGTTGGTGACTGACCCACAGGCGGCTTGCTGTAATCGCACACGCCGTTCGGGAAAATTTCCGCCACCCGCTGGGCAAAGTTCTCGGGCGTATAAATGCCTTGCAGAATATTTGCAGGATAATCCTTCGGATCGACCGGCTTCAGCGCGCATTTATTGTTGAGTGTCCGGATATCATCGCCAGCAACAGTTCTTGGCATACCGAAGCGCGTCTGGACAACAAGTTCCTGGGCCTTCACAACCTCATCCGTGATTGGGGACAAGGGATCGGCCACAACAGAAGGAAGCCCCAGCGCCCCCAGATCGAGTCCGCAGACCTGGCCCGTCGCGACGTCCAGAATTTCACCTGTGACTGCCGGTAATCTTGGCTCCAGCGCATAGTCCACGCCGGGAATAACGGGGTCGGGGTATAGGAGTCCCCCGGTCAGCGGCAGGATCACGCCCCATTCGGCAGTCGCTCCGGACAGGGAGAGACAACGATCCCGGGCAAATGCCGGCCGATTCCGAATCAGCTTGTTCTGGAGCGTATCTCCCCGTTCATCGGATTCGATTCCCGCGAGCCACTGATCCATGGTCAGTAGCGCTTCGGTGGTAAACACGGTATCGCCGGCAATCGGAAACGCTCCGTACCAGATCACATGATTCAGTGAATGCCCCTGCACCTCTTCTATCCGCGCCCGGGTCTGCCAGGAGTGAAAGGCATCATGGGCAAAGCCAGGGTCTGGCCCCCTCAAATCAATCATGGGCACGCCAGAAAGATTTTCAGCGGTATTGATGGCACCGGTGCGATAGGCGTTCTCGATAGCCTCGATATCACCCCTTGTACGCTCGGATTGGTAGTTGATATCGACATCAAAGCCGCCAATCTCGCGATTCAAATCCAGGAACTGCGCCCCGGTGATCAAGCCTTCCTGCAGTGCTCTCAACCCATACTGGACACCTTCGTTATCCAGCGGGATGCCGGCAAAGCCCTTACCCAGTATCTGCTCGTTCACCGACCAGACTTCAGGCGGTCGCTTGCCAAACTGGTTCACCATATAGTCAATGAGGCCGCAGCGCAGACCTTCAGGCCGCTCTTCCGGATGGTAAACCGCTACGCCGTCTTGAAGGCCGGGGCAGTTTTCCTGATCCGGATAGGCCGCCGGGAAGAACGCCATATCGGAAACAACCGGATTAATCGGCAAGTGCCCATAGATGAAAGGCCATTGTGTCGGCAAGAGGCCATTAGTCAGCAGGCCCTCAAAGAACCCCGGCATCTCCTCCTGGCTCTCCGGCATCTGGAGCCCCAGGTAATTGCTTATCAGGTTGTAATCCGCGAACTGCGTTGCGGTTGTCCAGACGTCGGGATAGGAACATTGAACGATCAACCCCTGATAAATGCCCGGATAGGCGTTGGCGACATGCTGCTGGGCAATCGCACCACCGGAACACCCGGTGCCGATGGTGTACCGGATGGGTCCGTATTGTTCGATGATATGCTCCTTGGCCATCATCAGAGACTCGGCCGCGGTCACCAGATTCACATTGTGCCCCAGGTTCGCCTGGGCCGTTGACAGTGTGATGAAGCCCCGGGCCAGGGCAACAGAAATGCTGTCACCCAGCAGAAGTTCATTTCCGTTCGTCAGGCCTGAAATATCCCCATTGGGTGGCCGCCCCATACCATAGCTGACACCGACATTACCGCCATGATGGATAAGGACTTTGCCATTCCACTGGTCCTGGGGGCTAAGTGCGCTCCAATTCTCTCCGGGCTGGAAGAGCGACATGACCTGGTACCGGTCCCGGTTCAAAACTCCGGTTTCGACACGGACGATAAAAGGCATGGTCACCCCTTCATCTGTGGTGATCTCGGCAATGTCATCCTCGGGTGGGGGATTTTCGGGATCGTAGGGCAGAAAGGCTTCCGGCAGGCCTGGAGAGGAGGGATCAAACTCAGTAAACAGTCTGGTCAGTTTGTCTGCGGGCACATACTTGAAGCGATATTCCGGTTCCTGGTTGCACTGATCATCCAGGGCTTCCGGGTTAGTGCAACGCCATGGCTGAACCTGAGGGCCTGAAAAGACCGGACCACCTGCAGGGTGGTTGGTAATACTCGCTGTCAGCTTGCTGTTTCTGTTATCGAGCAGAGCGGCCAGGGTGTTGCTACCAAGCCCCAACCCGGAAACGAGCCCGCGGATCGTATTGGGCTCCACTAGCTGGAACTGGCCGGTGACATCCTCGTCATTGAGCAGAATGCGCGCTTCCTGAATATTATCAGCAACAATTTCTACCAGCGCATCACCACCACTGATGAGATCCGAACGGTTTGAAAGAACCTTTATTTCACCTTCGGCTTCGGGAAGCGGTTTATTGTCGCCCACCTGTGCTGGAGGTTTGGATTCAGGGACGACTGAGCCCGGGGTTTGGGCTGAGTCCGGAGATTGGGTCGAGCCGGAGTCTGAGCCACCACAACCGGTCAATCCGACAAACACGGCCGCCACCAGCGCCTTTCTGGAGAACATAACGGAAACCTCTTTATTATTTGCGTTATCAGGGCGTTTCGAAACCCGGCAAATAATAAGGGAGTGTCATGTTCTCAAGCGTTGGTCCAGCCGACCGAATGCATCGTCAGATATGTGAACCAGCTCTCAAAGCATCAAGAGTCAATCAGGCTCCGGGCCCATTCCGGCAAGGGTGAGTGGAAGGTTCGCCACTCACCGTCCACCAGGGCGGCGATGCGCAAAAATGGATCGTCCGCACTGGAATTATCAACAAGGAAAAGCTCATCAACGAGGCCTGCGCATTGACGAAGGTTAGAGAGCGTTCTGGGAATTCTCGATTCTATTTTCTTTTCAGGCACACTGTGACCGCCCGAACGAACCCTCGACACAACCCGGGCCTTGTTCAGATCAGACAGCTCCAGGTGGAAATAAAACATCCTGATCCGATAACCATGGGCCTTGGCGGCACCAACAAAATCCACTTTGGAAGGATGGGAAAACACCGTTTCAAAACAGAAACTCTGGCGCTCCTCCAGCAGCCGGAACCGCTCCTTTTCTGCAATCAAGGCCGCTTCGTAACTGTGCTTCTCCGGATAATCCGGCCACAACGTACGAGCGATCTTGTCGGCGTTGACGAACGGAATATTTCGACGGGCCAGAAAACGCTCATAGAAAGTCGATTTGCCGGCGCCATTGCCACCTACCAGCAACCAGAGCTCAGGCTGCGTCGTCACGGTCACTCAGTGCTTCAAAGCGTCCATTGCGGAACTGGCCAACTTCCCGGCTACCGTCCGGATGAATGGCCTCGAGATAACCCGGCTTTTCCGGAGAAGACTGGTAGACCGTACGCCCACGGGCAATAGACCGGCCGAGTTCGCCGCTTTCCCGCGCCTGATCCACCTCTGCCCACAGCTCATCACTGCTCACCGGTTCCGCCGTCACAGGCTCAACCGACACCTTCCGGATACCCTGCAAAATGGCAATCAGATCCTCCGCACTCACCTCCCCGGCAACTGCGCGACCAATCTCGGCCCAATACTCGATCTGCTTAGGCGTGGAACGCCGATGAACCTGCCCTTCCGCAGCGGCATGGCGAACCAGATTGTCATCAAGGCGAATAGCGGTGGTCATGACGGCCTCCCGTGTTATACGTATATTGACCAGACTACCACGAATGTTGCGTTTTGCAACGCCCGTTGCATTTTGACGCCTTCCCCCAGGGGTCTGAAGAAAGCCTTCTTCTGACCCCATTTTCAGACCAAGCACCAAAACCCAAGCCAAAGCCTCCAAACTCCGGGGTCAGAAGAAAGCCTTCTTCTGACCCCAACTTCATGCTAGCCCTCAGACCTATCAAATCGGCCAAGCCCCCTCCGGCCGAATCTCCCGATACTCCTGCAATGAAACCTTACCCAGCTGCGGCGTCAGCTTGCACACCCGGCTCCCCCAGGGATAGCTCCGCAGCCTATTCAACAGCTCTACCCCTCCCCCGTGCTTCCAGGCTTCAATATCCAGATCGCGCCAGTAGCGCGGATTGCGCCCGGTCTTTTCATCGTGCTCCCGGGTCACCGGATCCAGATGGCGAAACGGTTCCAGGCGGGGTACATCCGGCAGGGGCTGGGTTACATCCATGTAGCGCTGGAGCATGTCCCAGAGGGCGAGGACTTCGGTTTTAGAAGCTTCAATACCGCTGAGCCAAGTCTGGTTAAAGGTTTTCTGAGTGTATCGGTGGACGAACATTAACCGGTAAAAAATACCTCCTTGTTGAACAACTCGCTCGACATAGGCGTCAAACTCCACAAATGGCGCTTCAAAGAAACGTTTCCGCCCCAACGCAAAACGGACCTGGCCGGTAACCCGATTGAATTCACTGCAGCCATCTTCAAGGGACTTATCGAACTTCTCCTCAAGCTGTTTTTCGAAGGGCTTCAGAAAAAAGCCGATTCCAGTGCTCATGATCCAGTTTGTCGTCATTGGCGTTACCCATATGGCAAAAACAAACCACCCGAGTGATAGCAGGAAACCCACTACCAGAACAATTGCAGCTCCTGCAGAGGTGAAATTCGGCTGGCTGACAAGCTCCGCTGCTCCCCAAACAATCAATGCAATTCCGCTTAGCCATAGGAAGAGCACCCACACTAAAGGGATTACCAGAATCAACGCCTTGAGGCCCAACTTTCCGTTCAAAAACCGAATTCGTTGGTGATCCCACCACCAGTCTTGATCGATAAAATCAGGATCATCTTTCTCATGCCCTTGAACGGCCTCAACATCCTCTATCGTCTGCAAATAGGGAATTACTCCCGCGTATTCGCCAAAAGGCTGTAATTCTTCACCAATCCGTTGTCTTTTTACCGGGCTATCGGGCAACGGCTCTGCATTAATCCCTCTATAGGCGGTATTCGCGGGTTTTAACATTCCTTGTCCTTGATTCATGTGGCTACCTCAGTGAAATACCAATACGGCGAATCCGGTTGGCCGTATGGATCAAATATTTTACGGGCTTTGGGAGGCGGGCTACTGTGACGCGACACATCAAACGGTTCGTAATTCTCAAAAACCGGGGCAGGGAAAACCAGCGGCCCAATCTCTGTATTGATCGTGGCCTGCAGTCCAACTCTTACTCGAGTTGTAACCGATTCTTCGTAGAATAGGCTCTTGTAATCGCAATCCTGAAACTCGCGCTTGACCAAAAACCGTACAGCGGATTGATCGGGCAGAGACCGTCTTGCCGTAATTTTCGTGAGTGGCGTCGCCTTAAGGAGCCGTAAATTGGTAACTGATTCGAAAACGCCAGTGACAGGAATATCTGTACTGGATGAAGAGTAGGCTACCTCTTGTACAACCACATTTAAGGGGTTAGCCGGAAGGTTTGCACGTGGCTCATGGTTTAGTCTCAGTCGGCCAATAAGTGGAAACCGGACTGTAATGACATAATCATCCCCATCAGGTAAATATTCAGGATGAGAGAGCTCTGGATCCGGAGTGATGTCACGGTATTTCTGGGCTGTTACGTAAATTGGTGAAAGCAATGAAAGTAGTTGACTGTAGAAAGCCTCACCGCTTTCATCCCCCGCCGTATCGCTTGGATATGTGCCCAAGGGACCTCGCTTGAGCAACTTCGTAAACTCCTCGTCCGCAACTTGTCCTGCGTATAAATTTCCGCCGACAATCATGCCCATACCGAGAATCGCCCATCCCCAACCGGGAATGGCCAATAACGTCGCCATAAGAGGAGACGAAACAAAAACCAGACCTCCAACCAAGGCGATCGCGTGTCCTGCAGCGGAATCAAAATCTTTATTGGAGAGACAAATACGCATCTCCCAGCCGCTCAATACAATGCCCACTGCTCCCGCGACGAAACTTGCCAGCCCGACGGTACGAACCAAAGTCTGCGCCCTAACACGCGTAAGTCTGTTACCAATGAAGAACCAATTTTTTACGTCGAATAACGGCCTCGTAGCGATTCGATAAAATCGGGTAGAGCCCTTCAAATCAGCATCCGGAGCCCCCAGCACCTGGCTCATTTTAAGGGATGCTGCAATCAGCTCAGATAATGATCCGGCGAATGGTTTTGCCATCCCGAGCAAAACGTACTCCGGGTTTGAGTTCCGGGCCTTCCAAACCATCTGAGCCTCAACAAACAAATTAAACGCCGCCAAAGCCACTAACCCACGAGAAACGACTGGACCATCAACCACTCGACCCACTCGCTTTGCGAAGTCCACTTTCACCAAACTCAGCTTTTTCGCTTCTTCGTGGCCCTCGGCAACGTAGAAAACCATAGTACCGGCAGCCACTTTGTTGATCGTGTCCTCAAATTCACTCGCTGCACGCGCGGGGCTCGTTGAAGCCGTCACCTGCCCGGACTCATCAAGCAGGTCTGCATACAGATAATCGTTCTTCCGAGTCAGCACCCCCTCGGTGCGATCAAACTCCGTCAGCCCGCGATTCAGCCCGTTACCCTGCACTCCGAGGATCGTGCCCTCGCTGACAGCACGTGCCCTGTCCATAACCCGGATACCGGCGAGATCAGGGTCCGCGAGCACCATATTGGATGCAGCCGCCTGCATCACGCGCTGTAGTTCAATCTGCTCAACGGCCCCCTGTTCGATCAGGCGCCTGGACACAGTCAGAACAGCGGCACTCCATTCGCTTAGTGAGCCAGAAATAAGCCCTCCGACTTTGCCGGCATTGGAGAGATCTTTCAGTGTGCTATCGCCCGAATCCCTCTCGCTAATCTGTTTTTCGAGGTACACAAGGGATTGCAGATTAAGCCGATCCAGCAAGGCCTCATCGATTTCCGTCTGACTCTGTGCTAATTCTGCAAGCGACTGGTATGGCGACATTTTTCCGGGCCCTGACTCATCCCCAGCACCAGCTCGCTCCTGAGGCGCCCAAGCTTCAAGGAACCGTTCATCGGTTATCCAGTTTTTCAGGGTGGCATATATGCTCTCGTCACAGGACTTGCCTTGAGCCTTTACAACGCCCGGGATCTGTTGAAGTACATTTATCAGATCGGCCGCAAGCAGATAGGCTTCGCAGATGGCGTGATCACCGCATTCCCGGTAGTCATTCAGGGCAGCAGCGAATGACGGTTCGGTCAGAAAGTTACGAGCCCGCTCAACATGCTCATCTATCACGCGAATGGCATGGTCTTTTTCCTCGGTATCAAGCACCTTATCCAGTTTTTGTCGGTCGATGGCACTTGCATAACGAGACAAATTGGAAGGGCTACCATCCGGCTGAGGATCGAAAATGGCCTGGCGAATCAGCATCGCAGAATGAACTATTGGATTGCTCTGGATCGAAATATCCACGGCATCCAGGTAATGCAGGGCCAGGTGTAGCTGCGCAAGAGAATGGCGGAGACGGAAAATGGGGTCTGGAATAGCTATGCCGACGAGGCCTTTTTGTTCGCGAAGTTCAGCAATCAAATCCTCTCCGGGGGCACACTTCAATTCGAGATCAATCGCGACGCTGGATCCCTCCTCGCCTTGCTTTATCCGATCAGCGAGTTTTACGCAAAGCTCACCCTCACCAGGTCCCTCAAACCCCTCCTTAAAATCGCTGGGGTTCTCCAACATCAACTCGATGCCAAGATCCCTTGCCCGAAGTCCATCCACCTGCTTAATCGGCGATGCGGGGTAACCGCGGGCAAAGTTGATGTCATCGACAAAGGCCGCTGGCCAGGCATGATCTATGTTCGTTGTCCTGGTCCGCAGCGCTTTCGAATCCTGCTCCAGCCGACGGACATACTGCCAATCCCACTGCACTTCGCTGTAGGCGACCCGAACGTCCTGGATAACGGCTTGCCCCTGCAACATGGCCGGGACGAGGATGTCGTGCTGCCACTCGCCCACAGCCGGCCGGGCGCGGAAGCTCTCGGAGGGCTTCGCCTCCCACTCAGTGCGCGCCGATTGCACATCCACATCACTCATCATGCCGTCGGCATTGATCTCGAGTTCCCGCCACAGCGTGTCGCCACGAAAAACGTAGAGGTAGCCGGGTCTCAGGAGCGCCACGCTTCGTCCGGTGTGGAAGGTCAGGCCGACGGATTTCACCGGCAGATTGCTCTGGATCTCGGCCAGGGGCTTGATTCTCAGGAGGGTGTTTTCCTGATACTCCTCCTGCTCAATGTTGGAACGGGCCCGCTCCACCAGCAGAATGGTCAGGGGGCCGCCGGCCCGGGTGGGGACCTTCAGAACCAGATTGCCGGGTTCATTGTCATCGTACTCAGCTCGCCGGCGCAGGGAGTGGTCCAGGTTCTCATCGGTGAAGTTCACAAGATCGGTCATTCCTTTGACCCCTTATCCGAAACGGTTTCAACGGTTACTTCTTCCGGTGTCGATTGGCCACCGATGATGTCCACGATCAACATTCTTTCCGGCGTTTTATACCCGTCGTGGACGACGTTTTCCGGGCCGGGCGTCTGGCGCTGATCCATGGTCGCCAGTGCTGCAGGACTTACCGATTCCGGTGGAACACCCTCAAGCAGCCGGGGCAACTCCGGGAGGCTCGCAGACTGGCCGGAACCCCTTCCCGGCGCACCGCCGGAATTGATCTTTATCCCCGGACCGCTCAGGGTCACGCCACTGGCGTCCAGCTTGATGAAGCTGCCGCCGCCGGAGATGGTGAGTTCCGCTCCTGCATCCAGGACAACCTTGGAGCCGGCCTTGTGGTGGACTTCGGTACCGGCTTCGGAGGCCATGGTGTGGCCGGTCTTCTGGTGGAAAGTGCCGGTTATGGTCTGGCTGCAGTCGGCCTCTATGGACACCCGTTTTTCCCCATTGGTGGTGCAGTGCTCCGTGCCTTTCACATGGCTGAAGTTCTGCCCCTCCACGGTTCGGTGACTGTCGTTCCGGATGACCTCGGTGCGGTTGTGTTCGGTGAGCAGGTCCAGGTTTTTCTGGGCATGAATGTAGACCTGCTCTTCTCCCGCCTCGTCCTCGAAGCGCAGCTCATTGCTGCCCTCGCCTTTATGGGTCTTGGTTCTCAGGGTGGTGCGGGTCTTGTGCGCCGGTAGTTCGTACGGTGGCTGATTGGTGGCGTGGTAGGTTCGGCCGGTGATGATGGGTTGGTCCGGATCGCCGTCCAGGAAGCTGACGATCACTTCGTGGCCGATGCGGGGCAGCGCCATGAACCCGTACTGGCCGCCGGCCCAGCCCTGGCTGACTCTTAACCAGGCGCTGCTGTGTTCGTTGTTTTTCGAGTATCGGTCCCACGGAAACCGGACCTTGACCCGACCGTGCTCGTCGCAGTGGATTTCCTCGCCCTCCGGGCCGGTGACGATGGCGATCTGGGGGCCGTCCATGCAGGGTTTGTGTTCGCAGCTCGGGCACCAGGTTCGGTCGGCGGGCACAACGCTAAAGAAGTTGTGATAGGTGGTCGGTTCCTGACCGCCCTCCTCTTCCAGGGCCCGGGGCTGTTTGCCGGTATGGGTAACGGCGGTGAGCAGCCACTCCCGATTCAGGGCTTCGTTGTCATGGTCGGTGAGCGCGACTTTGGCGCCGGGGGCTAAATCCGGTCGGTTGCTTTCTCCGTGGCCGGTGGCCGCATCGTTTCTCAGAGCGTCCAGGCGGGCCCGGGTGAAGGGCTGGCCGCTGGCGTCGGCCTTGTAGCGACCCGGGTAGTCGTAGTGCTGGTAGTCTTCCCGGTGGTTCAGGTCGGCGTCCGCCTGCTCGTGCAGCAGGGCGTAGGCGGGATTTTTGAAGGTGTAGTCCTTAAGGGCCACCGAGCCAGCCCGGACCCGCTCCTGGTATTTGAAGCGGAAAATACAGGGTTGCCGGGTACTGCCCCCGGCCCGGCCGTTGTAGGGTGCCGGCTCCAGTTTCGGGGCATCGCCATGGTGATCGGCAAAAATCAGGGCCGGTTGGTCTTCCCCATCCACACTGCCGTGCTGGTAGCGGTAATGCCAGCCTTCCTCGGCGGCCAGCCTTTCGATAAAGGCCAGGTCGCTTTCCCGGTGCTGGACGCAGTATTCCCGTTCCTGAGGGCCCCGCTTGAGATCGAAAATCGTATCCACAATGCCCCGCTCTTCCAGCAGGGTGCGGACGATGGTCTCCGGGCTCTGGCCCTGGAAGATACGGCTGTTGTGCATCAGACCCAGGCGCCAGAGCGGGGGCTGGAATAACACTTCGTAACGGGTACGCCGATGGCCGGTGTCGCCCCGGGCGAATTCGTTGACCACGCCGGTGAAACGGCGCAGGGGTTGGCCGTCCTGCCAGACCACCAGGTCAACGGGTTGTTCCAGCATGGATTCGGCAGAGACGTCGGGATCGGTGCTGGCCAGTTCCAGTCGGCCCTGGAACAGCTCGGAGAGGCTCTCGGTCAGCGCAAAGGCGACCACGGCGAAATGATCAGAGGGGAAGTCACCGACACGGGCGGTGAACTGCAGTCCGCTTGCCTGGGGCATGTCTTCAGTCCTTGAAGGGTTGATTCGGTCCGTTGAATCGGTGCGGGTTTTGGCCATCGGATCCTTGATGGGGGGGAGCCCGCGAAGTTGGAGAAGGTACCAGCGGTTTGGGAGAAAATCCAGGGTTTGGGGGGGTGGACGTGAAGATGGGGTCAGATGAACAAGTTCATCAGACCCCTGAGCATGAGACCCCTGAGTAGGGCCTTGAGCAAGACCTTGGGGTCTGAAGAAAGCCTTCTTCTGACCCCGCCTTTACCCGGAAGCTTTTGGGGTGGGCTGAACTTGGGGTCAGATGAAGGTTTTCATCAGACCCCTGAGGCAGATCCTGACCTCGAATTAGCCCCCAAGATGTGGATCATTGACCCACCGTCTATTCTCCGGCACTCTAATCTGGTTTCATCATGCAACCTAAATAGGTGGTACTCCAGTGAGCGAATACAAGAATCGAGCAATCGTGTTGAAGAAGCGGCCCGAGGGGGAAATTCAGGAAGGTGATCTGGTCATGGAGGAGCGCTCGGTCCGCCCACCTGAGGATGGCGAGGTAGTTGCCAAGGTGCTTTGGCTGTCGCTGGATCCCTATATGCGTCCCCGGATGAATGATGCCAAGGGGTATATGGATCCGATCGGGATTGATGAGGTGATTGTTGGCGAAAGTGTCGCGCAGATCGTTGAATCCCGCTCAGACAAGATGAAGGTGGGTGATCTGGTTACCTGCTATTCCGGTTGGCAGGAGTATGTGACCTTCCCTGCTGATGCGCCGATGGTTTACCGGGTTCAGCAGAAGGAGGGCGTCCCGCTGCAGGCGTATCTGGGTGTTGCCGGTATGCCAGGGCGCACCGGTTATTGTGGCCTGATGTATGTCGGTAAACCGCAACGTGGCGAGACCGTGGTTGTGTCTGCCGCTTCCGGGCCCGTTGGTACGGTGGTTGGCCAGACGGCCAAGACCGAGGGTTGTCGCGTGGTTGGTGTGGCCGGTGGTCCGGAGAAATGCCGCTTTGTGGTCGAGGAGCTGGGGTTTGATGCCTGTGTCGATTACAAGGCTGGCAACCTTGAGGCGGATCTGAAGGCGGCCTGCCCGGATGGTATCGATATCTATTTCGAGAATGTGGGTGGTGCGGTGACCCGCGCAGTGGCGCCGTTGCTTAATCCGGGCGCTCGAGTGCCGATCTGTGGGTATGTGTCAGCATACAACGCCAAGGATATGACGGACGTGGAAACGCCGTTTCATGTGCTCAAGGCCCTGGATCCGGTGCCGGAGCATCGGTTTTTCCTGGTGACCGAGTGGCAGGATCGGCATCAGGAGATTACCGACATTCTTGCTTCACGGGTGGCCAGTGGGCAGTTGAAGTATCGGGAGACTGTTGCCGAGGGGCTGGAGAATGCGGTGGAGGCGTTCAAGGGGATGTTAAAAGGGAAGAACTTCGGTAAGCAGCTGATTCGGGTTTCGGAGTGAGGTGAAGTTGGGGTCTGAAGAAAGTTTTCTTCTGACCCCGATTTTAACGGCGAGTCTGGGGGTGGGCCTAACTTGGGGTCAGATGAACAAGTTCATCAGACCCCTGAGTTACTGCCGGGTTTGTTGGAGAGCCAGACGCTTTGGTAGGGCTTCAGGGTGATGCTGCCGGAGAGGTCGTCGATGGCCATGCCGGAGATCAGGTCTACCCATTGGTCGGTGCCGATGAGGTTGATGTCGCTGAGCGCCACTTGCTGCACTTCGTTGCTGATGTTGTGTATGCAGAATACGGACTGGTCACGGCGCATGCTCTGGCGCCAGAAGCCGAAGAGCTGCAGGCCCAGGTGGAGGGTGAACTGGGTGGCATTGGGGTGGAAGGCTGGCTGGGCGCGGCGGATGCCGATCAGGCGCTTGAGTTCGTGGTAGACCTTGCTGTGGTGGCGCAGCGGGTTTTCCAGTTCTTCCTCCAGTTTATCCAGCTGCCACTGCCCGCGGTTGATGGATCTCAGCCGGCCGGTGTTCTCCACCCGGGCATAATCGTTCTCCGTGCCCAGAAGGCTGTGGATGTAGAAGGCCGGAATCCCCTCCAGTGCCAGCATGATGGTGTGCGCACACAGGAAACGCTGGAGCTGGCAGTGGTCCGCCCCACCCTCTGCCGTGCCTTTCAGGGCATCCCACAGGGCAATGTTGATCTCGTATGGCTGATCACGGCCATCGGCGGTGCGACGGTACGACACCTTGCCGCCGAACGACTCCATGGTATTGATCAAGCGCTGTTTCTCGTCGTCCTCCAGCAGTCCGTCCGTCGGCCGCATCCCGATACCGTCATGGGAGGCGATAAAGTTCAGGTAGGTGGTCCCCACCTGCGCCGGGGGCATGCTCATGAGCCAGGTCTTGAGATGGCGGCAATTCCCCGTCACAAGCGTGTTGATGAGTAGTGGCGGCAAGGAGAAGTTGTAGATCACGTGCGCTTCGTTGGCGTTCCCGAAATAGGTCAGGTTCTCCCGGTTGGGCACGTTGGTTTCCGTAATCACCACCGCCTCGGGCGTATGGTGCTCGATCAGCAGGCGCAGGATCTTGATCAGCTCGTGGGTCTGCTGGAGGTGGATGCAGGGCGTGCCAGGCTCTTTCCAGAGAAACGCCACGGCATCGAGCCTGAATATGACCACTCCATGGTCGAGGTATTGTTTGATGATGCCGGCAAACGCGATCAGCACCCTGGGATTGGCGAAATTCAAATCCACCTGGTCCTCACTGAAGGTACACCAGACGTACCGCTCGCCATCCTCGGTCTGCACCGGGGTCAGCAATGGCGAGGTTCTGGGCCGTACCACGGCACTCAGATCGTCTTTCGGGTTTCCCTCAAAGAAATAATCCTTGCCCGGATCGACCCGCTTTCGGAAGTTCTCGAACCAGCGGCTGCGCGCGGACATGTGGTTGATCACCAGGTCCGCCATCAATTTGAAGTCGCCGGCAATCTGCTCGACATCGCTCCAGGAGCCATGGGACTCGTTCACCGCGAGATAGTCCATGACTGAAAAGCCATCATCGGAGCTGTACGGGAAGAACGGCAGGATGTGGACCGCCGAAACGGTTTCCGCCAGACAATCCGTCAGGAACCGATGCAGGGTCTGCAGCGGCTTCTCACCCTCACGCTGGACGGTATCGGCATAGGTGATCAAGACGATGTCCGACTCGTCCCAGTTGTTCTGGTGTGCCGGTGGCGGCTCCTGATTCGGGGCCACCTCCATGGTGCCCAGCAGCTGTTCCGCCAGGAAATCGCAGTCCAGTTCCGGGTATACCACCTCCAGCATGCCGACCAGCTTGGCCTTGAGGGGCTGGCTCATGGCCGGTACTCCTCGTTATCCAGCTCCACCGCTTCCAGCAATTGCTCCTTGATGTCCGGAATGGCACTGGTGACGCGGTTCCAGCTCGGGATGAACGGGGTGTCCATAGGGTTATCCAGGAAGTACGACCCGGCCCGCATCACGTTTTGGGCGAACAGCTCCACCGCCTTCTCTTCCTTGTGACGGTCGAACGTCAGGCCGTTCATGACGGCGTCGTTCTGGTAGGTCTCTACGAAATCCAGGGCTATCCGGAAGTAAGTGGCCTTGATGGTTCGGAATTTCTCGTTAGAGAAGATTTCGCCGTTGGTCGCCAGTTTCCGGAACAGGGCCTTGGCAATGTCCACACTCATCTTGGACAGACCCCGACTGGCATCTTCCGGGGACAGTTCCTGATGCTTGTGATCGTAGGTATCAGCGATGTCCACCTGGCATAGCCGGTTGGTGGCGTAGTTGCGCTTCATCTCGGACAGCACGCCAATCTCCAGGCCCCAATCACTGGGAATACGCAAGTCATTGATGACGTCGGTGCGGAACGAGAACTCGCCGGCCAGCGGGTAGCGGTAGCTGTCCAGGTAATCCAGGAAATCGCTGGGGCCACAGACTTTCTTCAGGGCCCGGATCAACGGGGTCACCAGCAGGCGGCTGACCCGGCCATTCATTTTCGAATCCGCCACCCGGGCGTAGTAACCCTTGCAGAACATATAGTTGAACGCGGGGTTGGCCACCGGGTAAATCAGGCGGGCGACCAGGTCCCGGGAATAGGTCAGGATGTCACAGTCGTGCAGGGCCACGGACTTGCTGACACCGGAGGCCAGCACATAGCCAAAGCAGTACCAGACGTTCCGCCCCTTGCCCATCTCGGTCGGCGCCAGGTTCTGCTCCCGCAGTTTGAGGTCGAGGGCGCGCAGCCGCGGGCCGTCGTTCCAAAGTACCTTGAACTCCTGGGGCAGATCGGAGAAATACTCGAGCGCATGCCGGTATTGCTCTTCATCGGCGCGGTCCAGCCCGATGACGATCTGATCGAGGTAAGGCACCTTCGCCAGTTCACTGACGATGTTTTTCAGCGCCGGCCCCTCCAGCTCCGAATACAACGACGGCAGCACAAGGGACATGGGCCGGGCCTTGCGGAAGTTCATCAGTTCCGCTTCCATCTCCTCGACCGGCCGGCGGACAAGGTTATGCAGGGTGGTGACTATGCCGTTCTGGTAAAAGTCGCCCATGGCGGCTCTCCTTTTTAATACCCGTACTCAAGCAGCAGATTGAGTACACAGTCATTCCAGCCCTCGGGGCCGGATCTGAGGGAGCGTATGGGGCGGCGGTCTGACGGTAGCTGGACGTTCCCACTGTTGACGCCCCGGATAACCACCGGGACATCGGACGCTTCCAGCATGCCCTGATCGTTCGGGCTGTCACCCAGTGCAATGGCCAGTACCGGTTCGCGGCCATAGCGCTCCTGGTATTTACCCAGCAAGAAACGGGCCCCATCGGCCTTGTCGAAGATGCCCATGGCGTGCCAGAAGCGGCCCCCCTGCACCAAACGAAGGTTGTCGGACGCCAGCGAGGCCTCGAATTGGCGTAGTTCCTCCTCGGTACCTTCCCAGATCAGAGGCTCGGTGCCATGGCGTTGCATCGCCCGCGAAGCAGCAGTGACATCCAGTCCCGTGACATCCGCCAGCTCCTCCGCCGACATGTCCTCAAAGCCCCGAAAGCGTGCACCGGCGGTCCGCAACCGACCCAGTGCCGACAACACCACGGCCCGGGATGCGCCAAAATTCACCACCTGTTCCGAGGAATTGCCAAAAGTGCCGGCCGGAATCACGACCGCTGCACCGTTTTCGACAATGTAGGGATCGCCATTGCCCAGTTCGTTCCGGAGTACGGCGATCTCCGCCGCGGTCTTGCTGGAGTTGAGGATCAGGGGGATTCCCGCCGCTTTTACCCTGGCCAGAGCGGGCCGGGCGGCCTCCCAGGAATAGTCCTCGTGGTCCAGCAATGTGCCATCAAGATCGGTGAACAGAATCAGGTGGGGCCTGGGCATGGTATTTCCTCGCTTGGGGTTGCTAACTGGAGGCCGGAGGCTCCCTGAACTGAGGAGCCTCCAGCGAATGGTCCGCACCGACGGGAATCAGGACATCGGCCCGGCCCGGCATTTCCCGGAGGCAATGCTCGGTTACGCGCTGGTAGTACATGATGAATCGGGCCACTTCTTCGTCGGACATGATGCGCAACGAGAGAGCACTCGTGTCGCGGCCGCCCTGTTCTGGTGCATTGGCATGGCGTGCGGCCAACTTGTGTTCCTGCAAGGTGCGCCATTCCAGCACGCACTCCATGGATGGCGCCTTGAGCATCACCAGGTAATCAAGCCGGTCGAAGAACGCCCGGTAGCTGTCTTTAAGGCATTCGTTCACATAGCTGCGCCAGGTGGCATGAGGATCCTCCTCGGCTTCCAGCGTGTTGACCGGCCGGGCCAGCGCTTCTTCGGGTTCCGGCGCAGCCCCCAGGCACCAGCCCTCCACCAGAATGACCTCCGCCGGGCCTTCGAACACCGGCCAGCGGTCCCGGGGCGCGCGATCATCCCGGGCCTTGTCGAAGGCGGGGATTGCGGTCCGGTCCCCGGGTTTTGCGGCGAGCAGTTGGTCGATCACCTTCTGGCCCAGGGACACATCGTGGGTGCCCGGCACACCGCGGGTGATGAACAACGGGTGCACGAGTCCGGCAAGTCTCTGCCGCTCTGCTCTGGTAAGGTAGATATCATCAATGGAGAAGCTGGCTGTGGCCGTGTCAAAGTGGCGGCTCAGGATTTCTTTGAGGAACAGGGTCAGGGTTGATTTCCCGGTGCCCTGGGCCCCATGGATACCAATAAGCACCGGCCGCCCCAGCCGCTGCCGGAGTTCGAGAATCCGGTGCGCCAGGGGCAGAATGGTCTGTTCGACGGTGTGTCCGTATGAGGAAGGCAGACCTTCCTGGCTGATCAGGGTCTCAATGGTGATGTTGAGTTCGTTTTCAGACACGGTGGTTTCCTGAATCGGTTTAAATTGAAAGCAGCAGAATCTGTACCAACTGAGAGTATACGCATTGTATGAATGACACAGGTTTCCGGATCGAACATCGCTACCTGGAGCTTCCGGACAGCTTTTACACCCGGGTACAGCCAAAGCCGCTGACCAACGCCAGAATGGTTACCTTCAACCATGAGCTGGCGCGCCAGATGGGCTTTCATGTGAGCTCGGCAGAGGAATGGACCGGCGTCGGGGCCGGCACGGAGCTACTGGAAGGCATGGACCCGGTGGCCATGAAGTACACCGGCCATCAGTTCGGCATGTACAACCCGGAACTGGGAGACGGCCGCGGCCTGCTGCTGTGGGAAACCATCGGTCCCGATGGCCGACGCTGGGACTGGCACCTCAAGGGCGCCGGCACCACGCCCTACTCACGGTTCGGCGATGGCCGGGCTGTATTGCGCTCCACCATCCGGGAGTACCTGTGCAGCGAGGCCATGCATTTCCTGGGCATTCCCACGACCCGGGCCCTGTTCATGGTCAGCGCCGGGGATCCGATTCGCCGGGAAACCATCGAGACTGCCGCCGCGCTGATGCGGGTGGCCGAGAGCCATATCCGCTTCGGCCACTTCGAATTCGCCGCCCATCACGAGGGGCCGGAAGCGGTGAAGACCCTGATCGAACATGTGATCGCCCTGCACTTCCCACACCTGATCGATCTGCCGGAGGACGAGCGCCACACCCGCTGGTTCGAGGAAGTGGTTGAGCGAACCGCCCGGCTGATTGCCGACTGGCAGGCCGTGGGCTTTTGCCATGGCGTGATGAACAGCGACAACATGTCGATCATCGGCGATACCTTCGACTACGGGCCCTACGCCTTCCTCGACGACTTCGACGCCGGCTATATCTGCAACCATACTGACCAGGGGGGCCGCTACGCCTACAACCGCCAGCCCCAGGTCGGCTTTGTAAACTGCCAGTACCTGGCCAATGCGTTGTTGCCGGTGATGGACGAAGACAGCGTCCGCCGGGGACTGAGGCGTTACGAGGTGATCTATAACGAACGCTTCCTGCAGAACATGCGTGACAAGCTTGGTCTGGCCGAACCGGATGACTCCGACCTCAGCCTGATCATGGAAACGTTCAGCATGCTCCACGAACAGCACGTGGACTACACCCGTTTCTTCCGGGGCCTCTCCAACCTCTATGACAAGGGCCATGACCCGGTACGCGACCTGTTTGTAGACCGCAGCGTCGCGGACGAATGGCTCGAACGCTACGAACAACGCCTGCAAAAAGAAACCCGCGCCCACGACGAGCGGGAATACGCCATGCGCAAGGTGAACCCGAAGTACATCCTGAGGAACTACCTGGCCCAGCAAGTGATTCTGGAGGCGCAGAACGGGGATTATCAGCCGATGGAGGAGTTATTGGAGGTGCTCAGGCGGCCGTTTGATGAGCAGCCGGAGCTTGAGAAGTATGCAGCGCTGCCGCCGGACTGGGGGAAGCATTTGAATATCAGCTGTTCCAGCTGAGGAGTCATGAGGCACAGGGGTCTGAAGAGCTCCGTTCTTCTGACCCCAAATTAAGCCAAACCCCAAAACTAAAAAGGGGTCAGATGAAGGCTTTCATCAGACCCCGGAGCACAGGGGTCTGAAGAACTTTGTTCTTCTGACCCCAACTTAAACCACACTCCAAAGCTAAAAAAGGGGTCAGATGAAAGCTTTCATCAGACCCCGGAGTTCTTCTCACCCCATGTTCAGCCCTTAAACCGCCTTGGCAGCAATAATCTTGTCATGCCACTCAACCGGCCCGGTCTGGTGCACGGAGCTGCCCCGTGAATCCACCGCCACGGTCACCGGCATGTCTTCCACTTCAAACTCATAGATGGCTTCCATACCCAGCTCTTCAAAGGCCACAACCTTGGCGCCTTTGATAGCCTTGGACACCAGGTAAGCCGCACCGCCCACCGCCATCAGATACACCGCGCCGTGCTTCTTGATCGCGTCAATCGCGACCTGGCCACGCTCGGCTTTACCGATCATGCCGGTCAGGCCGGTTTTCTCCAGCATGGTGTCGGTAAACTTGTCCATGCGGGTGGCGGTAGTCGGGCCGGCAGGGCCAACCACTTCTTCGCGCACCGGATCAACAGGCCCAACGTAGTAGATGAAGCGGCCTTTGAGATCCACCGGCAGTTCCTCACCTTTCTCGATCATGTCGACCATCTTCTTGTGGGCAGCATCACGGCCGGTCAGCATCTTGCCGGACAGCAGGACGGTTTCACCCGGCTGCCACTCTTTGACGTCTTCCGGAGTAACGGTATCCAGGTTCACGCGGCGTACGTTCTCACCCACTTCCCAGGTGATCTCCGGCCAGTCGTCCAGGCTCGGCGGGGTCTGCAGGGCCGGACCAGTGCCATCCAGGGTGAAGTGCGCATGGCGCGTGGCCGCACAGTTCGGGATGATCGCCACTGGCTTGTTGGCGGCGTGGGTCGGGTAATCCTTCACTTTCACGTCCAGCACGGTGGTCAGGCCGCCGAGACCCTGGGCACCGATACCCAACTCGTTCACTTTCTCGAACAGCTCGAGACGAAGCTCTTCGGCGCGGTTAGAAGCGCCGCGCGCCTGCAGATCGTGGATGTCGATCGGATCCAGCAGGGATTCCTTCGCCAGCTCCATCGCCTTCTCGGCAGTACCACCGATACCGATACCCAGCATGCCCGGCGGACACCAGCCGGCCCCCATCTGCGGAACCATCTTCAGCACCCAGTCCACCACAGAGTCGGATGGGTTCAGCATGGCAAACTTGGACTTGGCTTCGGAACCGCCGCCCTTGGCAGCCACGTGAACCTCAACAGTGTCACCCGGAACCATCTTGTAGTGGATGATGGCCGGGGTGTTGTCCTTGGTGTTCTGGCGCTTGCCATCCGGGTCGGCCAGCACGGATGCCCGCAGCACGTTGTCCGGGTGGGTGTAGGCGCGACGGACGCCTTCGTTGATCACGTCGTCCAGCGGCTGGTCGCACTCGAACTTGACGTCCATACCGATGTTCACGAAAACCGTAACGATGCCGGTGTCCTGACAAATCGGACGGTGGCCCTGGGCGCACATCCGCGAGTTGATCAGAATCTGGGCCATGGCATCCTTCGCCGCCTGGGACTCTTCCTTCTGGTAGGCCTCATACACGCCCTGGATGAAGTCCTTGGGATGGTAGTAGGAAATGAATTGCAGCGCGTCCGCTACACTCTCAATCAGGTCGTCCTGGCGGATTACGGTGGTCATAGGCGCCTCATCAGCTTGTTTCGTTATTTCGTGTCATCGAAAAATCGGGAGGCGAGAGTTTACCAGAAAATCGTTCGAACGAGTGATGCGACGGAAGGCGAAGGCGCTATAAAAGGAAGTAACAAAACAATCGATCAGGGGGACGATCCCCGGAAAATAACAACATGTTCGCAGGAGATACCGTGACCGACCTCATCCTCACCGAGAAAACAGACCGAATTCTGACCGTTCGCCTCAACCGTCCGGAGCGGAAGAACGCCCTCACCCACGACATGTACACCGCCATGGGCGACGCCCTGGAACAGGCAGAATCCAGCAGCGACATCCGCTGCACCCTGTTCACCGGTGCCGAGGAGTGCTTCACCGCCGGCAACGACCTGAGCGAATTCGCCCAGGGCCTGCCCGGTGAATTCCGGGAAACCCCGGTCGGCCGCTTCCTTTTATTACTGGCAACCGCTACCAAACCGGTGGTGGCCGCAGTCAATGGCCCGGCCGTTGGCATCGGCACCACCATGCTGCTGCACTGCGACCTGGTGGTGGCGGGCACCAACACCCGCTTCCAGATGCCCTTCGCCAACCTGGGCCTGTGCCCGGAAGGCGGCTCCAGCCTGCTTTTACCCGCCTGGCTCGGCCGGGTACGGGCGGCCGAACTGCTGATGCTGGGCAACGCATTCACCGCGGAAGACGCCCTGCAGATGGGCATCATCAACCGCGTTTGTGATCCTGCGGAAACCGAAGACAACGCACGGGAACTGTGCCGCCAGCTGGCCGCCCAGGCGCCCGCTGCCCTCCGTGCCACCAAACAGCTACTCAACCGGCCGGTAATGGAGGATCTGACAGACACCATGCTGACCGAGGGGAAGCTGTTCAGCGAACGCCTGCAATCGCCCGAAGCTGCCGAGGCATTCCGTGCGTTCATGGAAAAACGCCAGCCCGATTTTTCCTCCTTCGACTGACTCGCAAAAGCCACTGAGGAGGCTCGACAAAGCGTTCATTGCCAACTATTTTTCAGAAAGGCCGAACTCCATCCGTGCGAGGATGACCCGAAAGGCCAGAATCACACTTTTGGCTGATCAACACTTGCCAGACTGTCGCTATAGTCAGAGTTACGAAATTGGCTCAAAGCGCTGACCAAAATTTCAGAAGAACATAACGACACAACAACAGGAAAAGGTTCCACCCATGTTCAAGAAAACACTAATAAGTCTTGCCGTGGCGTCTTCCGTTGGACTTACAGGCTGCTGGAGCAGCGGTGACGAGGGGGCGAATGCTAATCCGGATTATCAGATTACTGATACCACAATCGACAACACCCTTGTCAGGCCCATTTTTGATCCCGTACTGACATCTCCCACCTTCGACATTCCGGCAAACTTTGACCTTGTTCTTTTGCTGGGTGCGGGCCAGAGCACTAACTACGATTTTACCGGGTTTTCTACGGGCACTGACCCTGCTTCTGCGTCTGTAAGCGATTTGGCAGGCTACTCAACTTCAGGCCAAATCGACATTCGCATGAATGGCTCAGTCGACCCAGAGACCGTCATTGCAAACCAGACAGTTCATCTGGTTCCGCTCAACATGAAACCGGTGTCTGCAGCCACTCCAAACATTGAGCTGACCGCAAATCCCTCTTACATCGACACAGAACAACCTTTTGACCTCGAAAAGCTTGGCGCTCAAAGAATCCGCGCCGAAGTTGTTTCACTTGACGGTGGATCGGACAACGTCATTCGAATCACTCCGCTTGAGCCGCTGGCAGACCAGACCAAATATCTGGTGCTAGTGACAGACGGGGTAAAAGGTGCAGATGGTCGCCCAACCGAACAGTCTGTTCCGTATAGCCAGATCGCCGGAGATGGGCCTCTGGGTAACCCGGGCTTCCAGTCTATTCGCGACGTTTTGAACGCGGCGATTAATTTGTCTGATGCCTGGTTAGGGGCAAACGGCATTGAGCAGGATGTAACACTTGCTTACACCATGACGACGTCAAATACCAAAACGGTATTCAACGCGATTACCGCTCCCGGTACTTACCTCGAAACACTTGGCCAGCAAGTCGTTCTCTACTCTGCTTTGCAAGTTGTGCAAGACAACCTGCCGGAAGATGCGACAGCGTCGACAGTGTTTGCAGCCCTGGCAGACGCACTTAGCGCCAGTCCGACCAACACCGAGTTGGCTCAAAAAGTCGGAGCAGCGGTCGCTCCATACAGTCAGGATGAAACATTAGGTCCGCAGGTAGTAGGGTCCATCGTTCCCGACCTGCCATTCCCCAAGCCTAGAACAACCGCTGTATATGACTCCACCATCCAGTCTTCCGCTTCTTTGACAGCTATTTCAAACTCCGGTAACGACGCGCTGATTGGAGCTGCACAGCTAGTCAACGTTTCAGAGGGCGCGATTGAGCTTCCCTATTACCAAAAGTTGCCCGGCACAGATGGAACGCCACTTATTACTGGAATGTGGCGTGGCGATACCCAAGCGGAAGCCGGCTTAAACGCTACAATTGATGCCTTTAAAGAGACTTACCCATCTCTCTCCAACTTTAGCTTCCCCCGAGATAGCGATGGAACCTTCAACCTGACTCAATACATGCCGTTCCCTGAGGAGAATGCGAAAGTAGCAGTACCAGTTACCATCTATTATCCCAACGTAGCTGCAGTCTCTGCTGCAACGGGAGGCGCTCTGGACTGTAGCTCCGCAACCGGGTCAGGCATCACAGACGTGGTGATTTTCCAGCATGGCATAACGGTTGATCGGAGTGTTGCAACGATCCCAGCCATTAACCTAACCGCGCAGTCCATAAGTCAAGGCAAGTGCATTGCGACAATTGCCATTGACCAGCCGCTCCACGGACTCGGTGGATCCACTGTCGGCACCGTTCCAGGACTGACTCCCGCAGATCAGTATATCGACCCGGCTGATTTCCCGGATGCAGATTATGTCGGGGAGCGCCACTTCTATTACAGCACTCCAGAGGGTGCCTTCAGTCCGCAACAAGAGAGTGCTATCACTGATGTGCGCTCAGGCAGCCTGTTTATAAACCTGACAAGCATGCAGACAACCAGAGACAACCTGAGACAGGGTGTTATGGATTTGCTGAATCTGTCAGCAACCATTGCGAACGGTTCACTCGACATCGATGGCAGCAACACAGATTACGGCCAAAACCAGCTTCAAACCAAGAATGTTCACTTTGTGGGCCACTCCCTTGGGGGTATCACTGGATCAGTGTTTGCGTCGATGCTGGAAAATCCGACGCTCCGGGGAACGAACTCAGCTACGGGGACTCTGTTTTACCCAGAGTTAGCCTCCATTTCTCTGATGAACACTGGTGGCCAGCTCACCAAGCTGGTTGAGAACTCCCCATCCCTTGCACCGCCAGTGCTCGGTGGCTTAGCTGCTGCTGGAGTATCCCAGGGAACCTCGACACTTGAGGCATTCCTGTATGTACTTCAGTCCACTATCGACAATGTTGACCCGGTCAACCACGGCAAGAACTTGGGCGCATTCGCAACCGCCAATGGCACAGGCATTTTGGTGTCAGAAGTGGTCGGTGACTTAACGGTTCCCAATGAGGCTAACGTTGCACCTCTGGATCAGGCCCTCTCCGCTCCGTTGGCGGGCACTGAGCCCCTGATGGCGCTGATCGACATTGGTGCAGGCGGCGGAGTACTTAATGACGGGACAGGTACTAACCTGATCTCAGCCAGCAACCCTGTTCCAGTGGGTAGCCCAGCAAATGCCGCATCGTTCTACTTTGGGCAAAATCCTTGCGTGAACGCGAACCATGGCACATTTGTAGCACCAGCAGCACCAGCTAACGAGGTGTGTCCGGAGGGCTCAAATACCTCAGCCGCATTTGCAGATATGATTGGCGAGGTTATTGGCAATGTTACTCAACAAGCCATCCCGGTTACGAATCCCGCAGTTTTGGGTGATAGCATGACTGTTGAGTTTGCTTTGGATCAGAACTGATAGGGTAGAAATGTAAAAACCCCGGCCACGCCGGGGTTTTTTTCGTTAGAACCTAGCCAAATCGGACAGGACAGCTCAATTGCTTTTGCCTGACCCCATCCCCCCGATCAACCTCAATCACCATCCCCCTGGCCTTCAACTGCGGATGCTCCGCCGCCTCTGAAATCGTCAGCACCGGCTCCACACAGGCGTCCTGCCCGGCGAAAATTTCCTGCCACTCCGCCAGCGTTTTTTCCTTCACTTTCTCCTGGATGGCCGACTTGAGCTGCTTCTGATCATCCGGCTTCTGACTCAAGGCCTGGCTTTTCATCTCGGATAGCCCCAGCGCGTCACACAGCCGTGCCGAGAACTGAGGCTCCAGGCTACCCACCGACAGCCAGCGGCCATCACTGGTCTGGTAGTAATCATAGAAAGACCCACCGTTGAGCATGCCGCCCTCGGGCTTCTGCTCCACGCCACCGGCCAGGCAGGCCGCGCCGGACATGGCGTTTAAGGCAAAGGCGGCGTCGGTCATGCTGATGTCCACGAACTGGCCTTTGCCAGTCTGCTGGCGTTCGATGACGGCGGCGAGGATGCCCATGACGGCGTGGTGGGAGCCGCCGGCGACGTCGGCGATCTGGATGCCCATGGGGGGCGGGCCGCTGTCTGCGCGGCCGCAGTGGCTGGAGACGCCCGCAATCGAGAGGTAGTTGATGTCGTGGCCGGCGCGGTCTTTGTAGGGGCCGGTCTGGCCGTAGCCGGTAATGGCACAGTAGATCAGCCCGGGGTTGATTTCACGCAGGGTCTCATAGCCGATACCCAGGCGGTCCATTACACCGGGGCGGAACTGCTCGACCACGATGTCGTAGTCCTTGACCAGCTCTTTCACCTTGTCGGCAGCCCCCTCCTTCTTCAGGTTGAGTTGCAAGGTGTCCTTGCCGCGGGTGAGGTAGGAAAACGCGGTGCTGAACTTGCCATCAAAGGGGGGTATCACCTTGATGAGGTCTACCCGGTCCGGTGCCTCGATTCGAAGCACTTCTGCCCCCATATCGGCCAGCAGCATGGTGGCGTAGGGGCCGGGCAGCAGCGTGCTGAAATCCAGAACCTTCAGTGACTTCAAAGGGCCTGCCATGGTTTTCTCCTTGTTGTGACGTTTGTTTTTTCCCATGCTGCCGTGTTTTGCTCCCGGGGCCAACTACCGGTTCCCCCATTCCCGTTTACCAATTCTTCCACACGTCAGGCAGTTAGGCCGGTTGCAATGTTCCCCCGGGGTTTTATGATGGGTTTCGTTTTCATGGAATGGCGAACGCGATGCCCAACCTCACGGTTTCAAGACATTTTGTACAGGCAGCCTTGGTCGGTGCCGAGGCGCAGGGGCTGGACACCCGGGAGATGCTGAAGGAAGCGGGGATTTCTCCGGATCTGCTTCGCATCGAGATGGCACGGGTCAGCAGTGACCAGTTCAGCCGGCTGATGCAGGTGCTCTGGAACCGCACCGGGGATGAGTTCATGGGCATGGGACCACGAAGGGCCCGCACGGGCACCTTTGCGACCATGTGCGCCCTGGTCATCGATTGCCCCAATCTTGAGGCCGTTTACCGCCAGGCTTTCCAGTTCTCTCGCCTGTTCGAGCCCATGGTGACCATGGAGCTGGAAGTCGGAGAAGAACAGGCGCGGCTGGTCTTGCGTATCGAAGGCGAGATCTACGATCCCAGTTACTTCTTGCGCGAGAGCATTCTGGTGATCTGGCATCGCCTGGGAAGCTGGCTGATCGGCCAGCCGGTGGAACTGGACAAAGCCGAGTTCGACTATGCCCGCCCGCCCCACGGTGATGAGTACCGACATATTTTCCACTGCCCGCTGGAGTTCGAAGCAGGCCAGACCGCCCTCACCTTCGATAAGCGCTTTCTCTCGGCTCCGGTCATCCGGGACAAGCCGGAAATGCGCCAATTCCTGAAGACCTCACCCGCGGACCTGCTCTCCCGGCCCGACGAAAGCAACACCTGGACCGGCAGGATCCGTGCACTGATTGGCCGGGATTTCTCGAAGCCCCTGCCCGATTTCGAGTGGATTGCTTCGGAGCTGCATACCAGCCCGCAAACTCTCCGGCGTCGGCTGAAACAGGAAAACACCTCCTTCCAGGAGATCAAGGACCTGCTGCGGCGGGACATGGCCATTTACTACCTGGGCCGGCAGGAATTGCCGATCAATGACATCGCGGAGAAAGTGGGCTTTACCGAGCCATCGACCTTCCACCGCGCCTTCAAGAAATGGACGGGCGTCACCCCCGGCGCCTATCGCGAGGGTGAGCGGGGAAATCTCGAGTCCTGATTGGCTCAGGAACCGGCAGGCGCCTGCAGGTGACGGACCAGCTGCCCCAGTGTCTGGGCGATTTCACCGGCCCGCTCCCGATTGAAACCGAGTTGCATCAACCGTGAGCCGTCGCGGGGATCGTAGATCCAGCAGCTGGCCACAGCGGCCTCACAGCCCCACTCGATCATGGGATTCACACCATAGACTTCCATGGTCTGGGTCTTGCGTACGAGGCGACTGCCCGACTCACGACGAATCTCCTGGAAGCTGATAACGCTGTCGGTCGCACTCACTTCGTAAGCAACATCCGCAGGCTTATCCAGCCGGACAACCGACTGATCCGCACGCCAGCCGGCCATATCCAGCAGGCTGTTGAGATGCATCAGCAGGGCGTCCCGGTCATTGTTGGTGAGATAGAGCTTGCGCAGTGACGATATACTCTGATTACCCGCCGGTTCGATCACGGCCACCTTGGGCGGCTGCTTGCCATTGGCCTGATCGGCCGAGCCGGACTTGCGGGTGCGCTCCACCTCGGTAATTAGTTTCAGGGCCTGTTGGTAGTGGCTGCCCTCGGTTCCGGCCTGGGTGACATAGGCTTCCAGGGCCGACTGGGCTTCGTTCAGATGGCCCGCCTGAAGCATCACCCGGCCGCGGTAAAAAAAGTACTCGGCCGGCTTCTTCGCTTCCAGCTGCTGGAGCCGATTCAGGTACTCCCCGGCTTCGCCCCAGCTACCGGCATTGACCGCCTCTTCTGTGGCCAGCATCAAGCGGCGCATCTCGTGCTCCGGAGCCAGGGCATGCGCCTGGCCGGCGGCCGACAGGGCGGCGACCAGGGCCACAAACCGGGCCAGTCGTTGAAATGTTCCAGATGCTACTGCCATCGCTCTTACTCCTGCTGGTTATCGGCGTTCATCGCCGCTTCCATCTCGCTATCTCCGGCATCCACTTCGGCCTGCTCCAGGATGCCCCGGGGAAGTTCTTTCTTGACCCTCACGCCCAACTCCACGAACCGGTTCGCCTGTGAAATCAGGTTACCACGGCCCCGGGTCAACGTATTCATGGCCGAATCATAGCTGCCCTGGGCCGTCTGCAACTGGCTACCCAGGCGCTCCATGGCTTCGACAAAGACCCTCAGTTTGTCGTAAACCGCACTGGCCCGGTCCGCAATGCGCCGGGCATTCTGGCTCTGGCGTTCATATCGCCAGATGTTCTCGATGGTCCGCAGTGTGGCCAGGAGCGTGGTCGGAGTGACCACAATAATCTTTCGCTCGAAGGCTTCTGCGAAAAGGTTCTCGTCCTGCTGAAAAGCTGCCACGAACGCCGGTTCGATGGGCATGAACAACAGCACGAAATCCGGCGAATGCAGGCCGTGGAGCTGGCTGTAGTCTTTCTCGCTCAAGGTGCGGATATGGTTCCGCACTGCTTCCACATGCTGTTTCAGCGCATCCGCCCGCGCATTCTCGTCTTCCTCGTTGACCCACTGCTGGTAGGCCAGCAGGGACACCTTGGAATCCACAATCAGGTTCCGGTTATCCGGCAGGTGCACGACCACATCCGGGCGCAACAGCTGGTGATCACCATCCCGGTAACTGCCCTGGGTTTCGTACTCCACGCCCTTGCGCAGCCCGGACTTCTCCAGCACCCGCTCCAGGATCAGCTCGCCCCAGTTACCCTGGATCTTCTTGTCACCTTTCAGGGCTTTGGTCAGGTTGGCTGCTTCCTCGGTAATCTGCCGGTTCAGCTCCTGCAGCGATTTGATCTCGCTGCGCAGTGCCTGGCGGTCCCGGGTCTCGGTGGTGTAAACGTCCTCCACGCGTTTGCGGAAATCCTGCAACTGGTCCCTGAAGGGGTTAAGCAGGCTGTCCAGGCTGGTGCGGGTTTCCTGGGTGAAACGCTCGTTCTTCTGATCGAAAATCCGGTTGGCCAGGTTTTCGAACTCCTGTTTCAGCGCATCCCGGTTGCGCTCCAGCAACTCCAGTTTCTCCGCTGCCGAGCGGCGCTCCCGGTCCAGGGCCACTTCCTGCTCCCGAAGCCTCAGCCTCACACGGTGCAACTCGCCGGAAAGATCCTCTATCCGGTTCTGAAGATTTTTGCGCTCGCCTTCCAGCTGTTCGACCCACTGTCGCTTGCCGCCAACGTCCGATTCCAGACCGGCCACCCGGGTCTCAGCGTCAAAGGCCCGGTTTTGCCAGGCATCGACCTTGCGGACCGAGCGCACCAGGAAAACAACAAGAAGCACTATCAGCAGTGCCAGCACTCCAACTAATCCAGCCATCAATTCCGGCGAGGCCACTATCCATCGGGTTATCGCTTCCGGCACTGCAAGACGCTCCTGGTTGGTTTTCCCGGATGATCACATCATGACGAACAGTTTAACGTAACAATGGAACCTTTTGCGTTGCCTCCCGTTCATAGGTATCAGAAGGGCTCCGGCACCTCGACTGATTGGCAAATTCATGACCGGTGTACATCTGACTCTGGACGTGCCTCGTAATATCCACTAAAAGAATAAAGTGTTCGTCCTGTTTATTTTGATTACATTTTTTTCACGGCCGGGGCGAAACCGCAGTCAGAGGATGGACAGGCAAGTTATGCTGAAAGAACTGTGGCGAAAACTGGGATCAGAACTCTGGCAGGATAACCGGGCCGGGGATGGCGCGCCGTCGTGTGTTCTGGCGGGGAGAAAGAAAACCTATCCGAAAGGTTTCCGGATTCTGCCCCACATTACCCACACCGGTGAATTCCACCTTGAACGCCTGACAAGAATCCTGAAAGAGCGCTATGGCCAGAGCTTCTCGATTCCGGATAGCCGAAGCGAGAATGATGGCGCCATCAGGGAACTGATCAGCTTTGCCTCCCGTATCCAGGATCAGGATATCCAACGCGAGTTGTTGCTGTTTTACCTGAATTGCTCCCCGGTGATTCAGGAGTATCTGCGTTCCCAGACCGATCTCGGCGAAGGTCCCTTCCTGTCCGGATAATCCGCATTGCCCGTTAACCAACTGTAAAGTCACTACACAGGTTGGTTGCGGTATACTCCCCGGCCTTAATTGAACATTTTCAAGGCACAGACCATCAGCGCGCCCGTATTTTTCGGGCGTTTTTGTCTGCCGGCTCAGGGGTACTTCATGGGTTACAAACGTTCGCGGGCTGGTTTTCCCCTCCTTTTTGTTATCGCGGCCGCAGTGCTGAGCCTGGCGCTGGCCGGCTGTTCGTCGAACCGCTACTTCATGGTTCCGAAAAAAGACCTGACAGAACTGAATTCCTCCGTCCAGTCCCAGCGGGCAACGCTCGTCACCATGGAGGGCAATGCAGCGGTTCGCCATGAGCAGCTCCTGCAACGGGAGGAGCTGTCCACTCAGACCATCCTGGAAGCCATCGAAAAGAAAGTCGAAAAGCCGGTCTGCCCACCAACTCCGCCGAAGCCAGTCTGCCCGACACTCGAGGACACCGGCCGTGCCGACCGCCTGAAAGGCAAGGTAGTCGTTGGCGAAGTGGAAAAACTCTATCTGGCAGAACCCGGTCTGGTTTATACCGCCCGGATCGACAGCGGTGCCGAAACCTCCTCCATGGATGCCCGTAACATCACCCGTTTCGAACGGGATGGCAACAACTGGGTGCGCTTTGATGTCCCGGTCCCCGGCACCGATGAGCTGGTCACCATGGAGAAGGAGATTTCCCGCCGCGTCCGCATCATCCAGGCCAGTGCCGAAGACTCGGAGCGCCGGGTCGTGGTCGAACTGCAGTTTGCCATCGGTGATCACAAGCAGGTTGCCGAGTTTACCCTCGCCGACCGCAGTAACCTGACCTATGAAGTACTGATTGGCCGGAATGTCCTCCGGGATGTGATGCTGATTGATGTCGGCAAGGAATTTGCCACTGAACTGCCCAAGAAACTCAAACGGAACGGAGACGACGCTTGACCACCCGTTCACGCATTCCTTTTTATGTTGCCGTACTGCTGCTGATCGGCGCTGGTATTTCCCTGGCCGTCTGGCGCCATGTTGAACTGGGCATACCCTGGTTAACCGGTGAACAGCGCCCGGTCTGGATGGTCGAGGCCCGGGTGGATTTTGACGGTACCGGTGAGCCGGTGCTGGCAAGCCTGAACATCCCGGAACAGCCCCCTGGCTTCAGCATTATCTCCGAGCAGGCGGCCTCTCCGGGCTACGGTTTCTCCATCGTGGAAAACTCCGGCGGCCGGAGGGGGGAATGGAGCAAACGCGACGTCTCCGGCCCGCAAACCCTATACTTCAAGGCCCAGTTCATTCCCACGGATGATCCGCGGTCCCGGCGCCAGGCACGGGAACCGCAACCCCGTGAAATGTTCTGGGAAGAACCCCAGGCGACCGCCGTACGGGAGGTCCTGACCCAGGCCCGCGCACGCTCCAGCACGCCCGAAAGCATGACCCGGGAGCTGATCCGGCTGATGCAGCCCGACACACGGACCCAGAACACCACACTACTGGTGGCCGAAGAGAATTACCTCCAGCTACTGGTGGATATGCTTAATCACGCCGGCATCCCCGCCCGTACCGCAGATGGCCTGCGGCTCGAGGATGCCCGCCGCCGCCAGCAGCTGATGCCCTTCCTGCAGATCTACAACGGTGATCAATGGCTGACCTTCGATCCGCAGACAGCGGAACAGGGGGTCCCCGAGGACCTGCTGCTCTGGCGCCAGGGTTCCGAATCCCTGCTGGATGTGGTCGGCGGCGACAATTCGGAAGTGAGCTTTTCAATGCTCCGTCAGACCGTCCCTGCCCTGCAGCTGGCGACGATGCAGGCCGACTCCAACGGGCTCGGTTTCCTGAGCTTCTATGAACTGCCCATCGAGGAACAGAGCATGTTCCGGATGCTGCTGCTCCTGCCCCTGGGCGCACTGATCGTGGCGTTCATGCGAATGGTGATCGGCATTCGGACGTCGGGCACTTTCATGCCTGTTCTGATCGCCGTGGCCTTTGTGCAGACAACCCTGCTTCCCGGACTGATCGCCTTTCTGTCCGTGGTGGCAATCGGGCTTCTGATGCGGAGCTATCTGTCCAGTCTGAACCTGTTGCTGGTGTCCCGGATCTCCGCACTGATCATCCTCGTCATCTTCATTACCGCCGGGCTGTCCATTATCGGCTATCAAATGGGCTTCAACACCGGCATGACCGTGACCTTCTTCCCCATGGTGATTATCGCCTGGACCATCGAGCGGATGTCCATCCTCTGGGAGGAAGAAGGGGTTCATGAGGTCATGATCCAGGGCTCGGGCAGCCTGTTCGTGGCCATCTGCGCCTACCTGATTATGAGTGCCCCGATCGCCGGCCATCTGACCTTCAACTTCCCGGAACTGCACCTGGTGATTCTCGGGTTTATTCTTCTGATGGGTCAGTACACCGGCTATAAGCTCAGCGAACTTCGTCGATTTTCACCCATGAAGGTGTATGACTGACATGGAGTGGATTTCTCCCCGGAGACTGAACCGGCTCGGCATGCTCAACATGAACCGGCGCAATGTGGATTACATTGCCCGGTACAACGAGCGCTCGTCCTACCCACTGGTGGATAACAAACTCAAGACCAAGCTGGTGGTGGCGGAGTATGGCGTCAGAACGCCCAGGCTGTTGCAGATCGTCCGCGAGCAACATGAGATCTCCCACTTCCGGGAAATCGCCGAGGACCTCGAAGGCTTCGCCATCAAGCCTGCAAAAGGCTCCGGGGGCAAGGGCATCACCGTGATCACCGGCCGGGACGGCGATGAATACATCAAGGCCTCAGGAGCCCGGGTCGACGCCCCTTACCTGGAACGCCACCTGACCAACATCCTGGCAGGCCTCTACTCGCTGGCAGGAACGCCAGACGTCGCCATAGTCGAAAGTCTGGTCCAGTCCGATCCGGACCTGGCCCGTTACTCCCATCAGGGGGTGCCCGATATCCGTATTGTTGTGTTCCAGGGCTATCCCGTCATGGCGATGTTACGTCTGGCCACCACTGCCTCGGACGGCAAGGCCAATCTGCACCAGGGTGCCGTAGGTGTGGGTCTTGATATCGGAACCGGTCGTAGCCTCAATGCGGTTCAGTTCAACCGACCGATCACCCTGCATCCGGACACCGGCCTGGCGCTGGAAAACATCGAGATAGCGGCGTGGGACGAGATGCTGGAGATGGCTTCCCGCTGCTATGAAGCCACCGGGTTGGGCTACATGGGCGTGGATCTGGTGGTGGATGCCAACGAAGGCCCTCTGCTGCTTGAGCTCAACGCCCGCCCGGGCCTCGCGATCCAGATGGCTAACGGATGTGGCCTCCTGCCGAGACTCCGCGCTATCGAGAACCTCAAGCGCCCTCATTTTTCGCCTCGCGAACGCGCACGGTTTGCCATGGAAACCTTCGCCAGCCTCTGAGCTCATAAACCAGACACAAAAAAACCGGGGCCTAGACCCCGGTTTTTTTATCCGCTGATGATCAGAGTTCGCCCCTGGCTACCAGCAGTTTGCGCTCATGACTGAGCCCCTTGAGCAGCCCCCAGGTCATGACCAACAGAATGGCCGTGAACGGCAAGCCGGCACTGATGGCCGTTGCCTGGATCGCACCCAGGGCATCGGCACCGCCGCCGAAAATCAGCGCTGCGGCGATCGCACCCTCCATGACAGCCCAGAATACACGCTGAGCAGTGGGAGCGTCGGTCTTGCCGCCGGCGGTGATGCTGTCAATGACCAGCGAGCCGGAATCCGAGGATGTCACGAAGAACACCAGCACGAGAACGATTGCCACGAAAGAGATAATGCCGGTCAGCGGCAGATTGGCAAACATCTGGAACAGGGCCAGTGACACATCGGTCAGGCCTTCCTCGGCCAGAACACCAACACCATTCTGGATTTGCTCAAGCGCCGAGCCGCCAAAGCTGCTCATCCAGACAACGGTGATGACAGTCGGAATCAGGAGAACAGCGGTAATGAATTCCCGAACCGTGCGACCCCTGGATACCCGGGCGATAAACATGCCGACGAACGGTGACCAGGAGATCCACCAGGCCCAGTAGAAGACGGTCCAGCCCTGGAACCAGGCTTCATCCTCACGGCCAAACGGATTGCTCAGCGGCACCATGTTTACCACATAGCTTGAGGAGGTGACCCACATGGTCTCCAGAATGGTCATGGTCGGGCCAGCGAAAATGACGAAGAACAGCAGCAGCCCCGCCAGACCCATGTTGATATTACTGAGGACCTTAACACCGCCCTCCAGACCACGGAGAACAGAAATCAACGCAAGCGCGGTCACCCCCACGATAATGGCCATCTGAACGTTGATCCCATTGCCGGTACCGAACAGGTAATCGAGACCGGACGCGGCCTGTTGTGCGCCAAAACCCAGAGAGGTTGCCAGGCCGAAGATGGTCGCAACCACGGCCAGGACATCAATGATGTGGCCAGGCCAGCCCCAGACCTTGTCTTTAAGCAGCGGGAAGAACGCCGAACGGATAGTCAGCGGCATGTTCTTGTTGAATGCAAAGAACGCCAGTGACAGCGCCACCACGGCATAGATTGCCCAGGGATGCAGACCCCAGTGATACATGGTCGCGCCCATGGCGAGGTTGGCTGCCTCCGGAGAGTTCGCTTCAACATTGAAGGGCGTCTCGTACCAACCGGTGTAATAGGCGGTCGGTTCCGCAACGGCCCAGAACATCAGGCCGATACCCATACCGGCGGCGAACAGCATGGCGAACCATGACGGTCTGGAGAACTCAGGCTTGGCGTCCTGGCCACCGATCCGGATTTTGCCCACCGGCATGAAGATCAATGCCAGACAAACCACCACAAAGATGTTGGCACTGATCAGGAAAAACCAGTCAAAACTGGCAATGATGTCCCACTTTGCTCCATCGAGCATCTCTTTCGCCGGCGTCGGGAACATCAAGGTTCCGATGACGAAAGCCACGACGATAAGAGCGGAAACGGGGAACACCCAGTTATGGAGATCCAGGCCCAGGACGTTAATATTATCCTGGCCCGCGACGTAATCCGTCTGATACTCGTCTTTCACTACCTCGCCCACGTTTGGCGCCTCCTGGGTCAGATATTTAATGTCAGAGTCGGAGTTCATTTATTACAAGCGCGAAAGTCTAATGTTTTGAGGTCAAAACATCAAAAGTTGCGCGAAGTCATTTTTCAGTATCTATCCCTACCAGAATAGTCCATTTATCGAAATTACAAGTGGCCGCGTCGGCAATCCGCTGCCTTGCGCCTCTGGTATCTATATACTCAGTGCATCAAGACATTCATGTCGAGCAAACCGAGGTATTCATGGAGAAAACCAAAACCTTTCCACTGCGTTACAGCGCCTACGCTTTGAGTATCGCAGGGCTGATCGTTTCACTACCCGTCACGCTTTGGTTGGGCTATGGCTACATCTTCCCGGCTCTGTTCGCTGTACTTACGGCTGTGGGTACCTACGATCTGGTTCAGACCAGGCATACGGTCAGCCGGAACTATCCCATCATGGCCAACTTGCGGTATCTCTTTGAATCCATTGGCCCGGAGATTCGGCAGTACTTCATTCAGTCCGATACCGAAGAGCGCCCTTTCTCCCGGGAACAGCGTGCCATCGTCTACCAGCGCGCCAAGAATGTGCTCGACAAGCGTCCATTCGGCTCACAGTTGCACATGTACGACGAGGGCTTCGAATGGATGAATCATTCGATGACCCCGACACGCATTACAGAATCAGACTTCCGCATCGTGATCGGAAAAAGTCGCGCGAAGCCCTACAGCGCCAGTGTTTTTAACATCTCGGCCATGAGCTTCGGGTCCTTGTCAGCAAATGCCATTCTCAGCCTGAACACCGGCGCAAGAATGGGTGGTTTCTACCACGATACCGGCGAAGGCTCGATTTCCCGCTATCACCGCCAGCCGGGCGGGGACCTGGTCTGGGAAATTGGCTCGGGCTACTTTGGCTGCCGCAACAAGGATGGCAGCTTCAACGAAGAGATGTTCAAAGAGAACGCTGCCCTCGATCAGGTAAAAATGATAGAGCTCAAACTATCCCAGGGTGCAAAACCGGGTCATGGCGGCATCCTCCCGGGCGCCAAGGTGACTCCGGAAATTGCGGAAGCAAGAGGGGTGTCTGTCGGCGAGGACTGCGTTTCGCCCCCCAGTCACTCCGCGTTTTCCAATCCGATTGAAATGCTCGAATTTATTGATCATCTTCGTGCGCTCGCGGGCGGCAAGCCGGTGGGGTTCAAGCTGGCCATCGGCCATCCCTGGGAATGGTTCGGCATCGTAAAGGCGATCCTGGAAACCGGCATCAAACCGGACTTTATTGTTGTTGATGGCGGCGAAGGCGGCACTGGCGCGGCGCCACTGGAATTCATCAATCGGCTGGGCATGCCCATGACCGAAGCCCTGTTGATGGTCCACAACACCCTGGTGGCCACCAACCTCCGGGAGGACATCGCGATAGGGGCTGCCGGCAAGATTACCTCTGCATTCAACATCGCCCGCACACTCGCCCTGGGGGCTGACTGGTGCAACGCTGCGCGTGGCTACATGTTTGCACTGGGATGTATTCAGGGGCTCAGCTGCCATACCGGGCGCTGCCCGAGCGGCGTGGCCACCCAGGACCCGCGGCGGGGCAACAAGCTGGATGTCCGGCACAAGAGCGTCCGGGTTTACAATTTTCACAAGAACACTCTTGGCGCGCTGCAGAACCTGCTGGAAGCCGCCGGCCTGCGCCATCCGTCCGAGCTGGGTCCGGAGCATGTCATCCGCCGGACCTCCAAGACCGAGGTGCATTCGTACCTGGACCTCTACCCGTTTCTGGAGCCCGGCGCCCTGCTGACCGGAGAAAAAACCGGCCTTACAGTGTTCGACAAATACTGGCCGGAGGCCCGCCCCAATACCTTCGAACCGCCCCAGTTCATCATGAAGCTCCGGGAAACAAAGTTGAGGTGAATTTTCAGGGCGATTTGCCGAAAGCCTGTTTATTTTTCTGATGGGCTGGTGTAGACTTCGCTCCCGCTAAGCCACTGAGATAAACCTGTTTTCTCATGGCTGGCAGTTAACGGGGCGTAGCGCAGCTTGGTAGCGCATCTGCATGGGGTGCAGAGGGTCGCAGGTTCAAATCCTGCCGTCCCGACCAAAATTCCCTGACAAAGCCCGGGCCGAGAGGTCTGGGCTTTGTTGTTTTCGGATCAGGCTCCGGCCACGGCCGAGGAATCCAACAATCCTGTCAACTCGATCTTCCCACGGGACAGTGACACCATCCCTCGCCGCTCCAGTTCCTTGAGCAATCGGCTAACCACTTCCCGCGCGGTTCCGAGCTCAACCGCCAGCTCCTGATGGGTGATCGTAATCACGCCCCGGCTGGCCCGTGCCTGGAGCCACTCTGCGAGCCGCTCATCCATGCGGTGGAAGGCAACCTCCTCGACAAGCAGCATGAGATCATCCAGACGACGCCCGTAGGACTCCATGATCCCGAGACGGAATTCGGGGGACTGGTCCATCAGCCGGTCAAAGAATCCCCGCGGGAGCATCGCCGCCTCTCCCTCTTCCTCGACGACCGCTTCCGCCCGGTAAGCCCGGCCGGTCATCAGGCAGCCAATAGAGAGCGTGCAGATGTCATCCTTACCCATGCGATACAACACAATGCTGTGGCCTGAAGCACCGGTCATCTGCACCTTCACACTGCCCTGCAGCACCAGCGGCAACCCCTGGCACCGCTCGCCGGCGCTGAACAGTACCTGACCCGCCGGAAAACGTACGATCTGGATGTTCTCCATGGCGTCTTTTCGAAGCTGCGCAGGCAGAATGTCGAGGATACTGTGCTGGGGCATGAAATGACGTCCTGATTCCTTACATTGGCTGATCGAGTGTGACTTTATCACTGAACTAACGGGAAGTATGACCTAAAGTTAAGTCATAAGCTCATATCAGCAAAGGAGACTGAATGATGACTGTAAACATGGGTTCTGCTGACCGCATCATCCGCGCTGTTGTTGGCGTGGCTCTGATTGCCCTGGTTTTCGTTGGCCCCCAGACCGCGTGGGGATGGATTGGGATTATACCGCTGGCGACTGCGCTGATGGGTAATTGCCCCGCCTACAGCATCCTGGGCATCAAGACCTGCAAGAAAAAGTAATAGCCAAAAAAAAGCCGGGGCGGTCCTGAGGGCCGCCCCGGCTTTCTCTTTTTTACACCCGGTTTATTTGACCGGCGTGTTGAGCACCTCAAGCACCTCTTCGAGCTCAACAATCATCTGACGGATGAGCTGCTTGTACTGGGAGGTGTCTTCCTTTATCTCGTGACTGCTCAGCTTCTGCTTGGCGCCACCGATGGTGTAGCCCTGATCATAGAGCAGGCTGCGAATCTGGCGGATGGTAATTACATCCGCCCGCTGATAGTAACGACGGTTGCCCCGGCGCTTGACCGGCGACAGCTGTGGAAACTCCTGTTCCCAGTACCGCAACACATGGGCTTTGACGTCACAAAGATCGGCTACCTCACCGATGGTGAAGTAACGCTTCCCGGGGATAGCCGGGAGTTCATTGTTATGACTGGGTTCCAGCATACGCTTCCACTTTCTGTTTTAGTTTTTGTCCGGGTCGAAACGTAACAACACGCCGTGCACTGATCGGGATCTCCTCACCGGTTTTCGGATTCCGTCCCGGCCGCTGTTTCTTGTCCCGAAGGTCGAAGTTGCCGAAACCGGACAACTTCACCTGTTCGTTATGGCTGAGTGCGCCTCTGATTTCATCGAAGAAAGCTTCCACCATTTCCTTGGCTTCCCGCTTGTTCAGGCCCAATTCCTCGTACAAGCGCTCCGCCATTTCCGCTTTCGTCAAAGCCGCCATCTCTTAACTCCTCAGTGTTGCCCCCAACTCTTCTTTCAAGGCATCAATGACGCCATTGAAGAGCGAATGCACTTCGTCCTCGTTCAAGGTGCGTTCGGGATGCTGCCAGAACAGGCTCAGGGCCAGGCTCCGGTTTCCCTCACCCAGGCTCTCGCCTTCATAGACATCGAACGCACGCAGCGCTGTCAGACGCTCACCGGCATGCTTCCTGGCTACACGCTCCACATCGGCAAACGCTACATCGCTCCCGATAATGATAGCCAAATCCCTGCGAACTTCCGGGAATTTTGAAATTTCTTTGAAATTAGGCACATATCCGGTGACGATCGAATTCAAGAATAGCTCAAACATCAGGATCGTGCCATTAAGTTCCAGATTTTTCTGAACTTGTGGATGCAACGTGCCCAACCAGCCTACATGTTCGCCGTCACGCATCAATTCTGCGGTCTGGCCCGGATGCAGCGCCGGGTGCTGGCTGGCCACGAACTGGACCTCGATACCCAGCAGCCGGAACAGGCCTTCCAATTCCCCTTTTACATCAAAGAAATCCGCTGTTCTGCGACCGTTTGCCCAGTTTTCCGGATACTGGCCACCGGCCACCACACCGGCCAGCATGGGCTGCTGATCGATGCGCTCGCCGTCCCGCTCGAAGCGCAGGCCGGTCTCGAACAGCCGGATGCGCGGCTGCTGCCGGTTCTGGTTATAGGCCACGGTCTTGAGCAGACCACTCCAGAGTGTCGTACGCATGACCGACAGATCCGCCGAAATCGGGTTCGCCAGGGCAATACCCTCGCGCTCCGGATCCACCAGTTTCTGCACCTTCGGATCCACGAAGCTGTAGGTAACGGCTTCCTGATAGCCCTCGGCCACGAAAAAATTGCGGATGGCGGATACCGGGCGTTTCGCCTCTTCCCGCGCAACCAGGCCGAGGGAACCAGTGGGTTCGGTCACTGGCAGGTTGTTGTAGCCATAGATCCGGCCGACTTCCTCGATCAGGTCTTCCTCGATGGTGATGTCCGGACGGAAGCTGGGCACACTGACCCGCCAGCCATCCTTGAGCAGCTTGTCGATATGCAACCCGAGCCGGGTGAGGATCTCCTCGACGGTAGTGCGGTCGATCGCCATGCCGAGAACATCGGCCAGCCGCTGCTCCCGAAGGTCAATGGTTCGGTCAGCCGGCAAATGCTCGTCGCTGGCCACTTCCACGATTTCACCGGGCTCGCCACCAACGATATCCATGAGCAGCTCGGTGGCACGCTCCATGGCATCACGGGCCAGCTTGTAATCGACGCCGCGCTCGAAACGGTGGGAGGCATCGGTATGCAGGCCGTAATGGCGAGCCTTGCCAGCCAGGGTGATGGGGTCAAAGTAGGCGGACTCCAGCACCAGATCCCGGGTCTTTTCGCTGACACCGGAATGCTCGCCACCCATCACACCGGCAATGGCAATGGGCTTTTCGTGGTCGGCAATCACCAGGGTGTTCTCGGTGAGCTCCACTTCCTGGCCGTCGAGGAGAACCAGTTTCTCGGCGGGCCTGGCCATACGCACAACGATGCCACCGCTGATCTCGTCACGATCAAAGGCGTGCATGGGCTGGCCAAGTTCCAGCATCACGTAGTTGGTTACATCAACCGCGGCGTCAATGGAGCGGATGCCCGAGCGACGCAGTTTTTCCTGCATCCACAATGGCGTTTCCGCCTTCAGGTTCACGTTTCGCAGGATCCGACCAAGGTAGCGGGGACAACCTTCCGGTGCTTCGACACGGATATCCGGAACCTCCGAGTGCACCGCCTCCACCGGCTCGATAGCAGGCTCTGTGACCACCAGACTATTAAGCACACCCACTTCACGGGCAATGCCCTTGATGGAGAGGCAATCGCTGCGATTCGGGGTCAGATCCACATCGATGGTGATGTCATTCAGCTCGAGGTAGTCGGCCATCTCCTGACCAACCGGCGCGTCCTCGGGCAACTCCATCAAGCCTTCGTGGTTATCAGAAAGTGCCAGTTCAGACTCGGAACATAGCATCCCTTCGGAGGGCTGGCCGCGGAGCTTGGCTTTCTTGATCTTGAAGTTTCCCGGCAGCACCGCACCAACCACGGCAAAGGGAACCTTCAGGCCGGGACGCACGTTAGGGGCACCACAAACCACCTGAACGGTCTGCTCACCATCGCTCACCTGGCAGACCCGCAGCTTGTCTGCATCCGGGTGTGGTTCAACGGATTGGACTTCGCCAACCACTACACCGCTGAATTCACCGGCGACCGGCTCAAAGCCGTCCACTTCCAGCCCGGCCATCGTGATCTGGTCCATCAATTCCTGGGAGCCAATGTTCGGGTTAACCCACTCGCGCAGCCACTGTTCACTGAATTTCATGGTTCTTGCCTTGTCCTGATGCGGTTTTGCCTGTTGGTTTGATTGCCGTTTATGCCTGCAGACTGCCCGGATGATTACCGGAACTGGCGCAGGAAGCGCAGGTCGTTCTCGAAGAACATGCGCAGGTCATTCACGCCGTAGCGCAGCATGGCCAGGCGCTCAACGCCCAGGCCAAAGGCAAAGCCACGGTACTCCTCGGCATCAATACCGCAATATTCGAATACTTTCGGGTGCACCATGCCGCAGCCCATCACTTCCAGCCACTTGATGCTGCCATCGGCTTCCCGGCCCCACTCGATGTCCACTTCCGCAGAGGGCTCGGTGAACGGGAAATAAGATGGACGGAAACGCACTTCCAGGTCCCGCTCGAAGAACACCCGCAGGAACTCTTCCACCGTACTCTTGAGGTCGGCGAAGCTGACATTTTTCTCCACCAGCAGACCTTCCACCTGATGGAACATCGGGGTGTGGGTCATGTCGGAATCGCAACGGTATACACGGCCCGGGCAGATCATGCGGAACGGCGGCTTGCCGGCTTCCATGGTGCGGATCTGGACCGGAGAGGTGTGGGTGCGCAGCAGCGTGCCGGGATTGAAGTAAAAGGTGTCGTGCATGGCACGGGCCGGGTGGTGACCGGGAATGTTGAGGGCCTCGAAGTTGTGATAGTCATCTTCGATTTCCGGGCCCTGCTCCACGCTGTAGCCGGCGCGGGAGAAAATCTCTTCGATCCGTTGCAGGGTGCGGGTCACCGGATGCAGCCCCCCCAGATCCTGACCGCGGCCCGGCAGGGTAACGTCAATGGATTCACTGGCGAGCTTCGCTTCAATGGCGGCCTTTTCCAGATCCGTGCGGCGGGCATTGATCGCCTGCTCCACCTGCCCCTTGGCTTCGTTGATCTTCTGGCCGGCAGCAGGACGCTCCTCGGGAGACAGCTTGCCCAGTGTCTTGGCTTGCTGGGTGATCACACCCTTCTTGCCGAGGTATTCCACACGAATTTGATCAAGTGCCTGCAGGCTGTCCGCACTCTCAACGGCGCTCAGCCCGTCCTGAACCAGTTGCTCCAGGTTTTCCATTGACCCTGCTCCAAACCAGAAATGGGGTAGGTTAAAACAAAAATAGGGGAAGAGCGTGCCCTTCCCCTATTCAGAAGGCGCCTTCATGATGCCATGAGACGCCGGATCGATCAGCAATCGATGAGAGATCTTAAGCGATCACAGGGACGCTTTGGCTTTCTCAACAACAGCGGCAAACGCCTGCTGCTCGTTCATGGCCAGGTCGGCCAGAACCTTACGATCGATTTCAACATTCGCCTTCTTCAGGCCTGCGATCAGACGGCTGTAGGACAGACCGTTAGCGCGGGCACCGGCGTTGATACGGGAGATCCACAGAGCGCGGAATGCACGCTTGCGGTTACGACGGTCACGGTAGGCATACTGCTGGGCCTTGATAACCGCCTGTTTGGCAACCCGGAAAACACGGCTACGGGCACCGTAGTAACCCTTGGCCTGCTTCATGATCTTCTTGTGACGACGACGTGCTACCACGCCACGCTTTACACGAGCCATACTTTAATCCTTCTACCTTTACTTTCTCAGGAATGATTCGCGCGGCTGATTCAGCACGCGGTCATGCGCTTGATAGCTGCTACATCTGACTTGGCGATGAGCTTGGTACCGCGCAGCTGACGCTTACGCTTCGGGCTCTTCTTGGTCAGGATGTGACTGGTGAAGGACTGCTTGTGCTTGAAGCCGGTCGCGGTTTTCTTGAACCGCTTGGTAGCTCCGCTTTTGGTTTTCATCTTAGGCATTTTTAAAACTCCGCATTCTATTTTGGATAAACAAATGTGCCCCTGAACGACAAATCCCCCGCCGATGCGGGGGACCCGTCATTGGATCAGGTTCACTTCTTCTTGCGGGGTGCCACGACCATGGTCATCTGGCGGCCTTCCATTTTCGGCCGCTGTTCTACCTGGCCCAGCTCTTCAATATCTGCTTCGATGCGGTTCATGAGCTTCATACCAATTTCCTGGTGTGCCATCTCACGGCCACGGAAGCGGATAGTGATTTTGCCGCGGTCCCCGTTTTCAAGGAAACGTACCAGGTTGCGTAGTTTGACCTGATAATCCCCTTCTTCAGTTCCTGGACGGAACTTGACTTCTTTGACCTGCGTCTGCTTCTGCTTTTTCTTGGCAGCCGCCTTGGCCTTTTTCTCCTCGAAGATCTTCTTGCCGTAGTCCATTATCTTACAGACGATCGGATCGGAATCCGTAACCTGAACCAGGTCAAGAGACGCTTCTTCTGCCTGCTTGAGTGCATCCTCAATGGGAACAATGCCAACCTGATTGCCTTCGGCATCAATCAGACGGACTTCAGTTGCGTCAATATTTTCATTGATAGGCGCTTTTGGAGTACGCCCACCCCGATTCGCTCGCTGTTTAATAATCAGATCTCCGTTTTGGTTCTACCTTTGCGTTCGACGTCTTTGGCCAGTAGCGCTTCGAATTCGTCGACCGACATGGTCCCCAGATCTTCGCCCTTGCGGGTTCTCACCGCAACCGCGTTGTTCTCGATTTCTTTATCTCCGACAACAACCAGATAGGGAACCTTGTTAAGAGTATGCTCGCGGATTTTAAAGCCGATCTTCTCGTTTCTCAAGTCAGCATTAACCCTAAAGCCCAAAGAATCCCACTTTTTGGCCAGATTCTGACAATAATTACGCTGATTATCGGTAATATTCAGCACCGCCACCTGGGTTGGCGCCAGCCAGACCGGGAACGCACCTTCATACTCTTCGATCAGGATACCGATGAAACGCTCGAAGGAACCCAGCACGGCACGGTGCAGCATGACCGGGGTCCGGCGCTCGGAGTTGTCGGCCACGTACTGGGCACCCAGGCGCCCCGGCATGGAGAAATCCACCTGGATGGTACCGCACTGCCAGACCCGGCCGATGCAGTCCTTCAGGGAGAACTCGATTTTCGGTCCGTAGAATGCGCCCTCACCCGGCAACAGCTCCCAATCCACACCTTCCCGGTTCAGGGCTTCTTCCAGTGCGGCTTCGGACTTGTCCCAGACTTCGTCGGAGCCTACCCGCTTTTCCGGCCGGGTGGAGAGCTTGTACAGGATCTCGGTAAAGCCGAAGTCCTCGTAGACTTCGTGCAGCAGCTTGATGAATGCGGACACTTCTTCCTGGATGGCATCCTCTTCGCAGAAGATGTGCGCATCATCCTGGGTAAAACCCCGCACCCGCATCAGGCCGTGCAGTGCGCCGGATGCCTCGTTGCGGTGGCAGGAGCCAAACTCCGCCAGGCGCAGCGGCAGATCCTTGTAACTCTTCAGGCCCTGGTTGAACACCTGTACGTGGCAGGGGCAGTTCATGGGCTTGATGGCATAGTCATGCTTCTCGGACTCGGTGGTGAACATGTCGTCCTTGAACTTGTCCCAATGCCCGGATTTCTCCCACAGGGTACGGGACACCACCTGGGGTGTCTTGATTTCCTGGTAGCCATGCCTGTGCAGCTTGGCCCGCATGTACTGCTCGATTTCCTGGTACAGGGACCAGCCATCCGGGTGCCAGAACACCATGCCCGGTGCTTCTTCCTGCATGTGGAACAGGTTCAGCTTCTTGCCAATCTTGCGGTGATCCCGCTTTTCGGCCTCTTCCAGGCGGTTCAGGTAGGCCTTGAGGTCCTTCTTGTTGCCCCAGGCAGTGCCGTAGACTCGCTGTAACTGCTCATTACTGGTATCACCACGCCAGTAGGCACCGGCCACCTTGGTGAGCTTGAAGGCCTTGAGCTTGCCGGTGCTGGGCACGTGGGGACCACGGCACAGGTCGATGAAATCACCCTGACGGTAGAACGATAGGTCCTCATCACCGGGAATATCCTGGATAATTCGAACCTTGTATTCCTCACCCATATCCTCGAACAGCTTGATCGCCTCGTCGCGGGACATAATGGAGCGGGAGACCGGGAGATCCTGTTTGGCGAGCTCTTCCATCCGCTTCTCGATCCGCGCCAGATCCTCATTGGTGAACGGGCGGTCGTATTTGAAGTCGTAATAGAAGCCGTTGTCGATCACCGGGCCAATGGTTACCTGGGCACCGGGGAACAGCTCCTGGACGGCCATGGCCATCAGGTGGGCAGTGGAGTGACGAATGATATCGACACCATCCTCGTCACGATCGGTAACGATGGCCAGTTCGGCATCTCGGTCGATCACGTGGCTGGTGTCCACCAGCTGGCCATCGACCTTACCGGCCAATGCAGCCTTGGCCAGGCCGGCGCCAATGTCGGCGGCGACGTCGTGTACGGTTACGGGTTCAGCAAAACTGCGATGGCTGCCATCCGGCAGGGTAATGACGGGCATGGAATACTCCTGTTGTTTACTCAGCGGTGATCTATACCAAAGATCACATGGTGCCGGGACACCGCGACACAAACCGCGGCCCGGATCTGCGGCGAGTCTACCAGAAAAAAACCCGGCGGGTTAACGCCGGGCTTCTACGGACTCAACAAAAACCGGTTAGCCGGTCAGGCCGGAGCGGCTGTCGCCTCTTCCCTGGCCTTTCTCCGGAGCTGGCCGAAGGCCAGTGCCGCCAGCAACAGAAGTGCCGGAATGAACATCAATTCCTTGGGCGGCCGGTCCTTCTCCACCTGAACCTTGTCGATAGTCCAACCGAAGCTGATGCCCGCCTGCTCCGCAATACTTCCGAAATTCACGAAGTCCACGACCATCTGCTCACCCTGGGGAGAAACCTCCAGCCCGGCCTGGGCCAGTCTCTGCTGCGGCGTCTCTGCCTCGGGCAACGGCAAACGGAGGTATTTCGACACCTCGTCGCCATCGATGGACATGCCGGAAGCCTGGATAATAATGGGCTGGTCCGCCGGTACGTCCTCGACATACTGGAAGATCTCCGATCCGGGCCGGTCCTCAGTGGGCGGATAGATCCTGTCCCACCAGAATCCTGGCCGGAACAGCGTAAAGGTGATCAACAGCAGGCAGGCCGTCTCCCACCACCGGGTTTTGGTGAACCAGAATCCCTGGGTCGCTGCCGAGAATACCAGCATGGCGGTCACCGCGCTAAAGATGGTGATGAGCAAGTCCACCCAGCCAGTCAGCCCGATCAACAACAGCTGCGTGTTGAAAATGAACATGAAAGGCAGGATCGCGGTCCGGATGTCATAGGTGAAGCCCTGCACACCCGTGCGTATCGGATCGGCACCGGAGATCGCGGCGGCCGCGTAGGCGGCAAGACCCACCGGCGGCGTATCATCCGCCAGGATACCGAAATAGAAAACGAACAGGTGCACCGCGATTAACGGCACCAGCAGACCATTCTCGGCACCAAGCGTCACGATAACCGGCGCCATCAGAGTGGAGACCACGATGTAGTTTGCTGTGGTCGGCAGCCCCATACCGAGTATGAGACTGATGATCGCCGTGAAGATCAGCATCAGCAGCAGGTTGCCACCCGAGATGAACTCGACGAACTCGGTCATCACCAGGCCGATGCCGGTCAGCGTGACGGTCCCCACCACGATGCCGGCGGTAGCCGTCGCCACGCCGATACCCACCATGTTCCGGGCACCCGTGACGAGGGAGTGTGCCAGATCAACACCGCCCTGCTTCAGTCCCGCAAAGTAGTCACCACGCTTGTGGAAGAATGCTTTCAGCGGCCGCTGGGTGATCACGATAAAGATCATGAACACGGTCGCCCAGAAAGCGGACAGCTGCGGGGAGAAGCGCTCTACCGTCAGGCACCAGACCAGCACCACCACCGGCAGCAGGAAATAAAGACCGGTTTTGACCGTCGGACCGACCGGGGGCAATTCCTCCAGGGCCTTCTCCGGATCGTCTTCCTCAAGATCGGGAAACTTGCTGGCGTAGCCGACCAGCCCGATGTAGACCGCCAGCAACAGGGGGGCCAGAACCCAGATAGCGGCTTCGCCCAGTACAGTCTTCATCCAGCCGATGCCGTAATAGACCACAAAGGTCAGCACACACAGCCCCAGCAGGATCACCACCCAGTTCAGCATGCGCTGGGCCAGGGTCGGACGATCCAGCCGTTCGATGCCGTGCATGTTCAGCTTGCAGGCCTCGAGGTGGACGATATAGATCAGTGCCACGTAGGAGATCATCGCGGGCAGAATCGCGTGCTTGATGACCTCCAGATAGGAAATACCCACATACTCCACCATGAGAAAGGCTGCGGCACCCATGATCGGGGGCGTCAGCTGGCCGTTTGTGGACGCCGCCACCTCAACCGCCCCTGCCTTGGTGGCGGGAAAGCCCACCCGCTTCATTAACGGAATGGTGAAAGTACCGGTGGTTACCACGTTGGCAATGGAGGAGCCGGAAATCACGCCACTCAGGCCACTGGAGACCACGGCCGCTTTCGCAGGGCCTCCACGCATATGACCAAGTAGCGCATAGGCAACCTTGATGAAGTAGTTGCCGGCCCCGGCCCGCTCAAGCAAGGCCCCGAACAGGACAAACAGGAACACAAAGCTGGTTGAAACCCCCAGTGCCACACCGAACACACCCTCGGTACCGAGCCACTGGTGCGAGGCCAGCTTGCTCAGGCTGGCGCCCTTGTGGGAAATCACGTCCGGCATGTACGGGCCGGCCAGGGAATAGATGATGAAGACACCCGCCACAATCGTCAGCGGCAGACCCAGAGCCCGGCGGGTAGCCTCAAGCAACAGCACGAGTCCGCCCAGGGCCACAACCATGTCCTGAGTGTTCGGCGCGCCCGGACGGGTTGCCAGCTGGTCATAGAAAACATAGAGATAAGAAGCCGCAAAGGCAGCTGCGAGGGCCAGTATCCAGTCAAAAACCGGCACATGATTCTGGTGCTTGCCCCGAATCATCGGGAAAGCGGCAAATGCCAGGAAAGAGGCAAACGCCAGGTGAATCGAACGTGCTTCCGTGGAATTGAACACGCCGATCTCGAAAATATAGGGAAGCGGTGACGCTATCCAAAGCTGAAAAAGAGACCAGAGCAGAGGAACGATAAAGAGAATGACGGCGGCGGGACCGGTCGCAGCCCTTCCGCCCGATTCGGTCTGGAGGAATTCCTCAACTTTCTGCTTATCGATGGCATCCCCGGCTCTCGGGTCGCTATTTGTCATAGCCGGATCCTGTCAGAGGGAAATCGGGAAGATCAGTAAAGGCCGCGGGCGGGGCTGCCCGCGGCCGGCTTTCAGGAAAGCGCCGGATCAGTCGATCAGGCCGGCTTCCTTGTAGTACTTGGCAGCACCCGGATGCAGCGGAGCACTCAGGGCATCCTGCACCATTTCTTCTTTCTGCAGATTGGCGAAGGCCGGGTGCAGACGCTTGAAGCTGTCAAAGTTCTCGAAGACCGCCTTCACGACCTCATAAACCACTTCATCCGGCACGTCAGTGGAGGAGACGAAGGTCGCCGCCACACCGAAGGTGGTGACATCTTCGTCGCTACCACGGTACATGCCACCCGGAATAACCGCCTTACGGTAGTACGGGTTTTCCTCAATCAGGGTTTTGGTCGCATCGTTGTCCACGTTGACGATTACGCTGTCACAGGAAGTGGTCGCTTCCTTGATGGAACCAGACGGGTGACCAACAGTGTAGAAGAAGGCATCGATGTTGCCATCACACAGGGCCTGGGACTGCTCGGCGGCCTTCAGTTCGGCGGCCAGGGAGAACTTGTCCATGGTCCAGCCCATTTCATCCATCAGCACCTCGGCAGTGGCACGCTGGCCGGAACCCGGGTTACCCACGGAAACACGCTTGCCTTCCAGGTCTTCAAAGTTCTTGATGCCAGAGGCTTTGCTGGCCACCACGGTGAACGGCTCCGGGTGCAGGGAGAAAACCGCACGCAGTTCCTTATTGGCGCCGTCGTCCTCAAACTGGCTGGTGCCGTTATAGGCATGGTACTGCCAGTCGGACTGGGCTACAGCCAGATCCAGCTCACCCTGACGGATCGCGTTCAGGTTGTACACAGAACCACCAGTACTCTCGACCGAGCAACGGATTCCGTGCTCTTTCCGGTCCATGTTGACCAGACGGCAGATAGCGCCACCCGCAGGATAGTAAACGCCGGTCACACCACCAGTACCGATGGTCACGAAACGCTGCTCCTGCGCAGAGACCGAAGTGGAGGCAGCACCGAGGCTGACTGCGGCGGCTACAGCTAGAGCGGAAGCTTTGAGTTTCAGTGTCATGTGAGTTGTTCCTTTTCTGCTCGTTGTAGTTAAAGAATGCCCGTCTTTCATACGGACATATTTCACGTCCGTCTTAGAACATAGACCACTTCATGGCATAAATAAAGTCAGAGTTAGCACTCTAAACAGTTGACCCAACAACAAAAAAGCCCGCATGGCGGGCTTTTCTGAACGGAGGTGACAAGCTTATTTCGCCGCCTTCGCCTTTTCAAGCATGCGATCCGGGCGAAGCAGGAAGCGGGCCAGTGCCGGCAGCAGCCAGATGGCGCCGATCATGTTCCAGAGGAACATGAAGAACAGCAGGAAGCCCATGTCAGCCTGGAACTTGATCGGCGAGAAGATCCAGGTCACAACGCCGATACCCAGGGTCACACCAGTGAAGACGACAGCCTTGCCGGTGGAGCGCAGGGTTTCGAAGTAGGCGTCCTGCAGGGTCTTGCCTTCAAGGAGGTACTTTTCCAGCTTGCTGTAGATGTAGATACCATAGTCCACACCGATACCCACACCAAGCGCAATGACCGGCAGGGTCGCCACCTTGATACCGATACCCGAGACCGCCATGATCGCCTCACACAGAATTGAGGTCAGGCCCAGCGGAACCACGATACACAGTACCGCGCGGATGGAGCGGAAGGTCAGGAAGCATAGCAGACTCACCACGCCATAGACGAAGATCAGCATCATGTCCTTGGCTTTGGAGATGACCTCGTTGGTGGCCGCTTCAACACCCGCGTTACCGGCAGCAAGCAGGAACGTATGCTCCTCGTTGCTGTTTGCCTGGGCAAACTCCTCGACCACGTCAACCACCGTGCGCAAGGTTTCAGCCTTGTGATCCTCAAGGAAGACCAGCAGCGGTGTCAGGCTACAGTCGGTATTGATCAGCCCCGAAGGCGCATTACGGATGGAGGCGTTGATGATGGTCTGGTTGCGGGAAATGGCATACCAGTTCCAGTTACCCTCGTTCAGTGCCTTGGTGACGATCTTGGAGACGTCCGCCAGCGATGCCGTGGACTGGACGCCCGGCGTGTTTGCCAGTTCCCACTGCAGCGAGTCCATGGCCCGCAGCACGCTGTACTGGGTGCACTGCTCCACCGGCGTTTTCACCATCACCACCATGACATCGGCACTGGTCGAGTAGTTGTCGATGATGTAGGCATTATCCTTGTTGTAGCGGGAATCCTTGCGCAGTTCCGGTGCGCCCTGGTCCAGGTCACCTACTTTAAGGTCCTGCTTGTAGTAGAGGCCCAGACCGAGGCCGATCACTGCAATCAGCAGGGAGATCGGCGCCACACCGGGGTGGGAGAAGTTGGACAGCAGGCGCCATTTGCGATCCTGCTTCTCACCGTGGTTCTGCACATGGCGCACACCACCCTTGGAGATACCGATGTACGACATGATCAGTACGTGCAGCACCAGGTTGGTGATGATCACAAAGGCGACACCAATACCGGCGGCAACCGCCAGATCCCGGATAACATCGATCTCGATGAAGAACAGGGTCAGGAAGCCAAAGGCATCGGAGATCAACGCCAGCATGCCGGGGATATAAAGCGCGCGGAACGCGAGCCGGGCAGCGGTGATGGCGTCAAAGCCCTTGGCCGCTTCCACAGCCATGGCGTTGACGATCTGCACGCCATGACTGATACCGATAGCGAATACCAGGAACGGGACCAGCACGGAGTACGGATCCAGGCCATAGCCCAGCAAACGCAGGGCGCCCAGTTGCCAGAACACCGCGATGATGGAGGTAAAGACCGGCACCAGGGTCCCGGAAACACTGCGGGAATACCAGAACAGCAACAGTGTGGTCAGTGCAATGGTGATACCGGCGAACCAGGCAATGGAGCCGATCCCCTCGATCAGATCCCCGACTTTCTTGGCAAAGCCTACGATATGAATATCAATGTTCGGATTCTGGGCTTCGTACTTTTCCCGGATCTTCTCTTCGAGCTGACGCGAGAAGGTGCCGTAATCCAGGGGCTCACCGGTTTCCGGATCACTCTCATACAGCGGTGCGTAAACGATCGTGGATTTGAAGTTGTCCGAGATCAGCCGGCCAACTTCATTGGAACGCAGTACGTTTTGACGCAGCTGTTCCAGGCTTTCCCGGGAGCCATCGTAGTCATCCGGAATGACGGTGCCACCCTGGAAGCCCTGTTCGGTTACTTCCACCCAACGCACGTTGGAGGTCCACAGCGACTTCAGACCTGAACGGTCCACCCCATTGAGGTAGAAAACCTCGTCGGTGATCTGCTTCAGAGTCTCCATGTACTCTTGCGAGAAGATATCGCCGTCTTTGGATTCCACGGCGATCCGCACAAAGTTACCCAGATTCTCCAGGTCATCCCTGTGGTCAAGCATGTTGACGATGTAGGGATGCTCGAGCGGAATCATCCGCTCGAAACTGGCATCCGGCTGAATCTTGACCGCGTTGTAGCCGAGGAACAGGGTCAAAATGGTCAGCAGAACCAGGATGATTGCCCGATTATTGAAAATCAGACGTTCCAGGAACGGTTCCGCCTTGGGCGTGGTCAGGTAATGTTCGCCCTTGTCATGCTTCGGGTTGGACATTCAAAAGCCCCTCTATTATTGGTTCTGTTGTTGCCACATCAGGGCGTTATTGAAGGTTTTTGCCTTGGGGGTCGGCGTGTTTGACGCCACCCTCGCCCACCAGGAGCAGATTGGTATCCGAGACCGGTACCACACCCATTACTCCCTGACGGTCATCACGGAGGTATTCCCTGAAGGTATCTCCTCCGTTGCCGCTGGTGAGCACAGCCCCACCATTTCCGACCAGGATGATCCGGTCACCCTCGGCTGCTCCGTCATTGAGCGTTGCCGTGGAACCGGTATTGACCACAGACCAGGACTTGCCGAGATCCGCGGAATACATCAGCGTGCCGCGAAGACCGAAGGCCAGGGCCTCGTTGACGCGACCGGTGCCAATCACGCCGAACAGTGACCCCGGGTAGGGGCTCTCACGACGCTCCCAGGTTTCGCCGCCGTCAATGGAAACATGGATCTGGCCTGCCTCACCCACAATGAACAGGGCTCCGCCGGCAATCCGGGAAATGGCATTCAGGTGAAAACCCTGGGGGTTGTCTACCTTCGGTGACCAGTCCTGCCAGCTTTCTCCGCCATCGGTCGTGCGGTAGATCATGCCGTAGGCGCCAACCACAAAGCCGTGGCTGTCGTTCTCGAACCAGACATCCAGAAACGGATTGACCGGACCGATGTCCAGGTCCGCCTGCATGTTTTCCAGGCGGAAAAACAGATCATCCAGTGCCCATTCGAGATCTTCTTTTTCTTCTTCGGGCGCCTGCTCGATGCGTTCCTCCATTTCGGCAATGGCATCCTCCTGGCTTGCTATGGCCAGCTCAGCCGCCCGGATACCATCCAGCTGGAGCTCCCAGGTTGCACCTGAATCGCTCGAATGCAGCACTGCACCGCTGTGGCCTACCGCCCAGCCATGATTTTCAGTACCAAAATCCACGCCGGTGAGGGTAACGGACACGGGCACTTCGGCCTGGGTCCAGCTTTGACCCTCGTCGTCGGAGTAGATGATGTGCCCACGCTCTCCGGCCGCTACGATACGGTCGCCGGCAACGGCAACATCATTCAGCAGGCTTTGTGGGGCGAGTTCCGTCGGACGGGCCGGTGTTTCAAGCAAATCCCCCACTGCCCATACAGCCGGAGATGCACAGGCCATGGAAAGCCCAAGGCAGGTTGCACCCAGGGTTTTACGCATCAAGCTTGTAGCCATTCGGTTTGCCTATCGGTTGTTTTTACTGTGTGTCTCTGTCCGGCAAGGCCGGTCTTAACTGTAAACATACCGGCAGCCTCCCGGCTGCCGGTATGTTGATTGCCAATCCATCTGGGCGGGGTTGCGATCCTCGCGCCTCAGCGAACACTCCTGCGGCGCAGCGAAGCCGGCGAGAAGTAACGCTTGTTGGGAACCTTGTCAGTGAATACCCGGGTATTCGGTTCTTCGGTATCGAGTCCGAGAACGTGATAGCGGCGGGCCTGAAGGTCATGATAGACGTCCAGCACCGTCCAGACACCGGGTAATTCATAATAATTCTTGGGCAGGCCCATGGTGACACGCCACAACTCGCCGCGGCCGTCGTATTGGTCCAGCAGCACGGTGTTCCAGCTATCCTCGTCGACATAGAAACGGCGCTTGCCGTAGATATGGCGCTCACCTTCCTTAAGGGTCGCTTCGACCACGTGCACCCTATGCAGCTCCCACCGGGTCAGGTCCGGATTGACATGGGAAATGCCCAGAATATCGTCGTAAGACAGGCCTTTTTCCCCGATACGGTAATTGTTGTAGGGAATGTAGATCTCTCGCTTGCCCTCGTAGGTCCAGTTGTAACGGTCCAGGGCACCATTGAAGATGTCCGTATCGTCGGCGGTACGGAGGTTATCGGAGGCGGCGATCGGGGAATCGTAACCCAGGTTCGGAGCCCGACGCACACGGCGCTGGCCGGCGTTATACCCCCAACCATTACGCGGATTGATGATCTGGTTCATGGTTTCATGAATCAGGATCGCGCCACCAGCCAGACGGGGCGGAGACTGGGTGAATGACAGGTAGTAGAAGATGACGTTGTCCAGCGTGCTCTCGTCGCCTTCCGGGTTGTAATAATTGAAAAAGGCTTCCTGCTGGGACGTTACCAGCGAGTAGTCGCCGTCCTGCTGGACCGCTACTTCACTGGAACGACGGGTAACGTAGACACCACGCCAACGGGTCAGGTGGTTCCAGATGACCTGCCAGGCTTTTTCTTCATCATTGCCATGGAGAATCGGGAAGGGGTAGCCACCGTAGGCGCCCTCGATACCGGCGCCCTCGCCCACGATATCGGCGCTCGTGGCGTTATCCCGGGTGTTCTGGGCAACCCAGTCCGGCACCGCATGGGTGCGACGGGTCTGGTACACCGGAACCTGAAACGTCGTGGGGTAGGACTCGAACATGGCCTTGACGCCATCCGTCAGATATTCGCTGTACTGATCCATGTTCTGGGCGGTGATGGTGAACAGCACCTCGTCATCCGGGAACGGATTGATGTGGTGCTGACCACTCTCCCTGTAACCGGCCGGCGGTTCAGTCAGTCCGCCGTCCCACGCGGGGATGGTTCCGGCGGCATTACCCGCCTTGGGAGAGCCAAAGGGGGTCAGTTCGTTGCCAAGACGGGCAGCCTCGCTCTGGGAGACAGCAGCGTAGGCCGGTACAGCCGAGACAGACAGGGCCAACAGGCCACTCAACAGCGTGTTTTTGTTATACATCATGGTCTAACCTTCAATCCGTCTGGAAGCCTCTTGAGGGGCTTTTTTGTTGTGGTCTCGTGGAGCTTGAGACGTTCGACCAGATTAACGGATCGGGCAATATTGTCTATCGACCGAAAGTGCGATTTTGTATCCGGCTGTGACCACGATTCTGAACTGGAATCACAGCCGGACACCGGCGACTCAGCCAGCCAGGCTCTTGTGAACCACCTCGTAGACATCCCGGGAGAGACCGGCCTTGTCACGGATGCGTTCCAGCGCCGCTTTCATCTGTTCGCGGTACTCCGGCGCAAACTTCCGCCAACGGGTCAGGGGCGTGACCAGGCGCGCGGCGATCTGGGGGTTGCTGTCATCCAGGCGACACACCTGCTCGGTCAGGAAGTCGTAGCCCGAACCATCCGGGTTATGGAAGGCTGCAAGGTTCTGGCCGGCAAAGGCGCCCACCACCGAACGAACCTTGTTCGGATTCTTCCAGTCGAATGCCGGGTGCTCCAGCAGGGCATGGATCTGAGGCAACTGGCCGGCGCGGTCGCTGGCAGCCTGAACCGAGAACCATTGCTCGATCACCTGCGGATCTTCCCGGAACTGCTGGTAGAACTCTTCCAGTGCCAGGTTTCGGTCTTCCCCGTAATCGGAGTTCACCAGGGCTCGAAGTGCGCCCATGCGGTCCGTCATGTTATCGGCCCCACGGAACTGGCGGAGGGCAAGCTCACGCCCTTCCTCGTCATTGATCATCAGGAGCCATGCCAGGGCCGTATTGCGCAAACTTCTGCGGGCAATCGCTTCCGGGTTAATCTCGTAGTCTCCGGACTCGAGATTGCGCCGATAACAGGCAACCAGTTCATCCCGCAGGGAGATAGCCAGGTGCTTGAGCACCCGTTCCCGGGCATGGTGGATGGCCGGGACATCAGCATTGTCCGCAAGCTCGATCAGGTAAGCCTCTGAAGGCAGCTGCAGCATCTTGGCAACCAGTGCCTGATCCAGGGAGGAGTCGCAGATCAGGTGGCGATAGGAAGTCACCAGTCTGGGCTCGACAGCCGCGTCCCTGGGAGCGCCAATCAGTGACTGGATCACGTCCACCGCCAGCCTCTGGCCCGCATCCCAGCGATTGAATCCGTCAGGATCGTGGCTCATCAGGAACAGCAACTGTTCCCGCGACCACGGGTAATTCACCCGGACCGGCGCGGAGAAGTGACGCAGGAGCGATGGCACGGGGCGTTCACTGATGCCGTGGAATTCGAAGGTATGGCTCGCCTCGGTAAGCTCCAGCACCCGCTCAGCCGGTGCGTGTTCCTCACCCGCCTCAAGCATGAGCGGCAGGGCCTCCCCCCGGCTACCCAACAGGCCGAGGGCAAACGGGATGTGTTGCGGCTTTTTGCTTTTCTGGCCCGGGGTATCCGGGATGTGCTGCTCGATGGTCAGGCGATACACGCCCTGCTCTGCATCAAACTCATCAGAGACATTAAGCACCGGTGTACCCGCCTGCTCATACCAGAGTCGGAACTGGCTCAGATCACGCCCTGAGGCATCTTCCATGGCGCTTACAAAATCATCGGTGGTTACCGCCTGACCGTCATGACGCTCAAAGTAGAGGTCGGAGCCCTTGCGGAACATTTCCGGCCCGAGCAGATTGTGGATCATGCGCACCACCTCGGCGCCCTTCTCGTAGATGGTCAGGGTGTAGAAGTTGGAAATTTCCATATAGGAAGCCGGGCGCACCGGGTGGGCCATGGGGCCGGCATCCTCGGCAAACTGGGCCGTGCGCAACAGGGTAACGTCCTCGATACGCTTCACCGTCGGCGATCCCATGTCTGCGGAGAACTGGGAATCCCGGAACACGGTAAAACCTTCCTTCAGGCTCAGCTGGAACCAGTCACGGCAGGTGACCCGGTTACCGGACCAGTTGTGGAAGTACTCGTGGGCGACAATCGCCTCGATGCGCTGGAACGCCGCATCGGTGGCGGTATCCTGACTTGCCAGGACACAGGACGAGTTGAAGATGTTCAGGCCCTTGTTCTCCATGGCACCCATGTTGAAATCGTCGACGGCCACGATCATGAAGATATCCAGATCGTATTCCCGTCCATAGACTTCCTCATCCCAGCGCATGGACCGCTTCAGGGAATCCATGGCGTGTTCGCATTTCTCCGCATTCCGCGGCTCCACATACATGCGCAGGTCGATGCCGCGGCCGGAACAGGTCCGGAAGGCATCCCGTTTTTCCACCAGATCGCCAGCCACCAGGGCAAACAGGTAACAGGGCTTCGGGAAGGGGTCTTCCCAGGTAACAAAGTGACGGCCGCCATCAAGCTCGCCCCGCTCAACGTCATTACCGTTGGACAGCAGCACCGGATACGACGATTTGTCCGCTTCGATACGGGTCCGGAAACGGGCCATGACGTCCGGGCGATCCGGGAAGAAGGTAATGCAGCGGAAGCCCTCAGCCTCGCACTGGGTACAGAACATGCCGGAGGACTTGTACAGGCCTTCGAGGCGGGTGTTGTTCTGGGGTTCTATCCAGGTTACCACAGAGAGCTCGAACTGCTCGGGCACCGAGGCAATGACCAGCTGATCGCCCCTGTCCTCGTAATCGGCCGCCGACAATCCGGAGCCATCCAGGGCGACGGATTCCAGCTTGAGGCTGTCACCATCCAGCTCCAGCGGTGCACCGGTCTCCCTGGAATCGGGGTTACGGCGGACCGACAGCGTGCTGTGAACGCGGGCACCGTCCTCGAAAAGCTCAAACCTCAGATCCACATGATCAACCAGATACGCCGGTACTTTGTATTCGCTCAGGTAAATGGTTTGTGGCTGGTTGCTACGCATTACATTCTCCACGGAGTTCTGTTCAGCTGGCGTCCGCCCGGAAGCGGACCTCATACCCGGTAAATTTGCGGATATTGATCACACCGGTGTCGAGAATCAGGTACTGGCCCTTGATGCCTTCCAGCACCCCTTCCACTTCCGGTGTTTTGTCCAGATTATGGGTTTTGATCTTTGACGGCCAGACTTCGACCGGATAACTGAGCCCGAGCCCGGATTCGTCCACCTCCCGGATGGCATCGTCACCGTGAACCTCACGCAGTTCGGCAAGATCGGTGGCGATGGCCGCAAGCATTTTCTGACGTTCTTCCACCAGATCCAGTTCGGGCACATCACCCTTGAGCATGGCGCGCCAGTTGGTGCGATCAGTGACATGGCTCTTGCATGCCACTTCAACCAGGCCGGCGATGTAGCGGGTCCTGACCCGGACCAGGGGAATGGCCTCCACCGCCCCCTGGTCAATCCAGCGGGTCGGCACCTGGGAAGCGCGGGTGATGCCGACCTTGAGTCCGGACGAATTGGCCAGATACACCACATGTTCGACCATGCAGTGGGCCTCCCCCCACTCCGGCTCGCGACAGGTGCCGAGGTGGTAGTGACACTTTTCCGGGCTCATGATGCAGCTGTCGCAGGCCGCCAGCTTGCGGAAGCAGGGATAGCAATAGCCCTGGTTGAAACTCTTTTTGGTCTTGCGGTCGCAATGGATACAGCGGATGACCCCGTCAAAATCGATCCGGATGGAGTGACCGATCAGGTGATTCAACGGCAACCGGGCATCACCCACGGCAATGGTGTAGGAAACCGGCTGTCCCGCCTCCACCGGCATCTTGCGCAACCGGCCGGTTACATCGATGGCTTCGCTCAAGACTTGACCTCTACGAACTGGTCCGGATCGATATCCCGGTTCTGACTTTTGGTGTGCTGGACGGAAGGATCACAGGCCGTTCCCGCCTTGCTGCCACGATCCAGGTAACCCACGCGCTCTTCTTCAGGCACGTTGTGCTTGTTCTCGTAGTGAATCACCGCTTCCAGGCTGATAGCGCGCTGTTCGGCTGTCATCTTGCGACCATCCGGCCACTTGCCCAGCTCAATGGCCTGGCGAAGGTTCCGGTATACCGCCGGATCCAGACGTTCGATCAGCTCTTCGTAAGTCATTCCGCTCTCCTGAAAAAACCTTCACAAAAAAATCGGCATTATCGTTTGACAGATGCAAACGATAATAATTATCATTACCTCACCAAATGACAACGGTCGTATCATTTGGTCTCTCTCATCAGGAGCTAAAAGCTCTTCTTGCGCCCCGCCCTTTGGCGGGGCTTTTTTTATCCGCTCACCCTTTCCTTACGGGCAAAACCAGCGCACAGAGCAGTCCGGCGACAAAACCACCCAGGTGTGCCTCATTGGCCATCCTGCCCAGACCCAGCATTTCCGGCAATGGGGTAAAACCGAGAACCATCCAGATCACCGCAAAGGTCACCAGCGCCGGCGGGAACTGGAACCGGGGCGCCCGCTGCTGGCTCAGCCAGCAATAACCGAGAACTCCGTAAACAACACCGGACAGGCCACCAAACAGAGGCCCGGAAACCAGGTACTGCAAACCATTGGACAACAGGCTGGTCACCAGGAACAGGGTAATCAGCCGGCCCTTGCCGTCGAACCACTCGACCTGGCTGCCAAGGAACCAGAGCATCACCGAGTTGAAAATGATGTGGGTCCAGCTGAAATGCAGGAAATCCGGCGTGATCAGACGCCAGACCTGGCCACTGGCCAGGGTGGCCGAGAGCGCATCGATGCGACCGTCGAAGGTGGTCCAGTCAAAATTCCGCGGGTCCACCACCATCAGGGTGGCAGAGAACTCATTGGAGCCCATCCCCGTCAGCCAGACCATCAGCACGGCAAAAACGATCAGCCCCAGGACCATTGGCGCGTGCCGGGGTGCCGGCTGCCAGCGCCCTCCGACAAAGGTCGGCGAGCGGTTCTGGCTTGCTACCGCTTCCCTGAGCCCGGGTTCCGCAAGGTAGCGCTCAAGCGCTGCCAGCACCGGTTCCGCGTGCTCTTCATGTTCCAGCCAGAGCACCTGCTGGCCGCCTTCCTCAGTTATACGATGGCCCACGCCCTGATCCCTCAGCCACTGACTGAAGTCGGCAAGGTTCACCGAGGTATCCAACTGCTTTACCCGATACAATTCTCACCTCATGATCAGGGGTATTGGCTCACCGGAAGACATACCGCTAGCGCGCAACACTGTCTTCACTGGTGGGGTACTCCGGAGCCTCCGGCCGCTCCACATCTACCCAGACAAACTTGTCCCGGGAAAGTGCCCGCTCACCGTCAAACCGGTAGGCCACCAGCTTGCCGTACTTCACGGCACTGAAGTCGATGCAGGCCACATTGGGCTTTAGCGGCGCGGGCCGACCTTCCATCCAGTAATGGCCGACGAAGACCGGTGGCGCGTCCAGGGGGTAACTGATGAGCTGCTTGCGCTCGTCTTCTGTCAGAACGTGCTTCGCCACTTCTGGCGGTAACGGATCGGGCTGGAACACCACATCGGCATAGGTATGGGGCTGGTCGGCCCAGAACTTGGTCCGAAAGAATTCGCGGACATAGCCGTCCTTGCCCGTGATCGACATACCCTCCGGCAGACGCAGGTCCGTACCCCGAAGGAGCGTATCCATGACCTGTCCGGCGAAGGACTCGATGGCCGCCGAGGCATGGAGGAAATCCTCATCAATGCAGGCGCCACCCTGGACCTGCTTGAACTTCTCGATCAGATCCCCATCCCAGCAGGCATGCACCACCCGGAAGTCCTCTTCCTCGATGAACAGGGGGATGGTGTAGAACCACTCCAGAAACTCGTTCCATTCGTGGGGGTGGGCATCGAACTGCTCAAGGGTTTCCCTGATCAATCGATCATGGCGCGAGTTGTGCTCCCGCAACCAGGTTTTGCCACTGCCCGGACGCGCACGGGTGCAATAACCCAGGGCATTGTACTCGTGGTTACCCATGACAATCCGTGCCGAGCCGTGCTCCACCATATCCCGGACCAGGTGCAGTGCTTCCCGGATACGCGGGCCCCGGTCAATGATGTCACCTATAAAAATGGCCTGGCGACGGGGATGTTCGTAAACACCGTTAACCCTGCGATAACCCATCCGGTCCAGGAGCCGTTCCAGGGTGTGGGCGCAACCGTGGATGTCGCCGATGATATCGAAACCGCGATTTGCGGAAGGGGTCTTACCAGCCATGATCAACTCGCTGCGATTTCACTTGCCCAGCCAAGCTTGTCACGGCAGGTGGCATAGAAGTTATGGTCCGTCGGATGGATCAGGCGGATCTTGAACGGCTTCTTGGTGATCCGGATGATATCCCCGGGCGCACAGGAGATGTTCATCTGGCCGTCAAAGCTCACCTGCGGGTAGGTCTCGTTGGTATCTCCGATGACCAGCTTGATCTCGCTCTTGCCGTCCACCACGATCGGGCGACTGCTCAGAGTGTGGGGGAACATGGGCACCAGCACAATGGCGTCGAGCTTCGGGTGCATGATCGGCCCACCGGCAGAGAGGGAATAGGCCGTGGAACCGGTGGGCGTGGAAACAATCAGGCCGTCTGAGCGCTGGCTGTAGACGAAGTGGCCGTCAATAAACAGGTCAAAGCCGATCATCCGGGTGGATTTACCCGGATGCAGCACCACGTCGTTCAGGGCACTGCCGAAACCCAGTGGCTGACCGTTACGCTCGACATTGCCATCAAGCAGAAAACGGGTTTCCTCGATGTACTCCCCTTCCAGCACCTTGCCGAGGCGTTCTTCAAGATCCGAAGGAGAAATGTCGGTGAGGAAGCCGAGGCGTCCCCGGTTTACCCCGAGCAGGGGGATTTTCGACTTTGCCAGCTCCCTGGCGGCGCCCAGGAGACTGCCATCACCGCCGACGACGATCACCAGGTCGCAGATTTCACCCAGCAGTTTCTTGCTGGCCACCTGCAGACCATGACCGGGAATCATTCCCGCAGTGTCTTCTTCCAGAATGACCTGGTAGTTCTGGGCGAGCAGATACTGCTTGAGTTGCCTCAGCGTCTCCACCACCTTGACGCTGCCCATCCGTCCGATTACGCCGATATTCCTGAACTGATCCATGAAATGTCCTGTGATCCCGGGATGCAACAGGGAACAGCACCTCCGCTACCCTGCAACGATGGCGTACAGTGTAACGAAAGTCAGCAGGATTCTGAAAAAAGATGCGCTGATCAGGCCTGGTGCTGCTCGCAGCGGTCGTCCACACCCGGGCGGAATTCCGCCGGCTGGCTGACCCGCATGATGGGTTCGGCACACTGTTTGCCATCCCCGTCCTTGTGGCAACATACCGGGTTCTCATAGTGCTCCAGCCATTCCCGGTAGGCCGGCTCATTCATGCCACAACGTTCGGCGGCATAGGCCACGGGGTTGGTGAAGTAGGTCTCAATGTCTTCAAACGGCAGGGTCACGTGGCCAACACCGGCATGGTAGGCCACGAGAAAGACCGACTGATTGCGCAGATGGTCAAGAATGGAGTTCTCGGGGGGCTCCCGGTGCCGCAATTCGTGGTTCTCCTCCTCCAGGGAGACAATTTTCTCATCACGCATTTCCAGCTCTCGCTGCTTGCGTTCAAGCTGCTCCCGGAGCAAAACCAGTTCGGCACCGACGTTGGCGTCATCCCGTTTTTTATCCTCGTCGGCACTCCCGATCTGCTCCTGCATGGAGAGGTATTGTTCGTTGCGCTCGGAGAGCCGCTGTTTGAGCTGCTCACTGTTCAGCCGCTGGCGTTCGTATTTTTGCTCCAGATCGGCCATCTCGCTGCGCAGGGACTGCATTTCATTGCGGTGCTCCCGCTGGAGATCCGCCAGGGAATCCCGGTGTACACTCTGCAGGGTCTTGATGCGTAAACGCTGTTCGCGGATCAGCTGCGCCAGGCGGGCCCGGTCTTCCGAGGCCGGTGTCTCGTCTTCCTTCTCCTTCCTCTTCGCCGGCTCTTCCTTGGCGTTGAGGACGGGAATATCCTCCTCGACAGGTTCGATCTTCTGGAATCTCAGGGTATTGCTTTCCACCGCCTTGCGGATGGCGAGGAAATGGTTGTTGCCCGGCGTCATATCCGGGTCCCAGAGCTCCTTGGCGAACTTCGGATCCGGGCATTGGCTGCGACACACCAGGCGGATGGGGCCCGCCCCCATATCCGGCCCCTTGGCACCGTCTTTGGCCAACGCCTCAATGGGAACGTTCCAGCTGGTGTCGGCTCTGCCCTCCTCATCAAACCAGATCCTGAAGAACACCAGGGAGCGCACCAGAAGATCGCCTCCCAGCTCTATCAGGACGGCTTTAACGTCCGTCTCCGCCAGGTCAGATAAACCGACATAACCGTCGAGGAAAGCGCCGAACTCGGAAGCGCGCATTTGACGGGCAATACGCCCCTCCTCCATAAAAAACACGGCTGAGTAGCCATCGGTTGCCTGATCGGCAGAAACCATCATTCCATCTCCAGGATTCAGAAATTGGACACTTACACGCTTCGCTTCCCCGGAGCGTTCCATCGGAAAATTCGTCCAGCGGCATGCACCAATACCAGAAAGCCTACGGATAACCGTAGGCTTTCCAATAGTCTAGCCAGACAAATATCGATGGACAGATAAAAACTGCAACGTTTTGTGATCAGATTTCCGCGGCCAGCCGGCTGCCCTGATCGATGGCCCGCTTGGCATCAAGCTCGGCGGCCACATCGGCACCGCCAATGAGGTGCACCGGGATCTCGGCGGCTTCGACACCGGCCTGGAGTTCCCGCAGCGGTTCCTGGCCGGCACAGATAATGATTGTATCCACCGGCAGTACCCTGTCCTCACCTTGCTCGGCACCCTTCGGAGTCACGGTGATGTGCAGTCCGTCGTCATCGATCTTGCGATAGGACACCCCCGGAACCATCTGCACATGGCGGTTCTTCAGGGACGTCCGGTGAATCCAGCCCGTGGTCTTGCCCAGGTTCTTGCCCACCTTGGATGCCTTGCGCTGAAGCAGGTAAACCTCACGCGCAGGCTCCGGCACTTCCGGCGTCACTCCCTGGATACCACCGCGATGCTCGACGCTCAGATCAACGCCCCACTCTTTCATGAACTCGCCGGTGTCCAGCGACGCGGAGGCGCCCTGGTGCACGATGAACTCGGAGACGTCGAAACCGATGCCGCCGGCACCGATGACCGCCACCTTCCGGCCGACCGGCTTGCGTTCCAGCAACGCATCCAGGTAACCGATGACTTTCGGATGGTCAATACCCTCGATCTCCGGAGTCCGCGGCTCAACACCGGTGGCCAGGACCACTTCATCGAAACCTCCGGCTTTCAGGTCGTCGGCGCTGACACGGGTGTTCAGACGGACATCGACGCCGTGTTTGTCGAGCATCACCCGGAAGTAACGCAGGGTCTCATGGAACTCCTCTTTGCCGGGGATTTTCTTGGCGACATTGAACTGGCCACCGACTTCACTGCCGGCGTCAAACAGGGTGACCTTGTGACCCCGCTCGGCAGCCACGGTCGCAAACGCCAGACCGGCAGGGCCGGCGCCAACCACGGCGATGGACTTCGGATTGGCTGCCTTCACGTAGGTCAGCTCGGTTTCGTGACAGGCTCGGGGGTTGACCAGGCAGGAGGTCAGCTTGCCGCTGAAGGTATGATCCAGGCACGCCTGGTTGCAGCCGATGCAGGTGTTGATCTCGTCGGCACGGTCTTCCGCAGCCTTCAGCACCAGGTCCGCATCCGCCAGGAACGGACGGGCCATGGAAACCATGTCGGCATCCCCTTCGGCCAGGACCTTCTCCGCCACATCGGGCATGTTGATCCGGTTGGTGGTCACCAGCGGAATGCTCACTTCCCCCTTCAAACGGGCCGTGACCTTGGTAAATGCGCCACGGGGGACCGAGGTGGCGATCGTGGGCACCCGGGCCTCGTGCCAGCCGATGCCGGTGTTGATGATGGTAGCCCCCGCCTTCTCGATCTCCTTGGCCAGGTGGACCACCTCTTCCCAGGTGCTGCCATCCTCGATCAGATCCAGCATGGACAGGCGGTAGATGATGATGAAATTCTCACCGACCCGCTCCCGGACCCGGCGCACGATCTCGATCGGCAGGCGGATCCGGTTCTCGTAGCTGCCGCCCCAGCGATCTGTACGCTGGTTGGTGTGGGCAACGATGAACTGGTTGATGAAGTAACCCTCGGAGCCCATGATCTCGACGCCGTCATAGCCGGCCCGCTGGGCCAGTGCCGCGCAGTTCACATAGTCGTTGATCTGCTTCTCGATACCTTCCTCGTCCAGCTCCCTGGGCTTGAACGGGTTGATCGGTGCCTGGATCGGCGACGGCGCCACCAGAGCAGGCGAATAGGCATAGCGGCCGGCGTGGAGAATCTGCATGCAGATCTTGCCCTCGGCCTCGTGCACCGCCTCGGTGATCACCTTGTGCCGATCGGACTCTTCCTCGGTGCTCATCTTGGCCGCGTGCTGGAACACCGCGCCCTCTTCGTTGGGACCGATACCACCGGTGACAATCAGACCAACGCCGCCGCGGGCGCGATCGGCATAGAAAGCCGCCAGACGGTCAAATCCGTTTCTGGCTTCCTCCAGGCCTGTGTGCATGGAGCCCATCAGGGTGCGGTTCCGAAGACGGGTAAAGCCCAGATCCAGCGGTTCCAGAAGGTTCGGGTATTTCTGTGTGCCCGGTGTTGCGGTCATATTGATCTCCTCATATTGGCAGCCCGCGTAGTGGCCGTCTTTCGTTATACGGCACAAAGTAGCGACCTGGCTGTTTGCCCTCAATATCTTCAGAGAACTTTATGTTATCCTCAAATGACACCTGGCCAGGAATGACCCGTGAAAACACCCTCAAAACCGGAAAACCGCAACGCCCTCGGTGACATCAGCCTCCTGTATGTCTCAGTGCTGCTGCGCGCTGCAGCGGAAGAAGGAGCGGACGACGAGGCACTGGCCAGGCAATTCAATCTGGATGAGACCGCACTGGCCTCCCCGGAAGCCCGAATCAGCATCCCCCGCTTCATGCGGATGGGAGAGGCTGCCATCAGTCTGACCGGCAATCGGGCACTGGGGCTGCGAATGGGGGCTCTGTCCCGCCCGATCGACGCCGGCCTGGCCGGCCTGTCGGCAGAAACCGCACCAACCATCGGGCAGGCGCTGATGAGACTGGTGCGTTATTCCCGGCTGACCAGCCAGAACAGTCGCGGCCACCCGGGAGCCAACCCCGACAGGAAAGAGATCAGCTTCTATTCGATCCGCCCCTACAACCGGTTCAATTACTTCGTCGTGGACTCGGTGCTCGCGGCCTGGACCCAGCTGGCACGCACCCTGACCGGCCGCTATGACGTACTTGAGAGGGTGCGCATCGAATATCCCTCCATCGGCCTCGACGATCTCTTTGAAAGCTGGTTCCGTTGCCCGGTGGAATTCAGCGCCACAGATAACAGCCTTACGCTCAAGAACAGCGCCTGGCATCAACCGAGTAACCAGGCGCACCCGGCCATGCACGAGCAACTCTGCATGATGTGTGAACGCGAACTGGAAAGGATTAAACGGGGATGGAGCACCTCGGACCGGGTGCGGCACTTAATGACACCCCTGTTCCGTGGCGAAACCCCGGGACTGGAAACGGTTGCCGCCCGGCTCGGGACCTCGCCCTGGACATTGCAACGGCAACTGTCGGCAGAGGGCACCAACTTCCGGCTGCTACTGGATCAGACCCGACAACAGCTGGCACTGGACTATCTCAGGGAAACCAACAGCTCGCTGTCGGAAATTGCTTGGCTCCTGGGGTTTGCCAACCCACCGGCCTTTCACAAAGCCTACCAACGCTGGTTCGGGGTCAGCCCCGGCGAGCATCGCCGGCAAATGCGGACAAACAGAAATAACGGGGATTAACCGGATACGGAATCAGAGCTCCGTGGCGTCGTCGATAAATTCGCCATCATCGTCGAATTCATCCAGTCGGGTTTCCAGCAACTCTTCTTCGTAGTCAGACATGACTTTAACCTCGTGCGAACTTTAATCGCCAAGGTAAACGCTTCGTGTGACAGGACTATTTCAGAATCCGGAATGGATCAAAAGAAAGTAAGGGGGGAGAAAAATGGCGGAGCGGACGGGACTCGAACCCGCGACCCCCGGCGTGACAGGCCGGTATTCTAACCAACTGAACTACCGCTCCGCGTGGGCTATCACTTACGCCTCGAAAGGCTTGCAGCCCTCTGTGTGACTGCTCGGTGACAACGAGGGCGCATTATAAAGACGCCCCCGACCATGTCAACGTTTTTCCTGAAAAAAGTCCGAAAAAGTTTTCTTACATGGCATCGACCAGGGCGTCCTTACCCTGGGATGTCTTTCGATACTCGATCGGGGTCATGCCGGACCAGCGCTTGAACGCCCGATAGAAGGTGCTTGGCTCGGAGAAGCCGGTCAGGTAGACGATCTCGTCGATGGATTCGTCCGTGGTGGCCAGCAACTGCCGGGCCAGGCGATAGCGGAAATCCGCCAACACCTGGTTGAAACTGGTTTCGGCTTCGGTCAACCGGGTCCGGAGTGTCCGGGGTTTGATACCAAGGCGTTCGGCGACCGCATCGAGGGTCACTTCGCCACTGTCCAGAAGCTCGGCAACAATCCGCTCCACCTGCCCTACGATGTCCTTTTTCTCCAGGCGCGCAACCTGCTCGCTGGCAAACCGCTCATGGAGGTCCAGCAATTCCGGCTCGGCATGGGGTGAGGCGTGGGCCAGCAGCTTGGCGGGGAAATACAGCCGGTTCTCAGGGGCCCCGAAGACCACATCACAGCCCAGAACCTCCCGGGCGTGCTCCTGGCCTTCTTCCCTTTCATGTTCAAACTCGATGCGCGACGGATAGAAACTGTCATCGGTAACGGACCGGAAGAACGTAATCAGGCCCTGGACAAAGCACTCGTTGAAGTGCTTCAGACGACGAACAGCGTCGGATGCGGCGTCGAGCACCATACAGGCGTCATCGCCCTCGATGAAGAAATCGGTATTGGCCGCATCACTCAGCAGGCGCTGATAGTTCTGCGCGCGGCGAAGGCCCTCACCGAAGGTCGGGCTGCTGAGAAACAGGTACTCAAGCACCTGGCCCTTGTAAGCGGGCAGCAGCGGCCCGAGATGCAACCCGACATCGGGGTCGCCCGATACGTCTTCCACGGCTTGCCAGAAGTACAGCTGGGCACTGTGGGGCGTGCGCAACTGATCGGTGTATACGTAACTTTCATCCACGCCCAAACGACTGAAGATGGCATCGGTGTCGATACCCTTTTTCTTCATTGCCTCGTAGATCAGGCGTAACATCACTCCCGCGTCACGAAGTTCCTGCATATGATCCCGCTTTTATTTTTTATGGGTACTACCTTGACCGGCTGGACAACCGGCCGGGCTCGCCAAGTCAATGCCTGTTCTGGCCGGGTTTGCCAGACTCTAAGACCATCGTCTTATATTAGAGCATATCAGGCCACAAGGAGACCTGCACCATGCCAAACCCATTGATTTATCACCACACCCCGCCACCACTGTTCCCACTGTTCGCCAAGGCCGTGCTTCCGCAAAAGGCCGGCGCAGAAGGTAACCCTGAAATTCCGGCACTTGAAGCGCGTCTTCTGGGGGCGTCCACGATCACCCGCCAGTTGCCGGGCTACAAGAGGATCTGCGGGTTTAGTCAGCATACCCACGCTCCGATCACCTGGCCGCATATCCTGGCATTTCCGCTGCACCTGAAGCTGCTCACCGAGCCGGACTTCCCCCTGCCCCTGCTGGGCCTGGTGCATCTGCGCAATACCATTACACAACACCGCCCCATTGGTGAAGGCGAATCCCTGGACCTTACCGTGCGCCTGGGCAACCAGCAACGCACCGACCGCGGCATCGAATTCGACCTGATCACCGAGGCTCGCTCTGCCGGCGCCCTGGCCTGGGAGGAGACCAGCACCAACCTGTTCCGCCAGGCACGCAAGAACGACAAGCCGGCGGGGAAAACGGAGCGTCCGGAACTGGAGCGCTATCCGAACACCCTGAGCATCCAGGCATCGGAGTCGATTGGTCGGCAGTATGGCTCGGTTTCCGGTGACCGTAACCCGATTCACATGCATGCCCTGAGCGCAAAGGCATTCGGCTTTCCCAGGGCCATTGCCCACGGCATGTGGAGCAAAGCCCGGGCACTGGCATTGCTGGAGCAGCAAGAAGGATGGAGGGGCGGCGCAGTGAGGGTCAGCTGCCAGTTCAAGAAGCCCCTGTTCCTGCCGGGAACGGCGCAACTGAACTGGCAAACGGGGGAACAGGGCTGGGATTACCAGCTACTGAACAGCAAGGGCGATGCGCCCCACCTGAGCGGACGCATCGACTGGCTCTAGCTTTCGCTTTCTCTGGTGCTGTCCGGTGCCTTGCAGGGCTCGCCCTCTGCACCGGCGACCGGCAAGGTGAAGAAGAAGCGGGCGCCGCCATCCTCGGGGCGCTCGAAGCCGATTTCACCACCCTGGGCCTGGATCAGCGAGCGACAAGTCGCCAGCCCGATACCCATGCCCTCGTCCTTGGTGGTGTAAAACGGATGGAACAACTTCTCCTCGGCCTCCTCCGGCAGGCCGACCCCATGGTCTCTCACCTCGACCCGAACACAGCTGTTTCCGGCCAGACGCGCAGTGACCTCCACCGGCACCGAGGAATCCGCCGAGCGTGTTGCTTCGAGGGCGTTGCGGATCAGGTTCAGAGCCACCTGCTGCACCTGGATGGGATCAGCCATAACTTCAGGCAGGTTCTCGTCAACGGTGACCTCTATACCACCTTCATTGTTGCGCATGTCCACTTCCGCAAACTGGCGGGTATCTTCCAGCAGGGCGGGAACCGAAAGCACTTCCTTGCCGGTCGCCGGCTTCTTCATGAACCGACGGATCCGGCGGATGATCTCGCTGGCGCGATGGGACTGGGCCTCGATCTTGTCGAGGGTCTCCTGCAGCAGGGAATGGTCCGGGGATTCCTTGCCCATCATCCGCTTGGCAACCCGGGCATAATTGGTGATCGCCGTCAGCGGCTGATTCACCTCGTGGGCAAAGCCGGCGGCCATCTCACCCATGGTGGTCAGGCGCGAGGTATGGGCCAACTGATCGCGCTGTTCCTGAACAAGTTCCCGGGCCTCCTGAAGCTCCCTCTCGCTCTCAAGCTCCGCTGTGATATCCCGGAACACAACAACCGCCCCATGAAGCTCGTCGTTATCCAGTTTGGGCGTGGCACGGTACTCGGCCGGGAAACCGGAACCGTCCATGCGCAACATGCGTATGTCGCGCTGGCCTTCGGCCTCGCCCTGGCGGCAGGTCATCTGCACCGGCAGTCCGTCCGGGTTGTCGGACGCGGTGGCAAAATGGGTGTCAAAAAAGTTGCGACCGATCAGCTCGTCAACGGGAACACCTGCAATCTGGCCCGCAGCCGGGTTGGCGAACTCGATGACGCCGTTCTCGTCCAGTCCGTAGATACCCTCGCTGATGGAGTTGAGGATCCGCGCCTGGTCACCCTGCAGTTCCCGGTTGCGAGCCTGCAGTTCCCGCTCGAGCCGGATCACACGGGCATGGGTCTTGACCCGGGCAATGACTTCCTGGGACTGGAACGGCTTGGAGATGTAATCGGCCCCGCCGAGATTGAAACCCTTGACCTTGGCCTGCAAGTCATCGAGTGCGGACAGGAAAACCACGGCACAATCGGCCGTCTGGGGATCGGCCTTAAGGCGCTGGCACACCTCGTAACCATCCATTTCGGGCATCATGATGTCCAGCAGGATCACTTCCGGCTGATGCCGGTGGGCAAGGTCCAGCGCTTTTTCACCTTCGTTGGCAATGAGCAGCCGGTAGCCTTTGTCTTTCAGGGTTTCGTAGAGGACTTTCAGGTTCTGCGGGTTGTCATCAACCAGCAGAACCGTCACCTCGGAGTTCTCGCAGACAGCTTCAGTCATACAAACGTGGCCGGTTAGAAACGTCCGGCTATCATGCCGGTGCCACCCGGCTTAGTCGATAAGGTCCTTTACGGACAAGACCATACGAACCAGATGGGCCAGGGAGTGGGTGCCCATTTTATGCATGACCCGGGAACGATGGATCTCCACAGTGCGCTGGCTGATCTCCAGTTCGATGGCGATCACCTTGTTGGCCTGACCGGCAATCATACGGTCCATGATTTCGTGCTCCCGCGGGGTCAGACTCTTGATGCGACGGATGATTTCCTGCTTCTCGTCAAGGGTCTTGCGCTGCTCGAGATCCTGCTCCAGGGCGGCTTCGATCTTCTCCAGCAGGGCTTCCTCGCGGTAGGGCTTCTGGATGAAGTCCACTGCGCCCTCTTTCATGGCATCAACTGCCATGGGAACATCACCGTGACCGGTGACAAATATGATCGGCAGGATCGAGTGCTTCTCGTTCAGCTTCTTCTGCAGCTCCATGCCATCCATTCCGGGCATCCGGATATCCAGCACGATACAGCCGGCCATCTGGTCGGAATAATCCTTGAGAAAGGCGTTGGCGCTCTCGTAGGTTTTCACCGGCTTACTGTCGGATTTCAACAGTAGCTCCAGCGAATCCCGCACCGCCTCGTCATCCTCCACTACGTATACCGTCTGCTGGATATCAGTCATGGGTGTATTCTCTCCTGTCCGCTTTCTTGTCGTTTCCGGTCAGTGAATTGACGGATCCTTATGTTCTTCTTTCGCGTGCTCCTGGCGCTCGTGTTCACGCATTTTTTCAAGCCGTTGCTGGATAATGCCAAAAACACTCTGCTTCGGGTACCGGCCCTTCTTGTCGGGCTTGCCCGCCGGGCGGCCCAGCAGCAAGGCGATGGCCTCCTCCACGTGGGATACGGCGTAGACCGCAAATTTGTCTTCCCGGACGGCCCGGACCACTTCGCTGTCGAGCATCAGATTCTGGACGTTGGTGGCGGGAACGACCACGCCCTGGGTCCCCGTAAGCCCGCCTTTCAGTTGGCAGGTGGCAAAGAAACCCTCGACCTTCTCGTTCACGCCACCGATGGGCTGCACCTCTCCGAACTGGTTGACCGAGCCGGTAATGGCCAGGTCCTGGCGCACGGGCACACCGGAGAGCGATGACACCAGCGCACACAGTTCCGCCAGCGATGCGCTATCGCCCTCCACCTCACCATAGTTCTGCTCAAAGGTGAGGCTGGCCGAGAGGTGCATCGGGTCCTCCACGGCAAACCGGGAGGACAACCAGGAGGTGAGAATCATCACGCCCTTGGAATGGATGTTGCCACCGAGCTTCACATCACGCTCGATATCCATGACACCGCCATCTCCATAGTAGCAGGTCGCGGTCACCCTGTTGGAAAGACCAAACTCGAAGCCACCGGTGGACAATACGGACAAGGCGTTGACCTGGCCCACGCAAGTGCCCACGGTGGTGACGAGGGTGGAGCCATCGCGGATCGAATCGTAGAACTGGTCCCGGATCCGGCTGCTGCGGTACCGGGCACTTTCCAGGGCCCGCTCCACGTGAACCTCGGTGATCAGCCGGGCCTTGGCCTGGCGGGCCCAGAAATCCGACTCGCGCAGGAGGTTGGCGATGTCGGCTGCATGAAGAGACAGACGGTTCTGGTGCTCCGCCATGCGTGCGCTGTGCTCGATAATCCGGGCTACTGCCTTGTTGGAACAATGCAGCAGATTCTTTTCCACCACCAGGCTGGCGATGAACTTGGCGTACAGCAACTGGCTGTCGTCGGTACGGTACATCTCGTTCTCGAAGTCCGCCGTCACCCGGAACAGTTCGGCGAACTCGGAATCATATTCCTGCAGCAGCAACCAGGTTTCCCGATCCCCGAACAGCACAATCTTCACGTCCAGCGGCACTGCCTCGGGCTCGATGGAAATGGTTCCGGACAGCGTCATTTCCCGCTCCAGGGAATTGATCTGCAAAGCGCGTGAGCGCAGCGCCCGCTTCAGGCCGTCCCATACAAAGGGCTGCTCGAGGACCTTGATGGCGTCCATCAGCAGGTAACCCCCGTTGGCACGGTGCAGGCTGCCCGGTCGGATCAGCGAAAAGTCGGTGAACACGGTGCCCTTGTACGTGACATTCTCCACGTAGCCGAACAGGTTGTGATAGGTGGGATTGTCCTCGACCACCACCGGCACCTCATTGGTTTTCTGGTGCACCAGCAGATTGATCAGGTAACGCCGGGGCATTTTCTTGTCCAGGGAAGCGTAGGCGATGGCTGCCTGCTCGTCGTTATCTTCGAGAAAGATGTCCAGGTTTTCCACCAGATCGGCGCGCACTGCCTCCAGGTAACCGACCACATCGGGCAGATCCTTGTACTTTTCGATGAGCTCATCAATCTGGTGACCGGAAATACCCTCCAGGGTCTCCTGGTTCAGCGCCTGCTGCTTTTCGGCGTACTCCTGCTCCCAGTCGGCAATCCTGCGCAGAGCCTGGCGGAGTCTTTTCTCGAGCCTGTTGATGGAATCCTCGAACTTGTCCCGCTGTTCTTCGGTCAGCGCCTGGAAGGTCTCCGCGGTGTGAGGCTCTTCACCGTTCATCGCAACCAGACGATAGCCACCGGGCGTCGAGACCGTCAGGCGCACCTTCTTGCGCTTGGCCTGGGTGGCCACTTTCTCGAGTTCCTCTTCCTGCTTTTGCGCGTATTCATTCTTCAGCTGTTCGGACCGCTCCAGGAAGCTGTCACTGTCAAAGGTCTGGGGAATCACCTTGACCAGGCGCGACATCAGCTTTTCCATGTCCTGCTTGAGCTGGGTGCCCTTGCCCCCCGGCAACTGCAACAGTTTTGGCACCCGGGGCTCTTCGAAATTGGCAACATAGCACCAGTCATGGCTCTGCTGCTCGGTATCCACATGATGCTCCAGGTAGCGAAGCATCATGGTGCGCTTACCCAGCCCGTTACGCCCGACCGCATAGACGTTGTACCCGCCGTGAGGCATTGCCAGCGCAAACCGGACGGCTTCCTGTGCGCGGTTTTGGCCGACAATCTCCGCCAGGGGTTCCAGCTGCCGGGTGGTCTTGAAGGGCAGGTCTTTCAGTACGCAGGCCTTGTACAGCTGATGCAGAGGCAGTGACTTCAATGTGTGGTCCTGTAACAGTCAGAATGCATTGGTGATTTATCGTCTTTCTTTGGCCGCCCATTGTAGATTCTGCGGGCCGCCATGTCGCGTTTCAGCCAAAGTTTTAGCGGTCAGGGTCTCGGCGGGTTTTGTTAAACAGCGCACAAAACCACAGCTGGTCATTTTTCAGCCGCCGATCCCGGCACTAAACTTCTTCACCCGGCCATGGTTCAGGCCAGTACAAGACAAGAAACGCAATGGATGCCCAGTTATGACACATGATTCCGCTGATCGCAGAATCAAGGATCGCTATCCGGCTTCGTGCCTGAGAGTGCAATTGCAGGAGCGCGGCTTCTTTGGCCGAAGCAGGAATGTCATCGCGGTTAGCTGTCTTGATCTCAATCGCTACGGCATGGCGGTGCTATGCCCCCGGCCAATGGCTCCCGGCGCGCGACTGTTTCTCGACCTGCAGGGGAAATACATCAGTGAGTCGCGGGTCGACGCACGGGTGGTGGATTGCCAGCCGTTCCAGGCCGGATACCGGGTCAGCGTCCAGTTCAGTTATTGCCTTAACAAAAAAGGCTATTCACGGGCCATGGACAACGCCCTGTCCCGCATCGAAGGCTTCTACAACCGGCTCGCCGGCTAACCGGACGGTGCCCTAGATCAGCCCCGCATCCAGGCTGGCCGCCACGTACATGCCCAGCTCTCGGCACTGCTCCTCGAATTCATCCCGGTATTCCCCGCGACAGATCAGTGGATCCTGGACGAGTTTCCAGCGCAGGCCCGTGGTAATACTCTCGATGGCGCGATGGGTGCCGGTGCCGTCGTGGCCGGCGCGGATGTAATAGGCAAAGGGCAAGCCCTGGGTTTTCTCGATACAGGGATAGTAACTGCGGTCAAAAAAGTCTTTCAACGCGCCACTCATGTAGCCCAGATTCTCAGTGGTACCCAGGATGATGGCGTCACAGGCGAGGATGTCATCGGGACCGGCCTCCAGCGGTGGTTTGACCACCACTTCGACCGCCTCGATGTCTTCGTGGCGGGCGCCGTTCTCGACAGCGTCCCGTAAACGGAGGGTATTCGGGGAAGGTGTGTGGGCAACAATGAGCAGTCGCTTCATGGCATCCTCCCCCGACAAACGGAACCTTAGAGCAGTTCCCCGTTGGCTTCCGCCGGCGCTTCAGCGGCCGCTTCTTTCTTTTCCGGCTTGGGCATCAGCTTGTCCCGGACCTTGGCCTCGATCTCGTTGGCAATATCCATATTCTCCTCCAGGAACTTGCAGGCATTCGCCTTGCCCTGGCCGATCTTGTCGCCGTTGTAGGAATACCAGGCACCGGACTTGTCCACGAAGCCTTCCTTGACGCCCATATCCAGCACTTCGGCCATGTGGTAGATACCCTTGCCGTACATGATCTGGAACTCGGCTTGCTTGAACGGCGGCGATACCTTGTTCTTCACGACCTTGACGCGGGTCTCGTTACCGACCACTTCATCGCCCTCTTTCACGGAGCCGATGCGGCGGATGTCCAGGCGCACGGAGGAGTAGAATTTCAGGGCATTACCGCCGGTCGTGGTTTCCGGGGAACCGAACATGACGCCGATCTTCATGCGGATCTGGTTGATGAAGATCATCAGGCAGTTGGCGTGCTTCACGTTACCCGTCAGTTTCCGCAGCGCCTGGGACATCAGTCGCGCCTGCAGGCCAACGTGGCTGTCGCCCATTTCCCCCTCGATTTCCGCTTTCGGCGTCAGGGCCGCTACGGAGTCAACGATGATGACGTCAACGGCGTTGGAGCGGACCAGCATGTCCGCGATTTCCAGGGCCTGTTCCCCGGTGTCCGGCTGGGACACCAGCAGGTCGTCGACGTTGACACCCAGTTTTTCGGCATAGACCGGATCCAGGGCATGCTCGGCATCCACAAAGGCACAGGTTTTGCCGGCCTTCTGGGCTTCAGCAATCACCTGCAGGGTGAGCGTGGTCTTACCCGAACTCTCCGGACCGTAGATCTCGCAGATTCGACCGTAAGGAAGACCACCAATACCCAGAGCCACGTCCAGCCCCAGGGAGCCGGTAGACACCGCAGGAATGGCTTCACGGGGTTGATCCCCCATCTTCATGACGGCGCCCTTGCCGAACTGGCGCTCAATCTGGCTCAGTGCTGCGCTAAGTGCTTTCTTGCGGTTGTCTTCCATCGGTGCAAAACCCCTTGTCGACTGGGCTGCCAAGTCATTCCAAGGTATTGGCAGCGGAATCCGGAAGGGAAACCGCTGTGTTCATCCAGCAGATTCCCTGTATATTTGAACAGTATTAAAACACAAGCGAACGGGGAGACCAACCCCTCATCCCGTGAACCTGATCAAGAAAATTGTCACGCCCCCTCAAGGAAGCTGGTAACTGCCTGCAATGCAAACAAAACCGACTGTCGGCGCACCTCATCCCGGTCACCGTCGAAGTGTTTGACCACGGCCTCGGTCTGGTCCTGACCGCTGCCCCAGGCAAACCAGACCGTCCCCACCGGCTTGTCGGGACTGCCACCACCCGGGCCTGCCACACCGCTGATCGCCACGGCCACATCCACCCCGGCAGCCTGAACGGCTCCGGCCACCATCTGGCGGACAACCGGCTCACTGACAGCGCCATGCTGCTCCAGAGTTTCCGCCGACACCCCGAGCAGGGCCTGTTTGGCGCCGTTGCTGTAAGTCACCAGACCAGCCATCACATAGGCGGAGGAACCCGGGCGATCGGTGAGCACCTTGGCCACCCAGCCGCCGGTACAGCTCTCTGCCGTAGCAATGGTGCGTCCCTGCTCCTTCAACAGTTCGCCCAGGCGATCGCCGGCCTGTTCGAGTTCCTGATCGCTTGCCACTATGATCCGCTCCTTCCATAAGTGGGGATACAAACCCTTCATTTCATCGCCGCCGTTATTTTCTTACAATTCACGGCTTCATCCAAAAGCAAGGCAACCGGACCCATCCATGTCAGTAGCCCAGACCGATCTCTCCAAGCACACCCCGATGATGCAGCAGTACCTGAAAATCAAGGGCGAGCATCCCAATGAGCTGGTGTTCTACCGCATGGGGGATTTCTACGAGCTGTTCTATGAAGACGCCCGGAAGGCCGCTGAATTCCTGGACATCACCCTGACCGCCCGCGGCCAGTCCGGTGGCAACCCGATTCCCATGGCCGGTGTGCCGTTTCATTCTGCCGAGAGTTACATTGCCCGTCTGGTCCGGGCGGGTCAATCCATCGCCATCTGTGAACAGATTGGCGATCCGGCGACCAGCAAGGGACCGGTGGAGCGGCAGGTGGTCCGGATCGTCACGCCCGGTACACTGAGCGACGATGCCTTTCTCGAGGATCGGCGCGACAACCTGCTGGTGGCCATCTACAGCCACCGGGAGCAGTTCGGGTTTGCCTCCCTGGATATTTCCAGCGGGCGTTTTGCGGTCTCGGAACTGGACGGGCTGGAAGCACTCCAGGGCGAGCTGCAACGCCTTCGCCCGGCGGAAATCCTGATCAGCGAGGACTTTCCCTACGGCGAGATCCTCGAAGGTTTCACCGGCATCCGACGACAGGGTCCCTGGCTGTTCGAAGGGGACACGGCACACCGGGTGATTACCCAGCAGCTGCAGGTTCGCGACCTCACCGGTTTCGGCTGTGAAGACCTGCACCTGGCCATCTGCGCCGCCGGGTGCCTGCTGCAATACGCGAAAGAAACCCAGCGTACCGCCCTGCCCCACATCCGCAAACTGACCCGGGAGCGCCGGGAAGAGGCGGTGATCCTCGACGCCACCAGCCGCCGCAACCTGGAAATCGACACCAACTTGATGGGCGGCCACCAGCATACCCTGGCCTGGGTGATGGACCGCTCCGCCACCGCCATGGGGGGCCGCGAGCTGCGCCGCTGGCTGAACCGCCCCCTCCGGGACGTGGACGTGGTCCGCCAGCGTCAGCAGGCGGTCTCTGCCCTGCTCGACGGCTTCCATTACGAACCGGTCCATGACCTGCTCAAGCAGGTGGGCGACATTGAACGGGTGCTGGCCCGGGTGGCGCTGAGATCTGCACGCCCCAGGGACCTGGCACGACTCCGGGATGCTTTCCAGACCCTGCCGGAACTCCAGGAATCCCTGAAACCGGTGAACTCCCACCACGTGGTCAAGCTGGCCACCATCATCGGTGAGTATCCGGAGCTGGCCGACCTGCTGGAACGGGCCGTCATCGACAATCCACCGGTGGTGATCCGGGACGGCGGCGTTATCCGGGAAGGCTTTGACGAGGAACTGGACGAACTGCGCAACATCAGCGAAAACGCTGGCCAGTACCTGCTGGATGTGGAGACCCGGGAAAAGGAACGCACCGGCATCAGCACTCTGAAAGTGGGTTACAACCGGGTTCATGGGTACTACATCGAGATCAGCCGGGCGCAATCGGACCAGGCACCGGCGGACTACATCCGCCGGCAGACCCTGAAAAACGCCGAGCGTTTCATCACCCCGGAACTGAAGGAATTCGAGGACAAGGCCCTGAGCGCCAAGAGCCGGGCACTGGCTCGGGAAAAGGCGCTGTACGATGAGGTCCTCGAAAGCGTCGCCGAGCAGCTGGCGCCGCTGCAGGATGCCGCCCAGGCCCTGTCGGAGCTGGATGTTTTGAGCAACTTCGCCGAACGGGCAACCTCCCTGCGTTTTGCCGCTCCCGAGTTCACGGACCAACCAGGTTTTGACATCGAGGAAGGCCGCCACCCGGTGGTCGAGCAGCTGCTGGACGAACCGTTTGTGCCCAACGATCTGTTGATGGACGCCAAGCGCCGAATGCTGGTCATTACCGGCCCGAACATGGGCGGTAAGTCCACCTATATGCGTCAGGCGGCCCTGATTGCACTGCTCGCCTACACCGGCAGCTTCGTTCCCGCCAACCGGGCGGTGCTCGGGCCGGTGGATCGGATTTTCACCCGCATGGGCTCCTCCGATGACATCGCCGGCGGCCGCTCCACGTTCATGGTGGAAATGACTGAAACCGCCAACATTCTGCACAACGCCACCGAGCACAGCCTGGTGCTGATGGACGAGGTGGGTCGGGGTACCAGCACTTTTGACGGCCTGTCCCTGGCCTGGGCTACCGCCGAGCACCTGGCGAAGAACATCCGCTGCTATACCCTCTTCGCAACCCACTACTTCGAACTGACCCAGCTGGCCGATGATCTGGAGCATGCGGTCAACGTGCACCTGACCGCCACCGAACACGACGACAGCATCGTGTTCCTGCACAACGTTCATGATGGCCCGGCAAGCCAGAGCTACGGCCTCCAGGTCGCCCAACTGGCGGGCGTTCCCCAGGATGTCATCCGCAACGCCAAGGCGCAGCTGACCCATCTCGAGGGCAGCGCGACACCCAGCGCCCCGATGACTGACCGGGTACCGGAGCCACCCCAAACCGGGGCCAGGCAGACGGTAAGCGAACCCGTGCTCCAGGGCGATATGTTTGCCAGCCTCGAGCCCAGCGCCGTGGAACAAGCACTCAGGAAGCTGGACCTCGATGACCTGACGCCACGAGAAGCCCTGAACCGGCTTTACGAGCTGCGGGATATAATGGATAAATAACGGGAAAATTGCGCGGAAATGACCTATGTAATAAGGATATAGCAGGCGAAAGCTTGCCCCCTCAGGGACCGCTCCCTACAATATCGCGCACTAAAATATAAGGTAGGGGCTCGCACTATCCGGCTCCTGATGAGACTGAACACTCGACGACCAGGGATCTGACTATGGCTTTTATCGTTACTGATAACTGCATCAAGTGCAAATACACGGACTGCGTGGAAGTCTGCCCCGTGGACTGCTTCTATGAAGGCCCGAACTTTCTGGTAATTGACCCGGACGAGTGCATCGACTGTGCACTGTGTGAGCCCGAGTGCCCGGCCGAAGCGATCTTCTCCGAGGACGAGCTGCCGGCGGATCAGGAGCAGTTCGTGGAGATCAACGCCGAGCTGGCCGCCAAGTGGCCGAACATCACCGAGAAGAAAGATCCGCTGCCGGATGCCGAGGAATGGGACGGCAAGCCCAACAAACTGCAATACCTGGAGCGCTGAGTTCCGGTTGCGGATCAGAAAGGGAAGCTGAGGCTTCCCTTTTTTATTGGTCGGTCGCTGACGCTCTGCTCAGGTAGTCGCGAGCTTTGCGCCCATGGCCACGAAGAACCCGCCAGTGAGGGTATTGAGTGCCCGGCCAAGTCGGGCACTGGCACGCAGATAACGAAAGGTGGCCACGATCCAGGCCAGCCCGCATTGCCACACCATGGCCAGCACAAAGTGCAGGGCCGCCAGCACCAGCGACTGCTGGAAGGCGTTACCGGCCGGATCCACGAACTGGGGAAGCAACGCCATATAGAACAGCGCCGTCTTGGGATTCAGGACGTTTGACAGCAGCCCCTCCCGCAATGACACGGCCATACTGACGGTTCGCGCTTCCCGAACCTGGACCGGGGCGGCTTCCACCCTGCCCCGGAACGCCTGGCGCAGGGAACCGATGCCAAGCCACACCAGGTACAGAGCACCGAGCCACTTCAGCGCGTTAAAGGCCCACGCCGTCTCGACCAACAGGATGGAAATACCCAGCGCGGAGAGTGTGGCGTGGATGAACAGGCCGCTACAGATACCCACGCTGGTGACGCAACCGTCTTTCAGACCCCCCCGACCGGTATTACGCAACACCAGCAAGGTGTCCACACCCGGCGTAATGGTCAACAAGGTTATGGCAATCAGATAGGTCCAGATCAGGTCAGGAAACACGCTACCCCCAGTTACCGGGGGCTTATCCTAGTCTTCCCCGGTCAGCAATTTCTTCGCCGCCGCAGAACGATAGAATGAGGAAAGTCTGCGCCGGACAAGGGCCTCAAGATAGCCCTCTTCCCGCAGAACGTCCATAACCGGAATCCCGTAGGCTTCGATTTCCGTGCGAATCACCTCGCGGGTCACCCCCACATCATTCAGCAGGTCCGTCACCGGCCGGTCGCCATACTTGGCGAACAGGTGCTCCACTACAGCCCGGGCACAGCCTTCAAAATAACCAGTCCTGCGGAACTCCAACCAGAATTCATAGCCAAGGACCACGAACTCCTGCAACTCGACATCGCCCAGCCCTTCGCGGAGCTCGGCGATGGTCTTGTCTTCCACCGCCACCCAGGCGGCCATCACGCTGTCCCGGAGTTCGTCATCGCTGAGCGCCCGGTGCAGGAATGCTTCGCTGCGGGCGATCAGGCCGGGCAGGCTGTCCGCGAGCCAGGCCTTGATCCGCCGTTCAAAAGTCTCATCCAGGCCCGGCACCGCCCGGTTGGCCACCTTCTTACCAAACTTCATCATGGAGCCCACCCCGGGCACGGAGCGGGCAATCAGGTTGTCTTCGTACAGGTAATTGACCAGCCCGTGATAGACCACATTGGACACCAGTTCCTGGTAGACCGGATGGGCCATGATCTCGCTGATGACCCGTTCCCGCTGCTGGCGCAGCTCAAGAGCCTCCTCCAGGAATCCGGTGGCCTGCTCCCGGGAGATGATTTCCCCCAGTGTGGTTTCGGCCTGGACCGGCGAGTTCATGACCTCCGTCGCCATCTCGGCCGCCAGCTCGGGGATGCCGGCATCCAGTTCCATGTCGACGACGACGCGCTCGATCACGCCCATCACCTGATCAATACTGGCTACCCGGTTCAGGGTGATCCGTCCGGCATGGTCGAGCAGCTCGTCCAGCTCCCGCTCCAGGAATTTCTTCAGCTTCGCCCCCTTCAGGGCGGCCATCTCATGGCGGACATGCTCTTCGTACAGCCGGTCGGCCAGAGTGCCAGCGGACTTGGTCATGGTAGGTTCAATCCTTGTGGGCGATGGAAACAGCAACCCCGAGGCTAACACGAAGCCGGCATCCGGGGGTTTGCCCAAATTACGGAATCACGGATGCGGACAGGCCAAGCAGCTGAGGAAGCATCGACAGGCCCGTGCCCGCAGTTACTGGAAATCGTTGAAGGTATGAGGGTCTGCCGCCAGGGCGAGACACAGACTGCCCGGACCGACATAGATGCTGCTGGTGATCCCCATCTGGGACAGCAGCAACTCGACGCCATTACGCTCACAGGCCTCCCGCAACCGGTTCAGACCGGGCAGATCTTCGATTTCAGTCCAGGTCAGGCCGCAGGACAGACTGACGTAGGGCGTCAGCAGGCCTGCATCGACCCGCGCCGCCGCGTAGTTCATGACCTTCTCCACGGCCACGTCAAAGTTCCGGGTTTTCGCTACCGGCTGACCCTCGGCGCCCTGCCCGAAAATCACCGGCGTGATGTTGAGTGCCTTGCCCAGGAAAGCGACAAGGGCCGAGATGCTCTTGTCGCCACGGCGGCGGGCACGCTCGCGGATGTAGTGCAGATCCCTGGGGATAACACAGGTATAGATCTTGTCGGTGAAGGACTCCACCTCATGGCGCAGGGCGTTCTTGGAGAGTTTCTGACCGATCAGTCTCAGGGTATGAGCGGCAAGCAGCCCCTGGCCGGCAAAGATCTGCTTGCTGTCGATCACCCGCATGGAGAACTTGCCCTCCCGGCCGGCGGCAGCCCGGGCCTTCTCGTAGTTGGCCAGGACACTGTTCATCGCCTTGGTGGCGTTCTCAAAAATCAGGCTGCGGCTGCGGGTGACGGTTTCACAGATGGCCACGTCGAACTGGGTGACGATTTTCTCCATGAACAGATCATGGATCTGCTCCTCGGTGAAGGCCTGGGTCTCGGCATGATGCCCTTTCTGCAGCAGCCCGCTCTGGTAAAACTCCTGGGTGCGCACCGGGTCGTGTTCGTCGATGTAGGTTTGGCCGTCGATGACAGCAGTCACGGGGAGGATAAAGAGGTCGTGCTTGCGACTGAACTCATAGGGCAGATCACACGCGGAATCGACGATCAAACCTACTCGCATGGTGAGACTCTCCAGCTGCGGGCCATTCCTCAACGGGAACGCCCTTTATTTTGTCGTTATTTTGAGTCGCCAAGTTTTACATAAGCGGGGTGGAATTTCAGTACCCGCTCAGCTCGGTGCATCCAGACCTTCCAACTCCTGCAGATTCTCGTCGAGCAGCCGCCGGTTATCCTGTTGCCAGGGGTGGAAGTCCTTGCGCAGGTAGGCCAGGAACTCGGGCAGGCACTGGCGGATGACCCCCGGCTTCCCCCACAGGAAATTCAGCCCACCCAGCCAGGTTCGAACGCTCCAGAGCTTGCCATCGGTACGCAGCAGGCTGCAGGTATTCAGAAAGGTGTACTTGCAGAAATTCCAGGTCACGAACAGGAACACGATCCGGCGCAGGCGCTCATTGCCCACACAGGCCCGGTAGACATCGAATGCGACCGACTTGTGCTCTGTTTCCTCGATGGCATGCCAGCGCCACAGCTGCTTCATGGCGGGCGTGGCGCCCTCCATCCACTCCGGGTTCTTCAGGATGGCATTGGCCAGGACCGCCGTGTAGTGCTCGGCGCCACAGGTGCCCGCCAGCTGCCGGCTCGGGGGCAAATTGCCGACCCACTCCATGTGCTTCAGGAAGCGCTGGTCAATTGCATCAATGTCATAGCCCCGGGCCTTAAGCGCCTCGTTGTAGTTCTTGTGCTCGCGACTGTGCAGCGCCTCCTGGCCGATAAAGCCCCTGATCTCCTGCTTGAGCTTGGGATCCTCAATCCTGTCGCGGTAAAGCCTCACGGCATTGATGAACTGCTGCTCGCCATCGGGAAACTGGAGCGACAACGCATTGAAAAAGGCGGTGCGGAAGGCGTCATTGCCATGCCAGAAGGATTTCAGGTCCTCGCTGACATCGAAATGGATGTGCCGGGGTGAGACAGACACCCCTTCCGGGGTCGAGCTGACTGACATGGTGGCCTCCTGTTGTCGGTAATGTTTTTGTTATGCAATCAACAACGGACAAAACGTAACCAGAGACTCAGTTTAAACCCGATCACAAAACCGAAGGAAGGCACCCAGCGAAAATAACTGACACTTTGTCATTAAATGACAATGTCGCCGATAGCGGGAAGGAACAAAAAAGGGAGGTATGGCCAGGCCGATACCTCCCAAGGACACACAGAGGGGAAGACTGCCTCCGCGATGCACGGAGGCAGCCGGTTCAGTGTTCTTCTGCCGCGCGAACGCCCGGGGCTTCGGGGTCTGCGGTAAAGCCAAGCAGCTTGGTACGCTCGATCAGGAAATACAGCACCGCGCCGGTCGCCAGGCCCCAGCCTGCGCCATAGACCGCCAGCACCACACCCATGGTGCCCGCGATACCGCGCTCGGTGTTGTTCTCCAGCTGCTCCAGACCAACCATCAGGCAGATATAACCGGTCAGCAACAGGGTCAGGGACAAGGCGATGGGCAGTACCGGCTGGAAGAAACTCACCAGTGGCAGGATAAACAGGGCAATGAAACCGGTAATCCAGAAGGTGCCGCCACCGCTGTAGATGGAGTCCATGGCATTGCGGCCGTACTTATAGCGCTCGGCCATAGTGGCGGTCACTGCCGTCCAGATAGGGCCTGCCAGGCCGGGATAAGGCGCAAAGAAGGCGTGGCCACCATTCCGGAGCGCGGTTACAAGGTGTACCCGATCAATGCTGTTGTCGATATCTTCGTCTTTGCGCAGGTGGTCGACACGGCTCATCAGGGACTGACCCACCACGATGTCACCGAAAGCAATAACGTAGGCAATCACAGCGGTCGGAATGGCGTACAGGAACACGCTGGAATCCGGGAAACCAACCGCAAACGGCAGATAATTCCACAGCTCGTCAAATGCCGGCTTGGTGATGCCCCACTCAACTTCAGGTACCGCGTACTCGCCAGTGACAAAGCCCACTATGATCGCAACCACCATGCCCGGCACCATGCCGTAGTTGGCGATCTTGCGGGCGATTGAATTGCTTTCTACAAAGCCCTTGAACGACACGGAGAACATCAGGTACAGGCACACCAGGCCACCAATGATCAGAGAGATCGGGGTATTAGCAAGACGCCCGCCAGCCTCGATTTCACCCATCAGGGCCGCAATACCGGCACCGATGATGATCCCGCCTTTCATGGACCGGGGAATCAGCTCCACCAGCTTGCTGCCCAGACGGGTAATGCCCAGAACCAGGAAGATAATGAACACCAGGAATTGCAGCGCAAACAATGCCTGGATGGCTTCGGGGCCCGGCTCATAATCGCCGAGGAACAACAGCACCACGGGAATACCCGGGGTAATCCAGCCCGGTACCAGCGGCACTCCCAGAAGCGCCGGAAGCATGAAACCGACACCACAGATGACCACGTAGGCCAGCGCCACGTCGTAGGGCACGCCAAGGTATTTCTCAAGCAGGGGAATCATTGCCAGGCTGACCACGAACATGATCAGGGCCTGGACCATTTCCGCGAATTCCCAGCGGTAATGGACAAACGGAAGGCGGATCTTGAAGGGGCCAGCGGGCCAATACGGCTGCTCTTCGCCGTTCTTTCGATGGCACATTTGCATAAAAAGGTCTCCGGCCCCACGCGGGCGGCGTGTGCCTGATGGTGTTGTTTTTGTGGTAACGTACCGACTGCGCCGGGCTGGCGCAGCCGGTCAGAGGATTAGTCCAGCTCTTTGGCCTGATCCCGCAGCACGAACTTCTGGATCTTGCCCGTGGAGGTCTTGGGCAGCTCCGTGAAGACGACCGTTTTCGGCACCTTGAAGCGGGCCAGATGCTCGCGGCAGAAGGTGATAATGTCCTCTTCGCTGACCTCGCCAGCTTCCGGCTTCAGGGTAATGAAGGCGCAGGGAGTCTCGCCCCACTTCTCGTCCGGACGGGCAACCACCGCCGCTTCCAGCACGGCCGGATGGCGGTACAGGGTATCTTCCACCTCGATGGTGGAGATGTTCTCACCACCGGAAATAATGATGTCCTTGAGGCGGTCCTTGATTTCCAGGTAACCGTCCTCGTGCCAGACCGCCAGGTCACCGGTGTGGAACCAGCCACCACGGAAGGCCTCTTCGGTGGCGCTCGGGTTCTTCAGGTAGCCCTTCATCACGGTATTGCCGCGCAGGAAGATCTCACCGATGGTCTTGCCGTCTTTGGGCACAGGTTCCATGGTGTTGGGATCACCGACCATGGTGCCGGCCAGGGTATGGTAGCGAACGCCCTGGCGTGCCTTTTTCCGGGCACGGTCATGCAGCGGAAGCTCATCCCACTCGGATTTCCAGGCACACACGGTCACCGGGCCGTACACTTCGGTCAGACCGTAAACGTGGGTCACCTTGATACCCATTTCCTCGACCGCCCCGATCACCTGGGCGGGGGGCGCCGCACCGGCGGTCATGGATTTCACTTCGTGATCGATCCCGGCCTTGGCCGCTGCCGGCGCATTGAGCAGCGCGTTCAGAACGATCGGCGCACCGCACATGTGGGTGACCTGGTGATCGCGGATCAGCTGCAGGATCTTCTCCGGGTCGACCCGGCGCAGGCAAACGTGGGTGCCAGCCATGGCGGTAACGGTCCAGGGGAAACACCAGCCGTTGCAATGGAACATCGGGAGGGTCCACAGATAGACCGGATGCATGTCCATGGACCAGACGGCCTGGTTGCCCAACGCATTGAGGTAGGCGCCGCGGTGGTGATAGACCACGCCCTTGGGGTTGCCGGTGGTACCGGAGGTGTAGTTCAGGGAAACCGCGTCCCACTCATTTTCGGGGAAGCTCCACTGGAACTGCGGGTCACCCTCCTGCAGGAACGCCTCGTAATCAAGGTCGCTGACCTGCACGCCTTCACCATACTCCGGGTCATCCACATCAATGACCAGCGGCTTGTGCTCCAGGTGACGGACAGCATCCTTGATGACCTGACCGAACTCGCGATCGGCAATCACTACCTTGGCTTCTCCATGCTCGAGCATGAAGGCGATGGCGTCGGCGTCCAGGCGCACGTTCAGGGTATTGAGCACGGCGCCGATCATGGGCACACCGAAGTGGCATTCCACCATCGCGGGGATATTCGGCAGCATCACGGCGACGGTATCGCCACGACCGATCCCTCGCCCCTGCAGGGCCGAGGCCAGGCGACGGCAGCGCTCGTAGGTTTGTGCCCAGTTGTAACGGATCGCGCCGTGAATGATGGCCGGGTACTCCGGATAAACACTCGCGGTACGCTCGATGAAATCAATCGGCGACTGAACGGCGTAGTTGGCATCGACGGGCGCCAGGCCCTGGTCAAAAATCGAGGTCATGACGGGTTCCTCTTGAAGCTCTGTTGTTCTTATGGCGTATTCAGGAAAATCGCTAATCTGGCTATAATTCACGCTGGTCAAAATGGTATTTGATGTTACAAATACTAGAAACTACACCAAGGTATTATAGTATTGATACTATAACAACGATGATATGACCGACTTTCCCCCTGATACGGTATTTAGTTTGCCGGACGCCGACCCGCAACCCGGTTTGATTCTTGACCGGGACGCTGCCCTGCTCAAGGCCAGCCTCAGTGCCATCAATCTGGTCAGCAGTGCCGGCCTGGAAAGTGCGGCGGACCTGCTGCCGGTGAACACAGAGGCCCTGGTGCATTCTACGCTTCAGCAGAACCGGGCCATCGAGAATGTCGAATCCCGGATACCCGGCCACATTCTGCTCTGGACGTTGATACCGGATCAGGACGGCAATCAGGTACTGCTCCGGGGGCGGGATGCCACCGAGGAAGTTCGCACCCGGGAGCAGGCCGTGCAGTCCAACCGTCTGTACCGGCTGATTACCGAAAACACCACCGATCTGATCTCCCGCCACGCCCCGGACGGTCGGTTCATCGATGCAACGCCGGCGTCGTGGCGATTGCTGGGGTACTGGCCCGAGGAGCTTCGGGGCAAGCCGCTGGAAGAGGTGTTCCGGGGCGATCACGTGGTCGAGCAGCTGGTGGAAGCCCGTAACCGCCTGCGGGACGACGGCTACGCCACCATGACCCTGGAAATCCTGCACCGGGACGGCAGCAAGCGCTGGTTCGAGATTGCCAGCCGCGCTATCCGCGAGACCTACACCGGTGCGGTGGTGGAAGTCATCAGCGTGTCCCGGGACATTACCGCCCGGGTGGAATCCGAGGAAAGCAACCGGCGGCTGGCGGACGAACTGGCTCATGCCGCGCGGTTGGCGACCCTGGGCGAACTGGCCTCCAGCATCGCCCACGAGATGAACCAGCCACTGGCCACCATTGTGAACTTTGCCAGCGCCAGTCAGCGGTACCTGAAGAATGCGCGAAGCAATCCCGAATGCCTGGACCGGGTGGACGACGGCCTGCAGAAGATCGTTCACCACGCCAACCGGGCCTCGGAAGTGATCAAGCGGCTCCGGGCTTTCCTGCGCAAGGGCCAGAAACGGACTGCCCCGATTTTCGTCAATGACGTGGTCAGCAATGTGGCCCGCCTGTGCCAGTGGGAAGCAGACAAGAACCGGGTCAGGATCCGGGAGCGGTTGTGTGATGCTGCCCCGGTGATAACCGCCGATCCCGTGTTACTTGAGCAAGTCCTGATCAATCTCATCCGCAACGGGATCGAAGCCACCGTCGAGTCCCGGCAAACGGGCAGCACTGACCAGGGAGGCCCGGCCGAGCTTACCCTGACTACCTGTATCAATGACCGGAATGAGACGCTGATCGAGGTCACCGACCAGGGCGCCGGACTGGGCGAGCAGGAAATTCGCCAGATGTTTCAGCCCTTCTATACCAGCAAGCCCCAGGGTCTCGGGCTTGGCCTTTCCATGAGCCGCTCCATTATCGAAGGTTTTGGCGGCTTCCTGGATGCCCGGCCCGCGAAGACCGGTGGCCTTACCCTCACCTGCCGCTTCCCCGCCAGCGGAAACAAGAACAAGACGATAACAACGGAGATTTCCCGGAATGACTGAATCACCCAGTAACCAGCCCACCACCGTCTACGTGGTCGACGACGATGCCGGCATGCTCGAGTCGACCCAGTGGCTGCTTGAGTCCGTGGGACTGAGAGTTGAGGCCTACAGCGACGGCCGGAAATTCCTGGATGCGCTAGGGCATACCAGCGCCGGCTGTGTCGTGCTGGATGTGCGGATGCCCGGGCTCGGTGGCCTCAACGTCCAGGAGGAGCTGCAGAAACGGGGACTGGAGGTGCCGATCATTTTTGTCTCCGGCCATGCGGACGTACCTATCGTGGTCCGGGCTTTCAAATCCGGTGCTTTCGACTTCATCGAAAAGCCGTTCAACGAGCAGCTGCTGCTCGACAGCGTCCAGCAGGCTCTCCAGGAGCGGCAAAGCGGGCAGCGTTTCCATGGCAATGCCCGCACCGAGGCACTGATCGATACCTTCACCCGCCGGGAGCGGGATGTCTTCCTGCCTCTGGCGCAGGGGTATACCAGCCGTGAGATTGCCGATCAGCTGGGGGTCAGCGTCAAGACCATCGACCTGTACCGGGCCCGGGTCATGAAACGTCTGGGCGCCGAACGGCTACCGGATGTGACCGGCATCGCCATTGCGGCAGGGCTCGTTGATCCCCTGGATCTGCGCCGCGAGAGCTAGCGCGCCGCCTCCTCGTGAACCAGCGCACCGAGCCTGGCGACGGCCTTTTCGATGGTGCCGGTCCAGGGGTTCCCGCCGTTCAGGCGAAGGCAGTTATCGAACTTGTTGGTGGTGGAGAACATCAGCCCGGGAGCCACATTGATATTCTCTGCCCTGGCCCGCTGGTACACCCCCGTTCCGGACACCCCCTCCGGTAGCTGCACCCAGAGTACAAACCCGCCCTGGGGCCGACTCACCGCGGTCCCTTCCGGGAAGGAGCGGGCTACCGCCGATCGCATGCGCTCGGTCGCTTCCCGGTAGTGCTGTCGGGCGGAGCGCAGGTACCGGTCATAGCCGCCCTGTTCCAGAAAGTGGGCAACCGCCAGCTGGGGAATGGAGGAGGTTGCCAGATTCACGAAGTACTTGTGCTGGCGGGCGCTGGCCATGTGACGGCCGGGGATCATCCAGCCCAGGCGCAGGCCCGGGGAAATGGTCTTGGAAAAGGAACTGCAATAGATCACGTTGTCAGCCCGGTCGAAGGCCTTGGCGGGCCGGGGCCGTTCACCGGTGTGGTACAGGTCGCCGTAGATATCATCCTCGATCAGGGGCACGTCGGCCGCCGCCAGCATGGACACCAGCTGCTTCTTGCGCTCATCGGACATGCGCGCGCCCATGGGATTGCTGTGGTTGGTCACCACCACACAGGCTTTCAGGGGCCACTGATCCAGGGCCAGCTCAAGGCCCTCGAGGCTCAGGCCTTCCGAGGGGTGGGTGGGGACTTCAATGACCCGCAAGCCCACTACCTCCAGCGCCTGGAGAATACCGGGGAACGACGGCGATTCCACCGCCACGATGTCCCCCGGCTGGGTCACCGCCCGCAGAGCCAGGATGATCGCTTCCTGCGCCCCGTTGGTTGCCAGGATATCATCCGGCGTAACCGGCACACCGATGGTAGCCATGCGCTGGGCAATCTGTCGGCGGAACGATTCCTTGCCGGGAAAAGCGTAATCCAGGGTTTCCAGACCCCTTCGTGCCGCCCAAAGCGTACTTTGCTGGATCTGGCGCAGAGGCAGGTAATCCGGGTGGGGAATGGCTGTGGCCAGAGGCACCATGCGTTTCTGTTCATCGGCACACAGATCCAGGGTCATTTCCCGGGCGGTCACCGGGACCGGCCGGCTCCGGTGCTTTGGCATCCTGGGTTCGGGCACATCCTGGACCGGCAGGCGCACAAAATAGCCGCTGCGCTCCCGGGCTTCCAGGTACCCTCGTGCCTCCAGGGTCTGGTGGGCCTGCAATACCGTCGAAATCGACACTCCGAACTGGCGGCCCAATACCCGTACACCGGGCAACCGGTCGCCTTCCCGGTACACTCCTTCCTGGATCAGCGCCTGCAGCTGATCTGCCACCTGGCTGTATAGAACGCCCATACTGTCTCCCTCCCGGCTTTCTGGCTCCTCTCCTATTGCACCAGACCTGTGCTGCAACAGGGCAGTACAGATCGGCGGGAAATGGACCAGTACAGACAGTCCGCAGAGCAATCTGTATCGGTTCAAAAACAGATTAACTGAATCTGTTATGCCTGTCAGCGAAGCAGGACAATGATGACAAGCTCATTGAAGAAGGAGTTTCACCATGGGATCCGCCACTGTTCTTACCCGACATTCAGTTGTACCTGTCCTGCTCCCGGACGTTCCTGCCCCAACGCGCAAGGATATCCTTGGGCTGGCAACACCCAGTCTGCCTTTGGGTACTGTCCGGCCGGAGGTTACCCTGAAATGGCTGCGAGACCTCGGGTTCTCCATCAACCAGCCAACCCTCGGCCACTGGATTCTGACCCTCGGACAGCTGCTGACGGAAGTGCACCTTTACAGCGAGGGAGAGCTGGAGCAGTTTGCCAGGTACAAGGCCCATGATTACGCTGAACGAGCACTCGAGGAGACAAACCCATGATGCACCCGATCTATCAGGTTGACGCTTTCACCGACCGCATTTTTGGCGGCAATCCGGCCGCCGTCATGCCCCTGGAGAGCTGGTTGCCGGATGACACCCTCCGGGCCCTGGCGATGGAGAACAACCTGTCCGAAACTGCCTTCCTGGTCCGGCTGCCGGAATCGGATGAAGCCGACTTCCACATTCGCTGGTTCACGCCCACGGTGGAAGTGCCCCTGTGCGGCCATGCCACGCTGGCCAGTGCCTGGGTCATCTTCAACAAGCTGGACTGGGCTGGAGAGAAGATCACCCTGCAGTCCAGGAGTGGTCATCTGGGTGTTCGCAGGGACAGGGACTGGCTGGTGCTCGACTTCCCCAACCTGGCCTCCGAACAACGCCAGACACCGGACATTATCCACGAGGCCCTCGAGGGTGCGCCGGAGACCGCCTTCTACGTGCCCAACGACACCAACTACATGGTGGTGCTGGAAAACGAAGCGGCCGTCCGGTCGGCCGAGCCCGATCTTCGCAAACTCAAGACCCTCGGCAACCAGGGGCTGATCGTCACTGCCCGGGGCGAGGACTGCGACTTTGTCAGCCGCTATTTTGCACCCGGCGCGGGCATCGACGAAGATCCGGTGACCGGCTCCATCCACAGTGTGCTGGTGCCCTACTGGGCACAGCAACTGGGCAAGTCCTCCCTTAAGGCAAAGCAGCTGTCAGCCCGGGGTGGCCTGTTGCGCTGTGAACTGAAGGGCGACCGCATCGATATCGCCGGCCAGGCCGCGTTCTACATGGAAGGTTCCGTACACCTGCCCTGAGACTGGTATACTGCCCGCCGTTCACTCACACCGGCGGGCAGTAATGACAGCATCCTCGGCATCCCACTACGACGTAATCATCATCGGCGCCGGTGCTGCCGGGCTCATGTGTGCCGCGACTGCAGGCTACCGGGGGCGCCGGGTACTCGTGGTGGACCACGCTAACAAGCCCGGGAAAAAAATCCTCATGTCCGGCGGCGGACGCTGCAATTTCACCAACCTGAACAGCACACCGGCCAATTTCCTGTCCGATAACCCCCACTACTGCATTTCGGCATTGAAGCGTTATACGCCCCAGGATTTCCTGGAACTGGTGGATCGCCACGGTATCGAGCACGAGGAGAAAGCCGCAGGTCAGCTGTTCTGCCGGGACAGCGCCAAGGACATCCTGAACATGCTGCTGACCGAATGCGAATGGGCGGGGGCCGAAATCCGGCTGAAAACCGCCGTCACTTCCGTCAGTGAGACCGGGGAGGGCTATCGCCTGAAAACCGGCAGTGGCGCACTTACCTGCAAATCCCTGGTGATTGCCACCGGCGGGCTCTCAATCCCGACCATGGGCGCGACCGGCTTCGGATACGAGATAGCCCGGCAATTCGGCCTGGAGGTGCTCCCCACCCGTGCCGGCCTGGTGCCTTTCACGCTCCAGCCGGAGCTGAAAACCCAGCTGGCACCGCTGGCCGGGATCAGCTGCCCGGTGGATGCCGAATGCAACCGTCAGCATTTCCGGGAACCCATGCTGGTCACCCACCGGGGCCTGAGTGGCCCGGCCATGCTGCAGATTTCCAGTTACTGGTATCCGGGGGATGACATCAGCATCAACCTGTTGCCAATGCGCCGGATCGAAGACGACCTGATGGGCCTGCGCAAGCAGAAACCGCGCACCACCGTCGCCCAGTATCTGGCGGAGTACCTTCCGAAACGCTTTGCCAGCGCTTTCAACGAACTCCACGGCTGGTCCGGCCCGCTGCAGGAATACAAGAACGCCGATATCGAACAGGTGGCAAACAACCTGGGAGACTGGACCATCAAGCCCGCCGGCACAGAGGGTTACCGCACAGCCGAAGTCACCCTTGGCGGCATCGACACCCGCCAGCTCTCGTCAAAGACCATGGCGGTCCTGGACCGGCCGAACTTGTATTTTATCGGGGAAGTGGTGGATGTCACCGGCCATCTGGGCGGCCACAATTTCCAGTGGGCCTGGGCGTCCGGCGTTGCTGCCGGTAATGTCGCCTGAGCGCCGGTCTTCAGCTCACCCGGCGATAACCACCTTCCAGGCCATTTTTCGACAACACCCACTGCCATAGCTGGATATCCCGGGCCCGGAAGGCCCCGGCGCAGGACAGCAGGTAATACTCCCACATCCGATAGAAGCGCTTGCCGAGCTGCTCCCGGAACTCTGGCCAGGCAGCCTTGAAGTTGTCGTACCAGGCCATCAGTGTCCGGTCATAGTCGGCGCCGAAGTTGTGCAGGTCTTCTACCACAAACAGGTTGTCGACCGCGTTGCTGACGTGGCTCAGCGAAGGCAGCTCCCCGTTGGGAAAGATGTACCTGTCGATCCAGGGATCGGAGCCACCGGACCGGCTATTGCTGCCAATGGTATGCAGCAGGAACAGGCCGTCATCCTTCAGGCAGCGATGGGCCACATCCATGTACGTGCGGTAGTTCCTGCGCCCGACATGTTCGAACATGCCAACACTGACCACCCGGTCAAACTTCTCATTCACTTCCCGGTAATCCTGTAGACGGAACTCCAGCGGCAGGTCCGGATAACGGTCACGGGCCCAGGCGGTCTGTTCCTTCGAGATGGTCAACCCGACACACTCCACCCCGAAGTGCTCGGCGGCGTAGCTCATGAAGCTGCCCCATCCGCAGCCGATGTCCAGCACCCGCATTCCCGGTTCCAGCTTGAGCTTCCGGCAGATCAGGTCGAGCTTTGCTTCCTGCGCCTGCTCCAGGTTACTGGCGTTTTCCCAGTAACCACAGGTGTAAGTCATTCGGGAGTCGAGCATGGCGCCATAGAACTCGTTGCCCAGATCGTAGTGCTGCTCCCCTACCTGCCAGGAACGCCGTACATTCTGGCGGTTGAGCAATCTCGCCTTGAGGGCATGAAACATGACCCGCGAAGGCCGCACCTTGTGGTGCAGGCCCGCCCGGAGCAGCCGATGAAAGAATTCGTCGAGCCGGTCACAGTCCCAGTCGCCATCCATGTAACTTTCACCAAGCCCCAGGTTGCCCCGGGCAAACACCCGGTCGGCGACGCCGGGCGCATTGAGCCGCATATCCCACGGAGACTGACCATCGAGGCGTATACCAGCCTCGGTCAGCAGTTCCGCCATATACCGCTCAGACGCGGGCATTCTCCGTTCCCGCAGATTGGTCAGACGCTGGTTCGACGCAACTTGAGGCAAAACCACCCCTCCTTTCCAGATCCAGAACAAACGTGACTACACGGTTGCCGTGAAAAAGAAAGACTCCTTAACCATAACCTTAGTCAAAAAACGCGAGGGCGGGGTTTGAATTTCTTAATAAGAACAATAGCCGGGGCTACCCTGCCCCGGCAGAGAGAGATCAAAGCATGAGATCAGCGCAGGATAACCAGAGGCTTCTTTGCCGTCTTGAGCATGGTTGTGGTGGTACTGCCCACCAGGAACTGGCGAATGCGGGAGTGACCGTAAGCCCCCATCACCAGGATATCGATATCGTGTTCCTCCTGGTAGTGATGCAGGGCCGGTTCAACATCGCCAGCACGGATCGCAAGGGTTATCTCACTCTCCAGCCCGGCAAGCATGCTTTCCGCTTTTTTCAGCTGCTCCCAACGGTCGCCGGTATCGGGGCCGACCATCACCAGGTGCAGGGGCATGCCCTTCAATACCGGGCTGCCTGCCAGAAGTTCGACACCCTTGAAGGCAGTCGCACTGCCATCGAAGGCCAGCATCGCACTCTTCGGCTCGGCGTATTCGTCCGGTACCAGCAGAATGGGCCGATGAACACTGCGGATCACAGTCTCCAGCTGGCTGCCGATATGAATGTCCCGGTCCGAACTACTCTCACCATGCAGGCCCATGACCAGTAAGCGGGTCTGGCTCTCCAGTGCCAGCAGGGATTCGGTCAGCTCGTCATGGCGCTGGCGCTTGGTCACGTCAGTAATACCGGCCTGTTTGACTCGCTGCTCCGCCTCATCCAGAAGGTGATGACCGTGTTCCAGAGCAAGCTTTGCCCGTTTGCGATCCAGTTCTGCCAGCTCGTCCAGCAGGTGCTCCCGGCTACCGAGACCGATGCTGCCGGCAAGGTCCGGCTCAGCCGGATAACGTTCCTGATCCAGCACGTGCAGCAGCAGCAGGGGCGCTTCCATGTGCCGACCCGCCCAGGCCGCGTAATCGCAGACAGCCGGAGCCGCGCGGGAACCATCAATACAGGCAACAACGTTCAACATCTTTACCTCGCCTTCCAAATGATCATGTTCATTATTAATGTAGGGCAAGCGATCAACATAAGCGCACTCAAGGTTTGCAAACGCCTGCCATTAAAGTAAAACTCGTAAAATCCACCTGTCGGAACACATTGGATCAAAGTGCCGATCGAATGCAAAGTCTGGAGCTCTCTTTGACACATGGATGATGTAGCAAGCCAGTTCATCACGTCCAATCAAACCATCATCAACCTTGCGGTGGCCCTGCTCCTCGGTGCCATTATTGGCCTGGAACGGGGCTGGGATGCCCGGGAACAGAAGGCCGGCGAACGCATTGCCGGAATCCGGACCTTCGCGCTCATCGGCTTGCTTGGCGGCATCTCCGGTGTACTGGCCCGGGAGATCACCGAATGGGCCTTCCCGGTCCTGCTGGTGTGTGTCGTTGCCATGGGCATCGTTGCCTACAGCGAGCGTCTGGCGCATATCCGCAACTTCAGTATCACCGGCATGGTCGGCATGATGCTGACATTCTGTTTTGGCACCATCGCGGTGGTCGTGGATCCGGTCATGGCGACGGCAGCGGCCGTGGTGACCGCCATCATTCTGGACAACAAGGAAGAGATTCACGGCTGGGTCAACAAACTCAAGGCCCACGAACTGGATGCAGCCCTGAAACTGTTGCTGATCTCCGTCGTGATGCTGCCTCTGCTTCCGAACGAAGCCATGGGGCCCGGAGGGGTGCTTAATCCCCGTGAAATCTGGTGGATGGTGGTAATGATTGCCTCCATCTCCTTTGTCGGCTATTTCGCAATCAGGGTGGCAGGCACCAGCCGGGGCATTCTCTTTACCAGCCTGTTTGCCGGGCTCAGTTCTTCCACCGCGCTTACCCTGCATTTCGCCCGGCAGTCAGCCCGCAATCCGGAACTGAGTCCGCAGTTCGCCACCGGCATCCTGATTGCCTGCGGCACCATGTTTCCCCGCATCCTGGTGTACTGCTTTGTCATCAACCGCGACCTGCTTCCGCTGCTGATCTGGCCGGTTTTGATCATGACAGCACTGCTCTATGGTCCGGCCCTGCTCATCTGGCGCCGCAATTCGGGAAAACTGGAAGTCTCCCAACCGACCCTGAACCAGAACCCGCTGGACCTGACCTCGGCCCTGGTGTTCGGGCTGCTGCTGACCGCCATTCTCCTGCTCGGTGAATTCCTGAAGAACTGGCTGGGCGATGCCGGTATTTATCTGCTGGCGGCCAGCTCCGGTGTCGCCGATGTCGATGCCATTACCCTCTCGCTCACCCGTATGTCCAACGACTCCCTGGCGATGGGCACTGCGGTTGTCGGTATCGTCCTCGCCGCTGCGGTCAACAACCTGGTCAAATCGGGCATGGCCTGGGGCATCGGAAACCGACGGCTGGGACTGCTTGTTGCTGGTCCTATGGCGATTTCTCTGGTGGCGGGTCTCGCGGTTGCGTGGTTTCAATAACCTTGCAGGGGCTAACTGGCCTTCCGGAACGTAAGGTTGTACCGGTAACCACCAGTCAGAGGATGATCACCCGCCTTTAAAGTCAGTACCCCATGGTAATTGCGCCGGACCGGGCCACCCCAGACCACTACATCGCCATGCCCGAGGGTCACTCTCACCGGCGGATCATTGCGGCGTGGCCCGCCGAACTGGAAGACAATGGGCAGCCCCAACGACACCGACACGATGGGCTGACTAAAATCCCTCTCATCCCGATCCTGATGCAAACCCATCTTTGCCCCTGGCTGGTATCGGTTGATCAGGCAGGCATCCGGGACGAAATCATCGAAGCCTGCTTCCGAAGCGGCCTCTGCTGCCAGCTTCAGAAACACCTCTGGCATCCGGGGCCAGGCCTGCCCGGTGACCGGATCCATCGCTTCATAGCGATAACCGCGCCGATCGGTAACCCAACCAAGCTCACCGCAACAGGTCATCGCCGCCGACATGGTATGCCCACCCGGCGTTTCCATGAAGCGGAACGGCGACTGTGAGGCGACCAGATCAATGGCGGCCAATAACGCCGGCCCCGTCCCACTTGCGAATCCCCTGAGCACCAAGGCGCCTTCGGCAATGATTTCCCGGCGGGGTTCAACACCCTCGCCATCAAACAGTTCAAAGGTCATAACTTACGACTTTGTATGGAAAAACCGGAAAGTTCTGCCTAAACAGTCTACCCTTTTAACCGGGTTTTCAAGTAAGGATGAACGATGAACCTCAAGAGCCAGTCGGCCCAGATTTCCCTGGCTTTACTGATTGCCTCGGCCATTACCTCCGGCATGCTGGTGCTGGCACTGGTTCTGCTCGGACAGAGCTTCCATGGCATGGAGAGCGCCAAAGTCTCGGCAGCCAGCGCGACGGCAAGGCAACTGGCGGTCAGCGTCGATGACCGCATCAATGCCATCACCGCCCCACCCTCAACGGCCCTCGCGGTTCTCAGCCATGACCCTCTGGCCACAAGCCAGACCAACGACCAGCGGATTGAACGCCTCAGCGTTCTCGCCGACATACTGGCGAGCAGCGACATTGTCAGTGCCGTATATGCCGGCTGGATCGATGGCGACTTCTTCCTGCTGCGCAAGGTCCGCAGCTCCGGCACCCTGCAGTTTCCCGACGCGCCAGGGGGGACTGAATATTTGCTTCAGACCGTTACACGGGAGGCCGGCACTGTTACCGGCGAATGGTACTTTTACGATGGTGGGATGCAACTGATCAATCGAAGACTGGTGCCCGACTATACCTTTGACCCGAGAACCCGCCCCTGGTTCGAGGCGGCAGTGGACTCCCCGAAAACAGAACTGTCGGCCCCCTATGTGTTTTTCACCACACACGAAACCGGCCTTACGCTCTCTCGCCGCAGCACCGGCTTCGATTCCGGGGCCGGGTCGGCCGTCTTCGGTATCGACGTCACCGTCACCGATCTGGGTGCCCATCTGAACGAGCTGCGCCAGACACCGGGAACCCGGATTGCCATCGTCAACCAACAAGGCCAGATGCTCGCGGACTCGTCGGGCCGAACCGAAGCCGGTGAAGTCATTACCACGGTCCTGAACCAGAGCGGCCAACGTGCCACCGATGCCCCGGTTTCTCTGTTCAACGCACAGGACCGGGACTGGTACGGCATCCGGGAACCTCTGAACGCGCTGGCGGACGAACATCTTCAGGTGGCTGTGGCCATTCCATCAGACGAGCTGCTGGCCGATGTCTGGGCCGCACTGACCCGGCAAACCCTGATCGCCGGGGGCATCGGTCTGGCCCTGCTTGTTGTCGCCTGGTTCCTGGGCCGTCGCGTGGGCCGGCCCCTGGAGAAGCTGACCGACGAGGTTGGCAGGCTGTCCCGCTTCAGGTTCGATACCCCGGTCCGCTCGGACTCCCACATCCGGGAAGCCCACCAACTGGGCGTTGCCCTCGACGAAATGTCGAGCACCATCCGCAGCTTCCAGAACATCGCGTCGGTCCTGAACCGGGGCCAGGACCTGAACCAGTTACTACGGGATGTCCTCGAACAGATTGTCCACATCGTCGGCCAGGAGCGCGGTGGCATCTACCTGTTCAGTAGGCAGGAGCAGGAGTTGCGCCTGGCGGTGGACCAGCACGCCGAACTCCCCGAACGCATCGAAGGCATCAACACCGGCATCGACGACAGCGACCTCATTCGCGAACTACGCCAGCACATCGGCGGCCACCCGGTGTTTGCGATCCTGCGCAACCGCAGGAAAAAACTGGTGGGTGTGCTGGTGATTGAAATGGAACACGGAAAACACACCCACCTGAGCGATGACCTTATTGTCTTTGTCGATGAAATTGCCGGCTCCGCCGCCGTTGCCATCGAGACACGGGAATTGCTGGAGAGCCAGCAGGCCCTGCTGGAAGGCATTATCCGGCTGGTGGCCAATGCCATCGACGCCAAATCCCCATACACCGGCGGGCACTGCGAACGGGTTCCGAAACTGGCGCAGATGATTCTGGCGGAAGCCGAGGCCAGCAACGAGGGCCGGTTTACCAACTTCTCGATGAACGACGACGAGCGCCATGAGTTCGAGCTGGCAGCCTGGCTCCACGACTGTGGCAAGATCACCAGCCCGGAATACGTGGTGGACAAGGCGGTGAAGCTGGAGACACTGCACAACCGCATCCACGAGGTTCGCACCCGCTTTGAGGTTCTGTACCGGGATGCGGACGTCGACTATCTTCAGGCGCTCCTCGATGGCGAGGAGGAAACGGTTGCCCGCGATAGGCGCGACCATACCCATACCCGACTACAGGAAGAATTTGCCTTCCTGGCCCGGGCCAACAAGGGTGGCGAATCCATGAGTGAACAGGATATCGAGCGCATCCGGACCATCGGCCAGCAAACCTGGCAGAGGCATTTCAGCGACCGCCTGGGCCTGTCCTCGGATGAACGGCAAAGACTGGCCGATGTCCCGGAAACTGGCCTGCCAGCCACGGAACGTCTACTGGCCGACAAGCCCGAGCACCTCCAACCGTGGGCCGATCACCGCCCGCCGGTTGAGAAGGACGACCCCCGGAATGTCTGGGGCTTCGATATGAAGCTGCCGGAACATGCCTACAACCGGGGCGAAATTCACAACCTTACGGTGGCAAAAGGCACGCTCACGGATGAGGAGCGGTTCAAGATCAACGAGCACATTGTCCAGACCATCTGCATGCTCGATGCCCTGCCCCTGCCCGATCGCCTGGCCAACGTGCCGCAACTTGCCGGCACTCACCATGAACGCATGGATGGCAAGGGCTATCCATGCGGACTGACCGCCGAGCAGATGGGCATCCCCGAGCGGATCATGGCTGTAGCCGATGTCTTCGAGGCACTGACCGCTGTCGACCGGCCATACAAGGAAGGCAAGACGCTGACCCAGGCACTGACGATCATGTCCGGCATGGTCGATAACGGCCACATCGATCGTGAGACCTTTGAGCTGTTTGTGCGCTCCGGTACCTACCTGCGCTATGCAGAACAACACCTTCGGCCGGAACAGATCGATCAGGTGGATGAAAGCCTGTTCATGAATCGGAACTGAAAAACACGTATATTCTCAAGTCGTATTTTCGCTGGACCAAGGACAACCTGATGCTGTTTGCAATCATTATTGGCGGCCTGATTGGCTATGCATTCGGAAAATTCACCGGATTTCTCATCGGTGCCGCCATCGGCGCATTTCTGTTCAACCGCGCCAAAGCCCGCCTGATCGGCAAACTCCAGAATATCCAGAGCGGATTCCTGGAATCGGTGTTCGCGGTGATGGGAGCGCTTTGCAAGGCTGACGGCGTGGTCACCCGGGATGAAATCCAGATGGCGGAATCCATGTTTGCGCGTTTCCGGCTCAATCATAAGCAGCGGGAGGCTGCCAAACAGGCCTTCAACCGGGGCAAAGCCGCAGATTTTGACCTGGATGCCGAGCTGGACCGGTTCATGCGCCTGAGCGCCCGCCAGCCGGCCCTGCTACAGATGTTTCTCCAGGTACAGGTGTCCGCGGTCGCCGCCGACGGCGTGGTCCATCCGGAAGAGCACCAGATGCTGGTGCGCATAGCCCGCCGGCTGGGACTGCCGGAAAGCCAGGTCGACCAGCTGGAAGCCATGCTGCGCGGCGCTCATGCCGGCCAGGCAGGTGCAGGGCAGCGTTCCACCAGCGACCAACTTGACGATGCCTACAAGGCACTGGGCGTATCACCCTCTGCCAGTGACGAGGAAATCAAGAAGGCCTACCGCAAACTGATGAGTGAGAACCATCCAGACAAGCTCGCCGGCAAGGGGTTGCCCGAGAGCATGCGGGAAATGGCCGAGGAACGGACCCGCGAGATCAGCCACGCCTACGACGTGATCAAGGACGCCCGCAAAAAAGCCGGTTAAACCTCAGAACCAGCGCGGCACCCGCTTCCGGTATTGCTCGTAGGCATCACCGAACTGCCGTGCCAGCGCCTTTTCCTCCTCGTGCGCCTGCCTCACGATCACGGTGGCCCCGGTTATCAGGCAAACCAGCGAAAACACACTGGGCAGCGCCAGAAAGAAGCCGATCTGACCGGTAATAACGGCGATGAACAGGGGATTGCGGCTGCGGGCGAACGGGCCTTCCGTAATGAGCTTCTGGCGCCCATTCCCGGCCTCAATGCCGGAGCGCCAGTCCTCGTGCATGTAGGCTTGCAGGTAGTTCACGCCAGAAAAGGATGTCAGCAGCAAGAGCATGCCCACCAGCAACACCGGCCAATGGTACAGCGGGCCAAATACCCCGAGCCAAGGGTCGATGTCCGCAAACACCCGCACCACGCAAACGCCGAGAATGGCCGCACGGAACAGGTTGAAGGTATGGCGGTGCCACCAGGGCGCGGAGCCGCGCTTACCGTAATTGATGTGAGAATATTTGAGCCGGTCATAGAGCCCGAGTGTCCGGCCGGCAAATTGCAGGCCGATCATCAGAAAAAAAATGCCCAGGAAATGCCTGACCAGCGGTTCGATAAGGTCCATCAGGTGCGCTTACTGCAGTAATTGTCCTGCAAGCTTATTACCTGAAACCACTCATGAAAAGCGTCATCTTACTTCCTGAAATGACATATCGTCACGTTATGGAATGGGATAGAGTTGCAGGAGAATTCTCAAGGAGCTCATCCGATGTCCAATCCAGACCTGCCAGAGACCGTTCACGCCTTTTCCGATGACGCCTTGGGGCAAGACGACGCCACCGGTCTTGCACAACGACTGCGCCGCCGGGAAGTCTCCAATGCCGATGTAGCGGAAGCGGCGATCCGGCGGGCACGGATGGTCGAACCCCTGCTGCATGGCGTGGTGGCGGACAACTATGATCAGGCTCTGGAAGCGGCCAGGCGTCTGGACAATGAGCGGCCGGGCGGCAACCCCGGTTTCTTCCGGGGCGTGCCTACCTTCATCAAGGACAACCTCAATGTGGCCGGGTTACCCACCCGGCACGGCTCGGCGGCCATCCCGGACAACACCGCACCGGACACCAGCCCTTTTACCCAACAGATGCTGGTGCAGGGGTACGTATGCCTGGGCAAGAGCTCGATGCCCGAGTTCGGCTTCAACGCCACCACAGAACCCGCTCACGCCGAACCGACCCGCAACCCCTGGAATCTGGCCTACTCCACAGGCGCGTCCTCGGGCGGATCAGCCGCGCTGGTGGCCGCCGGCGTGGTGCCGGTCGCCCACGCCAATGACGGTGGTGGCTCGATCCGCATCCCCGCCGCCTGCTGTGGCCTGGTGGGGCTCAAACCCACCCGGGGCCGCCTGGTGGCCAACGATGCAGTTCATTCCCTGCCCATCAACATCATCAGCGATGGCATTGTCAGTCGGTCGGTGCGGGACACGGCAAATTTCCTGTCCGAGGCGGAAGACTGGTTTCAGAACCCGAAACTGCCTCCCGTCGGACGGATCGAGGGAGCTTCGGACAAAAAGCTTCGCATCGGGCTGGTGCTGGATTCGATCAATGGCCACCGGACCGACAATGTAACCCGGAAAACCGTTGAAGATACCGCCCGACTGCTGGAACGGCTGGGCCATCAGATCGTGCCTGTCGCAGTCCCCGTGCCGGAGAGCTTTCCGGACGACTTTGCCCTGTACTGGGCCCTGCTCGCCTTTGGCGTGAAGGCCAACGGCCACAAGCTGCTCAATCCCGCTTTCGACAAGCGCAAGGTGGACGGTCTCACCAATGGCCTGGCGACGATGTTCAAGCGCAACTTCTGGCGCTTACCCGGTGCCTTGTGGCGCCTCAGGCGTTCCATGCGGGATTATGCCCGGGCCATGGACGGCTATGATGCCGTGCTGACCCCGGTGCTTGGCCACACCACACCGCCCCTGGGCCATCTGGGCCCCGATGTGCCCTTCGAAATCCTGTTCGAGCGACTCACCCGATACGTCAACTTTACCCCTCTGGCGAATGCCACCGGTGCACCCGCCATTTCACTGCCGGCGGGGCTGACGGAGGATAACCTTCCGGTTTCGGTCCAGTTGATGGGCAGGCACGGCGGGGAAGCCACCCTGCTGGACCTCGCCTTTGCCCTCGAGGCAGAGCAGCCCTGGCCCGGACTGTGGCAGCAAGTACGGCAGGTTCAGGCCGAAAAAACCGCTTCGGCAGGCGGGTAACGGAAGCCCGGGAATATCGACATCACCTGCAGAAAACTCTGCTCCAGAGGAGCATCAAAGATCACGCGCTCGCCACTCACCGGGTGGGAGAAGGCCATCCGGGTGGCGGCCAGCATCAGCCGCCCCTCACCGAAACGCTCGGCAAAGTAACGGTTATGACGCCCGCGCCCGTGATTGGCATCGCCAATAATGGGGTGACTGATGTGCTTCATGTGACGGCGCAGCTGGTGCTTGCGGCCGGTTTCCGGATACAGCTCGACCATGGCGTAGCGGCTGGTCGGATATTTCTCGACGGCAACCGGTATCTCGGTGGTGGCCAGGGTGCGGTACCGGGTCCTGGCGTCCCGAACCGGCCGCTCTTGCCCTTTCAGCCGCCGGTCTTCCGGCTCCTCCCGCAGCGGGTGGTCAATTGTTCCCTCGCCGGGCGGCCAGCCTCGCACCATGGCCAGATACGTCTTGCTCACTTTCCCTGCCATCATGGCCAGTCCGAGGCGGCGGGCGGTTTCGGGGTCCCGGGCGAAGACCAGAACCCCCGAGGTGGGCCGGTCCAGACGGTGCACCGGGTAGACATGCTCGCCCCCGTTCAGCGAGCGGGCATACTGCAGGGCAAACTCGGTTTCATGTTTGTCGATCGGGCTGCGGTGAACCAGCAGGCCGGCCGGTTTATGCACAACCAACAGCTGGTCGTCGCGGTAGAGTTCCTGGAGCGGATTGGCTCCCGTCATGGCCCTACCCCGCCTCCGGCTGCAACCGGCCGGTGAGCTGCCGTACTTTGCGCCCGGCTTTCTCACCGAGCACCAGCAGGGACGGGGTCAGCAGCAATGTCAGGATGGTCGCAAAACCCAGACCACCGGCAATGGCACTGGAGAGCTGGGTCCACCACTGGGTGGACGGCGCACCGAGGCCCAGAGACGGACTAAGCAGATCGACGTTGATGCCCAGCACCATGGGCATGAGACCCAGGACCGTCGTGATCGCAGTCAGCAGGACCGGTCGTAAACGCAGGCACCCGGTTTCCAGTGCCGATTCGTAGGGCGACAGCCCGTCCCGGCGCATCTGATTGTAGGTATCGATCAGAATGATGTTGTTGTTCACCACGATGCCCGCCAGCGCAATGATCCCCATCCCGACCATCACGATGCCGAAGGGCTGGCCATTGAGCAGCAGGCCGATCAGGACGCCGGCAGTGGACAGCACGATGGCCGAGAGGATCAGGAAGGTCTGGTAAAGCGAGTTGAACTGGGTCACCAGAATCAGGAGCATCAGGCCAATAGCAACCAGAAATGCGGTGGTCAGGAACGATGCAGCCTGCTGCTGGTCCTCGCTCTCGCCCGCGAACGCAACAGTGACACTCTCCGGCGGTTCCGGCATCTTCTCCTGCAGCACCCGCAGCATTTCATCCACCTGCCGGCCCGGCGCCAGATCCGATTTGATGGTTACCGTGCGCTGACCGTCAACCCGCACGATGCTGCCGGTCTTGTCTCCGGGCTCGAGATTGACGAATTCGGAGAGCGGCACCTGACCCCTGGAGGTATTGATGGTCTGGCGCTGCAACTGATCCAGTTCCCGCCAGTTGTTGGGAACACGCACCGCAATGTCCACCTCGTCCCGGACATCCTCGGGCCGATAGGTCGCCAGTACCAGGCCGTTGGTGACCAGACGTACCGCACTGCCGATACTGAGCACGTCGGTGCCGAAGCGTGCTGCCGCTTCCCGGTCCACCTGCAGTTGCCATTCAATACCCGGCAGGCTGCGGTCGTCCTCGATTTCCACGAACCCGTCCAGGGTGCGCATGCGCTCCTCGACGGCATCCACAAAACCGTTTAGCTGACCGTTATCGCGACTGCTTAGCTGGATCTCGATCGGCTTGCCCTCGGCCGGCCCACCCTCCTGCTTGCGGAACTCAAGCTCGATGCCAGGGATATCGGCCGTTCGTTCCCGGAAATCCTCCAGAATCGCGCTGGCAGGCCGGCGGGTGAACCAGTCGGTGAACTGGAACTGCAACACCCCGATGACATCCGGCGCCATCCGGGTGTTGTTACTGAGCATGGAGCGGGCGTAGAGGGCCTTTACCTCTGGCATCCCCTGCAGACGCCGTTCGACCTCCCGGACAATGGCATCGCGCTCCCAGACAGACAGATCGCCCCGGGCCCGAACCTGCACCTGGGCCGAATCCGGCTCCACGCTGGGGAAGAATTCCACGCCGTGGTTGAAGCGGGCGTAGGCGGCGTAGATCACCAGAATGACCACCAGCACGCCCACCAGGGTGACCCCCGGGAACTGCAGCAGCCGGGACAGCACCAGCCGGTACCAGGCCATCATACGACCATCGGTATGGGACGCCCGGGCCCGGCGCCCGCCACTGACACCGCCGAGCACCGGCAGGAATACCAGGGCCATGGCGAGGGACGCGCTCAGGCAGATGATCACAGTGATCGGCAGGAATTTCATGAACTCGCCCACCACGCCGGGCCAGAACAACAGCGGTACGAATACCGCCAGGGTGGTCGCGGTGGAGGCAATGATCGGCCAGGCCATCCGACTCGCCGCTTCGGCCCAGGCGGAGCCGACAGTGCCGCCTTCAGACAGGTTCCGGTCCGCCAGCTCGGACACCACAATAGCGCCGTCCACCAGCATGCCGGCAACCAGAATCAGGCTGAACAGAACCACGATATTGAGCGTCAGGCCCATACCCCAGATCACCAGGATGCCGGTCAGGAAGGCGCCGGGAATGGTGAGTCCGACCAGCAGCGCCGAGCGCGGGCCCATGGCCGCGATCACCACAATGATCACCAGCACAATGGCGGTCAGCACGTTATTGAGCAGATCCGAGAGGATGTCCTGCACCTCGTCCGACTGATCCATTATGTAACGGATATCGAGGCTTTCCGGCAGCCGAGGGCGGGCCTGCCCGATCAGTTCCCGCACCTGGTCCACGGTTTCGATAATGTTGGCGCCGGATCGCTTGGACACTTCCAGCACCAGCGCAGGCTCACCGTTGATGCGGGCAAATCCGGTGGGGTCCTTGAAGGTACGCTGGAGCATGGCGACATCCCCGAAGGTCACCACGGTGTCACCATCCACTTTCACCGGCATGGACATAACATCCTCGATGTTCTCGATCACACCGGGCACTTTCAGCGCCATACGGCCGTTACCTGTATCGAGGGAACCCGCTGCCACCAGCTGGTTATTGCGAGTCACCAGGGACGCCAGCCGGTCGAAATCGATGCCGTAGCTCTCCAGTACCTGTGGGTCCACCACGACTTCCAGCTGATCCTCCCGGTCACCGCCGATCTCCACTTCCAGCACCTCGGGAATGGCCTCGATGGCATCCTGCAGTCGCCGGGCGATGGTGATCAGCTCCCGCTCGGACAGCGGCCCGGAGAGGCCCACCGACAGTACCGGGAACAGGGACACATTGATCTCGTTCACGCGCGGTTCGTCCGCTTCCTGGGGCAATTTGGTCCGCGCAGTATCCACTTTCTCCCGGACATCCTGCAGCGCCATGTCCGGATCGAAGCCGGCATCGAACTCCAGCATCACCGACGCATGGCCCTCGGAGGCGGTGCTGCGCATCTCCTTGATGCCTTCCAGGGAGCGCAGCTCCTGTTCCATCGGTCGCACGAGCAAACGCTCCGCGTCTTCCGGGCTGATGCCGTCCAGCGTCATGGAGACGTAAATGATCGGGATGGTGACATCCGGATTAGCTTCCTTGGGGATGGTATTGAACGCCGTGATACCCCCAAGAATGAGGAACAACAAGGTCAGCAGGGTGGTCCTGCTCCGGTCCATGGCGGCAAAGATCAGAGCCCGCATACCGATCAGCCTCTATTGTCCGAACGATCGACCGGGATGACTTCCTCACCCTCGCTGACAAAACCACCACCACGGGTGATCAGACGGATCTCATCAGGCAAACCGGTTACCCAGGCACCCTCGGTAGAGACACTGAGCAGCCGGACCGCAGCAAAGACCACCCTGTTATTCACATCCACGTACTTGATGCCCGGACGGCCGTCATCACCCAGGCTGAGATAGGCGGGAGAAATGAACATGGCTTTGACTTCCGGTAGCGCGATCCGGAGGCTGGCGCTGCCTCCGGCAACCCGTTTCAGCTCCGGGTTCTCCACGGCAATCTCTACTGCGAAACTCCGGGTCTCGGGGTTGGCCGCACTGGCCACGAAGGTCACCAAACCCTGTAGCCGGCCGCCGTCCAGCAGATCAATCCGGACCGGCTGCCCCACGGCGACCTGGCTGACCGACTGCTGCGGAACCTGGCCGGTGGCCTTCAGACGGTCGATACGCACCAGCTCGAAAAGCGGCGAGCCAACCTGTACCAGGGTTCCCGGATCCACATGTCGGGCGTTTATGATGCCGTTGAATGGTGCATTCGGCGTCAGATGCTGCACCGCCAGGCGGGCTGACGTCAGTTCGGCACGGGCCGCGGCAAGCTCGCTCTCCAGGTCCAGCAGCTGCGACTGCGAGGTAAAGTTGTCCGAACGCAGCCGACGCGCCGCCGCAAGGTCGGCCTCCAGCTGTTTCACCCGGGCGTTCCAGCGATCCACCAGGGCCGTGCGGCCGTCGTCGGAAAGTCGAGCCAGCACCTGCCCTTTCGTCACACTTTCCCCGAGATCGGCGGCAACTTCTTCAACCGTTCCCGGCACCCGGGCACCCAGACTGACGGAAAACCAGGGCTCAAGCTGGCCCTGAAGCTGGATTCCCGGCTCGTGCAGGCGCGCCTGCAGCGTTTCCACCTCCACGCTGGTCAGTCCCGCCTCAGGGTCCTGCTGCTGCTCGGGCGCCTGATCCGATGAAACCTTGACCTCGCCGGTCATCATCCAGATTACCAGGAGAACCACCACCAGCAGGGATAACCCGAGGGATCCCCATCTTGCTTTCGTCATTGAATGCTCGCTGTGCCTGAAGACGGTGAATAAGGATGCGGAAAGAGAAACCGTACGCCGGCCTGGAGAAAAAACCGGCAATTAACGGTTGCATCCGATTTAAGACGTGGGGTAGATTCTACACAGAATCCTTTTACGAATTCAGAGCAGACTGTCGATTTCATGAATCTCAACGCAGTGATTGTCCTTGTGAAGCTTGTCCTGGTGGTCGTGGTACCGTCCGGGGGCTTCTGCGTGGACAAGCGGGTGAGATAGCGACAAACCTGACAAGACACCAGAAACCCCCGGCACCGAAAGGTCCCGGGGGTTTCTTTTTTTACGGCAAAAGAAAAGGGAAAAACGACCATGAACGGCGCACAGCACATTCTTGAAGCGTTCCACCGCCACAACATCAGCACGGTTTTCGGGTATCCGGGCGGCTGCATCATGCCGCTATACGACGCGCTGGTGGATGATGTGGGTGTGGAACACGTGCTGTGCCGCCATGAACAGGGCTGCGCCCTGGCCGCCGACGGGTACGCCCGCGCCAGTGGCAAGTTGGGGGTGTGCATCGCCACCTCGGGCCCCGGTGCCACCAACCTGATCACCGGCGTGGCCAACGCCCACCGGGATTCCATTCCCATGCTGGTTATCACCGGCCAGGTGCCCTCGGGCCTGATCGGAACCGATGCCTTCCAGGAAACCGATGTTCTGGGCATGACGTTGGGCATCGTCAAGCACAGTTACCTGGTGGACGACGCGGACACCTTGCCCGCGATCATGGAAGAAGCCATCGAACTGGCCCAGAGTGGCCGGCCGGGGCCGGTGTGGATTGATATCCCCAAAGACCTGTTGTTGACCAAAGTGGCCGACGCGCCCTTCTCTCAACCCGAATCCTGTGAAGCAGCCTGCCCGGACCTGACTGAAGCCGTGGCCATGCTGCGCTCCGCCCGCAAGCCCCTGCTCTACAGCGGCGGCGGCATCAGCCTGGCCCACGCAGAGGACAGCTTCCGCACTTTCGCTGAAACATCGGCCCTGCCAGCGGTTGTTACGCTCAAAGGCATCGGCAACCCGGGCAAACACAACCCCTACAACCTCGGCATGCTGGGCATGCACGGCTCCCGGGCAGCTAACAAGGCCGTCGACGAGTGCGACCTGCTGCTGGTCATCGGCGCCCGCCTGGACGATCGCGCGACCGGCAAACTGGATGGCTTCGCCCCCAATGCCAGGATGATCCACATTGATGCCGACGCGGCCGAGATCAACAAACTGCGTGACGCAGACCTGGCTATCCGTGGCGATCTGGACGCCATCCTGAAATCACTGGCGGATGCATTGCAGGCCGAGCCACTGGCCATCAAGGATTGGCAGAAACAGTGCCGCACCTGGTACACCACCGGCGGCTTCCATGCGGCCGACAACGATGATCCGATGGCCCCGATCACCGGCCCGGCCTTCATCCGCCAGCTCTCCCGAATTGCCCCGGACGACACTGTGATCGCCTGCGACGTTGGCCAGCACCAGATGTGGGTAGCGCAGCACTACGAGTTCGACCACCCGCGTCATCACCTGACCAGCGGCGGCCTGGGCACCATGGGCTTCGGCCTGCCTGCGGCCATCGGCGCCCAGTTTGCGGACCGCAACAGCACCGTGATCAACGTGACTGGTGATGGCTCGTTCATGATGAACGCCCAGGAACTGGCCACCATCCGCCGCTACAACCTGCCGCTGAAACTGATCATCATGGATAACCAGTGCCTGGGCATGGTCCGCCAGCAGCAGGAGCTGTTCTACGACAACCGGGAGAGCCAGATAAACCTGGACGACAACCCCGACTTCGTTGCCATGGCCCGGGCCTTCGATATCCCGGCCCTGCACATCGAACGCACCGACCAGATCCGCCGTGGCATCGAAACCATTCTGGCCTACAACGGCCCGATGCTGCTGCACGTTGCCATCAGCCGTGAAGAAAACGTATGGCCCATCGTCAAACCCGGGGCCAGCAACACAGACATGATCGACGAAACCGCCCGCACCGCCAAAGCCAGCAAGGAGCAAGTTGCATGAACCCGCAGAGCCAGCCATCAACGCCCAGCTATACCATCAACTGTCGAATGACCCAGGAAGCCGCCGCCCTGGAGCGGCTGTGCCAGGTGGTCCGCATCCGCGGGTTCCGGATTGCCACCATGGCGGTTGAAACCGCCGGCGAGCATCTGGATATTGCTCTTACCCTGGAAGGTACCCGGCCTATTGCCATGTTGCAGTCGCAACTGGAGAAGCTTCACACGGTTGCGGAGGTTGCCCTCGCGTCTGGGTCTGTGGCCCGGTCTCGTTCAGCCTGAGGTTTTGGGGGCTGGTCTTTTTGTAGCCTGAGGTTTGGCGGGCAGGTACGGGGGTGGGGGTATCTTTTCTTCGGGGAAAACAACTCGCTTCGCTCAGACATCTTTTCCCTGTCAGAAAAGATACCCCCACCCCCTACCGACGGGCAGAAACGAAATGTCAGGGAAAAAGAAAAAACAAAGACGAGGGCACTGACTTTTCTGTCAGGTTGTTTGAGGTTTCGACTTGCACTGACAAGGCGATCCCAAAAGCATTTCAAAAGTCTTTAAGTCGGTGAACCCGTGTTGCACGTCGGCGCGGGGTGGTAGGTGGATTTTTCGCCGGAAAAAGGTGTCTGAGCGAAGCGAGTTCTTTTTCCAAGAAAAACTCCACCTGCCACCCCGCAAGCCCGCCCCTCAACCAACAGGCTACAAGGACGTTAACTCCAAAGTTACCAGGCTTTATAGGGCAGGAACTTCCCGTTCATGGTAACCACAACGCGGTCGCCCTTCGGATTCTCTTCCTTCTCGATGTCCATGGTGAAATCAATGGCACTCATGATGCCGTCGCCGAATTTTTCATGGATGAGCTCTTTCATGGTATCGCCGTACACACCCACCACTTCGTACAAGCGGTAAATCAGCGGATCCTGCGGAACGGCACCGTCCCAGGCTTTTTTGGGGCAGACCTGCAGGGCTTCGGCTATCGGCTTGTCGAGGTCGAGGACTTCGCACAGGGCGAAGGCCTTGTCTTCGGTGAGGCTGTTCATACCCAGGGCCGCCGAAGTGGTGAACACCGGGGACATGCCGATGGCCTCGGCAATCGCCTCCCAGGTCATGCCCTTGGAAACTTTGGCTTCCAGGATTTTTGCGGTCATCAGTTCTTTGTTCATCATGGTTGTTTCCTCTCTTCGCTTTTAACGTCAGGCATTCACCGCGCGAGCGGCAGTTTCGGATTCAGTTTCAGGTTCGGCAGCTGCCGGCTCTGGCTGGGAAACACCCTTGGCAGGCTCGACGAGTTTCGGGCTGCCGTCTTTTTCCGGCAGGGCCGAGCCGCTGCGGTTGACCAGGAAGTCCACCAGGTAGTCCCGGGTTTTGTGGTAGGCCGGGTTCTGGAAAATGGTGGCGCGGGCCCGCGGGTGCGGGATGTCCACTTTCACGCTTTCGGCGATGCGGGCGTTGGGGCCGTTGGACATCAGGAAGATGCGGTCGGAGAGCAGAATGGCTTCGTCCACATCATGGGTGATCATGAACACGGTCTGGCGGGTTTCTTCCCAGATCTTGACCAGCTCGTCCTGAATCACGCCCCGGGTCAGCGCATCCAGCGCGCCGAAAGGCTCATCCAAAAGCAACAATTCCGGCTGGGTGGCGAAGGCCCGGGCGATGCTGACCCTTTGGCGCATGCCGCCGGATAACTGCGACGGCTTGCGGTTCAGGGCGTGGTCCAGGCCCACCATTTTCAGATAGCGTTCGCTATGCTCTTTCACCTTTTCCCTGGACCACTTGGGCCAGCGGGCGCGCACGGCGAAGACAATGTTGTTAAGCGTGGTTTTCCAGGGCAGCAGGCTGTAGTTCTGGAACACTACTCCGCGCTCAAGGCCGGGGCCTTTGATTTCCTTGCCGTTCATTACCACGTTGCCGGCGCTGGCTTCGTCCAGGCCTGCCAGGACGTTAAGGATGGTGGATTTGCCGCAACCGGAGTGGCCGATGATGCAAACAAACTCACCTTTCTCCAGGGCAAAGCGGATATCCTCGAAGACGGTCAGCTCACCGCCCTGGCCGTCCGGATACACCTTGGACAGACCATCTACTTCCAGGAATGATTTACTCATAACAGGTCTCCATTCGGAGGGTTGAGGCCGGCACCGGTAACCGGTGCCGGACCGCTCATTCTTTGTATTCCACCAGTTTCTGGGCCTTGCCCAGGGCCAGGTCGAGCAGCATGCCCACCACCCCGATCATCAGGATGGAGAAGATCACACTGGCCAGATCCAGGTTGTTCCACTCGTTCCACACGTAGTAACCAATGCCGGTGCCGCCCACGAGCATCTCTGCGGCCACGATGACCAGCCAGGCAATCCCGATGGAAATGCGCATACCGGTCAGGATGGTGGGTGCGGCGGCTGGCAGGATCACCGTAATGGCGGTGCGTAGCGGGCCGAGTTCGTGGGTGCGGGCCACGTTCACCCAATCCTGCCGGACGTTGGCCACGCCAAAGGCGGTGTTCAGCAACATGGGCCAGATCGAGCAGATGAAGATCACGAAGATCGCCGAGGCATCGGAATCCTGGATGATGAACAGGGCCAGGGGCATCCAGGCCAGCGGCGAAATAGGCCGCAGTACCTGGATGTACGGGTTCAGGGCCTTGTACATCAGCGGCGACATACCGATCAGGAAGCCGACGGGCAGCGCAATGGCCATGGCCGCCAGGTACCCGGTCAGTACCCGGTATACCGAATAGGCCAGCTGGATACCGATGCCCTTATCATTGGCGCCTGCGTCATAAAAGGGATTGGACAGTTCAGCCCAGGCCAGCTTTATCACCGCTGAAGGCGGCGGCACCCGCGATTCCTGATCCGCGCCGCCCATCAGCATTTCGTATTCGGTCATTCCGGTCTGGGCCTCCGGGGGCTGGGTTGCCATTTCCCAGAGCCCCAGGGCCAGAATCAGGAACGACACCGACAGCAAAGCTGCCCGCACGTTCAGGGAAGCCATGATTACACCCTCCCGATCGCGAAGCTGCGGGCATACTCTTCCGGGTGTTCCGGATCGAAGGTCTTACCCATGATGGTGTGGGTCTTGTAGGTCTTGTCCGGCGCGGTGTAGCCCATTTCTTCCATCAGCTTGCCGGTCTCACCGGCCAGGTACACCTGCTCAGCAATGGCCTTGTAGTCCACGTCGCCTTCGATGTAGCCCCAGCGCTTCATCTGGGTGAGGATCCACACGCCCATGGAGTGCCACGGGAACGGGTCGAAGTCGATGCGGTCCGGCACGTCCTTCACCTCGCCAAGGCCATCGGCGTAGTAGCCGGTCAGCACCTGCTGAATCACCGGTACCGGCTGGTTCAGGTAATTCTTCGGCGCGATGGCTTCGGAGATTTCCTTCCGGTTATCCGGGTTGTTGGAGTACTGCGTCGCATCGATGATGGCGCGTAACAGGGCGCCGTAGGTGTTCGGGTTCTGGGTCGCAAACTGCTGGCTGCAGGCAAAGGCGCAGCACGGGTGGCCTTCCCAGATATCCTTGGTGAGCATGTGGATGAAGCCCACTTTCTCCCAAACGGCACGCTGGTTGAAGGGATCCGGGGACAGGTAGCCATCCAGGTTACCGGCGCGCAGGTTGGCGACCATTTCAGGTGGCGGAACCACCCGGATCTGCACGTCTTTGTCCGGGTCGATGCCGTTCTCGGCCAGGTAGTAGCGCAACAGGAAGTTGTGCATGGAGTACTCGAACGGCACGCCAAACTTGAAGCCCTTCCACTGCTTCGGGTCCCGCTTGTCCTTGTGGTCCACGTGCAGAACGATGGCCTGGCCGTTGATGTTCTCAACCGCCGGCATGATGAAAGGTTCCGGTGTGGAGCCGGCGCCCATGGTCATCGCCAGGGGCATGGGTGTCAGCATGTGGGAAGCGTCGTATTCGCCGGCCAGGGACTTGTCCCGGGCCACCGCCCAGCCGGCGGTTTTGGTCACGGTGACATCCAGGCCGTAGCGCTCATAAAAGCCCATGGGGTGAGCCATGATGATTGGCGTGGCACAGGTGATCGGCACAAAGCCAACGTTGAGTTTGGTTTTCTCCAGCTTGCCAAGGGATTCCTTCACGGCTGCCTTGGCCTTGTCCATGGGGAACACGCTGCCCAGCAGCGCGGCCGCGGTGCCCGCTCCCATCATCTTCATGAAGCTCCGGCGGCTGTGGTCGTTGTGGCCGAACACAGAGCGGACGACGGCACTCTCGATCGCCCGATCCATCATGGCCTCGGAATCCATGGCGCTTTCAGAGACCGACGCATCCTGGCTTGGTGATTGCTGAAGATTCAGAGACACCGACGGCGTTTCCTGTCCGGGTTTACATTCCGGACAACCGCAGGTTTTGGCGTGGATCAGTGACTGGTCACCGTCAAACGGATTGCCAAGGCTTTTCGTAGTCATGGGGCACTCTCCCTACTCTCGGACTGTTTATGCACACATACGGTGCGACAAGGTTGCGGCTCGGGACCGTCAGCAAGACTCGTGCGGTTCGGGCTACGCGTTCTGGGAGAGCTATCGCAGGGTTCGTGCCAACTACGGACGTTTTTGTACCTTTCTGTTTCTATTGATTTTTCAGGAAGATCCGAGGATCGGACTCGGCTACGAGTTTTCGTAATTCACGATTTTTCGTGGCGGGAACACCGAATTTTCGTAGTTGGCACGGGGTTTGTTCTGTTCTTTTCGGAACAGCACAGGACACCCCCATGAACACCGAGACCACCATTGCCCCGATTGCCCCTATCAGCACGACAAGCTGGATTGACCACCTGCCAGAGGCGGCGCTACTTGTGGATGCCGCCCGGGATCTGATCCTCGCCGCGAATAGCGCCATGGGCCGGATGATCGGCACCGACCGGCAATCCCTGACAGACACCCCCTGCACCCACCTGTTCGCGGACCAGCGACCACAACTGATTACCTTCACCGAGGAAACCCTGTTCCGCAGCCATGGCTGGAGCCGGGATTTCGTGATCAAGCACCGGGACGGCCACACCGTAGAGCTGGAAATATCCTCCTCCCGGGTTGGCGAGGCCGAATCCCAGAACGTGCTGCTCTTGCTTCGGGACCGGCGCCATCTGCGCACACTGCGCGAGCGGCACGACGCCAACCACTATCACCGGGGCGGCCTGCTGGAGTGGCGACGGGTGGAGGAGCTGTTCAAAGACATGGAACGGGAAAACCAGCTCATTCTGCACGCCGTGGGGGAAGGCATTTACGGCGTGGATGCCGAGGGCCGCACAACCTTCGCCAACCCGGCGGCAGAACGAATGCTCGGCTGGCGTATTGACGAACTCATGGGCCGGGTCATTCACCGGGTGGTGCACCACTCCCACGAAGACGGCAGTCTCTACCCCCTGAAAGAGTGCCCTATCTACGCCGCCTTCCGGGACGCCAGCGTGAAACGCGTGGGTGAGGACTGGTTCTGGCGCAAGGACGGCACCGGATTTCCCGTGGAGTACACCAGCACGCCGATTCTGGATAACGGGCACCCGGTCGGTGCCGTGGTGGTGTTCCGGGATATCTCCCCTCGCCTGCAGGCGCAAAAGGAGCTGGAGAGGGCTCTGAAGGAAGTGGAGAGCCTCAAGCACCGCCTGGAAATGGAAAACGCCTACCTGCAGGAGGAACTCAGTGCCGAATACCACTTCCATGAAATTTTTGGCCAGAGCGACGCCATCAAGGCCATCGTCCGGCGGATCGGCATGGTCGCCCCTACCGATGCCAACGTACTGATTACCGGTGAATCCGGCACCGGCAAGGAACTGATCGCCCGGGCTATCCACCAGTCCAGCACCCGGCGGGACCGGCCCCTGATCCGGGTTAACTGCGCTGCGATCCCGAAGGACCTGTTCGAGAGCGAATTCTTCGGACACATCAAGGGTGCGTTTACCGGCGCCGTCAGCGACCGCGTGGGCCGGTTCGAACTGGCGGACGGCGGCACACTGTTTCTCGATGAGGTAGGTGAAATCCCCCTGGAACTGCAGGGCAAGTTGTTGCGGGTTCTGCAGGATCAGCAGTTCGAACGGGTGGGCGAGAACCGCACCCGGGCAGTGGATGTGCGAGTGATCGCGGCCACCAACCGGGACCTGAAAGCGGAGGTTCAGGAGAAAACCTTCCGGGAAGATCTCTACTTCCGCCTGAACGTTTTTCCCATCGAATCCGTCCCCCTGCGTCGGCGTATCGAGGATATCCCCATCCTGGCCAGGGAATTCCTGAGCCGGGCCTGCCAGAAGTTCAACCGGCCTCCGCTGGCTTTAAGAGAGCGGGACGTGGCAACCCTCAAGGCCTACCAGTGGCCGGGTAACGTGCGGGAACTGGAGAATGTCATCGAGCGCCAGGTGATCACCGCCGATGGCAGGCTGGATCTCGATTTAGCCGGTGCGGATACCGGTGTCCGCCCTGCAGCAGCAGAAATAACGCCGGCCCGGCATTTCAACGGCGAACTGATGACGGAAAGCGAGTTCCGGGAACTGGAGAAACAGAACCTGGTCCGGGCGCTGGAGATGAGTGGGGGGCGGGTCTTCGGTGACGATGGAGCGGCGGCGCTGCTTGGTATCAAGCCGACCACCCTTTCCTCACGACTGAAAAAATGGAAGTTAGACACAAAGGCGTTCCAAGGCACCGCCAATGCCTTAAGGCATTGAGCGGAGCCCCGAAGACCTGTTTCGATCAGATCAGTTCAATCGCCACGGCAGTGCCCTCACCACCGCCAATACAAAGCGAGGCAACGCCACGCTTGAGCCCACGCTGTTTCAGGGCATTGATCAGGGTGACGATGATCCGGGAGCCGGAGGAGCCGATCGGGTGACCGAGGGCACAGGCGCCGCCATGGACATTCACCTTCTCCGCAGGAAGCTTCAGTTCGTTGATTGCCGCCAGGGTGACTACGGCGAAGGCTTCATTGATCTCGAACAGATCGACATCATCCACAGTCCAGCCGGCTTTCTTGAGCACCTTCTCGATGGAGCCGATCGGCGCCAGGGTGAACTCCGAGGGCAGGCGCGCGTGAGTGGCATGGGCCACAATCCGGGCCTGGGGAGTCAGGCCGCGAGCGTCCGCTTCGGCCGCGGAGGCCAGCACGAGGGCGGACGCACCGTCGCTGATGGAGCTGGAGTTGGCGGCGGTCACCGATCCATCTTTGGCAAACGCCGGCTTCAGGTGCGGGATCTTTTCCGGCTTGGCGTTGCCCGGCTGCTCGTCGGTATCCACCTCGGTATCACCGCCACGACCAGAGACAGTCACCGGAACAATCTCGTCCTTGAACCAGCCGTTTTCGATGGCGGCCAGGGATTTCTGAAGGGAGCCGATGGCAAATTCGTCCATGGCCTGACGGCTGATGTCGAACTTGTCGGCGGTGCGCTGGGCAAACACGCCCATCAGGCCGCCCTCATAGGCGTCCTCAAGGCCATCCAGGAACATGCTGTCCAGCACCTGGCCATGCCCCATACGCATGCCGGCACGGGCCTTGGGCAGCAGGTACGGTGCCTGGCTCATGTTTTCCATGCCACCGGCGATCATGATGTTGTTGGTACCGGCTTTGATCTGGTCGTGGGCCATGATGACCGCCTGCATGCCCGAACCACACATCTTGTTGATGGTGGTGCAGCCGGAGCTGTCCGGTATGCCGGAGGCACGGGACGCCTGACGGGCCGGGGCCTGGCCAAGGCCGGCGGGCAGCACGCAGCCCATGATGACCTCCTGGACATCCGCCGGCTGGAGACCTGCCCGCTCGATGGCCGCCTTGATGGAAGTGGCGCCCAGTTGCGGGGAGCGCACGGAGCTAAGGGAGCCCATCATGCCGCCCATCGGGGTTCTTGCTGATCCTGCGATCACTACGTCATTGTTGCTCATTGCTGTCCTCACTTAATCAGGTTTTGCCCAGCACAGAGCGGGCAATAATTTCTTTCATCACTTCGGATGTACCACCGTAAATCCGCTGCACCCGGGCATCGATAAAGTTCCGGGAAATCGGGTACTCCGTGGTATAGCCATAGCCCCCGAACAGCTGCAGGCAGCCATCGGCCACCCGGCACTGCATTTCGGTGGCGCTGTACTTGGCCATGGATGCGGTCGGGGCATCGAGTTTGCCCTCTTCATACTCCCGGATGCACTGGTCCACGAACGCCTTGTTCACCCGGTAATCGGTTTCCATCCGGGCAATTTCGAATCGGGTGTTCTGCAGTTGGGCCAGCTTCTGGCCGAACAGTTCCCGTTCCTGGGTGTAAGCGATGGTCATGTCCAGGGAGCCGCGGGCGGCGGCAACGCCGAGGGCGCCGATCACCAGGCGCTCCCGCGGCAACTCGCGCATCAGGTAAACGAAGCCCTGCCCCTCCTCCCCGAGCAACGCGGAGGCGGGGATGCGCATGTCCGAGAAGAACAGTTCCGAAGTATCGCCGGAGTGTTGACCGATCTTGTCCAGATTCCGGCCCTTGCTATAACCCGGCAAGGAGGTGTCCACCAGGAACAGGCTGATGCCCCTGGCTCCGGCACTGGGGTCGGTCTTGGCCGCGACGATCACCATGTCGGCATGCTGGCCATTGGTGATGAAGGTCTTGGAACCGTTCAGGATGTAGTCATCCCCATCCCGTACCGCACTGGTGCGGATGGCCTGGAGGTCACTGCCGGCGCCCGGTTCGGTCATGGCAATGGCGCCGACGGCTTCACCGGAGACCATCTTCGGCAGCCACTGCTGCTTTTGTTCCTCGTTACCGATGTGGCTGAGGTATGGCGCAACGATGTCGGAATGCACCATGACGTTGGTGGAAAGCGCACCGAAGCCCATGCGGGCCAGCTCTTCCCCGACAACAACCGAGTACTGGAAAGGCGCGCCGCAGCCACCGCACTCCTCGGGCACGTCCACGCACAACATCCCGGCGTTGCCGAGCGTGTTCCAGAGTTCCCGGGGAACGATGCCGGACTTTTCCCAGGCTTCGTAATGGGGCGCCACTTCGGTTTCCAGGGCCTTGATAACGGAGTCCCGGAACAGCGCCAGTTCTTCTTGATCGACAGGATTGGTCATGTCGCTCACCTGTGGTTATCAGATCGCTTTTGGCAGATCACGTGGGTATTGAGGATCCGCTTGTGGCGGACCCTGTTCGTCAAATCACTTGGGTGCCATGCGCAGCGCACAGTCGAGGCGGATCACCTCGCCATTGAGAATCGGGTTGCGCACCATCTGGTCCACCATCATGCCAAATTCCTCCGGCTTGCCAAGGCGCTTCGGGAACGGCAGGGTGGCGGCCAGGCTGTCCTGAACTTCCTGGGGCATACCGGCCATCATGGGGGTCATGAAGATGCCCGGTGCGATGGTGTTCACGCGGATGCCTTCCCGGGCCAGCTCACGGGCAGCCTGAAGGGTAAGGGCTACCACACCGCCCTTGGACGCGCTGTAGGCGGATTGCCCGATCTGGCCTTCAAACGCCGCCACGGAAGCGGTGTTGATGATCACACCCCGCTCGCCATCGGCATTGGGCTCACGCTGGGCCATGTCCGCTGCTGCCAGTCTCAGGATATTGAAGGTACCAATCAGATTGACCTGGATAACCTTGCTGAACTTCTCCAGAGGCATCACGCCATCGCGACCCAGAATCTTCGAGGCCGGGGCAATACCGGCGCAGTTGACGGCGATGCCGCAGGGGCCGTGTGCATCCCGGGCCGCGCTGAGGGCCGCCTCGGCGCTCTCAGGAGAGGTCACGTCGCACTCAACGAAGATGCCACCAAGCTCGGCTGCCACCTTCTCACCCTGCTCCTTATTCACATCCAGGATCGCCACCCTGCAACCTGCAGCCGCCAGTGCGCGAGCCGACGCCTCACCAAGACCGGAGGCTCCACCTGTTACAATGGCCGGTACATTATTGAAATCCATCGTTCACTCCTCTTTTTGTAATCCGCTTGTGTGAAATCGGACCAGAAAACTACTTTACGTTTACGTAAACTTTATCTAACCTTAGTCGAAAAAGGAAATCGTCATGGTCGAAAAAAGAACCTTCAGCATCAGCGAGCTCTCCCAGGAGTTCGATGTCACAACGCGAAGCATCCGCTTCTATGAGGATCAGGGCCTGCTCAAACCCAGGCGCCGCGGGCAGACGCGCATTTTCAGTACCAAGGACCGGGTGCGCCTGAAGTTGATTCTCCGCGGCAAACGCATGGGCTTCACCCTTGCAGAAACCAAGGAACTTTTCGACCTCTGGGACGAGACCCTGACCGGCAATGAAAAACAGCTGCTGAAAATGCTGGAAATCCTGGAAGCCCGGAAGGCCATGCTGGAACAGCAGAAAAACGACATAGCCCAGGCGGAAATGGAAATAGATACCGCCGAAACCCGGTGCCGCGAAGCCCTGGCCGACCTGGAGAAGAAGAAAAAAGAACAGGGACTGGTGACAAAAGAGACAGAAGAAGCCGTTGCCCAGAAGTGACGGGAACCAAACATCAAGCTTTCAAAACAAGAAGGTAGCCAACGATGAAATCACAATACTCAGAGCTGAATTTCGGCCTCGGTGAAACCCTCGACATGCTGCGTGAGCAGGTCAACGGCTTTGCTGCCTCCGAAATCGCCCCACGCGCCGAAGAGATCGACCGCAACAACGAGTTCCCCATGGACCTGTGGCGGAAAATGGGCGACATGGGCCTGCTGGGTATTACCGTGAGCGAAGAATACGGTGGCTCCGACATGGGCTACCTGGCCCACGTCATCGCCATGGAAGAAATCAGCCGCGCCTCCGCCTCCGTTGGCCTCTCCTACGGCGCCCACTCCAACCTCTGCGTGAACCAGATTCACCGCAACGGCACCGAAGAGCAGAAACAGAAATACCTGCCCAAGCTGGTCAGCGGCGAACACGTCGGCGCCCTCGCCATGTCCGAGCCCAACGCCGGCTCCGACGTTGTTTCCATGAAACTCCACGCCCGAGACGAAGGCGACCACTACGTCCTCAACGGCAACAAGATGTGGATCACCAACGGCCCGGACGCCAACACCTACGTCATCTACGCCAAGACTGATCCGAAAGGTGGCTCCAAAGGCATCACCGCCTTCATCGTCGAGCGCGACTTCCCGGGCTTCAGCCGCCACCAGAAACTCGACAAACTCGGCATGCGCGGCTCCAACACCTGTGAGCTGGTGTTCGAAGACTGCAAAGTCCCCAAGGAAAACATCCTGGGCGGCGAAGGCAACGGCGCCAAGGTCCTCATGAGCGGCCTCGATTACGAACGCCTCGTCCTCTCCGGCGGCCCCCTGGGCATCATGCAGGCCGCGATGGACGTGGTCGTCCCCTACATCCGCGAGCGCAAACAGTTCGGCCAGGCCATCGGCGAGTTCGAACTGGTACAGGGCAAAGTCGCCGACATGTACACCTGGATGAACACCGCCAAATCCTACGTCTACATGGTGGCCCAATCCGCCGACCGCGGCGAGACCACCCGCAAAGACGCTGCCGGTGCCATCCTCTACTCCGCCGAAATGGCTACCAAACTGGCCCTGGACGCTATCCAGCTGCTCGGCGGCAACGGTTACATCAACGAGTACCCGACAGGCCGCCTGCTGCGGGACGCCAAGCTGTATGAAATCGGTGCCGGTACGTCCGAAATCCGCCGGATGCTGATCGGTCGCGAGCTGTTCCTGAATAAGTAGAGCTCGGCCGATAAAGATCCGATATCGGAAACCAGCACCCAATGTATGACGAGGGCGTGGTGGCAGGGCGATCCGGGAATGTTGAAGGCCAAGGATGGCCTGAAACAAGCGCACATGGACGTGCTAGTAGCGGTTCCCGGATCGCCCTGCCACCAGGCCCGATGCCCCCGAATGCATGGAAGTCAGTCCTATGACCATACTGCAAAGCAAAATAAACCCAAGATCTGAAGAGTTTCAGGTCAACAAAGAGTCCATGGCAGCAGCCGTAGCGGACCTGCGGGAAAAAGTCACCAAGATCCAGCAAGGCGGTGGCCCCGACTACCAGAAGCGCCATACCGACCGCGGCAAACTCCTGCCCAGGGAGCGCATCAACCGCCTGCTCGACGACGGCTCCCCGTTCCTCGAAATTGGCCAGTTCGCCGCCTACAACGTCTACGACGAAGAAGTTCCCGCTGCGGGCGTCGTCGCCGGCGTAGGCCGCGTCTCCGGCACCGAATGCATGATCATCGCCAACGATGCCACAGTAAAAGGCGGCAGCTATTACCCGCTCACGGTCAAAAAGCACCTGCGCGCCCAGGAAATCGCCCTGGAAAACCGCCTGCCCTGCATCTACCTGGTCGACTCCGGCGGCGCCAACCTCCCGAGACAGGACGAAGTCTTCCCGGACCGTGACCACTTCGGCCGCATCTTCTACAACCAGGCCCGCATGTCCGCCGACGACATCCCCCAGATCGCCGTGGTCATGGGCCTGTGCACCGCCGGGGGCGCCTACGTGCCCGCCATGGCCGACGAATCCATCATCGTCCGCAACCAGGGCACCATCTTCCTGGCCGGCCCGCCGCTGGTAAAAGCCGCCACCGGTGAAGTGGTCAGCGCAGAGGACCTGGGCGGAGCCGACGTGCACTGCAAGATCTCCGGCGTGGCGGACCACTACGCCGAGAACGACGCCCACGCTCTGGAAATCGCCCGCCGATGCGTCTCCAACCTGAACCGCCGCAAGCCGGTCCCGGTGGAAGTCCAGAAGCCCCGGGCACCGCTATACGATCCGGAAGAAATCTACGGCATCGTCGGCACCGACCTGCGCAAGCAATTCGACGTGCGCGACGTCATTGCCCGCATCGTCGACGGCTCCGAATTCGACGAATTCAAACGCTACTACGGCCAGACCCTGGTCACTGGCTTTGCCCATATTCACGGCTACCCGGTAGGCATCGTCGCCAACAACGGCATCCTGTTCAGCGAGTCTGCCCAGAAAGGCGCGCACTTCATCGAACTGTGCTGCCAGCGCAACATCCCGCTGCTGTTCCTGCAGAACATCACCGGCTTCATGGTCGGCCAGAAGTACGAGTCTGAAGGCATCGCCAAACACGGTGCCAAGATGGTCATGGCCGTCGCCTGTGCCGAAGTACCCAAGATCACCGTGCTTATCGGCGGCAGCTACGGCGCCGGCAACTACGGCATGTGTGGCCGCGCCTACAGTCCGGACTTCCTGTGGATGTGGCCCAATGCCCGCATCTCCGTCATGGGCGGCGAACAGGCCGCCGGTGTTATGGCCCAGGTTCGCCGCGAAGGCCTCGAGCGCAAGGGCGAGACCTGGAGCGAAGAAGATGAGGCGGCATTCAAGAAGCCCATCGCCGACAAGTACGAGCACCAGGGCCACCCCTATTACGCCAGCGCCCGCCTGTGGGACGACGGCGTCATCGACCCGGCCCAGACCCGGGAAGTGGTCGCCCTGAGCCTGTCCGCTACGCTGAACCGGCCGGCGAAGCCCACGCGCTTCGGCGTGTTCCGCATGTAACCGAGGATCAATACCATGTCAGAACAGGAATCTGCGGTTCTGCTCAGACGCCGCGAGGGCGGCGTCACCGAGGTCGTGCTGAACCGCCCGGACAAACGCAACGCGTTTGATGATGCCATCATCCAGCAGCTGATCGAAGCCTTCAGCGAGGTCGATAGCGACGTCGAAACGAACGTCGTCATCCTGCGCTCCGAAGGCAAGCACTTCTCCGCCGGCGCGGACCTGGGCTGGATGCGCCGCATGGCCGAGAACACCCGTCAGGAGAATCTGGACGACTCCCGGGAACTGGCGCGGTTGATGAACGTACTCAACCACCTGTCCAAACCGGTGATCGGCCTGGTGCAGGGCGCGGCCTTCGGCGGCGCCGTGGGTCTCGCCGCCTGCTGCGACATCGTCATCGCCACCGAAAAATCGAGCTTCTGCCTGAGTGAAGTGAAACTCGGCCTGATTCCGGCGGTGATCAGCCCCTACGTGGTGCGCGCTATCGGAGAGCGTCAGGCCCGGCGCTACTTCATCTCCGCCGAGATCTTCACCGCAAAACAGGCACAGGAGTATGGCCTGGTGCATATCGTATGCGATGACCTGGACGCCATGGAGCAGCGCTGCAACGCAATGCTCCAGCAGCTGGCCATGAACGGCCCCGAGGCCATGAAAGCCGCCAAGGACCTGGTCTTTGCCGTCAGCCACAAGCCGATCAATGAAACCGTGATCGACGATACCGCCCATCGCATCGCAGACATCCGCGTGGGCGAGGAAGGCCAGGAAGGGCTGAGTGCTTTCCTGAACAAACGCAAGGCCAACTGGGTTCCGGAGGAATAACAACAATGTTCAGCAAGATTCTGATAGCCAACCGGGGCGAAATCGCCTGCCGGATCATCCAGACCGCCCACCGCATGGGGATTCGCTGTGTCGCGGTCTACTCCGACGCAGACGCCAGTGCCCGGCACGTAGCCATGGCCGACGAGGCCTTCCATATTGGCCCGGCGTCCAGCTCCGAGAGTTACCTCAGGGGCGAGAAAATCATCGAGATTGCCAAACAGAGTGGTGCCCAGGCCGTGCATCCTGGCTACGGTTTCCTCTCGGAGAACACCGAATTCGCCGAAGCCTGTGAAGCCAACGGCATCGTCTTTATCGGTCCGCCCTCCTCTGCCATTGCCGCCATGGGCTCCAAGTCCGCGGCCAAGGCCATCATGGAGAAAGCCGGCGTGCCGCTGGTGCCCGGTTACCATGGCGACGACCAGTCTGTTGAAACCCTGCGGGCCGAAGCTGAGAAATGCGGCTTCCCGCTGCTGCTGAAAGCCGTCGCCGGCGGCGGCGGCAAGGGCATGCGGGTGGTCGAGAGCATGTCTGAATTTGACGATGCCCTGGCCGCTGCCCAACGCGAGGCGAAGAACGCCTTCGGCAACCCGGATATGCTGATCGAGCGTTACCTGACCCAGCCACGGCACGTGGAAATCCAGGTGTTCTGCGACCAGGACGGCAACGGCATCTACCTGGCCGAGCGGGACTGCTCCGTCCAGCGCCGCCACCAGAAAGTCCTGGAAGAAGCACCGGCGCCGGGCCTGACCGAGGACACCCGCACAGCCATGGGCGAAGCCGCTGTGCGCGCCGCCCAGGCCATCAACTACGTGGGCGCCGGCACCGTCGAGTTCCTGTACGACGTGGACGGCTCCTTCTTCTTCATGGAGATGAACACGCGCCTGCAGGTGGAACACCCGGTTACCGAAATGGTTACCGGCCAGGACCTGGTGGAGTGGCAGCTGAAAGTCGCCTGGGGCGAGCCCCTGCCGCTGCACCAGGACCAGGTCAAAACCCGCGGCCATGCCCTGGAAGCACGGATCTACGCCGAGGACCCGGACCAGGACTTCCTGCCGGCCACCGGGACACTGCGCTACCTGAGCACCCCGGATGAATCCGCCCACGTGCGGGTGGACACCGGCGTCACCGAAGGCGATGAGATCAGCATCCACTACGACCCGATGATCGCCAAGCTGATCGTCTGGGACGAAACCCGCGACCAGGCCATCAACCGCATGGTCCAGGCACTGGAGCACTTCCGCATCGCTGGCGTGAAGACCAACATCCGGTTCCTGCACGCCCTGGCCGACGCCCAGCCGTTCCGGGAAGCGGACCTGACCACCAACTTCATCAGTGCCCACGAGGAACTGCTGTTTCCGAAATCCAGGCTCGACACCCACAAGGCCCTGGTGCTGGCTGCCGGTTTCGTGCTGGAGCAACGTAAATCCTCCGAGCCGGTGACCGCGGACCCCTGGTCCCCGTTCAGCCGCAAGAACAGCTGGCGCATGAATTCGGAATACGCCCAGCCGCTGAAACTGCAGGTGGGTGACGACATCCACGAGCTCAAGATCCTTGAGCGCGACGACCGCTACCAGGTCTTCGTGGGCGACAGCGTGTACCACCTGAACGCGAAACTGGACGACGACTACCTGCAGGCGGTGGTCAACGGTCACCGGATCAGTGTTCACGGGAACCTTCACGATAACCAACTGGTCCTGTTCTACGAAGGCGACACCTTCAAGTGCACTGTGTACCGCGAAACCTACGGTTTCGAGGAAATGGCCGGTGAAGGCAGCCTGGCGGCGCCCATGAACGGCGCGATCGTTGCCGTTCAGGCCAAGGTGGGCGACAAGGTAAGCGCCGGCCAGACACTGGTGATCATGGAAGCCATGAAGATGGAACACGCCATCAAGGCCCCCGCCGATGGCGTGGTGAGTGAGATCTTCTTCGCCGAGGGCGACCAGGTGTCTGAAGGTGCCGAACTCATTGCCATCGAAACCGAGGAGGCTGATTGATGGCTTTTCCGAAACAGGTGCGACTGGTGGAGATGAGCCCCCGGGACGGTCTGCAGAACGAACCCGGCCCCGTCATCGCCACTGACATCAAGACCGGTCTGATTGATCGGCTCGCCAACTGCGGCCTGAGCCACATCGAGGCCGCCAGCTTTGTGTCGCCCAAGTGGGTGCCGCAAATGGGCGACGCAGCCGCTGTCATGGCCGGAATCAACCGCAAGGCCGGCGTCCGCTATTCCGCCCTCACTCCCAATCTGAAGGGTTTTGAAGGCGCGCTGGCAGCGAAGGTGGACGAGGTTGCCGTGTTCGGTGCCGCGTCCGAGTCCTTCACCAAAAAGAACATCAACTGCACCATCGCCGAGAGCCTGGAGCGGTTTGCACCGGTGGTCGAGGAAGCCCGCAAGCACAATATTCCCGTTCGCGGTTACGTCTCAACCGTCCTGGGCTGCCCGTACGAGGGTGACATTGCTCCGGAACAGGTCGCCACTGTCGCCAAAGCCCTCTACGACATGGGCTGCTACGAGATTTCCCTGGGCGATACCATTGGCGTAGGTACGCCGCTAAAAGCAAAGCGTATGCTGGAAGCGGTGGCCGCACACGTCCCCATGGAACGCCTGGCCGCCCACTTCCATGACACCTACGGTCAGGCCCTGGCCAACCTCTATGCGGTGCTGGAAGAAGGCGTGAGCGTAATAGACGCCTCCGTCGCCGGCCTGGGCGGCTGCCCGTATGCCAAAGGAGCTTCCGGCAACGTGGCGACCGAGGACGTGTTGTATCTGCTTAACGGTCTTGGCATCGAAACAGATGTCGATCTGGACAAACTGGTCGCCACCGGCGACTGGGTTTGCCAGCAACTGAATCGCCATAATGGCTCCAAAGTCGGCCAGGCGCTTGGAGGAAACTGCAAATGAATAAGAACAAGAACGTTGTCGCCCTGGATCTCCCGATTCCGGAGATCAGTGACATGCCGGAGGATACCCAGAAGTACTTCCAGATCTGCCAGGAAAAACTCGGCATGATCCCGAACGTACTGACCGCCTATAGCCAGAACCTGAAACAGCTGGAAGGCTTCACCCGCCTCTACAACGAGCTCATGCTCGGCGAAGGCGAACTCTCCAAACTGGAGCGGGAAATGGTGGCCGTGGTGGTCTCTTCCGAGAACAAGTGCTTCTACTGCCTGGTAGCCCACGGCGCCGCCGTGCGGGTACTGAGCGGCGATCCCCAGCTGGGTGAACACATGGTGATGAACTACCGCAGCGCCAAACTGGACAGGCGCCAGCGGGCGATGCTGGATTTCGCATCCCACCTGACCCGTTCACCCGCCACTGTTACCGAAGACGACATCCAGGCCCTGCGGGATGCCGGTCTCAGCGACCGGGGCATCTGGGATCTGAGCAACCTGGTCGGTTTCTACAACATGTCCAACCGCGTGGCAATTGCCAGCGATATGCAACCAAACCCCGAGTATCACAGCCAGAGTCGCTAGCAAGTACGCAGACTTGCTTGCCCTCGAATACAACAACAATTGGAGGCAGAGATATGAGCAAGACTCTACCAAGCTACACCAGCGGAACCGCAGAAGTGCCCCTGCTGGGCATGACTATCGGTGAAATGCTGGACCGTACCGCAGAGAAGTATCCGGATACCGAAGCCCTGGTGTGCCTGCACCAGGACATCCGCTGGACCTACAAGGAGTTCGTGGAAAAGGTCGACGAGGCCGCCCGTGCCTTCATGGCCATCGGCGTGAAACGTGGCGACCGGGTGGGCATCTGGTCTCCCAACCGCTACGAGTGGACCGTCACCCAGTTTGCCACCGCGAAAGTGGGCGCCATTCTGGTCAACATCAACCCCGCCTACGGTGTGCATGAGCTGCAATACGCCCTTAACCTGGCCGGTATCACCGTGCTGGTCACCGCCGACAGCTTCAAGGCATCCAACTACCGGGAGATGATTTACGAGCTGGCGCCGGAACTCAAGCGCAGCGCCCCCGGCAAACTCAAGGCCGACCACGTACCGGACCTGCGTGCCGTGATCAATGTGCATGAAGACAAACACGACGGCATGTGGACCTGGAAAGAATTCCTGGGTTTTGCAGGTGAAGTGTCCGAGCAGGAACTGTACGAGCGCCAGGACCAGCTCCAGTTTGATGACCCTATCAATATCCAGTTCACCTCCGGCACCACCGGCAACCCCAAGGGCGCCACCCTCACCCACCACAACATCCTGAACAACGGCTACTTTGTGGCGGAGAGCCAGCGCTTCACCGAGAAGGATCGCCTGGTTATTCCGGTGCCCCTGTATCACTGCTTCGGTATGGTCATGGGCAACCTGGGCTGCATCACCCACGGCTCCACCATGATTTACCCGGGCGAAGGCTTCGAGCCCAAGTCCGTACTACAGGCCGTACACCAGGAAAAGGCCACCGCCCTGTACGGCGTGCCTACCATGTTCATCGCCGAACTGGCTGAGCCCGAGTTCGAGACCTACGATCTATCCACCCTGCGCACCGGCATCATGGCTGGCTCCATCTGCCCGGCGGAGGTGATGAAGAAGGTCAACGGCAAGATGAACATGAAAGAGGTTCAGATTGCCTACGGCATGACCGAAACCAGCCCGGTTTCCACCCAGACCAGCTCCCTTGATCCGTTCGAGAAGCAGGTCACCACCGTGGGCCGCACCCAGCCGCACCTGGAGACCAAGATCGTCGATCCGGGCACCGGCAACGTCGTCCCGCGCGGCGAGATCGGCGAGCTGTGCACTCGTGGTTACAGCGTGATGCTGAAGTACTGGAACAACGAAGAAAAAACCCGCGAAGCCATCGACGATGCCGGCTGGATGCACACCGGCGATCTGGCCACCATGGACGAAGACGGCTACATCCAGATCGTCGGCCGCATCAAGGATATGGTGATCCGCGGCGGGGAGAACATCTACCCGAAAGAGATCGAGGAGTTCCTCTACACCCATCCTTCCATCGAGGAAGTACAGGTCACCGGCATCCCGGATGAGAAATACGGTGAGGAGCTGATCGCGTGGGTCAAGTTGCGCCCGGATGCGGACCCTGTAGACGCAGACGACCTGCAGGCCTTCTGCAAGGGCAAGATCGCCCACTTCAAGATCCCGAAGAACTACAAGTTCGTGGACGAATTCCCGATGACCGTCACCGGGAAAATCCAGAAGTTCAAGATGCGGGAGATTTCGATCGAGGAAATGGGCTTGCAGAAGTAAACAAGTTCAAGACCTCAGTTGAACCATCAGACCCCGGTCCCTGCCGGGGTCTGCTTTTTTCGGGGATTCATGAATCCTTGACCGGGATCGATTCATGTCGGAATGGCTCGCCCTTCTCATCCTGAAGCTGATAATCGTAGGCCGCCTGAAGCCCCGTCTCTTCCTCAGCTCCCTCATCGGCTTCCTGTTCAAGGGAGCGGGGATAAAAGGGCGACAGCATCGCCACCACGATGCCGATGGCCGAGAACATGGAAAAGGCACCGGCGTAACCGAAATCATTGACCAGCAGACCAACCATCGGCGAGCCCGTGGCCTGCCCGAGCGAGACAGCGATGAATGGCAGCACAGGGCCCATGGACAGCCTGCCCGGCAGCAGGCGAATGCCGGTCATCAGGTAAAGCCCCGTCAGACTCATGTATGCCAGGCCGAATACCAGCGCCGAAAATGCCGCAATCGCCAGCTGACCGGGACTGGCCGCAAGCAATGCCAGGCTCGCGGCCAGCATCATCAGCATCAGGGCTTGAGTGATGGGCGGATTGTTGCGATCGGCCAGGTCGGCCACCACTGCACCACCGAGACCGGCGACACCTACCGCCAACCATAGCCACCCGGTTGAACCCGACGGCAAGTTACCCAGGCTTACCACCAGATCGGGCGCAAAGATCCAGTACGCCGCGGAGACAAACCCCATCATGAAGGCAAACAGCGAAAGCCGGAACAGACGCATCCATTGCATGGCAGTGATCGGAGGCGGTGGCGCCGCGGTGGAAGGCGTGACCCTCGACACCGAAGGGATGAAAAACCAGGTGGCCACCATGCCGATAACCGCCAGCACGGCGAACGAAGCATAGGCATAGCGCCAGGCACCGGCCATAAAAAGAATGGTCGGTACCGCAATGACGACACCAACACTGGTGCCTGCGTTCATTACCGAGCTTACCCTGCCATGCAGCGAACGCTTCACCAGTGCCTGCATGGCTGCCGTGAGTGCCGGCATCATCAGGCCGGTGCAGATACCACAGGCGAACACGCCCACACCCAGGGATACTCCCCCGGAGGCCTGGCTGATCACTGCCAGACCAACGGTACCAAAACCACCGGAAAGCAGCGCTGTATTCCTTGCTCCGAGACGAACGGCGGCGAGTGGCGCAACCACTGTGGCGAGAACAAAACTGACCAGCGGAAGTGCGCCAATGAGACCGATGACATACGGCGTCAGTTCCAGCTCGGCCCGGATCGGCGGTACGAACAAACCGAAGGCGAAACGCGCAAGCCCGTAACTGATCGCAATCAACGCTGCGCCCAGAAGCGCAAACGACGTGCTTGAAGGTAACTTCATTCACCCCCCGCTAAACATCTGTGGCTTATGCGTTTTTCATGAATACTAGCGTAGACCGCAAAGAAGCCACTAACCAGCCACCATCGACAGTGCCAGGCGTGGGTTTAAAGTCATGACAACTACGGAGAGCGTCGACATCGCCGCCCTTGAGGCGGCGCGTCGCGGTTGATGCGGTAATCTCGTGTCTCAGGGTGCCAACTTGCGCTTCAAGGCCCTGGAAACCGATAACGGCAGGCTTGGCAATGAGCGCAGCATCCACGGCAGTATCCGGCGTTTCACCCCGCTCAGGGATTCCGGGATCACGGCTTCAATAAGGTGTGGTCCCGGCATTCTCTGGGCGTATTCCAGGGCTTTTGCCATTTCCTCGGCGGTGTGCACCCGCACGCCGTGAACCCCCATGCCGTTGGCCATTTCCGCGAAGTTGATCACCGGGCCGCGCAGGTCCAGCTGGGATTTGGCTTTCTCACCGGCCTCTTCCGCGCCGACCCGCTCCAGCTCGATGTTGAGCACGGAGTAAGAGGCGTTGTTGAAGATGATGGAAGTTACGTTCAGCTGTTCCCGGGCCATGGTCCAGAGGGCCTGGATGGTGTACATGGCGGTGCCATCACCGATCAGGGCGATGACCGGCCGGTCCGGGCATGCCACGGCGGCACCCACGGCATTGGGCAGGCCCTGGCCGATAGCCCCGCCGGTGAGGGTAATCATGTCGTGGCGGGGCGCGCCGGCGGTCATTACCGACAGCATCAGGCTGGAGGTAATGCCCTCGTCCACGATGATGGCGTTCTCGGGCATCAGTTCACCCACCGCTTTGCAGACTTTCTCGGCGGTCAGCTTGCCCCGTGGCCGGCCCGGCCGTTTCTCGGGTTGTAGCCCGGGTTCGGCCTGGCTGGCCCCAACGGCGTCATTGAGTTTGTTCAGACTGGCCAGGATGTCCTGATCGGGTGCCGCCAGGGTATGTACCTGGCAAGTATCCGGCACCAGATAGCTCTTCTTGCCGGGATAGGCGAAGAAGGAAACCGGCGCCTTGGCGTCCACCAGGATCAGTTGCTCCACATCCGACAGCTGCACCGTGGCCAGTTCGGCCAGATAGGCCAGGCGTTCGATGCAGGGCAGCCCGGTGCCCCGCTCCATGCGGGTGGGGAAGGTTTCCGCCAGCAGAGTCACGCCGCTGTGCGCGGCCAGTTTGGCGGCCGCCAGCATGCTCGGTTCGCGCAGGGAATGACCGCCCATCAGCAGGGCGGTTTTCTTGCCGGAACGGATGGCCGAGGCAATGGCCTCTACCGTGGCATCGTCTGCCGGAACCGGCGTCGGCGGTGCCAGGGGCGCGTTGGGCACACCACCCTCCCCCCAGGACACATCGGCCGGCAATATCAGAGTGGCAACCTGCCCGGGCGCCGTGCGGGCAGCGGCAATGGCTTCGGCGGCATCCTGGCACAGTGTTTGGGTGCTCCTGGCGGTGCGTACAAACCCCGGGGACACATTGCGGGCAACGGTCTCGATATCAGACTGCAGCTGGGCATCGTATTTCACGTGGTAGGTGGCGTGGTCGCCAACAATGTTCAGCACCGGCACCTTGCCCTTGCGGGCGTTGTGCAGGTTGGCCAGGCCGTTACCCAGCCCGCAGCCCAGGTGCAACAGGGTGGCGGCGGGTTTGTCGGCCATGCGGGCATAGCCGTCAGCGGCGCCGGTGGCAACCCCCTCGAACAGGGCAAGAACCGCCCGCATTTTGGGCTCGTCATCCAGGGCGGCCACAAAGTGCATTTCACTGGTGCCGGGATTGCTGAAGCAGACCTCGACACCGGCATCCACCAGGGTTTTCATCAGGGCTTGTGCGCCGTTTGTCATTGTTGTTCTCCAAGCTTTCCGGGTTCAGGGTTTGGGTTTCTATCCAGTTGGTGTGTGCCGATATCGGCAATTCGGGTAACGCCGGTGAGGGTCATGGCCAGGCGCAGCTCCTGCTGGAGACTGGCCAGCAGATTGTTCAGCCCGGCCTCACCGCCGCCGGCCAGCGCCCAGGCCCAGGGGCGGCCGATCATCACGCCCCGGGCACCGAGAGCCAGCGCCCGGAAAATATCCACGCCACTGCGAACACCGCCATCCACGAGCAGTTCGGTTTCTGATCCCACGGCGGCCACGATTTCGGGCAGTTTGCTTGCGGCAGAGGCGACTCCGTCCAGCTGCCGGCCACCGTGGTTGGAGACAATGATCCCGTCTGCCCCCACGTTCACCGCCTGGCGAGCGTCTTGCCCATCCAGGATGCCTTTCAGCAGCAGGGTACCCTTCCAGTGGCGGCGCAGCCATTCAATGTCGGCCCAGGTCACGGTGGGATCAAACTGGGCATCAATCCAGGCCTTGAACGCGTCGAGATCCCCGGCATCGGGCACCACGTCACTGAGGTTGCCAAAGTTCAGGGGACCGCCGCGCACAGCCACATCCCAAAGCCAGCCGGGGCGTGACAGCAGTTGAACGGCCTTCAGGGCCTTCGCACGGGCGCCGGTGCTGGAGAGGCCATTGCGGAAATCGCGATGGCGCATTCCCGGCTGCGGCAGGTCGACGGTAAACACCAGTGTGCGGCAGCCGGCGGCCCAGGCTTTATCCAGCAGGGCTTCGATACGGGCCCGATCACGAATCATGTAGAGCTGGAACCAGGCCGCCCTGGAAACGGCGGCCTGCACTTCTTCCACCGGGCAGATGCCCACGGTGGAGAGGGTAAATGGAATACCGGCCGTTTCTGCACTGCGGGCCGCCTGCACTTCCCCACGCCGGGCCATCATGCCGGCCAGCCCGAGCGGCGCGAGCACCACGGGCATGTCGCAGGTCTCCCCGGCCAGGGTGGTTGTGGTATCCACCTGGTCGACATCAATCAACACCCGCTGGCGCAGTTTTATGCCGTCCCATTCGGTTTCATTGGCACGGAGGGTCTGTTCGTCTGTTGCGCCTCCGTCGAGGTAATCGAACAGGAACCGGGGCAACCGGGCGCGGGCCAGAGCTCGGTAATCTTCAGCGGTGGCAGGGTAGGTCAGCTTCAGGGGCATAGCGGTCAGCCTCCGGCCACAATGGAGCGCACCGCTGCCCGGGCCGTCATGATGCATCCCGGCAGGAACGTCCCTTCCAGGGAGCGCTTGCCGTTCGCACCACCGCCACCAAAGCCTGCGGCCTCGCCCACACAATACAGGCCTTCAACGGGCGTTCCCTGGCCGTTGAGAATACGGCTCTGCAGGTCGGTTTGCAGGCCACCCAGGCTCTTGCGGGTGATCAGCTGCATGCGGATGGCGATGTAGGGGCCGGCGCCCGGTTTCTGCAGCGGGGCCGGCTTGCAGGTACGCAGGCGGTCCGGCTTCCATTCCCGGGCATGCTGGATCATTCGAATCTGGGGATCGTTGTGCAGACTGGTGCCGACGGCGAAGTTGGCGTCGAAGGTATCGACGGTGGCCTGGAGCGTCTCCGGGCTGATGTCGTTGGAGCAAGTCAGCGCGTTCATCTTACCGGCCAGGTCGGCGAGGGTATCCGCAACCAGGAAGTCACGGCTTTCGTGTTGCATCTGGCGGACCAACGCGTGATTGCCCAGCAACAACTCTTTCACGAACTGGGGGAACTGTTTGTCCCGGATGCGGGCATTGTGTTCGGCGCCCGAAATGGCAAATTCCTTGGCGGCGATGCGCCAGTTCAGCAGGTGCCAGGTCCAGGGTTTTTCCTGCTCGGCCACCCGCTGGCACAGCCAGTGGGTGTCGAACCCGGTCACCAGGGGCTCCGGGCCGATGCGCTCGCCGCGATGGTTCAGCCAGAGGGCGGATTTACAGGGGATGGTCGATAATCCGTGGCCGGGGAAATGTGGATACGGGTGCGGGAAACCGGCGGCGTAATTCCACATTTCGCCCGCGTGGGTGATCTGCCCATCCAGTGTGTCGGCAACCCAATGGTGCATGCGGCCATCCGCGTAGGGGTGAGCCCCGTTCAGCATGCGGGCGGGTTGCGGTCGGTCAGCGGGCCAGTTGGTCCGGCATTGCTCATGGCTGCCGTTGATACCGCCGGTGGCCAGAACCACGGCGGAAGCCGCCAGGCGGACTTCCTCGCCGGTGGCCTCATTTACAGCCAGGGCGCCGCTGACCTTGCCGGCTTCGTGATCCAGTTCGGTGATTCGGTGCTCGTGCAGCAGTGTGAGCTTACCGGCAGTGTTTTCCCGGTGCAGGGCTGCCAACAGGCAGCGGACCAGTTCGCGGGCAGTACCCCAGACCACGTGATAACGGGGCAACCGGTTGCCATCACCGAAGCGTCCCCGCTCGACCCAGTTTACGGCTGGAAGAAACTTGATGCCTTCGTTGCTCAGCCAGTCGTACACCTCGCTTCGGGAGTTCTCCACATAGTAGCGAGCCCATTGCAGAGACCATTGGTCATCGGGCGCCAATTCGCCGAAGCTGAGCCAGTCACCCAGGGCGATTTCGGGCGTGTCCGTGATCTTCATTCGCTTCTGCAGGGGTGTACCCACCAGCATCATGCCGCCGAAGGCCCACAGAGCCAGGCCGCCCATGCGCTCTTCGGTGTCGCGGTCCGCCAGGGTGACCGTTTTCCCGGCCCGCAGAGCCTCGAGAGCGGTGACAATGCCTGCCAGGCCGCCTCCGACCACCAGAATGTCTGAAGAAACTACCTTCGCCATGATGTGTATCCGACCCGTTAGCAATGAGTTGTCAGGTTTAAAGATAGACCGGTACCATGGCTTTAAAATTGACATTAGAGGCCAGCAAAATTGACTTTAGAGGCCACAGTTTCCATTGGCTGGGTGAACACGGTGATCGGTGCAGCAAAGCGCCTTTCTGTGGATACGGATACCCTGCTGGCAGAAGCCGGTATTCCCGCCTTTGCCTGCGAGCTGGAACGCTGGCCGATCGATGACATCACCCGCCTCTGGCATGCGGCGGAACGCTGCACCGGGGACCCGGGCTTCGGGCTGAAAGTCGGTGCAGAGTTCAGTCCCATGAGCATTAGCGGTGTGGGGTTTGCACTGCAGTCCGCCGCAACCCTGCGCGAGGCCATCGTGATGGTCCAGCGCTTTCAACGGCTGATATCCGATGGCGGCCGGTTCCAGATCGTCGCCGGCAATAACGCCACCTGGCTGGTCTACCATCCCCGACAAGGCGAGCTGGCATTCAGTCCTCACCAGATCGAGGCGGTACTTGCGTCCGTGGTTGGCTTCGCCAGCTGGGTAACCGGAACCCGAATGCAGCCGGCCCGGGTCCAGTTCAGTCAGCCCCGCCTTGGACCGGCTCAGGGCTATCAGACGGTATTCAATTGCCCAGTGGCGTTCGAGCAGGCGTTCAGCGGCGTGCTGGTGGATAACTCCGTGCTGGATCAGCCCCTGCCTCAGGCAGACCCTCAGCTTGCACAGGTTCATGAGCGCTTCACCAGCGCCCGTCTGGCGGCTCTTACCATGAGCAGTGCCTCGGTCGCCGAATTACAGCGATGGCTGGCCGCTCGTGTGGGACCGGTTCTCCCCCGCCGAGGCGATGCGGCCTCGGCACTCGGCATCAGCGAGCGAACACTGGCCCGGCGGCTCCGGGAACAGGGACAAAGCTTCGAAGGTCTGCTCGATCAAGCCCGTTGCCGAAAAGCACTCCAGGCGGTAGCCGAGACCAGCGCCTCGCTGCCGGAGATAGCCGAGTCTCTGGGGTTCGCCGAAGTAAGCACCTTCTACCGGGCTTTCAAGCGTTGGACCGGCTCACCGCCGGTCCGCTGGCGCAAACGACAGGCAGATTCAGGCCAGTAGTGCTAACGAAACCGACCACCCTCTGCTGATATGGCGGTTCCGCCAAATCAAAAAAACTTTCGCGAACTGCAACTTTCCGCTGCGTTGTCCCGTAGCCGATGTACACCCATCTCGGATCCCTCTGAACAGGTGGGTCACAACCAAGCACGAGGAGAACGTCATGAAAAAACACGGTAAGAAAACAGCATTGCTGACAGCTACTCTGGTATCCGGCGCCATGATGGCGGGCACCGCCCTCGCCGGCGACCATGCAATGGACGGTGCCCAGGTCTGGGCGGATGACCAGAGCGTTACTTCCGGGACCGTCACCGCGAAGAAAATAAATGCGGAAAAGAACGGCTGGCTGGTGGTTCACCGAACCGGTGAAAACATGAAGCCCGGCCCGGTTGTTGGCCACGCGCCCCTGAAAAAAGGCAAGAACATGGACGTCGCCGCCATCCTGACCGAAGAGGTCAAGCCTGGCGACATGCTCATGCTGATGGTTCATGGTGAGGATGGTGGTATGAAAACCGGCACCTTCGAATATACCCTGGGTGCCAAGGAAGACGGACCGGTCCGCAAGGACGGGAAACTGGTGATGACCACCATTACCGCGAAATAAGAAGTAAGGTCTGTAGAGGCCTCTCGGCTGCCACGCCCCGAGTGGGCGGGGCAGCCCAGCGTCAAGTCAGATCTGCTTGTACACAACCTCGGACAGACGACTGCGGTTGCCATCGGTATCCAGGGTGCGGATGGCGAAATACCAGGTACCGGCCGTCAATTCGTCCACCAGGAGCTCATCCACCGACGCATCACCGATTGCCAGGCTCTGGTCGAGGCTGTCCGGATTGGTTCCGTAGACCACCTCGAAGCCTGCAATTTCACCCATGCTCAGGCTTTCACCATTCTCTCGGGTGAGCGGAGCGGTCCAGCTTAGTAGTGCGGCGTCGGCCGGGATCGCTGGCTCCTGAACGGTATCGGTTGCCGGCGGCTCGCTGGTATCGGTTCCGTTATCCGCTACGGTGTCGCCGGAGTTGTCTGTGGCCGTCGTATCAGTGTTGTCAGCAACCTGCTCTCCGGTGCCATCCTGAGTTGTTCCAGTGGTGGTGTCACTGCCACTGTCAATTGTGCCTTCGCTGCTGTCTGCACTGCCTTCTGAATCGGCAACGGCGGTGTCGGAGTCCGCGTACACATCAGCAATGGTTTTGAAACGCTGGACATTACGATATTCGACAACAACGAGCTTCTGGCTGATGACACTCGACTCCACCGTAGCCTGGAGCTCGGAGGACTGCAGAGCTGCGGCACTGACCAGATCTGCCAGCGCCACATTTATTCCATCTCCCATGATGTCGATCTGGCCGGTAGCTGCGATCTGGGAGGTCATGTTGTTCAGCACCTCGGAAATGGTGCTCCATTGGGCACTATCATTCACCAGGGCCAGGAACGCGGCGTTGGCGATAGACACCTGCAGCGCATCCGCGGAAACACTGCCCAGATTATCAAGTCGGGTCAGATCCGGCGGGGCCAGACGAAGGGAACCGGCAGAAAGCCCGAACCAGCCTTCCACCGTCTGGTAGGCACCAGACAGGGCCTCCGGAGATAGCCCGTTGGCACTGCGTTCCGCCAGCGTGACGGCCAGATGGGTCAACGGAGTCAGGTGCACGGTTTCTGTGGTCAGGTCGCCAGCACCGCGCAAGCTGAACTGGCTATCCAGCGACATGGGCTGGCCGAACGCGACAGCCTCGGCGCCTGCCTGATCACACCGGGGAACCACGTCGCAGATCATGCGAGTGGCACCGTCCGCCTCGAGTGTAACCAGCGCCCAACCGTCGGCCTTACCCCGCAAGCGCAGATCATAACTGCCGTCATCAGCGGTCAGCACAGGTTTGGCCGCCAGCCGATCGGGTGCGTAGTAACCGTCTTTGTCCGCCAGCAACCGGTTCGCCGTCACGATTCCTTTCTGGATAACGCCTTTCATGGCCGCACCGGCAACCTCGACTCCGGGCTCCTGGGTCTGCGTCACGGCATTGCTTTCGCTGGCCGTCATATCCTTGAAGCAGCCCGAAAGAAGAACGGACGCCGAGAGAAGCAGCAGCCCCTGCTTCGATAATTTTTTGCCGCAATATGACATCGTTTTGCACCAATTTATTGACGAATTGGGCAAATCATACTGCGTCCTTTTCTGACCAAAATGTGATCAGATTCGCTTTTTATGGGGTGAAATTCGTCGGGAAAGTGGCGTTTACGGTACGAAACACAGGGACATTGAAGGTTACATCAGTGGGGGCTATCAGGTGGAGCTTAACCCCATGTTTTAACGGTTATATTTTATACAATGGGAAGGAGTGAATGAGCGGGGGCCTGCGGGGAACGGAAATGGTGTTTACAAATTTAAACAGTAGAAATCCATAATTCCGGGGCAAAGAAAACGACTCCGAGGCCAAACCCAAGACGGGGGTCAGATGAAAAGCGCGAACGCGCTTTTCATCTGACCCCATTTTCACCGAAACCAACTCCCAGATCCTCAATCCCCGCTGCGCGCAATCAACCTCCGCACCTGAGCCAGGTTGTCATTGGCAGTTACGTGGTAGCTGGGTGATGCCTTGGCAGCCTTGCTGAAGAACTCCTCCGCCTGGCGGTAGTTGCCTTCGTTCATCAGGATATAGCCAATGGTGTTCCAGGCGTCCGCTTCCGGCATTACCTTTATCAGCGCCTCCAGGGCCTCATCGAATCGCTCCAGGCGAGAATAGAGCTGACCGAGGTTGCGCCAGGCACGCTCATGCTCGGGATCGATGTTAAGCGCGGTCTGGTACTGGTACTCCGCCCGATTCCAGTGACCGATCAGGTAGAAGGAATAACCCAGGTTGTTGTGTAGTCTCGCATTGTGGGGAGAAATGGCCAGGGCCCGGTCGTAGTAGGTTCTCGCAGCGGCAAATTCGCCCCGCAGGTCGGCCATGATGCCAAGGGCATTGAATGCCTGCCAACGGTTTTCATCAGCAGCCACCGCCTGTTCCAGCAGGGTTTTGGCTTTCTCATGCTGCCGTTGTTTCATAAGCATCAGGCCCAGGCCTTCAAGAGCACCGGCATGGTCGGGCTCCAGTTGCAGGGCGAGCTGAAATGCCGAGGCCGCCTTATCCAAAGCACCCTTGTGCTGGTTGATGGCGCCCACCTTGTAGAAGGTATCCGCATTCTCCGGATCCAGTTCCAGGGAGCGGATGTATTCGAACACCGCCTCATCCAGCTTCCCCTGCCGATAGGCAGCATCGCCCCGGGCAATGGCCTCTTGTGCGGACTCCACCGGCATCAGGGTGGAAAAGGTCAGTTCCGATTTGCCGTCGTACAGGTCTGTATAAATATTGCCGCTTTTTACCTGGGGGCCGCTGGCGCAACCGCCCAGAAACAGCAACGTGGCCATCAGGCCAGCACCAGCCAGCTTCCGCATGCCTGTCCGGGAAAAGTTGCGATCCTTCAAACCGGCCTTGGCATTCATCCATTGTCCAATCATGGCAAACTCTCCCTTTCTTGTTATAGAGATCAATAGACCTGGAAGTGATCCAGCAACCCGACAACGGCCGGGCCAATGGCCACCACGAAAAAGGCCGGAAACATGCACAACACCAGCGGAAAGACCATCTTGGTGGACACCTTGCCAGCCTCTTCTTCCGCCCGCTGCATGCGCTTGTCACGGAATTCCTCCGAATAGATCCGCAGGGACTCCGCAATACTGGTGCCGAAACGCAGGCTCTGACTGAGCAACGCCACCAGGCCAGCGATCTCTTCCAGGCCAGTGCGATCCGCCAGGTTTTTCAGGGCGTCGACCCGATCTACCCCGGCCCGCATTTCACTGTTTACCAGAGCCAGTTCTTCGGAAAGCTCGGGGTGGCCGATCACCACCTCGTCGGCAACCCGCTGCAATGCCGGCTTCAGTCCGTAACCAGCCTCGGTGCAAACCACCAGCAGATCCAACGCATCCGGAAAGCCGTTATATAACCGGCGCTTCCGGCGTTCGATCATCTTGGCCAGTACATAGTTGGGCCCCAGTGCGCCAGCCAGCATTGCACCAGCCGCTGCCTGCACCACCTCGATGGTCGTTACCCCCGGCACCCAGCGCAGACCGAAGAAAACCGCCAATGGCAGACCCACGATAAGCAATGTCTTGATCGCATAGAAGTTGGCGAGGGCGCCGTCATTCCTGAAACCGGCGTGTATCAGCCGCTCCCGGGTGCGATTACGATCTCCCTCCTTCTTGGGCAGAAAATGGGGTGCCGTTGATTTCAGGAACGAAGATACATGACCCTCCCGTTGCGCTTTAGCCGCCTCCGGAGCGACGACATTGTGCAATCGGCTGCGCACCGGATGGAACATGGTAGAGAGCAGGTACATGCCGGCGAGGGCGAGGCAGAACACCGCCACCGCCATCAACCCGATAAAGGCGTATTGCGCCATCTGGCGGTCCTGTATGACGGTATCGAGCAGTCCGATTACGTATTCCATGGCTGGTTTCTCCTACACCTTGATATTGAGGATCCTCTTGATCCAGAACACGCCTATCACAATCAGAATGAGTGCTATCAGAACAATGTCGGCGCCCCGGGGACTTTCGATAAGCATGGGCATGTAGTCCGGGTTCACCAGCGAGATCAGCACAAAGAGCACAAACGGTGTCATGGTCAGTACCCAGGCTGAAATCCTTCCCTCTGCAGAAAGGGTGCGGACCCGGCGCTGGAAACGGAAGCGGCCCCGGATAACACCGGCGATCTTTTCCAGCACTTCGGCTAGATTGCCGCCCGACTCGCGCTGCACAAGAACAGCAGTGATGAGAGCCATCACCAGTACGCTGGGAACCCGCTGCAGAAGGCCGAACAATGCCGCCCGCACATCCCCGCCGTAGTTGATCTCGTTAAAGGTTTTCTGGAACTCTTCTTTCACGGGACTGGGCATTTCCGTGGAGACCAGCCGAATTGCTTCGATGAACGGGTGCCCGGCCCGCAGCGCCCGGATGATGACATCCACCACATCCGGTAACTGTTCCTCGATCTTGGCAATCCGTTTGCTCCGCTTGTTACGCAGATAGAGAAACGGTGCACTGGCCGCCAGCGGAGCCAGCACCACTGGCGCCCACCAGGCCTTGGTCATGCTGAAGCCCACGAAGGCGGCGACAGCAGCCAGCAGAAGCGCCAACAATAGCACCCGGTAAGCCCTTGTCCGGTAGCCGCTCTGAGCAATCAGGCTGACCAGTGGCTGGAGCAGGTGCATGGATTCCAGGCGTTTCTCCAGAGGTGACAGATCCCTGAGATACTGCTCCTGCATGAGAGAGAGCCGCTTCTGCCCTTCCTCCCCCTGGGTCATTTTGTGCATGCGCTCATTGAGCCGCTTTCGGGCGCCCCGGCTCTCACCGAAAACCGGAATCACCAACCCCTGGGACAGCAGAAAAACTGCCACGAACACCAGGGCCAGAAATATCCAGAGTTTGTCTCCCAATACGTCCATGGTTCAGTCCTCGAAGTCCGGGTCGAAAAGCGACAGAGGCACCGCGATGCCCCGCTGGTGTAGATGCTCATGGAAGCGGGGCACAATGCCAGTCGCTTTGTAATGCCCTATCACCTTGCCTTCCTCATCCCGGCCCACGCGCCGGAAGTTGAAGAGCTCGGACATGGTGATCACGTCACCCTCCATGCCATTGATCTCCTGCACACTGACCAGGCGACGGGTACCGTCCTCCTGGCGCTCCACCTGGAGCACCACATCGATGGCCGATGCCACCTGGGAGCGGATCGCCTTGATCGGCATGCTGGTACCCGTCATGGACACCATGTTCTCGATCCTGGTCAGGGCATCCCGCGGAGCGTTGGCGTGCAGCGTGGTCATGGAACCGTCATGACCGGTATTCATGGCCTGGAGCATATCCAGCGCTTCGGCGCCACGGACCTCGCCCACGATGATCCGGTCCGGCCGCATCCGCAGGCTGTTCCGGACCAGGTCCCGCTGAGTGACTTCGCCCTTGTTCTCGATGTTCGGTGGCCGGGTCTCCAGTCGAACCACGTGGGGCTGCTGAAGTTGGAGTTCCGCCGAATCCTCGATGGTGACTATCCGCTCGTTATCCGGCACAAAGCCCGAAAGTACGTTGAGCAACGTGGTCTTACCGGAACCGGTGCCACCGGAAATCAGAACGTTCAACCGGCCCCGCACAATGCTTTCCAGCAGGCCGGCAATGGGCGCGGTCAGGGTGCCCTTCTCCATCAACGATTCCATGGACAGGCGACCGATGGAGAAACGGCGGATGGACAGAAGCGGCCCGTCCACCGCCAGGGGAGGAATGATGGCGTTGACCCGGGAACCGTCCTTCAGTCGGGCATCCACCATCGGGGAAGATTCATCAATCCGCCGCCCGACACTGGAAACAATGCGATCAATGATATTCAGCAGGTGGGTGTCGCTGTGGAAACTCACATCCACCTTTTCCAGCTTGCCGTTGCGCTCGACGTAGATGCTGTCATGGCCATTGACCAGGATATCGGCGATGGACTTGTCAGCCAGCAGCGGCTCAAGTGGACCGAGGCCGAGGATGTCATCCTGGATCTGACGGATGATGCGTTGGCGGGCGGTCAGCGAGAGTGGAATAGACTCCTCTGACATCAGCCGCTGACCGATTTCCTGCAATTGGCGCTCGGCTTCTTCCTTGCCCAGAGTGCCCAGGAGCGAAAGATCGAGAACCTTCATCAGCTTCTGATGGATCTTTTGCTTCCAGACCCGTTCCTGTTCCTCCTCGGCTCGGCGGCTCGGAGAGAGCGTGCTGCCATTGTGAACCAGGGGCGGCTCCGGCTCACCCTTGCCAAATTCGTTCAGTCTGTTCAGTTCCATGACACTCTCCTCAGGCTCCTGCCAGTTTCCGCCACATCCGGCCCAGGCCAGACTGCGGGACTACTTTCTTGCCGCTCAGCACTTCCGCCATCCGGACCATGCTCCGGCTGACCGGTGACGAAGGCGCCGCCTCTAACAGAGGCACCCCCAGGTTGGAGCTTTCCGCCACCTTGGCGTAGTCGTTGGGAATAAAGGTCATATCCCCGATGCCCAGGGCCTTTTCGATGTCACCGGCGGTGAGTGCCAGGCGCTTGTCCCAACGGTTCACCACAATTCCGATCCTATCGGCAGGCACCCCCATGTATCGGGTCAGGTAGTGCAGTAAACGGCGGGCATCCTGAACGTGGGCGATACTTTGCTGAAGGACCAGCAGTACCCGGTCGGCGGATTCCAGTAACATCCCGGTCACGCTGTCGATCTGACGGGGCAGGTCAACCACAGTGTGGTCATAGCCGGTTCGCAGCAACGCCAACAGTTTCTGCAGCTGGCCCTCATCGATATCGCCTGGCACAACAAGCTGATCCGAGCCATTACCCAGCAGATGCAACCCGCTCTTGTGTTTGAGCATATGGCCCTCAAGTGCCACCAGATCCATGTTGTCGGCTCGCAGGATTGCGTCCACCAACCCACCGCCCTCGTGGAGGTCGAAGGCCGACGCCAGGCTACCGAATTGCAGATCCATATCCAGCAGGGCCACCCGTTGCTCGATCCGCTCCGCCAGACTGTGGGCCAGGGACGCGGCGATGGTGCTGGCTCCGGATCCGCCCTTGGCATTGATTACGGCAAACATTCCGCCCTTTGAATCCGAATCCGGCGTCAGTTCGGCGGCTATCCGGACCAGGGATTCCAGAACCTCCTGCTTGGGTGCCGGAAAGCTGAAGTAGTCCCGCGCACCGACTCGCATGGCGGTGCGCATGATCGTCATGTTTTCCGGACCGGTGACCACGGTTGGCACCCGGCTTGTGACTGGCCGATCATCCAGGGATCGGAGTTCGTCCTCCCAGGCGGACGTGGTACAGAAGATCAGCGCATCCGGGAGTTCCTTGACGTTATAGAGCGGATCCGAATGCCCGTTGGTGATGAGGCGTTTGCTAAGGGCAAGGCCCGGCTGGTCGCCGAGCATGTCTTCAAGCTCCTGCAATTCCTGGGCATTGCGCCCGGCAATCAAAACGGTAATACGTGCTTTCATGGCTTCGCCCTTCCTTGCTGATTCAACTGATGGTCCCGAAACAACCGGTGCCTTCCCGCGACACACCGAGGCTCTCGCGCGGCAGCACCGTCACGAAAGGTGGCAGCTCGAACGTCCGGAAAAAGAACGGAATAATCAGTTGATGCTGAAAACCGCTCACTTCACTGCGAATAAAGGCAATATCGAGATAGTTGCCTGCTGGGTCGGCAAGAACACCGCCGGTGGAGGTCAGATAGTCGATGGAAATATGCGATTCCATCAGCCCCTTCAGTATCGGGCTCTCGCCCGAAGTACCCGGCTCATCGAACATGGCAACTCGGCGAATGGCACTGTGTTCAATGGGACAGACCACCGCCACCCGGGCGGCGCGACGACTCATCTCATCCAGCGTGTTCCAGACAAACATCAGCCGCCCGAACTCGATACTGGCGAACAACAGGATGAAAAACATTGCCCCGACAATCGCGAACTCCACGGTGTGCAAGCCCGACTGCTTTCTGATGTTCATAGCGCCCTCATCTGCACAGTGCTCTGCATTACAAAGGCCATGCTGATTGGCTCTCCCCCGTAGAAAGCGGGAATCTGTCCGATCAGCGGGATATAGTTGTAGGTGGCACTAACGGAGACGTGGCTGGCGTCAGGACTGGTTACCGAAATATCGCTGGTGGACCAGCCCGGCAGCAGAGGATCTCCGGCCCCCAGGGTATTGCCATAAACCACGAGGTTACTCGTTTGCTGTACCAGGCCACTGTCCAGGAGAATGAGGTTCAGACTTCCATTCAGCGCCGATGAGGAAACGTGCCTGGCACCGTCACGGGTCGCCCGGGTCATGGTGTGATACTGGCTGAACGCCCAACCCAGTTCGCTCACGGCAAATACGACCAGAAGCAGAAACGGAGCGGTCAGCCAGAACTCCAGGGTGGCAATACCCTTCTGTTTTTTGGCAGGTCTGTGTAGTGCGCCCATGTCCTTACTTCCCTCCCGCTTCGAATACCTTCTCAGCTATCGAAGGTATCCGGATCCTTGTACAACTGGATAATGCGCGGTCCAGGCCCTACGCCGGGATCTGGCCCCGGCACGCCATTGCCACCGCAGTCATCCTTGAACTGGCCGTAGAACACCGCCTGGCCGGCCTGTTGCATCCGGTCAACCATGTAAAAGCAGCTGAAGCCCAGCAGCTCCACCGAACTCTGGCCGTTGGCAAGGCCGTCGCAATTGCCCACGGGCATGGTCAGAATGCGGCGACCCGGTTGGCCGGTGGGAGGAGCATCCGGGTTCACGTTCTCGTATTGATCCAGATACCAGTCGAGATTAAATTCCGGGACCGTTTCAGCGATATAATCGTCTTCGTCATATGGGGCATGGTCGGTAAACCAATCCGGCGGGTAGTCGGCCGCGCTCACAGGGCCGTTGTAAATTCCCAGACGGGTATTGATTCCCTGGGCGAAGGGTCCGACGGTATTGCCGGGCTCCGTTTCGATATCCCCGTCCCCACCGGCATCCAGGCAAGCATCAAACTTGCCCGCTGCCGCCTCCCGAATATCAGCACCGCCGCTGCTACCATCAAGGCGAATCAGATAGAAATTCCCGTTACCGACCTCCGAACTTGTACCTGAGCCGATTTTCAGCTGCTCTACCTCACCCCGCGAATAGCCATAGTTGTCTTCGCCAGGCGTTCCACATGCCATCATCGGAACTACGTTACAGGCTGTCTTGATGGTCGGGCTCGGACCTGCGACTGCGGTACCCGCGATCGCCAGATCATTGATTCCGAGCACCGGCGCGAACCATTCGGCTACGTCATAGTTGTCAACCCGGGCGCGGACATACTGTGCCGGTGTTGTGCCCGGGACAAAGGGATTGAGTGTGTTGGAGAACTCCAGTACCAACGTGAGGTCGCCACTGGCCGAGGCCTCACCCAGGCCGGCATTGCCTGGCGCCGCCGTGTTGGCGTCGAACGTAGTATGCCCGGCCGCGTCTGCCAGCAACGTATTGCCAGTCTGATCCAGGACCTTGGCCGCGCTGAGCGCGGCGGCATCCAGAGCGTTCTGAAGTCGCGTCTTCTCCAGGTGGGCATTACTGATATCCAGCGCCAGGGCCGCCATCCCCAGGATAACCACCAGGGAAATGGCAACCATGGGCAGGATGGCGCCTTGCTGAGAGTTCCTTGCCTTATCGACCGCGTCCATGGTCCATCCTCCCTGTCAGCGTTGAAGCCCCATGCCAACGCCGCCACTCATATCCGGTCCAAGCCTTTCGGGCTTGCCGGTATCCTTGATGTAACTGTTGTACCCGGCCTCGGCCTTCCGGCCATCCAGCACCGGCAGCTCGGGCGGTTCCTGGCCGGGCGGAACGTACTTCTGGGCGGCTATCATCTGGCGGACGGAATTGCCGAACTGGTCTTCCGAACTGGGTGATGCGCACCCTGCCAGAAGCAACCCCGTGGCCAGCCCTGTCATTATTACTTTGATTGTTTGCTTGTATGCGTCCATGGCTTCCACCTCAGAGTTCGTGTCCGAATTGTCCTTCCACGCTACCTTGTGCCCCGGGTGCGGATTCCGCACCGGGTTTACGCCTGCCCTCCATGTAACCCAGGAGGTAGAACTCAAGATCGGAGGGCTCCACAAAGTAGTCCGTGGGCAGGCTGAACTGCTTGCGATCCACAGGCTTGGCGAAGTGTGGCGTGACCAGAATCACAAGCTCAGTCTTGCCCTTCACGAATTCCTGGCTACGGAACAGGTTGCCCAGAATCGGCAGGTCGCCCAGACCCGGGAATTTGTTCACCCGCTCCCGCAGGTTCTCGTTGATCAGGCCGGCCACACCGATGGTCTGCCCGTTGGCCAGTTCGACCGTGGAGGAAGCACTGCGGCTGGTAAGCGCATTGATAAAGAAGGTCGCGGCAGTGTCCGGCACATCCAGCACAATGGAGTTCTGGTTGCTGAGCTCACTCACCTTGATATTGAGCTTCAGACTGATCATCCCTGAGTCCAGGACTGTTGGGAGGAAGCCAAGACTGATCCCGAATTCCTTGAACTCGATCTTGATACCGTTGTCCTGCCCGCTGCCGACGGGAATCGGGAACTCGCCGCCGGCGTGGAAAGTGGCTTCCTGCCCGGTGAGGGTGGTGAGAGTCGGCTCGGCCAGCACCTTCGCCAGGTTGTTTTCCTGGGCTGCATCAATCACCAGATCAAACAGGGTGTCACCATCCAGAAAGCTGGCGAACAGACCAGTGCTTTCGAAAGTCAGGGGTTCCCTCAGAATCTGGGTTGCCGGCGGACCGAAGGGGCTCAGGGTGTTGGTGCCGCCGCCCGGTATCGAGGCGGCGGGTGCCAGGGCAGTTCCGTTATTGCCGGCACCGATGGTGAGCAGGGAATTGGCGTTCATGGCCTCGAACTTGGCGCCGATGCGCTTGAGAAAGTCCCGGGAGACTTCAGCTACCTGGACCTCCAGCATCACCTGCTGGGCGCCGCCCACCTGCATCATGTTCAGGACCTTGCCGTCATCCCCACCCTGGAAACTCCGGGCCAGATCCAGTGCCGCCGCCATGCGGGCAGAGCTGCCGACTTCACCACTGAGAATGATGGCGCCCTGGGAGGACCGAACCTCGATTTCCTCGCCGGGCAGCACCTGATGCAGTTTGGCTTTCAGGCCCTCCAGGTCGTGGGTCACATCGATGCCGACGGCGGCCACCACCTGGTTATTGTTATCCCACAGGGTCACGTTGGTGGAGCCGAGCTGTTTACCTACCACATAAAGCTGACGGGACCGCAGGATCAGGATGTCGGCAATATCGGGATTACCAACAGAGATCTTCGCCACCGGTTGTTCAAGATAAAGGATCTGGGACTGGTTAAGGGCTACTTCAACCACCTGCCGGTCCATTCCGCTTGCCAGCATCACCTGGGCCTTCACTGCGACCGGGATGGCGGACAAGAGCAGGAACAGCCCGATCAGGCATCCCTGCAGTGACAGCTTCTTCGTGTTTATTGTCATGGTCACTCACTCCCTGGGTTACTTCCTTTGCGGCTGCCAACCCCCGGCAACCGCTGCATTCAAATCCGTCTTACATGGAGACCTTCGAGGTGCTGACATCGGTTCCACGGATGATGGTTACGCGGGAACTGGTCACGACAACCCGGCGTGGCGCAGGTTTCGGAGCCGGCTTGGCCTCGGCCACGACTTCCTCCTTCACAGGTTCGGGCTCAGGAGCCGGACGCATGCTGTCATCCAGAGGATTGCGCAGCGCCAGCTGGATCATGCCCTCCTGGGTGGCCTTGACCAATTCCTCGGCTTCATCCGAACTCAACTCGAGCGTGACAGCACGCACAATGACGGGCTTGTCCTTCTCGGGAGAAGCGGTCTGATCCACCGCCAGCACCTTGACGTTTTCCAGCAGGGTGCGGGATTCGTAGCGGTAGTTACCGTTTCGCTTAGCCGCGACAATATCCACCCGGTTACCAGGCATCAGGAAGCCGGCCACACCAATAACGTCATTGACCCGGACCGTCACCGCGCGCTTGTTCGGCGCAATCACTGCTGAGAGGGCACTGCCGCCACCAAACGCGGCCACCTTCTCCTTCAGGATCATTTCGCCTGGGTAGATCGTCGTGGTCGCTACCTGTCCTTCAATTGACTCGGCTTCGGTCAGTGCACTGGACGGAACCATGGATTTCGGCATGGTGGCGACTTTCAGGTCACTGGCTTCCACCTTCTTGCCAAAGGGAATCTGCAGGGCAGCCACAACGACAGGGACACCATCCTCCGTAGTTGGTGACGCAAATCGGTCAAGCGCCCAGCCCCTGGCCAGGTATGCGGCGCCTAGGCCCATGATCAGGGCAAAAGAGAGCATCAGAATGGTTCTTGACTTGAACATAGCGGTCACCCCACGTTTTCCAGCTGCACGAAGTAGTTTTGCCAGGCCCACCGAATGGATTCGGTAGTGAGCCGGGCCGGTAACCCGCGGTACCTGCAGTAATCACTTACCAGACCAAGCAGATCCCGGGGATGACAGGGCAACAGGACATTGCCCTGGGTCGGGTAAAGCTCTGTCATCATGTACCGGGTTGTTTCGGGATCATCGTCGATCCCCATGGTCTGGCAGACCTGTTGCCACAGCCGCAGGAACGGCTCCGGCTCCAGGGTTTTGAATCCGATCTTGTGACCGATGCGGCGGAGAAACGCCTCATCTGCAAGCTCCAGCGGGTTCAGGTTGGTGGAGAAGATCAACAGCATGTCGAAGGGAACCGCAAAGTGCTGCCCTGCCCTCAGGTTGAGGAAGTCCCGCTTTTCCTCCATCGGCACGATCCACCGGTTGAGGAGGTCCACGTGAGATACCCGCTGCCGGCCCAGGTCGTCGATCAGCAACATACCGTTGCTTGCCTTCAGCTGAAGCGGTGCCTGGTATTGCTTGCGTTGCTCGTCGAATTTCAGGTCAAGCATATCGAGGGTAAGCTCGCCGCCGGTGGTCACTTCCGGTCGGTGGCACAGGACATAGCGGGGATCATGGCCGTTCCCCAGGTGCACGGGGTCCTGCTCCTCGCCATGAACCGGGTGATGGAATTCAGGATCGAACAGGCTGATGACCGTGTCGCCTACCAGGATGGAATAAGGGACATATACCGGGCCGGCCAGGAGCTTGACCAGTTGACGGGTAATGTAGCTCTTGCCACTGCCCGCCGGGCCGTAGATGAACATGGCGCGACCGGAGTGCACCGCTGGTCCAAGCTGGGCCAGAAGGTTTTCGTCGATGACGGTATCCCGGAACAGGCGATGGATATCGTCTTCAGTGACCACGCACTTGGAGACCGATTGCCGGCGCACCAGCTTTGAATAGGCCTCCAGAGTTACTGGCGCGGGGCCGCAGTAGCCGTCGCGGGATAGCGCCTCGAGAGCGGCAGCACGACCACGGTCTGTCAGGGCATAGCGCACACCGCCCTCCGAGAAGTCGGCACCCTTGCTTTCAACCTTTGCTTCCTGGCGCAGGTGCCCAATAACCGGTTCCAAAATTGCGCCTGGCAGGGAAATATTCCTGGCCAGTTGCTGGAGGGGCTGGTTGCTTGCGAGGTTAAGATGTTTGATTAGCAGGTCCGCGACAAAGAAATGGTCAAGGCCAGTGTCCGGAAGGCTATGGGGACGGCTAACATCATTACTCGCTTTTGGATGCTTATCCCTGTAGTCGGTTAACAAAAGTTCGGCGTCCATTGCTTGCTCCTTCACTTCCGTTAATTTTTCCGCCTAAAGAAGAACCGACAGGGCTGTTCCGCAGGCTATTGCCGGTGCGTAAGGCAGCCTCAGCCCTGCAGCCTCGTCCTCCGCAGGGGCTATGTATGTCGGCTGTAAGTAGGCAAGAGATAAAAACATTGACCAATACCGACGAACCATCACAAACAGCCCGCCTTTCCAGGCAATAAACGCCAAGGCAAAAACTCCGCCGACAAGCAAAGTCATAACAGCGCTCAAAAACACGGCATAGGGCCCAATCAGAGCACCAACAGCGGCGAGGAGCTTGACGTCCCCTGCACCAAGCGCTGCGAAAAAGTACAATGGCAAGAAACAGAACAAGCCAACGAGTAGACCCGAGAACGCAAACGCGGCTCCTTGCCACTGCCCGCCGAGACTGTGGAGAGTGATTCCGAGAACCACCATTGAAAACGTTAAAATGTTCGGGATCCTGCGACTTGAAAAGTCGAAGTAGACCGCGGTAAGCAGTCCGAAAAGGAGTGTCGTCGCTATCCCTACGCTAGTGGCATCCATTGCTTCCTCCGACAAACCAGCTTGAGGGGCCAGAGGAGGGATCATTTTGCCCTCCCCTGGCGTGAGTCACTTCGTGGTTAACCCCCCGCTGGAGGAACAATAATGTCCGCGATACCGTCAATAACGATTGCGATGTTGTCACCCAGAAGCGTAAACGCAGCAACGGCTCCAAGAACAATCAAAGACCCAGCCACCGCATACTCAGACAGCTCCAAACCTTCCTCATCACGAATAAACGCAACTACTTTTTCCTTGAAGTTTTTCATCTCATAACTCCTGCAGTCGTTAGACATACTTCCTTGATGGCACAGCGCCATCTCCGTGCGCTGTAGTTTCAGCATAAGAAGTTATTCAGAAGTCGGTTAGGAGTATTCCGGCGAAACAATAGGAGGATTTTGCAAAAGGAGGATCCCGGAAGCCTTCAGAATACGCACAGGCGGTTCCGGGTTAATCAGAGGCGCCCTAGCAGGTGCCGGTCAGGTTTCAAGGAATTGATACAGAGAAAGCTGAGGAGAGGAAGCTGCCTCTTCACGACTGGCATGGCATTTATGGCGATACTGACTGGGCGTCATGCCCATATGGCGCTGGAACATCCGGGTGAAGTGGGATGCATCGTGGAAGCCTACAGCCCAGCAAACATCAATCACTGATGCACTGTTGTTCTGCAGCAGCTCGGTCGCCTTCTTGATCCGGCGCCGGACGATGTATTCCTGGAAGGTAATGCCGTGGGCTTTCTTGAAAGCCCGGCTGAGCTGGTAGCTGTTGCTGCCGCAGAGCTCGGCGATGTCCGTCTGCATCAGCTTTTCGGAGAGATGCTGCTCAATGAACGCGACGGCAGATTCGACAACCTTGTCCTCGCAACGGTGTTTCTTGAAGCGGGCGTCGTCAGGAAGAGGCTGGGACTTGAGGATGGTGGTCCGTTCGGAGCGTTCCCTGCGATTACCGACCAGCTTTTCCAGCCTTTGCAGGGAGTCCAGAACGCTGTCCGTCTGCACCGGTTTGACAAAGTAATCCCACACCCGGCTTCGGAGAGCCCATACTGCCAGGGCCTCTGAGTGCTGCTGGGTGAACATCACCACGGGCACGGAGGTGAACTCCTGCTTGGCCTCACTCAGGATGGACAGACTGGTAATATCCGGAAAATCGAACTCGAAACAGCTGATCACACGATTATACGACGCATAAACTGATGCCAGTTCATCCTTCGCGGAAACCCTGACCAGCGGAAAATGCCGCTCAATAACCCTGACGACCTCCGGGTCCGCCCCATACTGCGTGGCGTCCACCAGTACAACCGTAGCTCTCTCCATCCCCCCATTTCCCCTTTTTCTTGATTCTTGGGCTTCCAGCTCCGTCTGGACCTGGTGGGATTAACATGTATTTTTCTTAATAAATTGATGACGCAATACCAACTAATAGGAAAGGCAACTGTACACGTCAAGAAAGCAGGCACATTTTATTGCAGTGTTTTGTAACTGGTGGGATAGGAAATCTGAGAGACAGGTGTGCGAAAAGAAGTGAAAAGCATGAAAAAGGGGTCAGATGAAAAACGGGTTTTTCATCTGACCCCGACCTGGCGGACTTCAGCCAGGGATCAACCGAGGTTCTTTTTGACGAACTTCTGGAGTTCACCCACGATCCCGCTACGGAAGGCAAGAACCGTCAATACAAAGATACCGCCAAGAATCGGATCCACCCAGTCCCTGAGGGCACCCTGGGATAGCTGATACTCGATGTTCACGACAAATGTAGCCCCCACCACCGGGCCAAGCAGAGTCCCCATGCCGCCAACCAGCGTCATCAGAATCACTTCGCCGGACATATGCCAGTGAGCGTCATTCAGGGAGGCCAGCTGGAACACCACGGACTTCATGGAACCGGCGAGTCCGGCAAGCGCCGCAGAAATAACGAACGCCAGCACCTTGTAACGGTCCACGTTGTAGCCGAGTGACACCGCTCGCGGCTCGTTCTGCTTGATTGCCTTGAGAACCTGGCCATAGGGGCTGCTTACGATGCGCTGTACCAACAGGTAACAGGCGATAAAGACCACCAGCACGAAGTAGTACATGTTCAGGTTGTCTTCGAGGTTGATCAGGCCGAACAGCTCGCCGCGGGGAATTCCGTGCATACCGTCCTCACCGTGGGTGAACTCGGACTGCACAAAGAAGAAAAACACCAGCTGCGCCAGGGCCAGGGTGACCATGGCGAAGTAGATGCCCTGCCGGCGGATGGACAGTAGCGCGAAGGCGACACCAAGCGCCGTTGCGGTCAGGGTCCCGGCAATGATGCCCATCTCGGTGGTCAGTCCGGAATAATTGCTCAACAGGTAACCGGTGGTGTATCCGCCGGTCGCCAGGAAGGCGGCGTGGCCAAAGGACAGCAATCCGGTAAAACCGAACAGCAGATTGAATGCCACCGCAAACAGCGCGAAACACAGGATCTTCATCAGGAAGACAGGGTAAATCATGAACGGCGCCGCGAGCAGCAGGAGCAACAGCACGCCATTGAGCACCAGTTTCTTGCGGTCCTGGGCGGCTTGCTGTTCCACAATAGCCTTGTGAATGTCGGCGGAATTGACTGGCTGATTCATGTTTATGCCTCCTTACCGAACAAGCCACTGGGCCGGAACATCAGTACCAGAACCATGACAAGGAAGATGACCGCCGACGACGCCGGTGGATAAAAGGTTTTGGTGAGGCCTTCAATGACCCCCATGAGAATACCGGTAATGATCGCCCCGCCGATGGAACCCATACCGCCGATAACCACGACTGCGAAGACCACAATGAGGGTACTGGAGCCCATGACCGGCGTAACGGAGTAAATGGGTGCGGCCAGGACTCCGGCAAACGCGGCCAGAGCCACCCCGAAACCATAGGTGAGGCTGATCAGCAGCGGTACGTTAATGCCGAAGCCCTGCATCAGTTGCGAATCCTCGGTGCCGGCTCGCAGATACGAGCCCAGTTTGGTTTTCTCGATCACAAACCAGGTACCGAAACACACCAGCAGGGCCGCTACGATGACCCAGGCTCGATAGTACGGCATGAACATGAAGCCGAGGTTCACTCCTCCCTTGAACATGTCAGGCATGGTGTAGCGCAGGCCGGAAACACCGAACCAGTTAATCAGCACGCCCTGAATGATCAGGGCCACACCGAAGGTCAGGAGCAGGCTGTAGATATGGTCCTGCCCGGCAATGCGGCGAAGCAGGAAGTATTCGATGACAACACCAAAGACTCCAACCACAAGCGGTGCCAGGAAAAGGGCAACCCAGTAGTTGACGCCCAGGTAGTCAAACATCAGGACAGTGGTCATGGCGCCCAGCATATACATGGCACCATGGGCAAAATTGATGATCTTCAGCAGGCCGAAGATTACCGCGAGCCCCAGGCTCAGCAGGGCGTAGAAGGCGCCGTTGATGATTCCGATGAGGAGCTGGCCAGAGAGCACAGCGAGAGGGACGCCGAAAATCATGGACATGTTGCTAACTCCAAAAGCAGCACAGACGTTATTGTTGGACTTCTCGTCTCTGCAGGTTTCCGGGCGCTCCCCGCATGATTGCGGGGAGCTCCGTTGTTGCAGCTTTTCTTAGTTGTTTACCAGCTTGCACTTACTCTCGGAGAGCGGACGGTAAGACTCTTCAGCCGGAATGGTCCGCAGGATCTTGTACAGGTCCCATTCGCCTGTGGACTCTTCCGGAGTTTTCACTTCCGCCAGGTACATATCGTGGACCATGCGGCCATCAACGCGGATCTTGCCGTTCTTGGCGAACATGTCGTTGATCGGCGTGTCCATCATCTGCTGGCGAACAGTCTGAGCATCGTCGGAGCCGGTCGCTTCAACAGCTTTCAGATACTGCATGGCGCTGGAGTAGATGCCCGCGTGAACCATGGTCGGACGCACACCGGTTTCTTCCATGAACCGATCGGACCATTCACGGGTCTCGTCGTTCATGTCCCAATACCAGCCGGTGGTCAGCTGGATACCCTGAGCGGTTTCGGCACCCAGGGCGTGAACGTCGGTCAGGAACAGCAGCAGCGCCGCCAGGGTCTGGCCGGACTGGGTTACCCCGAATTCACTGGCAGTGGTGATTGCGTTGGTGGTGTCTGCACCTGCGTTTGCCAGGCCAACCACGTCAGCGCCAGAGGCCTGAGCCTGAAGAATGAAGGATGAGAAATCCTGGGTCGGGAACGGGTGGCGCACGGTGCCGATCACTTCACCGCCATTGGCCTCGACAACCCGCGTCACGTCGCCCTCCAATGCGTGGCCGAAGGCGTAGTCCGCAGTCAGCATGTACCAGGTTTTGCCACCCTCTTTTACAACCGCACTGGCGGTACCATTAGCCAGTGGATAGGTGTCGTAGACGTAATGGATGTGGTTCGGTGTGCAGTGCTCGTTGGTGATGCTGGAGGCTGCAGAACCGGAAATGATACCCAGCCGGTCGTTTTCTTCGAGAATCTTGCTGACCGCGATGGAAACGGAGGAAGCAACCATCCCCGCCACCAGGTCTACATTCTCGTTTTCGACCCAGCGACGAACGGTGCTGGAGGCGGAATCGGGGCTGTTACGGTCGTCGGCACTGACCACTTCAATCTTGGTGCCGTTTACCTTACCGCCAAAATCAGCAATGGCCATTTCCAGTGCCTTCAGTCCGTTCGGACCAGCCAGATCCCGGTAGGTGCCGGACATATCTGCCAGATAACCGATCTTGACGGTATCGTTGGACATTTCTGCTTGGGCGCCGCCCACCATCAGGGCTGATGCAACGGCTGATGTCAGAAGCTTTTTCATCATTGTCATTGTTTTATCTCCGCTACTGTCTTGCGTTGGTTCGGGTTGTTGTTGATTTTCTTACTTTCGTTCTATCCGGGATCAGACTCCCAAATAGCTGTCCAGCACCGACTGCTTGGCACTCAGTTCATTGGCGCTGATTTCTTCCACGATCTGACCGTGCTCCACGACGTAATGACGATCGGCTAACGGTGCCGCAAAGTGGAAATTCTGCTCTACCAGGACGATGGTCAGCCCTTTTTCTTTCAGGGCCACCAGGACCTCCCCCAGTTTCTCCACAATAACCGGCGCCAGACCTTCGGTAATCTCATCCAGCAACAGCATGTTGGCACCGGTGCGCAGGATACGGGCCATGGCCAGCATCTGTTGCTCACCGCCGGACAGCTTGGTGCCCTGACTGTAGCGCCGCTCATAGAGGTTGGGGAACATGTTATAGATTTCTTCCAGACTCATGCCCCCACTACGTACCACCGGGGGCAGGGTCAGGTTTTCCTGGACGCTGAGTGACGAAAAAATGCCCCTGTGTTCGGGGCAATACCCGACACCCAACCTGGCAATGTGATGCGGCGCGCGCGCCATGGTTTCTTCACCGTTGATCATGATGGAGCCGGTGCGGCGGCCCACCATGTTCATGATAGCCTTTAGCGTCGTGCTTCGCCCCGCGCCATTACGGCCCAGAAGCGTCACCAGCTCGCCGCGGTTCACCACCATGTCGATACCATGAAGAATGTGGGATTCTCCGTAGAAAGCATGCAGCCCGGAGAGCCGAAGCTGTTCGTATTCCCGATCCGGAATCGCGCTCATTGTGCTGCCTCCGCCTGTTCGCTGCTGGCTGTTCCCCGCTCACCGCTGCCTTCACTGCCCATGTATACCTCGCGCACCCTCGGGTCGGCAGAGACAGCAGCGTAGTCCCCCTCGGTCAGAACTGAGCCCTGCGCCAGTACGGTAATGCGATCACACAGTTTGCTGACCACGCTGAGGTTGTGTTCCACCATCAGTACGGTTCGCCCATCAGCGGCCTTGCGAACGAGTTCGACGACCCGGTCCACATCTTCCGACCCCATGCCCTGTGTAGGCTCATCCAACAGGAGGATCTCAGGCTCCATGGCCAGGGTCGTCGCCAGTTCCAGCGCCCGTTTGCGACCATAAGCCAACTCGATTGTGGTGGTATTGGCGAATTCCGCCAGGCCCACAGCATCCAGTAGCTCCATACAACGCTGGTTGAGCTTGTGCAGTGAGTTACCGGACTTCCAGAAACTGAACGAGGTGCCCTCAGACGTTTGCAGCGCAACACGAATGTTCTCGAGCGCCGTCATGTGGGGGAATACAGCCGATATCTGGAAGGAGCGAACCACACCCTTGCGGGCGATGGCTGCGGATTTCAGGGAGGTGATGTCCTCGCCTTTATAGAGGATCTGTCCCCTGGTCGGGATCAGGAACTTGGTCAGGAGATTGAAAACCGTGGTCTTGCCGGCACCGTTAGGGCCGATCAGCGCATGGATATCACCTTTCCGGATCTTGAGGTTCACGTCGTCTACGGCGACGAACCCCTTGAACTCCTTGACCAGGTTACGGGTCTCGAGAACGTACTGTTCACTCATGAGCCACTATACCCTTTGTTATTGTTGTACTTCTGAATTAACTACAGAGTAGATTGACGTATACGTAAACGTCAATACCTAATTCCTGTATTTTTCCGGGGGAATCGAATAGGTCATGGTGGAGTGCGCCACCGGCTCTTCCACCCCCTCGGAATAGACAAACACTTCCCCGACCCCCATGGTGCGACCGACCTTCAGAAGGTTGGCACGGGCCCATATCGCGGCATGCGCCGCCGGCTTTCTGAGGAAGTTGATGTTCAGGTTGGTGGTCACCGCAAGGGGCACCAACCCGATCTTGCTCAACAGGGCGGCGTACATGGTCACGTCCGCCAGGCCCATCATAGCCGGTCCGGAGACAGTGCCTCCGGGCCGCAAGTGCTCTTCGTCCACCTCCAGCCGCATCTCGGCCCAGCCGTCCCCGAGCTTCTGCAGGGTGCCGAATGCCTCACCCTGCGGAAACTGCTCCTCGAGGAACGCCTGAAGCTCTTCGAAGGTGATGATCATGCTTCGACTTCGTCCTTGGCACGGCTACGGAGCACGAATCGCTGGATCTTGCCGCTCGGAGTCTTGGGCAGCTCGTCCACGAATTCGATCTCCCGGGGGAAGGCGTGGGTGGACAGGCGGCGGCGAACCAGTTCCTGTAGCTCGTCTTTCAGGGCCTGCTCATCGGCTGGCTCCTGACCGCTCTTGATGACCACATAGGCCTTGATGATAGCGCCCCGCTTCTCGTCCGGTTTGGCTACAACACCGGATTCCGCCACGGCCGCGTGCTCAAGCAGGGTACTCTCCACGTCGGCCGGACCGACCCGGTATCCGGCGGTGGTGATGATGTCGTCGTCACGGCCACTGAAGGAGAAGCTGCCGTCGCCGTGGCAGATCACCATGTCTCCGGTGAGGTAGTAGCCTTTCACGAACGGATCTTTCTCACCCCAGGTGTAGCCGTCGAAGTGGAACAACGGAGACGCTTTCACGTCCACGGCCAGCTGGCCGATCTCGCCCTCACCTACTTCTTCGTTCTTTTCGTTCAGCGCGACCACTTTGTGACCCGGCGAGGAATAACCCATGGAGCCTTCCCGTACCGGATGCTCGAGGCCATGGAAGTTGCAGCAGGTCATGCCGGTCTCAGTCTGGCCGTAGTGGTCCTTCACCGGACAGAAATGACGATTCTTGATCCAGTTGACCACCTCCGGGTTCAAAGGTTCACCGGCACTGCTGCAGACCCGCAGGCCGAGGTTCTCGCCCTCCGGCAACACATGATCGTTAGCCTTGAGCAGACGATAAGCCGTGGGGGCCGCCGCCAGGTTAGTGATCTTGTATTTGCGGATCATGTCGTAGGTGGACTCCGGAGTGAACGCGCCCGGGTTGAAGTGGGTCGCGTGGCCCATCATCAGCGGGCCGACCACCGCATAGTAAAGGCCGTAGGCCCAACCCGGATCGGCCACGTTCCAGAACACATCGTCCTCGCGCAGGTCGATGGCGTACTTCATGTAAACGTAAAACGCCAGCAGCGCCTTCGCCGGTACCGCAACACCCTTGGCCTTGCCGACGGTGCCGGAGGTGAACATTTGCAGGAACGGATCCGTGCCCTTGATCATCACCGGCTCGAACTGATCGGACTGCTTCGCCAGGGTCTCCTCGAAGTCCTGGACATCCGCGCCCGTATCACTGGCATTGACGCACAGTACCGGCGCACAGTTTTTGACCTCGGTCAGTTTCGGGTAGTTGGCGGGGTCAGTTACAACAAGTTTGGTACCGGCACGCTCAAGGCGGTATTCGATGGCTCCAGAGCCAAACGCGGTAAACAGCGGCTGGTAGACCGCGCCAGCCCGGAGGGCGCCGGCAATAACAATCAGAAGTTCCGGGCCTCGGGGCAGCAGGCCGGCAACCCGGTCGCCCTTGCCGATTCCCTGGGATGTCAGGTAGTTGGCAAAGCGGGCAGAGGCGGCCTTGAGCTCCGCAAACGTCAGGGTGCCATCACCGCCGTCTACTGTTTCGTAGAACAGGGCTACCTTCTGGGGGTCGTTGGCCCACTTGTCACAGATCTCGTGGCATACGTTCAGGCCGCTATCAAGACGTCCGTCCAGGATGTCCGCCTCCAGAGCGGCCGCATCAAAGTTGTTGTACACATCGGTGTATTTCGGAAGGCTCATCGTGAACTCCTGTTGTTTTTATCTTTGAATGCACAGGTCCAAGGTTTAGCACAGGCTTCACTTTACGTAAAGGTAAACCTTAGACTAATAACCGGCCCATTTGCGTTCGTTTTATCACGTCATCCACAAACGGGCCGGGAGATCAGGATGTTGGCGTAATATCACCTTTGTGGCGTGCGGAAAGGACATGATGGAGGCCGTCACAGTCGACCATCGGATCATCGCAGTTCACCACGATATCGGAGCGGGCAATCACATAGCCCTTACCGGTAATGCTGTTCTTGACCACCTGGTAATCGCCCTCGGTTTCCACCGAGGTAAACTCGCCGATAAAACCGGTTTCCCTCAGGGACACGGTCTCCAGTTTGTCGCCTGGCCGGATCCTGCCCTCATAATTCATCAATGCCAGGCGCGCCGAGGTACCGGTGCCCGTGGTGCTGCGGCAGATGACTCCCGGATGAACATAGGTGGCCGAGCGAGACCGGTAATAGCCTTCCGCTACGTGCTCCTCCGGCCCCATGAAATGCAGGAACGGAAGCGGGCCGACATCCCCCAGGGTGTAATGGGAGAAGCCCCGTTCCGCCTGGATCGCCTCGACAATGGCATGGGCGGTTTCCGCCAGCTTTCGCTCCTCGTCCAGGGTCAGATCAAAGCCCAGTTCTTTTGCGTCCACCAGCGCGTAGAAGCCACCACTGTAGGCGACACTGTAGGTCACCTTGCCCACTGACGGCACTTCGATACTGGCTTTATAGGTGTGAATATAGCTGGGCAACCCCTCACAGGTGATCGCCTCGACCACGCCGTCGTGTACGGTGGCCTCGATCTGGACCAGTCCGGCCGGCGATTCCAGCATGAAGTTCTGCTTGCCTTCCTGCTTGGGCACGATACCGGCCTCGAGCACGGCGGTGGCGGTGCAGATGGTATTGGAACCGGAGTAGATGGGGTAACCCATTACTTCCATGATGATGTAGCCGGCGGCCGCACGCGGGTCCGTGGCGGGAACCAGCAGGTCCACCGACATTTCCGGGATTCCGTAGGGCTCCTCCAGCAACAGTTTCCGGAGACCGTCGGCGTCATCCCGCAGGTACTCCATCTGGTCACGCACGGTGTCTCCGGGCAAGAGATCAATACCGCCGGTCACGATCCGGCTGACATCACCGCCGGCATGGGTATCCATCAACTGAATGGTGAGCTCTGGTTTCATCAGGCGTTCTCCAGGGCATAGGATTTGCCGTGCTCTTCCCACTGGGCGTCGGGAACGATCACGATCTTGCCGAGATAATTGCTGCCCCGGTTAACAAAGTATTCTTCGGCACGATGCAGATCCGAGAGCCTGAAGGCTCCGTGCAGAACCGGTTTGAGCTGGCCTCCCCGGATCCAGGCCATCAGCTGTTCCGCCTCCTCACGGGTGCCGTGGGAGACACCAAAGATCTGTACCTGATATAGATAGATTCGGGTCCAGAGAATCTCGCTGATATTGCCGCCACTGGCGCCGGCAATGCTCAGGCGCGGGTAGGTGGCGCGGGCATTCATATCAAAGATCATGGTGTCGATGAACCGGTCGGTCATTTCACCGCCCACCAGATCCATGACCGCATCAATGGGCTTGCCTCCGGTCTGCGCTTTCACCCGCTCCTCGAAGCTGTCCATGTCCGAGCGATCCAGTACCGCCTCGGCACCAAGGGCCATCAGCGCGTCGGTTTTGTCCTTCTTGCTGAGCGCGTAGGGAATGGCGCCCATGATCCGGCACAGCTGGATCAGCGCGGTACCGACTCCGCCGCTAGCGCCGGTAACCAGAACCCGTTCCCCTGCCCGGATATTGGCCGAGGTCAGCATATGCATGGCGGTCTGGTAGGAACACATGCCCATGGCCGCCAGCTCTGCATCGGACAAGTCCGGATTCGGGATGTGATGGAACTGGTCGGAGGGCAGCGCGACGTACTCGGCAAACCCACCGTCGGCGCCATGGCCGTAGTAGTCCGGCGTGAGGTTGATGTCCCGACGGCCATCGGCGTAGATATTGAAGTCCAGCAGTCCGCGTTCGCCGATGCGGCTCTCCTCGACGCCCTCACCGACAGCGACTACCCGACCGGCAATGTCGGCGCCCTGGATACGGGGAAAGGTCAGGGTTGGCTTGCCGCCCATCCTGAAGGACGTCATCTCGCCTTTTTTGGTGGGATAGAGCCCTTCCCGCGCCTTGCGATCGGTGTTGTTCTTGGCGGTTGCCGTCACCTGGACCAGGACCTGGCCCGGCCCCGGTTGAGGGGTGGGAACGTCCTGATATTCGAGCTTGTCGATATCGCCGTGACCGGTAAGTACCATGGCTTTCATGGTGTTCGGGATCATGGACGGGGCATCCTCCCTGTCTGCTGAATTTGGGTTATCCAGACAGAATAGGTGAGATTCCCGGGCGTGTCAGGGCGTGTTGCGGGTATCCGTTATTTGCCCTAGCGGGCGATGACCCGGTACACCGGACGCAGCTTGGGTATCTGCTTGAGCACGACCTGAATGACCGTCATCAGTGGCACCGCCAGCAGCACGCCCACGGGCCCCCAAAGCCAGCCCCAGAAAAAGATGGAGACGAAGATGATGACCGGATTGATGGCCATGCGGAAGCCATGAATCCAGGGCTCGATAAAGGCGCCCACCAGGGTGGTCAGCGCCAGGAATCCGAGCGGGGCGATGGCCATCATCCAGAATTCTTCCAGGCTGATAACGGAAATCACAGAAAGCATGGAGACTGAGATAACCACCCCCAGATACGGAACAAACCGGGCCAGCCCCGCCACCAGCCCCCACACCGCAGGATCTGGCAGGCCCACCCCCCAGCAGATCAACCCCGTGGCTGCGCCAACAAAGATGTTGCTTAACCCCAGCACACCAAGATACTGGGCAATCAGGTGCTGGGAGTCATGAGTTATTCGCAGCACCGTCTTTCGCTGGCCCATAGGCAACTGGCGCACAAAGTTCCGGATCAGACGGTCCCCGCTTACCAGAAGAAAGTAGGTAAGCGCCAGGGCCAGAGCGAGGCCGACAATGCCGTTCTGAACCTTGTTCATCAGCTGACTGCGCCAGGAATCGGTTTGCAGAACCACGGCCGTGGGCTGCCGCTGCTCGCCATCCGAGAGCTGCTCGACCGACTTCTCCACTTGTTCGGCGGACTCGGTCACCCTGGCAATCTGGCGGCTGATTTCACTCTCCCCCACCAGTACGCGGGAAATTGCCCCGGGCACTTCCTCGACCCATTTCAGGGCCGGTGTGGCTACGGCCAACGTGATGCCGACAATACCGGCCAGCACCAGCAATACGAACACCATGGAACTCACCATCCGGGGGATTCGCCACTTCACATAAGCCTTTTTTACCAGCGGCGACAGCAGCAGGCTGGTCATCACGGCAAGAACGATGGGCAAGATGATCTGATGGGCGACATACAGGGTGTACAGGATACCCAGACCAAACAGGCCGTAGATCGGTGTGGCGAGATCCGAGGAAATCAGCGGGCGTTTATCATTGCCCGCCGCTTCGTTGTTCGGGGATTGGCCGTCCATGAAAGATCCTGTAAACGATCAGAGAATTCCGGAGTAAGAACGACCAGTTTACCTATCCCGGTTACGGGGTGCATCTGACGATGGAATCACGTCGGTGCCATGAGACACCATGGTTCCTGGTGTCCCGTCGGAGCGATCAGTTGATCGGCTCGGGATGATTGACGACGCAGCGGAAGCCAGTGCCGGGAGCGTCAACGTGCACGCCACTCCGGGCAAACACTGTGCCGCCACCTCCAAATCCACCGCCCTTTCCAGCCCAGTCCCTGACAGTTTTTTCTGGCTTGTCCGGATTGACAGGCTCCACAGGGCCCCGCGGATTATCGAAGGGTGCGTGCTTGTAATAATCTTTCTGAAACCAATCCTGCGTCCATTCACCAACGTTTCCGGTCATGTCATAGAGACCCAGAGGATTCGGAGGGTAGGTTCCAACCGGTCGGCGCTCCATGACAAGAGAAGAATGGCTCAGCATATTACCTGACGGACGTACGCTTGGATCGATGTACTCCTTGGGTCGTTGTAAATAGGTGTCGTTATCTTCTTTCCCTGTATTCGTCGCGTAAGGAACATTCCGCCCCCGGCTTCGTGCAGCAAATTCCCACTGAGCTTCAGTCGGCAGTGCGAAAGGTAATCCTGATTGCTCAGCCAACCATGCACAATAACGTTCAGCCTCGCCGTAATTGGGCACCCTCGCCGGTTTACGGTAGTAGTATGGCGACAGAGGGTCATCCGAGGCTTTCAGGTACTTGCTTACGGTAAACTCGTCCTCATATAAATGTGCTCGCCCGACATCGGCATAGTATACCTCCATCTCGCCCCAGGTGGTTTCATACCGGGAGATGGAGTAGCCATCGACTTTTACTTCGACTGTGGGCCGGGCGTGGTCCGTAAGAACTACATAAGGAGAACCATTTGGGCGCCCCACATCTCCGAGCTCAAAGGTTCCTCCTTCAACGAAAACCTGATTATCGACAGCCTGTTCTGCAATTCGCTTTACTGACTTGGCCGCCTGATTATCAGCAGCCAGGCCCCCACAAGCAACCAACACAGCGGATAATACAATCCAACCAGATAGCTTTAGCCGGTCATCCCTGAACATAAACAAAGCTCCCTTAACCAATTCTACATATGCGGCAAACGTCAAAAGGATCCTTCCTCACCGGCCTGTTAGCTATGGCAGGCTGGTCACGCAACCCGCGGATAAAGAGACGCTGATCCGATTTGTTTTTACCAATGAAATCGAACAATCTTTCAATGTTTTTATCAAACTCTGAGCGCTGGGCATTGCCCTCCGGATTCATTCTAACCACGGTTTCCTCAAAATCGCGCCAACCTTGAAACGAATTCAGAATCTCATTAACGGCTTGTATCTTAATATCCGTGTCGCTCCATATGTCGGGCGTTACCCACCAGTCGTAAAGAATGTTATCCAGTACTATTCCTTTTACCTCGGGGGGTGAGTGGAGAAAGACTGAGTCCTCTTTGAGCTTGATATCATTAACGATATTTTGGGCGAGCTCAGCCCCTTTGCTTTCACGTTTGCGACCAACGAATACGTCATTTATCAGTTCGCTGATTCGATCAGTTGCAACTGCAGCGAAGTCAACGGCAGCATCAATCGCGGTCAAACCACGACACAGTGCATACAAGCTCATCCGTTGATACCAAGCAAATGCAAATGTTCTCTGATCAAACAACTCCAAGTACCTAAAATCCACATCAAGCAAAGCGTTGTAGACGAAGTGAAGCATCCGCAGGACTTTTTCAGTTTCGACCTCCAGGAGAAAGCTGCCAGATGGCCCTACTCCCAACACAAGTCCCGCATGCACGTTAAAGTAAAACTTGCCGGTTCCCGGGCTGAACAGCAGCCTGATTTCGGCCGCCGCACCTGCCCCCAGCGCCATCTCCACTTTCTTCCCTATCCGGCACAACCTATCCCAGTCAGGCTGCTCGGATAACACATCCTTCCAGCGCAGCTCACCGGCCACCTCACATCCGCCACGAATGCCTGCGAATACGCCCGCTTCCATATCCGCTTTTTGCCCGTTCTTTCGCGCGGCAATCCCCTTCAGCGTTGGAAGGCCATCGGTGGTGGACACGTGAACGTTGCCGGCGATCAGCGCCGAAGCACCGGCGAAGCCGGCAAGCGAAGCATTGATCGCCGCCTGAAAATGGCCCAGTGAAGCGATTCTTCGTTCCCCGTCCCAGCCTCCAACCCGGTAGGGAATCCTGATCTCTGACCGATTGTTCACCGGGAACGCCTGCTCAATGCCCACTTTGCCCTGCGCCAGCGCATACTGTCCTTCCGCTTTCGCCTGGAAATGCACTTTTCCTTTGCGGGGATCGAATTCACCTGAGGCCGTCGCGCCAGCGGCGAAGCGCATGAACTGTGCCTCGCCAGAGGCGTCGAACCCGGTTTCATCCACAGCTTCCTGTCGGGTCTGGGCATCGCCCCAGACGGACCAGGACGCCTCGTCGTAGAACCTGTTCAGCGTTGTCATGAGCGCGCCATTCTGATCCGGGTCCCACAAGGTCGCGTTGAACTTGATGTTGAGTTCGCTTCGAATGGCATCCCGCAGCTTTGTCGGGTCAACGCCGTTTTCAGTCAACCAGCCCTGACTACGCGCCCGATCTCTGGCCCCAACAGGGTACCTGCGCGGGTGATTCGCTATCTTGTCAGAGCGCACAAAGGTGACGTGTTTATTGCCAGCCAACCGCTTTATCTCGGTAATGGGCGGGATGGTTTGCATGTCGTTGGTCAACACCGCACGCGCTTCCAGTTCGTTGACCAGGCGTTCCTTTTCCTGCTGTACCTCCGACAACAGCTGCCCTTCGCCATCCGTTGGGCTGAGATCAGAATCCATCTTGCCGTCATCAAGCCTATCCAGCCTGCTATAGAAATCGTTGACGGGCCCACAGACGAACTCTTCTTCCTCGATCCACTCGGCAAGCTCATCCTCCGTCAGAAGGATCAGTTCATCGGTGCCGGTAACGTGCACAACTTCGACGATTGTCTCGGAACAGGAGGGCTCCTGTGCAACCTGCCCTACTTCACACCTGGAAAACCCTGAATCATTTGCGGCCGGCAGCTTGAGCAACTGCCCCGGGAAAATACGGTCCGGGTTTTCAATGTCAGGGTTGAGCCGCATCAGGCTGCTCAGGGTGGTTTGGTGCCGTTGTGCAATCGTACTGAGGGTATCGCCGGAGCGAACGGTGTATTCAGAACTCATCAGGCAACTCCGTATGCCAAATGTTTATCCAATTCTTTTAAGCGCGAGCCAGTCGACAGCTGATGGTTCGACAAGATGATCTGGCTCTCCGGGTGTTTAATCCGGTCCCCATGAACCAGAGTCAGCTCCGCATACTGGCTCACATCCTTCTCGGTCCGGAAACCGAGTGAATTTGCGTCCTCAATCCAGAGGTTCAGCCTGGTTCGATCATCCATTCCAAGAAAGCGGGCCAGTTTTTCAACGAATTCATCCCTTGCTCCCACCGATAACGCTGCGATGTGCTGCTCCGAGAGCACAAACCATCCTTCCTCGGAAGCCGCTTTGGAAGGGCCAGTACGCTCAGCGGTAATTCGCTGCCAGGAGCCATCAGGCTGGAATGCCAGCCACTCCCGGACCGGGCCGCTGAAGCGGTTTCGCTCCTGATCATTGAATGCCAACATTAACCGCTGAAGGTGTTTGGGCGAGTAATACCGCAGGTACGAATACCCGCCATCCGGTAACTGAACGCTCAGCAGGCTGCGCAAATGCTCCGCGATGACCGGCAGGCTCTCGTCTGCAATCAGAACCACGGCTTTATCCCGCCATTGTGACTGCGCTTGCCATAGCCGGGTCGCTCCGGACGGCTTCACCAGACATGGACTGACTTCCAGGGCTGGCTCGTGGGGCGTGCCCAGAAACAGATACTCCACATCAGGCTGATCATCGTTTTCGTAGATAAACCGTGGTGCGTTGATGGCCGCGCCGTCCAGCAGGATGCAGGCCTGCAACATGGTGTTCGATTCCAGTCCGGTCATAGAATTGCATTCCCGCAAGAACAGGAAGAAAGCGCGCAGGAGCCATCGGGCTGTCGCCCACACTGTTTAACCAGTGCAACGTCTTTCTTCGCCGCCGCCTTCAAGGCCTGCACCGTGCCTGGAGCGGCACCTGACAGGGGTCGGGTGTCGGTATCCGCGAGCTGCACAGGCGCATTTCTACCTGATTGCCCGCTCAGACTCGCGGGCAATTCCGGGCCTTGAACCGCCGCCCCGCTCCCACTCCCCGGCCCGCCACCGGAGTTCATTCGCACCAGGGGTCCGGAAACCGTGACGCCGCTGGGATCCAACTTCAAGAAGCTGCCACCCGCCTTGATAGTCACCTCTGCCCCCGCCTCAATGACGATCTTCAAACCGGCCTTGTGGTGGATTTCGCTGCCCGCTTCAACAAGCTGGTTTTTGCCCAGTTTGCTGTGGTGGCTTCCACCCACCGCCAGGCTGTAGTCACGGCCAACAGCCGTCCGATACTCGCCACCAATAATGTGGTGCTCGTTACCTTTGGTGTGGCTGAGACGGTTGTTGTCCACAGTCAGATGACTGTCGTTCCGGATGACCTCGGTGCGGGTGTGTTCGGTGAGCAGGTCCAGGTTTTTCTGGGCATGAATGTAGACCTGCTCTTCTCCCGCCTCGTCCTCGAAGCGCAGCTCATTGCTGCCCTCGCCTTTATGGGTCTTGGTTCTCAGGGTGGTGCGGGTCTTGTGCGCCGGTAGTTCGTACGGTGGCTGATTGGTGGCGTGGTAGGTTCGGCCGGTGATGATGGGTTGGTCCGGATCGCCGTCCAGGAAGCTGACGATCACTTCGTGGCCGATGCGGGGCAGCGCCATGAACCCGTACTGGCCGCCGGCCCAGCCCTGGCTGACTCTTAACCAGGCGCTGCTGTGTTCGTTGTTTTTCGAGTATCGGTCCCACGGAAACCGGACCTTGACCCGACCGTGCTCGTCGCAGTGGATTTCCTCGCCCTCCGGGCCGGTGACGATGGCGATCTGGGGGCCGTCCATGCAGGGTTTGTGTTCGCAGCTCGGGCACCAGGTTCGGTCGGCGGGCACAACGCTAAAGAAGTTGTGATAGGTGGTCGGTTCCTGACCGCCCTCCTCTTCCAGGGCCCGGGGCTGTTTGCCGGTATGGGTAACGGCGGTGAGCAGCCACTCCCGATTCAGGGCTTCGTTGTCATGGTCGGTGAGCGCGACTTTGGCGCCGGGGGCTAAATCCGGTCGGTTGCTTTCTCCGTGGCCGGTGGCCGCATCGTTTCTCAGAGCGTCCAGGCGGGCCCGGGTGAAGGGCTGGCCGCTGGCGTCGGCCTTGTAGCGACCCGGGTAGTCGTAGTGCTGGTAGTCTTCCCGGTGGTTCAGGTCGGCGTCCGCCTGCTCGTGCAGCAGGGCGTAGGCGGGATTTTTGAAGGTGTAGTCCTTAAGGGCCACCGAGCCAGCCCGGACCCGCTCCTGGTATTTGAAGCGGAAAATACAGGGTTGCCGGGTACTGCCCCCGGCCCGGCCGTTGTAGGGTGCCGGCTCCAGTTTCGGGGCATCGCCATGGTGATCGGCAAAAATCAGGGCCGGTTGGTCTTCCCCATCCACACTGCCGTGCTGGTAGCGGTAATGCCAGCCTTCCTCGGCGGCCAGCCTTTCGATAAAGGCCAGGTCGCTTTCCCGGTGCTGGACGCAGTATTCCCGTTCCTGAGGGCCCCGCTTGAGATCGAAAATCGTATCCACAATGCCCCGCTCTTCCAGCAGGGTGCGGACGATGGTCTCCGGGCTCTGGCCCTGGAAGATACGGCTGTTGTGCATCAGACCCAGGCGCCAGAGCGGGGGCTGGAATAACACTTCGTAACGGGTACGCCGATGGCCGGTGTCGCCCCGGGCGAATTCGTTGACCACGCCGGTGAAACGGCGCAGGGGTTGGCCGTCCTGCCAGACCACCAGGTCAACGGGTTGTTCCAGCATGGATTCGGCAGAGACGTCGGGATCGGTGCTGGCCAGTTCCAGTCGGCCCTGGAACAGCTCGGAGAGGCTCTCGGTCAGCGCAAAGGCGACCACGGCGAAATGATCAGAGGGGAAGTCACCGACACGGGCGGTGAACTGCAGTCCGCTTGCCTGGGGCATGTCTTCAGTCCTTGAAGGGTTGATTCGGTCCGTTGAATCGGTGCGGGTTTTGGCCATCGGATCCTTGATGGGGTGCCCGCGAAGTGGGGAAAGGTACCAGCGTGTTTGGAGAAAATCCAGAGTTGGGGGATGGGAATGAAGATGGGGTCAGATGAACGAGTTCATCAGACCCCTGAGCATGACCTTGAGCAAGACCTTGGGGTCTGAAGAAAGCCTTCTTCTGACCCCGACTTTACCCGGAAGCTTTTGGGGTGGGCTGAACTTGGGGTCAGATGAAGGTTTTCATCAAACCCCTTAGGCTGAACCGACCCCGTTTTCACCGGGGCGCAGTCTCTGGTCACTCGGGCTTGTAAAGCCGCTGGATGCTGGAGAAATCCAGTTCGCCATTGCCCTGTCCGGCGTGCAGCTGGAACAGGTTGCGGGCCAAGGCGCCCATGGGGATGGAGGCCTGGTTCTTGACGGCGTTGTCGAAGGCGAGGCCAAGGTCCTTGGTCATCAGGTTGACCAGGAAACCGCCCTGGTAGTCGCGGGAGGCGGGTACGCCTTCCATGACGCCTGGCCAGGGGTTGTAGACGTTCAGGGCCCAGTTGCCACCGGAGCTCTGCTTCATGATCTCGGAGAGCACGGCAGGGTCCAGGCCGTTCCGAACACCCAGGGCCAGGGCCTCGCTGGTGCCCGCCATCAGAATCGCCAGCAGCATGTTGTTGCAGATTTTTGCGACCTGGCCGGAGCCGTGGGGGCCGGCGTGGAAGATGTTCTTCCCCATGCCCTCGAGGATCGGCTTGGCGCGATTGAAGGTGCTCTCCTCACCACCACAGATGAAGGTCAGGGTGCCGGCCTTGGCGCCACCGACGCCACCGGAAACCGGGGCATCGATGAAATCCAGCCCCTTGTCGGTTGCAACTTCCGCCACTCCACGGGCCGTTTCCGGCGCGATGGTGGAGGAATCAATGACCAGCGTTCCCGCAGGCAGCTTGGCCAGCAGGCCGTCGTCGCCGAGGTAAACCGCTTCCACGTGCTTGCCAGCCGGCAGCATGGTGATCACACACTCCGCGCCCTGAGCGGCTGCTTCGGCGCTGTCCGCGGTTTTGGCACCCTCGCCCACCAGGGCTTCGACTGCTGCTTTGGACAGATCGAACACTGTCACGTCCTGGCCGGCCTTGACCAGATTTGAAGCCATGGGTCCACCCATGTTGCCCAGACCGATAAATGTAATCTTTGCCATATCTCTTCCCCTTGTTGTTGTATTCCGATGAGCGGGCCGAGGCTCCCCACGGCCGATCCGGCAATCAGTTGAAAAAGTCGTCGATCCAGTCGCTGTCCATTTCTTCCAACGAGGCGTAGCGCCAGCGGGGCTGAAGATCCTTGTCGATCAGCAGTGCCCGGATACCTTCAGCAAACTCGCCCTTCTTCAGGCAGTTGCAGGACAGCACCAGTTCCTTGTTCAACACCTCCTTGAGACTGTCGTGCCGGCAGCCATGGAGGTGGCGCCACACCAACGCGAGGGAGGTGGGCGAGGCATTGCCAAGCCCCTTGGTGACCTTGCCCATCCAGTCCTCACGGCTGCCCAGCTCGGTCAACTGATTGACCACCTGCTCCAGGGAGTCGGCATCGGTTACCTGATTGATCTCATCGAAGTGTCGCCGAACCGGCGACTCCGGCAGGGCGTCCTGGCTGTGCTGCTCGAACTGGCGGAGCACCCCGCCAACCACGGCGTGGGCATTGTCATCGCGCCACTCGCTCGCGGTGAGCGCTTCGATCACCCGCTCCTTGAGGCTGTGCTTCACAAAACGATCTGCCATGCCCACAAACAGCGCGTCGGCAGCGTTGATCCGGGCTCCGGTCACTCCGAGAAACAAACCGGTACGTCCCGGCATGCGATTGAGGAACCAGCCACCGGCCACATCGGGGTAAAGTCCGATGTTTACCTCGGGCATGGCCATTTTCGAGTTTTCGGTCACCACCCGATGGGAGGCGCCCACCATGAGCCCGATCCCCCCGCCCATCACGATACCGTTGCCCCAGCAGATGAGGGGCTTCGGGAAAGTATGAATCTGGTAATCGAGCTCATACTCCTCAGTGAAGAATCGTTCGCCCTCACTGGCAGTGCCCGGCTCGGTCATACTGCGGTACAGGGAGACGATATCGCCCCCTGCGCAGAACGCTTTGTCACCCTCGGCCTCGAGCCATACCGCACACACCTGCGGATCCTTCGCCCACCGCTGGAGCTGGGGCTTGAGCAGGTGAATCATGTCCATGGACAGTGAGTTCAGGTTTTTCGGAGTGTTCAGCCGGGCCACGGCAATTACGCTGCCGTCGGCGGTTTTCCACTCTTCAAAGACAATCGGTTGATCGCTCATAACAGTCCTCGCCCCGGCGGTTACCGGTTCTTCCACTGCGGTTTGCGCTTTTCAAGGAATGCGTTCACGCCTTCCCGCTGGTCTTCGGTGTAGAACAGCTCCACGAACAGCTCCCGCTCCATGCGCCAGCCATCGCTGTGGCTGCGGCCGTCCCGGGCACTCATGATCAGGTTTTTGCAGCGGGCAACGGCAGACGGGCTCTGTTTACAGGCACCCTCAGCCAGTTCCAGTGCCTTTTCCAAACCTTTTCCGGCGGGTACCACTTCCTCGACCAGACCGATTTTCAGGGCCTTGTCGGCATCAACGCGCTCACCACAGAGGATCATGCGCTTGGCCCAGCCTTCACCTACCAGCCAGGGCAGATTCTGTGTGCCACCGGCGCAGGGCAGCAGGCCCACACTAGCCTCCGGCAGCGCCATCTGGGCGTGTTCTTCAGCAATGCGAATGTCACAGGCCATGGCGCATTCCAGGCCACCACCCATGGCATATCCGTTGACGGCAGCAATGGATACGCCGCGGAAGGCGGTCAGTGCGGCAAAGGCCTGGCCAAAGAGCTGGCCCATGTAGTTGGCGTTGGCCTTGTCGCCGTCGGCAAAGGATTTCAGGTCGGCACCGGCGGAGAAGAATTTTTCACCCTGCCCGGTAACCACCAGCGCGAAGATGTGCTTGTCCTCGTTGAGTTCCTCGATGGTTTTGGTCAGGGCTTGCAGGGATTCTGCCGTCCAGGTGTTGGCCGGCGGGTTGTCGATGGTCAGGATTGCGATGTGTCCGCGTTTTTCGAGCTGGATGAGGTCGCTCATTTTGTTTTTCCTTCCTGTGAACATGGGGTCAGAAGAAAGCGTTCTTCTGACCCCGGGTTTGACTTTGGGGTTCAGCTTGAACATGGGGTCAGAAGAAGGCGTTCTTCAGACCCCTTTTTATGACCCCGTTTTCGCGTTCAACTCACTGAATCGCCTCAGCCACGCCGTCGTCCAACAACCGGCGGGCAATAATCAGGCGCATGATCTCGTTGGTGCCCTCGAGAATCTGGTGCACCCGCAGATCCCGGACATAGCGTTCCAGTGGGTACTCCCGGATATAACCATAGCCACCATGGAGCTGCAGCGCCTCATTGACCACGTCGAAACAGGCGTCGGTGGCAAACCGCTTTGCCATGGCACAGTGCAGGGGCGCTTCCGGATCGCCGCTGTCGAGCTTGAATGCGCCCAGTCGCACCATCTGCCGGGCCGCCACCAGGTTGGTAGCCATATCCGCCAGCTTGAACTGCAGGGCCTGGAACGCTGCCAGTGGCTTGCCGAACTGCTCGCGCTCGTGCATGTAGTTGCGGGCCCTCAGCAGGGCCGCCTGGGCGCCGCCCAGTGAGCAGGTGGCGATGTTGAGGCGGCCACCGTCCAGGCCTTTCATGGCGATGGCGAAGCCGTCGCCTTCCTCGCCCACCCGGTTACTGGCGGGAATGCGCACATTCTCCAGGCTGACCAGGCGGGTCGGCTGGCTGTGCCAGCCCATCTTGTCCTCGTTCTTGCCGTAGGAAACGCCGTCGGCATCGGCGGGAATCACAAAGGTGGAAATGCCTTTGGAACCACTGTCGGCATCCCCGGTACGGGCCATCAGTACCAGGATGTCGGTACTACCGGCGCCGGAGATAAACATCTTGCTGCCGTTGATCACGTAGCTGTCGCCATCGCGTACAGCCTTGGTACGCAGGCTGGCTGCATCGGAGCCGGCGCCGGGCTCGGTGAGGCAATAGGAGGCCAGCCATTCACCGCTGGCGAGCTTGGGCACAATCTCCTGCTTCAGATCATCGGAAGCAAAACTGGCCACCATCCAGGTCGCCATGTTGTGAATGGTGATGAAAGCGGCCGTGGACGGGCAGGCTGCCGCCAGCTCCTCCACGATCACCGAGGTATCCAGTCGGGACAGTCCCATCCCACCCAGGGATTCCGGGGTGTAAAGGCCCATGAAGCCCATCTCGCCGGCTTCCTTCATCACGTCGACCGGGAAGATGTGCTCCTCATCCCACTGGGCGGCATGGGGGGCCATGGATTTCTCGGCAAAGGCCCGGGCCGCATCCCGGAACGCCAGCTGGTCGTCGGTCAGGTTAAAGTCCATTACCAGGCTCCTGTCATGTCAAAAGGGTAAAAAGAAGGGGCCGGAAAAGATTCCGGCCCAAGACCTCACCCTCAACGCTTTAACGAAGCTGAATGGAGAAATTGGCTTCAGAGGAGGTCGCTTCACTGGAGAACCAGCGGGACGTTACCGTCTTGGTTTCAGTATAGAAGCGAACCGCCTGCTTGCCGTAGGCGTGCTGGTCACCGTAGAAGGAGCCCTTCCAGCCGGTGAAGGAGAAGAACGGCAGGGGCACCGGAATGGGGATATTCACACCCACCTGACCCACGTCGATGTCATGCTGGAAGCGACGGGCGGCACCACCGTGGTTGGTGAAGATAGAGGTACCGTTACCGTAGGGGCTCTGATTGATCAGGTCGATCGCCTCGCCCAGGTTGTCCACGTTCACACAGGACAGTACCGGGCCGAAAATCTCTTCCTTGTAGATGTCCATGTCCGGCGTCACTTCACTGAACAGGGTCGGCCCTACCCAGTTACCGTCCGGCAGGCCATCAACGGTACAGCCGCGACCGTCCAGCAACAGCTTGGCACCCTGGACCTCGCCAGTGGCAATCAGGGACTCGATACGGTCCTTGGCCTTGGCACTGATGATCGGGCCATAGCTGGCACCGGAGTCGTTCCAGGCGCCCGGACGGGCCTTCGCCATGGCTTCTTTCAGTTCCGGAATCCACTGCTGGGCCTCGCCTACGAATACCGCGACGGAAATCGCCATGCAGCGCTGGCCGGCTGCACCCACGGAGGCACCCACCAGGGCGTTGATGACCTGCTGCTTGTCCGCATCCGGCATGATCACCATGTGGTTCTTGGCACCGGCAAAGCTCTGGACACGCTTCATGTGACGGGTGCCGGTTTCGTAGATGTAACGGCCAACCGGGACAGAGCCGACAAAGGAAATGGCCTTGATGGCCGGGTCGGTCAGCAGGGTATCAACCTGCTCCTTGGCACCGTGGACCACCTGCAGGACGCCCTTGGGTGCACCAGCTTCCTCGAACAGCTCGGCCAGACGCATCGGGGTCAGCGGATCCTGCTCGGACGGCTTCAGGATGAAGGTGTTGCCGCAGGCAATGGCCATCGGGAACATCCACAGCGGAATCATGGCCGGGAAGTTGAACGGGGTGATGCCCGCACACACGCCCAGCGGCTGGATCCAGGAATGGGTATCCACCTCGCGGGCCACGTTCTCGACGGTCTCACCCATCATCATGGAGGCCACGTTGGCGGCGTGCTCTACCACCTCGATACCGCGCCAGACATCGCCCTTGGCGTCGTCGAAGGTTTTGCCGGTTTCCTGGGACAGGATTTGGGCAATCTCATCGTGATGCTCTTTCAGCAGCGCCTGGTAGCGGAGCATGACCCGCGCCCGCTCGGAAACCGGCGTTTCTTTCCAGGTCTTGAACACCTCTCCGGCGTTATCGATGGCCTTGCGCATCTCCTCTTCGGTGGCGCACGGCACCTTGGCGATCACTTCGTTGGTGGCAGGATCGGTGACGTCGATCCAGTTACTGGTCTGGCTCTGGACAAATTCACCGGCAATATACTGGGGAACATTTTTCATGTTGAAATCCCTGGTTTGTTGTTATGCGGGAACAGCCTCGCCCCGGCGGGGTTCGGCCACGATTGCAAAAATCCTAGCACGTGGTTTGGCCGGAGGTGATTGACTAAATTTCGCCCATGATGGATTATTTTTCGATGAGCAGAGTTCTGAATAGACAATCCACAGCACAAACCTCGCAATGGCCGGTACCACCAGACAGCGTCCGCTACGTGGTGCCGGACCCCATTGTCCGCCTGCTTGCCAGTCACCCCCTGACCCGGGAGCTCTATCCACTGGCCTTCGGGCATTATCGCAAGGCGGCCGGCCACCACATGCACCGGGAGCACCATCGAGACAATCTTTTGATCTATTGCACGGAAGGCAAGGCATTCCTGAACGTCGCGGGCGAGCCCTATACCGTAGAGGCCGGTGATTTGCTGTTGCTGCCTGCGGGAGCCAGCCATCGCTATACCGCCGACCCGGACAATCCCTGGACCATACACTGGGTGCACTACACCGGCCCGCTGGCCGAGGACTTCCGCAATTACATGGGATTTGATGGCCCTACCCGCATCCGGCACCTGGGCCGCCAGCCCCGGCTGCTGGTGGATTTCAACGGCCTGCTCTCGGTACGCCAGACCGGCTTCCGCACCCGGGGACTGATCCATGCCGCCAACCGACTGCGCCAGCTACTGGCTGCGGTACCTCTGAATGCGGATGAAACCAGCCAGGAACGCCAGTCCGAACTGGACACCATCCACAACTACATGCGCGAGCACCTGGAGGAGCGCCTGTCCCTCGAACAGTTGGCGGATCTGGCAGGCCTTTCTCCGGCGCACTTTGCCACTCGCTATCGGGAACAAACGGGCACCTCGCCCATCCAGCATTTCCTGCACCTGAAAGTGGAGCGTGCGTGTCAGATGCTGGACACCACCGGCCTCAGCTTTGCGGACATCAGCCGCCGGCTGGGTTACGACGATGCCTACTATTTTTCTCGACTGTTCAAGAAGGTAATGGGCCAATCGCCGAGGGATTACCGGCACACGGCCCGTCACTGAAGGCCAGAGTGAGCGGGCGTCCCGCCTACGACTTTCGTTGAATACGCCGAACCGTTACTCTGGGGCCATAGCCAATAACAAGAGATTGCGCCATGGCACAGTACACAATAGAAATCGACGAAACCTTCGATATCCCACGACGACGGGTGTTCGCCCTGTTTGCCGACCACCAGCGCTTCGGCAAGCTGCTGGGTGCTCCTGTCAAGCGGATCCGGGACAGCGACCAGGCCGATCCCAACGGCATCGGCTCGGTCCGCAAGATCGGCATCGGGCCTATCGGCCTTGAAGAAACCGTGCTCAGCTTCGAGCCGGAAACGCTGATCGAATACACGGTTACCAGCATGAGCCCGATACGCAATCACCTGGGACGGATTCGCTTTGAAGACACCCCGGACGGTCAGACCCGGGTGCATTACACCATCAGCTTCGAGGACATCGTTCCGTTCACCGGAAAGGTGGTCTCCAGCGCTCTGGAACAGGGAATTCGCCGGGGAATCAAACGGGTGCCGGATCTGGCCTGACACGCCAGCCGGCAACAAACCGTTACTTGATGAATGTCACAGAATTGACTTGAGGCAAAAATTTGCATTTATCAATTCTGTAATCTTCCGCCAGGTTTGCAATATCCGGCTAATCGGCCGAAAACAATATCCTGGCGGGAGACAGTAATGGCAGCAGAGCCCATTGTTCTGTTCGATGACGGACACCACAAATGCCTGATGTTCGATTCCCTGGTAACCGGTGAGGGCGTGCAGTCCAACCAGTTCCTGATCGTTGACGGCAAGCACGAAGCCCTGATCGATCCGGGCGGAGACCTGACCTACACCCCGCTCTCTGTGGCTGCTTCGCGCTACATGAACATCAAGGACATGGACTACGTCTTTGCCTCCCACCAGGATCCGGACATCATCGGCGCCATTGACCGCTGGATCGTCCACACCCGCGCCAAGATTGTGACATCCCGGCTCTGGGCCCGGTTCCTGCCGCATCTGGTGTCCAGCTATGTGACCAACCAGCTCACCGGCAGCGTCTACGACCGGATTGTCAGCATCCCGGATCCCGGAGCCAGGGTACCTTTCGGCAACGCCTACCTGACCTGCCTGCCGGCGCACTTCATGCACTCGGTCGGCAATCTGCAGTTCTACGATCCGGTGTCAAAGATCCTCTTCTCGGGCGACCTGGGCGCCTCGCTTGGTGGCGAGGACGATCACAAGCCGGTACAGGATTTCGACCGTCACATTCCCAGCATGATCGGCTTCCACAAACGCTACATTGCCTCCCAGAAGGTCTGCCGCCTCTGGGCTGACATGGTTCGGGGACTGGAGGTGAGCATGATCGTGCCCCAGCATGGCAAGCGTTTCGAAGGTCCCGAGATGGTGGAGCGTTTCCTGAACTGGGTCTCGGATGTACCCTGCGGGATCGATCTGATGGGGCCGGACAATTACACCCCGCCGACCGATTACATCTGACCCCTCCGGGCGGCGGTGCTGTCGCCGCCCGTTTCCCCTGCTGAATCAGCACAACAGCATTAAACCTGTCCCCGAACCGTTTTGTTGAGTAAAATCCGGCGTTTTCCTGAACAGCAAGAAGAGGCAGGTCAGATGGGCAGAGCCTACCAGAACCGCAAAGAGTCCATGGCCAAGACGGCTGCGGCAAAAACCAAGGTCTACAGCAAGTATGGCCGCGAAATCTACATGTGCGCCAAGTCAGGCGGCATTGACCCCCAGGCCAACCTGACGCTGCGCGGCCTCATTGACCGGGCCAAGAAGGACCAGGTGCCGAGCCACGTCATTGAAAAGGCCATCGACAAGGCGAAAGGTGGCGGTGGCGAAGATTACTCCCCTGCCCGGTACGAAGGATACGGGCCCGGCAACTGCATGGTGATCGTGGACTGCCTTACCGACAACCCGAACCGCACCTTCGGCGACGTCCGACTGGCTTTCACCAAGACCAAGTGCAAGATCGGGACTCCGGGGGCCGTTGCCCATATGTTCGATCACTGCGCGATTTTCGCCTTCACCGGTCAGGACGAGGAAGCGGTACTCGAGGCCCTGATGGAAGCAGACGTGGACGTGACGGATATCGAGAACGAGGACGACCGCATCACCGTATTCACACCGAACACAGAGTACGCCAAGGCCAAGCAGGCCCTGGAAGCTGCCTTCGAGGGAATCGAGTTCGACGTGGACGAAATCCAGTTCCTGCCGAAAACCACCACTCCGGTGGAGGGCGACGACGTGGCCATGTTCGAGAAATTCCTGGACATGCTGAACGAACTGGATGACGTCCAGAACGTTTATCACAACGCAGAAGTCAGCGAATAACCGGTTGGACTGACAGCCCCGTTACCGGGGCCTGGCGAATACCTGGGTCCAGTAATTCGGATAATCTGCTGCCCGGGCATTCACCCTGACAACAGCGATGCCTGTGAACCGGCTGTCCATGATGTTCCGGCAATGTCCCGGGCTCTCCAGCCAGCCGGTCATGACCGCTTCCACATCGTCATAGCCCGCGGCAATGTTCTCGCCGACCACGGACCATTCGTAGCCGGTTTCGGTAACACGGCCGCCAACCCGGAGACCATCGGAACCGATGTGGCTGAAGAAATTATTCTCTGCCATATCGTTACTGTGCTTCGTGGCAGCCGCCTCGATGGGACAGTTATAAACGAGCGGCTCAACCGCAGGAAAATACTCGGATCCGCACTCGCGACCCTGGGTGCGCGCGGCGTTCACATATTCCAGCATCGCCGCCTGATACTCCCGCACCTCGCAGCCATCCACCAGTATCGTGGCCGGCTCGGTCGCTGCTGAACGGTTCTGATCATTGGTGTCGGACACTGCCGATTTCGAGGACCCACCACCGCCGGATCCGCCGCCACAGCCCGTGACAATCACGGTCAAAAGAAGGAAAAATAACAATCTGGGGAATGTATTCATTGAATAGTCGACTGCCGTTCGGGTTTAATTTCGAAAACGTACGCAATCTAACGAACGATCCCCACAATTGGATCCACGAAACTACATTTCCTTACACAGCTTACCAAAACCGAAATAAATCACGCTTACGCTGTTACACGGGTGAACTGATCAATGGCACAGACACGAGTTCTGATTCTCAAAACGGGCACTACCTACGCCGACATCCGCGCTGACTTCGGCGATTTCGAGGACTGGTTCATCAAGGGCCTTGCCCCGGAACTCGAGCTCACCGTGATGGATCTTCCCCACGGCGAAGAACCGGGAGCCCCTTCGGAGTGGGACGGCATTGTGGTGACCGGCTCCCCCGCCATGGTCAGTGACCGGAAAGACTGGAGTGAAAACGCAGCGGCGTGGCTGGCGAAGGCGGTGGACGCCGGCGTCCCGGTGTTGGGCGTGTGTTACGGCCACCAGTTGCTGGCCCATGCCCTCGGCGGAGAGGTGGGCTACCACCCCAAAGGCCGCGAGACCGGCACCAGGATCGTCGAACTGTTTCCCGAGGCCGGGCAGGATCCCTTGTTCAGCCCTATGCCCCGGCGCTTCCGGGCGCAACTGACCCACAAACAGTCGGTCCTGAGACTGCCGCCTGATGCCGTACTGCTGGGCCACTCCGATTTCGAGCCACACCAGGCGTTCCGGGTGGGCGAATGCGCCTGGGGCGTGCAGTTCCACCCTGAATTTTCCGATGCCATCATGCGGGCCTACCTGGAAGTCCAGGCGCCGGATCTGGACCGGGAAGGGCTGGATGCGCAGGCGCTGCTCAATGACGTCGCACCGGCTCCAGAGGCAAGCGGTCTTCTGCAGCGCTTCTCCGAGCTGGTCTTGAAGGGGCAGACCTGACGGGCGGAAGACCGCCGGTCAGTCGAGGATGTAGGCGGTCTTCTCCAGGGTGTTTTCTTCCTCATCAATAAACCGGAACTCATTCCAGCCTACCCGGATCATGTCATTACTGTTGAGCCGTTGCCTTCCCTCCACACGGAGGTCGTTCACAAAGGTGCCATTGGTGCTGTTGCTGTCGACGATGTAGAAATCAGTCGTACCCTCAAGGTAGGCATTAGGGGACGCCTCAATGACAGCGTGCTGCCCACTCACGGAAATCTCATCGATACGAATGTCATTGTCCGGCCGCCGTCCGATCCGGGTCACGGGTTGTTCCAGCTCAAAGGTATGGACCACCACGTTGTCCACCAGCTGCGAAATTGATGCCATTCTCGTATTCCTCAGTCCTTAGTCCTTCAACATCATTAAAACAACGGAGACGTTGTCTCCGGCGCCGTTTTCCAGGCTCTGGTCAATCAGTGCCTGCACAGCTTCATCTGCATCCTCACCATGTCCGATGATCTCGGCCCACCGGGCCTCCGGCAGCGCTTCGGTGAGACCGTCAGAACACAGCAGCAGGCTCTCCCCGGGTACCAGCTCCTGCACCCGGAAGCTGGGCATGGCGTCATCGGAAGCACCCACGGCCCGGGTGAGCACGTTCCGGAACGGCACCCTTGGGGCTTCGGCTTCGCTGATGCTGCCATCCTCGATCATGTTCTGGACCACGGTATCGTCCCGGGTCAGGCACCGGAGGCCGGTGTCCGCAATCAGGTAACAGCGGGAATCACCGATATGGGCGATAAAGGCGGTGCTATCGATGACCCAGACCACCACCAGGGTCGTGCCCATTTTTTCCAGCCGGGCGTCATTGGCCTGTTCTTCCTGTATCCGCGCCGTAGCCACACCGAATGCGACGTCCAGCCGTTCCCGGACGGCCACCGAGTCCGGAACCACCGAGGCAGACAGCGCGGGCAGTATGGAATCCAGCGCCGCCTCTACCGCAAGCTGACTGGCCATCTCACCGCCCTGGTGGCCACCCATACCATCCGCCAACACCAGCAAAACCTGGCGACCATCATGGCTGCGCCGCCACTCCACCCTGTCCTGATTGGTCTGGCGCACCGCCCCTACGTGGGAGTCGCCGGCAATGTCATAGTCCATCAGGAGGCCACCTCCCTTGCCTCGCGCTGTGCCTGGCGCCTGAGTGCTTCGGCCATGTCGGAAGCACTGGCGAATCGTTTGTCAGGCTCACGCTGGATCGCCTTGTTTATCAGCCTGACCACACCGTTGGGCAGATCCGGATTCAAGGAACGGGCACTTCGCGGCCGCTTGTTCAGGATCTGGTAGGTCAGGTTGGCCAGGGTGTCGCCCTGATACGGCGTTTCCCCGGTCACCAGTTTGTACAGGGTAACCCCGAGGCTGTAGATATCCGAGGCTCCGGTCACCTTCTGCCCTTTCAGCTGTTCGGGAGACATATACAGGGGGCTACCCATCACGCTCCCGGTCCTGGTAACGGAATCGTCGGAGATCCGGGCGATCCCGAAATCGGTAACCCGAATGTCACCACTGTCCGGATCATAGATCAGGTTCGCCGGTTTGATATCCCGGTGAATGATCTTCTGCTCGTGCGCATAGGCCAGGGCATCCGCCACCCGCGCGACCACATCCAGCACAGTTACCAGAGGCAAGAGCCGGCCGGCCCGGCCAAACTCACTCAGAGGCCGCCCCCGAGCGTAATCCATGGCAATATAAGCCAGGTCTGCCTCTTCGCCCACATCGTAAACGGTGACGATGGCCGGATGGCTGAGCCGGCCTGCCGCCTCGGCCTCACGAAAAAAGCGACCCTTGAGAGCCTGCAGCTCTTTGCCTTCAAATGCCTGATAGCTCAAGGTCTTGATGGCCACCGTGCGGGCAATGGCAGGATCCCTGCCCAGGTACACCACCCCCATCGCGCCCCGACCCAGCTCCCGCTCAATTTCATAACGCCCCAATGTTGGCCGGCTGACCGACTGGTCCGGCATCACCAGAGTCTGGGTAGCGTCAATGTTCCCTGGCGCTACTCCGACCGATCCGGATGCAAGTTTCTCCAGCGCGCTCAGGCGTTCAGCCGTATCCCGGAATTTTTTCTTGCGGTACAGGATGCCCTTGTAGGTCTGCATGGCCTTATCGTACTGGCGTTTCCGCTCCTGCTGCAGGGCGATACGGTAGCGCAGGTCCAGGCTTTCCTCTCCCTCCGGACAGCTGGCCATAGCCGCGAGTGCTTCGTCGGTCTGCCCCTGGTCCAGCAATAGCTGACCCAGTCTCAGCCGTGCCTCCCTGGCGTTGTCCGTGAGCGCCCGGATCTGCCGGTACGGTTGCAGCCAGAACAGCATGATTCCATACCCCACCGCCAGCAGGGTGTTGATCTCTCCCAGGGGAAGCCAGACGTTGTGGTAGAACATCAGCGCTGCCTGGAGCACCAACAGACCACCCGCCAGAAGGAGTGTCACCGGCAACGAAACAAACGCGCCCATCCGGGGGATGGCGAATACCAGGTAGCCCGCCGCAAGCACCAGACCGGCATCCACCGCAAGCCGGCCCCAGACAGGCAGGTCGAGGCCTCCGGTCTCTTCGGTGCCCAGAAATGCAAGCAGCTCGCTATCCAGCCAGGCAACCCAGGGGATCTGCTGGCCGGCCACGATAAAGACAGCCGCAAGCGCGACCACGAGCGAACGCAGACTGAACAGGCTCGATAACGGATGTGATAACGGATTCACAGGCAACTTCGTTGTAAATGATTGATCCGGCTAGTTTAGAAAGCGAACCAATGATGTGACAGTTGCCGGCCGGCGTTTTTTGTAAGGGTTTGTTTACCTGAGAGCGAGGTCACGTATGGAACCCGGCCCCCAGAAAGCGCGTGCTGTTCTCAAGTCGGACTTTGTGGAGGAGTTTGCCGCCGGGGTGGTCGAGGAAGCCTTTCCCCGGCTTGCGAGCACGATGATTCGACGGTCGGCGATTCTCCACTGGCCCGAGCGGCGTCCTGAGATCCGGCGATCATGACAATTTTGTAGGTTGAATGAATACATATCTGAACCTACTGTTTTAGATGACAACACAAGAAGGAGCCTGAAATGTCCGAGATACGTAATTATCTGAAGCAGGTTTCACTGGTGATGGCCGTACTCATGGCCATGGCCACTACCTTCTCCACCACCGCCCAGGCCGGCATGGTCGGGACCGGAGAAATCATCCAGCAACAACAGGTCGAACTGGACCGGCAACAACTCCTCAACATGCTGGAAAGGCAGGAGGTCCAGGAAAAGCTGGCGGAGATGGGGGTGAGCAAGGATCAGGTGGCTGATCGCATCCAGAACCTGACGCCGGCCGAACTGGCCGATTTTGAACAACAGCTGGCAGAGGCACCCGCCGGCCAGGATGTGGTGGGGATTATCGTGCTGTTCCTGCTGGTGTTCATCATCACCGACATGCTCTGTGCCACAAACATCTTCCCGTTCATCAACTGTATACGCTGATCGAACGTCCTGATGTATCGACTGAGAATTGCCAGCAGGATCCTGACTCTGACAGGGCTGGTCCTGCTGGTCGGGTGTGCCTCCACCCCACCCTGGCCGGAACCTGAATCCGCGGCTGGCAAGCCCGTACTGCCCAACCGTGTCCTTCTGGAAGATGTGCCCTTCTATGCCCAGGAAAAGTACCAGTGCGGCCCCGCTTCCCTGGCCATGATGCTTAACAGCCAGGGGCTCGAAACCGACCCTGATGTGCTCAAGGAACTGGTCTACATTCCCGCCCGGGAAGGCTCGCTGCAGGTCGAGATGGTGGCGGGTGCCCGTTCACACAACATGGTCGTGTACCCGCTGGAGCCGAAACTGGAGGCCGTTCTCGAGGAAGTCAGTGCCGGCAATCCGGTGCTGGTCATGCAGAACCTGCTCATCGACTGGTGGCCCCAGTGGCATTTCGCGGTTGTGGTGGGCTTTGACAGTGACGATGAAGCCATCATCCTTAACACCGATACCCGCAAACACCACGCCATGCCCTACAAGGCTTTCCACGCCACCTGGAGCCGGGCCGAGCGCTGGGCCGTCGTGGTTCTGCCTCCGGAGCAGATACCCGCCACGGCAGACCCCCTGACTTTCCTCAGGGCCGCGCACGACCTGGAGTCCACCGGGCATACCCGGGCAGCACTCACTGCCTACCAGACGGCGGAGCAGACCTGGCCGCAACAACCGGCTCCCATCATGGCCCAGGGAAATCTGGCCTACGGGCAACAGCAGTGGCCCGGAGCGGTGGTCCATTTCAGGCGGGTGGTGGAGCAATTTCCGGACTACGCCGAGGGTTGGAACAATCTGGCGTATACCCTCGACCGGGCTGGCTGCCCGGCACAGGCGACATCTGCCTTTTCCTGCGCCCGGACCCTGGCACCAGAGCGGTTCAGCAAGGAAGAGGCAGCCTTCGATGCCGAGCAAACCGGCGACGGCGAGAACTGCCCGGTCCTGCCATCCTGCCCTGCGCCCACTCAGTGAAGGGGCCGGTGATTACCGGCCTTTTCTCAGCAACACCACATCCTTCACCGGCACCTCCAGCGTCCAGCCATACTTCCATGCCAGCCATTTGAAGGTTGCCTGCCGATAGAACACCACATGGGTCGGATCCCGACGGTAGTGCCAGTTATCGAATCGCTCATCGTCGGTCTGGAAACAGGTCATGATGCCAAGCCAGCCGCCGGGCCTGAGCAACCGGTCCAGCAGGCTGAAAGCCTCGGCCGGTTCGTGAAGATGCTCCACCACCTCGGTACAGGTAATGAAATCGTAGGACCGGGCCAGACTCGCCTTGTCCGGGTGGAAGAAGGGGTCGTAGAGCGCCATGGCAAAACCGGCCTCCTCCAGCATTCTGGCCAGGGCCGGGCCCGGCCCGCAGCCAAAATCCAGCCCTTCCGCCCCGGGTGCCAGCCGCTCTGTCAGCGGATTGGCCAGTTTCGCAAGAAATCGCCGGTAGCCTTCGTCCTCCGGGTCATTTTCATGGAGTTCATAGATTTGCTTTTCTTCCCCTGCGGTCAGCCGGGATTGCGGGGCCATGATTGTCGCCCGGCAAGTGGAGCACCGCAGGTAGATTTGTTTGCCGATCTGCCGGAAAAATTCCGGATGTCCCTCGAGACAGAGTGGGCAGCGGGATAGTTCGGCGCTGGCCATAGTCAATCCAGCCCCGCTGCCGACCGAAGCACCTGATCGAATTCCTGGCTGTCGGGCTCAACCGCACTGATCAACTCGATCCGACTCAACTCGCGTGACTGGGAAGGCGATACCGAGAGAGCTCCATCCACCATGTTGATCGCGCGCCAGCCGTCCAGGGTATGCACCACAGCCTTGAACCTCACGACACGCTCATCCATGGCCAGCGCCATCAGCAGGTTTTCGTCGAATACCAGTTTCGGATGAATCCGCCAGCCCAGACTGAAATGCCCCTGCCCGCGATTGGCTACCATCTGCCAGGGCTCGTCTTCCATATCCGGTGCCGGGGTCGCGGGTTTGGCATGATGGTGATGATGGGCGTGGGGATCACTTACGTCTCTTGGATCCGCCTTGCCGTCGAGCCAGGCCGGTGACAGTTGGCCATGCAGGATATGGAAAACCTGCTGCTTGGCGGGCTCCAGGGCTGCGGCCCACTGGTCGAAGTCCGCAAGCTGAGTGTCGGTGCACAGGTCAGTCTTGTTGGCCACCAGGATATCGGCGGCGGCGACCTGATCCCGGAACTGCACATTTCCCAGTACCCGCGGATCTTCCAGCTTGCGGGGATCGACCAGAGTAATCACAGGGCCGATCGCCAGGATGTCCCGGTAGTGCTCGCTGGTCAGGGTATCCAGAATCTGGGAAGGGTGGCCCAGCCCCGTCGGTTCGATCAGCAACCGGTCCGGCCGGGCCTTGTGGATCAGTTGGTTCAGGCCGATCTGCATGGGCAAACCTGCCACGCAGCACATACATCCGCCGGGTATCTCCCGAACAAATGCCCCTTCGGTCTCCAGGAGCGCACCATCGATGCCGACTTCACCGAATTCGTTGACCAGTACAGCCCAGGTTTCATGTTCCGGCTTGTGCCGGAGCAGATCCAGAATGGCGGTGGTCTTGCCAACACCGAGGAAACCCAGAATCAGGCTGGTTGGAATGGGGCGGGAAATGTCCGGCATCGGTTACGGGCCTCGAAATTGTTATAATATAACAACCTCGCTACGGCGTTGACCAGCATCGATTCATTTTCCCACTTTCACCAGCCGGTCCAGCCGGAGCCGTTCGCGCTCGTCAAACAGTCGGCGACTGCCCCAGGATACCGCCATCAGGGCACCAAAGCCGGTGCCGACAGTAATGATGAGCATCACCAGGATCTGATATTTTACGGCAACCGCGGGTGGACTGCCGGCGAGGATCTGGCCCGTCATCATGCCCGGCAGGCTGACGATACCGGCAGCGGCCATGGCGTTGATGGACGGCATCATGCCCCCGCGCATGGCGTCCTTGCGGATATCTTCCACCGCCTCACGCCAGGTCTGCCCGAGCATCAGTCGGTTCTCGATCACCGCCCGCTGGTGCCAGACAGCTTCGTTGAGGCGATCAAGGCTCAGGGCGACACCGGTCATGGTATTGCCCAGCATCATGCCCAGCAGAGGGATGGCGTATTGAGGTGCATACCAGGGCGATGGACCGATAATGACCGTCAGGGCCAATACCGTCACCGCAAAGGAAGAAATGAACATCGCCCCAGTGCCGATCCCGAACGCCCAGATGCCCCGCAACCGGCGTTGCTGGCGCGCCATCACCTCCCTGCCTGCCACCAGCAGCATGACCGTGGCCAACAAGGCAATCCAGTACAGCCTCGCGGAGGCGAACAGCGCCTCAAGCACCAGCCCGATCAGAGCCAGCTGGATGCCGGTACGGGCACTGGCGATGAGCAGGCTGCGAGTGATACCCAGCCTGGCCCAAAGGCTGACGCCAGCCAGCGCCAGAACCAGCAAGGCTGCCAGCCCCAGCTTCCACCAGGCAAGGTCAATGACTCCCATTCACACACTCCAGCTGCGATCCGCTGATGCGGTAGTGGTGATTCGCCACCCGACGGATCTGCCCCTGATCATGGGCCACCCAGAGCACGGCCAGGTTCCGGCGCCGGATTTCATCCAGCAGCCAGGCCTCCACCGCACCCGTCATGTCTTCATCCAGGTTCGCCGTGGGCTCGTCCAGCAACAGGGCTTCGGGTGCCATTGCCAGCGCCCGCCACAGGGCCAGGCGCTGGCGTTCACCGGATGAAAGCCGACTCACGGGCCAATCCATTACCCCGGGAGGAAAGCCGAGGGCTGCGGGCATGGTGTGACGTGCATCCTCGGCGAAGTGGGCACCTACCTCATCAAACCACCACTGACTATCCGCGGGGATCATCACCACCCGTTTACGCCACTCGTGCGCCGGTAGAGAAGCCTGCTCAGTACCATCGAGGTAGACCCGGCCATCGTGGGGCTCCAGATCGGCCACCGCCCGGAGCAGGCGACTCTTGCCACTACCGGAGGCACCCGAGATGCACACCACCGCCCCGCTTCCAACCAGCAACGAGGCCTCCCGCAGGGTGCCGACCGATACGGTGTCGAGACGCAGCTCACTCAAATCCGGAACTCCGTTGATCAGGGTTTGTGCTTGCTGCCGAGAAAGCGCCGCATCACCCCGTCGGAGAGGAAAACATGCGCCAGCGCCGGGTAAGGCAGGTAATGCAGGAACAGGGTTGCCAGCACCACTGCGTCGAAACCCTCCCCAAGAAACAACCAGGCTGTGAAAGCAGCGAACAATGCCCCCAGGAAACCACCGTAAATCCACAGCAGCCTGGATCTTTCCTCGGCCATGGGCAGGCGTTCCAGCGCTTTCGCCACAGAAAAGCCCATGTAGGCGGCAATGGCCGCAGCAATAATCAGCGAGGCCAGCAGCCCGCTGAAACCGAGCAGGAACCGGCACAAATAGTTGGCAAGAAAGAACAGGACAATGCCTGTAATCGCGACGATGGTAATCCGGGTTTTTTCCATGGAGCCCCTGAACTTGTTGTTTTGAAAGCCGATTGGCCAGCGGCCATAGTCGGCCAACAATATGGCAGAGACCGGCCTGGAGTACCAGCCGAGACCACCAACCGGGATTACTCGCCGCGCCAGTTCACGCTGTAGAGATCGTGCCGTCGATCCTGCAGGTTTTTTACCGTTCCGCTGTTCCTGGCAGTGATCAGGGTCTCCGGCCTCAGGTCTGCAAACGCCACCGTCTCGACATTAGGCTCGGTATCCGCCGCGATGCCGTCCCGGGCGAAGGGAAAATCACAGGGGGTCAGAATGCAGCTCTGGCCATACTGGATCTCCATGTTCGGCACGTTGGGCAGGTTGCCGACATTTCCCGACAGCACCACGTAAACCTGGTTCTCCACCGCCCGCGCCTGGCAGCAGTAGCGGACCCGCAGGTAACTCTGGCGTTCATCGGTGCAGAACGGCACGAAGATAATGCTCACCCCCTGATCCACCAGGTGCCGGGCCAGCTCCGGGAACTCCGCGTCATAGCAGATCAGCACCCCGATCGTGCCGCAATCGGTTTCAATGGCATTCACGCGGTTGCCGCCACGCACATTCCACCAGTAGGCCTCGTTGGGTGTCGGGTGAATCTTCGGCTGAGTGTACACCCGGCCATCCCGCAGGAACACATGGGCCATATTCCGGATGGTGCCGTCCTCTTCCCGCACCGGGGTGGAGCCCGCCACAATATTGATGTTGTAACGCAGCGCGAGATCCCGCATCAGCTCCCGGTAGCGTTCGGCGTAGTGGGTGACCGCCGAGAACGCCTCCGCCGGGCTGCCGCTACGGGCCTCGATGGACAGCAACTGGAGGGTGAACAGCTCGGGGAAGACCACAAAATCGCCCTTGTAGGTAGAGACAACATCCACGAAGTAACGGACGATCTCGCTGAACTCATCGAACGAAGCCACGGGCCGCTGCTGGTACTGGACCGTCCCAATACGAACGGTATCCGGCATCCGGTGCCCGTATCGCTTGCGCTTCTCGTCCCGGCCGCTCTGGGGAACCTTGGGATTGCGCCAGACCAGGTGAATGCCATAGCCCATGGAATCATGGTCGGCATCCAGGTAGTGGGGAATGATGTCGTGGATTTCGAAGCCCTGATGCATCTGGAACGACAGCACCGGGTCTTTCTGTTCCTTGTTACGGACGGCCTCAACATAGGCCTCCACCGTGCCGTATTTCTTCAGTTTCTGGCGCAGGGTAGGCAATCGCCCGGCAAACACCACGCCCTGGAGGTTCAGGGCCTGGCACAGGTTTTTTCGTTCGTTATACAGGCGCTCGCCGATCCGGTACCCGCGGCACTCCGGATCAACACACACCTCCATGCCATAAAGCCAGTCGCCCTCCGGGTCATGGCGGGAGGCATAACCGTTGCCGGTAATCGACGTCCAGTCATGGCGGGCCAGGGCCACCTCGCCGGCAATCCGGAAAGTGGCGCAGTAGCCCACAACCTGGTCCCCGAGCATGGCGACAAACTGCCCCTCCGGGAAGGTATTGATCTGTCCGGTCAGGGGCCCCTTGGTATAGCCGTACATGCCGGTGCCCTCGTAGACCCGGCGGCTAAGGTCGATGATGCCGGGTATATCAGAGAGGGTGGCGTTGCGAACAAAAAGGCGCTGGTCGGGATCGGAGAAAGGTGGGCACATACATACCTCGAAGCGGGCGCGGAAATGCGCGGTGGCATGCACTCATATTTGGTCGGGCTGATCCGTTTCGTCAAGCGGTGGCTGCAGCGGGAAGCGTTCGATCACGGTATATACCGATCCGCCGGCTCCCGGGGCGCTCTCGAACAGAACAAATTCCGTCACCGGGACAACCCCGAACCGGTCCTGTCCGTGCTCTTCCAGCAGGTTCACAATCGAGGCAGCCTGCTTGCGGAACCGCGCCACCGTGATATGCGGCCGGAAACCACGGTGCTCGATCTCAAAGCCGGCAGCCGCAACCTGGGCGGACAGCTGTCGGTACAACTCCGCCACACCCGCCTCCGGTGAGACGCCGGCCCAGAGATTCCGGGGGTGTTCCGGGCGGCCAAAAGCACCCAGACCGGTCACCTCCACCTCGAAGGCGGGCGTGGAAACCAGGGAGGCGGCGTAGCTCAGCGTCTCAAGATCCTCATCTTCCACGCTCCCGATAAAGATCAGGGTCATGTGCAGCTGATTTCGGCTCTGCCATCGGGCCCCGTTGATCGGACTCTTGAGCTTCAGCAAGCGCTTTTTGACCTCTGACGGGATTTCCACCCCGAAAAACACCCGGGACACGGTTCAGTCCTCGTAGATCATCTTGCGGGTCATGCCGCCGTCCACCACATAATTCTGGCCCGTGATAAAACCCGCTTCTTCGGAAATCAGGAAGGCCGCGAGGCTGGCAATATCCCGCGGCACCCCCACTCGTCCGGCGGGATGCTGGCTATGATCACTCTCTGAAAGCGGCGGCGCCTTTTCCACTCTATCTTGCCACGCACGGGTGTCGATCCAGCCGGGGCTGATGCAGTTGACCCGGATTTCCGGCCCCAGGCTCATGGCCAGGGCGTGGGTCAGGGCAACCATGCCGCCTTTGGTGGCCGCATAGGCCTCGGTATCCGGCTCCGATTGCAGGGCCCGGGTGGAGGCAATATTGACGATGGCGCCGCCGTTTTTGCGGAGATGGGGTACCGCATGCTTGGTAACGAGGAAGGGGCCGGTCAGGTTCACGTCCAGTCGACGCTGCCAGACAGCCAGGTCCAGCTCCTCAACAGGCCCGTTCTCCGGGCCGGCCAGCCCGGCGTTGTTGATCACCGCATCCAGTCGGCCGTGCCAGTCGGTCGCCGCGCGGATCATGCCGGCAACTTCCGCTTCACTGGCCACATCGGCCTGGAAATACCGCACCTGGTCGCCTAGCCGTTGCTGCAACCATTCACCCTGCTCCCGGTCAACATCGCAGAAGGCCACCTGCCAGCCACGGTCGGCCAGGAACTGCACCAGGCCACGCCCAATTCCCCGGGCTCCGCCGGTTACCAGGGCCACTCGGGCTTCGTTTGTCACAGTGACCTCCGCTTACCAGGGCAGCTCGTCGCCATTGCTGTGCCAGAAGGAGCCGGTGTTCTCCAGGTTCAGGTTGGCAATCCGATCCGCCAGCCCACGGGCCGATTCCTCGGGCGTGATCATCCCCCCGAAGTTCACCATGCGGGTCTTCACATAGCCCGGATGCAACTGGGCAACGGCAATGCCCTTGGGCTTCAGGTCCACCGCCAGGGACTTGCCGAAAGCGTTCAGGGCCGCCTTGGAGGCGCGGTAACCATAACGGCCGCCGGAATCGTTGTCGGCAATGGAGCCCATGCGGCTGGTGATGTTGGCGATCTTGCCGCCCTCTGCGATCTGCGGTACCAGGGCCTCGGCTACCCGCAGCGGCGCGTAGGCATTGATCTCCATCTGCTTGCGGATGGAATCGAAATCGATGCTGCCGAGCTGTTCGTCCTGCAGCAGGCCGGCATTGTTGATGAGCAGCTGGATCTTCTTGCCCGCCAGGGCCGATTTCAGTTTCTCGATACCGGCGTCGGTGGTGACATCGACGCCGTCGATGACTTCGGAGGCCACTTCTCCCAGCTCATCGGAAGACTGCCGGCATACGCCGATCACATCGCAGCCCTCACGGGCATAATGCCGCGCCAGTTCCAGGCCGATTCCCCGGTTGGCACCGGTAATGACAACTACTCCAGATGCAGACATGATTCCTCCGTTTCACTATTGGATTCAATTGGTTGGATCAGTAAATCTGGACGAGCAGCCACACTGTAACGATCAGTGCCAGCAGAAACCAGCGGGCGTACTGGTCGGGTTTGTCCTCATCCGGGGATGAAGCAGTGATTGTGGAGCCTCCCTCTTCGTATTCCCGGATCAGCTCGCGGGCCCGGTAGAGGTCTTCATCATCCACATGGACATTGCTGAAACCCGCCGCACCGATCTCCCCCAGAGCGCCCTGCAGGTAATGGCCGCCAACGTGGGATTCGATACCATGGACCTCCAGAAACCCGGCTACAATGTGTGCTTCGGTAATGTCTCGGGCCCGATAGGCTATTTGCAAAGGCCTACTCCTTCTGTGACATTCAGGGGCAGCACCCGCCCGTTAACGCGGTTATGATTTCAGCATAGACCCACCCGCTCCAGGGAGCCATCAAGGATACGCAGTGGATATTATCTGGATTGTTCTGGCCATCGTGTTGCTCATCGTGGCCGCCACCTTTCTCCTGTTCAGGATTGAAGACCTGTCCCACCTGGACGACAGCGATTACCCGGTGCGGGAAAGAACCCCGAGCGAAGGTCATCAGCAGGTCCTGGGACAGCTCCGGGAGCTGAGGGAAGCTGCCAGGGACCTCAAGGGCAAGGCCCGGTTGATAGCCCTGCGCCAGCACATGGACACCCTCAGCGAAGGCATGGAGCTGGTATCCGAGTTCCGACATAACGAGGAGCCGCGAGGCGAATGGGTTATTGCCCCGGGCGTCGATACCCGCCGGCGTGTGCTCTACATTCACGGTGGGGCCTGGGCGGCGGGCAGCCCCAGAAGTCACCGGACCATTACCGACCGTTTCTCCAGGCTGGCCAATGCCGCGGTTTTCGCCGTGGATTACCGGCTGATGCCGGAACACCGTTTCATGGATGGGGTACGGGACTGTCAAAGGGCCTACAGCTGGCTGCTGGATCACGGACCGGACGGTGGGGAGCGCGCCAGCTTTGTCGTGGTGGCGGGAGACTCCGCCGGTGGCAGCCACACTCTCAGCCTGTTGGCCTGGGCGAGGGATAATGGCCTCAGGCAGGCCGATGCGGCTGTTGCCCTGGCACCCTCAACCGACCTGACCCTGACCGCCCCCAGCAACCGCAACAACATTCCCACCGATCCGTTGTTGGGCCCGGTGTTTGGCGGTCTGGCAAAGATCCCGCTGCCGATTATCTGGTGGGGAACCCTGGCGGCATTGCGCGTTTCTCCGACCAATCCAGTCGCCTCCCCGCTACGGGGCAGTCTCGCCAACCTGCCACCGACCCTGATCCACGCCAGTGATACCGAAATGCTGCTGGATAATGCCCGGCGCTATGCTGCCAAGGCCCGGTCCGAAGGATCCGTGGTAGAGCTCCATACGTGGCCAGGCATGGTGCATGTATGGCACATTTTTGGTGACATGCTCCCGGAGGCCGAGGAAGCGTTCGAGGACATCCGGGAATTCCTGGCCGATGTCGAGGCCGGCAAGAGCGAATAGGTTGCCCCATGTGTGGACGGTTCACCTTTTACACACCGCCGGAAACCCTGATTCTGGAGTATTTTCCGGAAGGCCTGGAGGTGGATGGCCAGTTTGACCCCAGTTACAACATCACGCCCGGGGTGGGCATTCCCATGATCCGTATGACCATGAACGGCACCCTGGTCATGGCCCACTCCCACTGGGGCTTCCGTCCGGTCTGGGCCGGCGACAAAGCGCCCTCACCCATTAACGCCCGGGCTGAAACCGTGGCCGCCTCAAAATACTTCCGGGAGGCCTTCGCCCACCACCGGTGCCTGATCCCTGCCAACGGTTGGTATGAATGGATGATAACGGATCATGGCAAGGAACCGCACTACGTCACTTCGAGGGCTCCGGACAAGGACCCGGCGATCTTTTTTGCCGGCGTCTGGACGCCTATGGAAGGGGATGAGACCACAGCCTGCGCCATCATCACCGAACCCGCCCACGACTCCCTGAAACACATTCATGACCGACAGCCCGTGGTACTCGATCCCGGCTGCCTTCGGAACTGGCTGGATCCGGAGCTCACCGGCCGCAGCGAGGTCCGGGCGTCAACACACCGGCTGCCTCCGGAGCGTCTTCAGGAATACGAAGTATCCCAGGCGGTCAACAATCCCCGCCACAACAATCCGGAGCTTTTGCAGAAGGTAAAATAGACGGGATCGGCCGGCTATTTCCGCACCCACTTGTCACCGATCCGGACAAACTGGCCGGCGGGAGTTTTTTCCACGGCCTTCTTGCCGGCAACAGCCTCCACTTCGGCAACCGGAATATTGTGCTTCGAGGCAATGCGGCTGTATTCCTGGCGCCGGGCCTCATTGATGGCCTCGACGATTTCCCGGGCGTTTCCTTCAGCCTTCACCACCGCCAGATACCCCGAGGGCGTCTCACCCACCAGCCCGGATTGCTTGGCAGTGTCGAGCTGCTGCTTGGCCTCCTCGAGACTCATGGCAAGCGCTGGCAGACTCAGACACAGGGCCAGCAGAAGCACGCCGAATTTACTGAACAATCTCATGATTCTCTCCCCCTTGAAGCGTCCCAGACCATCAGAACAGGCCCTGGTCTTCGAACAACTCGTCCACTTCCTTATCAACTTTTACGTAGATCTCGTGCTGGATCTTGACGTTCAGGTTGACGGTGATGGGCTCCTTTGGCGCCGCCATCTGCACCGTTGGCGTGCAGGCCGCGGACAGCAGGGCAAAGGTGAGTATCCCAGCACCCTGCCGTAATCGGGCGGTGCCGGGAAATTTCCGGCTTTGCACTTTCATAGATGTCCCCCGTAGATTGTGGCCGGACCAGCGGGATCAGTTCTCCCCGTTACCGGCCTCACGCTTCTCCATCATTTTCCGGACCTTCTCCGTGACCGCCTCGTTCACCCGACCGCTGAGCTGCAGGCTGGTCAACAGTGCCGGAATATCCTCCTGCAGGTTGAGATTCACCACAATCGGATGGCCATCCCGCACCTGCGGATTGTTGCCCTCCAGCCTGAGGCCGAGGTTCAGGGTTCCCTTCTGATCATAGTCTATCGTGCTGCTGAGTACGGAATAGTTAAAGTTCTGAAGGGCCCGGACCACCAGGTCCATAGTCTCATTGTTCCGGGCGAGTGCCTGCAACCGGTCCGCGGGGAGTCTCAGGGTGCCCCCCGGGGCGACTGCCCTGATGTTGCCTCCGGCAACCTCCACACCATCGCTGTCGATCACCAGTGGCACCTCGCCCTCAAGCGTGCCACTGCCTGCCAGGCCCTCGGCGGGATACACGGTCATCAGACGGTCGACCTGTATGTCATTGAGCCACACCGGGACGGTCACCGGCAGATCAGCCAGGCTCCACTCTCCCGGCTTGACCCGGATCTCTCCACCCAGAAATCCGGCATGCCCCCGGATCAGTGAAACCTTTCCTTTCGTCAGTGCCTGCAACGGCGCACGGTAGCTACCCGTGATGGAGACCGGCCCCAGCGGCACACCGGGATTGAGCTGTTCCAGCTGCAGTTCCGAGGTGCGGGCGATCAGGGCATCGTCCAGGGACAGTTCCAGAGTGCCGTTCAGTCCGGTCCAGGCCATTCGATCCGCAATACCGGACATCCCGCTGGCGATTACCTTGCCCTCAAGCTCTGGCCCCGTGTCTGGCAGGCGAACACGGGCCTGGGCAGAAAGACGCCCATCGCTGATCTCGATCCCGGCTGGCCACTGCTCAAGGGTCTCCCCCAGGATCCGGCTCGCCTGACTGCCCTCCAGCTCCGCGCTGACATCCACCTCGGGAGTCCCGCTGATGGGCCAGCGGGCATCGACATCCAATACCAGCCCCGAGGCCCCCTTCGCCGCGCCAAGGATATCGACCCGATTCAAACCGGCATCCAGCTGGCCCTCAAAGCTCCAGGACTGCGGCTTCAGGTTGGCCTGCTGCAACGTCCCGACATCGAATCCCAGAGGGCCAGCCACGCGCATTGTCCCAAGGCCTGGATCGCTCAGGCTGTAGCCGGCTTCCAGCGTGCTACCGCCCGGCCGCACCTCCACCTGCGCCAGAGTAAGTGTCGCGCCATCGTCCGGACTACTCACCCTATCCATCTGCAGGATTGAACCGGCGAGAATGTCCAGTTTCGCTGACTCCGCACCCGCGGTTCCGGCCAGGCCGATACGCCCGTCGACACTGCTGATACGCCAGCCTGAACGCTCGGAGTCCGGCAACGAACCGCTGATCCAGAGCTCGGTCGTCTCCATCCGCCACTGCGCCGGAGCCGGCGCCAGCTCGACGTAAAGGTTGCCGCGGATTTCGGTTTCTTCGGGCAGATCGACCTCCAAACTGTCTACCGAGATTGTGTCGGGAAGCCACGTTGGCGTCTGCTCGGGCAACAGCGACTGACTCGCCCCTCCCCCATCCGATGCGGGCTCCGGCCATGCTGGTAGTTCAACGTTGAGCTGCTCAATCCGGACACTGGCCAGCGAGAAAGTCTGCCAGTCCCAACCCATCACAAAACCGGAACCGCTTACCGCGAACGGCCGCGCCGGATCGGAGCTGACCAGGGAGAAGCCATCGGCACGAATTCCGTCCAACGAGAGGTGCATTCCCTGCCAGTCCAACTCCCGGATTGCCTGGTTCGCCATCAACTGTTGCCAGGCGTCCCGGGCATAAATACCCGCACCGATTACCACGAGCAACAGAACAACAGCGGCCCCGGCGACCCACCGGCCGATCCTGCTGGCCCTTGTACGCTTTTCTGCTCCCACTAATCCCTTCCTGCCAACGTCAAACAAGCCGTAACCTGACATCCGGCCCAATCAGTAATAAGGTTTATACAGATTCAATGTTGCGGAGTAACGGCATGGCGTCAATGCTGCGACAAATTCTCGTTATGACATTGCTGGGGCTGGCACTGGGCGGCTGCGCCAGTAATCAGCACCTGCAGACCGGGAAGAGCGTACAGCCCGCGCCTGTCGAAGCGCCTGATTCACCCGAGAAGATCAACCGGTTGTGGCAGGTCTTCGAGCGCTATCAGGGTACGCCCTATCAATACGGCGGCACGTCAGCCCGGGGGTTCGACTGTTCCGGGTTCATCATCACCGCCTATCAGGAGGGCCTTGGCCAGCAACTGCCCCGTACCACCGCACAGATGCTTCGCCATGGTCGGGAGGTATCGCCGGACCAGGTAGAACCGGGAGACCTGGTGTTCTTCAGGATTGGCGGCAAGGAGCAGCATGCCGGCATCTATATGGGGGAGAACCGGTTCATTCATGCGTCCACCTCTGTCGGAGTCACCCTGTCAGAACTGGACGGCTACTACTGGGCAGACCGTTTTACCGAAGCACGGCGTTTCGAAGAGAAGTGACCGGCAGGTCGCCGGCCCGGCAACAGAATTACAGCCCTCCAATGGCCAGTTGCATGGCGATGGCGGCCATCATCAGTCCGATTACCCCATCAATTATCCGCCAGGCCACCGGCCGTGACAGGACCGGTGCCAGTGCCGAGCCGCACCAGGCGAGTCCGCCGAACCACAGGATCGACGCACTGCTGGCACCCGCCACAAAGCTGGTGGCGTCTTCCTGCTGGGCGCCCACAGCCGGGATCAGCAGCAGGGTGTCCAGATAAACCTGGGGATTGAGCAGAGTGACGGCCAGGGTGGTAAACAGGACCCCTTTCAGACTGCGCCGGGTGACTTCCCCGGCCTCAAGCGCCGCCCTGCCCCGGCTTGCCCTCACCAGCGCCTGCAGAGCCAGCCAGCCGAGAAACGCGACACCCAGCCAGCGCAGCAACTCCAGGGCCTGGGGCATGGCCATCAATGCCGCGCTCACGCCGAACATGCCGAGGGTAAACAGGATCACATCCGAGGCCATGCACAGTCCGGCTGACCACCAGTGATGCTCGCGGCGGATAGCCTGGCTCAATACGTAGGCATTCTGGGCTCCGATCGCCACAATAATACCGCCGCAAACCACCAACCCGGTCAGATAACTCTCAAACACGCTCAATCTCCCTGAAAAACTGGCGCAAGCATACCGCGACGGCTATATACTGGAAATTCATACTCGTAATATTGCATCAGTTTTTCTTATGATTGACTACAAACTGCTGGAAGCGCTGGCGACGGTCATCGAATGCGGGGGCTTTGAGCGCGCCGGCGCTGCCCTCGGGCTCAGCCAGTCGGCAGTATCCCAGCGAATCCGAACACTGGAGATTCGGCTGGGCCAGCCGGTGCTCGTTCGCAGTCCAGCCCTGAAAGCCACGCCCGCCGGCCAGCGGCTGCTCAACCATGTTCAGCAGGTGCAGTTACTGGAACGGGATCTGGCGAAATCCCTGCCCACCCTGAACGAGCCCTCGGCGCGGCTACGCATTGCTTTGAACGCCGACAGCCTGGCCACCTGGTGGGCCGATGCCATCGCTGACTTCTGCCGGGACGAGGCGCTGTTACTCGACCTTGTGATCGAGGATCAGGACATTGGTCTGCGCCGCATGCGCGAGGGCGACGTCGCCGCCTGCCTGTGCAGCAGCCCGCAACCGGTGGCGGGCGCGCGCTGCGTGCCATTGGGCTCAATGATCTACTTGCCGCTGGCAACCCCCGAATACATAAAACGCTACTTTCCGGACGGACTGATCGACGATTCACTCCGTCAGGCACCGGCAATTGTATTCGGACCGAACGATCAGTTGCAGCATCGTTTTCTGGCACAATGCGGTTTTCATGGTTCCTTTCCCTACCATCTCTGCCCGTCCTCAGAAGGATTTGTAAAGCTGGCAACCACCGGCATGGGCTATGGCATGATTCCGGAAATCCAGGTGCGGGAGGAACTGGAGGCGGGAAGACTGACCAGCATCGCCAACGGGCAACAATTGGAAGTGAAGCTATACTGGCATTTCTGGCGCCACAGCGGAGGTGCCATGGATCGCCTTACCAAGGCCCTGCAGAATGCCTGCGCGCTTACCGCGGAAAGGAACAAACCAAGGAGTCGCTGTATATGACCATATTGATTGTTGGCCTGATCCTGTTTCTGGGAATCCACTCCCTGTCCATCGTCAATGAACCGCTGCGCAACCAGCTACATGATCGGCTTGGGGAGGGCGCGTACAAGGGCCTCTACTCGCTGGTTTCTATCATCGGCCTGGTGCTGATTGTTTGGGGATATGGGGCTGCGCGGATGGAACCAACGGTACTGTACACACCTGCCGGATGGCTCCGGCACCTGGCCATGCTGTTACTGATTCCGGTTTTTCCGTTACTGTTCGCGACTTATTTCCCGGGGAAGATCAAGGCAAAGCTCAAACACCCGATGCTGGTTGCCGTAAAGCTCTGGGCCCTGGCGCACCTGCTGGCCAACGGCATGTTGCATGATGTGCTGCTTTTCGGCGCTTTTCTGGCCTGGGCGGTGGTGGACCGGATCTCCATGAAACGCCGCACCGAGCGGTCAATCCCGACGCTGCCGGCGTCACGGGCCAACGATGCCATCGCGGTTGTCGGTGGCCTGGCGATATACGTCATCACGGTCTTCTGGGCCCACCAGTGGCTCTTTGGTGTATCACCGGTCTGAGCAATGGCTCGGGCTCTTGTTTACAACCAACCCGTTACCAGTAAAGAGCTTATTGCCTTCGAAAACTGGTAAGAAACCACACTGGCACATTACAGGATTTACATTTGGACCTGACCACCCCTGCGCTGCTCTTCCCGGCCATCTCGCTGCTTTTGCTGGCTTACACCAACCGATTCCTCGTGCTGGCGCAGTTGATCCGCCAGCTCAAGCAGATGGATTCCGAAGACGATCACGCCCTGATTGCCCGCCAGATCGGTATGCTGAGAAAGCGCATCGTGCTGACCAAACGAATGCAGACATTTGGCGTGCTCAGCTTTTTCCTGTGTACCGTCTCCATGTTCCTGCTGTTTCTGGGATCTGAAATGCCGGGCATTGTGGCGTTTGGTACCAGTCTGGTCTTGCTGTCGCTGTCACTCCTCTACTCGCTATACGAAATCCAGATTTCCACCAATGCAATCAATGTGGAGCTATCCAACTTCGAGGCGAGAAAAAGTGAGAGTCAGGGCTGAAGCGATTATCGTGAGCCCGTGGAGTCGATTCCGAACCAGTGGGGGAAGCGCAGCAGGCAATAGAGGGCCAGCACGTCGTAAAGCGCATGCCAGAGCATGACCATGCCCAGGCTGGCGGAGAGATGGTAGGCAACGCCCAGGACCAGACCGAGTCCCGTGGCCACCAGGAAATAGGTAAATGACACGTAGTGGACCAGGCCAAACAGCACCGATGATGCAATAACCGCAGTCCAGGGCCCGGTGTGTTGAATCAGCCAGCCCTGGACAGCTCCCCGGAACAGAAGCTCCTCCCCGACACCGGCGAGCACCGACAAGGCCACCAGAACCGTCCAGGAAAAGCTTCGGGCGAAACTGTGCAGCCCGCGCATCTGCCGTTCCAGATTGTCGGGGAATAACCCCGGAATCCGGGTTACCAGAATCAGGGTCAGATAAGTGCCGACAGCGCCAAGAACGCCGTACAGCACAATATCGAACCCGCCCAAACCACCCCACTGTACCGGAATATCGAATAGCCAGATCGCCAGCAGGCCAACGACACCGATGCCGCCCTGAAAAACCAGGGCAGCCCTGGTGGAGATGGAAGAACCTCCGGATTTTGCCATGACTTACTGGCTGAACAGGTCTTTTACCGGAAACAGGTCATCGTACTCTGGCGGCTGCTTCTGCCCCTTGGCCTGGAAGGTCTTCATCATGTCGTTGGGACGGAACATACCGGCCTGCCAGGTGGCCATGTACTTAAGACTGTCCTCCACAGAATGGTCCCGACTGTAGTTGATCATTTCCTTACAGCCGGTAACGGCCAGCGGCGAATTGGCAGCAATCCGGGCGGCGATCTCCATCACACCTTCCAGCATGGTTTCGTGATTGTCATATACGGTATTCACGAACCCCAGCCGGTGGGCCTCTTCCGCACCAAATTTACGACCGGTGTAGGCCAGCTCACGCACCACACCTTCCGGTATCAGTTTGGGCAGGCGTTGCAGAGTGCCCACATCCGCCGTCATGCCCAGTTCCGTTTCCTTGATGGTGAAGTAGGCATCGGCGGTGCAATACCGACTGTCTGCCGCGCAGACCAGGTCCAGGGCACCACCGATACAGCCTCCATGCACCGCCGCCAGCACCGGCAGGCGCACCTTCTCGAGGGAGCTCAGGGTATCCTGCAGCTGCAGTACCACCCGGCGCAGGTTCTCGGCCATCCGGCCGGGATCGCCACCCATCGGCACTGCTTTGGGATCGGTAAACACCCCGAGATCCATGCCGGCGGAAAAATGTTTGCCGGTAGACGAGATCACGATGACACGTGCATCGGAGTATGCTTCGATATCTTGCACGCAACGGGGCAATTCCAGCCAGAAGGCCTTGTTCATGGTGTTGAGGGCATCAGGTCGTTTGAACTGGACATGGGCAATGTGATTGGACACATCAACCGAGAAGCTCTGATAGGAGAAGGATTCGGTCACGTTTTGTCTCCGCTGGGTCATTAAAAGCGATAAATATCGGAAATTTTGTAATATTTTCAGCTATTTTCTGATGATTTTCCGTGATTGCCTCCGAATATACCGCTCAACCGCCACAGACGAAAGCGGCGCATTACAACTCCGTCCCAACTCTGCCCTCCGCTTGCCGATAGAAAAACTTGTGCCAAGCTTTAACGTGAACAAATCCTTTTTCGGGATTCATCATCTGATTCAACAGGGAGGAAGCCGGAATGCGCACTTCAGAAGCATTCAGGAAAACATTGCTGGTCTCCATTATGGGGCTCGGTCTCTCCGGCCTCGCAGCGGCACAGGGTTACATGGGGCCCGGTATGATGGGACCCGGTATGGGCCCCGGAATGGGCTATGGCATGGGGCCAGGTATGGGTTACGGCCCTGGTATGGGTTATGGCCCCGGAATGCATGGCATGGGACCGGGCATGGGCTACGGCCCCGGGATGCACCGTGGCATGGGTCCCGGCATGGGCTATGGCCCCGGCCCGGGCATGATGGGGGGCTACCCGGGCATGGGGCCGGGTGCCGGATTGGACCTGACAGATGAACAAAGACAGCGCATGCAGGAAATCCAGAACCGGCACTGGCAACAACAACAGGAGAGAATGCAGGAGATGTACGAGCGGCGTCAGAAATTCCAGGAAGAAATGAACGACGTGCTCACTGACGAGCAGCGCCAACAGCTCCAGGACCGCCAGCGCCAATACTATCAGGGCTGGTAAGGCCGTTTGCTTGACGCGAACCCGCGCCTGCGAGGTGCGGGTTTGTTTGTCAGGCACCCGGCAAAAGGGCGTGCGGTAAACCGCCGAAATAGACCACCCGGGACAATTGGGTGGGCGTCAGTTCCAGCTCATAACAGGTCTGCAAACGCTGCAAGGTTTCGTCTGCATCATGTGGAGCAGGCGCCATTTCCCGGACAAACTGGGCGATATCTTCCACCATGGCCCAGGGATAGAGAATCCACCGCCACTTTCGCACCTCACCGGCACTGAAATCCGCCGGGCAGGTAGTCACCAGTTTTTCATGCAGAACGGCGGTTCTGAGCTCCGCCGGCCCGAGGCGTTCCAGGTACGCGCGGGCGGCCCGCAGGGTATCGCCGCTGTCATTCACATCGTCAACCACCAGCACCCGGGCACCGCGGATATCCGTTGCCAGTGGAATGGTCACCCGAGCCTCCTCACCCTTACTGGCACCGGCCTCATAATGCTGGACACGGATAGAACACAGTGTGCCCAGATTCAGGAAATCACACAGAAAACGCGCAGGCATGAAACCACCGCGGGCGACGGCGACGATCATATCCGGGCGGAACCGGCTTGCCAGGATGTGCCGCGCCACCGTATCGCAGGCATCCACCACATCATCCGGTGTGAGTAACTGGACCTGCATGATTGTTGGCTCTGCCATCGGGCACTCCTTGCTTGTGATCCTGTCTTTCAATTTTATACTCTCTGGAAAGCCACCACAGGAAACTCCATGGATTTCACCTTCCTCGGCACCTCCGCCGGCACACCAACAAAGGCCCGGAATGTCACTGGCCTGGCACTGATGCACGGCAAACCGAAACACTGGTACCTGATCGATTGCGGAGAAGGCACCCAGCACCAACTGCTGCACACCCGCCACTCCGTGATGCAGCTGCAGGCGATTTTTATCACCCACGTGCACGGTGACCACACCTTCGGCCTGCCCGGCCTGCTCACCAGCGCTTCCATGCTCGGCCGTACCGAGCCCCTGTTCCTGATTGCTCCCAGGCCGGTGAAAACCTTTGTGGAAACCGCCCTGGGCAACAGCGATTCCAGCCTGAGCTATGAGCTCAAATTCATCGACTCGGAAGCCGACGAATTCTATTGGGAAGACGACGCAGTCGAGGTCATGACCACCCCGCTCTCCCACCGGGTTTCCAGCCGCGCCTTCACCTTCACCGAGAAGAACCTTGAACGGCAGTTGCTGAAGGACAGACTCGAGGCCGACAATGTCGAACCGGGCCCGGCCTGGGGAGAATTGCAGCAAGGCAGGGATGTGGTGCTGGAGAACGGGACGGTACTTCGCAGTGACCAGTACACCGCCATTACCCGGCAACCCAGAAAAATCGTGGTGGGCGGCGACAACGACAACCCGGAACTACTCGAAGCCGCCTGCCAGGACGCCCATGTGCTGATCCACGAGGCCACCTATACCCAGGAAGTCGCTGACCGCGTTGGCTCCTGGCCTCAGCACAGCTCGGCGGCACAGGTCGCCCGGTTCGCCGAGGCCGTGGGCATTCCCAACCTGGTGCTGACGCATTTCAGCTCCCGCTATCAGCTAAGCCGGGATGCCTACCCCCACATCGGCGAAGTCGAAGCCGAAGCCACAGGGCTGTATCGCGGAACGCTTTTTCTTGCCCGGGATTTCGCCAGCTACCGGCTCGAAAAGGACCTGACACTCCAGCTTCGGGAGCCGGCGGGACAATAGATCAGCATTGGGCCGCCAGCTTCGAACGGCAACGCAGCGCTACTTCATCGAGATGGTGGTATTCACCTCTTCAGACAGATGATCCGGCTCAAACCAGCGTGCGGTGACCGTCTTCGTCTGAGTCCAGAACTGGATCGCCTGCTTGCCATTGGGCCCCAGGTCGCCCAGCTTGGAACCCCGGGAGCCGGTGAAGCTGAAGAAGGCGACCGGCACGGGAATCGGCACGTTGATACCCACCTGGCCCACATCGATATCGTTCTCGAAACGACGGGCGGCCCAGCCAGAACCGGTGAAGATGGACGTGCCATTGCCGTTCGGGTTCCGGTTGATGAACTCGATGGCTTCATCCAGGGTATCCACCTCGACGACACACAGTACGGGCCCGAAAATTTCCTCCTGATAGATGATCATTTCCGGCTTCACGTTGGTGAAGACCGTCGGCCCCACGAAATTGCCCTCCGGATACCCCTCAACCGTGCAACCACGACCATCGAGCGCCAGGGTAGCGCCCTCCTTCTCGCCTTTCTCGATCAGGCCGACGACCCGCTTGAGCGCCTGGGGAGAGACCAACGGGCCCAGATCCGCATCACGCTGGATGCCCGGGCCAACCTTCAGATTTTTCGATTTCTCAATGATTTCCGGCAACCACTCCCGGGCCTTGCCCACCAGAACCAGCACCGAGTTGGCCATACAGCGCTGGCCGGCCGCACCAAACGCTGAACCGATCATGTTGTTGATAGCCTGGCTGCGGTTGGCATCAGGCATGATTACGCAGTGGTTCTTCGCACCCATCATGGACTGGACGCGTTTTCCTGCTGCACCTGCGCGGTTGTATATGTGGGTACCGACGTGGGTGGAGCCAATGAAGGAGACTGCCTTGATATCCGGGTGATCACAGATCATGTTGGCCACATCCGGCCCACCATGGACCACGTTCAACACCCCGGCTGGAATGCCAGCTTCGTGGGCTAGCTCCACCAGTCGCATGGTGGAACTGGGATCCTGCTCGGAAGGCTTCAGGATAAACGCGTTACCGGTGGCAATGGCCAGCGGGAACATGAAACAGGGCAACATCACAGGGAAGTTAAAAGCGGTGATTCCCGCGCCCACGCCCAGCGGCTGGTTCAGCGAATAGACGTTCACGCCACCTGCGGCGTTCTCGGCAATCTCACCCAACTGCAATGATGTGATCGAACAGGCGTGCTCGATGACCTCCAGGCCCCGGCCGACCTCACCCTCGGCATCCGGCAGGGTCTTGCCGTGTTCCTCGGTTATCAGCTCCGCCAGCTCCGTGGTGTGCTCCCGTACCAGAGCCTGGAATTTCAGCATGATGCGCATGCGCTGAACGAGCGGCACTTTGCGCCAATCACGGAATGCCTCCCGGGCTGACGACACCGCCCGCTCAACTTCAGCCTCAGTGGCAAACGGCACCCGGGAAACCAACTCCTGGGTGGCCGGATTAATAACATCGCGCCACTCCGAACTCTCCGAACGGACTGGCTTACCATCAATGAAAAGGGGTATCTCACGAACAGACATGACTGACCTCCGGATGAACGAAACAGGGCGTCGAATAAATATAGACCACTGGATCGTTCCTCGCCGGGTCAGCCGTCGCTCACATTCCCCATTCCTGCCCCGAGTCCGGCGGCATCACCACCCACTCCGGCTCCTCGAACTCTCCCAGCGGAGTGATCTCCACAAAGGGAGCTGCACTGCGGATGATTTCTGTTATGCGGGGGTCCTTGCCCGACTCCATGGCATCCCGCGCTTCCTTGCTGTCCCAGGATGCGATGGCAATCAGGGTGTTCGGCTCTCCAATTTTCCGGTGGAGCATGGTGCCACGGGCGCCCGGCGCCTGTTGGATCAGTTCGCTGGCGCGAACCCAGGCGTCTGCGTATTCCTCGGCGGTGTGGCCTTCCTGGACCCGGACTTCGAAGATAAATTTCATCGCTCGCTCCCATTTCGACTTTGTTTCACGACCATAGTCCGAGTGAATTTGCGTCGAATCAAACCAGCCGGCCAAAGAATTGGCAGCATCCGCTTTTGGATGCCACTCTTTGAGTATGTAGAACAACACGCATTTGCCAAGCCAAACAGGAGAAACACGCCATGTTCAGCAAAATCCTGGTTCCGGTGGACCTGTCTCACCTCGATAAAATGCCCAAAACGCTGGAGATATCCATTGATATCGCCAAACATTACAACTCCACCCTCTGCTACGTGACCGTCACCAACACGACGCCGGGTGCTGCCGCTCACAATCCCAAAGAGCTGGCGGAAAAGCTCCGGGAGTTCGCAGAGGAGCAAGGCAAGTCCCACGGCATCAAGACCCAGTCAAAAGTGATCGAGACGCCGGACACCGCAGTGGAACTTGATGACAGGCTTCTGGATGTGATCAAGGAAACAGGCGCGGATCTTGTGGTGATGGCCTCCCATCCGCCCGGCACCGGCGACCGGCTGCATATTCTGCATTCCAACGCTGCCAGGCTGGTAAAGCATAGTGATGTGTCGATCTTCGTTGTTCGCTAAGCACGGAACATCAGGTCGCTAAATTCCGTTTCTGCCACACCATAACGACCAGTGTGGCGAGAATGACATTACCGGCAAGCATGAAAGGATACATATCCGGCGAGATGCGCAGCCACTCGCCGGTGAAGTTCATCATCGCGTGGAAGACCAGTACCGCCAGGATACTGCGGCCGGTGCGATTGTAGACATGCATGATCATCAGGGTATGGCAGACAATCATGGGCAGCCACCAGTATAGCTCCGGGCTGAAGGTGGTATTGGCATAGTAGCCCGGGAACCAGACAAAGGGCGCATGCCAGGTGGCCCAGACCAGGCCATTGATCACGCCAGACAGGACCGGGTTCAGGTGTTGTTGCAAAGTCTCGAGGTAATAGCCCCTCAGGCCCACTTCCTCAATCGCCGGAAACACGAAGGATAACAGCAGGAGAAACAACAGAGGACCAGGGTTGGAAAACAACCCCCAGTCCGGATCCAGCGGTGTGTCCGTGATACCGAGAAAAACGGCGATACCCGCCTTGGCGAGGTCAAACACCAGCCAAAACAGCAGGATTCCCAACCACCAAGTGGCGGGAATCCGGCGCAAGTCCACCAGTCGCCTGCCCAGATCACGCAACTGGCGCCTGCCGCCGGAAAGCGCCGCCAGTGATAGCCCGGCCACCAAGGGGCTGGCACCGCCTAACAGGAACCACAACAGATTGGGGAAGGCCCAGACCGACGAGTCCGAGAGCAAAACGGGCATCCAGAACAGGTAAGCCCAGCCCAGATACACCAGAGGAAATGCCAGCACCGGATGCGCGCGAACCCAGGTCCCCAGCTTCGCCACCCGCTCTCTCTGCTCAGGCATTGGGAAAACTGATCTCCGTTACATCCACCACAAAGAACGGAAAATAGCGCTCCGTTCCGAAATGGTTGCCCGCCTCAACATGCATCGGCAACCGGAAGCCCTCCACTTCCCGAAACTCTGAGAGATAGCCACCAAAAGGCTGCCAGCGGTATTCCTTTTCCGGATTGGCATTGCTCCAGCGATCAAAGCGCACCTGAATCGGTTGGCCATCCTCTGCAACTGTCACATCCACCGCCTGGGATAACCCGTTATGCCGCACCGTTACCCGGGCAACATTCACATCCACCAGCTCCCAATGCATGTTAGGCCCGGGCAGCAGCGCTGCGGGCGTCCAGAACACGGCTTCTGCCACGTAGCGCCCGAATGCCGAACGGGCATGATCCGGCGTACCCCCCATGCGGGCCACCGGCAGCAATCCCATTAACCAGAATCGTGTCCAGCGACCGGTGTCCGAACCTGAGAGCCGCATCCAGTCGCGCCGCGCATTCATACTCCAGATGAAACCGACCGGCGCCGCCAGGGTCTGCCGGGCCGACATCGCCAGGTATTTTGGTAAGTCCCGATCTCCCATCCCGAACTTTCCCTCCATCGAGAACGTTGCCACGGTATACAGCGGCGTTTCCGGGGCGATGGTGTAGCGAAAGTAACGCCGAGCCGGTTCCGGCAGGTGGTCGACCATGGCCGGGTCGAACCGGGCGGGATCCCGTGGTTGGTGCCGGACCAGTGACTCCACGGTCCGGCAATCTGCCCTGTGATCGGCAAAGCGGCGGGCAGACAGTCCGGCAAGTCCGAGCAAGATCAGAGTGCTGAGTGCGTAGATCACCATGGTTACAGGACTTTCCTTGTCTGTTCGTTTCGGGCCATGAAATTAGCTCTTTTGAGTAATACAAGAACCACCGCCGATTCCCAATACTTGAAATGTGACGCTCATTGCAGTTTCACGCAAGGACCCGGCGACTATCTCAGCCCCGGGAGATGGCTCAACCAGAGCCTGAACAGGGAATAGCGGAGATAACAATGAAAACCTTACCCTTACTGCTCGCACTTGCCGTGATCACCGGCTGTGCGAGCACCGATACCCAGCGCTATGCATCACTGACCCCACCTGCTTCCGATAATTCGGAATCACTTCTGGTCATCCTCTCTTCCGAGCAGAAGGCCGCTGCCACCAGTTCTGTCGGCGAGCTGCTGGCGGACGCCGGGGACGTCGAGTTTTTCAACGTCTATGGCGTTGCCGGCGCGGGGCCGGACGGAGGCATGGTGGTCTGTGGCAACATGAAAGCCAGCGATCCCCGTGGTGGCCCTGCCAGGACCCAACCGTTTGCTTTCTCCAGAGAACGGGCCATGCTTCTGGATGAAGCAACAAACTGGGGATTCGTTAACACCGGTCGCGAAGTGGCACATCCGCACCGCCAGAGGCCTTTTGTCGGCTCCTGGTGGGTTCAGTGTCGTCCGCAAACCTTCTCGGTTCTCGTGGAACGACACCAGGAAAACCAGCGAACCATACAGGCGCTGAGGTAACCGGCCACCCATGAATGCCACGGAGATCGAGCAACGCATCACGTTCGAGGCGCTGGCCCCTCACTTCAACAAGATGCGTGAGTGGGCTGCTATTACCATCCTGGTTCCCCTGACCGTTGTTCTGGTTCTGTGGAACCAGGTGGACCGGGTATTGCTTTCAGGATGGTTCGTTCTTGTGATCGCGGGCATTGGCACCCGCTATCTGCTCACGGCCGCCTACCAGAAGCAGGATGTCACCCTCACCAGTGCCGAACCCTGGCATTGTAAACTCCTTATGTTACAGGTTTACCTCGGAGCCCTGTGGGCGATCGCGGTTTTTCTGTTTGCGGGCACCGAGTCCGTGCCCCATCAGGTATTCATGATCACTATGGCCCTGATCTTGGGCATCGGCTCCATCTCTGCCGGTACCCATTGGCTGCCTCTCTATTACAGCTACGGCATGCCCATCAAGGGCGCTCTGGTGGCACACTTTATCAGCCTCGGAGAAGTCGCCTGGTTTGCCCTGGCGATGATGGTCGCGTTCGCGATTCTGGCGTCCTACAGCTTTGCCAAAAAGCTCAACTCCATCGTGCGTTCGGAAATGCACCTTCGCTTCGAAACCGCCGATCTTGCCGATCAGCTCAGGCAGAAATCCAAGGAACTGCAGACCGCCATTCAGGCAAAGTCACGTACCCTGGCAACAGCGAGCCATGATTTCCGGCAGCCTCTGCACGCACTCTCGCTTTTCTTCGATGCACTCAAAGGCGCGGGCAGCCCACAGGAAGAACAACGCATTCTCCGCCGGATCGATACCTCCCTGGATGCCATGCGCCGGATGTTTGATGCCCTGTTCGATATTTCCCGGCTCGATGCCAAAATTATCCAGCCGGAGCCGGTGGACTTCGACATTGAATTTTTTCTCATTCAGCTATCGGAAGAATTCCGGGAAAAAGCCGAACAGAAGGAACTGGATCTCAGGCTTCATACCCGACCCGCCGTAGTGAGAGTCGATCGGGGCCTTCTTGAGCGAGTGATGCGTAATCTGATCGCCAATGCCATTCGATACACCCGCTCGGGGGGCGTTCTCATCAGCGCCCGTCCGAGGGAGGACTCGACACTTGTCCAGGTATGGGATACCGGCATCGGCATTCCCCGGGAGGCACGGGAGCGAGTTTTCGTGGAGTTCGAACAGGCACACCCCTCTCCCCACGAGGATGAGAGAGACAAGGGGTTGGGATTTGGCCTGGCTATCGTTCACAAGCTCTGTGAGCTGATGGAGCTGCCGCTGGACCTGCGCTCCGACGAAGGCAGGGGATCCGTTTTCAGCCTCACTATTCCACACGGTGATCCGGCCAGGATGAAACATAGGGAAGAGCAACCTGCGGAGCCGATCTGGCAGGCCTCAGGACATCGCATTCTGGTCATCGACGACGACAGGAATGTGCTTAATGCGATGGACATACTGCTGAGGCGCTGGAAGTTCAGGGTCACTGCCGTGTCATCCCTGGCGGAAGCCCTCCGGCAATCACCGGAGCAACCGGACCTGGTGCTGTCTGACTTCAGTCTGGAGGGCTCGAAAAATGGTGTTGAAGTCATCCGGAGCCTCAGGCGACGATATGGGGCCGAGTTACCAGGCATCATTATCACCGGCACCACCAGCTCCCGGCAGCTGCGGGAGGTTGAAAGGAGCGGTCTCAGGATGATTCACAAACCGGTCAGCCCGGCCAGACTCAGGAGCCTCATACAGCGACAGCTCACCAACACTGCCAGTATCGATTAATCCAGCAGACCCAGGCTCCGGGCCTTATGCACACATTCGGTCCGATTGTTGGCATTGAGCGCTTTCAGAATGGCAGCGATGTGGACCTTGACCGTATGTTCCGCTACGAATAATGCGGCCGAGATCTGCTTGTTGGAATAGCCCTTGGCGACCAGCCCGAGAACATCCATCTGGCGCCGGGTCAGGGTGCCATGCTCTGGATGACGGCGGGAATGGTAATGGCTGAGGCGCTCTCGAACCGGTGCGGGCACATAGATCTCACCCGATAACACCTGCTCCAGGGCACGGAGCATGTCGATCCCGCTCTGCTCCTTGGGAATGTAGCCCAGGGCGCCCAGCTCGAGCGCGGTTCCGATACGGACGATATCTTCTTCGGCGGAGACGACAACAACCGGGGTGACAGAGCCGGTTTCCCGCAGCCTTTGGAGAATGGCCAGACCATCCATGCCTGGCATGCCGAGATCGACCAGCACCAGGTCAAAACTGTCCTCTGCCTCAAGCCTCTCGATTGCCTCCTCAGCCCGATTGCATTCTTCAATGACAATGACACCTTCCAGATGACCGAGCAGGTGTCGCATACCATCAATGAAGAGTTGATGGTCGTCCACAATGAACAGTTTCATTGGCGCATCCTGCATTTGGCCGGCTTCCATCCCGGATCCCGGACCTTCCCCAAATTCTAGGACGTTTCCCGGGAAACGCCAGACGACTCCGCCATGATCTGGCGCTCAGGCTCGCCAGGCAGCACGCCCGTCAACCAGGCTTCGATCACTGTTTCTCCTTGCTGGTTCGACAGAACCGCCTCCGCCTTAGCGCGGTTCCTTTCATCCACCTCAGTGATCGTGAACACGCAGGCAATGGTGTCCCCGAAATACACCGGCCGCCGGAACCGGAAATTCATGCCGGATGCAAGCCAGCCGATCTGGCCGCCCACTTCGGTAATCATTCCGCCCACCAGCAGCCCGTGGCAGATACGGCCCTGCAGGTTCTTTTCCCCGGCAAACCGGTCATTGTAGTGAACCGGATTGTGGTCCCGGCTGATCTCGCCGAACGCCAGGGTTTCTTCTTCGGTAAAGGTGCGGGTGATGGTAAAGGAGTCGCCGGCCTTCAGACCCGCAATGGCCTTCTCGCGTATGGGTGACATCAATCCGGATCTCCGATCAACAGCCGCCTGGTTCAGAGATACCGGCCACCGGCACCGATCGCCACAACGACCAATCCCAGTATCAGGTTGGTACCCACCAGCCTGCGGATCTGCGCCACCTGACGCCCGCCCTCCTGGGGATCCTTGTTGGCAACGGCCTGTTTGAGCCGCCGGAAGGGCGCGAAATATACGTGGAAATAAAGCAACATCATCACGATGCCCAGCCCCTGCATGGCGTGGATATGCCAGCCGGCGCCGGCCATACCGCCGAACACGCTGAAGACCATCCAGTAACCGGTCACCAGCAACAGGATCACGGCCGCCCACACCCACCGGAAGAAGCGGGACAAGGTATGGCACCAGAGTACACCGCGCTGGGACGCTTCAATCACCTCGACCACCGCCGGCCGCATGGCCATGTAGGCGAAAAACATGCCGCCGACCCAGATCACGGCGGAAAGGAGGTGCAATGCAACAGCCAGACTCATAAAACGACTCCCGGAAGAGAAATATGTGTGATGAGCATAAGCGCCACCTGCTAGAAAGCCAACCTGTCATGAAGCCAACCCGTCACGAAGTCAGTGCCGACTCCTCCAGCAGCGGCCGGAACAGGCGCCGGTATTCGCCAGGCGTAAGACCGGTGAGGCGCTTGAACAGTCTGCGGAAGAAGGAAACATCCTCGTAGCCTGCGGCCAGGCTCACCTCTTCCACAGACAGATTGCCATGCTCAAGGGCCCTTTTCGCCTCTTCGATACGCAGGTTCTGCAGGTACCCGATGAGGGAGTTTCCGGTGGCCTCCTTGAACCGGCGTTTCAGCGTTCGCTCCGGAAGCGCCGAAGCCTCAACCAGCCGGGAAATGGCACCCGGCTCCCGGAAATGCTCCTTGAGCCACTCCTCGCATTTGCGTACGGCAGAGTCTGCGTGATGGGTCCGGCGAACCAGCCCGGTGAACGGCAACTGGCCCTCGCCATGCCACTTCAGCAGATACACCTTGGCAATACGGAGCGCCTCGCCGATCCCGACATAACGGGCAATGATATGCAGCGCCAGGTCATGCCAGGAGGTTGTTCCCCCGGCTGTCACCAGTCGGCCACCGGGATGAGCATAGACCAGGTTGCTCTCCGGTCGAAAATGCACCTTCGGGTAGCGGGTTCGAAACAGGTCCTGGTAACCCCAATGAGATGTCGCCTCGCAGTGATCCAGCAAGCCGCTTTCCGCCAGCAGCACCGAGCCGGAGCAGGCCGAATAGATGGTCATGCCGGATCGATAACGGTGCTTGATCCAGTCCATCAGGGCCTCATACCGGCCACCGATATCTTCCGCCGGTCCGAGCCAGATTTCCGGCAGGATCAGAAGCTCACCGCAAGGCTCATCGTCGATGGTACACGCGGGTTCCACCGGAATGCCGTGGCCGCAATGAAAGGGCGCGGATTGTATGGACACAATCCGGACATCGAAGGGTTGATAAGGAATGGCGTCCCCTACAAGGGTCTGCCAGATATTTCCGGTGGCCTTCAACACATCCACCATCCCGTAAAGCGCTGACCCGGCGGTTTCCGGTAGCGCCAGAATCAGGACTTTCGTCTGTTTCGGCCCCATTTTCAGGCCCTCCCGACATTTCGTGGCATGAATGCCCTCTTTTTGTCAGAAGTCCATCTGATCCCGCAGCCCCCAAACCCTTACTTTATACCCAGGCGCCGGATAAAGCGCCTCCCGGTTTCCCCGGGGATCCCTACGACAATGAAACAAGGTGAATGAACATGAATACCCAGGTACACATCCAAACCCGCAACGGCCTCGATCTGGTACAAATGGGCCAGACTGTTGAAGCCCTGAAGAACGATCCCGCTCTGGCACAGTTCGAATTCCGGGCCCGCAACCAGTGGGTGAACGGCGGCGAAAACCGCTCCACCATCCGCGGCTTCTACGGCGCCGGCGCCGAGGACACATCCCGGACCGAAGACTATGTCTTCACCAACGGCGAGCCGCCCGTCCTGCTTGGCCACAACGAGGGCGCCAACCCGGTGGAATTCCTGCTGCACGCACTGGCCGGATGTGTGACCACCACCACGGTCCTGCATGCCGCAGCGCGGGGTATCACCATCCACAAGCTGGCCACCAAACTGTCCGGCAACATCAACCTGGAAGGTTTGCTGGCGCTGAATGATGAGGCCACCATCGGCTATGAAAACATCCGCATCGTGATGGATATCGAGGCCGATTGCAGCGATGAGGAACTGGATGACCTGCTGAGCTTCGCCAGGGACCATTCCCCGGTCTGCAATACCGTCTGCCGACCGGTGCCCGTTACCCTCGAGCGGGCCTGACCGACAACTCCGGGGCGGCCTCCGCCCCGGAGTCCCCAACCGGCTGGTTGATTCGACCTCTGGTATTCGGTGGGTGCCGGGACTTTCAGGTATGATCGGGATTAAGTCGACGCCCAGCCGCCAGGAGTTGTATGTCATCACCCGTGGTATTTGCCGTTTTTGCGGTCATCCTGATTTCAGTCTCGGTGTTCTACCTGTTTTTCTATCGGACCTGGCGCCGCAAACGCGAGCTCAGCGAGCCCTTTCCTGAGCAGTGGCGGCCGGTGCTTGAGCAGCAGGTACCCTTCTATCGCCGCTTGCCGGAACCACAAAAAGAGATCCTGGAACGCTTCGTTCAGCTTTTCCTCTCGGAAAAAGACTTTTACGGCTGCGACGGCTTTGAAGTGGACGAACGTGTTCGGCTGACGATTGCCGGCCACGCCTGCCTTCTGCTGCTTGGCCGCTCCTTCTCCCACTACGACGATATCCGCAGCATCCTGGTGTACCCGGATGTGTACCGCGTACAGCACGCCTGGGAACATGGCATGATCGTTCACGAGGGCGAGGAAGTGCGCGCGGGAGAAGCCTCAAGCCACGGCCAGGTGGTGCTGGCCTGGAGCGAATGCGAGCATGCCGCCAACGATTCCCACAGTCCGCATAACGTGATCCTCCACGAGTTCGCCCACCAGCTGGATTACCTGGACGGCTCCGCCGACGGCGCGCCTCCGCTCAGCGGCGAGCAGGCCAGACACTGGCAGAAGACCATGACGAAGGCCTATGAGCACCTGCGAAACACCATTGAGCATCACCACAAGCCCTGGCTCGATCCGTATGGTGCCACCGAACCGGCGGAATTCTTCGCGGTGCTGACCGAAGCGTTCTTCCAACAGCCGGAGCACTTGCGACACGAGCAGCCGAAAGTGTTCAACGCTCTAAGAGACTACTACCGATTCGACCCGCTGAATCCGGGCTAATGACTGATCCCGAAGTGTTTCAACACAAGCACCATCACCAGGTAACACAATGCGGTGATGGCAATTGAAATAATCAGGCTCAGATAGAAATTCATCCCCTTGCCCAGCAACAGGGGCAGAGCAATGAACAGGGCCAGAGAAGGCAGTACCAGCCAGAAGATGCTGGACGCCAGGTCACTGATCTTCTGGACATCCCCCGTATCCACATACAGCCAGATCATGGCGAGGACGGAAGTCAGCGGAACTGAAGCGAGAATAGCGCCAATCACGGAGCTGCGCTTGGCGATTTCCGAGATAAGGACCACCAGGACAGCGGTCACAGCCACTTTAGTGATGTAGTAAACCAACGTTATCCGTCTCCTTTGACACCCAGCCGGTCCAGATAAACGTGGAGTTCCTGCTCACTGATATTCACATACTCCAGTACCCGACCATAAAGCATTACCGTAGGCACATTGCGGCCGTTCAGCTCCCGCTGGGTTTCATTCAACACATACAGGATGATCCGCTCGGTGCGGGTCAGGCCATCCCGTACATCCGGAATGGTTTCCAGCAGGGTATCCAAATCATCCTCTTTCATGGGGCTACCTGAACCTTATCAATATGGCCCATGTTTGCTCGCACTAGTGGGCACTGGATTTCGAAAGCAGACTGATGATGAGCACTCCCGAAACAATCAGCGTCATCCCGATTACCGCCGGCAGATCCAGCCGCTGGCCAAACGCCAGCCAGCCAATCAGCGCCACCAGTAGAACGCCCAGACCGGCCCATACAGCATAGGCAATGCCAACCGGAATTGCCTTGAGTGTGAGCGCCAGAAAGTAGAACGCGATGGCGTAGCCGCCGACCACCAGAACACTGGGCCCCAGTTTGGTGAACCCGTCACTGGCCTTCAGTGCGGACGTGGCGAGCACCTCGGCGACGATTGCAATACCCAGGAAAATCCAGCTTTTCATCAGTCACAACCCAATCGCGAAAAAAGCCGAACTCTAGCTGAGACGCTCAGAGTTGCCTACCCCCGTCCGCATAGGGAGATCTGCGGAGGCGCTCACATGCGGATCACCATGTCCTCATCATCAAAGCGCACTTTCGGTAGCCGGGCATGCTCATCCACCGGACTGCGATGGCCGAGCGCCACGATGGCAGAGGATTCAAGTCCCATTTCGTTCAGGCCGAGCACCTAGTCATAAGCCCTATGGTCGAATCCTGTCATGGGACAGCTATCGATCTTCAGAACAGCGGCTGCCGTCAGCAACGTGCCAAGGGCTATATACGCCTGTTGATGGGCCCACTCGCGCTTCTCCTGATCCGTTCTACTCCCCACCGCTTCCTTCATGTGGCGGGCGTATCCGGCGATGTCCTCATAAGGAACGCCACGGGCCTTCATGTACCGATCGATGTACCGGTCAACGGTGTGATCCCCGACGTCGGTATGAGCTGCCAGAACCACCAGGTGGGAGCAATCCACCACCTTCTGCTGGCCGAACGAATACGGCAGCAGAACCTGCTTCACGGACTCCGATTCGATCACAACCAGTTGGTAGGGCTGCAACCCATAGGAGGAGGCGCTCTTTCGGGTGGCCTCAATTAATTCCTCGACGACCTGGTTATCCAGCTTTTCAGCTGAGAATTCACGGACGGCATAACGCCAGTCCAGGGCTTCGTGTATATTCATAAACCGCCTCCATCCCGCGATTTCAGGGCCGACATACAGGGAACCCGACGGAGCTCCCGCTCATTGGAGGGGTTAATTTAGATGAGCAAGTTAATACGATAAATCGATTAAAAAGAAGAATACTGTTTCCTGAACAGAAATAATCGATGGCCACACCGGGCGCAATCCACCAAGCGGGGTTATTCCCAGTAAGGCCTATCGCCAAGGTACTGGTCCAGATGCTCCACCAGCATTCTGACCTTGGTCGACTGCATGCGCCCCGGAGGAAACACGGCGAAGATTGTGTAACCCTTAGGCGGATAATCCTCAAGAAGAGGAATCAACGCTCCGCTCTCGATATCCTCTTGCACCAGAAATCGCGGCAACAGCCCCACGCCCAGGCCACGCAGCAGGCTTTGACGGATAGCCAGGCTGCTGTCAGTTCGATAATTACCGCTGACCGTGACCTGCTCGTCACCCAACTCCCAGATTCCGGGCCTGTCGTGGAGCGTATACCTCAGACAATTATGTCGAGCGAGATCGCCAGGCGATTGGATCTCCGGCGTATTTGCCAGATAGTCAGGTGATGCACACACAATGTTGCGGGATTTCCTCAGCGGCTTCGCGCGCAGGCTGGAATCGGAGAGTTCGCTGCGGACCCGAATGGCAATATCAACTCCCTGCTCGACCAGGTCGATGATTCGGTCATTGAGCTGAAGATCAATGTCGATGAGTGGATAGCGGTCGAGGAAACTGTCGATGGCACCGGTGATGTGGGTCAGACCGAACGACATGGGCACATTTAGCCGGATCGTACCCCGGGGCTCCGCCTGAAATCCCCTGGCTTCAAGCTCCGCCTCCTCCAGATCGTCCAGCAAGGTCTGAGCCCGTTTCAGAAATGCCAGACCGGCGTCAGTCAGGTTCATTCGTCGCGTGGTCCGGTTAATCAGCCGTGTGCCGAGATCCTGCTCCAGAAATGCAATGTGTTTGCTCACCGTGGCAGCGGTGACTCCGAAATCATCCGCCGCTCTGGTGAAGCTCCCCAATTCCGCCACACGCCGAAAAATCTTCATAGCGGCAAGTTTGTCCGTGGCCACAACCCTTTCTCCAACCGTTTCCGAATTGGAATAAGTATTATTCGATCTCTTCTGATTATCAATTCAATGGAACAGGGCACACTCAGGGCCAGCACTCATTTATTCTCACTTCGGAGCAAGCGGGTGATGAAAGTTCTGGCTCAACGTCTAACCCCCTTCCCCCAGGCAATTGTCTGGAGCCTCTTGATAACCAACGGCTTCCTTATCGCACTGATGCTGGCGCTATCGAAAACCGCCACGACCCAGGGGATGCCCGCCACAACCTACGCCTTCTGGCAGACCCTCATTGCCGGTTCGATTCTTCTGCTGAGATCGGCTCCGATCAGGCAGATGCTTAACAGGCGACTACTGACCTATTTCCTGATCAGCGGTCTTTCGGGTATCGCAATCCCCAATGTGACCGGGTTCTTCCTCGTCTCGAAACTCGGAACCGGCTTCACCGGCATCATGTACGCCTTGCCACCAATTTTTACCTTCCTGATGGCAACCTCGATGGGCCTGGAACAACGCAGTTGGCGCAAGCTGACCGGTTTGTTGATCGCGGTAATGGCGTGCGCCTGGATCATCCTACAGCGCCACTCCGAACTGAGTGATTCAAGCCCGATCTGGTTTCTATCAGGGCTGCTAATACCTGCAGCTTTATCCGTCGGCAATATCTATCGCTCAGTGGCTTGGCCCGGGCACACGAGCCCAATGACGTTGGCGGCAGGAACTCTGCTCGCCTGCGCAGTCTCGCTCGCCCTGTTTGCCAGCCTGACCAGCACCCCATTGGTCTCGGTCGATTTCGGTCCAGGCCTTGTGAAAGTGGTTGTCCTCCAGGGTGTACTCACCGCACTGGCCTACCTCTGTTCCTTCGAGATCCAGAAACGCGCGACACCCGTGTTTTTCAGCCAGCTCGGCGCGGTAGCAGCGGTGTTCGGTTTGCTCATTGGTGTGGTCTGGTTCCGGGAACAGTATTCACTGACGATCTGGCTGGGCGTTATTGCCGTGATTACAGGGCTTCGGCTGAGCAATCGTGCGAGCTCCGAAAAACAGTCTACAAATCAAACGCCCACAGGGGTTCAGAGCCAACGCCGCACCTGAGATGCATAAAGATCGTAGGCCTCTCCGAACAAGGACCGCATATGCCGTTCTTCCGGCAGGATCTGGAACCGGTTCATGTAGACGATAAACAGTGGCAACAATAAAGCGGCGAATACGCTGCCCAGGAACAGCCCCCAGGCGACAAGCATCAGCAGGAATCCCAGGTACATCGGGTTTCTCGTGTAACGGTACACACCCTTTACCACCAGAGCGTCCGCCTCATGCGGGGTGCGCGGGTCCACCGTGGTGCCCGCAGACCTGAACTCAAGAACGCCCAGCAAAGCAATGCACGCACCGATTGCCAAAACCGCTGCGGACAGCCAGAGCTTGCCGGGAATAGTGAGGTAACCGGCCGGCAGAAGGCGAGAGACTGCCCACATGGCCCCTCCGAAGAAAATAACCAGCAGCAGGGGTGGGATCTTGAGTTCAAGTGCGTTCATGATCGATTGTCGTCCGTCTTTCCTTTGACCTGTTCGCCGGCGCCATTGTTTACTGACCGCAAACATAAACTGATCGCCGGGATTGAGCGAGCGGCCCGCCCGAATCCGAATGGTAATCGAAAAATATGAGCACACACGAACAATATATGTCTGATTTCATGCGCGTGTTTTCGGAACTGGACCGCTGGCCTTTATCGGGGCGACGCTTCAAGGATACGAAGTGTTTTTTCGTCGACACCCAACTGTTCCATTGCATCAGTCAAGCCTTTCTGCTCCAGCCATTCCGTCTGCATACGAAGTGCCCTGGCTTCCATGACCGCCTTTGAGGCCCGGTTGCTGCTGGGCACATTCTGAACCTGGAAATGATGTACCAGCTCATGCAGGAGATAACTGATATCAAGAAGACTGTCGGAATCGAAATCGGTATTCAGATAGACAACCACCGAACGGGCATCGTAGGCGCCCCGAATGCTGGGTAGAAGATCATGGGAAAATCCGGGAAAGCACAGTTCTTCCAGTCCTGCCTGGCTTTTGAACTGAATGTCCGGAAGCTCCGTTTCCGAATAACCGGTCCGTTCGATGATCCAGCCGCTCAGCGTATCGGCCAATGCCCGTAATTCAGCCTGACGACTATCTGGGGTTTGGGCGCTGACAGCATGGACCGGGAAGGAAACCACAAGCAACCACAGCAAAAACAGGCGCCAGACGAGTGCCATTCTCCTGGTCAAAAGAGAGCGCCCGGACGATCCAGGCCTGCCCCGTAACATGACAATCCCCTTTTCACGAGAGAGCTTCGTGAATGGTGGTCTGTCCTGAAAGGCTAGCACGAGATTGCGGTGGGGGGTGCTATTGACGCTGATAACGACCGAACAGCAAGAATCTAGCCCTGCAAACGACAAAGTCGATCATGAAACGGTCCATCCCCCATCAAATCAAGGCTGCGGGCAATACGTTGCCGATCGGCGTTTCGGGGCAAATGCTCAAGTGCCTCAAAAACCCGCTCGACCTGATCGTCGCTGACTTGCCCTGTTAACGGATGCCCAAGGCCCATCATGAACTTGGCACGCTGAAGGTCCGCAAAGTGCCCGGGATCGTCCTGCATTGAGCGAAAAATCGCATCGGTCGAATCCTGGGCCGCCGCTACCTCGTCCCAGTTCTCGTCGGCGGCCGCATCCAGGATATGCAAATATTGGTAAACCGCCAACGACATCAGCCCCGATGTGATCCCGGAACGTTGCCGGCCTTCACCATCAAAACGCCGACCATCCCTCAAGGCACGGCTCAGGTGGGGATCCCAGCCCTGAACAATCTTCAGGCGACTCAGCGCCGGGTGCGCCAGGAATCGTGCGGTGCTCGCCTCGTAATCAGTCTCGGTCACTTTCACGGCGACGATGTGTTGCCCGCCATCGCAACCAAGCAGTTGCGCTGCGGATCCGGCACTGAGCGGCAGGCCACTGACATCAGAAATCGAATACAGCCCGATGGCCAGCCCCCGATCTGCTGCCGCTGCTATGATCGGCGCCAGGCTGTCACTCACCTGCTCATCGCTGGCCTGCCTGGACAGGTCGGTTCCCGGGCGTACAAAAGCCACCGGATACTGAAGGTCGGCCAGCAGGTCTAATAGCCGCTTATTGGCATCGATCCCGTCCTCGGGCCTCAGCAGGCCCATGAGCAGCATATCGCGGGTGCTCGCCTCCGCCGCGCAACGAAACCAGGCGGCCAACTCATGCACGGTGCGCAGGTGCCCCTGGCCGGTGGATGATGCGATGAGTGCAGCGGGAGCCCCGGCGGCGGCAAGGCGTTCGAGAAATGCCTGTGTCCGGACCTCATCCAGTTGCCTCCGTGGCAGTTCGCCACGACTGGGATCGAAGCAGGCCACAGTCGCCTGCGGGTAACAACCGATAGGATCGTTAATCAGTTCGGCGCTACTCAGTGCCATGGGAACCTCCGTTTTCCACCTTTTCCAGTGTGGTGTGCTAATAGTGAAGGATAGCCCATACAACTGAGGACAAGAGGCAGTGATGGATAATCTGGAACAAGCGCTCGAGCAGCTCGGTCTACCGGCTCATGACAACAACGAACTAACATCATCCGGACTCCGGTTCCCCGATGGCGGCCACTACCGCATCGAAATCTCCGGAGTCGAGCGTGTTTCCGCCTTGGAGGCGATGATCAAAGAGGCGGAGCGCCAGAAAGTACCGGTACATCGCATCATTGCGACCGTCGGTGGCGCCACCTATCTGACCCAGTCGGAGTTGCAAGACTTTGCGCGGCTGGCGCGAGAACAGAAGATCGAAGTGGTGATGACGCCCGGCCCACGCCGCAGCTGGGATGCTGGCCGACAAATGGCCACCTCCGAGGGTCTCGTTTCGGGCATGCGCCTGCGCGGCATGGATTCCGTCCGGCACTGGCTGAAAGACCTCGAACGCTGCATGAATGCCGGATTTCGTGGTTTTCTGGTTACGGATGAAGGCGTGCTGTGGCTGGTCAACCAATTACGCCAGAAGGGCGTCATTCCGAAGGATGTCATCTTCAAGCTGTCAGTCTTTGCCGGCCAGGCCAACCCGGCAGGTGCGCATGTGGCCCAACAATTGGGGGCGGATACTTTCAACCCCCTCGCCGACCTGAGCCTGCCGATGCTTTCGGCCATCCGCAGCAGTATCCAGATCCCGATGGATGTATACCTTTGCCTGGTCCAGTCCATGGGAGGCTTCGTGCGTTTCTACGAGGCTGCCGAGATCGCCCGGGTTGCGGCCCCCTGCTATTTCAAAATCGAGCCGGGTCCATCGGAGGAAACCATGTACTCACCATGGAACCCGGACAGCTATCACAACGAGATGATGCGCGACCGGGTCAGCAATGCCGCCGTGGCACTGGAGTTGATCGGCCAGGAAAACCCGGACCTCAAATGCTCACCCACCGGTGGAGCTGACCTGGCCATACCCACCTAACACCAGCCACGCAGGTGCATCGCCTCCTCAATCCGCTTGAGCGCATTAATCCATGCGCCCAGCCGGACAGATTTCACCTGGTGTTCAGCCGCAGTATTCACGGCTTCCCGATAGCTTCTTGCCAATCTTTCCTGTCGCAAGTGGTTGATGGTATCGATATCCCAGTAATTATCGGAAAGACCCTGGCTACGCTCCATCTGGCACAAATGCACGCTTCCGGCATTAGCCAGCACATCCGGAACAATGATGACGCCCCTTTCCAGCAACATCGCATCCGCTTTCAACGTGGTTGGCGCATTGGCGGCTTCGACCACCATACGGGCCTGTATCCGGTCCGCGTTGTCCGCAGTAATCACACCCTGAACCGAGGCAGGCACTAACACGTCGCAGTCACATTCCAGCATCGATTCGCTGGTCATCGGCTCGTTGCCGGCAAAGTCCGAGACTTTTCCCGTGGACTTCTTGTGTGCCAGCAGGGCCGGAATATCGAGCCCGTCGTTCGAATAAACGCCGCCACGGCTATCGCAAACCGCCACAACATCACAGCCGGCTTCGTAGAACATACTCGCCGCCACCGACCCGACCTGGCCGAATCCCTGGATCGCCACACGGGCATTTTCGATATCAAAGTCGGCCTGCTCGGCGGCTTCCCTGAACACATCGAAAACCCCACTCCCGGTCGCCTCAAAGCCCCCCAGAGAACCGCCGAGAATAGGTGGTTTATCATTAACTGCAGCTGGCTCATGGTAGCCGGTGACCGACTCGTATTCGTCCAGCATCCAGCTCATGGTTTGCAGATCCGTACCAATGTCCGCACCGGGTACATCGTAAGCCTGCCCTCTCGGACGCAGGTAGCGGATATAGGCACGGCAAAGTGATTGAAACTCCCTATCACTCAATTCACGCGGGTCGGCCACGATGCCACCCTTGCCGCCACCGGCCGGAATTCGGCCCGCAGCGTGCTTGATTGACATGATCATCGCGAGCGATTTCACCTCATCCAGGTCGAGATCGGGGGAAATCCGCGTCCCGTCCCGGCTCGGCCCGAGGGCATCGTTATATCGTACACGGTGGGCCTCAAACACCCGGAAACTGCCATCGTCCATTTTCATCGGAATGCGGAACGTCACCACGCGCCCGGGTGCCGCAAGAAATTCAATCACATTGGGGTCAATCCTGCCGAGACGGCCAGCCTCACGAAGAATCTGCCCACTTTCATCCAGAAAATCATAATCCATGGCATTACCCTCCACACGCAAAGAGACCTTGCTGAACCGGTGGGCACGCCACGGTGCCGAACGAGCAGAACACACAACAATCACCCGATTTCGGCTTCAGCAACGCCTTACAGGACTCACACTCGTAGAAATACTGGCAGGCATTGGTCGGCATCACTTCCATTTTCTGATGACCGCACTCGGGACAGGTGATGGTGGATTCCAGAATAACTTCAGCCATGTTTGCCTCCTTGTGATCAGTCTTCACCGATCACTATAGCTGACCGGAAGCTGTCAGGTTCAACTCCCGAAAAAGGCGGCGCACCCTCCACCTCTCTGTTTTGCGGAATACATGGCAGTGTCGGCATCAGCCATGACAACCTCGGCGTCCCTTTCTTCAAATCCGATGATACGAATCCCGACACTCACACCGACGCTCAAACTCTGTCCCTCGAAGTTGACGGTAGGGGCGACAATGCTGATTAATTTTTCACCAACGCGCAACGCTTTCTCCCTCGCCTCATCCTCACTCGCTCCGAGGCGATGCAGCAGAACAATGAACTCATCACCACCCAGTCGCCCCACGACGTCATCGGTGCGAACTGACCCCTGCAGGCGCTGTGCAACCTCAACCAGCAATGCATCGCCGGCAGGGTGCCCATACCTGTCGTTTACCGCTTTGAAACCATCAAGATCCATGAGCAGCACCGCTCCGTGATCCTTGTGCCGGATGCTGCCGGCCAAAGCCTTTTCCAGGTGGCTCATCAATAGTCGCCGGTTTGCCAGCTTGGTTAATGGATCAACATTCGCCAGATGGCGGATTCTGGCCAAGGCATCATCTCTGGCGGACACAAAAGGCTTGATAACCCAGAGGTAGATGGCCGGAGTGGAGAGGAAGGCGAGTGCCGCGGCATCCAGAACCGCCTCGGTGAATGTGCTGGCGTTATGGGGGACAGCTCGTAAAACCAGCATCACCAGGAATTCTGCCATTATGATAATGGCGACAATCCGCAGGATGACATCTTTGATGGTAAGCAGCTTCATGGATGGTCTCATCATTGCCGGGTAAGGATTTGAATGTACGTAACAGCCGGCGCAAACGAGCCATTATCCGCTGCAATACGCGGTGTTTCTACCGGGCGTCTTCCACAAAGTGTGGATAGATCCATCCGAACAAAATCAGCAGAACTCCGGGCGCAGCCAGCTGAATTGGCGCGACCTTCACGCGCAGCCGTGACCAACCCGCAGCAATCGCCCCCAGAGCAACAGTTATCAGGGCGAATGAAGCCCCGTTAAATGGATTGCCGTTGATCCACGCCAGAACACTCACCGAGGTAACCGGCAACGCCAGGAAGAACCCAGCCACTTGCCGTGTTGGGCAAATACCGGAGACGAGCGTTAGAACGAGAATCAGAAAGTAGCCATGCCACAGGACGGCGAGCAGGCGCCAGTCATTGGCTACTGCACGGAGGCCAGAGTATTTCCTCAGGTGACACCACACGGACCTGATGGCAAATCGTCTTCCAGAATCCGCTGCCAGGCCAGAGCTTCTTCCCGGGAAACAAAATGCCCGCCTAGCCTACGGCTATCAAGAGGCATCCATATTGTGAATCTGGCAAACTGGCGAGCACCCGCTTCAATGCGGATTGTCTTTCCAGCATTTTCCCTGGTGAATGCTTGAAAGCTCTCGGCTCCAGCCTCCGTCAGTCCGATATAAACCGGCCACCCGCCCTGGGCTGCCGGCTCGCCCACCAAAGATTTCTCCACGTAAGGCGCGCACAAAGCAAACACCGGTTCAGACTCGGCGCTCGCAAGACTGGATAAACACAAACAGAGCACGCCGGAATACCACGATCTTACGGAAAGCTTCATTGTTGCTCCACTACCACTACGATGCGGGGCAACAGCCACCGCTATCTTTCGGTGCACATGCTTCAGGGCCACACTCTTCCGGGAATTCGGCGTCGAGCAGCTGTGCGCCCGCCATGAGTCCGGCCTTTATGATCAGTTGAGGAGGAATGGCCTCGTAGGTCTCTCCGCCGACCGTCACCGTTCGGCACTCCGCCTCACCGCAGGTCGAACAGCATTGGCTTTGGCCAGTTGTTGCCGACAACCACTCTTCGAGCGGCTTGCCGCCAATCCAGATCCGATTGGATTGCAGCGGGTCTTCATCGAATGTGGCCGGATCAACCATATGTTTTTCCAGAACGACGTCTATGTCCAGTTCTTTGAGGGCACGCCGAAGCTTGTGAACTGCACCCTCTACAGCCGTTTCCGTAGCGCCGCAGCGGTCGCAGGTTCTCCCCTGGTCATCGACCAGGCGCTGCCACCGAATAGTCAGTGCTTTCATCTCATCCCTTCCTCTCATGCCGTTTCTCGATAACTTGGCGCAGCCCAAAGTAGTCGGCAACGTCACGGCTATCAGAATGCGCTCCTTGCCTCGATTTATACAAGCCATCATCTGTTCCGAATCTGTACTTGATTTCTTCCCATGCTGAATAGCTTGATACCAATACCAATGAACCAAACCATGAAAAGAAACCACCATCCCCGGACTGAAGCGGTCTTGTAAGAGCATGCTCCATTCTTAACTATAATCGTCAATGAACCCTGTGTCTGGAGGGACCATGGCGCATCCGGGAAATCAACGAAGCATGGAAGAAGACATGGCAGATGCTGTCTCGGAAACCATGGCCGAGGCGATGCCGAAAAACCGGGGGCGGCAACCCGAAGTCACCATGGACAGCAGGCTCGACAGCGATCTGGGCCTGGACAGCCTGACCCGCGCAGAATTGCTGGTAACGGTGGAGCGGAAATTCGGGGTTCAGCTGCCGGAACAGCTCCTCAGCGAGGCGGACACACCCCGTGACATTCTTGATGAGGTCATGCGCCTCAAGGGCGAGCAACCAGAGAAGAAATCCGAAAGGCACCGGGCGGGAGGTAAAGAGACCGAAGCCGCTCTCGACGCCGGGAATGAAAACCGTGACCATTTCTCCGTTCCCGATTTTGAAACCCTGCAGGAAGCACTGAGCTGGCATGCACGGGAGCACCCTCATCGCACCTACCTTCACTGGATAAAGAGCTACGATGATGTGAGATCCCTAACCTTCGGGGATCTTCACAAAGGCGCCCTGAGAGTCGCCAATGGTCTGTTCCAGCACGACATCGAGCTGCGGGACACAATAGCCCTCATGCTCCCCACCAGTCACGACTACTTCTACGGTTTTTTCGGCGCCCTCTATGCCAACGCCATACCTGTTCCCCTGTATCCGCCCATGAGGGCCTCAGAGATCGAAGAGCACCTGAAAAGACAGGCCGCGATTCTCAACAATGCACAGCCCCGGGTCATGATCACCGTGCCAGAAGCCAAAAAGCTCGCCGCCGTGGTCAAAGGCATGGTGCCGTCCCTTAAGCATGTACTGACGCTGGATGAAATCTGGGCAAACTCCTTGGACCGGCCAGTAACGGGGGTCCAAGGCGACGACATTGCCTTCCTGCAATACACCTCAGGCAGCACAGGGAACCCCAAAGGCGTATCCCTGAGCCACGCCAATATTTTCGCCAATATAGGCGCCGGAAACGAGGTGATCCAGGTGGATCAGGGTGATGTGTTCGTAAGCTGGCTGCCCCTTTACCATGATATGGGGCTGATCGGCACCTGTCTGTCCAGCCTCTGGTATGGCTTGCATCTGGCAATCATGTCGCCACTGCTTTTTCTCACCAGGCCCCAGTACTGGCTCTGGGCCATTGACAGGTTTGGCGGCACCCTCTCGCCGTCTCCCAATTTTGGTTACGAGCTCTGCCTGAAACGAATCCATGATGAAGACATGGAAGGGCTGGACCTGAGCTCCTGGCGTGTGGCCTTCAACGGCGCCGAGCCGGTCAGCCCGGATACGGTGGCACGTTTTATCGAACGCTTCAGCAAGTGGGGATTCAGGGCCGAGTCCATGGCACCTGTCTACGGCCTGGCCGAGAACTGCGTGGCGCTGACCTTTCCCGAGGAGTCCCGGAAGCCCGTCATCGACTACATTGACCGGGACAGATTCCAGAAAGACGGGGAGGCAAAACCGGTTCCCAACGGTGACAAATCCGCCCTCAGATTCGTGTCCTGCGGCAAGGTCATTCCAAACCATGACATCCGGATTGTGGATGATGACGGCAACGAACTGGGCGAACGACAGGAGGGTAACCTGCAGTTCACCGGCCCCTCGGCGACCAGGGGGTATTACCGGAATGAAGACAAGACGGCAGCGCTCTTTGACGGCCAGTGGCTGAATACCGGAGACAGGGGCTATATCGCCGATGGCGAACTCTACCTGACCGGTCGAAACAAAGACCTGATCGTCCGGGCTGGCCGCAATATCTACCCAGGTGAAATCGAGGAGGCTGTGGGCGAGCTTGAACTGGTCCGGGCCGGCTGCGTTGTGGCTTTTGCATCGGGAATGGGAGAAAGCGAAGGGGAAAGGCTGATAGTGGTCGCCGAGACCCGTGAAAGGGACCAGAAAAAACTCGACGAAATCAAAGAAAAAATCCACCGCATCGCTATGGACTCCCTGGGCATAGAGGTGGATGAGGTCCTCATGGTTCGTCCCCACACAGTGCCAAAGACCTCCAGCGGTAAACTGCGGCGCAACGACTGCCGGCTCCGATATGAGCGAGATGAACTTGAGCGCAAAAGCGAGCCCGTGTGGCGGCAGCTGGCCAGGCTGATCGGTGGCACCTGGAGCCAGCAAGGACAGCGTAGCCTGAAAAGCGCTGCCCGCTGGCTCTATTCAGCCTGGAGTTGGACGGTGCTGGGCGTGATTTCGATACCGGTATGGCTTCTCGTCAATGTCCTTCCGGGTCTTCCGCTGCGCTGGCAGATAGCCCATTGGGGTGCCAGGTTGTTGGCCCTGTTCACCGGAACCCGGCTGAATGTGGAGGCAGCCGAAAGACTCAGGAAACTTCCGAAGGGCTGTATTATCGTTTCCAACCACACCAGCTACCTCGACTCCCTGGTATTGGCCGCACTGATTCCCGTGCCGGTGAGCTTCATTGCCAAGGCGGAGCTGATGAACGTTCGCGGCCTGAAGCGTTTTCTGACGCGCATGGGGATTGAACCCGTGGATCGCGCAGACGCTCAGAGCAGTGTAAGTGATTCAAGGCGGATTGCCGCGAACACCAAAAACCGCCGGCTGGTATTTTTCCCGGAGGGGAGTTTCGATGCGGCACCGGGCCTGCGACCCTTCCACATGGGTGCATTCATGACGGCAACGGTGCTGAAAGAAAAGGTCATACCTCTTGCCATCAGAGGTACGCGGCGCAAGCTTCCCGCGGACCGCTGGAATCCGAGGCCCGGGCCGGTGAGCGTGGTCATTGGTGAACCGATCCAGCCCGAAGGCGATGACTGGAAATCGGCGGTCCAGCTGCGGGACCGCGCACGGAAAACCATACTTGAGATCAGCGGCGAGCCGGACCGGTTACTCCGCTAGTAGCGTTGCCGCTACTTATTAAACGTTTTCGGCCCGAATAATGCTGCGATTGGTTATCCTGGCTCATCAGAAGGCCCCACCCAGAACAATGGATTGTGAGCAATTACCTGATCAACTTCTTGTTCAGAGCTGACATTGTGCGCCAGAAGTCATCGCTTGCGTAGGATGACGCGAAATAGTTTTCGGGGAAGCTTTCCCTCTTCAAATTCATCTACACCCAGTATCTCGTACCCCTTCGCCAAACGCTCAACCTTTTCCTTATTGAAGAAATGAACGATGAAGCTACCGACTTCATACAGGTCCTCACCCCGGTGGATTCCCGTTCCATAGTCGGGATCGCCGGTGTGCCGGACGGTATAAATGTGAAGGCCATTGGGACGCAAGACTCGCCTGACTTCCGCAGAGAGGAATTCCAGCTCAGCCGTAGTCAGAGCCATGCAGTACAACATGTGCGAATAACAACCGTCGAACGATTCATCGTCGAAAGGCAACGGTTCCCGGACGTCATGTCGTACGGCAGTGACCGACTCAGTCAATCCCAGGCGCCGAGCCTTTTCCGCGATTGTATTCACCGCGATGTCTGAATAGTCGAGCACATGAACGCGAAAACCTGAGCGGGCAAAAAACAGCGTGTCCCGTCCTTGTCCACCGCCCAACTCAAGAATCCTGATTTTGCCTTCCTTCTCGAATAATTCCGCAGCGGTCCGGGCTGGTTGACTCGGTTCGTTGCCAAATATTTCAGGCTTCTGGAGGAAAGTCTTTTGCCAGTGTTGCCGTTGGGCATCGAGGATGTCTTTCATACGGATTGTCCCAGTCAGCTTTGAAGGTCCTTTTTCCCTTATTCGGATTCCTCTCGCGCAATCTCTCCCTTCGCATAGCGTTTCTTGAACATTTCCATGGTCGTTTCGGAATCCTTGAGGTAGCTCGATGGCTTTTCAGGCCTGCTTGAGGAAGAGCCGCGGCATCAGCGCGAACACTCCCCAGCCAAGATATTCGCGTGTGTACGCAGCATAGCGCTCAGGCTCCGAGATCAACTTGGATTGCACCTCTTGGGCCAATTCATCATCGGGATTGGCTTCAAGCCATCGGCGCATAGTGAACCATTTGGCCGCCTCGTATCTGTCCCAATCGTCTTGATTAGCCAAAACCATTTCAATCACGTCGTAACCCAGGCGGCCGAAAGATGCGACCAGTTCTGGCAGCACAAGGAAGTCAGAGATTGCGGTCGCCAGACAACCCTTGGCAATTTCTTCCGTGGGTGGCAATTGCCGCCAGTAAGGCTCGCCGACAAGGATGATTCCGCCAGTGCTTAGGCTCCGCGCCAGAAGCTCAATCGTCCCGGCGACACCCCCACCGATCCAGGAAGCACCCAAGCAGGCCGCCACATCGACCTTTTCGTCCGAGACATAGTCTGCCGCATCGTCATGGATGAACTGGACTTGATGGTCCACGCACAGTTCTTCGGCACGAAGTATAGCCTGCTCAGTGAACAATTGGCTCATGTCGACACCGGTGCCAATGACACCGTAATCACGTGCCCATGTGCACAGCATCTCGCCAGAGCCACTGCCAATATCAAGAACCCGGGTACCCGATTCCAGATGCAGGGCTGCACCAAGAGTCGCAAGCTTTTCGGGTGTGAACGGGTTATGGATGCGGTGCGCACTTTCCATAATGTTGAAGATGCGTGGGATGTCCATTGCGTAGATTTCCTTACAGGTGCTAATGGGGTCGCTAAAGGCCTAACGCCAAGGCAGGACATCCTTTCAACAGGACGGGGCATCCGCACTGGAACGATCCTGTCTCCTCAACAAGACAATCGCCAACACCATCTGCCATGCCAAGTAGCCATATTGCGCGAGGCGTTCGGTGGCGCCCAGCCAAGGCGTCGGTTCGTTCAGCTCCAACGCTGGCGCATAGGAGAATGCGAAGATAGCGGGCACCAGCATGATGATAACCGTTACCGCGGAATAGATGCGAAGTCCACCGCGAAATGCGGCGATCGCGAGGATGAGGCTCAGCAGCACGAACGGATTGGTCGCCAGTATCAGGTGCATCGTATCCGTGAAGGTTCGCTCGGCGCCTCGCATGTGCATCGGAAAGACATTCCAAATGAGCAAGCCGACGACTGCGGAGCCGGCGAACGTCAGCGCGAGTACACGGACCAGGCGCCTGGCATCAGCGGTGCGCCACACGCCGACAGCGAAGGCAAACAGGAGCACGCTGGACAGGCTGAACAGCGGAACGACCCAGCGACTGGTGGGCGCGCCGACCGCGAACAGCTCACTGACGGCCTGTCCACGGAGACTGTAGCCCGGATACAGGAAGCTTGCTATGAGGTCGACGGCAATGTAAGCGAGGCCGGACAGTATGCCGCACCACAACAGCAGCTTATTGGTCTTGGTGTCTATGTCCATGATGCCACGTGTCGTGCCTTGGCAATGCCGCCTAACAGCTAATTGTATGATCGCGTTCGCATAACTCCGCCTGAAGCACCCCATCAGGGAAAGATAGATAATCGTCAGAACCGCCGGATCACACCCAGGTGAAGGGAGGTACCGTAATACCGGCCGGTTTCCTGCAGCCGGTCGGCATAGGCGATCCGGCCGTGGAACTGCCAGTCCCGGTAGCGGCCGATGAGGGCCTCGAGTTCGACATCCGAACCGAATTCGTAGCTGGAGAAAGTGTCGTCCTTGTGCCAGCCGAGGCTGGTACGCAGGCCTACCCAGTCATCCACGTTCGGGCTCCAGTAGAAGAGCGCGGTGCCGGCAAAGCGGTTGAAGTAGTCCGGGTCGTAGTAGCCGTTGTCGAGGTCCTTGTCGAAGGTGAAGCGCTGGGCGGAAAGGCCCAGGTTTACGCCCCAGGGACCGCTCTGGTAGACGTTGCGGCTGGGCGCCAGGTAGAACTCCAGGCGACTGTTGTCGTCCGAGAAGTCCGAGGCGCTGACCCAGCCTTCCACCTGGTAGAGCGGGTACGGATGCCATACAACCCGCAGGCGGTTTTCGGTTTCGACAATCTCGCGGGAGACCGACAGGGGCGAGAGCGCATACAGCGAGCGTTCCCGGGACAGCTGCAGCATCAGGTCGTCGTGGGGATACCAGTTGCCCTCCAGACGGTAATGGCCATAGTCGCCACCGCCTTCGATATTGCCGCGGCCTACCCGCGCCTCCACTTCAAGGCGGCGGTGCAGCTGGTGGCGGGCACCTACCCAGCCGACGTAATCCATGGTGTTGCGGTCGCCGTCGTCCGCCTCGAATTCCGAATCCTCCCGGGTGCTAACCCGGCGGGCACTGTATCCCATCAGCACGCGGGTCTCCGGGGTCAGCGCCAGTTCACCAAACACGGTACCGGTAGTGATCCGGATGTCATCGGCGTCAAACTGATGATCGCCGGTGATGCCCACCAGTGAACGCAGGGGCGCGCGGGTTACCCGGCCAACCTCACGGGTCTCCGGTTCCTCCGGCTTCAGCTTTTCCATCACCGCGAGACTTCCCAGCGCTTCGGAGGGCTGGCCGGAGGCGCGGGTGGCCAAAACTCGGGCAAAATGGATGTCGTAGTCGTCCGGGTGGCGCTTTGCCAGGGGCGTGAGCAGATCGGAGGCGGAATAGAACCGACCGCGTTGCAGCAGCAGCTGGGCTTTGGCCCGCTGGTACTCGTCGGTGTCTCCGAAGCGGGTCCGGTACTCCGCGAGGGCTTCGGTGGCGCCTTCCCGGTCGCCGGCCCAGCTCAATACCTGAATCCGGGCCACGGCGGCATCGTGGTCGTCCGGAAAGTACTGCAGGTAGTCGTCATAAGCGGTGGCCGCTTCCGGGTACTCACCCATCCACTGGTGCCAGAGCGCCCGGCTGCGCAGGGCTTCCTGGTCGCCGGGCGCCAGTTCCAGCAGTGACTGGATACTGGCGTGCGCCGCCGCGCGATCGCGAGCCCAGTTGGCCTGCTGCAGGCAGGCATGCAGGTACTCCACGTTGGTCGGCTCCAGCCCCGCCGCGTTCAGGCATTGCTCCAGGGCATCCCGGGGGCGGTCTGCCATGGCATAGGCGCGGGACAAACGATACGCAAGGGCGGCGTCGTCCGGGGCAAGCTGTGTGGCCTGCTCCAGGGCGTCAATCGCTTCGTCCGGGCGCTCCAGTCGATGGTAGATATCGGCCATCCGCAGCCAGAGATCCACCCGTCGGGGCTGTTGCTCCAGCACCGACCGGTAGACCGTCAGCGCACTCTCCCACTCCCCGGCCATCTCGGCCTTCAGACCCGCCTCGGGCACGGCAGGGGCGGCCGTCAGCACACCGGCACAAAGCGACAACAGCAATCCGGCAACGAGTTGTTTCATTTGCGCCACCTCCGGTTACGGGTAATCCAGAGATCGGTTGCAAAGCGCCCGATGTTGACGGCATCAAACAGCAGGCTGCCGTAGCGTAGCGGAGTCACCGCAATGGCCTCCCAGAAGGCCCGGAACCGGTGGCCCGGGGCATTGAACATGAGGATCAGGATCACCAGTGTCATCTCGGCGAGGAAGGTAATCAGCAACGGCTCCCATAACTGGAGAATCAACATGATCAGCAGGGCCGTGGGAAAGGCGATCTTCTCCAGCGCCGCCATGAAGACCGCCCAGCCCATGGGCCGGCCGTATTTTTTGGTGTACCCCTGCCCCCAGGGCTGCCGGTACGGTTCACCGCGCCGGTGGATGTGGTCACGGGTATCCGGATGCTTTTCCTCATACTGCTTCGCCTCATGCTTCTGGCGATAGCGGCGGAAGCCCTTGAAGGGGCTGCGTAACAGGCCGTCAAAGTAGTAGCAGCTCTGCAGGAAGCTGGAAGACCAGAAGTACAGCTGATGGGCCAGCCGGGGGAACTCCGGCTCCAGTGAGCGTACCGTGACATCCTGCAGCTGTACGTTGCGGTAACCCTCGTTCAGCAACGCAAACCCGATGAAGATGTCCTCGGAGTTGGTCAGGTCGTCCCCCAGGATTGGTTCGTAGTAATCGAACAGCTCCTTGAGGTATTCGCGGCGATAGGCCACGGCACACCCCACGGGATTGATAATGCTGCCGAACACGGTCATCTGGCCCCGGTACACGAAGCGCTGGAGGAAGGTATAGAGAATGCCGCGATAGAAGTTGGTGATGGCCCGGTTGAAACGGTGCCAGGCACCGGGACGCGGAGTAACGTAGTTTGCGTGTTTCTCCAGGAAGCCTTTCAGGGGCGGCTCATCGCTGATCGTGCGGCGGTCCTTTTCCCGCATCGGCTGCACCACGCCGCAGACCGAAGCCACGCCGGGGGCCTTATAGATTTCCTGGACCAGCCGCTCGATGTAGTTCTCCGATTCCAGGAAGGTGTCGCCATCGAGGACGACCTCCACATCGGCATCCAGGTCCCTCGCCTCGCGTTTGACGGTCGGGGTCTTGCCGATCGATTCTTCCCGCCGGATCACTTCCAGGTCCAGGCCAAGATCCTCGCCGAAGGCACGGGCAACTTCGGCCGTCCTGTCGGTGCTGCCGTCATCCACCAGCACCACCTTGCGGGGCTTGAGGCTCTGGCGGGCGATGGAACTGAGAGCCAGCAGGATATTCTGCTCCTCGTTAAGCGCTGGAATGACCACATCCACAGTGGCATCGTGCCAGTCCTCCGAGCTCTCGGGCGGGGTTTTGTCCGGCCCGCGCATCAGGCCGATGAAGGCAACCAGCGTGCTGGGACCGATGACGAACCAGGGCGCGGTTGCCATACTACTTCTCTCCTTCGGTGATCTGTTCGCGGGCCCGGTTGATCAGATCCCTGAGGGTTTCCTCGAGGGTCCAGGCGTGTTCGAAGCCGGTGAGCCGGCGGAGTTTTTCCAGCGAAGGGCGACGGTGGCGGATATCCTCGAACTCCGCGCCATAGGCTTCCCGGTAGGGAATATGCTTGATGGTCGAGCGGCTCCCGGCGCATTCGATCACCAGCCGGGCGAGCTCATTGATATTGATTTCCCGATCACTGCCGACGTTGACGATCTCACCGTTGGGCAGATCCGGCATGGAAGCCAGGCGGTCGAGCGCGACGACCGTATCCCGCACATCGCAAAAGGAGCGGGACTGCTCGCCATCTCCGAACACGGTAATCGGCTCATTGGCCACGGCTTTCTGGACGAAGCGGGGCACCACCATTCCGTAGCGGCCGGTTTGCCGTGGTCCCACGGTATTGAAGAAACGGGCGATGATCACGGGAATATCGTGTTCCCGGGCATAGGCCAGGCCAAAGCCCTCGTCCGCCAGCTTGCTGATGGCATAGTTCCAGCGCAGGGGGGCGCCAGATTGGATGATCAGGGAGTCGTCCTCGGTCAACCTCGGTTCTGTGTGCGGGCCATAAACCTCCGAACTGGAGGCGAGGATCACCTGCGGCGCCCAGCTGTCACGGTTCACTGACCGTAGCAGACGCTCGGTGCCGGCGATGTTGGTGGCCATGGTACCCACCGGCTCGCTGAGCACCCGGTACACACCCACCACCGCCGCCATATGGTAGATACGGTCCGCCCAGGCAACGGCCGTGTCGAGGCCATCCCAGGTGACGATGTCCGCCTGGTCAAACCGGAAATTGGGATTTCCGATGAAAGCGGCGACATTGGCTTCCGAGCCGGTACTGAGGTTGTCTACCACATGTACCTTGTCGCCCCGTTTGAGATGGTATTCAGCAATGTTGGAGCCAATAAAACCGGCGCCACCGGTGACGAGTATGTGCAAGGGACACTCCGTTATCAAAACTCAGCTATAGCGGGAATGCTGTCACTATTTTGTGTCAGTTTCGGACATCAGGATAGCTCAAGAGTGATTCTTTCACAGCTTGATCTGTCCATTTTTGCTTCAAGGCAAGAAAATGATCACCGGCAAAACGCCAGGGACAATCCATTCCTGAGAGTCTGCGTAACCAGGGCTGGTGCCGGGCGCATCTTCCACTACTATCAAGGTAAGTCAGTGCTAGAGACGACTTACCGTGGGACTGTCGATCAAAACAACAGAATTTGCGCCGGAAGAGTTTGAACGGTTTGCTGCCAAGGTCCGGACCGACCTTACGGCACTCACTCGTCTTCTGGACCGGCCCGGCTTTGGTGAGGGAGAGAGTTCCATCGGAGCCGAGGTCGAGTTCTACATCGTAAACCGTGATCTGAACGTTCAACCCATCAACACAGAAATCGCCGCCAGCGTTCAGGACCCGCAACTGACCGTTGAGCTCAACCGCTTCAATCTCGAATACAACCTCAGCCCCCAGGCTTTCAAGGGAGATCCGTTTGCCAGGACGGAGCGTGAGCTGCTCGCAGCCATCCGGCGAATCAACCAGCACGCCGCACCACTGGATGGGGAGCTGGTACCGATCGGCATTCTGCCCACACTTCGCCAGTCCGATATGGGCGCGCATGTGATGACGGATGAGCCCCGCTATCATGCCCTATCCAGGGCGCTGCTCAAGCAACGGGGCGAGCCATTCAGCATCCATATCGGTGGCAACGATGTCATCAACCTGGAGGCCGACGACGTCTATATGGAAGGGGCCAATACCTCGTTCCAGCTGCACTGGCGTGTGCCCGCCCACCGTTTCGCCGACTATTTCAATTCAATTCAGCTGGTCACGCCGATTGTTCTGGCCCTGGCCAGCAATTCGCCCAGCCTCTTTGGCCACCACCTCTGGGACGAAACCCGGATTGCCCTGTTCAAGCAATCCATCGACAGCCGATCCCCCAATCGCAAAACCTGGCGCCATCCGCCACGGGTCTATTATGGCAACGGCTGGATACACAGCGCCTGGGAATTGTTTGCGGCCTCCGCATCGCTGTATCCGCCGATCATTCCACTGATGTCGGATGAAGATCCCATGGCGGTGATTGATCGTGGCGAGGTGCCAAAACTTTCCGAACTGCGCCTGCATCAGGGCACCACCTGGCCATGGAACCGGGCCATCTACGATGACTCCGCCGGCGGCCATCTGCGCATCGAGATTCGTTCCATGCCGGCAGGTCCGACTGCCGTCGATATGTGTGCCAACGGACTGTTCGTGATCGGGGCTGCGTTGGCCGTGCTCGATGACATCCGTCATCTGACGTCCATACTCCCCTTCCATTACACCGAACACAATTTCTACCGCGCCGCCAAAGACGGTATCGGCGCAGACATCATCTGGCCGCACAAGGATCAGGTTCAGTTGCAGGATACGCCCCTGCTAACCGTGGCCCGCGAGCTGCTGCCCCGCGCCCGGGAGGCATTGCAACAAACAGCCGTGGACGAGGCGGAAATTCACCGTCTGCTGGGAATCATCGAAGGCCGCATTGAAACCGCCATGTCCGGCGCCCGGTGGCAGCGCCATATCACCGAGTCTTTATTCAGGTCCCTGAGCCCCGATGAGGCATTCAGGACTATGCTGTTTCGTTACATGGCCAACCAGAAAAAAAACCTGCCGCTCCATGAATGGACACTGTCACCGTGAGCAATTCGAACGTACTTGAGTATCTCAATAACCCGTCACCCCAAACGCTGGGGCGCTCCCCCCTTGAGTGGCTGGACCGACTGCGCAAACCCACGGTGATTCGGGTGGCCGGTCGGGATCGCTCCCGTACCCGGGCCATGGCAACGCTTCTTCACGGCAACGAGCCTTCGGGTCTGTTTGCGCTTCACCGGTGGCTGATTGAGCAGCACACGCCCGAGGTCAACATGCTGTTTCTGCTCGGAGGCGTCTATCCCGCAAAAATTCCACCAGCATTTTCATTTCGCCAGCTGCACGAAGGACGCGACCTCAACCGGTGTTTCAAGGAACCATTCGAGGGCGAGGAAGGAGCCATCGCACAAGCCATGCTGGCAGAGCTTCACAAGGCGCAACCTGAATGCCTGCTGGACGTGCACAACACCTCAGGCACAGGCCCTGCCTTCGCTGTGACCATCACCAATGACGCTGCCCATCAGGCGCTAACCTCCCTCTTCACCGACCGCCTCATCATGACGGATCTTCGCCTGGGAGCACTAATGGAATATTCAGAACAGGAGGTACCCACGGTAACCATCGAGTGTGGCGGGGCCGAGGATGATCAGGCCCATGAACTGGCGTACGAGGGACTCGTTCGGTACACCTCAAGACCCGACGTGTTGTCGCTGGAAAAAGCGGAGTGGGACGTCGCCGTACTGCGAAATCCGATCCGGGTGGAGCTGGCGCCTGAAGCGACCATCGAATACCGCCTTGAGCCAAGCGGTCAGGCTGACCTCACCTTTCCGCCAGACATCGAACACCGCAATTTCGGAATTGTTTCCCCGGACGAGCCTCTGGGATGGGTTGGAGAAAAAGGCCTTGGCATACTCACGGCGATCAGCCACAACCGGACGGAGAACATGGAACAGGTTCTTCGGGTCAGGAATGGGCAGATCTACCCCGCCCAGGCCCTCAAAGCCTTCATGATTACCACCAACCCGGTTATCGCGAAGAGTGACTGTCTGTTCTATGCGGTCAAGGCAACGGGCGAACCGATTTTTTAACGGTATATTGCCCGCTCTCTGGCATCTCTTTCTCTATCGGGATCTTCCCGGCTTTTTGTGGCTAGCACGGTATCGAGATAGTCGGCTGGAACCCCGATTTCCCTCGCGCCGTAGATGACGTGATGCACATACCAGGAGTAAGGCAGCAAGGACGGATCGGTATCGGTTGCATAGTAGGTAAACGCTTCAAGGGAATTCCCCTGAGCATCCGTTACCGTAACCCGTTTTTCCTCATAGCCGAAACCCAACCCCTCGGCGTTATCCAGCGGGCCTTTCTCGTAAACCGGTATTTCGAACAGTGCACCAATGATGTAGTCATCGGGATTCCCGGTGAACAGCGCGTCGCATTTTGCCGAACCATCTTTTCTACTCAACTTGTGAAACCGGAGAGAATGCTCGACAAGCGTGACCATACCGATTCTCTCGGCACTGGGGACCCTCGCCTTCAATCTTGGGAGTGACATGTTTGATCCGTAGGCAAAATACTTCACGATGTCTCCGTGCGGTTAATGCCAGGGTGTGACGGCCGTAGCTTCTCTTTTGGGCTTGCCAGACAATGGCACAGGTAAAAACTGTCGAAATCACCTTTTACCTCAAAACTCACGGTGCCGCACAGACAAGAACCCAAATGATCAGTCATTAGAGCTCCTTCCATTGCCTGGTTAGGCTTCTTCATCCTTCGGACCAACCCAAAAGAGGGGGTTATGCGCAATCGATGGGCGTCCCGGGGAGGTTTTTCAGAAGCTCGGCATTTGTGGGGTACTTCTCAAGCAGCTCAACCAGCCTTTTTGTGCCCTCTAGCGGTTTGAGACCGCTAAGCGCTCGGCGCAACGCTCTTATTTTGTCCAAATCTTTCGGATCCAACAGCAGCTCTTCACGGCGTGTACTGCTTTTTGAAATATCCAGCGCGGGGAAGATTCGCTGATTCGCAACGTCTCTTGATAAAACCAGCTCCATGTTCCCCGTGCCTTTAAATTCCTCAAATATAACCTGGTCCATACGGCTGCCGGTATCAACCAAAACGGTTGCCAAAATGGTAAGCGAGCCGCCATTCTCAAGGTTTCGTGCAGAGCCAAACAACCTCCGCGGGATCTCCATCGCTCGCGCATCAACCCCGCCAGACATAGTACGACCGCTGCTCTTTCGCTCCGCATTGTGCACACGCGCAAGCCTCGTGAGAGAATCAATCACAATCATGACGTTGTGACCCTCGCCAGCTTGTTGGCGGGCGATATCAAGAAGCTCATCGGCAACGCGAGCGTGATGAGCATAGCTTTCATCCGAAGAAGAAGCGTGTACCTCAGCCGGGACGCTACGCTTGAAATCAGTCACCTCTTCGGGTCGCTCATCTATCAATAACGCGTAAAGTTTAATGTCGGGATACGCCTTTCCCACCGCCTGACAAATATCTTTTAAAATCGTCGATTTTCCAGACCCCGGCGGTGCAACTATCAAACCTCGCTGCCCCATTCCAATCGGCGTGATCAAATCCATCGCGCGCACCGTGAGTTTTTCTGAACCTGACTCCAGGCGAATCCCCGGCGTTGGATTGATAGCCACACCGTTTAAAAAACGTTTTTGTGGATCAGCCTCACCTTCAACCTCAACCATAGCTTCGGCTTCCTTAGCCACTGGTTTAGCGTCTTTATTTGGTTTCCGGGTCAAGCTTAATGTCTGTCTCGTCATAGCTGTTTGATGGCTCTTGTTTGATAGATATTTTTCGAAATGGGCTGATAACGCCAAAAACCAGAAGCCCTAACAGATTGCTGAAGACCATTTTCGACAAAGCCAGGCCAAGGCGAACTAAAACTAATTGTTGGGTGCAATTTCAGTGCACAAAATAGGTCTGTCCCGGTTTTCCCCATTTGTTAAAGCGGCCTTACTCAGCACTGGAATTTCTCGCCTTTGTAGCAGTAAATTTCGACGTGATGCAAAAGCTCAGAATCTTCAGACTGCGATTCTGAGATGAGTTCCGTGCCACGGTAATCCCCCCCATTTATAGTCTGCATGGAGCTGGGTTAAAGGCTACAATATTCCTTTGCAAGGCGCTGCTGCCGTACGTTTACAGGAAAGCCCATGTCTATTCAGCTTGATTTTCGCACCCTTAGCCTGACATTGATGCTTTTTAGCCTGGTTTTCGGTCTTGGTATGTTTGCTTATTCCAGAGAGCATGCCAAGTTCCCCGGTATAAAAACCATCGGTGTAGGTTATTTTCTGATTGGTGGTGGCTGTGTGCTGCTCGGCCTGCGTCATTTTATTTATGATTTTGCTTCCATAGTGATTTCCAACATCGCGATCATTATGGGTGTAGTGCTGATCTACAGAGGACTTTTTAACTTTCTCGGTATCTCTCTGCGTTTTGAGCGTTGGCTGAGCCCGACACTGGTGGTGATGCTTGCAGGTGTACTGTATTTTTATACCTTTCATATTCCAGATGTAAACCAGCGAATACAGGCTTTCTCTATCGCCTTTGCAGCCGCCTGCTTTATTGGTGCCAGCGGGTTGTTGCAACACCGTGAAATCCATAACCGTATGGCCGCCAAAATGCTTATCGCCATGTTTTTGCTGGTGGGCGCCTTCTTTATTTTCCGTTTGCTTTGGTCGTTTTATGAAATACCGCCTGATGATTTCATGAATGCAGGGTTGCTTAGTGCGTTGGCGATTATTGCCGGGGAGTTTTTGGTTATTTTATCATCGTTTTGCACTATATGGATGGCTTCCGATGAACTGCAGGATGAGCTCTCAGAAATAGCCCGGGTTGACCCTTTGACGGGGATCTACAATAGGCGGGCATTCGACGAATGTTGTGATATTGAATTCAGCCGCGCGCAGCGTTCGGGTACTTCTTTCGCCATTATAATGTGCGATCTAGATCACTTTAAAAAAGTGAATGATCAGCACGGCCATCATATAGGTGATGAGGTGTTGAGGCACTTTGCTGCTATTCTCAAAAACAGAATACGCCAGCATGATGTGGTGGCGCGTTTTGGTGGCGAAGAGTTTATTTTACTGTTGCCTAACAGCAATACCGAACAGGGATTACAGGTTGCGGAGCAACTCAGAGCAAAAACAGCAGCAACTCAGATTACCATTGATGGTGATATCAGCTTGACTCTTTCAGCCAGTTTCGGGGTGGCTCATTACTGTGCTGGTGACAGTGAATGGAGTGCGGTGCTGCACCGTGCTGATAATGCGCTTTACGCTGCCAAAAAACAGGGTCGTAACCGAGTTGTCGACCTGGCAACAGCGAACCAGAGCTTGAAAACTGACCTAAAGCTGGCTGAGCAGACATAGACCTAAATATAGGCCAGCTAGTAAACCCGTGCATGCATGCTTTTTATATGACGCTGACTCTGAACTTTTTCAGAAAACTGGGCAAAAGGACAGAGGGTTCCCTGTCAGTTTTGGTGGCCTGACACTCACAATACTGAACGTCCAATACCAACGGTTTGCCAGCGAGATAGTCTTCAGGAGCGGAGTTGCCTGCAGGGACAAAGCTCGGGAGTCGGGATAGAAAGAGTAGATTAATCCGCCAGAGAGTTTGTGATGCGGTCCGTTGAATGTGACCTCCTGTGTTTTGTTTTAACGCCACCAGCATGCGCGGCTGCGAAATGGAGGCGAAGCCGCAATGTAGTAGACGTCGCCGTGACTGGCCTGGTTATGTGGCATTGTTTGATCTCAGCGCCAAGATGCCAGCTATTACCATTACTAACCCACTTGGTCCGAAAAAGGTGCCGTAACCTGTCATCCCTATAGCTGCTTGTCCACCAAGCAGCAACGCGCAGATGCCTTCGACAGCGGGGCGGATTCTAAGCTTAAAAAATAGCATGGGTAGCAGAGCGATAAATACCGGGCCGATAAAAAGAGGTAAGATTTCAATGCCGTTAACCTCTACAAACGATTTGGTTGTTTTTTCCGTTGTTGACTCGCCGAAAGTAACCCCCGTGGCAGGCTCTATTGATATTTGGGTCCGTGTCTCCGTGCCTTGGTACACTGGAGCAACAAGTAGCGCGGTGAAGCCCGCTACAGCCAAAAAAATTGATGTAAGCAGAGCGATGGATTCAGGGCGATTGGCAAATAGTTTTGTTAATTGAGTGCGGCGGAATAAGAAAAAGCCAAGACCGATAAAAATTAGAAGGGCGCCGCCGATAAAAGCAATCCCAGAGCTCACAAACAGAACCTCAAACATGATTCATCTCTTATGACACATAACGCGGTGCGCACCGGCACGCTTTAGCGTGTCCGTGTGCCGCTATTGGTTAGGTTTTCTGGGCCTGAAGTATGCGTACGCAGCGCAGTTATCATCCCGACTTCTTGCCTTCTTTAAATCGTCTATCTTTCCTGATATTTCGCTAATTGCCCGAGCTGCTAGCTTGTCACAATAGCGGATCATCTGGTTTACCAAAGAGTCACTTGACGCATCAGAGGCATAAATTAGGCTGACGTTTTCGGGCAGGAAATGCCCTTCATAATACGGAACGGCTCGCGAGTTCATGCCCTGGTGCTCACCTAGCTCACAGTCTACTATCACACCTATACGAACATTAGGGGACGCTCGAAAATGTTTTTTGATGACCAAGTGCCACCCCAGCCTTTCGGAGTTGACTGCTGCATTTACATCCAACATTGCGTAGCAGGGACCGCCAACGAAGGGAACTTCACTGACATAAGATTTCAATGGCTGTTCAATAAGGTAAGACGCGCAAACACTTAACTGATGGTCGCCAATTTTCTTTGTATTCGTGTCGATGGCAATGAGGTAGTCAAAACTATCTTTAAGCGTTGTGAACGTGCTAAATGATGCTCCCAGTGAAGGCGCTGCGATGGAGTTAACGACTTTTTCCTTGCCGGACGAAGGACGCTCGTACCGAGTTTCTAACCTTACAGTGTCGGGATCTGCATCAACAATTGTCACCCTATCGTGGGCGGGATCATAGTGGACAGTCAGGTGTGAAACCTCACCCTTCGTAGTCGCATAGATATAATCCCTTCTCGGCCTTTCTTGCCGGCTCTTCTTACCCATTTTAAAACCTAACAGCAAATTATACGAACACGTTCGCAAAACTCCGGGCGCCTATCGCGCATTCGTATAACTCCAACTGCCCTCTCACGAACGAAACCAAAAATCCAATATAGTTCAAAACGTTAAATCATGCATTCCGAAAGCCCTTGATGGTCTTTTGCGAACGCTGGATCACGCCAGCGGCAACATCAAGGCGCCTGATTCCGGGAAAGAGGTCAAAAGGTGCGGGGAAACCAGAGAGTTGGGAGGAGAACACCGGAGTTATACGCCTTGGCTCGCATAACTCCGGTCTTGGGAGGATGGGGGGGGGATAAAATGAATCCGCCAATCAGCGGTTGGCGTCAGTCACCCATCTGGTGCCCGGAGTGGTCCATTTCCTTTTTCTCCATCTTCATGCCGCCATCCAGAGGCTGCACTGCCAGCTCGATGGCCATGTCTTCGGCGCCTTCAAAATCCAGGGTTACCGGGATGTTTTCGCCTTCCGCCAGGGGTTGGGTCAGTTTCTCCAGCATCAGGTGGTAGCTGTGGGGTTTGAGTTCGACGGTTGCACCCGCCGGTACCACCAGGCCGCCCTTCACCGGCTGCATCCGCATCACGCCGTCTTTCATGCTGGTTTCGTGGATGGAGATGTGGCCGGCGCGGGGTGTTTCGGCGGCCACGAGGGTGATGTCGCTGTCACCGTTGTTGGTGATGCTCATGTAGCCCACGCCCATGGGGGTGCCGGGCGGTGTCGGGCGGCTCCAGGGATTTTCGATCTTCACATCACCGCTCTGGTAATCAGCGGCGAAGGCAGAGGGGGCCAGTGTGGCCATGCACAGAAGCAGGATGCTCAGGCCTTTCTTCATCGGGTGGATCCTTTCAATGGGTAAACCGGTTAGTGCCAGCATAGGAAGGTCTGGTACGCGTGCCAAGTGGCAGTGTGCGGCAAATGGTCGCAGCTTGGTGGTCTTATGCCCCGGAGAGCGCTTCCATCATAGCCCCGAGGAACCGGGAAGCCTCCCCGCCAGTGGCGGCGCGGTGGTCAAAGGTCAGTGACAGTGGCAACACCTTTCGCACCGCCGGTTTGCCATCCACGGGCATGACTTTCTCCCGGATCCTGCCGGATCCGATGATGGCCACCTGCGGTGGAATGATGACCGGGTTGGCGTACTGCCCGGTCATGGTGCCGAAGTTGGAGAGGGTGATGGTTGCGCCCTGCATTTCTTTGGGTGGAATCTTGCGGGTAGAGACTGCCTCCCTCAGGTTCTCCAGGCCTTTTCTCAGGTCTTTCAGGCTGCGATGGGTAATGTCCCGGAGCACGGGCACGAACAGGCCATCGGGGGTGTCCACGGCGATGCCTACGTGGACTTCTTCCAGTAACCGCCGCGTGAGATTGTCGCCATCGAACCAGCAGTTGAGTTCGGGGCAGGCTTCGCAGGCGGCACCGATGGCCTGAACCAGGCGCATGGTGATGTCGGTGCCTTTCTTCCAGGCGCCGATGTCCACATCCTCGAAGATGGAAACCGGCACTACCTGCGCATGCGACAGCGCCATGTTCTTTGCCATGGTTCGGCGGGTGCCCCGGAGGGGCTCGGCGTCGCCCAGTTTTTTCTGGTGGCTGGCCTGGCGGTGGACGTCGTCGTTGGTGATCAGCCCGCCGGGGCCGCTGCCTTTGATCTGCTCGAGGTTTACGCCTAACCGTTCCGCCAGCGCCCGCACGCCCGGTGTGGCCCGGTTGGCACGGGCGCGTTTGCTGGAGGCGGCGGCACCGATGATGAATTGTTCCTCGCCGGCCTTGCCCTTGTCTTCCTTACCGGAGGTTTTGAGTTCGCCGACCACGGTGCCGCTGTCACTGCCCTCGCCTTCGAAGGCGAGCAACGGTTCGCCAGTGTGGATGATGTCGCCCGGCTCGCCGTAGAGTTTGGCGATGGTGCCGGCCTCGGGGGACGGGACTTCGACGATGGCTTTGGCGGTTTCGACGCTGACGAGGGTCTGGTCGACCTCGACGGTGTCGCCGACTTTGACGTGCCATTCGACGATTTCGGCTTCGGGGAGGCCTTCGCCTAAATCTGGAAGTTTGAAGTTTTTCATTTTTACTCCCCTGGTTTCTTTTGTGAAGGTGGGGTTAGACCCCGGTGCCCAATCAACCCCGGGGGTGGACCCGGCCATCGAGTCAGGTCTCATCTACAGGGCGATGACCTGTTCTACGGCATCTACGATATCCTCCACCTGCGGCAGGTAGGCGGCTTCGTTTCGGTAGTAGGGCATGACGGTGTCGTAGCCGGTTACCCGCACGACCGGGGCCTGGAGGTCCAGGAAGGCGCTTTCGGCGAGGGAGGCGGCGATTTCGGCGCCTACGCCGCCGTTGCGGCAGGCTTCGTGGATGATGACGGCACGGCCGGTTTTGGCGACGGAGCAGAGCAGGGTTTCCCGGTCCAGGGGGCTGATAGTGGCCACGTCGATGACCTCACAGGTTACGCCCTGGTGTGCCAGTTTCTCGGCGGCCTGCAGGGTCTCCATGACGCAGGGGCCCCAGGTGATGAGAGTCACGTCATCGCCCTCGCGCAAGGTGAAACAGGTGTCCAGCGGTAACGCCTCGCCATGGTTCTCGACGCTCTGGGTCACCGCCCGGTAGAGGCGCTTGGGTTCCAGGAAGATCACCGGATCCGGATTACGGATGGCCGCCAGCAGCAACCCGTAGGCGCGCTGCGGTGAGCTAGGGATCACCACCCGCAGGCCCGGGATGTGGGCAAACAGCGCCTCGGTGCTCTCGGAATGGTGCTCGGGGGCGTGGATACCACCGCCGAAAGGCGCCCGGTATACGATGGGGCAATGCAGCCGGCCCCGGGTGCGGTTACGCATACGGGCGGCATGGCTGACGATCTGCTCCATGCCGGCGTAGATGAAGCCCATGAACTGGAACTCGGCCACCGGTTTCAGGCCCTGGGTGGCCATACCCACGGACGTGCCGGCAATCAGGTTTTCCGCCAGAGGGGTATCCATCACCCGCTTGAACCCGAATTTTTCCTTAAGGCCCACGGTGGCCCGGAACACACCGCCGTTGGTGGCGATGTCCTCACCCAGCACCACCACGTTCTCGTCGTGCGCCATTTCCCAGTGCAGGGCCATGTTGACCGCCTCCACCAGGGTCACGTCACGCAGCTCGCCCCTGCTCATGACTCACCTCCCCGGTACCTGGCGGCAATCCGTTCACGCTGGGCCTGAAGGGCCGGTGGGAGGGTTTCGAACAGGTAGTCCACCATGGCGGTGGGCGGCTCTGCTTCCACGGCCAGGTATTCTTCGACCGCCGTCTCCACCCTTTTCTTGCTCTCGGTTTGCAGCGCCTTTTCCTTCTCCGCATCCCAGTGGCCGTTATCATGCAGCCAACTCTGAAGGCGCTTGACGCCATCCTTCTCCCAGGCCCGCTTGAGATCCTCGGCGGTGCGATACCTGGTGGCGTCGTCGGCGGTGGTGTGGTCCCCGAGCCGGTAGGTCACCGCCTCGATCAGGGACGCTCCCTTGCCGCCACGGGCCCGCTCCAGGGCGGTATCGAGAGCCTCCGAGGCCGCAAAATAGTCGTTGCCGTCCACCATATGGCCCGGCAGGCCTGCACCAATCGCCTTCTGGGCAATGGTCTCGGCCCCGGTCTGCAGGCTGCGGGGCGTGGAAATCGCCCACTGGTTGTTGATGGCCACAAACACCACCGGCAAATGCCAGGCACCGGCCAGATTGATGCTCTCCAGGAAATCCCCCTTGGAGGTGCCGCCATCACCCACGCAGCAGACCACTGCCCGCTCCTCGCCCCGGATCCGGATCGCCGAGGCCACCCCGACCGCGTGGCAGCACTGGGTCGCAATGGGAACCGCAATGGGCAGGTCCTCCGGGCAATTCTCCCAGTTCGCACTGCCCCGCTCGTCTCCGCCCCAGTACAGCAGCATTTCCCTCAGGCTCACCCCGCGCAACATATGCGCGGCCTGGTCCCGGTAATAGGGTACGAACACATCGGTTTTCGCCATGCTTTGACCGATGGCGGTTCCAATCACCTCGTGCCCGAGCACAGAGGGATAGGTACCGCACTTGCCGGTGCGCTGCAGGGCGATGGCTTTGGAATCGAAGGTGCGAGTCAGCACCATATTGCGGTAGGCGGCCAGGACACGCTCGGTGTCGCCGGCCAGGGCGGGCAAGTCATCCAGTGGCTTGCCGTGGTCATCCAGATAGCGGGTGCTATCCACATGAAATTCATGGCGTTGTCTCATCCCGTACTCCTTACCCTGGCCCGACGGAGCTCTGTTTAAGGTTTAGACGAGAGGAGGCAATTGATCAATCCGGGGTGTCAGTCATCCCACTCCTGGTACTGGTTACCCTGCCGGAGCAGCCAGTAGGTCAATCCCAGCGCCAGCGTGGTTGCCGCGATACCAATCAGATACATGGGAGTAAGGGTTTCAAAATCGAGCACGATCACCTTCCGGGCGATCGCCATCAACGCCGTCGCCACCACCAACTGAACCGGGAACACATTCGTGCCCAGATACAGCCGGATGTTGATGAAGATTTCCACCGCAATCAGCACCGCCATGAAGGCGCCGAAAGTGTAGAAAATATCGTTGATATCCAGAAGCAGGAAAGGCGGCGTGATCAGACGATCGTAGATGATGTAGATCACATCACCCACGCCCCAGAGAATCACCGCCACCATCAGGACGGCCAACACCCGGATGGCAAAACGGATAACCCTGTGCAGGCCCCGGAAAAACGGATCCGGAAAATCCACCGGAAGCTCCTGGTGCAGCTCGTGCTTCTTGTGAGGCGGGACCTCAGGCTGTGAAACCCCTTCCTGGTCCTTTTCAACCATCTGCTCTCTCCATGAAGCTCCCGGTAACGGACAAAACCCGTCAGGCTTTCTTGACGAACTCCGACTTCAGTTTCATAGCACCGATGCCGTCGATCTTGCAATCGATATCGTGATCACCTTCCACCAGGCGAATATTCTTCACCTTGGTGCCAACCTTCACCACCGAACTTGAGCCCTTGACCTTCAGATCCTTGATGACAGTGACCGTATCGCCGTCCTGGAGTTCATTGCCATTGGCATCACGAACCACCTTACCGGCATCAGCATCGGCCTGCTCAGCCTCCGACCACTCATGCCCGCACTCGGGACAAACCAACTGAACACCATCTTCATAAGTGAACTCGGAACCACACTGGGGGCAAGGGGGAAGCTGGGACATTATCATTGCCTGTTAATTGAATGAGAACCGGATTATACCAGAAACCCCAGCCCCCGGTTCCCTAATGCCCCGGCGCCACCCGCGCCAACACCGTCGGATCCCCCGACAAGGGTAACGCCAGAATCACCCCCTCATTCGACGAAGGATAGATGCCAGCCAACCGCGTGATATTCACCTGATGCGACACCATCACCACCGGCAACCCCGCCTCCAGCTCGTTCACCAGGGCAATCGTCTGCAGGGTCTGGGTAGGCCCATCGCCCCGGCCCTGGAAAAACGAATTCAGCGACGGCCACTCCGTCACCTCCCCCACGTCCATCTCCGTAGCTGTATCCCGACACCGACACCACTGACTGGTAAACACCCGGGCCTGTTCAATCCCGTGCTCTGCCAGAAACGGCTTCCACGCCCGCGCCTGTTCCCGGCCGGTCTCGTTCAGGTTCCTCTGGGTACTACAGTCGTTCAGATCAAAATTGCCGGGGTCGCCTGTGCCGGGAGCCAGGGCGTGGCGGAGGATGAGGATGGCCTGGCCGTCTCGCAGGGCTTGCCAGGCTTCCGCGTTGTTGTCGCTGGCAGAGGCATTCAAGGAAAAAGCAAAGGTGATAACGCTCAGAGTGAGGCCAAGAACTAGTTTCCTGATCATGGCAGTTCGCCCTCCTTCCGCAGTCGCGGAGTTATCGTGAGGTTTGGGGTGGCTTTGGGGCGAGCCTCCCAAAAATGTTGAAGGCCAGGGATGGCCTGAAACAAGCGCACATGGACGTGCTCGTAGCGGTTTTTGGGAGGCTCGCCCCAAAGCCGCCCTGCTCCAACCATCGCAGGCTAGGAGAAATACGCGGCCAACCACTAACAAGCTCAATCCCAGAACAGTTAAACTCTAGCCTTGAAACCAACACCAAAGGAAAAACGAGATGCCAATCTGGGTCGACGCCGACGCCTGCCCCGTCCCCATCCGGGAAATCCTCTGCCGCGCCGCCACCCGCTGGCAAATCCAGACCACCTTCATCGCCAACCACGCCATCACCCTGCCGCCGAGCCCCTGGATCAGCCGCCGCCAGGTCCCCCACGGCTTCGACGTCGCCGACAACGAAATCATGGACCAGATGACCAAAGGCGACCTCGTCATCACCCAGGACATCCCCCTGGCCGCCGAGGCTATCGAAAAAGGCGCCGACGTCTTCAACCCCCGGGGCCAGGCCTTCACCAAAGAAAATATTCGCCAACGCCTGGCCATGCGCAACTTCATGGAAGAAATGCGCAGCGCCGGCCAGGTCACCGGCGGGCCGGCCCCGTTCAGCCAGACCGACCGCAAGGAATTCGCCGACCAGCTCGACCGATGGCTACAGCGCAACGCCAGAAGATGATAATGATTCTATTTTAATTGCCCGGCATTTCCGCTAACCTCCCTGCCCCATCGATGTCGGGCCAACCATCTGGGAGAAAGCGGAAATGTCCACCAGCAGTCACACCAACACCAACAGCTTCGCCGCCCTCGCCCGGCTCTTGAGATACGCCCGCGGCTACCGCCGCCAGATCATTGCCGCCACCACCTGCTCCATCATCAACAAACTCTTCGACATTGCCCCGGAGATCCTGATTGGTGTCGCCATCGACGTGGTGGTGAACCAGGAACAGAGCTTCGTCGCCGGGCTCGGCTTCGAGACCGCCCGGGAACAGATCACCATCCTCGCGGTACTGACCTTCTTCATCTGGGCCGGGGAATCCCTGTTCGAATACCTGTTCCAGATACTCTGGCGCAACCTGGCCCAGCGGCTGCAGTCGGACCTTCGCCAGGATGCCTACGAACATGCCCAGCGGCTGGACATGAGCTTCTTCGAGGCGCGCAGCTCCGGGCAACTGGTGGCCACCATGAACGACGACGTCAACCAACTGGAACGTTTTCTCGATGGCGGCGCCAACGCCATGATCCAGGTGCTGGTTACCGTGGTGGCCGTCGGTGCGGTGTTCTTCGTAATTTCACCCACCGTGGCCCTTCTGGCTTTCACCCCGATTCCGCTGATCATCTGGGGCGCCTTCTACTTCCAGCGCAAGGCCGGCCCCCTGTATGCCGACGTTCGTGAAAAGGTCGGCGACCTGTCCAGCCGTCTGGCCAACAACCTTGGCGGCATCGCCACCATCAAGAGCTTTACTGCCGAGCAACGGGAGGCTGAACGGCTCAAGGCCAGTAGCGAGGCCTACGTGGATGCCAACCGCAGGGCCATCCGCATCAGTTCCGCGTTCATCCCGATTATCCGCATGGCGATTCTCGCCGGCTTCCTGGCCACCTTTACCGTCGGCGGCATGATGGCCCTGGAAGGCACCCTGAATGTCGGCGCCTACGGCGTGCTGGTATTCCTGACCCAGCGCCTGCTCTGGCCGTTGACCGGACTGGCAGAAGTCATCGACCTGTTCGAGCGGGCCATGGCCAGTACCCGCCGGATTCTCAACCTTCTGGCCGAACCCGTGCATGTGCGCGATGAAGGCGGCAAGGACCTGGCACAGCCGGTAAAGGGTGAAGTGGAATTCCGGAACCTGAGCTTCCATTACGCTGCCAGCGGCGCCGGCATTCGGGACATCAGCCTGCACGTTCCGGCCGGCAACACCCTGGCTCTGGTGGGCGCCACCGGCTCCGGCAAGTCCACCCTGATCAAGCTGCTGCTGCGTTTCTACGACCCGAGCCACGGTGATATCCGCATTGATGGCCAGCCTATCCGGGACATCAACCTCAAGTCCCTGCGCGGGGCCATCGGCCTGGTCAGCCAGGATGTGTATCTTTTTGAAGGTTCTATCCGGGAAAACCTGGCCTACGGCAAGCCCGATGCCACCGACGAGGAGATCATCGAGGCCGCGAAGACCGCTGAAGCATGGTCCTTTATCGAAGCCCTGCCGGAAGGCCTGGGTACCCCGGTCGGCGAGCGAGGAGTTCGGCTGTCCGGCGGCCAGCGTCAGCGCCTCTCCCTGGCCCGTGCCTTGTTGAAGAACCCGCCGATCCTGGTGCTGGACGAAGCCACCAGCGCTGTGGACAACGAAACCGAAGCCGCCATCCAGCGCTCCCTGCGCCGGATCGGCCACAATCGCACGGTGATCATGATCGCCCACCGTCTGTCCACCATCGTGGATGCGGACACCATTGCCGTGATCGAAAACGGCCGGGTGTTCGAACAGGGCAACCACGAAACCCTGCTCTCAACGGACGGCGCCTACCGGGCCCAATGGCGCGTCCAGACCGGGCAGGTGTGATCCCGGAACACAATATCATTATTGATAGTAATTCGTATTTAGATTAACCTGCAGGCTCTCAGAACAAGGGAGTCTGCATGTCGGCGTTCTTCGAAGTATCCAGCCTGGGTGTCCGTATCGGTGACACCCCCATTCTTCGCAATATCAACATCGGTTTTCAGGAGGGGGAAGTTACTGCCCTGCTGGGCCACAACGGTTCTGGCAAATCGACACTGCTCAAGGTGCTGGCCCGGCACCAGGCTCCCTCGGAGGGCACCGTCAGCCTTCTCGGCCAGTCCTTTCGCACCACCGGGGCACGGGAATTTGCCCGTACGGTCGGTTACCTGCCCCAGCATCCACCGGGTACGGACGGATTGACGGTGCGCGAACTGGTTGCCCTCGGCCGTTACCCCTGGCGGGGACCGCTCGGCCGCTATAACCGGGAAGACCACCGATTGATCGACCAGGCCATTGCCGACACCGGCCTTGAAGCGTTCACCCATCGCTCCGTGGATACCCTCTCCGGTGGCGAGCGCCAGCGGGCATGGATTGCCATGCTGCTGGCCCAGCAGACCCGCTGCCTGCTCCTGGACGAACCCATTTCCGCGCTGGATGTAAAACACCAGGTGGAAACCCTGCGTCTGGTGCACCGCCTGGCGGAGCAGCGGGAGCTGACCGTGATTGTGGTATTGCACGACGTGGACCTGGCCGCCCGTTTCTGTGACCGGCTGGTGGCCATCAAGTCCGGCCAACTGGTGGCCGATGGCCGTCCCTCCGACATCATGGATTCCGGCATCCTGGAGACCATTTATGGCGTGCCCATGGGTGTGATGGAACGGGCTCCGGGGCAGTGGGTTTCCTATGTGCACTAAATCCACGGGGCTGGCCGGCCTCTTTCTCCTGTTAATCACACTCGCCATGCCCGCCACAGCAGGCACCTGGCAGCATGAGAACGGAACACTCACCCTCGACAAGGTCCCCGAGCGCATCGTCGCCCTCAACTGGGCCGCGACCGAGGCGTTACTGCTGCTCGGAGTCACCCCGGTGGGGGTGGCCGATCTGGCAGGTTACAGCCACTGGGTCAGGGAGCCAGCACTGCCGGACAGCGGTGTGCGCAATGTCGGCACCCGGGTGGCACCCAGCCTGGAGGCCATTGCCGAACTGAAGCCAGACCTGATCGTGACCAGCGCCGAAATGGCCCCCGCTGCCGACCTGCTCGAACGACTGGCCCCCACCTACGTGGCCAGTGTGTACAAGGAAGGCTCGCAACCCTACACCAAAGCCCGGGACATGCTGATCACCCTCGGCGAGATGCTGGGTCGGGAAGCTCAGGCAAAGGCAGTGGTGGAGGATGTCGAACGGACCCTCGCCAACCAGCGGGAGCGACTTGCCGAAGCCGGTATTACAGAGCGACCGGTAGCGTTGGTGAACTTCCTCGACGCCCGACATGTGCGCATCTATGCCCCGAACGGGCTCTACCAGACTGCGCTCGAAGCCCTCGGGCTGACCAACGCCTGGCCTCACCCGGGGAATTTCTGGGGGTTTTCCGTGGTCGGTCTGGAAGCGATTGCGCCGTTTCCGGAAGCCCAGCTTGTAGTGATCTCACCGACACCGCCGGGGCTGACCGATACTCTTGGCGAAAGTCCATTCTGGACCTACCTGCCGGCGGTGCAACGGGACCAGGTGTACCAGGTGGAGGCCACGTGGCCTTTCGGGGGCATCTACCCGGTCAAGCGGCTGGCCACCCAGATTACCGACAGTCTGCTGGCGGGAGGCTCCGGTAATGTACAGTAATACTGCCACCCTCCCGGCCCAGCGCCCGATCCTTCCCGCCCGCTTGCCGGTGGCGGCCGCGCTCCTGTGGCTGAGTGCTCTTCTGGCCAGTGCCCTGCCCTGGCTGCAGCAGCTGGACCCGATGGCCCTGCTCAGTGCTTTCTGGACCTTCAATCCGGATATCTACGCGTCGGTGCTGGCGCACTTCAGCTGGGCACCCAGGGTGGCCATGGCAGTCTTGGTCGGCGCGGCGCTGGGGCTTGCCGGTGCCGTGACCCAGCAGATCCTCGGCAACCCCCTGGCCTCACCAACCACCCTCGGCGTCGCCGCCGGGAGCCAGTTTGGCGTCACCGTCGCCTCTCTGTTCTTCCCGGGCCTGCTCGCCTTCAGCCCGGATCTGCCTGCCATTGCCGGCGGCCTGCTGGCCATCGTCATGGTCATCGCCCTCACCTGGCGGCTGGGCTTTTCCCCGGTCACCGTGATCCTCGCCGGCCTGGTGATCACCTTCTTCCTCGGCGCCACCAACATGGCGTTCCTGTTGCTCAAGGGCGAGTGGCTGGGCAACCTGTTCATCTGGGGCGCCGGCTCCCTGGTCCAGAACAACTGGCAACCGTTCGCGGATCTCTGGCCCAGGGTCGTGATCCTGGTGGCCCTGATGCTGCTGTTGATGCGGCCACTGCAATTACTGCAACTGGGCGAGACCTCCGCCAGCTCCCTGGGTGCCAGGGTCGCGTGGGTACGGGCCCTGGCGTTGTTCCTTGTGGTTCTACTGACCGCGACGGTAGTAAGCCGGGTGGGCGTGATTGCCTTTGTTGGCCTTGCCGCACCCGTGCTGGCCCGGCTGCTGGGCGCCCGCACTCTCGGCGGGCGCATACTTTGGAGCACCCTGCTTGGCGGTGGTCTGCTGTTACTGGCGGACACCCTGGCCCATTGGGCGTCCACCTGGGGCGACGGTTCCCTGATTCCCACCGGCACCACCACGGCTTTAATTGGCGGGCCGATCATCCTGCTGGCCCTTCAGGGCTTCCGGAATACCCATCACATGCCAGGACAGACCTCCAGCCCGGCCGGATTCCTGCCCAAACGCCGTCCGATCCTGCTGGTTTCAGCCGTGCTCACCGGGTTCCTACTGATTACGGTGGTGGTTTCCATGGGCTGGTCGCCCGGGCTCGATGGCTGGCGCTGGGCGGGCGTCGCACAATGGGACGAGGCCTGGGTCTGGCGCGGCCCGCGGATGCTTGCTGCGGTACTGGCAGGAATAGCCCTCGGGCTGGCCGGCACCCTGATCCAGCGAATGACCGGCAACCCCATGGGCAGCCCGGAAATGCTGGGCATCAGCGGTGGGGCCGCTCTGGTGATGGTAGTCATTGTGCTTTCCGGTCTTGAGGCCGGCCGCATGGGGCAGCTGGTAGCCGCCACCGCCGGCGCCGCCGGAGCGCTGGGCCTGCTGATTCTGCTGGCGCGGCGACACCGCTTTGCCGGCAACCAGTTACTGCTGGGCGGCCTTGCCCTCTATGTGTTCATGGATGCCGGACTTCGTCTGGTGATGGCCTCCGGCGGGACCGAGGCCTCCAAGTTGCTGAACTGGATGTATGGCTCCACCTGGCTGGTTTCCGAAGGGGAAGCCATCGGACTGCTGGTGTTCATTCTGGTCATTTGCGGGGCTCTGGCCACAGTCGTCCGGCCCCTGACCCTTTTGCCGCTGGGTGAGCAGTCTGCCTCATCGCTGGGTCTTCCGGTGGCCCGAGTCCGCCTGTTACTGCTGTTCCTGGCGGCACTGCTGACGGCGGCCGCCACTGTCGTGATCGGCCCGCTCAGCTTTGTCGGCCTGATCGCGCCGCACCTGGCCCGGGTATTGGGCCAGCAGACCGTGGGCCGGCAGCTGATCGCCGCCGCACTGGTCGGTGGCGCGCTGCTCGGTGTGGCGGATTATCTGTCCCGCATTATTGTGTATCCCAACCAATTGCCCGCCGGCCTGCTTGCGGCCCTGGTGGGCGGCATCTATTTCCTCTGGGGACTCAGCCGCCATGGTCGGGCCTGATTCCGCGACAGAGGACGAAGGCTGGGTCGATCGTTATGATCGGCTCCTGCAAGCCTCCGGACTCGACCGTGCGACTATCTTCGCTCAGTCTCTGCAAGCCCCGGCACCGGAACGCCAGGGTCTGTTTTCCCTGGCCCAGTGCCTCGATCAGCCCGAGTTGCTCGTGCAGCAGATCGGTCGGGATTACCCCGATGCCGAAGATCGCAAAACCGTCCGGGCTTATGCGTCGGTACTGCAACAGGATCTGGCGCTCAGTGTGCTTGCCCCCCTCACATTACGTCTGTTCCGGGATGGCGAGGCGCCCGTTGCCGATCCGGCCCGAATCTACCTGGCGCCCATCGAGGAGACGGGACAGACCGTGTCACGATGGTTCCAGACTCCGGGCCAACCCATGGCAAGCGAACAGGGTTTCCAGCGCGGTATGGCAGCGCAAACGCAAGCCTGGTATCCGGTGTTCAGGCAGCAACTGGGAGTGAGCCCTGGCGCCTACTGGAGCAGTGTCGGCCTGGGTTTGGGCGCGCCTTTCTCGGCGGTGTGGAACCTGGCGGATCCAGCTTCGGTGTGCGATCTGGCGCAACAATGGCTGGAAACATTCCGGAATGACGCCAATCGGTTCATCGACTGGATTCCGGCGGTGTTCGCAGAGCAGAGAACGGCAATCCCCCAGCGGAAGGGCTGCTGCCTTAGGTACCTGTTACCGGAAGGTGGTTACTGCGGTACCTGCGGGGTCTATCGAAAAGAGAGAATGGCGGGGATCAACTCCCCGCCCTTTACTACGGATCAGTAGACCCAGGAAACGGTCAGGCTGGCGTTGGCCGGCTCGCCGTAGAAGCCCTGGGCCGAGGTACCGAATTTCTTCAGGCTCTCGATGTACTTCTCGTCAGTGACGTTATTGACGTTCAGGGTGGCGTTCCAGTTGCGGGCAAAGTCGTAACTGGCCATCAGGTCCAACACGGCATAGGCATCCTGCTCGGTCACGATGGTGGTGCCGGCGTTCGGGCCGGTGGTGGCCACGCCCTGCTCCTGGCTGATCTCGGACTGCCAGCGGATCTGGCTTCCGAGCTCCAGGCCGTCAACACCCGGTACTTTCCAGGTACCGCGCAGCTGCGCCAGGTGCTCCGGCACAAAGGACTTGGCCTCGTTACCGTCAGCATCCTCGATATCCACGAAGGTGTAGCCGGCGAAGAGCTGGATGCGGTCGGTCACGGCACCGACGATTTCCAGTTCGACACCCTGGCTTTCAAGCCCGTCAACCGCACGGTAGTAAACGTCCTGGGTACCGTCGTCGTAGGTGCCTGCGGCTTCGGCCACGTTCTTCTGCTCGACCTGGAACAGGGCCACCGTGGTGTTGATGCGGTCCTCGCGGAATTCACTCTTCAGGCCCAGCTCGTAGTTGACGCCGTCGATCGGATCCAGGCGGTCGCGATTGATGTCCAGCTCGGTCTGCGGAGAGAAGATCTCTGTGTAGCTGGCGTAAACCGAGTGATTGTCGTTGATGTCGTAGATCAGGCCGGCGTAGGGGGTCTCCACGGCGTCGTAGCTGGTCTCTTTGGAGTTGCCGTAGCTGGTGCCTTCGCTGTCCAGCCAGGTCAGGCGCAGGCCGGTGATGGCGGTCAGACTGTCGGCCAGGGTCCAGCGCGCCGCGGCATAGGTCGCGGTTTCACGGTCGGTCCAGTCGGAGCCTGCCACGCCGTTGTCGAAAGTCGGGCGTGGATAGTTTCCATCCCATTCATTCAACGGCGGCAGTGGATCACCGATACCCTGGCCATAGCGGGATTCGTCCACCGTCTCGGAGCGGGACCAGCTGGCGCCGACCACCAGTTCGTGGGTCCGGTTGGCCAGATCGAACGGGCCGGTGGCGTAGGCGTCCACCACCCACTGCTCGGTATTCAGGTCGTACTGGCTCGGGTACGCCATCAGCCCTTCACCGGTGTCCGGATCCGGGGTGCCGAACTGGTAGAACAGCTCGGAATCACTGTCATTCTCCAGCCGGAACACCGAGCCTTTGGCACGCCAGCCGCCGGCCAGCTCCTGTTGGAGCTCCACAAAGCTGTTGTGCTGGGTGTTATCCCAGTAGGACCAGTCAGACGCAGTGCTGGTGGAACGGGCAAAGTCGGTGGCGGTGCCGTCGGTGTAGAACAGCGGCAGCGCGCCCCACAGCGGGCTGTCAGTATCGGAGCTCTGGATGGCATGGCCGAGGGTAAGCAGCGTGGTGTCGGTCAGATCCGCTTCCAGCACACCATAAAACATCTGCTTTTCGTTGCTGTAACGATCCAGATAGGAATCCTTGTCTTCATAACCTGCCACGACCCGGCCGCGTACGTTGCCGGATTCCGAAACCGAGCCGGAGACGTCACCGACAATGCGCTTCTTGTCCCAGGAACCGGCGGTCACCGCCACCGAGGCATTGGTGTCAGCAGTGGGGCGCTTGCGGATGAAGTTTACGGTCGCCGCCGGGTTACCGGAGCCGGTCATCAGGCCGTTGGCGCCCCGCAGTACCTCAACCCGATCGAAGAAGGCGGTATCCAGCTCACCCTGGACGTTGTCATACACCGCCGGAAGACCGACGCCGTCATACTGGAAGTTGTTGATGTCGAAGCCGCGGGAGGTGTAGTAGGTCCGGTCTGTCTCCACGGATTCAACGGTGACACCGGTGGTGCCCTCCAGAACATCATTGATGTCGTTCTGGGCGAAATCGTCCATCTGTTTCCGGGTTACCACGGTGACTGCCTGAGGCGTCTCGCGGTGGGACAGTTCCATCTTCAGGGAAGTAGTAGTCGCTTCGGGAGCATAGCGTTCAGTGAATTCCGAAGGGGTCTGACCCCGTTCTGCGGATACTTCGAGCACCTGAAGGGTGGCAGGATTGCTCTCCTGGGCCACTGCCATTGCCGGGACAGTGGCGCACATCATGGCGGATACCAGGGCCTTTCGGCGGAATGCCGGCTCGGGAAGTCGGAACATCATTTTCTCCGTGAGTGAGTTTTTTTGCAGGTTGATCATTATTCGACGCACATCTTAATGCGAATCATTATGATTTAAAACCTCAAATCACGGTAATCCAACGCTGCCTTCGCACCCTATATTCAGGAACACCCGTTCAGGGCAGTGGAGCGGGTCAACTGCTATGCTGAAGAGGCAGTTGCTTCCGAGTTTCCAGACCACTCGCCATGCAGGCCGGAGGTTCCCATGTTCACCAGCAGACAACTGGCTGTGGCCAGCGGGTTGATGTTGTTTTCGGTATCAACCCTTGCCGAGCTGACATTCTCATCGGATGAGGCGGATTTCCGGCTGGAGATCGTTGCCGAAGGGCTGGAGCACCCCTGGAGCCTGGCGTTTCTGCCAAACGGCGACAAACTGGTGACGGAGCGGGCCGGACGACTCCGGATCATCCGCGATGACACACTTGTGCCGGAACCAGTCTCAGGTGTTCCGGACCTGGTGGTTTCCGGCCAGGGCGGGCTGCTGGATGTGCTGTTACATCCGGAATTCGAGAGCAATCAGACCCTGTTCCTGAGTTATGCCCACCGCACCCGAGAGGGCATGACCACCCGGGCTGCCCGGGCAAGGCTGGAAGACAGCGAGTTGAAAGATGTGGAGGTCATATTTGAGGCCCTGCCCCGCTCCAACACTTCCCGCCACTTTGCGGGGCGCATGGAGTTTGATCGGGATGGCAACCTGTACATTTCCGTCGGCGATCGGGGCGAAATGGATCGGGCCCAGGATCTTGGTGACGACGCCGGTGGCGTGCACCGGGTCACGATTGATGGTGAGCCGGTGGCGGGCAACCCGTTCGTGGACCGGGCCGGTGCCCAGGATACGTTTTTCACCTACGGCAACCGCAATATCCAGGGCATGACCATTCACCCGGACACCGGCGAGATCTGGACCCACGAACATGGCCCCCGGGGTGGTGACGAGATCAATATCCTGTCCGCCGGAACCAACTATGGCTGGCCCGAGATTACCTATGGCATTGATTACTCGGGCCTGCCGATCACCATGCATACCAAGAAGGAAGGCATGGCACAGCCCCTGCGTTACTGGGATCCATCGATTGCACCCTCGGGCATGGCGTTCTATACCGGCGACCTGTTTCCGGAGTGGCAGGGTGACCTGTTCGTGGGGGCGCTGAAAATGCGCAAGCTGGTACGCCTGGAAATCCGGGATGGAGACGTCACCGAGGAGGAAGACTTGCTGACGGACCTTGGCGAGCGCATCCGGGATGTGCGCATGGGCCCGGACGGCGCTCTCTGGCTGTTGACCGACTCACCCCAGGGCAAGGTTTACCGGACCGTTCCTGTGAACTGACCCTCAGTGGGGGTCGTTGGTCCTGTCGGTCTTTTCGTACTGGGGAAGGTCGTCGGTAATAGTGAACCAGTCGGATTTCGAGCCGACATAGACGTGCTGGGCCGGGCCTTTGCCCAAGGGTTCGTTGATCACGCCTACCCGCAGGCGAAGAATACCGGGGATGGCATCTACCCGGCTGTATAACTGGCTGCCACAACGGCTGCAGAAGGCGCGGTACTTGCCGGGGCTGGACTCGTATTCAGTCACCCGGTTTTCACCGGAGAGAATCCGGAACCTCACCGCCTGCACCGGCGCGCTGGCCGAGAAGGCACTGCCATGGGCGCGCCGACACTGGCTGCAATGGCACAGGGAAATCGGGCCGAGAGGGCCGTCATATTCAAAGGTGAGGTCGCCACACAGGCACTGGCCGGTATACATGAATCACTCTCGCGCTTCGGACTTGTTTAAATCTCCGGCGGGATAATACCGGCGAGCCACTTGAAGAACCACCCTGGTAACATCATCTGGGTTAGTACAGAACTGGAACAGGAGGACAGAGATCATGTCGTTTACCACGCTTCCGAAGATCGGTATGGGTACTTTTCGCCTGAAGGGCAATGATGCCCGGGAGGCGGTGAAGAGCGCCCTGTCGCTGGGTTACCGGCACATCGACACCGCACAGATGTATGAAAACGAGGCGGAAGTGGGCGACGGCATCACCTCAAGCGGCATTCCCCGCCGCGATATCTTCCTGACCACCAAGATCTGGCACGACAATCTGCACGCCAGCGATCTGATCAACAGCCTCCACGACAGCCTGGCCCGTCTGAAAACCGACCACGTCGACCTGACGCTCATCCACTGGCCTTCCCCGGACAACGAAGTGCCGATGGAGGAATACCTGGGCGCTCTCCGGGACGCCCAGCGCGAGGGCCTGACCGAGCACATCGGGATCTCCAATTTCACCTGTGCGCAGATGGATCAGGCGAAGAAAATCCTTGGCGACTCACCCATCCTCACCAACCAGGTGGAAGTCCATCCGTTCCTGGCCAACCGCAAAGTCGTGGAACACGCTCAAAAACTGGGCATTACGGTGACAGGCTACATGCCCCTGGCCGTGGGCAAGGTCATGGAGGACGAGACGTTGCAGCGCATTGCCAGCGAGCGGAACGCCACACCGGCGCAGATTGCCATTGCCTGGGTGGCCTCACGGGGCGTGGTGCCGATCCCCTCCTCTACCCGACCATCCCACCAGAAGGCCAACCTGGATGCCCTCGAGATTCAACTGACCGAGGATGAAATCAAGGCGATTGACGCCCTGGACCGGGGTGAACGGATTGCGAATCCGGGTTTTGCACCGGACTGGGATTGACCCTGAGCGCGACAACTAGCAGCACCAGCGTGGCCGCCGGAAAGCCCAGCAACCAGAAGGTACCCAGGGCCCAGTAGGTGGCCGCACTGAACAGGGTCCAGGCCAGGGGCAACACCAACAGCAACCACCTTAGTGGCGCCGGTTGCCGGGCAAACATCAGCACGGTGGCGGCAACAGTCACCCCGGGCGCAAGTCCGAACAGGGCGAGCGCCCACAAATCGGGCATCTCCAGTACCGACAGCCAGGGCAACAGGAGTACCGCCAGCCACCAGCAAACAGCCACCGGCCACGCCATCGGTCCGGGAAGTGCCCTTCCCTTCAGAAGCAGCAATAACAGCCCCTGGACCACAAAGGCCCAGCCGAATCCGGTGGCCGGCAAGTTCACCGGGCCGTAATAGCGCACCAGGAACAGGTAGCCGCAGCCGATCCACGCCAGCCCTGTAAGAGCCATTGCCAACCGCCTCGGCAACTCGGCGGCCTGTCGGCCGAACCAGGGCAGTACCAGGCCGGCAAGCGGCCACAACAATAGCCAGGGCCAGAGGTCCTGGTTGATCCGCGCAAACAATCTCAGGAATACCTCCGGGCCGAACATCACGAAGTCCTGCAAGGAATAGCTCAGCCAGGTTGCCCCGTTCACAGCTGCCTCACGTAATCCGCCATCATCCTGCGCTGCCTGGCGTCAGGCAACTGACCGTACATGGCCCCCATGTTCTCCTGCATATGCTCCACCCGGGTCGTGGCCGGAATAGCGCAGGTGACGGCGGGGTGGGAAATGATGAACTTGAGGAAGAACTCGGCCCAGTTACCCACGCCGGCCTCACTGGCCCAAGGCGGCAGCGGCTCGGACTGGAACCGGCGAAACAGGGAACCGCCCTGGAATGGCCGATTCACGATCACCGCAATGCCCCGTTCCCGGGCCAGGGGCAGCAGCCGTTCCTCGGCTTCCCGATCCAGCACGTTGTAGGTCAACTGAACGAAATCCAGGGGTTCCGTTTCCATGACGCGCGCCAGCTCACGATGCCGGCGGCCATGGGAGGTGGTAATGCCGATGTAACGGACCCTGCCTTCGGCCTTCATCGCTTTCAGGGTCGCCAGGTGTTCCTGCCAGGCCAGCAGGTTGTGAACCTGCAGCAGGTCAAAGCGCTCAATGCCCCATCGCCGCACGGACGTGGTGGCCTGCTCCCGGGTTTCAGAACCATTACTGGTCCAGATCTTGGTCGCTGAAAAGATGCGGTCATGGGCACCAAGCTTGTCCAGCGCGGCGCCGATGACATCAGCAGAGCTGCCATACATGGGTGAACAGTCGATAACAGTACCCTTGCGCTCAAGAAAGGCCTCGAGCACGCGGGTACGCTGGTCGATCAGGTACTGGTCACTTCCCACGTTGAAGGTAATCCAGGTCCCCATGCCGATAGCGGGGACCGATTCCCCGGTAGAGGGAATTGGCCGGACATGGAAGTCTTGCTCGCTGGAGGACGGGGTGGCAGCCAGCAGTCTGGGTGAAGCCACAACCAGGCCACTCAGCCCGACACCGATCAGGAATCGTCGCCTTGATAGCTCCAGCATGGTGGCCCTCCCTTGGAATCTGCCTTAAATGACAGCCTCAACCGCCGTATTGTTCCTCCAGATACTTCAATATACGCGCCGATTCGAACATGGACGTGCCGGTGTTGGGATCTTCCAGGTAAGGGACCTGAACCCGCCCGTGCTGCCGGAAAAAGGCATCCCGCTTACCTCCGGGTAAAGGCTTGTATTCCCCGGGTTTTATGCGCTGCTTTGCGGGCCCGATTTCGGTCCAGTGTTCCTTGCCGAGATTGTGGAGCGTGTATGGAATCTCCAGCTCACACAGCTTTTCCCGGACCAGCCGCGAAAACGGACTGCCCTCGAAGCTCCACAGATGAAGCCCCTGCTCGGGACGCTTGCCCGGCGCTGCCCGCAGCCCGCGCATTTCGCTGGCAACCGAGCCCAAAGAACCAAACACCGGCTGCCAGACCCTGGCCTGGTAGTAGCCCGGAACCGGGCGGCTCCCGTACTGACGGAACAGGTACTCTATGATATCTCCGGATTCGTACATCACCTGGCCGGTATTTTCATCCACCAGAAGCGGAAACAACTGCTTGCCACCAATCGCTTCTGCTTCGGCCCGGTAAACCCGACCGCCCTTGGGGCATGGGCGAATCTCAACGTCCAGGTTCAAGGCTGTAAAAGCTTCCCGTACCCGCCGGCAATAGGGGCAGCCTTCCATGTCATAAAGAATGATCGGTTGTTCCGGCTGCTCCGCCGCCTTCACCACCAGGCAACCCCGCCAGGCCGTGAAGCTGGAGGTTGCCACGGATTCGAGCACATTCACGTTATGCTTTAACGCGTTCAGCATGGTTTGTCCTTGGTTTCGGGATGTTGGAGTGCCCATTATGCGGGCGCCTCCCGGTTTGCCATTGGCTCCCGTGTCCCCATGATGTGGTCAAACCAGGGTTTGGTCACACACCAGTTGGCGTTGGGGTTGGGTCCCATGTGGTGGTCATAGTGCCATGGCAGATGCTCTCTGGCCCACTGCGGATCCAGATGCGATTTCTTGTGCACCCGGTAATAGTTCCAGGCACTGTAATAGAGTGTGCCGACAAAGAACGGAGCCACCGGCAGCAGGGGGGTCACCACAGCAGCTCCCGCAACCAGGGCCGCGACTTCCTTGGTCTGGGCATTCCAGGTCAGGGGCGGGTGCCGGTAGTCCTCGTCCAGGAAACCGTTCCTGCGGACATGGCGGTGATGATCATGCCAATGGAACGCCCAGAAACTGTTCCGATTACGCCCCAGGTCGTGCAGAACGTGTTTGTGGAATACCCACTCAACGGCGTTGGCTGTGATCAACCCGATCGGTATACCAATCATGGCTCCCTCCTGTTCTTGTCTTGTTGTCGTCATTATTTCACTGAACTAGGAAACGCTGATTGAGTCTGAAATTCCATGACTGAAATGCCGTGAAACCTGCGGTAAAAAACGCACACAAAGTCATTGACATCCACAAGATTAACTTTTGTACAGCTAACCCACTGATTCCAAAGGCCCCTTACAGAGCGTCACAAAAATTCAATATAAACAACGTCTCTACTGGCAATTTTTAACGTCATGTAGAGCTTTTCTGCATAGTACATCCGGCCAGGATCGGCTATTGTTTAGTCATAAGAACTCAACGGATGGACATCATGAAGAACAGGGTCATGCGACGCAGCGTCAGCCAGGCAGGACTGAGGAGGTCCTGGCATCGGTTTATGTTGTCTGCGGGAATTGCCGCGGTCGTGGCTACGGGCGCCCCACTGGCTGCAGCGGGGCCACCGGGCAGCGAAGACTCCCCAACCCGACTCTGGAGCACGGAAGTGCGGGATTACGCGTTCAAGGCACTGAACAACAAGGAAGGCCTGAGCGTTGCGGCGGTCCCTCTGAACGGCCCGGGCATCGAGCAGTATGTGAACGCTGACGAACTGATGAGCCCGGGCTCCATCATGAAGCTGGTTACCACCTACGCCGCCCTGGAAATTCTCGGCCCTACCCACCACTGGAATACCGATTTCCTGACCGATGGGCAGATGGTCGGCGATACGCTCAAGGGCAACCTGTACGTCCGGTTCGAAGGCGACCCGAAACTGACCCTCGAGCGCCTGTGGTCCACCATGCGTGAACTCCGGCAGATGGGTGTGACCAATATTGATGGCCACCTGGTTCTGGATGGCAGCTATTTCCGCGTGGATGGCGGCTTCCCGAAATTCGAGGACAATGGCGACAACCCCTACCGGCCGTTCCTGGTGGAGCCTTCCGCCTATCTGACCAACCTTAACCTGCTGCACTTCCAGGTCCGGGCCGACGAGCGCGGCACCCAGGCCTGGACGACCCCGGACCTCAGCGAAGTCCGGATCGACAACCGGGTCACAGCCATCCCGGAGGGCCCGTGCCCCGGCCGCCGTGACTTCAACTGGGAGCCGGTATTCGACGACAACATGCAGGTCACCGTGCGTGTGACCGGCGAACTGCCGCAGGGCTGCCGGACCACCACCTACATGTCCCTGCTATCCCATGAGCAGTACACCGCCTCCCTGATTCGTTCGGTACTCAAGGAAACCGGCGTGACCATCAGCGGGGCCAGCATGACCGGTAAGACGCCCGAAGATGCCCGACTGGTGATGAGAACCACCTCTCCGGACCTGGTCACCATGGTTCGGGACATCAACAAATGGAGCAGCAACGTCATGGCTCGCCAGATGCTGCTCTCCATCGGTGCCGAGAACCGGAAAGAAGACGAACAGGATGACCGCGTTGCCGGTATCCGCGTGATCTACGAATGGCTTGAGGGCAAAGGCATCAATACCGCGGGCATGGTGATCGACAACGGTGCCGGCCTGACCCGCCATGGCCGCATTTCGGCCCGCCAGGGCGTACAGATCCTTCAGCATGCCTGGAACAGTCCATTCGCCTCCGACCTGATGGCCTCAATGCCAATCACCGCCATGGACGGAACCATGGCCCGCCGCCTGAAGCGAGCCGGCATGGAAGGCACAGGCCGGATCAAGACCGGTTACCTGGAGCACGTTCGCTCGATCGCCGGCTTTACCAGGGACGAAAACAACACTACCTGGGCGGTGGTGGGTATCGTGAACAACGACCCGGCGTGGAACGGCAAATCGGTGTTGGATCGGGTGCTTTACTCGCTGCATTACCGGCCGCCTACGGGGACGGCGATTTCGAGGGCTGGCACAGAGCCATCGGATACAACGATTCAATAAAAAATGCCCCGGCCGAAGCCGGGGCATTTCACTTTACGTCTGTCGAGAATTACAAGGCTGAAGCATCATCAATGCCAGTAATGTCGGCAACAGCACCCGGTTCCGGGGACTCGCTCAGACGCGCAATCGCGGTGTACACGCCGCCCGCTGCCAGCGGGATACTGCCTGTCTTCAGCAGCTGATTTCCATCGGTATCGGTGACGATAACCACGTAATCCCCTGCCGCAACCTGCAGATATCCGGAAGACTCACCAAACTGGAAGTCATCGAGTGCAGGAGCCGTGGAGCCGTCGATAGCGGTTTCAGCAGCACCTCCTGCAGCTGTTGGCAGCAGATAAACATCCACCACCTGGGCCTCGAATGCGCCATGGATAACCCTCAGCTTGGCTGCCGTGGCAATGCTACGGTTGTCATCGGCAAAAGCCAGGGCCTGAAGACTCGAATCAGCGGCTGTACCAGCGGCAATCACAGTCAGGACATCACCGATCTCCAGATCCAGCGCTGCCTCAATGACTGCTTCAGTTCCATCCGCGGCCGTAATGGCCACATTATTCTCACCGGTTTCCAGGCCTACGTAACTGCCCAGTGAGGCCACGGCCGGCACAGTCTCGGTATACAGCAGCCCACTGACATTTGGCTCATCCGTTCCCGGGGTGCGATTGACGTACAGGTCGACAGGGCCCGCATCAGAAGAGTTGTGCACAGCCCGGATTCCGGCTCCGGTATCCGCTGACAGTATTTCATTGGTTTCGCCGCCGTTGATCACCAGCAAGCTGACGGGAGACGCGCCGTACACCGTGTTATCAATGGCACCGATCAGAAGATCAGCCCCGCTTGGCAAGGTCACGGCCCCACTGTCATAGACAACTGTATCCGACCCGGTCGGAGTAACCCGAATCTGATACTCACCGGCAGGAACTTCCAGCGGGCCAACGCTTTCCTGGAAAGCAAACGAGAAGGTAGCTTCGGCAGGAAGTTCTGCACCGGCCGCCGTCACATAGACATCAACTGGGCCGCCGGCGACCTCCTGAGCGTCGGGCGACAAATGCGCGACCCGGAGGCGGACAGAATCGGCGCTTTCGCGTTCGCCGTCGTCAGCAAGAATCAGCGGGGCGATGGTCTGGTCGCCCACCTTACCCACGGCAATCACATCGTATTTGGTATCGAATCGAAGAGAAGCATCCGCATCAATCACGGTGGCGGTCTCACCGCCCGGCAAGATGCCATCAACCGCGATCGAGGCCGTACCGGCATTCGGGGTCAGAACGGCGGCCTGCTTGTAGTCAGCCCCCGAAACCACCGTTTGATCGTTCACACGCACATTGACTGCTGGCGCATCAGAAGAAGCATGGATGACCCGGACGCTGGTTTTCGCCGGATCGTCGTCACCATCGAAACACCCGGCCAACAACACACTACTGGCCACCACCAAAGGCAAAGCAAATTTTGTATTCATTGTCACTCATCCTCACTTGCGAGGTTGCAAACAGGGTTTGATGGTTCGAACCTGCACAGATTCATTCCATGAACTGTACGAAAAACAATCTACGGATGGGTGCAACAAACAGATTTACATTTTTTGACAATAGAGCTTACGGCACGGGAAGCTAGTTCTCATCCACCAGCACACGAAGTGTTCGCGCAGTCAGCCGCCCGGCAAGCGGAGCGACGAAAATTACGAGCGGGAATGCCGAGCCCCAGGCCACGAGGAAGGCAGAGCCCCAGCGCGTCAGGAAACCCTCGATGAGCCCGGTGTTAATAAACGTGATGATTCCTGACATCATCAGGGACATGATGCCGGACATGTAGAACGCAAAGACAAACTGGCGAACACGTGCGAACTTTTGCTTGGACATTGAATCTCCGTAAGTCAGGGCATGGCGGGCTCGTGCCAGCTCCATCCGTTCCAGGCCCTGATTCGTAATACCTATGACAGGGATGCATGATAATGAGCATGCAATGTTTTTCCATTGGGCTTTACGCTGAGGCACCGAGATGAGTTCTCTCGCCTACCAAACGGGCGCCATGATTCGGGCAACCGTGTTATTCCTGACCATCGCGTTACTCTCGGCGTGCAGCTCAACACGCACGGCTTACCGGTACGCGGATTGGGGCGTCAACTGGTGGGTCGACGACTACGTGACCCTGACCGGCGAGCAGGAACAGCAACTGGCGAGGGACCTCGACAACCTCCGCCAGTGGCATTGCACCGCGGAACTGCCCCGCTATCGCCAATGGCTGCACGAACTGGTCCGGGACGCCCGGTCGGGCGACCTGGATCGTGCAAGGGTCAGCTACCACCAGCAACGCCTGTTCGATTTCCTGCCCGGATTGCTTGAGCAGGCCGCGCCGACCGCCACCAACCTGCTCGCCTCGCTCAGCGACGAACAGGTCGCCCAGCTGGCCAGGAACATGGCCCGGAACCATGGGGAGATGGAGGAGAAATTCCTGCTGGATTCTCCCGAGGCACGAGTCGAAGCCCGGGCTGAGCGGACGATTGAGCGTATCGAAAACTGGCTTGGCCCCCTGAACCCCCGGCAACAACGAATTGCCCGTGAGTGGTCGGAAAGCCGGGGTCGGCAGACCGAGATCTGGCTGGAGGGCCGCCGGAATTGGCAACTGGCGCTGCTGGAAGCCCTGGAGGAGCGGGACTCACCGAAATTTGGGGAGCAAATCCGCTATCTGCTGATGAACTCGGAAGAGGTGCGCGGAGAGCCCTACAAGGAGATGATGGCCGAGAGCCGGGTGGCGATGGCGGATTTGATGTATGAGCTGATCGAAGCCGGAGCGCCTTCGCATCTGGCGCATCTGGAAGAGAGAGCGGTGGAGCTTCGGGGGGATTTCAGGGCGCTGACCTGTTCGGCAGCCTGAAGGGTGAAGGTGGGGTCAGATGAAAGCTTTCATCTGACCCCGTTTTCAAAGCCAAAACTCGAGGTTAAGCCCGCGGCACCGGGGTCAGATGAACAAGTTCATCAGACCCCGACTACTCCCGCATCAAATGGTCAGATATCCACCATCGGCATTAATACAAGCCCCGGTGGTATAACTCGAAGCTCCAGACACCAGATAAAGCACCGTCCCCGCCATCTCGTCCGGATCGGCCACGCGTTTCATCGGGATATGGGCCATGGCCTGTTTCTTGATCGCCTCGTTGGTGGTCAGAGCGCTGGCGAACTTCGTGTCGGTCAGGCCCGGCAGCAGTGCGTTGACGCGAATGTTCTGCTGGCCCAGTTCCATGGCGAAGGACTTGGTCATGGAAATAACCGCCGCTTTGGTAACCGAATAGATACCCTGGAAATGGCCGGGGTTCACGCCGTTGACGGACGCCACGTTAACGATCGCGCCACCACCGTGTTTCTTCATCATCTGGGCACCGCGAGCGCACATGAAGAAGTAGCCGCGAATGTTCACATCCACGGTTTTCTGGAAGGCGCCGAGATCGGTGTCCTCCACCGGACCGAAATAAGGGTTGGCGGCGGCATTGTTGACCAGGATGTCCAGCTTGCCGTGGGCCTTGTCGATATGCTCCCAGATAGCCTCGATCTGTTCCATTTCCCCGATGTGGCAGGCAACCGCTTCGGCGCTGCCGCCCTCGTCACGGATGCTGCTGGCCACTTGCTCGCAGCCGTCGATCTTGCGGCTGCTGACGATGACGTGGGCCCCGTAATGGGCCAGGGTCCGGGCAATGCTCTCGCCAATACCGCGGCTGGCGCCGGTGACCAGAGCCACCTTGCCGGACAGATCAAACAGGTTCTTGGTACTCATGGATTTCCCCTAATGCGTTATCGGAATGTCACCAGGGCGGGATCTTCCGCCTCCAGGTGGCTGTAGTTGTTGAAGACGGCCAGGCTGCGACGCGGGCCGGAATAGAGAATGCGGGAAACGCTGGTATTGGCGATGACGTTGTTCACCGCCAGCGCCTTCTCATCGGAGAGCCCCAGCAAATGCTGGGCAATGACAGCTATCGGGCCGCCAGAGGTGGAAACCAGGACATCACCGCCATCGGCGTAACCGATCAGCTCATCCAGTGCGGCAATGACCCGTGCCTGAAAGGCGCCCCAGGTCTCGGCGTATTCATCGTCAAACTCACCGCTGATCCAACGCGCCATCGCTTCCTCGAACACCTGCTGGAACAGCCGCGCAGGCTTGGGAAAGGCGGCCATATCCCGGGCCATGACCTGCCGGTCCGCCCATTCCGGCTTCAGCCGCTCGACCACCTGCATGTGATCGAATTCGTTCAGCCCTTCAACCGCCTGCATATCCGGCAACGACCGACCGAACCCGGAGGCGACGGCCTCAACCGTTTCCCGGTGACGCTCCATATTGCCGCCGAACACCGCGTTGGGCGTGACTTTATTCGCCAGCCAGCGTCCAAGCACCTGCCCCTGCTCCCACCCCCTGGGGGACAGCTCGTCGTAGTTGTCCTTGCCAAAACTGGCCTGGCCATGCCGGATCAGATAGATGGTCGCCATTACAGAGTGCTCTCGCTGATCAGCCGCTGGCAGCGCTTCTCCAGGTAATTGGCGGCGTGGCCGAAGGCGGCGAAACGTTTGTCTTTGGTCTGGCCATGGTAGAAGCGGTAATAAATCTGCTGGATGATCACCGCCAGCCGGAACAGACCGTAAATTTCGTAAAAATCGAAATTATCGGCATGGAAACCCGACTTTTCCATGTAGTACTCCACCACTTCCTTGCGGGACAGCATTCCCGGCCGGTGAGTAGGCTGACGCCGAAGCATCTGGAACGGACCCTCATCGTCCGCCTCGATCCAGTAGGCCAGGCTGTTACCCAGATCCATAAGCGGATCGCCGATGGTAGCCATTTCCCAGTCCAACACACCGATCACTTCAAAAGGGTTGTCCGGGTTCAACACCACGTTGTCGAAGCGGAAATCGTTATGAATCACAACCTGGGCAATGTCTTCCGGCATCTTGTCATTGAGCCAGCTCATCACCGCCTCGAAATCACCCACATCGTCAGTCCGGGCCTTGCGGAACCGGTCGCTCCAACCACCGATCTGGCGCTGCACGTAACCGGCGCCTTTGCCCAGCTTGTCCAGACCTGCGGCCCTGGCGTCCACCAGGTGCAGATCCACCAGCTTGTCGATCACGTTGAGGCAAAGCTTGCGGGTGTCGGCCTCGCTCAGTTCGAAATCCTTCGGGAAATCCTGCCGCAGGATAATGCCCTTCAGGCGCTCCATAACGTAGAAATCACAACCAAGAACGTCATGATCGTCGCAGATCGCCACGATATTCGGCACGTAAGGGTATTCCGGCTTCAGCGCCTGCATGACCCGCGCCTCCCGGAGCATGTCGTGGGCCGACTTGGCGATCTTGCCGAACGGCGGCCGACGCAGCACGTAGGACTGGTCGCCGTAATCCACCTGATAGGTCAGGTTGGAGGCGCCACCGGGGTATTGCTTGATCGAGGGCTGCCCCTCCAGCCCTGGCATCGCCTGCTTCATGAATCGGTCAACAGCGGCTACGTCCAGCTCTTCGCCTTCGCGGATATCCACCGCCTGGTCGATCTGTGTCATTCAGGTTCTCCTGTGGTCTGTTCCGGCCACTCAGGCGTTGGCTTTGCCGCCCATCTTGTTCATCCAGCGCTTGCTTTCCTGATGCATCAGCCAGTCAAAAGCCCAAGGCGCGTGGCGCTTCAACACCCACATCCGGCGTTCTTTCGCATGAGGCAGCACCCAGAAGCTCTTGTCCTTCACGCTCCGGAAAATGTCCTCGGCGACGTCCTCGGCCGTAATGCTGGAGCGCTTCATCAGCTTGTTCACATTCTGCTGGATGCCGGGAATGTCCGAGCGCATGGTGCTGGCCAGATTGGTCTGGAAGAACGCCGGGCACACGCAGCTGACGTGGATGCCAGCGTCCCTGAGTTCCTGACTCAGGGTCTCGGACAAGGCGATCACCCCAGCCTTGGAGACATTGTAGCTGTCCATCAACGGCGCCAGCATCAGCCCGGCCATGGAGGCCACGTTCACAAATGCCCCGGAGCCCTGCTCTCTGAACAGCGGCGTAAAGGCCTTACAACCACGCACCACGCCCAGCACGTTGATATCGAGGATCCACTCCCAGTCGGACATAGTGGTGTCCTCAATAGACCCGGCAGAGGCAACACCGGCGTTGTTCACGACAACGTCCACACCGCCCCACTTCTTCTCCAGGTCATCCCGCACTTTCTCGAAGTCCGTCAGCCGGCGCACATCACATTCGACAAAGTAGCCTTCGCCACCATCCTTATTGATCTCCTGCTCGACGGCCACACCCTGCTCCGGGTTGATGTCACCGATACAGACTTTGGCGCCTTCTTTGGCATACCTCAATGCAATCGCCCGGCCGAGACCACTGGCCCCTCCGGTTATGAATACTCTCTGTGTCATCGTTGTTTTACCGTTTTTGTCTCAGTGAATGGTCCCAAACGTCAGTGCAAGAGCTGCTGCCGGGTAGGCCCTTCCAAAACACGCTGTGAATACGTCCCTGTACGCTCTGCTCCGCCATCCATGGCTCCGCAAGGTTTTGGAAGGGCCTACCCGCCAGCAGCTCCCAGTCTTTCGGAGGAATCACCTCAAAGGCAACTCCAATGTACGTCGGAGCCAGCGGGATGGGGCGTCTGAAACTGTGCGGAGCCATGGATGGCGGAGCTCAAGCGTCACATGGGTGAGGCCGAGCGTTTATGAAGCGAAGCTTCATGCGACAGCCGAACGACCGCAATCTGTGATTGCGGGCCGGACCCCGCAGGGGTGCCGAAGGAGCGGGTTTGAGACGCCCCATCCCGCTGGCTCCAGCCCCAAGGTCAGGAGGCCTGCTGCTTATACTTCCGAAGCTCAAGCCGAGCCACCATAGCCCGATGAACCTCATCCGGCCCATCCGCCAACCGCAATACCCGAGCATAGGCAAACAACTGGGTCAACGGGAAGTCATCATCGCTGACACCGGCACCACCATGAATCTGAATGGCCTGATCGACAATGGTCTGCAGCATCTGCGGCACCACCGCCTTGATCATGGAAACCTCCTGCAGCGCCCCCATAATGCCCTTGGTATCCAGCGCCCAGGCACACTTGAGAGTCAACAGACGCGCCTGCTCGATAGACATACGTGCATTGGCAATGATGTCCGGGTTGCCACCCAGCTTGGCAATCGGGCGGCCAAAGGCTTCCCGGGTGGTGGCCCGTTTGATCAGCAGTTCCAGCGTGCGCTCCGCCGCACCGATGGCCCGCATGCAATGGTGTACGCGCCCCGGCCCCAGGCGGCCCTGGGCTATTTCGAAGCCGCGACCCGGGCCGGCGATGATTGCACTCTTGGGCAGGCGGACATTATCGAACAGGACCTCACCGTGGCCGTAGGGCTCATCGTAGGCGCCAAACACCGGCAGCATCCGCTCGATCTTCACCCCCGGAGTATCCAGCGGCACCAGCACCATGGAATGCTGGCGATGCTTATGGGCATCGGGATCTGTCAGACCCATGAAGATACCCACTTTGCAGTCCGGGTGACCGATACCGGTACTCCACCACTTGCGCCCATTGAGCACCACGTCGTCACCCTCGACAATGGCGGTGGCTTCCATGTTGGTGGCGTCGGATGAAGCGACGGCGGGCTCGGTCATACAAAACGCGGAACGAATCTCACCACTCAAGAGCCCGGGCAACCACTCGGCTTTCTGCTCGTCGGAGCCATAGTGAATCAGCACTTCCATGTTGCCGGTATCCGGGGCGTTGCAGTTGAAGATCTCCGGGGCGATGAAGCTCCGCCCGGTTTCCTCTGCAATCAGGGCATAGTCCGAGTTGAGCAGGCCGCAGCCGTATTTCTCGTCCGGGAAGAACATGTTCCACAGACCCTGGGCCCTGGCCTTCTCCTTCAACTCCTTGATGATCGGGAGCACCACCCAGCGGTTTTCCAGGGACATCAGTTCCCTGTGGTACTGTTCTTCGATCGGATAAATCTCGTCCCTCATGAATTGCTTCACGCGGTTGAGATAATCCTGGCCTTTTTCGGAGATGTTGAAGTCCATTGCCTGTCCTCACTGATTCTGAAAAGCCCGCGCATCGAGCGCTTGTTGAGACCAGTCTAGGCAGGACCAAGGTATTAGGCGACTGAATTATTCTTATCGTTTATCATTATCCGGACTTATTCAGAACAACGGATCCCAATCATGGCCCTGAATCGCCTGGACCTGAACCTGCTGCATGTGTTCGACACCATTTACCGGGAAGGTAGCCTGACCCGAGCTGCCAAAGCCCTGCACCTGACCCAGCCAGCAGTGAGCCATTCCCTGTCCAGGTTGCGGGATCACTTCGACGATCCCCTGTTCACCCGCCAGGGCAACCAGATGATTCCCACACCCCTGGCCCGCCGGTTCCTGGAATCGATGCGACCGGGGCTCACGCAGATTCAGAGCGCAGTGAACCAGTTCCATGCCTTCGACCCGGCCAACCAGCGCAAGACCTACTCGCTCGGCTTAAGGGATGTACTTGAATCCACGTTTCTTCCGCAGTTGATGCAACGGCTCGATGCCTACCCGGAGTTGGAGATCGTTTCCCGCCGCATCGCCCGGCGGGAGATGGAAACGCAGCTGGCAGCCGGCAAACTGGATTTTGCGGTGGATGTACTCTTGCCGGTGAGCAGCCAGACCGGCCATGAACTCCTGCGCAGGGATAGACTGGTAGTTCTCGCTCGCAAGGACCACCCCATTGCCGGCGATGCACTGACCATGAAAGGCTATCTCTCGGCCCAGCATGTACTCGTTTCGTCCCGCACGGAGGGACCGGGCATCGAGGATTTTGAGCTGTCACGCCTGGGGGTGCACCGGAACATACGCCTGCGGTGTCAGCACTACTTCGCGGCCTGCCGGGTAGTCGAAGGCACAGACCTGCTGCTCACCATGCCGGAAACCTATGCCCGCATCATCGCGGAGAGCTCGTCCCTCGCACTCATGGATCCACCGGCTGATCTACCCTCTCTGGATGTACACCTGTATTGGCACAAGGCTTATGAGAAGGAACCGGCGTTGGTGTGGTTGAGAGAGCAGCTTCGGAGCGTCAGTTAAAGTGGGGTGGTTAAAGGAGGGCTCAGAAGAAGGCTTTCTTCTGACCCCGGAGTGGGGCCGGCAGCAGCTCGGGTGGGATGAAATTGGGGTCAGATGAAGGCGTTCATCTGACCTCATCTTCAGTAAGCCCCCACCGCCGCCAGGAACCCGAAGAAGCCAGCGGCGGTAATCCCCAGAGACGCCACCACAATCCCCAGTCCCCACCAGACGGCCGCGGCATCGGAAATATTTACGCCATGGCCACGCAAGGTGCGGTAGAAGGCCCAAGGGCCGAGTATGAAAGCACCGGCCACGGCGAATACCAGGCCGACGCTGATACCGGCAAAGGTCCAGGTAGCCAGGACAGTGGCCCGGTCAGATACCTGATCGGTCACGCCATGGTGCTCCAGGAACTTTTTACAGAAGAACCAGATGAGCCCGAACAGGGCGGCGACAAAGACCAGTGCGCCAATAATGGTGATGATGCGATACAGCACTTTCGTGTCCCTTCAGGTTCAGTAGAGGCCCGGATCAGGCAGGATACTCGGGTTCCGGCAGGCACTCAAAACCCGGCTTGGCAAACAGGTACCCCTGGAACAGGTTGATGCCCTGTGAACGCAGCCAGAAATACTCTTCCCTGGTTTCCACCCCTTCCGCAATGATGCGACCTCCCAGGCGCTCCATCATCGCAATGATACCTGCGATAACCGCCTGTTTGTTGGGTTCGGCGTTGATGTTCCGCACCAGCCCCATGTCCAGTTTCAGGAGGTCCGGCGGGCTGGCCATCATGATGTTGTAGCGGGAGTAGCCGGCGCCGAAATCGTCAATCGCAGTGCTGAAACCCATTTCCCGGTAGGCCTCGATAATCGACACCAGGTGTTGGACGGAGGACAGTTTTTCGTTTTCGGTCAGCTCGAAAATGATCTTGCTGGTGTCGAAGTTGTAGGTCCTGGCCGCCGCCAGCGTCGTCCGGATGCAATACTCCGCCTGGTACACGGCATTGGGCATGAAATTGATGCTGAGCCTCGAATCCATGCCGAGTCGTGAGGCGAGCTTGACCGCCTTGACCCGGCAGACCTGGTCGAAGGCATACCTGTTCTGGTCGTTGACCCGGGAGAGCACATGGTGAGCCCCCTGGCCTTCGGTTCCCCGGACCAGGGCTTCGTGAGCGAAAACTGAGCGGTTGAGGACGTCCACGATTGGCTGGAAGGCAAAGCTGAACGAAAAATCCAGGCCTTCTCCGCAGGCGCATTGATCGCAGTGGGACGCATCAAAGAGAACTTCAGGTCGCTCCACATCTACTCCTGGTTTCTCAGTACAGGCGGCGGCCGCATGTCTGTTGAACATATTTCTCCAAACTATAGTTGTCGGTTTTCCGTTGGTAAAACCACGTACGCAATCCCTGAGGACAAGCGGTGGCATCCCCGGTACGGGTGACTACACTGACTTTTGTACTTATACGCGTCTTTTATGAAAAGGAGTCTCCAGAATGGTCCAATCTACACGTATTGCTGTTACACCGGGCGACGGCATTGGTCCGGAAGTGGTAGCGGAGGCAGTACGTTGCCTTGAAACCTTGCGTGCCAAGCACGGCCTCGCACTGGAATGGACCCGTTTCCCGTGGCCTTCTCATGCCTGGCACGAGGAGAACGGTGAATCATGGCCCAAGGACGCACTGGAGCAACTCAAAAAATACGATGCCATACTGCTCGGCGCCCTCGGTGACCCCGGCCCCATGGATGACCCTGATCGTTACCTGTTGCCGGACAGCATTTCCCTGGCGCCGCTTCTGGAGATGCGCAAAGGGTTCGACCAATGGGTCTGCGAACGCCCTGCCCGCCTCCTGGAGGGCGCGCGGCAGTACCTGGCCGATGAACGCGCCAGGGATATCGATATGCTGGTCATCCGGGAAAACAGCGAAGGCGAGTATGTCAGCCAGGGCGGCCGCCTGCGCCAGGGTACGCCGGATGAAGTGGCGACTCAGATGGAGGTGTTCACCCGCAAAGCCACCGACCGGATCATCCGTTACGGCTTTGAGCAGGCACGAATGCGTGCGGAAGAGCGGGTGCGGGACGGCCGGACCCGCAGTTTCCGGACTCTGGACGGTCGCACCTGCGAAAGCCAGGTGTGCCTGGTAACAAAGCGCAATGCTTTGCGTTACTGGGGAGACATGTACACCGAGGCTTTTGAGGCCATCAGTAAGGAATATCCGGATGTCGCGACCCATCACGAGTTGGTGGACGCCGCCTGCATGAAATTTGTCCAGAGCCCGTGGGCGTTCGACGTGGTCGTCGCCAGCAATCTCCAGGGGGACATCCTCACCGACCTGGCAGCCGTGTTGTCCGGAGGTATGGGCGTCGCGCCGTCCTGCAACCTGAATCCCACAGACACGGATATGCCATCCATGTTTGAGCCCACCCATGGCAGTGCCCCGGACATCGCTGGACAGGGTCTGGCGGATCCGACGGCGATGCTGTTCACCACCGCCCGCATGCTGGAATGGTTGGGTCGCAAAGACCCGAATCTGGGCGCAGCAGGGAAGGAACTGTTCGGCGCGGTCGCCGCAGACCTCGCCCAGAATGCGGGCAAACGTCGCGGCACCCACGAAATAGGCCAGGCCATTTGTAAACGGCTGGAGGCCTGACTAGTCTGCAAAAGAGGTATTCCACTCACTTCTGGAGGTGCACTGTGACCGAGCACAAAGGCAAGTTATCCCCCCTGCTCAAGCAGGCCACCGGCATCACTGCCGCCAAGGGCGAAGGCGCCTACATTATTGATCCGGATGGCAAGCGCTACCTGGATTTCACGTCGGGAATCGGGGTAACCAGTACCGGTCACTGCCACCCCAGAGTTGTGGAGGCAGCCCAGAAACAGGTGGCCACCATGATCCATGCCCAGGCCACCACGGTGATGAATCCGAGGCTGCCTGAGTTGGCTGAAAAGCTCGGTGAATTGACTCCGGATCCCCTGAACGCCTTCTTCTTTTCCAATGCCGGGACAGAAGTGGCAGAGGGTGCCATCCGGCTGGTGCGACAGGTTACGGGGCGTCCGAACATCATCGTGTTCCATGGTGGCTTCCATGGCCGAACCATGGGGTCGCTTTCCCTGACCACCTCCAGTGTCGGCCTGAGGGCCGGCGTGAGTCCGATGATGGGTGGTGTGGTCGTTGCCCCCTTCCCCCATGCTTTCCACTATGGCTGGAGCATCGAAGAGGCCACGGATTTCTGCCTGAAGGAACTGGACCGGATCTTTGTGACCTATTCAGCCCCGAAGGAAACCGCCGCCATGCTGATCGAGCCGGTTCAGGGTGAAGGCGGCTACGTGCCCGCCAATGCCCGTTTCATGCAGGGCCTGCGGGAACGCTGCGACAGGCATGGCATCATGCTGGTATTCGATGAGGTTCAGGCGGGCTTCGGCCGCAGCGGCAAGTTCTGGGCCCATGAGCACTTCGGTGTCACCCCGGACGCCATCATGATTGCCAAAGGCCTGGCCAGCGGTTTCCCGATCTCCGCGCTGGCAGCTTCCGAGGAAACCATGGCCAAGGGCTGGCCCGGATCACAGGGAGGCACCTACGGTGGCAATGCGGTCTCTGCGGCTGCGGCGATTGCCACCATCGATGTGATCAGGGAGGAAGGCCTGGTCGAAAATGCTGCCAGCATGGGCCAGCGCCTCTGGGACAACCTCCATGCCCTGAAGAAGGACTACCCCGAGATGGCGGATATCCGCGGCAAGGGGCTGATGGTGGGTGTGGAAATGCGGCGTGGCGACTGTCCGGATGGCGAACGGGCGGGCAACCTTCTCAAGGAGTGCGAGAAACGCGGGCTGCTGATGCTGCGCTGCGGGCCCTATCACGAGATCGTTCGCTGGCTGCCGCCGCTGATTGTGAACCAGCAGCAGATCGACGAGGCGACGGGAATCTTCGAAGAGGCGCTGAAGGCGACTGCCTGAAGTTTAAAGCCCGGCCGTAAGTCGGGGTCAGAAGAACGCTTTCTTCTGACCCCTTTTTAAACTTTGTAGATAGACCCAAGACGGGGTCAGATGAAGGCTTTCATCTGACCCCACGTTAGTGACCCCATTTTTATTATTCGTTGTCCATCACGAATTCCAGCCGCCCCGGCGCTACCCGCACATCCATCGGGACCATCCCGAACATCCGCTGGGCAAAGTCGGCCTCATCCAGACGATACACCGGCATGGTCTCCAGCATCTGGGCAACCACCCGCATCACGGTATCGGTCACCGGCGCCAGATCACCCTTGAAGAACGGAGAGTCGATACTGCTTTCCAGCAGTTGCAGCCGACGGATATAAACGGCCTTTTCCTGGCTATCGTAGTAGGGAGCACCCTCCACTTTCAGGGCAATGTCCACCGGCAGCTTTGTCATCAGTGCATTCAGGGCCACCTGGCCGCGCAAATCGATCACAGCAACATCCCGGCCGTCCGGGCCCAGCGTGATATCGGCATCATCCAGGCTGAGACTCAGTGGGGAACCACTCTGCAGTTGCTTGCGGTCATACTCCGCCACCACATCTTTCAGATGGCTCTCCAGTTCCCCCTCTGAGATCGCGTAGGGGGAGATGCTGGCGCAGCCACTTGAGAGCAGTGCCACAATAGCCAGAAGTGCCCACAGGGCATGGTTTGGTAATGTTTTCATGAATGGTTCCTCCGAAAGATGCTCTTATCCTGCGCCAGGGGGCAGGATCGGGCAACCACAGGGTATTAAAGATTGGTCAGGAACGACCCGGACCTACTCATTCTCGGCCCGGGCTTCAACGTGCGGCGTGAGGTTCTCGTCAATGGTTACATGCAGCAGGATCGGTTGGCAGCAGACCTGGCAGTCCTCCACGTACTCCTGCTCTGCTACTGACGGGTCGACGCTGATGTCCAGCGTCTCCCAGCAGTAGGGGCACTGGATGAGCACAGACTCCAGGGCAGACACGCAGGCTCCTTACAGTTGCTGCTTGGCCATCCAGGGGATGACCCGGTCAAACGCTTCTTCAAGCCGTTCGCAGGTGGTAGAGAAACTGATGCGCAGGGCATTGGTGCATTCTTCGCCAAACGCATCCCCCGGCACCACGCAGACCCCGGTTTCCTTGAGCATGCGCAGTGCCAGATCCGAGCCGTCCACATGGGGCGGCAGGTCCGGAAAGGCAAAGAATGCGCCTCCTGGCTTGTACCCGGTCATGTAGGGAGTCTGATCGATCAGTTCCACCACCTTGTCCCGACGCTCACGGTAGATATCGACCATGTCCTTCACGCACTGCTGGTCACCGGTCAGGGCCGCCACTCCGGCGAACTGGGCCGGGGTATTGGCTACCGATGTGGTGAACATGTGGTAACGGCGCAGTGACTTGATCGCCGCCTGGCTGGAAATCACCCAGCCAACCCGCAGGCCCGCCATGCTGTAGGTCTTGGAGAAACTGCTGATGCACATGATGTTGTCCAGGTCCATGGAGCAGTTGAGGACACTGGCAAAATCATCGTCATCGAAAATCAGGTGGTCATACACTTCATCGGCATAGACCTGGATACCCCGGTAGGCGCACTCCTCCAGGATGGTCTCGACGGTACTGCGCGGATACACCGCCCCGGTGGGGTTGTTCGGGTTGTTCAGGACCAACGCAAAGGTCCGGGACCCCATGGCACGGATGACGTCATCCGGATCCAGCTGATGGTTGTTCTCGGCCCGGGTTGGTACATATTTGACCTCGCCACCGTTCATCCGGATCAGCGGAGCGTACAGCAGGAACGACGGGTCCGTGACGATGAACTGCCGGCCCGGTGCCGAGGTGGCCGACAACGCCAGGTACATGGCCTCGGTGGCGCCGCTGGTAATGAGGATGTTGTCCCGGGTGAGTTTCCGGTTGTAACGGCGACCGTAATAGTCTCGCAGTGCCACCAACAGCTCCGGCAGGCCGGCGTCCATGGTGTAGCCGGTCTGACCCGCATTGAGCGCGTCGACATAGGCATCAATGATGTGCTTCGGCGTGGGCAGATCCGGCTGGCCGATGGACAGATGGATCACGTCCTTCATGCTCGAGGCCATATTCACCAGACGACGAATACCGGATACCGGAATCGCCTGCATGGCAGGGTTCCAGCTGGCCTTCGCCTTGCGATACTTGATCTTGCGTGGCTTGGCCTGGCCGGTTTCGCGGTTGGGAGCTTCTGCCATAAATACCTCCTCGGGACGGGACGGGAAAAGACCTACCTCTGCAGGTTAGTCAGTAACAACAGGCGGTACAAGACAAAAACCAACAAAGATGGGATAAGTAAAAATACGGCCCCGGGGCGCGTGATTCCGGGCCCTGAAGCCGCACGATTTCGGCCCTGCGGCAAAGCAAACCTGGGGTCAGAAGTAGGCTCTCTTCAGACCCCTGATCCGATCCCCCGGGGTCTGATGAAAACTTTCATCTGACCCCATCTTATTGAAGACTTTCCCAGGTTGACCGCACTCCATCGTCAAACCAGACTGTAGGAAGCGGTATACCCGACCCACCGCAGCAATTTCATTGTTCACCGATAACGAGGCGGAGGCCCAATGACTCAGCAAAGCAAACCGGTTGTAACCGTTTTGACAGCCCCTGGCGAACAGCAGCCACCAGGGATGGATGCGTTAAAAGCCCGGGCCGAAGTCCGGTTTGCCTGTGACGAACAGACGCTGAGAGACACCCTGCCGGGCACGGACGTGATGATGGTGACCGATTTCAGGACCGAAGCCCTGGAAGCTGCCTGGCCCTGTGCCGACAAACTCCAGTGGATCCACGCCACCAGTGCCGGCGTCGATGCCCTCATGTTCCCGGGCCTGATCGAAAGCGATGTGGTCGTCACCAATGCCCGGGGCATCTTTGACCGGACGATCGCCGAGTACGTACTCTGCACCATTCTGATGTTCGCCAAGGATTTTCCGAATTCGATCCGCCTCCAGCACCGGCATGAATGGAAACACCGGGACACCGAGCGGGCCGAGGGCAAGCAGGTGCTGGTGGTCGGCGCCGGCTCCATTGGCCGTCAGATCGGCCGCCTGGTCCGGGCGGCAGGGCTCCAGCCCCATGGCATTGCCCGCACCCCGCGCCACGACGATCCGGATTTCGTGGCGGTGCACGGCAACGATGACCTGTTCAATCAGCTGCCGCACTATGATTTTGTGGTCATTGCTGCGCCCCTCACGCCGCAGACCGAGGGCCTGTTCGACCACAAAGCATTCAAGGCCATGCGTAACAGCGCCCGACTCATCAACATCGGCCGCGGCCCCATCGTGAAAACCGATGATCTGATCGTCGCGCTGGAAGAAAGGGAAATCGCCGGCGCCGCTCTGGATGTGTTCGAGGAAGAACCTCTGCCCAAGGGACACCCACTCTGGGATATGGAAAACGTCATAATGACCGCCCACATGGCCGGCGATTTCATCGGTTGGAAACGCGCCCTGACCGACCAGTTCCTCGAAAACTTCGATCTGTGGCACAAAGGCCGTGACCGGTTCAACCTGGTCGACAAGAGACTCGGTTACGCCGGCAGCAAATAACGGCAGCCCAGGGGGTTAACAGGCCGCAGAAACAAAAACGGGAGCCCAGGGGCTCCCGTTTTTCAGGTCAAATCCGGGGTCAGCTGAAAGCTTTCATCTGACCCCAACGTCAATCAACCACCGGAAAGCGACTGATCCGAAGGATCGATCTCCATCTGCTGGATCGCGATCACTGCCTGGGTCCGGTTACGAACCCCCAACTTCCGGAACACCGCTGTGATGTGGGCCTTGATGGTCGCCTCCGACACATCCAGATCATAAGCGATCTGTTTATTCAGAAGCCCCTCGGCCAGCATACCCAGTACCCGGAACTGCTGTGGCGTCAGGGACGCCAGGCGCTCGGAGAAATCCGTCGACTCGGACTGCATCCGTTCGATTTTCTCGGCCACACCCTCCGGCAGCCAGACATCCCCTTCCAGGACTGCCTGAATCGCCTCGGTAATGGTCGGCAGTGGCGCCGACTTCGGAATGAAGCCGGACGCCCCGTAGTCGATCGAACGACGCATCACCTGCAGTTCCTCCGATCCTGACACAACCACCACCGGCAACCCCGGATACTGCCCGCGCATGAACACGAGCCCGGAGAAGCCGTGGGCGCCCGGCATGTTCAGGTCCAGCAGAACCAGATCCGCATCCGGGTGCGACTCTACCGCCGCCTGCAGTGACTTGATGCTGTCGACTTCAACCGTCTTGGCATCCGGCACCGCCTGACTGACCGCCTGCTTCAATGCTGCTCGGAACAGCGGGTGATCATCAGCGACGATAATTGTTTGTGTCATTCAACAGATTCCTTACAGGTTATTGGCTGACCGCCGGCGTTACTTGAACGCCCGGCTGCTGATCAGCTCGTCCACGACACCCGGGTCTGCCAGAGTAGAGGTATCGCCCAGCTGATCATGCTCATTAGCGGCAATCTTACGCAAAATCCGACGCATAATCTTGCCAGAACGAGTCTTCGGCAGTCCAGGCGCCCACTGGATCACATCCGGAGAAGCGATCGGACCGATCTCCTTGCGTACCCACTGGACCAGTTCCTTCTTCAGCTCTTCGCTGGGCTCCTCGCCCTGCACCAGGGTTACGTAGACATAGATGCCCTGACCCTTGATGTCGTGCGGGTAGCCGACCACGGCCGCTTCCGCCACCTTGTCGTGGGCAACCAGTGCGCTTTCGACTTCGGCGGTGCCCAGGCGGTGGCCGGAGACGTTCAGTACGTCGTCCACACGGCCAGTGATCCAGTAGTAACCGTCTTCATCACGACGGGCACCGTCACCGGTGAAGTACATGCCCTTGTAGGTGCTGAAGTAGGTCTGCACGAAACGCTCATGGTCACCGTAGATGGTGCGCATCTGGCCAGGCCAGCTGTCCAGGATAACCAGGTTACCCTCGGTCTTGCCTTCCAGGATGTTACCTTCGTTATCCACCAGCGCCGGCTGGACACCGAAGAACGGCAGCGTTGCGGAACCCGGCTTCAGGTCCACGGCGCCGGGCAGCGGAGAAATCAGGATGCCGCCGGTCTCGGTCTGCCACCAGGTGTCCACAATGGGGCACTTGCTGTTACCGATAACGCGGTGGTACCACTCCCAGGCTTCCGGGTTGATCGGCTCGCCTACAGAACCCAGCAGTTTCAGGCTTTCACGGGTAGTACCGTCCATGCAGGACTCGCCCTGGGCCATCAGTGCACGGATAGCGGTCGGCGCAGTGTACAGAATGTTGACCTTGTGCTTGTCGACCACCTGACCCATACGGGAACTGTCCGGATAGTTGGGCACGCCCTCAAACAGCAGGGTGATGGCACCGTTGGCCAGCGGGCCGTAAAGGATGTAGCTGTGGCCGGTGACCCAACCGAAGTCGGCAGTACACCAGTAGACGTCACCGTCGTGGTAGTCGAATACATACTGGTGGGTCATGGAGGTATAAACCATGTAACCACCGGTGGTGTGCAGCACGCCCTTCGGAGCGCCGGTAGAGCCGGAGGTGTAGAGCATGAACAGCGGATCTTCCGCGTTCATCGGCTCGGGCTCGCACTCGGCGGAGGCGGACTTCATCAGGTCTTCGTAACGCAGGTCACGGCCCTCGGTCCAGGGTACTTCCTTGTTGCCGGTACGGGTGACAACGATCACCTTGTCGACGTTGGCGTTTTCTTCATGCTTGAGTGCGGAATCCACGTTCTTCTTCAGGGGGATCGCACGGCCACCACGCAGGCCTTCGTCAGCAGTAACAACGAAGCGGGATTTGCCGTTGACGACCCGGGCCGCCAGTGCTTCCGGTGAGAAGCCACCGAAGACCACGGAGTGGATCGCGCCGATACGGGCACAGGCCAGCATGGCAACCGCGGTTTCCACGATCATCGGCATGTAGATGGTAACCACATCGCCTTTCTTGACGCCCTGATCTTTCAGCACGTTGGCGAACTTACAGGTTTCTTCGTACAGTTCACGGTAGGTAACGTTGCGGGACTCAGAGGGATCGTCACCCTCGAAAATGATCGCAGTCTGGTCGCCGCGATCTGCCAGGTGACGGTCCAGGCAGTTGGCGGAGGCGTTCAGGACACCATCCTCAAACCACTTGATGGACAGGTTGTTGTAGTCGTAAGAGGTGTTCTTGACCTTGGTGAAAGGCTTGATCCAGTCAATCCGCTTACCGTGTTCACCCCAGAAGGTATCCGGGTCTTCGACTGACTGACGATACATCTCGTCATACTGTTCCCGGGTTACCAGGGCCCGTTCGGCCACTTCCGGGCTTACCGGATATAGCTGTTTATCAGTCATTGTGCTCCCCCTTTTAGTTAGAGTCTGTTGTCATTGTCGGTTTTTAAAAACAGAGCGATCGGGCCTCTCCGGCCCAGAAGACGGATAGTCGTAGTTCAACATGTGTGCCACCACACAATGAATTAGACTAACGTCCTAATGTGCCTGCACTTTTAGTCCCAAACTGACGGCAAACTGCAAGAAACGGCTGGAAAAAACACAAACTGAGAAGCTATCTTGAGGATAGTCCGAGACAGGAAAATCGCCAGTAAAAATGACCGGACCCGGTCATTGCGACCGGATCCGTATACCCGGCCGGGTCAGGCCGCTTTCTTTTTGCGGTCGTGGGCCGCGCGCAGGCTGTACAGTTTTCGCTCCTTGAGCGCATAACGGTTGAGACCGGCAAGATGGATCTTGCGCAGGTACATCGACCAGTCAATCTGACGGGCGTCCACCGGGAACAGGGCCTGATCCAAACCGCCCAAGCGGGCTGACAGGGCGATCAGTTCATCGTTCCGGAAAATATAATCCGGGGCCGTGTAGAAGCCAAAGATGGTCGCCAGCGAACGGGTGGTATCCAGGTTCCGGAGCATTTTCAGCTCCCGGGTGTGGCCCAGTAGCTTGAGCACCCGATCCGTGAGCCTCAACGGTATACGGACACCGCCAACCACAGTGTCGAACAGCTTGCGGTTCACCGCCACAAAAGGCTTGGTGGGCTGGCGATAGAACAGCTGGTCATACTCGGCATAGTTGCTCTTCGACTCAGCCATCAGGTGGTCGATGAACTCGCCCAGAGAGATCGGGTTGGAACTGCCACTGCAGCATTGGTAGATGCGGTGCCCTGCCTGCTCGGACAGCGCCTCGGCCAGACCCAGGATAATGGCATTGGCGACAAGGTCCACCGGAATGACGTCGATGACACCGGAGCGCTTGCCCGGAAACAGGGTTACCTTTTCGCGGGCATAAGCCAGAATGATGGCATCCGCCACCTTCACACCTTCAATCCAGCCTGGCGCCGGCTCTTCCAGCGCGCTCTCGATGATAGACGGGCGAACGATGGTCAACGGGTGGCCCGACAGCGCTTTCATCAGGCGCTGTTCACCCAGCCATTTGGTGAAGGTGTAGGTGTCACTCCAGCCGTAGCGGTTGGCTTCCCGGATACCCAGTTCCACCAGTTTCTTTTCGAGCAATTTGCCGGAATAGCGCGAGCGCACGTCTGCAATCTTGTCTTCGAGCAGGTTGACCAGCTCGTCGATCTCAAAATAACCGTTTTCACTGCGGGGGATCGCTTCGCCGGCAGGCTTGATGACGGACTCGGTCACCTGCCCTGCATTCATCCCGTTCACGTAACAGGTGGAAACCTGAATCACCGCCAGTTCGCGGTTTCTGAGCGCCAGCTCGGCGATATTGTCCAGACAGAGAGTGTTGATGGTCAGTGCCTTGTCGAGTTCCTCCCGGAAATTCACACTCGCGGCAGAATTGATTACGGCATCCAGGCCGTTGGCCAGAGCGTCAAAATCCTTCAGGGGCAAGCCGAAGCAGGATTCGGTCACTTCTCCAGTAACACAATGGACCTTGTCCTCAATAAAGGCTTCAAAACCCTCAGGATCCTCGACACGCAAGCGCTCGAAGACGGATGACGTAGCGATTTCGTTGAGGAACCGGCTACGGGCATCCGGGTGGCGTTTGTTCCCCCGAATGAGCAGGTGTATGCCACCAATGTCCGGCACTGTCCGGATCAGCTTCTCCAGGACAACCTTGCCCAGGAAACCGGTGGTTCCGGTAACCAGAACCTGCTTGCCTCGAAGTGCATCGAGTACCTTCGATGAAGATGCTTCGGGGGTGATTTGCTGTGTTGCCATGGACGAACTCCTTCTCTGACTGAGCTGATTAGCCGGATCAATACCTGCCGGGGCGGTAGCCCCGAATCACATCCAACCTTTCACCGGATCGGTTGCATATTACGGGCCACCATGCCTGTCTTTGCGAACAATTTTTGCACAACCCCCGTGACAACACGGTGACAAACCGCAAAATTACGACACATAAAATACAAAAGAAATGACAAGAAAACGGGCACACCTGAGACACATCTCAGGAGCGGTCAGCACCGTGAATGGCGAGGGCGCGAAGCAACTGATCAATGGAAACATCAGCCGGCTGCTCCCTCAGAGCCCGCACGAGACGCTCCTGTTCACCAAGGCTGATACGGTCAAACAAGGGCTCGGGTGCTGCCGCAGGCACAGTGGCCGGCTCGGGGTTTTCATTCTCCGAAGGCGCAATCTGGCCGGCCAGATGCCTTAAATGAGTGGCCATGTGTTGTCGGTCCCCGGACGGCATTTTCTCCCAGGGCATTGCTGCCAGACCGGTCTGGATAAACTCAATGCTATCGGCATCGAGATTGCGCCCCAGCAGTGCAAAAAAACGGTTGAATGCGTCATAACGCAGCATGGGGTCCAGGCGCTGGCCGAGTATAGAATCCAGCTCATCCATGGTGGCAGAGAGACGTTCTTTTTCGCTCCGGGGGCGCTCGACGGTCTCTTCCTGATGGTGCAATTCCGTTTTCTGCCGGCGTCGAATAACCGACTGCCAGTAACCCGCCACTCCAGATTTCTCGGGCGGTAGACGGGAAAGGCGGACGTCCAGCATGTCCGCGAGGGTATGGAACTGGCGGCAGGAAGGATCGGATACCGGCAACGTTGCCACCGGAACTCCGGTCACCACCGACTGGCGCAGGGTTTCGTCACGCCAGATCGCGCCGAGATAATGGAGGGAATCCCCCAGATGACGGCCGACGGCACCGTCCAGCCGCTGGAAAATCGACTGCGCCTGACTGGCTCCGGAAGCCATGTTGACGACCACGCTGGGGACCCGCCGGTACCCGCGCTTTCTCAGGTTCCGGACCATTGAAAACACCTGCTTCACGGACTCGGGATCCGACGTTACCACCATGCAGGACAGCGCAGCGCTGGCCACCATGTGCAGTCCCGCGAGGTCCGTGCTGCTGCCGGCATCCACAAGCACATAGTCATAAGCCCGCTCCAGATCGGACAGCTCTTCCAGCACGGTCGCGGCATCCCGCTGAACCATGTTCAGGCATTGGTGCAGCCCGGCAGCCCCGGGCAGGATGGCCAGGTCATAATCCGCTTTCGCCAGGGCCTCTTCCAGACGGCACCGTCCTTCAAGCACGTCGGCAAAATCCTTGCCTGATTGCAGTCCCAGTTGCGTGCTCAGGCTGGAGGGCCCGGTGTCGCCGTCCAGCAACAACACCCGTTTACCCTGCCTTGCCAGGGTAAGGCCCAGGTTCAGCGCCACGGTGGTTTTGCCAGCCCCACTCCCGCCACCGGCAATAGCAACGGTGTGGGAGTGGTTCGAATTGTGCTTGTCAGTATCCGGATCAAGGGCCATTTGAATGTGTTCTCGTCCCTGGGAAAACAGCGAATAACAAACTAACCTGTAAAAAGTCTACACATATCACAGATGAGATAATATATTGCTCATTAAAACAACAATGACCATTTAATAACCGAAAGCGATTGTTTAGGATTTTCGGGATAACAAGAATGAACACGGCGTCAGGAAACGACGTCTGATCAGGGTTCGGCAAGGCATGCCTATGGAACTAGCGCCAGATCTACAGCTACCGAGTCCCCCGGAGGTGACGTTGCGGGCGCTTGAGGCTTGTCACCAGGGCGCCGGTTTCCAGACGATCAGTGACATCATCTCTGCCGATACCGCCCTTGTCGTCCGCGTTCTCTCCCTCGCCAATTCGACAACAGACATCCAGGAAGGCCGGATCCAGTCCATTGAACAGGCCCTGGTCAGACTCGGCCCTCAACGACTGCGCACTCTGGTGCTGACGGCCGCCCTCAACCAGTTACAGTTCGGACTGGACAGCAACGACTGGCGGCAGATCCGGGACTTCTGGCGGCACTCCCTGACCACCGCGCTGACGGCCCGGGCGCTGGCGACACTCACCGCCTACCCTTATCCCGAAGAAGCGTACATGCTCGGCATGCTCCATAACGTCGGCGAACTGGTTGCTATCAAAACCAGCACCGCAGATGCCCGCCAGCATTACCTGAACAATCAATGCGATGTAGCTGCGGATCTGGTCAGCGCATGGGGCCTGGGATCGATGGCCGCGGATGCCATGCGTTATCAGCAGGCCCCGCCGGAGGAGTCGAGGGATGCCGGGCATCTGGTCAAGCTGATCAGTCTGGCCACCCGGCTCGCCCTGTCCGATGCCGAGGGCATCGCCGCTGCCGGCATCGTCTTCGGTCTCAGCGAAGAGCTGACCCGGGAGATCAACCGGCGTATCGCCCACGAAGTCGCCGGTATCGCCCGATCCCTCGGGATAGTCCTTGACGACAGCTATGACGGCGAAAAGGCCATCCGCGAACTGCAAGGGGCGATCCTGCAGCACGCCATTGTCAGCCAGGCCCTGGACTTCGCCGATTCGGCGCAACCAGCCGACAGCCTTATTACCCAGGCGGCGAACAGCCTGGGGCTGATCACCGGATCTCCCGTCCTTTGCTTCACAGCCAAAAATGACCTCCTGGCACTGGTCGCAGGGACGGGAGTAGACATTCCGGAGCTCACCATTTCAGCGAAACCGGGCGGCAGCGTACTGACCGAGGCTTTCAATACAGGCAGCCCGGTCACGCTTGCCGGGCGCAGCCGCACGATACTCGATCGCCAACTGCTCTCTCTGCTGCGAACGCCATCCCTGGTAGCGATACCGGTCAACGCCGGCACCGGATGTGCCGGCGTCTTTGCACTGGGCTCCGATGAAACCAGGCAGGACAGCACACTGGAACTGGCGAGCCTTTTCAGTCACCGGCTCGGCGAGATCGTCGCCACCCGCCACGCCACCGGACAAATTACCGGGGCCGCGGAGAACCTGCAGCAGGAGCTGGACCGCCAGCAGCTCCGCAAACAGGTTCACGAGGTTAATAACCCGCTGACCATCATCCGCCAATACATTTACCAGTTACGAAACCGGCTCGATGATCCCGACGTGCACCAGGAACTGGACATCATCCGCGAGGAACTGGACCGGGCGGGCGATCTGCTGCAGCAGATGGGCCAGAAAGAACCGGGGCCGGAACATGCGGGTGGCATCTCGCTCAATGACGAGCTTGATAGCCTCAGTCGCATTGTCGAGGACAGCCTCTTTGATGACGGCAAATGTCGGCTCAGGCTGGATCTGACCGACAACCCCGCCCTGGTCAGCGGTCCCGCCTCGGCTCTGCGACAGGTCATTATCAACCTGCTGCGCAATGCCGCCGAGGCATTGCCGGAGAGCGGCGGCACCGTCACTTTGAGAACCTCGGCCCCGGTGTGGCAAAACCAGCGGACCTGGGTGGAACTTGAAATCTCCGATACCGGCACGGGCATTCCGGAAGCAGTCAGGAACAAATTGTTTGCGCCGGTGAAAACCACAAAGGGAGAGGGCCACAGCGGTCTGGGCCTGAGCATTGTGAAGCAACTCGTTGATGACATGGAAGGCATCATCGCTTGCCGGACGGGACAGGATGGAACCACTTTCCGCATCCTGCTGCCGGCAACGATTCATAAAAAGAAATCGACTGATGACCAAACGACGGGTACCGACCAATGAAACCTGAACACGCTGATCAGCCCCCGAGTCAGGGTTTACCGGCCAGGCTACTGGTAGTGGACGATGAGCCCCGGCTTCTCAGTTCGCTTGCCTCCCTGCTAAGTAGCCAGGGCTACGAGGTAACCGAAGCGGAAGGTGGCGAAAGAGCCTGTGAGCTGATTGATCAACACTCGTTTGACCTCGCACTTCTGGACCTTCGAATGCCCGGAGTGGACGGCTTCGACGTCATGGCGGAACTGACCGACAAGCAACCGGACTGCGGCACCATTGTCGTCAGCGGTGAAAGTTCGTTCGCAGCGGTCAGCCGGGCGCTGCGCCGGGGAGCGCTGGATTATATCCGCAAACCCTTCGACCCCGAGGAACTGCTGGCAACCGTCGAGAGTGTCATCAACAAGCAATCCCTCATGCGGGCACACGAACATATCCAGGTGCGACTGGAGAAATCCGAAGCCTTGCACCGCTATATCGTCAACACCTCTCCGGACATCGTGTTCATGCTCGATGAGGAAGGCCATATCTGTTTCATCAACAGCAAGGTCGAGTCCCTGCTTGGCTATCAACCGGAAGAGCTCTGCGGCCAGCACTTCCGGCAAATTCTCGACGACCGGGACGTGTCAAAGGGAACCTATGCCCTCAAGGGAGCCAACATTACCGCGGATAACCCACGGACACTGGAAGTACGACTCAAAACCCGCGGCAGCCAGCAGGCTACCCGGCATTTTGAAATCACGGCCTTTCCGATTGACCCCCAGACCTGGCCACACACCGGTGACAGCCAGATCGGTGCGACCCCCAAATCCGCGCGGTACTATGGCACCGCCCGGGATGTGACAGAGCGCAAGGAAGCCGAAGCGTTCATCAATTTCCAGGCCTATCATGACCTGCTGACCCGCCTGCCCAACCGCGCCCTGTTCAAGGACCGTCTGGAACTGGCGATCGCCCAGGCCCGGCGGGGCAAAGAGAAACTGGCGGTCATGTTCCTGGATCTTGATCGCTTCAAGGTCATTAACGACACCCTCGGCCATGCCATGGGTGACCGCCTGCTCCAGGCGGTTACCCAGCGACTGGAGAAGTGCCTGCGTAAGGGGGACACTCTGTCCCGCTTCGGCGGGGACGAGTTCACCCTGCTGCTGCCGGCGATCCACGATAATGACGATGCCCGGCAGATCGCCAGAAAGCTGATCCGTGCGCTCCAGGCCCCGTTCCAGCTGGGCGAGCACGAGGTGTTCGTCGGTGTCAGCATCGGGATCGCGGTCTACCCCGAAGCCGGGGAAAATCTGGATCAGCTGATCCAGAGTGCCGATATCGCCATGTACCACGTCAAAGGCCGTGGCAAGGATGGCTACCGGTTCTATTCCCAGACCATGAGCGTGGATACCGCCAATCGACTGAACCTGGAGCGAGACCTTCGTCTTGCCCTGGAGCGCGAGGAACTCCGAGTGTTCTACCAGCCCCAGGTCTGTTCCAGGAGCAATCGTATTGTCGGTCTCGAAGCATTGGTGCGATGGCAGCACCCGGAACGCGGCTTGCTGTATCCCGGGGATTTTCTGCCGCTGGCCGAGGAAACCAAACTGATCGTGCAGCTCAGCGAATGGGTCATGGACCACGCCTTCCGGGATGTGGGCGACTGGATCCGGAACGGCCATGCGGACCTGCGCCTGGCGGTGAACCTCTCCCCGACCCAGGTGGAGCATCCCCGCTTCGTGGACAATCTTGTCAGGCGGATGACCAAACAGCACTTCCCGCCCGACAATCTGGAGATCGAGATCACTGAAAACGTGATCATGAGCGATCTTGACCAGATCAGCCACAAGTTGCGTGAGCTGGCGACAGTCGGTGTGCGCATCGCCATCGACGATTTCGGCACGGGCTATTCGTCCCTCAATTACCTGCACCGATTGCCCATCCATACCCTTAAGGTTGACCAGTCCTTTGTCCGGGCCATCCGCAGCGGGGAGGACGGAGCCTGCATTGTCAACGCCATCGTTGCCATGGCCCACGGCCTGAAGCTGGAAATCGTGGCTGAAGGTGTGGAGACCGACGAGCAGCTTGCGTATTTACGCAACCTGGGCTGCCATCAGGTGCAGGGCTTCTTCTACGGACCCGCCCGACCCGCCGAGGAGGTTTTCAAGACGCTGGAAGAGAGGGCCGTCAAAGCCGTCTCCTTCTGATAACAAGCTGATTGTCTGACACTCCTAGCAAAAACCTTGATCGGGTTTGCAAAGTGTTGCGTTGCGTTACTTTGTGTATCCGGAAATGCGCAGTACTGCACATAATTCCCCCCACCTGTTCTCTACTCTCGAAGCTCAAGGCGCTGAAACGGAACTCCCTGTTACGAAATCAGGGTCAATAAAGACAATAACGCTTCAGCATCCCCCGAACAGGTACAGGCAGCAGTGATCATGCGCGACAAGTATAAATACATTGGCCCCGTCTACGATTTCCTGAGCAACCTCTACAGCGGCAGGAACATTCATCGCTGCAAGACCGCCATGTTGGATGTGGAAACCGTCCGTCCGGGCGACCGCATCCTGTTCGCCGGTGTCGGCCATGGCCGGGACGCAATCCGTGCCGCCGAGCTTGGCGCCGACGTCACCGTGGTCGATCTGTCCGAAACCATGCTGCGCAAGTTTGGCGAAGCCCAGGTACAAGAGGCACCGCACCTCAGTATCCGCCAGATTCACAGTGACATAATGAGGGTTGAGGAATTCGAGCAGTACGACATGGTCGTCGCCAATTTCTTCCTCAACGTGTTCGACGAGGACATGATGGTGAAAGTACTGGAGCACCTGATCCGCCTGGGCAAGGCCGATGCCCGGGTGGTGGTCGGAGACTTCTGCTATCCCACCGGCAACCTGCTCTCCCGCCTGTTCAAAAAGCTCTACTGGTATATGGCCGTGTTCGTGTTCTGGCTATTTGCCAACAATGCCTTCCACAAGATTTACAACTACCCGGAACACATGCAGCGGCTCGGCCTCAAGGTCACCGACAAGAAGCACTTCAAGCTCCTGAACATGGACTGCTACTGGTCCATCCTAGGGCGCAAGCAGGCCTGACTCCAAGACATTGCCCAAGAACAATAACCCGGGAGCAGAGACATGACGGATCAGATTCTTGCACTCGACAGCGCCCGCGAACTGGACTGCGGGAACTTCAGTTTTGCCGAACGGGTGAGCTACCTGAAGAAGCACGGTACCCACTCCCAGTCCTTTTCAACCCTGCAGCCGGGCATGCGTTTCTTTGACTTGCCGGGCATCGGCTACATCGCATTCATGCGTAAATGGGGTGGCACCTTTGTATTGTCCGATCCGGTCTGTGCGCCCGAGAACTTTGGGCAGCTCCTGGAGAGGTTCCACGAACGCTACCCCAATGCCAGCTACATACAAGTGTCACGACCGGTCGTGGATTTCCTGCACCAGCGCTTTGGCCTGTTCGGAACCCAGTTCGGCAGCGAATCCCGGATTGACCTGTCCCGCTGGAGCCTCAGCGGCAAGAAAAAGCAGATTCTGCGCACGGCCCTGAACCAGGCAGAGAAGAACGGGATTACCGTCAAGGAGCGTTTCAGCGACGATCACACCCGGGAGATTTCGGAAGCCTGGATCCGTACCCGGAAATGCAAAAGTAACGAAATCCGCTTCCTGATCCGGCCGATGGAGATGGCGTACCGGGAGAATGAACGGCACTTCTATGCCTACCAGGATGGCAAGGCAGTGGGGTTCATCTACTTCGACCCGATCTACCGCAACAACGAGATCATCAGCTACGTGCCCAACATCTCCCGGGCCAATGCCGATTTCCGCCAGGGCATTTTCTACACGCTGATGGCCCATGCCATGGAAGTGTTCAGGGCCGAAGGTGTGCCCTACCTGGATCTGGGACTGATCCCGCTGTCGCTGGACCGCACCACGGAACACCAGGAAAGCCGACTGCTCAAGCGCCTGCTCCACCTGGTATACGAAAAAGGCAACTTTCTATACAACTTCAAGGGACTGGAGTTCACCAAATCACGGTTCCGGGGAGAGGTATTCAAGACCTATTGCTGCCACCGTCGGGCCATACCCGCCATGGAATTTCTGGCCATGTTCAAGCTGACCCGGTTGCTGTGACCGGGTCAGCCAGCCCACCCCAGCGCCCATCGATTCGCCGCACCGCCAGGCCCAGCGATGCCATGAACTCCGCCAATCCGTGGGGCACCTCTCCGGACAGCAACACCGCTCGGACCGGCTCGAGGTGCTCGCCTCCGGCGATGGTCTCCAGATCCCGGCCGGTCTCACCGAGCAGGAACTGCACCCTCCTGGCGATGGCGTCACCGGAATCTACCCAGTGACGAATATCCGGTAACACGGCTTTCAACGCATCCAGCAGCAGAGGGTAATGGGTACAGCCAAGCACCACCGTATCCACGCCTGACCGTTTCAGGGGAGCCAGCGCGTCCCCCAGCTCTGCCTCCGGCACCGGAATGCCACGTACCAGCTGTTCCGCCCAGCACACGAGAGCCGGGTGCCCGACCCGCACAACCTGACAATCACCGGCAAACTCATCGATCAGCCGATCCAGGTACGGCCGGCGAACCGTGGCCGGGGTGGCCAGCACACCAATCCGGCGGTTAGCGGAACGGCCAGCTGCGGGTTTGATCGCCGGCACCACCCCCACCACCGGCACATCAATCAGCGCCCGCAACCGGGGCAAAACCACGGTACTGGCGGTGTTACAGGCCACCACCACCACGTCACAGGGTATTTCCTCAAGCGTCCGGCGAATCAGTGTGGTGCAACGCTCGATCACCACCGGTTCCGGCTGATCGCCGTACGGGAAGCCGGCATTGTCCGCCAGGTAGACCAGTTCGGCACCCGGCAGGGCCTCATGGATACACCGGGCGACGCTGAGGCCACCCACGCCGGAATCAAAAACCAGGATGCACGGCGCCGCAGGGTCAGTCACGGGTGCCTCCTGCCTCGGTTATCTCCCGCTCCATGAGCCGGATCAGCCGGCCGGCAATGGTCGTCTGCGGAGGCACCGGCGGTGTATCACCGGGGCGGTACCAGCCTGCATCAGACAATTCGTCTTCCTGAAGCACCAGCTCACCGCCGGCGTAGTCAGCGAAAAAACCAACCATGAGCTGGTGAGGAAACGGCCAGGGCTGGGATTCACAATAGCGCACATTGGTGACGGCCAGACCGGTTTCCTCCATGACCTCCCTGGCCACTGCTTCCTCCAGGCTCTCCCCGGGTTCCACGAAACCGGCGATCAGACTGTAGAAATGACGTTTGACCCGGGCATTCTTCGCCAGCAAGAAGCGATCATCCCGGCGAATGACCACGATCACACAGGGCGCAAGCCGTGGATACCAGGGAATGCTGCAGGTGTCGCACCACTTTGCCCGCTCGCGGGGATGGAAACCGGTCTCTCCCCCGCAGCGGCCACAGAAACGGTGATCCCGCCACCACTGCCAGACCTGGAACCCCGTGCTCACCAGAGCCGCGGGCACATCCTCTCGCATCAGGATCGCCTCCCGGAGGTTGACCACCTCGAAGCCCGCGGTATCTTCCGGCACTTCGGAAACATAGACGGCCCGGTCACGGATGGAGCCCAGGGCCACCGCATCGGCACCCACACCGGCGATCCGGGGATCATCCCGGGCTACCAGCCAGCCTTCTTCGGGCTTCAGGATATGCGCTCCGGAAACCAGCAACACCAGGTCTTCCGGTTCCGGTTTGGCGGTATTCCAACCGGGCTTCCAGTCTGTGTCTGAATAGTTCATCCAATGGGTCGCTTTGCAAAAAAACGGTGATGGAGAAATGTACCACATTGCGGCAAGTGCCAAGAATCACGGGCCGACTTTCCGCACCGTACGCAACCAAGTAAACTTAGCGCCTGTTTTCAGTCACCGGAGCGTCAATTTATGCGACTTTACCAGGGCATTCGCAGCCTGATTCTGACCATTCTCCGCAAGATCCTGTTCTTGTGGGTACGGACAGACGTCAGCGGAAACAATGCCGAATCCCTGGGCCTCGATCCGGACAAACCAGTATGCTACGTGCTCCAGTACAGCTCTCTGTCGAGCCGGCTGGTGCTGGAACAGGAGGTCATCCGCGCCGGGCTCCCAGGTGCCACCGAAGCCCTGCCGGTGAAAAACGGGCCCTCCCATTCATTTTTCTTCCTCTATCGGCGCATCGGCGGCCTGTTCAGTGGCGGTCGTCAGACACCGGTGCCCACCAACGAGTTCAAGTCGCTGGTCCGCTATGGGCTGGAGCATCCGGACCGGGACGTGCAGATCGTGCCGGTGTCCATGTTCTGGGGCCGGTCTCCGGACAAGGAGAAATCCCTGGTCAAACTCCTGCTGTCCGACACCTGGTCGGTGGCCGGGCGCCTGCAGAAGTTCCTGATCATCATGGTGCACGGGCGCAATACCTACGTGCAGTTCAACCAGCCGCTGTCGCTCAAGCAGGTCATTGACGAATACCGGCACAGCGAGGAGCGGGCGAACCGCAAGCTCGCCCGACTCCTCCGTACTCATTTCCGCCGCGTGCGCCAGGCCGTGCTCGGTCCGGACCTGTCCCATCGCCGCACCCTGGTGGAGGGTTTGGTGCGTACCCAGGCAGTTAAGGAAGCGATTCGCGAAACCGCTGCCCGGGACGATATCCCGCCGGAGAAAGTGCGGGCCAAGGCCTACAAATATGCGGATGAAATCGCCGCCAGCATGTCCATTGTGACCATCCGTTTTCTGGAGGTGGTGCTGTCCTGGCTCTGGAATCGCATCTACAACGGCATCGCTGTGAACAACATCAAGGTCGCCAAGGAAGTGGCCCAGGACAACGCCGTGGTTTACGTACCCTGCCACCGCTCGCATATCGATTACCTGCTGCTGTCCTACGTACTCTACAAGAACGGCCTGATGCCCCCGCACATCGCTGCCGGCATCAACCTGAACATGCCGGTCGTCGGGCCGATCCTGCGCCGGGGCGGCGCGTTCTTCATGCGTCGCTCGTTCCGGGACAATCCGCTGTATGCCACCGTGTTCAACGAATACATGCACGTGATGTTCTCCCGGGGCTACTCGGTGGAGTACTTCGTGGAGGGCGGGCGCAGCCGGACCGGACGGATGCTGCAACCCCGTCCGGGCATGCTCTCCATGACTGTCCGAAGCTTCCTGCGAGATCACCGCAAGCCCATCGTTTTTGTGCCGGTGTACATCGGCTATGAAAAAGTGATGGAAGGCCGCTCCTACCTCGGCGAGCTGCGTGGCAAGAAGAAACAGAAAGAGAGCGTGTTCGGGCTCGCCAAGACCGTCCGCAAGCTCACCAATTCTTTCGGGCGGGTTGCGGTGAACTTCGGTGATGCCATTCCCCTGGCCGACGTCCTCGACGATGTCCACAAGAGCTGGCGCGAGGAAGCCTACGATGCCGAGTACCGGCCAGCCTGGCTGACCCGGGCAGTTGACCAGCTCTCGCTCCGGGTGGCCTCAAACATCAATGCGTCGGTTGCCGTAAATCCGATTGGCATGACCGCCACGGTATTGCTCGGAACCGATCGCCTGGCCATGGACGAAAGCCAGCTGATCCGCCTGATGAACCAGTACGCCGGTCTGTTGAAAGCCTACCCCTATGCTGAAACCGTCACCCTGCCGGAAGGATCCGGCAAGGACTGGGTCGCCTACTGCGAGGACATGGGACTGGTTACCCGACAGCCCCAGAAGCTGGGTGACATCATTGCCCTTGAAGGCAGCAATGCCATCCTGATGACCTACTACCGCAACAATATCCAGCACCTGTTTGCCCTGCCATCGCTGGTTGCAAGCCTGTTCGAGAACAAGGACTCCCTGCGCCGGGACAAGATCGTGTTCCTGGCGACCGTGGCCTACCCCTACCTGCAATCCGAACTGTTCCTGAAGTACTCTGCCGACGAGGTAGAAGGCGTCATCAATCACTGGATTGATATCCTGGTGGAACAGGGGCTGCTCGAGGCCCTGGAGGACGGCCGTATTGGTCGCCCCGAGGAAGGCACCGAGGCCATGCTGCGGTTGCGGGTGCTGTCCCGGTTCATCATCCAGACCCTGGAGCGTTACCACATCGCCCTGGGCATCCTGCGCAAGTATGGCTCAGGCAAGATCAGCGCTGCCGAACTGGAAGAACAGAGCACCCTGCTGGCGGAGCGCATGTCAATCCTGTTCGGCCTGAACGCACCGGAATTCTTCGACAAGACCCTGTTCCGGAACTTCATTGCCAACATGCAGGAGAACGGCGTCATCACCACCGATGACAACGGTCTGATCAACTATGGCGAGGGATTGGAGGAAGTGGCGGACGACGCCCGCCTGGTGCTGAGCGTGGAGAAGCGTCAGGCCATCCAGCAGGTCACCATGCTCGGCGCCTGACCGGCTCAGGACGCCGGTAGCGCCTTGAGGGCATAGATATCGTAGCGGCTGCTCTTGCCTTCGACCCGCGTGCTGGGCTCGGGGCCCTCGATGGCAGGAGCCTTCCGGGGACGCTTGACCACCACCCGGTAGGTAGCCACGTTCAGGGCTGCCTCGAGCAACTCGGAGTCATCTTCGTCATCGCCCACGATCGTTCGGAACACCTCCATTTCCTTCTTCACGCGGGCCGACTTGTCCCGGTGCGGGAACATGGGGTCCAGGTAGACCACATCCACCGATCCACTGTCAGCCTGTCGCAGCCAGTCGATGCTGCTGCCGGCGGCCAGATTCATCCTGGCAACGATCGGCGCGCACTCGACGTTCAGTGCGGCGCGGGACAGGCCATCCTCCAGCAAGGCGTGGATAACCGGATTGCGTTCAAACAGGGTCACCTCGCACCCGAGACTGGCCAGGACAAAAGCATCCTGACCCAGGCCCGCAGTCGCATCCAGCACGTGAAGCCTGGCCTTCGTCTTCTGTAGGCCGACCGCTCGGGCAACCAGCTGGCCGGCACCGCCACCATGCTCACGCCGGTAGCCCATCTTGCCGGAAACAAACTCGACCCGGACCGGGCCAGGGGCCCCTTTCCCGGTCAGCTGGAGACAAAGTCCCTGCTCATCCAGAAAAAGCAGTACCGGCACATCGGCGATGTCACGGGGACGAACCACCCCGAGATAGGGAAACCCCAGGCGTTCGCTGAGTTCCTTCGCCCGGGTGTGATCACCCAGGGGACTCCGGGCAATAGCCAGAGAAGAAGATGAAAGATCAGGACGAGAGGTCGCCACGGCTTACTCGCGGCCAGGCAGCTTTTTCCAGGCCACCTCATCACGGATGTAGACCGGTTGCGCCTGTTCAGCGGGAACGGTGTGGCCGTCTGCTGCCGGCTTCTCGGCCAGGCGCGCCACCCAACTGGCGCGCAACAGCAGGTCCGGCGCCACGGATACCATCGGACCAGACACTTCTGCCGGCATCTGCTCCCGGAACTGCCAGCCGGGGCCCGCACCATACCAGTGCTCGGCCTTGCCGGTCAGGCTGACCGCCTCCGGCGGACAGACCCGTTCCTCGCCGAGCAGCTCGGGCAGGCCGTCGTCGCGACGGTAGCAGCCCCAGTACACCTCCCCCATGCGGGCATCGAAAGCCACAGCCACGGCATCGCCCTCGGCGATATCGAGGGACTCCATAGCGCCATAGGCCACGGCAGCGAGCGAGGAGACCGGAACCACAGGAAGGTTGAGGCCCCAGGCAAGGCCTTGCACCACACCGGTGGCGATCCGCAAACCGGTAAACGAGCCCGGCCCGCAGGCAAATGCGAGGGCATCCAGATCCGCGGGCACCAGGCCCTTCTCCGCCAGCAGCTCCCGCACCATGGGCATGAGCAGCCGGGTATGACCCCGGGGAGCAACCTCGAATCGCTCGGTTATCTCGCCATCAACAAGAAGGGCTGCGGAGCAGCCCTCTGATGACGTATCCAGTGCCAGCAGTTTCACGGCAGTGAACGCCTCAACGTCAATGATGGATTACTGGAGCTTGGACAGGATCTGGTCGCGGATGCTGTCCAGGCTACCAACACCTTCCACCCGCACGTACTTCGGTGCAGCAGAAGAATCCTTCTCGGCCCAGTCCTGGTAGAAGCCGATCAGTGGAGCTGTCTGCTCATGGTAGATCTTCAGGCGTTTGCGAACCGTTTCTTCCTGGTCGTCCTCGCGCTGGACCAGCGGCTCGCCGGTTTCGTCGTCCTTGCCTTCCACCTTGGGCGGATCGTATTTGACGTGGTAGATACGGCCACTGCCCTCATGGACACGACGGCCGGACAGGCGGCTGACGATTTCCTCGTCATCCACCGCGATCTCTACGACGTAATCAATGGCAATACCCTGGTCCTTGAGCGCTTCTGCCTGGGGGATGGTGCGCGGGAAACCGTCCAAAAGGAAGCCGTTCTTGCAGTCCGGCTGCTGGATACGCTCCTCGATCAGGGCGATGATGATATCGTCGGACACCAGACCACCGGAGGCCATGACTTCCTTGACCTGGTTGCCCAGCTCGGAACCGGACTTGACCGCGGCCCGCAGCATGTCGCCAGTGGAAATCTGGGGAATATCGAAGCGCTCAGTGATGAACTGTGCCTGAGTCCCCTTACCTGCGCCTGGCGCGCCTAACATGATGATTCGCATAACGCTGTGCTCCCGTTTTAGTCATTATCGTTTGAAAAGCTGCGGCAAAAACGCCTGCCTTTGCGACAACCTCTCTCGCGGGACAGATGTAAGCCCGGAACGGCGAACGCGCATTATACGAAGTCAGCCTGCCCATAGAAAGTCGACCTCAGTATCATGCACCGAAAAGCAGCAGTGCCAGACTTCTGGAAGCGCCGGGAAGGCCCTCAGGATGGGCGGGAAGACGTCAGTGCGTCAAGGTCGGGGGACAGGCTGTCGATATCCTTCTCGAAGTCGTACACCGAGTCCTGCCTCAGGCCAAGAGAACCGAGCAGTACCGGAATATTATCCTCGTTGAACTCATCCCCTATGCCCCTGGATTTCAACAACCCGTTTGCCAGCTGCACGATCAGGACATAGGTTTCATGCTCTCCGGTGTAGCCCTGGTACTGATGCATGCCGGCGGCCTTGATGACCGGCTCGGGCAACTGCCAGAACCGGTGGAAAAGACCGCCAATGGCACCATGGCCGACCGCCAGCACACCTTCATCGCTACCATGCTCGAACACCTGCTCTTCAAGGGACTTCATGCTGGCTTCGGGATTGCTCTCCCGGAGGCGACTGAGCTCCTCGAATTCCGCCGGGAACAGATACCCCAGCAACGGCAGGCCAAAATTGTGAAGCAAACCGCACAGGTAAGCCATGTCCCGGTCGGCACCACACCGGGGCGCAATCCGCTGACACAGGAACCCGCAGTACAGGGCATGGGACCAGAACGCCTGCATGCCCAGGATGCCATCCCGGGGAATGCCGAAGCCACCGACCAGGGCACTGCCCTGAACAATATGCGCCACCCGATCAACCCCGAGAACCCGGGTGACGGCATCGCGTACCCTGTCGACCTGGCCGGACGTCTCGAACAGGCCGGACCGGGCGTAACGCAGGATCTGTGCGGTCAGACTGGGATCCAGTTCGATGACGTCGGCGAGATCTTCGGCAACGGCACCTGCACCGGTTGCCATGGAAAGGATCTGGGGTGCCAGGGCGGGCATGGGTGGAAGCCGGTAGATATTACGCAACTTGCCAGCCACTTCGTCCAGGGTCAGCGCCCCTCGGTCACCGCCACCCTGGCCATGGATGACCAGCCGGGCCCGGAAGGCGTCCGCCAACAGGAGTTTCAGGGTCTCCCCATCAATCTCGACCAGGGCATCGTTTCGGCCCCCGGAAAACAGCACCCGTTCGCCATCCAAAACATCCTCATCCACCAGCACCGGCACCCGGTAGGCGCACCCGACCGGCGGCACGAATCCAGGCTCGCAGTCCTCGAATAGCCGTCGGCTCTGCCGGGCGGTAAGAGGCTGGAGCCGGCGCCCCGTCAGCTGTTGGACCGCCGGAATATCCAGTGCGCTATCAAACCGGTGAACCGCCATGACCACGCCATCAATATCAATCAGCAGCGTGGCCTGGACAAAATCGTGTTGGGATCTGCCTGAGGCAATCACCGCCGCATCGAGGTTCGGAACGGGCTCGATGGCCAGCTCCCGGTAGGCCAGCCCCTGTTCACTCAGATAGTTCTCCAGCCTGGCAGCAAGCGCCACACCCGGTACTCCTTTGTCTATGCCTGACCGTTGGCGGGCCCCGGTCAGCCGGTGTTCCGCATACCGGCCGAGATACCAGCCATTGTCACTTTCAGGGCCCGCTCCACCATTTCCGGAACCTCGCCCTTGCCTTCACTCTCCCGGTCGCGCCTCAAAAGCTCAGCCTGGAGGTAATGCAGGGGGTCGGTATAGGGATTGCGCACTCTCATGGAATGGGCAAAGACCGGCTCCTGCTCCAGCAATGCCTCTTGCTCCTTGAGCTCCAGTACACGCCGAATACAGCCGGCAAGGCGTTCACGCAGCCCCTCCCCCAGGGTTTGCAATCTGCGGTCCTCGACCAGGGTCTGTTCATAATAGCTGGCAATCCGCAGGTCGGCTTTGGCCAGCACCATTTCCAGCATATCCACGTAAGTGCGGAAGAACGGCCAGCCCTGCATCATTTCCCGCAGTTCCGGCAGCCGGTTCTCCTGAGCGGCCTCCTCCAGTGCCACATCGCTGCCGAGCCAGCTTGGCAGCATCAGCCGCATCTGGGTCCAGGCGAAAATCCAGGGAATGGCCCGCAGGCTCTCGACACCGCCGGAGGGCTTGCGCCTGGCCGGCCGACTGCCCAGGGCCAGCTTGCCAAGCGCCTGTTCCGGTGTCACCTGACGGAAGTAGGGGACAAAGTCGGGATTCTCCCGAACCACGTCCCGATAGGCCTCAAGCGACCGTTCAGTCAGCCAGTCCATGGTCTGGCGCCAGCTGTCCTCGGGCTCGGGTGGTGGCGCCAGGGTCGCCTCGATCACCGCCGTGCTGTAGAGCGTCAGGCTCTGCACCGCCAGGCGCGGCAGGCCGAACTTGAAGCGGATCATTTCGCCCTGCTCCGTGATCCGGAAACTGCCGTTCACCGATCCGGGCGGCTGGGACAGAATGGCGCGATTGGCGGGACCACCGCCCCGGCCGACTGTGCCACCACGACCATGAAACAGTGTCAGGTGAACACCGTACTGACTGGCCACGTGGGTCAGTTTTTCCTGGGCCTGGTACTGGGCCCAGGCGGCCATCAGCTGGCCGGCATCCTTGGACGAATCGGAATAGCCGATCATCACTTCCTGACGCCCCTGGCAGTACTCACGGTACCACTCCACCTCGTACAGGGCAGCCATGGCATCCGGGGCCCCCCGAAGGTCATCCAGGGTTTCGAACAGGGGCACCACCCGCATCGGAAACTTCATGCCCGCTTCCCGCAATAGCAGGATCACGCTCAGCACGTCGGAGGGCTTGCTGGCCATGGAGATCACATAGGAACCAAGTGCTTCGGGCGTCTGTGCTGCCACGACTTCGCAGGTGGCCAGCACTTCCCGGACGTTATCCGATGGCTCCCAGTTCCGGGGTACCAGCGGCCGGCGACCCTGAAGCTCCTTGACCAGGAAGGCCTGACGCTCGTCCTCGGTCCAGCTGGTGTAGTCGCCGAGGCCAAGGTAGTCGACCATTTCAGCCACGGCCTCGGCGTGGCGGGAGGCCTCCTGCCGGATATCCAGGCGGATCAACGGCAGGCCAAAGGTGTGGGCTCGCCGGATGGTATCCAGCAAGGGCCCGTCGGCAATGGCTTCCAGGCCGCAGTCGATCAGGGAACGGTAGCAGAGCTCCAGAGGCCCGGTGAGGTCCTCGTTTTCGAACAGGATGCCGTCCGCATCCGCCGCTTGCCCATGCACCTTCGCCTCGGCCCAGTCACGGGTTTTCACCAGCCGTTCCCGTAGTTCCGCCAGCACCTGGCGATAGGGCTCCCGGGACTCGCCGACCACTGCTTTCAGTTCGTCACTGGCCTGCCACATGGATAACTCGGCCCGCAGTGACTGGATGTCCCGCAGGAACAGGTCCGCTGCCATCCACCGACCGAGCAGGAACACCGTGCGGGTCACTTCGTGGGTCACATTCGGGTTACCATCCCGGTCACCCCCCATCCAGGAGGCGATACGGATGGGTGACACCTGAAGCGGCAAACCCTTGCCAGTGGCATCGGACAGGGAGGTATCAAGACTGCGCAGAAAGTCCGGCAGCGCCTGCCAGAGGCTGTTCTCGATGACGGCAAATCCCCATTTCGCCTCATCCACCGCCGTCGGCCGCTCATGGCGGATCTCATCAGTGTGCCAGGCTTCGGCAATCAACCGGGACAATCGCGCGACGATCTCGTCCCGTTCTGCCGGCATGAGATCGTCGTGGTCCAGTTGGGACAGGCAGTCGGACATCTCGTCGTACTTCATGATCAGGGTTCTGCGGGCCACCTCGGTGGGATGGGCGGTGAGCACGAACTCGATGCGCAGGTCGGCAACCCGGCGGTGCAGCTCCTCCGCGGGCACCCCCCCGGATTTTAGCCGGTCAAACACTTCACCCAGGGATTCCACCATCAGATCGGACTGGTGCCCACGCTTGCGGCGGATACCATGGTACTGCTCGGCGAGGTTGGCCAGGTTGAGAAACTGGTTGAAGGCCCTTGTGACTGGCAGCAGCTCATCGTCGCCAAGTTTTCTCAGCAAGCTCACCAGTCGCTGGCCGGAGCCGCTTTCCTGCCGGCGATCGGCTTTCGCCGCCGCCCGGATTTCCTCGATCAGGTCATAGCAGTGCTGGCCGGGGTAACGCTGGATACTCTGCCCCAGCAGTTCGCCCAGCATGCGTACGTTTTCGCGCAGATCCGGATGTAGCTCAGTCACATTGACGTCCTTTTGAATTGACGGAGGCGAAGTAAACTTACGATACTAAGAATCAGCCGAGAAAGTCTATTGGCGTAACCGCTTGTGGTCGCAAGGAGTATTCATGAAAGTAACTGATCTTCCCAAGCACTGGGAGAAGGATAAAGAGCCCGTGGAACGCACCCACGACTACAACCTCCGTTTGCCGCTGGAGGATGCTGCCAGGATTGCCGCCCTGGCGGAACTGTACCCGGATCGTACCGAGGCCGACATTCTGAATGACATGATCGGCGCTGCTCTGGACGACCTGGTGCGTCAGAGCCCGATCAAGGACAGGCTGGAAAGCAAGGATAAATAAACAGGGGCAGGCAGTTGTGCCGGAGTGGCGGGAACACCACTCCGGAAAAGCAACTCAGGCTGGAACTCTTCCCGTGGTCAGGCCACAGATTCCAGCTGGCGGGCCTTGAGGCGCTGGATGTGCTTCTGGCTCAGGCTGACAAACTTCGGGGTCAGCCCCTGATCCTCGTAGATCTCGAACCCATCCTCATCGTAAGCCACCACGCGGGTACCCTGAACATACGGAAAGCTGGTTTCCAGTTCATCCAGGGCTGCGGAAATGAGATCCCGCATCAGGTCTTGCGGAGACTTCATCGGATAGAGCGCCGCAAGTTTCTCAAGTCGCTTGTGATGCTGGTCAGACAGCGCCATAAAATAGGCGTCTCGGGTCAGCCGTCCCCGTGCGTGCTTATCCCAGTAGTTGACCAGATCTTTGATTTTCATGGTGCCTGCACTCCTGCATCTTATTGATAGCATCCGGCGCACTGAAGTCGTGCGTCCGTTACCGGAAGTGTAGACGAAGCCTCGGGTTTGGGAACCACCGGATTGGTAACGGATTGTACTTACCGGAGACAGGTCCTCAGTGCCCGGAGCGATCCTTCTCGACGCCTTTTACCGCCTGCCAGATGGCATCCAGCGCCTCGAGGGACTCCTCGTCCATGTCGCGACCCTCCTGCGCCAGCACCTGCTCGATGGCCCGGAACCGGGACTCGAATTTATGATTGGTGCGTTTGAGGGCCTGCTCCGGATTTACCTTCATGAACCGTGCCAGGTTGACGCAGACAAAGAGCAGGTCCCCCAGTTCATCCTCGACAGCATCACGATCACCGGTACCAGTCTCGGCGTCCTGCCAGGCTTCCTTGAGTTCATCGATTTCCTCGTGGAGCTTGTCAAACACCGGCGAGATGTCCGGCCAGTCAAAACCGTGGCGGGCGGCCCGACGCTGGAGCTTCTCTGCCCGGGCCATGGCCGGCAGGGTGCGGGCGATGCCGTCCAGGCGACTGACCGACTCCCCGGTCTCGGGCTTGTCGGCACGCTCTTCGGCCTTGATGCGCTCCCAGCTTTCCTTGATCCAGGCTTCACCGGGCCGGTTATCGGGGTCAATGCGGCTCTCCAGTGTGCCCTCGGGAAAGACATGGGGGTGACGCCTTACCAGCTTGCGCACCAGGTGATCGACAATGGCATCGAAATCGAAGTGGCCGTCCTCCCGCCCGAGCTGGGCATAGAAGATGACCTGGAACAGCAGGTCGCCCAGCTCGTCCTTCAGGTGGGGGTAGTCACCACGTTCGATGGCATCTGCCACCTCGTAGGCCTCTTCGATGGTGTGCGGTACGATGGTGCCGTAGGTCTGCTTTGTGTCCCACGGGCAACCGGTTTCGGGGTCCCGTAGACGGGCCATCAGCGTCTTGAGATCGTCAATGGTGTAGCTCATCCGCGCTTGCGCCTCACGTCGATGATGTTTGGCAGGTTACGGATCTGCGCCAGCAACCGCGCCAGCTGCTCCAGACTGGAGATTTCCACGGTAACGGTCATGGTCGCGGTATTCTCGTCCTTGTTGGTCTGGGTATTCAATGCCAGCACATCGCTCTTGGAGGCAGAGAGTACCTGGGTGATGTCCCGCAGCAATCCCGAACGGTCGTAGGCCTCAATCTCGATATCCACCGGATAGACCGCCGCCGGTTTGCCGCCCCAGTTCACCTCGATGATCCGGTTCGGCTCGAACTCCCGGAGATTGAGGAAGGTCAGGCAATCCTGGCGATGCACGGTCACCCCCCGCCCCACCGTGATATAACCACCAATGGCATCCCCGGGCAGGGGCTTACAGCATTTCGCCACCTGGGTCTTGAGCTTGCCCACCCCGAGAATCTGGATATCCGATTCGGTGTCGTAGGGCTTTCTGCGCTGGGTGGTCAGCTTCAGGCCCAGTTGGGCGGACCGGGGCTCCAGCATCTGCTGCGCCACATTGGCCACGTGGGTCGGGCGCAAATCCCCGGCCCCGACTGCCGCGAACATGTCGGCGGAGCTATGGCAGTTCACTTTCCGGGCCAGCTCCTCCAGATCCACGTCATACAGGGACAGGCGCTTGAACTCGTCCTCCAGGATGGCGCGACCGTCGATAATATTGCGGTCCCGGTCCTGCTGTTTGAACCAGTGCGTCACCTTGGCCCGGGCCCGGGAGGTCTGGATATAGCCAAGGCTCGGGTTCAGCCAGTCACGGCTCGGCGCCGGGTTGTTGGAGGTGAGGATAAATACCTGATCCCCGGTCTTCAGCGGATAGGTCAGCGGGACAATCCGGCTGTTGACCCTGGCACCCCGGCAGGCATGGCCAATTTCGGTATGCACCCGATAGGCGAAATCCACCGGCGTCGCGCCCTGTGGCAGGTCGACCACGTGACCTTCCGGGGTGAACACATACACCCGGTCCGAAGCCACATCGGACTTCAGGTGATCGGCCAGACCGGACAGATCGCCCAGCTCTTCCTGCCACTCCAGCACCTGGCGCAGCCAGTTGATCTTGGCGTCGTAACCGGTGGACTTGTTGTGCTTGTCGGTACCTTTGTACAGCCAGTGGGCACAGACCCCCAGTTCCGCTTCCTGATGCATCTTGTGGGTCCGGATCTGCACTTCCATGACCTTGCCCTCGGGCCCGATCACCGCAGTATGGAGCGACTGGTAGCCGTTCTCTTTCGGATTGGCGATGTAGTCGTCGAATTCGTTGGGAATGTGGCGCCAGAGCGAATGCACGATCCCCAGCGCGGCATAGCAGTCCCGCACCTCGGGCACCAGGATACGTACGGCGCGCACGTCATAGACCTGGGAAAAGTCGATGCCCTTGCGGCGCATCTTCCGCCAGATGCTGTAGATGTGCTTGGCCCGGCCGGAGAGCTCGCCCTCGATGCCGGAGGCCCGAAGCTCCGTCTGCAGGGTTTCGATCACCCGGCGGATGTAGCCCTCCCGATCGAGGCGTTTCTCGTCCAGGAGCTTGGCAATCTTTTTGTAGGCGGATTCGTGGAGGTAACGGAAGGACAGATCCTCCAGCTCCCACTTGATGTGACCGATACCGAGGCGGTGTGCCAGGGGCGCGTAGATGTCGAAAACTTCCCGGGCGACCCGCATGCGTTTCTCTTCCGGCGCGTTCTTGACCGCCCGGATGGCACAGGTCCGCTCTGCCAGCTTGATCAGGGCCACACGCACGTCATCGATCATGGTGACCAACATCTTGCGCACGTTATCCAGCTGGCCCTCACTCTGGCCCAGCACATTACCCTTGAGCGGGTGGTGGATGGAGGAGATTGCCGCCATCTGCTGGACACCGTTGATCAGCCCCGCCACTTCATCGCCAAATTCCTTGCGGATTTCCTCCAGCGGTACCCGCTCCTCGCGCACTGCCCGGTAGAGGATGGCGGCGACCAGACTGGCCTGATCCAGGTGCAGCTCCGCCAGCACCTGGGCCATCTCCAGTCCGATCCGGAAACTGCTGGAGCCTGGCGCCCACAGCCGGTCTTCCCGGAAGGCCTGCAGATCGATCTCGGCCGATTTCTCACAGGCCCGGCGGAACTGGTCAACGTCTTCGAGATGGGTTTGCGAGGCGATGTGGCTGACGCACCGTTCGATGTCGACTTCGCCGTCACCCGTTACAGCATAATCTTCGCGAACTTTTACCATATCGGTCTTGTTGTTCCTGTTCGTTGTCGCGGACATCCCTGCCCGCGCTCAATCCTGTTCAGCGATCGGCCCGCTCGAACAGGGCGATAGACTCCACATGGGTGGTGTGCGGGAACATGTCCATCACACCGGCGCGTACCAGGCGGTAGCCATTGCGTACCATGACGCCCGCATCCCGGGCCAGGGTTGCCGGGTTGCAGGAGACATAGACAATTCGACGGGCGCCGAACGCCGTCAGATATTTGCAGATCTCCTCCGCACCGGAGCGGGGCGGATCGATCAGGACCTTGTCAAAGCCCTCTTTTGCCCAGGACTGACCGGTAAAATCGCCATGCAGGTCCGCGCCGTGGAAAGTCGCGTTGTCCAGGCCATTGCGTTCGGCATTCTCCCGGCCGCGCACCACCATGGCCTCGTCACCCTCGACGCCGACGACCTGGCCACCACGACGGGCCAGCGGCAGGGTGAAATTGCCCAGCCCGCAGAACAGGTCCAGCACGCGCTCGCCCGGCTGGACATCCAGCCACTCCACGGCACGGTGTACCATGCTTCGATTAATCCCTGCATTGACCTGGGTAAAGTCCATGGGATGAAACTGCATGGTCAGATCGAACTCGTCCAGGCGGTAACTCAGCCGCTCATCGTCCCGACCCGCCGATTCCGGCCAGATCCGGTGCACGGTATCCGGTCCCTTGGGCTGCAGGTAGATATGCAAGTCATGGGCCTGGCCAAAGGCGATGAGCTTTTCCCGGTCCCCGGCACTGAGTTCATCCATGTTGCGAAACACCATGACTGCCATGTCGTCACCGCAGGCCACCTCGACCTGGGGAATACGGTCGAAGGCATCCATGCTGTGCAGCAGCTCGCGCAGCGGCAGAATGCGCTCGCCGATGCGCGGATCCATAACCACACAACGGTCAATATCGGTCAGGAAGCTGTTGCGCTTCTCCCGGAACCCCACCAGCACGGACTCCCGGGCCTTGACGAACCGGACTCCCAGGCGGGCCTTGCGCCGGTAGCCGAGGCTGGCCCCGGAACGCATGGGCGCCACCCATTCTTCCGGTTCGATGCCCCCGAAATGAGCAAAATGCTGGCGCAGGGTGTCTTCCTTGAACCGGATCTGGGCATCGCCGCTCATGTGCTGCAGACTGCAGCCGCCGCAAAGGTCGGCAAACTCACAGGGAGTCTTCTGGCGCTCGGATGACGCTTCCAGCACCTCCAGCGTGCGCAGCTCGTCGAATTTGCTGCGCGTGGAAACCATCTTCGCCATCACTGTCTCGCCGGGCAGCGCGCCGTCGACGAACTGGGTCTTGCCGTCATTACGGGCAATGCCCCGGCCGTCGTGGCTCAGGGACTCAATCACACAGCGCACGGGCTCCTTGGGCAGAGCCTTCCTGCGTCTTCTACTCATACTGAAATCTCTTACTGGCTGGTTCAGGCGCCGGGAAAGACACCTGTTGACAGGTAACGGTCACCGCGATCACAGATAATGGCCACGATCACGGCGTTTTCAACCTGCTCTGACAACTTCAGGGCCGCTGCGATCGAGCCACCGGAGGACACCCCACAGAAAATGCCCTCCCGGGCTGCCAGAGCACGCATGGTGTCCTCGGCTTCTTCCTGCCCGATATCGAGCACCTGGTCCACGCGACTGGCATCGTAGATCTTCGGCAGGTATTCCTCGGGCCAGCGACGAATACCGGGAATGGAAGCGCCTTCCTTAGGCTGCAGACCGATAATCCGGATGTCGGGGTTACGTTCCTTGAGATAGCAGGAAACGCCCATAATGGTTCCGGTGGTACCCATGGAGCTGACAAAGTGAGTCACGCGCCCTTCGGTCTGCTCCCAGATCTCCGGGCCGGTTGTGCGGTAGTGGGCCAGCGGATTGTCGGGGTTGCTGAACTGGTCCAGCACCTTGCCCTTGCCTTCGGCTTCCATCGCCAGGGCCAGGTCGCGGGCCGCTTCCATACCCTCTTCCTTGCTGACGGTAATGATTTCGGCACCGTAGGCACGCATCGAGGCCCGCCGTTCCTCGCTCATGTTGGCCGGCATGATCAGCACCATGCGGTAGCCCTTGATCGCCGCCGCCATGGCCAGGGCGATTCCGGTGTTGCCACTGGTGGCCTCAATCAGGGTATCCCCGGGTTTGATCTCGCCACGGCGCTCGGCCTCCTGGATCATGCTGATTGCCGGCCGGTCCTTCACCGAGCCGGCAGGGTTGTTGCCCTCAAGCTTGGCCAGGATGACATTGCTGGTGTCGCCCGGCAGGCGCTGAAGGCGGACCAACGGGGTATGGCCAACATAATCTTCAATGGTGGGGAAATTCATAATAAAACCCTGTGGTACACTTTTGGCTCCGAATCATACGCGTTATGGCCCCGGCATCCCAATACAGCTTCTCGCTATATCCATGACCGGCGGCTATAACCTGTACTTTTTCTGCCTGGTCCGGGACAGATACCACAGTCAGTCCCGGCCGGATCATCTATTCTGACAGGGAAGTAACTGCGGGTTCATTCCCGAAGCAGGGCAATTTTCAGGAAAATCGTATGCGGCGCTGGGGCATTCGCAAGAAAGTGCTGGTGGTGACTCTGGTCCCCACCATGCTGACCACCCTGATTCTCGGGCTGTTCTTCACCTACAGCTGGGTAAACAACATCGAGAGCCTGCTGAGCGATCGCGGGGAGTCTCTGTCCCGGCAGCTGGCCGCAGGTTCCGAGTACGGGCTGTTTACTGCCAACCGAAGCCTGCTGAGCAGCCTTTCCAACGCCCTTCTGGAAGAACAGGATGTCCGTTCGATCACCTTTTATGGCAGCGATGGCCGTCGGCTGCTGCACACCGGACCGGGCAGTTCACAGGCTCCCGCGTCCGAAGCCCTTCCCCCCGACCACGCCATCCGCATGGCCAGTGAGGACAGCACCCGCTTCGTGACGCCGGTGTACCTGCAGGACCTGATGATCGAGACCATGCTCGATCCCGACGCCCGCCAGTCCATGAGCGAACTGAAAGAACCGCTCGGCTGGGTGTCGGTGGAGATGTCCCATGTGCGCACCGAGAAAGAAACCTACAAGGCCATGCTCATTTCCCTGCTGCTGGTACTCGGCGGCGTGCTCCTGAGTCTGGCCATCGCCATGCGCCTCAGCCGCGCCTTCACCGATCCTGTCTTCGAGCTGAACGAGGCGGTGGCGAAGCTCAAGGAAGGCAAGCTCGAAACCCGGGTCCATACCGGCGCCGGCCCGGAATTCGAGCAGCTGGAATCCGGCCTCAATGACATGGCCGAGGAGCTGAGCAAGGCCCAGGCCGAGATGCAGCAGAACATTGATCAGGCCACCGAAGACCTGCGCGAAACCCTGGAAACCATCGAGATCCAGAACATCGAGCTGGACTTTGCCCGCAAGGAAGCGCTGGAAGCCAGCCGGATCAAATCGGAGTTCCTGGCCAACATGTCCCATGAGATCCGGACCCCACTCAACGGCATTATCGGCTTCACTGAACTGCTGCTCAAGAGCCCCCTGCCCCGGCAACAACGGGATCACCTCAGCACCATCCGGAAATCCTCGGAAATCCTGCTGACAATCATCAACGACATCCTGGATTTCTCCAAGATCGAAGCTGGCAAACTGATCCTGGACCGGGTGCCCTTCCAGCTCCGCGACATCATCGAGGAAGTCATGGTCATGCTGGCGCCGGCGGCCCACAGCAAGAACCTGGATCTGGCCCCGCTGGTCTATAACGATGTGCCTGACAACGTCATGGGAGACCCGCTGAGGGTCAAGCAGATCATCACCAACCTGGTGAACAACGCCATCAAGTTCACCCAGACCGGGGAAGTGGTGCTGCGGGCCAGCCTTGAGGACGAGGACCAGGAGAGCAACCGGGTGACCGTGAAGATCAGCATTACCGATTCCGGCGTCGGGCTTTCCCGGGCCCAGCAGCAGTCCCTGTTCAACGCCTTCAGTCAGGCGGACGCCTCAACCGCCCGGCAATATGGCGGGACCGGCCTGGGGCTGGCCATCTCCAAACGCCTGGTGGAGGAAATGGGTGGCCAGATCGGGCTGGAGAGCGAGCTGGGCAAGGGCTCCACCTTCTGGTTCACCCTGAACTCTGAGCTGTCAGCCACTGGCGAGGCCGCCACCCCCAGGGATGCCCTGCGAGGCGAGAAAGTCATCTACCTGGAACATCAGAAAACCACCGGGCTGGCCGTCGAGCATATGCTCCGGGACTGGGGCATGGTGGTGGATCGGGTTGCCTCCTCCGGTGCCATGCAGGAACAGATCGAGGAAGCCCAGAAAAGCCAGGCCGGCTACGCCGTTGCCATTGTCGGCATCACCCGGAACCTGCTCAACTCCAATCAGTACCGCAACCTGCTGCACAACCTGGAAGTGGAGCGGGACTGCCGGACCCTGCTGCTCACTCCGACCCTGGAGACCCATGACGCGGGCCTTTCCGCCCTCTCCAGTGGCCACCTGACCAAGCCGGTGTGCCGCAACGCGCTCTATGACGAACTGCTGTTGCTGGTGCACGGCATCAACGCCGGCGGGCGGGCAATCGACAGCTATTCCGGGGGCGCAGGACGGCAAGCCCGGACCAACGTCCCCAGGGTACTCGCCGTGGACGACAACGAAGCAAACCTGAAACTGGTCATGACCCTGCTCGAGGACTGTCAGCTGGAGGCAGAGTCCGCCTGCAATGGTTTCGAAGCCCTGAGCAAGGCCCGACAGAAGCCCTTCGACCTGGTGTTCATGGACCTTCAGATGCCTGGCATGGATGGCGTCGAAACCACGGCCCGAATCCGCGAACTGGACACCAGCAGCCACCGGACGCCGATTATTGCCCTGACCGCCCATGCCCTGGCCGACGAACAGGAAGCGCTGGCAAAGCAGGGTTTTGACGGCTACATGGCCAAGCCCATCAGCAGCGCAGAGCTGACCACCATTATCCGGGACTACACGGGGTATGACTGCGGCAACCGGGGCACACAGGCTCACTTTTCCGAGATCCGTGACACCCGACAGCCCCTGAGACCCTCTTCGCGAAGGGTGCAACAGGATTGCGTCAGTGTGTCAGAGAGTATCCAGCTGGCAGCCGGCAAGGCAGACCTGGCGGAAGAGCTGTTCAGCATGCTGCTCGAGCAACTCTATCCGGATATGCAGAAAATCCGGGACTTCTGGGCAGAGGACGATATGGACAGCTTGCTGGACTGCGTCCACAAGCTCCACGGCGCTACCCGCTACTGCGGTGTGCCGGAACTGAGAGCCGCCGCCAACCAGCTGGAAACCGCCCTCAAGTGCTCGGCCCCGGATACGGAGGCCCACAAGGACCACTTGCTGGAAGCCATGGAGCGGCTGCACGCCTGGAGCGAGCAGACCGACTGGCAACAGCTGTTCAGGCAGGACCAGTACCAGACCGGTACCGCGCCCTGAACCCCGGGGTCAGGCGCGACCGCAGGCCCGGTCCACAATCGCCTTCATGTCGGCGACCGCTTCCTTGAGGCCGGTGAATACCGCCCGGGCGATGATGGCGTGACCGATATTGAGTTCATTGATGCCGGGGGTCGCTGCCACCCGCTCGGTGTTGTGATAATGAAGGCCGTGGCCGGCATTCACTATCAGGCCCTTCTTGCGGGCATAGGCCACGGCGTTGGCGATAACCTGGAAAGCCTCATCTTCCTCCGCGGCGGTTTTTGCCTCGGCATACTCGCCCGTGTGCAGCTCCACCACCGGCGCACCGCAGCGAATCGCGGCATCAATCTGAACCGGATCCGGGTCGATGAACAGGGAGACCTCAGCTCCGATCCGACCCAGCCGCTCGCACGCCTTGGCGACCCGTGCTTCCTGACCATCGACGTCGAGACCACCCTCGGTGGTCAGCTCTTCCCGCTTCTCCGGCACCAGGCAGACACACTCCGGCCGTACTTGCTCGGCAAACGCCAGCATGGCGTCGGTCACGGCCATCTCAAGGTTCATCTTGGTCTGCAGGACTTCCCGCAGCAACAGGACGTCGCGATCCTGGATGTGGCGCCGGTCTTCCCTTGGATGGATGGTAATCCCGTCGGCCCCCGCTTCCTCGGCAAGGATCGCCGCCTGCACCGGATCCGGGTAACGGGTGCCACGGGCCTGGCGCAGAGTGGCCACGTGGTCGATGTTAACGCCAAGCAAGACTCTAGGATTCATCGTGTTCTCCCCGAAGGTGACTGAAAAGGCTTCGACTGTTCAATGGGCGGCCCTGCAGCAGATAATCGATCAGGACTCGCATGATCCGTTTTGCAAACCGGCGGCTCGCGACAGATTCCAGATCTCCGGCGGCAATGGCCAGCAGAACCTCACCCGGTAAATCCTGCAAACGCACACCCTGGAAAGGTTTAGAGACGATGCCCTGCTCCGGATCATAGCAGTAGCGCTGGCCGGCCTCGACCGCTTCACCAGTATCGGTGGTTTGGTCCCAGGCAAAATCGTAGCCAAGGGTACCGGCGAAGGTCTGCTCGAACCGGCGCAACACCGGTTCTATGTCGGAAGTGGCAGAGAGTTCGTTGATGGCATCAATGTAGGCTGCAAACAGGGTCGGATGAGGGTCGGCCACAGGAAGGATACGTTGCAGCAATTCGTTCAGGTACAGCCCGCTGTAGAGCGACGCGGTGCGTTTGAGCTCCGGCCCGGGACGCACTTCAACCTGGGTCAGAGTCTTGAGGTCACCGCGCCCGGTCCAGTCCAGCAGAAGTGGCTGGAACGGCTGAAGCTGCGCCTTGAGCGGGCTCCTGGCACTGTTCGCGCCCCGGGCAATGACGGTCATCCGGCCACGGTTCAGCGTGAAGACATCCACCATGAGGCTGGTCTCCCGCCACGGACGGCGGTGGATGACATAGGCGGGCTCCTGTTGCTCCGGCCCCCTCATAGACGCCTCAGAAGTCGTTCATGCCCAGGCTTTTGAGTGCCCGGTCACTGTCAGCCCAACCGCGCTTGACCTTGACCCACAACCGGAGCATGACCTTGCCTCCGAACATCCGTTCCATGTCGGTACGGGCTTCCTGGCCGATGCGACGCATGCGCTCGCCCTTGTCGCCGATGATGATCTTCTTCTGGCCTTCACGCTCCACCAGGATCAGGGCGGAAATGTGCAGGGTCTTGCCCTGATGCTTGAACTCTTCGATCTCCACCGCCACGGAATAGGGCAGCTCGGCACCCAGCTGTCGGGTGATCTTTTCCCGGACAATTTCCGCTGCCATGAATCGCTCGCTGCGATCGGTGATCTGGTCATCCGGGTAGAAGTGCACGCTCTCGGGCAGGTAGCGGCCAACCGCCTCTTCCAGGGGGTCAAGGTTGGTTTCCCGCAGCGCCGACAGCGGAATGATTTCCGCGAACTCCCGCTTTTTCGACAGCATCTCCAGGTGCGGCAACAGGGCGTCCCGGTTTTCCAGCTTGTCGACCTTGTTGACGGCCAGGATCACCGGGCACTTCACTCTGGAAAGTTTCTCCAGCACCATTTCATCCGCGGTGGTCCAGGCCAGCTGGTCCACCACGAACACCACCACATCGACATCAATCAGGGCCGATGAAGCCGCCTTGTTCATATAGCGGTTCAGCGCCCGGGGCTCGTCCTCGTGCATGCCCGGGGTGTCCACATAGATGGCCTGGACCGGGCCCTCGGTCTTGATGCCCAGCACCTGATGACGGGTGGTCTGGGGCTTGCGGGACGTAATACTCAGCTTCTGCCCCAGAATATGGTTCAGCAAGGTGGACTTGCCGACATTCGGGCGACCAACAATGGCCACGAATCCGCAACGGCTGTCGGGATTCTCGGGACGGGTAATATCATTCATCAGGAATTCTCCACACCCAACTCTTTCAGGGCGTTACGGGCCGCCTGTTGCTCGGCCACACGGCGGCTGCTGCCGGTGCCGGTGGTCTTGCGGTCCAGGGATGGCAGGGCGCAGGATACATGGAAGGTCTGGTTATGGGCTTCACCATCAACCGAGATGACGTCATAGCGCGGGAGCGGAAACTGCCGGGACTGCAGATACTCCTGCAGTCGGGTCTTGGGGTCCTTCTGGGTATCCTGGAGATCCAGGTTCCTCAGGCGCTGCTCGAACCAGCGCAGGACCTGGGAGCGACAGGTATGGAAATCGCTGTCCAGGTAGATCGCACCAATAATCGACTCCACGGCATCGGCGAGAATTGACTCACGGCGGAATCCGCCACTCTTGAGTTCACCGGAACCCAGCCGCAGGTATTTCCCCAACTCGAACTCCCGGCCGATCTCTGCCAGGGTCACCCCCTTGACCATGCGGGCCCGAAGCCGGCTCAACTGCCCTTCCCGGGCCTTGTCAAAGTTCAGGTACAGGTACTCGGCAATCACCATATTGACGATGGAGTCCCCCAGAAACTCCAGCCGCTCATTGTTCTGGTTGCCGTAACTGCGGTGTGTGAGCGCCAGCAGCAGCCGCTCCGGGGACTTGAACTGATAGCCGATGCGCCGCTGTAGCTGATCCAGATCCGGTTGTGAACTCACTTGCCCTTCAACTCATACTCATGCTTGAAGTGGATAACAGTATCCACGTTACTGAAAAGGTTGTTACGAACCTCGTAATCCACCTTGATCACGACAAATTCGCCATTCTTCTCCACTGAAATGTGCTTGGGATCGAAGCCACGCACATTGTTGACGCTCAGACGCTTGTTGATCAGGGTAAGCACCTGCGCCGGCCCCATATTCGAGAGACCCTCCGTGCCATCAAGGCTCTCCAGGGCCTCCTGAATGGTGATGTCATCGATATAAACCGGTCCCAGCTTGACCACCAGGGTCAACAGGCTACCGAAAAACAGCACCATGATCAGAATGGTCAGGACGGATGCGCCGCCCTGACGCCCCATCGTGGAGAGATTGTTTTTCTTCATTATAACTGCACTCCAGATTAGTCTGCGTTATTCGATACCACCGACACGATCAAAGGATGGCAGACTGGTGATTGATTTCCAGTGCATCCAGATCGCAAAGGCCTTGCCCACGATCAGCTCGTCCGGCACCGTGCCCCAGTAGCGGCTGTCGTTACTGTTGTCCCGGTTGTCGCCCATGACAAAATAATGGCCCTCGGGAACCACCCATTCGCCCTCTCCGGAGTTACCCGGGCGCCCAAGGGTGAGGAAGATATCATGCTCCACCTCGCCGAGGTCTTCCCGCCGCAGCTCCATCGGAGGCAGCCGGGCAATAAACCGGGTATCAACCAGTTCGCCGTTGATGAACAGCTGCTTGTCCTGATAACGGATGCGGTCCCCCGGCAGCCCGATAACCCGTTTGATGTAGTTGGTCTCGCCGTCTTCCGGGTACTTGAACACCATGACATCACCCCGCTCGGGGTTGCCGACTTCCAGGATCTTGGTGCCGGCCACCGGCAGGCGAATTCCGTAGGCGTATTTGTTGACCAGGATGAAGTCACCGACTTCCAGTGTCGGCAACATCGAACCGGACGGAATCTGGAAGGGCTCAACCAGGAACGACCGAAGTACCAGGACGATGGCCAGAACCGGGAAGAACGAGCGGCTCAGGTCAACCAGGTAGGGTTCTTTGGGTTCCTCTTCAGCGGATACCGGTTCAGCTTCCTGGCCGGTGCCCGGGCTGCTGGTCCGGGCGGCCGCAAGCCGCCGTTCACGCAGGAAGAGCTTGTCCGCCAGCCAGATCAGACCCGTCGCAAAGGTCAGTACTACCAGAACCAGGGGAAAATCGATATCCATCCGGATGCCTTCTGTTTATTTGTCGACTTTCAAAACGGCAAGAAACGCTTCCTGAGGCACCTCGACATTACCCAGCTGCTTCATACGCTTTTTACCTTCTTTCTGCTTCTGCAGCAGTTTCTTCTTACGGCTGACGTCACCGCCGTAACACTTGGCGGTCACGTTCTTGCGCAGGGCCTTGACGGTCACCCGGGCCACCACATGGGTACCGATGGCCGCCTGGATGGCAATATCAAACATCTGCCTGGGAATCAGTTCCTTCATCTTGTCGATGAGCTGACGCCCCTTGTAGTGTGCCTGCTCCTTGTGAACGATCAGTGCCAGGGCATCCACCCGTTCACCGTTGATCAGCACATCCAGTCGAACCAGATTCGCCGGCTGGAAACGCACAAAGTGGTAGTCCAGGGAGGCAAAGCCACGACTGGCCGACTTGATCCGGTCGAAGAAATCCATCACCACTTCCGCCATGGGCAACTCGTAGGTCAGCTGCACCTGGGTAGACATGAAGTGCATGTTCTTCTGGACGCCGCGCTTCTCCTCGCACAGGGCGATGACGTTGCCCAGGTGCTCCTGCGGCACGAGGATGTTGGCCTCGACGATCGGTTCACGCATCTCCTCGATGGAGCCAATATCCGGAAGCCTCGACGGGTTGTCCACCGACAGGGTCTCACCCTGCTTGGTCACCACTTCATAAATTACAGTCGGTGCGGTGGTGATCAGATCCAGGTCGTACTCGCGCTCGAGCCGCTCCTGGATGATCTCCATGTGCAGCATGCCCAGGAAACCACAGCGGAACCCGAAACCGAGCGCGTCGGAATTTTCCGGCTCGAAGAACAGGGAGGCGTCGTTCAGGGTCAGCTTTTCGAGGGCGTCACGGAAGTCGTCATAGTCGTCCGCGCTGACCGGGAACAGACCGGCGTAGACCTGCGGCTTGACCTTCTTGAAGCCGGGCAGCATCGGAGTCTCTGCCGCGAACTTCTGGTGCACGATGGTGTCGCCCACCGGGGCGCCATGGATGTCCTTGATACCGGCGACCACAAAACCTACGTCACCCGCCTCGAGGATATCGGTATCCTTGGGCTTGGGATTGAAAATACCCACCTTGTCGGCATTCCACGCCTTGCCGGTGGACTTGATTACAATCTTGTCACCCTTGCGCAGGGTGCCCTCGGTGACGCGTACCAGAGACACCACGCCCAGATAGTTATCAAACCAGGAATCGATGATCAGTGCCTGGAGCGGCGCGCTACGGTCGCCCTTGGGCGGTGGAATCTTGCGAATCAGGTCTTCCAGCACATCTTCCACGCCCACGCCACTCTTGGCGCTACAGCGCACGGCATCGGATGCCTCGATGCCGATGATGTCCTCGATCTCGGCGGCCACGCGGTCCGGCTCGGCCTGGGGCAGGTCCATCTTGTTCAGGACCGGCACCACCTCAAGACCCTGCTCGATGGCAGTGTAGCAGTTGGCCACGGACTGGGCTTCCACGCCCTGCCCGGCATCCACCACCAGCAGCGCACCCTCACAGGCGTACAGTGAACGGGACACCTCGTAGGAGAAATCCACATGCCCCGGGGTGTCGATGAAATTCAGTTTGTAGGTCTCACCATCCCGGGCCTTGTAGTTGAGCGTGACACTCTGGGCCTTGATGGTGATCCCGCGCTCCCGTTCCAGGTCCATGGAATCCAGGACCTGCTCGGCCATCTCACGGTCCGTCAGGCCGCCACAGATCTGGATAAAACGATCAGCGAGGGTGGATTTACCGTGGTCGATGTGGGCGATGATGGAAAAGTTACGGATTCGGCTCAGTTCAGTCACAGAAAATGAATACTCATAATTAAGACGAAGGATTGAGCCCGGAGGGGCCGCTACCGGGATCCGGGAACGGCGTGATTTTACCGGTTACCGCCGGCCATTGCCATGATCAGGAAATCAGCGGTTTCTCATACTGGCGAATCAGGAAGCCGATCAGGGCATCCTCATCCAGGGGATAACTGAACAGATTGCCCTGGCACTGGGCACAACCGGCGGTTTTCAGGAAACTCAGTTGCTGGAGCGTTTCCACGCCCTCAGCCACCACTGTCAGGTGGAGCTTGCGGGCCAGCGCGATCACGGCGGACGCAACATCGGTGGCGCTGACGTTGTAGGGAATGTCGCGAATGAAACGATGATCGATCTTGATTACATCCAGCGGCAACTGCTGCAACGCCACCAGTGAGCAGGAACCGGTACCGAAATCGTCGAGGATCAGGCAGACGCCCAGGTCATTGAGGGCCACCAGCAGTTCCCGGAGCATGCGCGGATCCTCATTCAGCAATTCCGCCGGCATTTCGAGCTCCAGCCGTTCCGGCGAGACCCCGGTTTCGGTGATGACCTGCCGAACCATATCCAGGAAACCGCTGTCGGTCAGCTGTCGCACCGAGAGGTTCACCGCCATTTTCAGGGACTCGAAGCCGGCCCGCTCAAGCGCCTGCACCTGGATACAGGCCTGGCGCAGAGCCTGCTCACCCAGGCGCACGATCAGCCCGGTTTCCTCGGCAAGCCCAATAAACTGCTGGGCCGACACCAGACCTTTCTCCGGATGGTGCCAGCGCAGGAAGGCTTCAACCCCGATCACCCGGTTGGTGTTCAGGTCCACCTTGGGCTGGTAATGCAGGACAAAGCGGTCCTCATCCAATGCGGTCGCCAGCTCTTCCTGCTGCAAAAGCCGGCGGGCGGCCTGGATATTCATGGCCGGCGTGAAGAACTGGTAGGTATTCCGACCGACTTCCTTGGCGCGGTACATCGCCAGGTCCGCGTATTTCATCAGCGTGCCGGAATCCTCGCTGTCATGGGGTACCATGGTGATGCCGATACTGACGGTGACGCCAACCTCATGGTCATTGAGGCGAACGCGCTGGCACAACCGTCGCAGAATGGTATCCGCCACCTTGCCGGCGGCATCCGGGCCACTGATTCTGGACAGCAGCACCACGAACTCGTCTCCGCCCAGACGTGCGACCGAATCTTCCTCCCGGACACACCCTTCCAGCCAACAGGCTACCTGGCGCAGCAACTCGTCGCCGGCATCGTGGCCAAGGGTATCGTTAATACGTTTGAAACCGTCAAGATCCAGGAACATCAGGGCTGCCGAGTCTCCGCTGCGGCGACAACGGCGAACCACATGGTTGAGACGGTCCCGGAACAGCTGACGGTTAGCCAGGCCGGTGAGCGGGTCGTAAAACGCCAGTCGATGCAGTTCCGATTGCGCCGCCTTGAGCTGGGTGAGGTCGCGCAGGCTGAGTACCACACCGTTGACCCCCGGCACCGACAGCATGGCGGTGTAGGTACCCTCCATATCCCGCCACTGGCCGCCGGCATCCCGGATCCGGGCCCGGATGACCGGCATCTGTTTGCCCGGAGACTTCACTGACTCCTCAAACCCGCGCTGGAGCTGTGGCCAGTCGTCGCTGTGAACCAGTTCATCGAAGCCCATTTCAGGCACTTTCTCCGGCTCGAACCCGAGGATATCGAGACTGGATGGGCTGGCATAGAGAGGCTGGCCATTGCGATCCATCACCAGGGTCACATTGGCAGCACCCTCGGTAATGGCCCGGTAACGGCCGGCCGTGATCTGGGCCATCAGGCGGGAACGGACCAGGGCCAGCACGAACAGGAGCAACAGAACACTTATGACCACGCCACTGCCCAGGACGATGGGCGGTCTGGGATCGGAGGCCAGGTAATCGAAGGCCGGTGTGGAACGGGTCTGCAACAGCCAGTCACGGCCACCATGGGTGATGGTCTGGCTCATATCGAAACTGAACTCGTTATCCAGGGAGCCCAGATTCGAGCCATACATGACCGCGTCCCGACTAATGATGCCGTTGTCATAGATCCTGACATCCAGGAAGGGAGCAATCAGCCCGACAATACCGTCGAGCAGGTTGTTCATGCGGAAAGCACTGAAGACATAGCCCGCCAGCATCATCCGACGCTCGGCGCGGTTCTCGGGAATGGCGCCGCCCTGATAGACCGGATAGTACATCAGGAAGCTGGCCTGGTCCTCGGCCACCTCTTCCTGCACCAGCACCACCTTTGGCGTGACGGTGGGTCGGGCCTCATCCCTCGCTCTTTCCATGGCCTGCCGGTGACTGGGGTCGCTGAAGGCGTCGTAACCAAGCGCACGCAGGTTCTGTTCCGTGCCCGGCTCCAGATAAACCATGGGGTAATAGTACGGGCCGGTGCCCAGGGGGCTCACCAGATAGTCATGAACACCCTCCTCCCTGACCGAGGCAATATGGTCCGCCATCTCCCGGACCCCGATACGCTGGACATAACCGATGCCCTGGATTCCGGGGTAATAGCGGTTGATATCGACCTTGTCCACGTATTCGCGCCATTGGTCCCGGGAGACGTCGCCGGCCACGGCAAACAGCCCGGCACTGCCTGCCAGGACCTGTTCGTAATTCAACAGACGTTCTTCGATTGCGGTCTTGAGCTGGAGCGACTGGGTCCGGAATCGTGCCTCGGTTCGATCTTCAACCAGACGGATGGACACCTGCCACAGGACAATCGTTACGGCGATACCAACGGCGAATACCAGCCAGGCAACCCAGGCGTTGCGAAATTCCAGCAGTCTGCGGAGGGGAAGTTCCTTGTTGTTCATCATCGGTCCGGGTCCGTTCCATGGCCTCTTTTTTTCGGTTCGCGCGAGTATAGCAAAAGCCCCCGGGCCTGTCGCTCCGACCGGCCCGGGGGCTATGTGACTGCGTTTACAGTTTCAGGATGGCCGGATCAGGGCTTCATAACCAGATACAATGCCCGACCCTGACGCACGATTCGTACCGATACGGCCCGGTCCTCCGGCAGGGATGACACTACCTCCCGGAAGTCGGCAACCGAGCGTACCTCCCGACGATTGATTTCGGTGATCACATCCTTGGGCCGAATTCCCGCTTCGAACGCCGGGCCGCGGCCGATGTCGGTGACCACCACACCGCCCGGAACCCCGAGCGAATCAGCCAGTTCCGCAGGCAGCGGTTCAATGGTCATGCCCAGGGGTGCTGAAGAGGAACCTCCGTTTTTGCCAGCCGGCGCCTGGCTCTGTGCCTGGCCGTCGTTCGGCAGTTGTCCGATCTCCACATCCAGCATTATTTCCTCGCCCCCGCGCAGGACGGTCAGTCGGGCCGTCTCGCCCACCGGTGTACGACCAACCATAGGCGGCAGGTCCGAAGAGAATTGGACTTCATCACCATCATACTCGAGCACGATATCACCGGACTGCAGCCCTGCCTGTTCGGCCGGAGAACCTTCCATCACTTCGGCAATCAGCGCACCACGGGGCCGCTTCAGACCAAAGGATTCAGCCAGGTCACGGTTGACCTCCTGGATCAGGACACCGAGCCAGCCGCGGGACACCATGCCCTTGTCACGGATCTGCCGGAATACATTCATGGCATCGTCAATGGGGATAGCGAAGGAAACGCCCATGAATCCCCCCGAGCGGGTATAGATCTGCGAGTTGATACCGACAACCTCGCCATCCATGTTGAACAGGGGCCCGCCGGAGTTACCCGGGTTGATGGCGACGTCGGTCTGGATGAACGGAACATAGTTTTCACTGGGCAGGGAACGTCCCAACGCACTGACAATGCCGGCGGTCACGGTGTAATCAAAACCGAACGGTGAGCCGATGGCGAAAACCCACTCGCCAACTTTCAGATCCCGGGATTTGCCAACCTTGACCACGGGCAGGTCGCCACCGTCCTCGATTTTCAGTACGGCCATGTCGGAGCGCGGGTCGGTGCCCACCAGTTTGGCCGGCAACTCGCGCCGGTCATTCAGGCGAACGACAATTTCATCGGCACCCTCGACCACATGATTGTTGGTCAGCACATAGCCGTCACTGGAGACAATGAAACCGGACCCCATAGACCGCCGGGGCTGGGCGCCTCCGGGCGAGCCACCGAAGGGTGACTGGGGACCGCGGAAAAAGTGCTGGAAGAATTCAGGCATCTGTTCCAGCTGGCGCTCATCAAAGGGCATGCCTCCGAAACCGGTGTTGCCACCCTTGGGTTCGGTGGTGGTGCTGATATTGACCACGGCACCGGAGTTTTCCTCCACCAGCCCGGTAAAATCCGGGAGACTACGGGCTGCAACGCCCTGGCTCCAGAACACCATCACCATGACGGACATCATCAGCAGGGCACCCAGTACCTTGTCGATCCGGAACGCGGGTAATGTCCGGGTGGCCACTGTTATCTCTCTCGGCATGTTGAACCCCCATGTATTAACAACTGATAAGGTTAGTTTTGAGGCCCGGTAAAGCGTTTTCAACTTACAAATCGGTAGGATTTATAGACAGGTTCGGGCCACGATCCGGATTGCGCCGCAGAAGCTTCGGCTCGTAGCCGCCACGACGGCCGGGCAGGAACCTGGTCAGGAGAAAGCCGCCAGCGAGGCCGGCAGCAGCACCCAGCATGGCGCCACCATCACTGCCTCCTGACAGATTGTGGCCGGCGATGGTTGCCAGCACCATGGCAACGAGCGGAACGGCGTAAACCACCACGGAGGCACCCAGCAGGGCCTGTTCCTCGATACCAATGGTCACTTCATCGCCCACCCTGGCATTGATGCTATTGGCGACCAGGACCTGATTGGCCCGACCGCCGGTCACTGACGCCAGCGCTCTCTGACCACAACCACTGCGGGCCGAACAGCTCTGGCAAGCACTCGCCCGAATGGTTTGCACCCAGGCATGATCGCCCTTGATCGCGATGACTTTGCCGGTTTCGGTAATCACGAGCCATTACCCTCAAGCGCCAGGCTGTCCTGCACCCGGACCGACTCGGCGACCCTCCGGGCCGTTGCCGGCGGGACTTCGCCCACCACGGTCACCAGGAATTCGCGTCCTCCGGACTCAAGTGCATGCATGTAGATAGTGGTGGCGCCGATACGGGAAGCGCCCCTGGGCATGTTCAGACGGCCGGCCGGCTCGACAAACACCGAGAATGCCGCCAGACCATCAGAAAACGCGACGACCTGACCGCGGCCGGCCCGGGGAGCCGCCGCGGGTGCGAAACCGTCGGGACGCCACCCCAGTTCCCAGCCGTTCATTCTGGCAACCGGTGAAGCCTCGGCAAGTCCATCATCGGCAGCCAGGCTCCGGGAAATCTCGCGGCCCTCGGTCCGGATCTCGAACTCCTCGTCCGGGATATTGTCGGTAATCTCCAGGCTGGTGAACTGGAACTGCTCCATTACCTCTCCCGACGAGGCCCGGACATGGCTTTTCACCAGCAAGCCGGTTGTTCTCTCCAGCCATAACCGGTGGCTGTAGCGGTACTCGTCCCGGGATCTGAGCGCGATCTCGACCGCCTCATAGCCGGCAACCCGGTCCTCGCCCACCATCTCGGCACTGTACCAACGACTGACCGGCATCAACTGGCTGGTAAATGCCTCCGCGAAGGGGCCGGACGGAATGACCTGATCCAGGCGGATCCGGCCCCGGTCCGGCAGCACACAGACCACATTGACACCGCGCCGGACAATCTCGCCGCTGCCTCCGTCCTGCATCACCAGGCGTTCCTCGACGATGCCGTCACGGTAGCGATGAGCGATCTGCATGGAGTGCACCTGATCGCCCCGGGCGTAGACAAAAACGCCACGATAGGACGTCATATTGAGGGCCGGCGCCAGGCGCTCCAGCCACTGGTTCACCTCACTCCTGTCACTGTCCGCAGCCGCCAGGCCGGGAATTGTCAAGGCAAGAACCGCCAGCAACAGGGCCGGAATGGCAGAAGCTCTCAAGTGTGACGACAGCCTGTTCATGCGCATTCGCACTCCAAGATATCAGTATCCATTGCCGGCACTGACCACCCGGGCATAACCGACCGCGCCGCGCCCCGCCCCGACACTGTTGTGCTGGGCGTGCTCCAGCAGGTACTGACTCATTTGTTCCCACTGTTCTTCATCAAGACCCTGCAGCGCCACTTCGCGAACCGGGGCAGTGGCAGCACCCTGGTCAGGGAAAGATTGTGCAGCCATTTCCGGTGCACCGGCTGCCGCCGAACCTTCCCTCGAATCCCAGCCAGCACCGGCGCCAAATCCCACGACCAGGGCTACCGCAACCATTGCGACTGCCGGCCAGCGCCAGCGTACAGCCGGAGAAATGCCTTTTGCCGACGGACGCTGACGGACGCTTCCCGGGCGGCCATCGAGTGCCTCCCGGACATGGGCACTGACATCCACACCCTCCGCCGGTGTATGGCCACTGTGCATCAGATCCCGGACCTGCTGCCACCGCTGCCACTGGTCGCGCACCCGGGTCTGGTCATGATGGGACAGCAGCCGGCGTACCGATAGCTCATCCGCTTCATCATCCATCATGGCCGACAGGGTTTCTCTGAGACGATCATCCATCGGATGCAACCTCAAGTTGTCTCTGTGTGATTGAGCAATGGGCCAAGATGCCGATCCACGGCATCCCGCGCCCGGAAAATACGGGAACGGACGGTTCCGATCGGACATTCCAGAATCTTGGCGATGTCCTCGTAACTGAGACCATCGTACTCGCGCAACAGGAAGGCCGAACGCAATTCTTCCGGTAATTCGGTAATGGCCCGGGACAACTCCTCCTGCAACTGCTCACGCTGCAACAGTCGCTCAGGTGAAGCCGGATCCCTCAGCCGGATACCGTCATCAAAATTTTCAGCATCTGAGACATCGGCACTGGCCTGCGGGCGCCGGCCCCGGGATTCCAGGAAGTTCTTGGCGGTATTGACCGCAATCCGATACAGCCAGGTGTAAAACGCGCTGTCTCCCCGGAACCGATCAATGGCGCGATAGGCCTTGACGAATGTTTCCTGGGTCAGGTCCATCACTTCCTGGGAATCGTAGACATAACGACTGATGATTGAGGCTACTCGAGTCTGGTATTTGACCACGAGCAGGTCGAAAGCCGCCCGATCGCCGTTGCGGACCTTGCGCACGAGCTGGAGGTCCGTCTGGCTGTCGGAATGCTCACCCTGTGTCTGATTCTGTTCAGGCGTCATGGACGGTTTGCCGGTTTTCCCTGATGTTGTGGCCAGCTTTTCGGCCGTTGCGAGATTTGCTTGAGTCATCACTGCTGTCCGGCGTCCGTTTTTGTCCATTTTGGGCGCACCCTCCACAGGGGCGCGCCGTCAGGCCAAATAGACAGCAGGCGTAAAGTTTAGTTCAATACACGTCCACATTATGGCCCGCGATATCGATCCAATGCCACAGTCCTACGAATACGATGTTCTCATTATCGGCAGTGGTGCTGCCGGTCTTACTGTTGCCCTGAACCTGCCGAAGCACCTCAGCATCGGAGTCATCAGCAAGGCTGACATCAGCAGTGGCGCCACGCTTTGGGCCCAGGGCGGTATTGCCGCAGTGCTGGATGACAAGGATTCAGTCGAGAACCATATACAGGACACCCTGGCGGCGGGCGGCGGTCTCTGCCACGAGGACGCTGTGCGCTTCACTGTGGAGAACAGCAAGGACAGCATCGACTGGCTGATTGAATCCGGGGTGGATTTTACCCGCGAGGATGACAGCGAACACTACCACCTTACCCGAGAAGGCGGACACAGTCACCGGCGTATCATCCACGCCGCCGATGCCACCGGGCATGCAGTGTCGACCACCCTGACCTCCCAGGCGCAGGCGCGTTCCAACATTCATCTCATGTCGAAGCGGGTAGCAGTGGACCTGATCACCAACCGCAAACTGTCGCTGCCCGGTAACCGCTGTGTGGGCGCCTATATACTTAATCTGGAAGACAACCACGTGGAACTCTTCCGGGCCCGGTTCACCGTCATCGCCACCGGGGGTGCCTCGAAGGCCTACCGTTACACCACCAACCCTGATGGCGCCTCGGGGGATGGCATTGCCATGGCCTGGCGCGCCGGATGCCGGGTCGCCAACATGGAGTTCAATCAATTCCACCCGACCTGCCTGTACCACCCCCACGCCAAGTCGTTCCTGATCACCGAGGCGGTTCGTGGCGAGGGAGGGTTGCTGAAGCTGCCCGACGGCACCCGTTTCATGGACCGTTTTGACGAACGGGCCGAGCTGGCTCCCCGGGACATCGTCGCCCGCGCCATCGACCATGAAATGAAGCGCCTGGGTGTCGACCACGTTTACCTGGACATCAGCCACAAACCGGCGGATTTCATCAAGCACCACTTCCCGACTATCTATGAGAAATGTCTCGGGTTTGGCATCGATATCACCCGGGAACCGATTCCGGTGGTTCCGGCCGCGCACTATACCTGCGGCGGCATCATCAGCGACGAACGGGCACGGACCGATGTCAACCAGCTTTACGCCGTCGGCGAAGCCGCCTTCACCGGCCTGCATGGAGCCAACCGCATGGCCAGCAACTCTCTGCTGGAATGTCTGGTATACGGCCGGGCCGCTGCCGCCGACATTGCCCGCCGGGAATCGGATATTCCGCCACCTCCGGACGCCCCGGAGTGGGACGAGAGCCAGGTCCGGGACTCCGATGAGGACGTTGTCATCTCCCACAACTGGGACGAACTGCGCCACTTCATGTGGGACTATGTCGGCATTGTGAGGACCACCAAACGACTCCAGCGCGCCAAGCACCGGGTCGACCTGCTGGACCGGGAGATCAGCGAGTTCTACAGCAACTACCGGGTCTCCAATGATCTGCTGGAACTGCGCAATCTGGTCACCGTGGCTGACCTTATAATCTGTTCGGCACTGCAGCGCCGGGAAAGCAGGGGTCTGCATTACACCCTTGATTACCCGGGACTGCTCAACGAAGCCCGCGATACGGTACTGGTTCCGACCACCTACCGGACCCAGGCCCCCTGATCCTTCAAATTCTCTGGAAAACTGGCGATACCATTATGTCCCACACTCCCTCTACGTCTGACAACCCCGAGTTCAAGCGCCTCTGGTGGCACAGCCGCCGCGGCATGCTGGAACTTGACGTGCTCCTGGTGCCGTTCGTGGAAGAGGTCTACCGCGACCTTGAGCCCGAAGACCAGGCCCGTTACCAGAAACTGCTCAGCTGCGAGGACACCGATATGTTCGAGTGGTTCATGCAGCGCAGCCGACCGGAAGACCCGGATCTCCAGCGCATCGTCGACATGATCCTGAACCGTGTCCAGCCGGATTGATCTCCGGCTGTCCCCCTCTGTCAGCGCCGGCCTGATTGCGACTCTGCCCTGGCTGGCACTACTCGCCTTCGCCCTGACCGCAGCCGCCGGGACCCGGCCCTGGATGCTGGCCCTCGCCCCGGTGGCAGGCGCCGGGGCGATCCTGCACTATCGCCGTTTTGGCCTGCTTCGCGGCAAACGCTCGGTTACCGGCCTGGCGCTCGAAGCCGGGAAGCTGCAGGCGATACTTCCCGGGCGGGAGGCCATTCCGGTCCAGCCCTGCCGTGCCAGCCGGCTCGGCCCGATGCTGACGCTCTTGAAACTTCGTCCGACAGGCTCCAGATTAGGGGCGTACTACCTCATTCTCCTGGCCCCTGAGCCATGGCCTGGTGGCAATGTCTGTCCGGACCAGTTCCGACGGTTGCGCCAATGGCTGCGCCTGGGCCAGTCGCAGTTGTCCAACTGATACACGACCCGGAGTTTCCATGACCGACACGGATACTGCTGTTCCCAAACAACCAGAAACCGCCAGCCTGCCGCTGCCCGATCAGGGCTACGTCAGACTCACTGACCGGATCCTGGTACGGGTGTCAGGCCCCGGAACCGACAAGTTTCTCCAGGGCCAGTTCAGCCAGCACCTCGAGGAGGTCACTGCTGATCGTGCCCTTCGCGCAGCCGCCAGCAGCCCGAAGGGACGCGCCTATTGCCTGACCCGACTGGCCCGCGACGGGGACAGCGTCATTCTGGACCTCCCGGCCGCACTCGCGGAGCAGACTCTGGGCCAGCTGCGGAAATACCTGATGCTGTTTCGGGGTACGACCATGGAAACCCTCGACGACGGTGTCATCTGGGGCATCCTGGGACAGGAGACAGCACGAGCGGCTGTCGACCGGGATATTTCCGGGCTCCGGGCTCCGGGCGACGCACTCGGAATCGACTCAGGCCTACTGATCCGGGTTGAATCCGATGATCGTGGTATCGAAAGGTACGAACTCTGGCAGACCTCCGGTAACCAGCCGGTTTTCAGAGCCGCCTCACAGCTATCACTGGCAGACTGGCACGCAACCGAGATTGCAGCTGGTGTTCCGGCCCTTGATGAGGCCGGCTGGGAGGCGTTCGTGCCACAGATGCTCAACCTTCAGCACCTGGGCGGCATCCATTTCAAGAAAGGCTGTTATACCGGTCAGGAGGTCATCGCCCGCATGCATTTCCTCGGACAGCTGAAAAAAAGCCTGTTCCGGTTCCGCAGTTCCGGCGACGTCACGCCCGGCGCCGATGTCAAAAAGGGCGACCGGACCGTTGGCACGGTGGTCAACCGGGTGCCCTTCAGCGATGGTTCAGTAGAATTGCTGGCGGTGATTCGCCACGATGCCGCAGACCAGGCATTATCAGTGGAGGGCAACAACCTGACTGCCCTGCCCCTGCCCTATGCCGTGCCGGAGCGCGAGCAAGGGGGTGATCAGGAATCTTCAGCCGGCTGACGCAGGCTTGCGATAGCGGGCAATCAGCTCCGCCCTGGCGGGCAGCGACCAGTCGATGGGCGACTGTCCGTTGCCCTGGAGCCATTCGTTGGCCCGTGAGAAGTGTTTGCAACCAAAGAAACCCCGATACGCACTGAGGGGCGAGGGATGCGGACCTTCCAGCACCAGATGCCGGTTACGATCAATGTGCCGGCCCTTTTTCCGGGCGTAACTACCCCAGAGCAGGAACACCACGCCTTCGCGTTCCCGGTTGACTGTCTCGATCACCCTGTCGGTAAAGGTTTCCCAGCCCTTGCCCTGATGGGCACCGGCCTGGCCCTGCACTACCGTCAGAACACTGTTCAGCAACAGCACCCCGCGCTCCGCCCAGGGTTGAAGGCAGCCATGGTCTGGTGGCTCGATCCCCAGATCATCCCGGATTTCCTTGAAGATATTGACCAGCGAGGGCGGAACCGGAACCTCCGGTCGCACGGAGAAACACAGGCCGTGCGCCTGGCCGGGGCCGTGATAGGGGTCCTGGCCGAGGATCACCACTTCCACCTTACCCAGCGGCGTGCTGTTCAGGGCATTGAAACAGTGGGTGCTGGGCGGGTAGATCACCTTCCCGGCCTGCTCTTCCGCCGCCAGGAACTCCGCCAGCTGCTGCATGTAGGGCTGGCTGAATTCGCCGGTGAGATGGTCGTCCCAGCCACGTCCGGGTTTCAGTTGGCTGGCCAGGGTTTGGGCGGGGTGCATGGCCGACTCCTGGGGAATCGCTGGGTTGGTTAAAGTTGGGGTCAGATGAAAGCTTTCATCTGACCCCGTCCTGGAAGACATCCGCCGGGTTGAGCGGTTACTCTTCGTCTTCCGCCTGCTGATGCTCGACCTTGTGCTCCGGGCGCATGTGCGGGAACAGGATGACGTCGCGGATGGACGGCGAATCGGTCAGCAGCATGGCCAGGCGGTCGATACCGATGCCCTCACCGGCGGTAGGGGGCAAACCGTACTCCAGCGCCATGACGTAGTCCTCGTCATAGAACATGGCCTCGTCATCCCCGGCGTCCTTTTCCGCCACCTGGGCGTGGAAACGTTCGGCCTGGTCTTCGGCGTCATTGAGCTCGGAGAAGCCGTTAGCCAGCTCGCGACCGCCCACGAAGAACTCGAACCGTTCGGTGACAAACGGATCATCGTCCTTGCAGCGTGCCAGCGGCGACACTTCCTTCGGATAATCGGTAATGAACGTCGGTTGCACCAGCAGGTGCTCGGCCGTTGCCTCGAAGATCTCCACCAGCACCTTTCCCAGACCCCAGGTGTCCTTGAGCTGGATACCGAGCTCATCGGCCACCCGGCGGGCACTGGCTTCATCGCCCAGTTGGCCGGCCTGGATGTCCGGATTGTGTTCAAGGATTGCCTCAACCACAGTCATCCGCTTGAACGGCATGCCGAAATCGTACTCCACGGTCTCGGTTTCGCCGTTGGCCAGCTCACGGGTGTTGACCACCGTGGTGGTGCCCAGCACTTCCTTGGTGATCTGCCGGAGCATGTCTTCCGTCAGATCCATCAGATCGTTGTAATCGGCATACGCCTGGTAGAACTCCACCATGGTGAACTCGGGGTTGTGCCGGGTGGAGAGGCCTTCGTTACGGAAGTTTCGGTTGATCTCGAACACCCGCTCGAAACCGCCAACCACCAGCCGCTTGAGGAAGAGTTCCGGCGCGATGCGCATGTACATGTCGATGCCCAGGGCGTTGTGATGGGTCACGAACGGGCGTGCCGTGGCGCCACCAGGAATTACCTGCAGCATCGGGGTTTCCACTTCCATGAAACCACGGGCATTGAAGTAGTTGCGCATGCTGTTGATCAGTCGCGTGCGGATCTGGAAGGTCTTGCGGGTTTCCTCGTTGACCATCAGGTCCACATAGCGATGCCGGTAGCGGGCCTCCATGTCGGTCAGGCCCTTATGCTTCTCGGGCAGCGGCCGCAGTGATTTGGTCAGCAGCACGTAGTCGTCCATGGTGACGTAAAGATCACCTTTGCCGGACTTCGAGAGGGTGCCCCGGACACCAATGATGTCACCCAGATCCCAGTGTTTGGTCTCCTTCTGGACATCCTTGGTGGCGTAGACCTGGATGCGACCGGTCATGTCCTGAACCACTTTGAACGCCTTTCGGTCGAGCATCATGCGGCCAGCGATGGCCACCTTGATATCAAGCTGCTCCAGCTCCTCCTTGCTCCTGTCACCATATTTCTCCTGCAGCTCGGCAGCGGTGGCATCGCGACGGAAGTCGTTGGGGAACGGATGGCCGTGGCGGCGCATGTCAGCCAGTTTGGCGCGGCGCTCGGCAATCAGCTTGTTGTCCTCGTGCTGTGCGGCGTGTTGGGTGTGTTCAGTCATGTTGGCTCACTAGGATTCGGATTGTCCGGTTTAGTCGGGTTGGACGAGAATGGCGCCGGTTACAGCGCCATCTTCAGACTGGCTTCAATGAACTTGTCGATATCGCCGTCCAGAACCGCCTGGGTGTTGCTGGTTTCCACTTTGGTGCGCAGGTCCTTGATCCGGCTGTCATCGAGGACGTAGGAACGGATCTGGCTACCCCAGCCGATATCGGCCTTGGCATCCTCCGCCTTCTGTTTCTCGGCGTTACGCAGCTGCATCTCGCGTTCAAAGAGCTTGGCCTTCAACTGCTTCATGGCCTGGTCTTTGTTCTGGTGCTGGCTTCGGCCAGCCTGACAGGCCACCACGATACCGGTCGGGTTGTGGGTCAGTCGCACGGCAGACTCGGTCCGGTTTACGTGCTGACCACCGGCACCGGAGGCACGGTAAACGTCCACACGCAGGTCCGCCGGATTAATCTCGATCTCGAAGCTGTCATCCACTTCCGGAGATACGAACACAGAAGAGAACGAGGTGTGGCGACGGTTGCCGGAATCGAACGGGGACTTGCGGACCAGACGGTGCACGCCGGTTTCGGTGCGCAGCCAGCCATAGGCATAGTCACCCTGGATATGGACAGTGGCACTCTTGATGCCGGCCACTTCCCCTTCCTGCAGTTCGACAATTTCCGCCTTGAAGCCACGGCGCTCGGCCCACCGCAGATACATGCGCAGGAGCATGTTGGCCCAGTCCTGGGCTTCGGTGCCACCGGAGCCGGCCTGGATGTCCAGGTAAGCATTGTTGGCGTCCATCTCGCCGGAGAACATGCGGCGGAATTCCAGCTTCTGCAGTTCGCCATCGAGCGCATCCAGATCAGACTGGATCTCGTCAACAGTGCCTTCATCGTCTTCCTCAACCGCCATCTCCAGCAGGCTTTCGGCATCGCTGAGGCCGGTGGTGAGGTTGTCGATGGTGTGGACGATCAGTTCAAGGTCCGACCGCTCCTTACCCAGGCCCTGGGCCCGCTCGGGATTGTCCCAGACGCTGGGTTGTTCGAGTTCCCGCTCTACTTCGACCAGACGTTCACTACGCTGATCATAGTCAAAGATACCCCCTCAGCGCTTCAGTGCGCTCGCGAAGCTCTTTGATCTTCGTCACTATGGGATTGATTTCCATGAAACCCTTTCTCGCTTTGGCAAATGGGGTGTAAAACAGAGGCGGAATTCTACCGGAATTCCAAGTGTAAATCAGCCGTGATAGGGAATTGCGACGATAACGCAGGGGTCGGACCCCGAACGGGGTCCGACCCCATTTTCATTCACAGGGCTTCAATGTAGTCGACCAGCAACTGCAGATTCGTCCGCCCCCGAAAGGTATTGGCATCCGGCTTGTACACCACGCGCGCGCCCGAGCGGGTGTAATCCGGCACTTCCCGCCCGGTATTGAAGGCAATGCCGTCAATGATCCCGCCACCATCCGCCGGTTGCAGCACCAGTTTCAGATGGTTTTCCCCGACGATACGCTGGCTCACCACACGGAATTCACCATCAAATACCGGCTCCGGGAAATGCTGCCCCCAGGGGCCGGCCCGCTTCAGCAGGTAGGCGGTATCCAGGTTCAGTTCATCACTACCCAGCGGGCCATCGGTAATGATAGCCGCCTCCAGGTCCTCCGGAGTGAGCGCATCGCGCACGGCCTTGTCGAACGCGTCGCTGAAGGCATCCAGGTCTTCCCTGGCAATGGTCATGCCGGCAGCCATGGCGTGGCCCCCGTATTTCTTCAGCAATCCGGGGTGGCGGGCGTCCACCACCGCCAGGGCATCGCGGATGTGCAGACCGGGGATGGAGCGGGCAGAACCCTTGAGATGCTGACCATCGTCATCCGGTGCAAAGGCGATGGTGGGCCGGTGCGTCTGCTCACGGATCCGGGCCGCCAGGATGCCGATCACGCCCTGGTGCCAGTCGGGATCGAACAGGGCCAGTCCCCAGGGCAGACCTTCAATCTCCAGGGACATGGATGCCAGCAACTCCTGGGCCTGGCTTTTCATGTCCCGCTCAATGGTGCGGCGCTCCCGGTTGAAGGTGTCCAGTTCCCGGGCCAGGCGCCGGGCTTCGTCCGGATTGTCCGCCAGCAGACAGGCAATACCCACGCTCATGTCGTCCAGACGGCCGGCGGCATTGAGCCGCGGCCCGACGACAAAGCCGAGATCGGTGGAACTGATGTGGGCATGGTCCCGTCCGGCAACTTCCAGCAACGCGAGAATGCCCGGCCTCGCCTCACCCTGCCGGATCCGGCGTAGGCCCTGTTCAACGAATATGCGATTGTTGTGGTCCAGCGGCACCACGTCGGCGACCGTGCCCAGGGCCACCAGATCCAGCAGGCAGCCCAGGTTCGGCTCCGGCTGTGGCAGCTTGCCAACCTCCCTCAGGTGCTTGCGCAGGGCGGTGAGCACATAGAACATCACCCCTACCCCGGCAGCGTTCTTGCTCAGGAACGGACAGCCCGGCTGGTTGGGATTGACGATGGCATCTGCGTCCGGCAGCACCTCGCCGGCCAGGTGGTGATCGGTGACCACGACCCGGACCCCCATGTCCCGCGCTGCTTTGACACCTTCGACAGCCGAGATACCGTTGTCCACGGTGACCAGCAGGTCGGGCAATTGCCCTTCTTCTTTCAGGCGATCAATGATGCCGGGGGTCAGGCCGTAACCGTCCGAGAACCGGCTGGGCACACGGAAATCGATGGCGCCAAGCCCGAGCATGGACAAACCGAGCATAGCCACCGCGGTACTGGTGGCGCCATCGGCATCGAAATCCCCCAGCACCAGCACCTTCTGCTGCTGGCCGATGGCCTCCGCGAGCAGCTCCACGGCACGGTCAATGCCACGCAACTGAAGGGGTGACGCCAGATGCTTCAGGGTATAACTGAGCTGTTCATCCGAAGTTACGCCACGGGCGGCGTAGAGGCGGCGCAGCAGGGGAGGCAGGTTTTGCCCCCAGGCCGCTGCGGTGTCCGGCCGGGGGCGACGCAGGATCTTTTTCGGTGTCATACCGGGTCAGGCGTTTTTCCAGTGTTTGGCAATGAATGCCTGGACACCGGCGACATCGTTGTCGAGCACTGTGTAACGCTCTTCCCGCTCAAACAGATCGGCCATATGGGCCGGCAGTTCCGGCTTCACACTGAGACCGGATTCGGCAATCGCATCCGGGAACTTGGCCGGGTGCGCCGTACCCAGGGTAACCATCGGCACCGCCGGATCACGGCGGCAGGTGCGTGCCGCATGGACACCGATGGCCGTGTGCGGATCCAGCAGGTATTCGTTACGCTCATAGATCTCGCGGATGGTGTCACAGGTGGTCTTGTCGTCCACCGCGTCACTGTCGAACAGCTTGCGGGCATGGCGCCAGCGGTAATCTTCAATGCTGACCGGGCCCCTGGCGGCATTTTCCAGCAGCTCCTTCACCGCCGCCCCATCGCGGCCATGGAGATCAAACAGCAGTCGCTCAAAGTTGCTGGACACCATGATGTCCATGCTCGGCGACAGGGTATGTTCCAGCTTGTGCTGCTCGTACTTGTTACCGCTCATGAAGCGATGCAGGATGTCGTTGCGGTTGGTGGCGATCACCAGCTGGGAAATGGGCAAACCCATCTTCTTTGCCAGATAACCGGCAAAAATATCGCCGAAGTTACCGGTCGGGACCGAGAACGCCATACTCCGATCCGGACCACCAAGGGCCAGGGATGCCTGGAAGTAGTACACGATCTGGGCCATGATCCGGGCCCAGTTGATGGAGTTCACCGCCGCCAGCTGGGTCTTGCCGCCCAGGAAAGACTGGTCGCCAAAACTCTCCTTCACCATGCGCTGGCAATCGTCGAAATTACCCTTCACCGCGATGTTGTGGATGTTGTCACCCTGCACGGTGGTCATCTGCCGGCGCTGCACCTCGGAGACCCGCTGGTACGGGTGCAGGATGAAGATATCCACGTGCTCGCAACGGCGGCAGCCCTCGATGGCGGCGGAACCGGTATCACCGGACGTTGCGCCCATGATCACCACGTGCTGGTTGCGCTTCTCGAGCACATAGTCCAGCAGGCGGCCGAGCAGTTGCAGTGCGAAGTCCTTGAACGCCAGGGTCGGGCCCCGGAACAGTTCCAGAACCCATTCATTGGTGTCCAGCTGGACCAGCGGAGCCACCGCCTGGTGGGCGAAACCGGCGTAGGTTTCATCCAGCATCTGACGGAAATCGTCTGCGGGGATGGCATCATCCACGAACGGGTGCATGACGTTGAACGCCAGCTCGCTGTAGGACAGCCCACGCCAGCTGCGAATCTCTTCCAGGCTGAAATGCGGAAGGGACTCCGGAACGTAAAGCCCGCCATCACTGGCCAGACCGGTCAGAAGGACGTCTTCAAAGCCCAGGGCGGGTGCCTCACCCCGTGTACTGATGTATCTCACTTTCGTACCTGTCAGTTGAAGTTTTCGGCGCGGATGCGGACGACTTTGCCGTCGATGTCCGACAGCGATTCCATTTCCTCGATCGCCAGGTTCATCTGGCGCTCCTGGACGGTGTGCGTCAGGATGATGACCGGAATCCGGCCGTCCTTGAACTCCGATTCCTTCTGCATGATGGACTCGATGTTGATGCCGTGTTCGCTCAGGATGGACGCAATCTTGGCCAGCACACCCGGATGATCGAACGCCTGGATACGCAGGTAGTAAGCGGACTGGATATCCTCCATCGGCAAGACACCCAGATCCTCCATGGCATCCGGCTGGAAACCGAGGTATGGAATCCGGAGGGCGCTCTCGGTGGATACAGCACGGGCCACATCGACAATATCGGCAATCACCGCAGAGGCGGTTGCTTCGTCACCGGCACCCGGGCCGTAGTACATGGTCTGACCGACGGCATCGCCATCCACCAGAACGGCATTGAGGACGCCATCAACCTGGGCAATCAGGTGACTGCGGGGAACCAGTGTGGGGTGGACCCGAAGCTCGATTCCGTCTTCACGGCGCCGGGCAATACCCAGGTGCTTGACGCGGTAGCCCAGCAGCTCGGCGTGGGCAATGTCGTATGGGGTGATGGAGGAAATCCCCTCGGTGTAGGCCTTCTCGAACTGCAGGGGTACGCCAAAGCCGGAGGAGGCCAGAATCGTCAGCTTGTGGGCGGCATCGATGCCCTCGACGTCAAAGGTCGGATCGGCTTCGGCATAGCCCAGGTCCTGGGCTTCCTTGAGCACTTCACCGAACTCCCGGCCGGCTCGCATCTCGGTCAGGATGTAGTTACCAGTGCCGTTGATGATACCCGCGATCCAGTCGATCCGGTTGGCAGCCAGTCCCTCCCGGACCGCCTTGATCACCGGGATACCGCCGGCCACACCGGCTTCATATGCAACCGCAACGCCGGCCTTTTCCGCCGCCTCGAAAATTTCGTTGCCGTGTACGGCGATCAGGGCCTTGTTGGCCGTCACAACGTGCTTGCCATTGCGGATCGCTGCGAGTACCAGCTCCTTGGCGGTGTCATAGCCACCGATCAGTTCGACCACGACATCGACTGCCGGGTCATTCACGACGTCGAAAATGTCGGTGGTGAACGGCACATCCCCCAGAGCCAGGTCGTCGCGACTGCGACGGCTGGCCACCCGGGTAATTCGGATGTTGCAACCGGCACGACCCGCAATAAGCGCGGCGTTACGGGTCAAAACATTGAATGTACCGCCGCCAACGGTTCCCAGTCCGCAGATTCCGACACTGACGTCTTTCAAACTCTCACCTCTGATCCCGAAGGGGTGCTGATGGATTGCAATGAAGTGGCATAGTATACCGATTCAGGGGCGGCTGAATAAGCCCTGAATCGGTCAGGAGGCATGCAAAAGAAACAGGGCCGGACCTGTTACCCGGCCCGGCAGCCTAGAGGAGGCCGAGACCCTTTGCCAGGTTGTCCGCCGGCACATAGCCGCGCACCATATTTCCGTCTTCCAGCAAAATCGCCGGAGTACCGGTTACCCCGACACGGCCACCGAGGCGGTATTGCTCAAGCACGGGGTTGTCGCAGCTGGTCGATTCAACCGGCTTGCCGGACTTGGCGGCATTCATGGCAGCCTGCTGATCCTCGGCACACCATACCGAAATATACTTTTTGAAAGAGGGCGTTCCGGGACCAGAGCGCGGGAAGGCATAGTAATTGACGGTAATTCCATAGTCGTTGAGCTGGGGCACCTCATCGTGCAGCTTGCGGCAGTAAGGGCAATCGATATCGGTAAACACATTGATCACCGCCTTCTCGTCACCGCTGGCCGGAAACGTTATCAGACCCTCCGAGCCGTACTCGTCCATCGCCGCCAGGCGCTGACCAGCCCTGCCCTGCTCTGTCACATTGGCAATTCCGTTGGCGGTAATTTTCAGCAGGTCGCCAGTCAGAAGGTACTGGCCGTCTTCCGTGGTGTAGATGGTCTCACCATTATTGCTTTGCACCTCATACAGACCTTTGGCCTCGGACGCGCGAACAGAGGATACCTTGAGTCCCGGCACGGCTTCAGCCAGACGCTCGGCAATACGATCCTCGACCTCACCCGCCGTTGCGGTTGCAACAAAGAGACTTGCGACCAGTCCGGCCGCAACCCCCAGTGACTTGATACTCTTGGTGGTGAACATAAATGATTCCAGTCTTATAGCGTTGGGTCCGCATGGCATTGACGGACCGGGTTAACCCTCATTGCGACAAAGGGCCGGTACAAAAGTTCAGCGAGGATAACACATACCCGGGCCTCGCCAAGGCTCAGCCTCGGGGGTGATGTTCCCGATGCATGGCGTGCAGGCGCTGGCGGGCAACATGGGTGTAAATCTGGGTCGTGGACAGGTCCGAGTGCCCCAGCAGCATCTGCACCACCCGGAGATCCGCACCATGGTTGAGCAGGTGGGTGGCAAAAGCATGGCGCAGGGTGTGGGGAGACAGGTGCTTGTGGATACCGGCCCGCAAGGCGTAGTGACGGATTCTGTGCCAGAAGGTCTGCCGGGTCATGGCAGCAGCCCGGTTACCCGGGAACAAGGCATCACACGGTCGCCCCTTGAGCAGTTCGGCACGACCTTCCCGCATGTACCGGAGCAACCAGTCCACCGCCTCTTCCCCCAGGGGAACCAGCCGTTCCTTGTCGCCCTTGCCGGTGATCCGGGTCACGCCCTGGCGGACATTGACCTGGTCCACCCGTAATCCGGTCAGCTCCGACACCCGCAAACCGCACCCGTAAAGGATCTCAAGCATGGCCTTGTCACGGAGCTCCAGCGGAATTGAAATATCCGGCGCAGACAGCAGGGCCTCGACCTCTTCCTCGGTCAGGGAGTCAGGTAGCCGGCGAGGAAGTCTGGGGCTGTCGATCCTCAGGGTCGGATCTTCTGCGATCAGCCCCTCCCGCATCAGGAAACGGTAGAAGCGTCGCACCCCGGACAGGCGACGTGCTGCGGTGGAGGTCTTGACTCCGTCAGCCAGGCCACGGGCCATCCAGGCCAACAGATCCGTGCGCCTGGCGGCCACGAGCAGCGGGGCGCCCGGCTGCTGCTCCAGCCATTGCGCCAGGCGCGCAAGATCCCCCCGATAGGCTTCGCGGGTTTTCTCTCCCAGGCCATCTTCAAGCCAGAGCGCGTCGGTAAACCGACGGATGATAGCGTCGTCGTCAGGTCTCACGGTACCGGTTCCCGGGCACAAAAAAGGCAGCCCCTTGAGGCTGCCTTTTTAACTGGCCCTTTGACGATTCGTCAATCAGCCCAGCTTTTCCTTGATGCGAGCTGCCTTACCAGACAGGTCACGCAGGTAGTACAGTTTGGCCTGACGTACGTCACCACGACGCTTCACGCTGATGCTGTCGATCAGCTTGGAGTAGGTCTGGAAAGTACGCTCTACGCCAACACCGTAGGAAATCTTGCGCACGGTGAAGGAGGAGTTCATGCCACGGTTGCGCTTGCCGATAACCACGCCTTCGAACGCCTGCAGACGCTCACGGTTACCCTCGGTTACGCGAACCTGAACGACCACGGTGTCACCCGGCGCGAATGCAGGGATTTCCTTGGTCATCTGTTCTGCTTCAATTTGACTGATGATGTTGTTCTTGCCGCTCATCGTAATGCTCCTGATACCCAATCTCTCAATGCCCTGATCACTCAGAGACACCCGGTTCATTCAAAATTTCTTCCAGCAGCTCACGCTCTTCGTCCGTAAGCACCCGCTTCTCCAGCAGGTCGGGGCGCCGCTCCCGGGTTCGCCTTAACGACTCCTTGAGCCGCCAACGCCGGATCTGCTCGTGGTGACCGCCCAAAAGAATTTCCGGCACCGCCTGACCTTCGTAAACTTCGGGCCGGGTGTAGTGCGGACAATCCAGCAATCCGTCGGCAAAGGAATCCTGCTCTGCCGACTGCGCATGACCCAGCGCTCCGGGGATGAGGCGTGTCACCGCATCAACAACGACCATGGCCGCCAGTTCGCCACCGGAAAGAACAAAATCACCCAGTGACACTTCCCGATCGACTTCCGTCGAGATCAGGCGTTCATCAACACCCTCGTAGCGCCCCGAAACCAGAATCAGTTGCTGCTCCTCCGCAAGGGATTCAACAACAGACTGAGTCAGGGTTTCTCCCTGGGGCGACAGGTAAACCACACAGGCTTTACCGGGTGCCGCCTCCCGAGCCGCATGAATGGCATCCCGCAGCGGCTGTATTTTCATCAGCATACCGGGACCGCCACCGTATGGCCGGTCGTCTACCGTGCGGTGACGATCATGGGTGAACTCCCGGGGGTTCCAGCTCTCAAAGGTCAGCAGACCTTCCCGAACCGCCCTACCGGTTATCCCGTAATCGGTAACCGCACGAAACATTTCCGGGAACAGACTGACAGCGCCAATCCACACCCGTCAGAACTCCGGATCCCAGTCAACAACCAGCCGATTGCCAGCCAGATCCACTTCCCGGACGACCTGATCCGGCAGATAGGGAATCAGCCGCTCGCGCTGGTCTGCCGAGTCCCGGGTGGCGCGCACCACGAGGACATCGTTGGACCCTGTTTCCATCAGGTGATGAACCTTGCCCAGGTTCAACCCCTCAACCGTGAACACTTCCAGGCCTTCCAGCTGGTACCAGTAGTATTCGCCACTGGGCAACTCCGGCAACTCTGCCGTCGGGACCAGGATCTCTGCGCCACTGTATGTGCGCGCAACTTCACGGTCATCAATACCTTTAAGCCTGACGACGATCCCCTGCCCCTGGCGGCGACCCTCCTCAAGCCTGGCCGGAATCCTCTTGCCGTCCAGGACCAGCATCCAGTCCCGGTAGTTGAGGATCCCTTCCCTGGGGTCGGTGTAGGAATAGACCTTGAGCCATCCCTTGACCCCAAACACCGAGGTAATCCGGCCGATCACAGTTTCCTGCGAATTCTGTGTCATGCCATAAACCCCGGCTTCAGTACTGTCTTACTCAGCAGCCTTCAGCAGCTGGGCAACGCGCTCGCTGGTCTGTGCGCCCTGACCGAGCCAGAATTCGACACGATCACGATCAACACGCAGACGCTCTTCCTGGCCGCGTGCGACCGGGTTGAAGAAACCAACGCGCTCAATAAAACGACCGTCGCGGGATTTGCGGCTGTCGGTGACTGTCAGATGGTAGAACGGGCGCTTCTTGGAGCCGCCACGAGCCAAACGGATTATTACCATTTCGACCAATATCCTGTTCTGTTGTACGAACTTTGTACGATTCACGCCCGCCGGAGACGGCTGACGCGAAGACCCATACTCGAAAGGGGCGCTATTCTATGCTAAAAAAGCGCCAAAGAAAACAGGGAAACCAGCTGTTTCCCCGTTTTCGGCATAAGGCTTTTTACATACGGCCAAACGGGGGCATCCCGCCACCGCCGCCGGGCGGCATCATACCACCCATGCCACGCATCATGTTGGCCATTCCGCCTTTCTTGCCAAACTTTTTCATCATCTTCGACATCTGCTTGTGCTGCTTGAGCAGGCGGTTCACATCCTGGATCTGCGTACCGGAGCCCGCCGCAATACGACGCTTGCGGGAGTTGTTGATAACATCCGGGTAGCGGCGCTCCTTCGGCGTCATCGAGCAGATGATGGCTTCCATCTGACCCAGCGACTTGTCATTGACCTGCTGCTGTGCCATCTGGGCCATCTGCCCCATTCCCGGCAGCTTGTCGAGCAGACCGCCAACGCCGCCCATATTCTTCATCTGCTGCAGCTGATCCCGGAAATCCTCGAGATCAAACCCTTTGCCCTTCTTGATCTTCTTGGTGAGCTTCTGAGCCTTCTTCTGGTCCAGCTTGCGCTCGGCCTCTTCAATAAGCGACAGCACATCGCCCATACCGAGAATCCGGGAGGCCACCCGATCCGGATAGAACGGCTCCAGGGCATCGGATTTCTCACCGACACCAAGGAACTTGATCGGCTTGCCGGTAATGTGGCGCACTGACAGGGCAGCACCACCCCGGGCATCGCCATCAGTCTTGGTAAGTACGACACCGGTCAGCGGCAGGGCATCGTTGAAAGCCTTGGCGGTATTGGCGGCATCCTGACCGGTCATGGAGTCAACCACGAACAAGGTCTCGACCGGTTTCACGGCGCGATGCAAGCGACCAATCTCGTCCATCATCTGATCGTCAACGTGCAGACGACCGGCGGTATCGAGAATGACCACATCTATATGCTTCTTGCGCGCCGCACCAATTGCGCCCTCGGCGATATCCACCGGGTCCTGGTCCGCCGTGCTCGGGAAGAACTCGACCCCCACCTCTCCGGCCAGGGTTTCCAGCTGCTTGATCGCGGCCGGCCGGTACACGTCGGCGCTGACGACCATGACCGATTTCTTCTGGCGCTCTTTCAGGAAGCGGGAGAGCTTGGCCACCGTGGTGGTCTTACCCGCACCCTGCAAACCCGCCATCATGATCACGGCAGGCGGCTGGACCGAGAGGTTGAGGGACTCGTTGCCCTCGCCCATGACCCGTTCGAGTTCCTGCTGGACAACCTTGACGAAGACCTGACCCGGCGTCAGGCTGCGCTGGACTTCCTGACCAACCGCCCGCTTGCGGACCCCTTCCACGAAGTCCTTGACCACAGGGAGGGCAACATCCGCCTCGAGCAAGGCCATGCGCACTTCGCGCAGGGTGTCCTTGATATTGTCATCGGTCAGTCGCGCCTGACCGGTAATTTTGCGCAAACTGCCGGAAAGCCGGTCCTGGAGATTTTCAAACATGCGTCTCTTCCGTACCCCGGAAATAAAATGTATACCGAATCAAGGAGCCAGACGTGCCTCCTTGATTCCTGTTGCATAATCGCGACATTATAACCAGACTATCGCCCTGAAACGACCAACCCGGTCAAATCGGCTGACAAACAGCCGCTTATCCAGCCAGTAGAGTAGTAATAAGGAAGTCATGGGAACGCTGATTCTCGCGGTCACCTCTCTCTTTTTATACAGCGTTGGTACCGCGCTGCAGGCGCTCCATTTCCGTGGACGGGTACAAAGCAATCTGGCCATCACCACCCTTATCGGGATTCTGGCCCTGACCAGTCACGGCCTTCTGATCGCCCAGACGGTCCACCACGATGGCGGCTTTGACTTCAGCTTTTTCAAAAGCTCACTCCTGATTTCGTGGCTGATCGCCTTCCTTTTATTGGGCCTTAACCTCAAAAAACCAGTCCAGAGTCTGTTTCTTGGCGTTTACCCGCTCGCGGCACTGACCATCATCCTGGCGCTGATCACCCACACGCCTTCCCGACTGGTCTCAGAACAAAGCTACGGCATGCTGTCGCATATCGCGTTATCCGTGACAGCGTACAGCCTGTTTACGCTGGCCGCCATCCAGGCCATCCTGCTGTACTTCCAGAACCGCCAGCTCAAACACAATTACAACAGCCTGCTGGTGCGCAATCTGCCACCGCTGCAAACCATGGAATCCCTGCTGTTCGAGATGGTCTGGGCCGGGGTCGTGCTGCTGGTGCTGGCGATCGTCACCGGCGCCCTGTTCATCGAGGATCTCTTTGCCCAGGACCTCGCCCACAAGACCGTGTTCTCCCTGCTGTCGCTGCTGGTCTTCGTGGCCCTGCTGATCGGCCGCTATACCCAGGGCTGGCGGGGCATGACTGCCAGTCGCTGGACGCTGGCCGGCTGCATCCTCCTGATGCTGGCCTTTTATGGCAGCAAGTTTGTCCTTGAACTGGTGTTCCACCGCGGGGGTTAAAAGGCCAGCCGGCACCATCCGCTTGACACCTGACCGGAACAAAACCTATTTTCCCAACTTGTCAGTAAATTAAGGACCTTTTCCTTTGAACGAAACATCGCTTTCCGCGCTGTTTATCCTCCTTGTTGCCCTCATCTGCCTGTCGGCCTTCTTCTCGAGCTCCGAGACCGGCATGATGTCGCTGAACCGGTACCGCCTGAAACACATGGCGAAGACCGGCCACAAAGGCGCCAGACGCGCCCAGGGTCTGCTCCAGCGAACCGACCAGTTGATCGGTGTCATCCTCATCGGCAACAACTTCGTTAACATCCTGGCATCCTCCATTGCCACGGTTATTGCCATCCGGATCTGGGGGGATGCAGGTATTGCCATCGCGACCCTCCTGCTGACCATCGTCATCCTTATTTTTGCCGAGGTGACCCCGAAAACTCTGGCCGCCCTGTTCCCCGAAAAGATCGCCTTTCCGGCCAGCTACGTGCTTGGCCCGCTGCTGAAGCTACTCTATCCCATTGTCTGGGCCGTCAATCTCTTCACCGGCCTGATTCTCAGACTGCTCAAAGTGTCTCCGGAGGACGCCGCCTCAGAACATCTCAGCCGGGAAGAACTCAGAACCCTCGTTAACGAGGCCGGTGCCCTGATTCCCGCCAAGCACAAGGATATGCTCGTCAGCATCCTTGATCTGGAAAAGGTGACCGTGAACGACATCATGGTGCCCCGGAACGAAGTGGTTGGTGTCGACCTGGACGATGACACCGACACCATCCTCCGGCAGCTCCGAAGCAGCCAGCACACCCGGCTACCGGTTTTCAAGGGAGACATCAATAACATCCAGGGCATCCTGCACCTGCGCAACGCTTCCAAGCTGGTACAGCAGGACGAGATCAACAAGGCAATGATCATGCAGCTGTGCCAGGAACCCTACTTCATCCCGGAGAGCACTCCGCTGAATACGCAGCTGATCAACTTCCAGAAAGGCAAGCGCCGCTTCGGCATTGTCGTCGACGAATACGGCGATGTGCTCGGCCTGGCAACACTGGAAGACATCCTTGAGGAAATCGTCGGGGAATTCACTACTGACTACGCTGCCACCAGCCCGGACATCATTCCCCAGGACGATGGCACCTTTATTATCGATGGTACGACAGCGGTCCGGACGATCAACAAGACTCTGGGCTGGAAACTGTCGACAGACGGGCCGAAAACCCTCAATGGCCTGATCACTGAAACCCTGGAAAACATCCCCGACACCAACGTATGCCTGAAAGTGGATGGCCATCGGGTGGAAGTGCTCCAGATCAAGGACAACGTGGTCAAAGCGGCTATAGTGCACCCCCGCAAGCGGAAGAAGCGCTCGCTGCACCTCGGCAGTCGCTGATTTTTTTGACAAGGCTCTCAGGATGACGTTTATTCATGTTAATCTACGGCGAATTGCGGTAAATTTAACCAATAACGAGAACACATGGAGTTCCAGCTCGGTCATGTATCCGGTTAAGGCGTAGACAGGAGAAGGCCATGAATAAGCAGTCCGGCATACATTACCTCCGCGACCCCAAGCCAGCAGCCAGCAGCAAACCGGTTCCTGCAGAGGTTACGCGTATTCGTGACACGGTGGTCGCCGGACTGGGCGATCTGCTGCAGGGAGCCTTTGACGCCGTCGACGACTCCCTGTTCGAACTGGCCAACAATGCCCGCAGTAACAACGAGCAGAATCGCTACTTCGAGGCGATGCGGGAAATCCGCATCAAGCGCAAGGGCGTGGAGCGCCAGTTCCAGAATTCTGTCGCCGGATTGTTTGCCGATCCCCCCCGCACTGGCCAGACCCAAGGGGAAACCCCGGCTTACAGTACCAGTGCCGATACGCTGTCGCTGGTCGGTGACGAAGACCTCGAAGAACAAGTTGCCCTCAATGCCATGATCGGCAAGGCCAAAGCCCACTTCCAGGGGCCGCTGCTTCAGCTTCAGGCCCGATTCAGCCAGGTTTACCCGGACGCCAGCGATGAGGCTCCGGTCAACCCCATGGCCCCGGAGCATCTTTGCGGTGCCTTTATCGAGGCCATCCATGCACTGGAAATCCAGATCCGGGAACGGCTCATCCTGCTCAAACAGTTCGACCGCTATGTGGTTTCAAACCTCGGCATGCTCCTGGACGAGGCCAACCGTATTCTGATCCAGGCGGGCATCATTCCCAATTTCCGGTACCACGGAAAGTCCGGACAACAGGCGGAGAAGAAAAGCACCCAGGCATCGACCACGGCCTCGCAGTCGACGGCAGACAGACCTGGCACTGGCGGAGCAGCCGCTGGCGAGGAAGCCAGCCCCGTTTTCGAGCAGATCCGGCAGATGCTGGCGCAGCAGAGAGCCAATGCCGGCATTCCTTCCCGCTCATCCAATACCCAGATCCGGGTTGTCGGCCATACTGAGCTGGCCAGCCTTCTGAGCGCCCTACCCCTTGCCGACTCCTATTCACCGGATGGGGACCTGAGCGAGGGCGAGCCGGTGACTGTCGACCTCCGCGCCATCGTCGAGCAACTGCTGGCCAGGACGGAATCGGAGGACGGTCGCAAACCCGCCCTTAATGAGGTAGACGAGGATCTCATCAACCTCGTGTCGATGCTGTTCGAATTCATTCTGGACGACTACAACCTTTCGGCACCGGTCCAGGTGCTGATCAGTCGCCTGCAGATTCCTATCCTGAAAGTGGTTATCCGGGACAAATCGTTCTTCAGCCAGGCCTCCCACCCGGCCAGGAAGCTGCTCAACTCGCTGGCCCGGGCCGGCATTGGCTGGAGCAAGAGCGACGAAAAAGCCAAGGACAAGCTCTACAACCAGATCCACGAGACAGTCCAGAGAATTCTCAACGAGTTTGACGGTGATATCAGCCTGTTCGACACCCTGAACCGGGAGTTTGAACAGTTCCTCGAACGGGAGAACCGCAAGGCGTCCCTGGTCGAGCAGCGCACCCGGGAGTCCGAGCGTGGACGGATCAAATCCCAGCAGGCACAACATACCGTTGACACCATCCTCCGGAAGAAGCTCGCCAGGCACCGCCTCCCGGACGTCGTCCGTGATCTCCTCGTCCATGGCTGGAGCCGCTTCATGTTCCTGGCTTACCTGCGGGATGACGTGGAGCACCGGTGGCAGGAGTCGGTCAAGGTGGTCGACGACCTGATCTGGTGCCTGCACCCCCATAACGGGGATGACGAACGCGACCAGTGGGTCCGGGTCGTTCCCGGCCTGCTCAAGACCCTGCGTGCCGGCCTTGAGGAAGTCTCCTACAACTCGTCGCGACTTGACGAAACCATGGCCCAGCTCAAACACGAACTGGCAGAAGCCTTCCGCACCAACGCTGTCGCGGAGACCGTGCAGGAATTTTCCGAGGCAACGGCGGAAAACGGGGAAGAAGACGAGCTGCCCGGCATCCAGAAAAGCGCGGTTGAACGTCAGCAGGAACTGGAAGACGCAGCCATCGCCGAATTCGTCACCCAGATCGACAGCATCGAAATCGGCGATTGGGTGGAATTCCGCCTGGTTAACGGTGCCAGCTTCCGGTGCAAGCTCTCGGCCATTATCGAAGAGGCGGATTCGTTTGTCTTCGTGAACCGCATGGGCCTCAAGGTGATCGAGAAGACCCGTCTGGAACTGGCCCACGAGATGCGGCGCGGCCGGCTCACCCTGCTGGAACAGGGTGCCCTGATTGACCGGGCACTCGACGCCGTTGTCGGCTCACTGCGGAGCAAGACCGCCTGACGCCAATGTCAGTGCCCTCACCTTCGGCAAAAGGGCTACCGGACAGCTACCGGATAGCCCTGGCGTTGTCCATTGCATTCCTCCTGCACACACTGTTCCTTTCCGGGCTCCCGTTCCCGCAACCGGATGCCCCGGAAAAACAACACCGCCTGATGCTTGAGCTACTGACTTCCGGCTCTACCCCGGCCACTTCCAGCCAGCCGACGACACCCGCCGTCACACGGCCCCGGGAGCAACCCGGCGAGCGAAATCCCCGGTTCGAGATACCAGAATCTGCCGAAACAACATCGCCAGCGCCCGCGCCGGTCACTTCGACATTGTCGCCCCGGACTGTCCCCGAACCGTCACAGAGGAACAACCCGACGGCGCCCGACAACACCAGACAAGAACCGGCAGAACAGCAGGCCACCCCATCGAAGCCTGCCAGTGTCGACAGCCAGGCTGGCAAGCCCAAGGGGATAAAGGAAGAGGCTGAAAACACGGAGCTGGCCCGCATCACCCGGTCACCAAGCCAGCAGGACCCCTACCTGATCCGGCTCGCGGTCCATCTGGCCAAGGAACTTGAGCGGCTGCGGCTGCCAGCCATTACCCGGCTGACAGACAGCGCCAGGATGGAGATCGAGCTTCAGCTAATGAAGAATGGTGCCCTGACCCGGGCCAGAGTGGTGAAATCGACGGGGATTCAGACGGTGGACGAAGCCGCCTATCGCGCGGCCCTTGCGGCAAGCCCCTATCCGGAACCGCCTGCGGACAGTGGAACCGGGGACCGCTTCGGGGTGGAACTGGTGTTCTCCCCGAAGCGCCTTTAAGTCCCCGGGCGGAAATCAGGCCTCGGCTTGCTTGGCCGCTTCTTTAACCATCTTGGCCAGCTCACCGCTTTCGGACATCTCCAGAACGATGTCGCAACCGCCCACGAGCTCGCCGTTGATATAGAGCTGCGGATAGGTGGGCCAGCTGGAGTAGACCTTCAGCCCTTCGCGCAGTTCCTGATTATCCAGAATGTTGACGAATGCGAAACGCTCGCCACAGGCCATCAGCGCCTGCACGGTCTTGGCGGAGAAACCGCATTGCGGAGCCTGCGGGGTGCCCTTCATGTACAGAATGATCGGGTTTTCTTCGAGCTGGCTCTTGATGGTTTCATTGATGTCCATGAACATTCACCTCTGATTGAAAACGGAATCGCCCTCGGGCAATCTGCTGGCTCTATTGTACACGTGTCCGGGACCGGCCACCAAACACCCCGGATGGGGTAGGCAGCGTTGTCATCCCTCCCCCGAAGGGCTAGACTTGATGCCCCGTTTTTCCCGGCACAGCTTTCCATCAACCAGACATCAGGAACCCCGCGAGTCGCGGTTTCATTGAGGTAAGGGCCATTTCATGGCGGCACGACATTTTCTGACACTGAATGACATGTCCACCGGCGAGCTCGAGCAGCTGCTGGACCATGCAAGCAAGCTTCGTAACGAGTGGCGGCAGGGCAAGGTACGCGATTCTCTGAAAAACCGCGTGTTGGCCATGATCTTCGAGAAGTCCTCCACCCGCACTCGAGTGTCGTTTGAAGCCGGCATGACCCAGCTTGGCGGTTCAGCCCTGTTCCTGTCTCCCCGGGACACCCAGCTCGGGCGCGGCGAACCGATCGAGGACTCTGCAATCGTCATCTCCAGCATGGTCGACGCAGTGATGATTCGCACCTTTGCCCATGAGACGGTCGAGCGCTTTGCGGCAGCATCCCGTGTTCCGGTGATCAATGCCCTGACCGATGACTTCCATCCCTGCCAGCTGCTGGCCGACATGCAGACCTACCGCGAGCACCGCGGCAGTATTCGCGGCGCAACCGTGGCCTGGATTGGCGATGGCAACAACATGTGCCATTCCTACATCAACGCTGCCACCCGCTTCGACTTCCACCTGAATGTGGCCTGTCCGGAGGGCTACGAGCCCGATGAAACCCTGATGAAAGAGCACGGGGACCGTGTCTCCATCGTCCGGGATCCGGCCGAAGCAGCGAGAGGTGCCAACCTGCTGGTTACCGACGTCTGGGCCTCCATGGGCCAGGAGGATGAGCAGAAAGCACGGGAGAAGGCTTTCCGGGACTACCAGATCAACCCCGGACTGATGGCGGTGGCGGACAAGGATGCCCTGTTCATGCACTGCCTGCCGGCCCATCGCGGCGAGGAGATTTCCGTCGACATGATGGAACATCCCGGGTCAGTGGTCTGGGACGAGGCAGAGAATCGCCTGCATGCCCAGAAAGCCCTGCTCGAGTTTCTTATTCTCAACCGGTTGGACTGATCTATGGGTTTGCCCGCTTCCCCCGCCGGGGACTGGTTACTTGAAGTCAACAACCTTTCCTGCGGCTACGGTGCTGACTCCGTGGTCAAGGGGGTCAATTTCGCGCTCAGCCATGGCGATATCGGCTGCCTGCTTGGCCCCAGCGGCTGTGGCAAGAGCACCATCCTGCGGGCACTGGCCGGCTTTCTGCCCCTGAACAGCGGCGAGATTCGTCTGGAATCACAGACCATCAGCCTTCCCGGTCGCACCCTGGCACCGGAAAAGCGCCGGATCGGTATGGTGTTCCAGGACTACGCCCTGTTTCCGCACCTGACCATTGCCGATAACGTCGGCTTTGGCCTGAAGGGCATGAGCAAGGCGGAACAGCGCCAAAAAGTCATGGAACTTCTGGAAGTGGTGCATCTTCAGGACCTGGCAGACAGCTACCCCCACGAACTCTCGGGTGGTCAGCAGCAACGGGTAGCACTGGCCAGGGCGCTGGCGCCAGAGCCGACCCTGATCCTGCTGGATGAGCCCTTTTCCAACCTGGACGCGGACCTGCGCCGTCGCCTGAGCCTGGATGTACGCGAAATTCTCAAGACCCTTGGCATCAGTGCCATCCTGGTGACCCATGACCAGCAGGAAGCCTTTGCCATGTGTGATCAGGTCGCGGTACTGAAAGGTGGCGAGCTGCTCCAGTGGGATGTGCCCTATAACCTGTACCACGAGCCGGCGAACCGGTTTGTGGCCAGTTTCGTCGGCCAGGGCGGGTTCATACCGGGCAAGGCCCTGGGGCCAGACACCATCGAGTCAGAGCTGGGTATCATCCACGGCAACCGGGCTTATAAGTGGGAACCGGGCACGCTGGTGGATGTGCTGATCCGGCCGGACGACATCGTCTACGACGAAGCCTCGGACCTGCGCCCGAAAGTGGTGGAAAAGACCTTTGCCGGTACCTCGACCCTATACCGTTTCCGCTGTTCCGAGGAAACCGAATTCGAAGCCCTGTTCCGGAGCCATCTGGACTTCCACCTCGGTGAGCAGGTGCCGGTCCGGGTCGAAGCCGACCACCTGATTGCCTTCGAACGCACAGGCTGAGGCTTCTCAGCGGTTACACACCCGGTCAACCGCATCCAGCCAGCCGGCGTACAGTGACTCCCGCAGAGACGGCCTCATGTCGGAACGGAACTGTCGCTCGCACTCCCAGAGACGGGAAATCTCCTCCAGACTGCTGTAGACGCCGGTCTGCAAACCGGCCAGGTAGGCGGCGCCAAGGGCAGTGGTTTCGGTAATCCGGGGCCGGTCCACGGTGACATTGAGAATGTCCGCCAGGAACTGCATGACCCAGTCGTTCACTGCCATGCCGCCGTCCACCCGCAGCGATTCCAGGCGGGCACCGTCATTCTGGATCGCCCGCACCAGATCCTTGGTCTGGTAGCACACGGACTGAAGCCCTGCCGTCACAATCTCCCCGATGCCGGTATCACGGGTCAGCCCCATGATCGCCCCGCGGGCGTGGGGATCCCAGTGGGGGGCACCCAGGCCCGTGAAAGCCGGAACCAGATAAACCGCGTTCTCCACCCCCACACGCTCCGCATGAGCCAGGGACTCGCCGGCATCACCAATCAGGCCGAGACCGTCCCGCAACCACTGCATTGCGGCCCCGGCCACGAAAATACTGCCCTCCACCGCATAGGTTGGCTTCCCGTCCAGCCGGTACGACATGGTGGTCAATAACCGGTTCTCGGACCGCAGCGCCCTGTCGCCGGTATTCAGCATCAGGAAGCAACCCGTGCCGTAGGTGCTCTTGGCCATGCCCGGCTCAAAGCAGGCCTGGCCGATCAGGGCGGCATGCTGGTCGCCGGCAATACCCGCCACCTGAAGCTCGGCGCCCAACCACTCCCTATCGGTTGTGCCATAATCCGCAGCGCAGTCCAGCACCTCGGGCAGCAGTTGACGTGGCACGCGGAACAGGTCCAGCAGGGTGTCGTCCCAGCTCTGGGTGTGGATATTGAACAGAGCGGTGCGGGAGGCATTGGTGGCATCGGTGTAATGGGAGCGGCCACCGGTCAGGTTCCAGAGCAGCCAGCTGTCCACCGTCCCGAAGGCAAGCTCGCCAGCTTCCGCCCGCTGCCGGGCCCCTTCAACATGATCGAGGATCCAGGAAATCTTGGTGGCGGAAAAGTAGGGATCAATCACCAGGCCCGTCCGCTCCACCACCACATTCTCAAAGTCATCCTCCTTGAGCTTGGTACACCAGGAGGCGGTTCGGCGATCCTGCCAGACAATGGCGTGGTGGATGGGCTTTCCGGTCGCCCGTTCCCAGATAACCGTGGTCTCGCGCTGGTTAGTGATCCCGATGCCTGCAACCTCTGTCGCGTTGATCCCTGCCTTTTCCAGAGCAGCGCGACAGACAGTCAGGGTGCTGTCCCAGATTTCAAGCGCATCGTGCTCGACCCAGCCGTCACGGGGAAAGTACTGGTGGAACTCCTGCTGGGCCACGCCCACGATGGTACCGGATGGATCGAAGATAATCGCGCGCGAGCTGGTGGTTCCCTGGTCAATCGCAAGCAGGTAGCGGGTCATGGCAAGCCTCCTTTGTTTTCCGCAAGTCTACCAGCAGAAACCATTGAAGGAGAGGCGCAGGGACCGGAAACGGGAGGAAGGGCATAAAAAAAGGGCCGGAAAAACCGGCCCTTAAATGACGAATGAAACAAGGAAAGTTCGTAAGAACTACAACCTCAAAAGTCATCCCTTACACTTTTAATTATGGGCATCCGGGGAAACACCGTCAGTTGGCGTTATGTAGCAGCTTTGTTACATCAGGTGAGGCAGTGAGGCCTGGTTCACAAAACAGAGTCCGCCGGCTTCCGCCTCGGCCAGACCAGGCTGAAGCGCGCACCGCCGAGCTCCTCGCTCCGGCTGACAAAGGCCTGACCACCATGCCAGTAGAGGATTCGGCGAACAATGGACAAGCCCAGACCATAGCCGCCGGAGGTCCGTGTCCGGCTGTCGTCGAGCCGGGCAAACGCGGTAAAGACCTTTTCCCAGTCTTCCTCGGGAACCCCCGGGCCGTCATCCTCCACATCCACCCGGCAGTTGTCCTCATCAATCCGGCAACGAACCAGCACGCGGCCGTTGGCATAACGTCCGGCATTACCCACCAGATTCTGGATCGCCCTGTGGATGTACCTTGGTTCGATATCCGACAGGGAACAACGCTCAGTGTCTTCGTCTATATCACTCTCGATGGTGAGGCTTGGGCGAATCAACCGCTGCTCGGACACCACCTGGCGCACAACCTCCGTTACCGAGTGCTCCCGCAACGAGAACACCGGTCCTCCCTGCTCCAGACGGGCATAGGTAAGAATCTCGTCGATCAGCTCATCCAGCTCCTGGATGTCGCCATCAATCCCCTCCAGTTGCTTCTGCAGCATGTCCTGATCCTGACAATCCTCGATCATCTGGACCCCGAAACGGATCCGGGCCACCGGTGTACGCAGTTCATGGGAGACGGCATGGATCATTTCCCGCTGAACCTGCACCAGGCGCTGGATATGCTCTGCCATCCCGTTGAAGGCCGCTGCTAGGCGGCTCACCAGGGTGCCGGTGCCTGTGTCCACGCGCGCTCCCATCTCACCCCGGGCAATCCGGATGGCAACCGATTCCACCTGCCGAAGATTGTTGTCCACGGCCTTGATCGCCAACCACAGAGCCAGCGCCAGAACGCCGCCAACGAGTAATACCAGGAGAGTGATCACCGGCCATCCATAGGGCGAGAACGGCCCGGGCAGCCCCACATTCACCAGGGCGCCGTCACTCAGTCTCAACAAGGCGTCGCGCCGATTTCCGTGTTCCGGGCCGTACAACACCACATCCTGCTCGGTAATCTGCTGCAACACCGGATCGGTGGGCAACATCCCGGCCTCATCCAACCAGGCGATGGACACTCCCAGGTGACTGGCCAGGCGTACTGCCATGTCCTCCCGCCCTGCCCTGTTCACCGACTCCAGGTGCCAGCTCACAACCAGAGCCAGAGCCCTGGAAACACCCAGGTATGGCTCCTCAAAGCGCATCTGAAGGATCGTCCCGGCCGGGGTCTCGACCATCAGCCGGAAGCCAATCGGAGCTTCTTCCGCTACGACCTGTCCATAGCTCAGGCGCTCGCGGATCACCGGCGACAATTCCATTTCTTCGGGGGGGAGGTTTTTCAGGTTATACCAGGCAGCCAGCCAGTGATACTGCTGCTCCGGGGACGGTGTCGCGGCCAGCCACCGCATCAGCGGCTCGGGAAAGCGCTCCAGCCAGAACTGATGCCGGACCGAATTGAGGCCATTGAACAGAACAATGCACAGGAGAACGACCAGTGCGGCCACACCGGCAAGACGGGCGTACAGTTTGAGGAAAAGCTTCAGGGACATGTCAGGAATCCTGGCAGGCCGGTCCCACACCCCTTACTGCCCGGGGAATCGGAGCCGGCAACAGGAACGTCAGGCTTCCTTCACAAACAGGTAGCCTTTGCTGCGAACGGTCTTGATCCGACGCGGATGGATGGGATCATCACCGATTTTCGGACGGATCCGCGACACCCGGACGTCAATGGAGCGATCCTGACCATCGTATTCAATGCCCCGGAGGGCGGTAAAGATCTCTTCACGGCTCAGCACGCGACCGGCGTTACTGGCCAGCAACCAGAGCAGGTCGAATTCAGCGCTGGTCAGGTCAATGCTCTGGTCATTGAGCCAGGCTTCCCGCATGGAGCGGTCCACGATCAGGTCATTGAACTGGAGTCGAACGGGCTCTTCACCGCCCGCATCTTCACCACCACCCTGACCGGCCTCGGTTACCCGTCTCAGCATGGCACGGATACGGGCCAGCAGGACCCGGGGCTTGACCGGCTTGCTGATGTAGTCGTCGGCGCCCATCTCCAGCCCGAGAACCTGGTCCAGGTCATCGGTACGGGCAGTGAGCATGATGATCGGGCCGTTATAGAACGGACGGACCTTGCGACAGACCGACAGGCCATCTTCACCGGGCAACATCAGGTCCAGAACCACCAGATCCGGCTGCTCGCTGCGGATCCGCTCAACAGCAGCCGAACCGTTTGCCTCAAGGCTTACGATCAGTCCGTTGCTTTCAAGATATTCACGGGTCAGCTCTGCGAGCCGTTCGTCGTCCTCAACAATGAGAATTCGCCAACTTTCGTTCGTCTGTTCCACGCCATCCATCTCTGGTTTTGTTATTCCGGTTTCGGGTGCTTACAACCCCTGACAATACAGGCAACCTGCTGTAACAGCAATTATACATGCAATTCAGAAATATACATGGAAGCGCCTCGCCGTTACACCCCGTGACAAATGGGCCCGCACGGACAACGCCTGTCATATAGCGGTCATTGGACAGTCACCCCAATGTCACAGCCGGTTCATAGCCTTGTCGGTAAATGGACACAAAGAGACCACGCCATGACCGCTCAAACCGCGAAAGCCCGGCAAGGCTCACGACAGCTCAAGACCGCTATCACCCGTGACCCGGCAACAATCGAGCAGGCCCAGCGCCTTCGTTACGAGGTTTTCTCCGCAGAATACGGCAGTGACCTCGGCGCTACCACACCCGGCATTGACGCCGACGCCTACGATCCCCTCTGCGATCATCTGATCGTGACCGACAGCCGGACCGGCAACCTGATTGCCACCACCCGGGTATTGCCCCAGAGCCGGATCAGGGACGTCAGTGAATTCTACTCATCGGGGGAATTCGACCTCTCCGCCCTGGCCTCTCTGCCCGGCAGCATGGCCGAACTGGGTCGAACCTGTGTCCATCCCGACTACCGTAACGGAGCCACCATCAGCCTGCTCTGGGCGACCCTGGCGGAGTACCTGATCAAGCATCGTATCGACTACCTGATTGGCTGCGCCAGCATCGGCATGTCCGACGGCGGCCACAAGGCTTGGCGCATCGCCAATCACCTGCAGGACACTTACCTGGCCAACGAGTCTTTCCGGGTCACACCGCTGCGGGAACTGCCGCACCTGACAAACACCCCGACCACGGACCGGCCCGTCGATGTTCCACCGCTGATCCGCGCCTACATGCGGCTGGGCGCGAGGGTCTGCGGTGCGCCCTGCTGGGATCCGGAATTCCGGTGTGCTGATCTGCTGGTGCTGCTTGAAGTGGACAGACTGGCCGCCCGCTACAGCCGCCATTTCATGGGCAGGGCGTCGTGAGCCGGGTAGCACCACTCTGATGATCGGCTCACTGCGGCTGGCTATTCGCCTGGCCACTTTCACCCTGTTTCTGGCGGCCATTGCCCTCCTCGCCCTGGCACTCAGGATCGGGGATGTCATTAGCGGGAAGCAACTGGACCGCACGCCCTGGGCAGGCCGGTGTTTCCGTGGCGCCTGCCGTTGCCTGGGTCTGCACATACGCTGGCATGGGCCGGCACCACAGGCCAACTCTCTGGTGGTCAGCAACCATATCAGCTGGTGCGACATTCCGATCCTCGGTGGGCTTGCACAAGTACGATTCCTGTCCAAGGCCGAGGTGGCGGAATGGCCGCTGATCGGCTGGCTGGCCAGACAGGCCGGCACTCTGTTCATTCGGCGCGGAGGCGGTCAGGCGCGTCAGGTGAAGTCCACCATCCGGTCTGCCCTGGCGTCCGGGGAATCCGTGCTGATCTTCCCGGAGGGTACAACCAGTGCCGGCCTCACTGTCCTCCCCTTTCACGGGTTGTTACTGGGCGCCGCGCGGGAGGCAAACGTGATGATCCAGCCGGCGACCATCTGCTACCGGCGGGACGGCCGTCCGGACCATGTGGCTCCGTTTGTTGGCGACGATACCTTCCATGGTCATCTGGTGAGATTGCTCAGAAATCCGCCCTCCCGGGTGGACGTTCTGTTCCATGAGCCGCTGGCAACCACGGGTGACCTCAAGTCATCGGAACTGGCCGGCCAGCTTCAGGAGACAGTCCTCGATGGTTTACGCCTGTTGCACGCCGGCGAGGCAGATCCGGGAATGGAGGCTGTCAGAACAGGGGCCGCCCCTGGGCTATCTCGTCTTCGGTAGCCTCACGGCGGCCGACAATTTCCAGATCGAAATACAGGGTAAAACCGGCCAGGGGATGGTTGGCATCCACCTTCACCAGATTGCCGTCTATACCCACCACCTGGACTACCTGGGCTTCATCACCGGTATTGGTCTGAAATTTCATGCCGACCTGGAGATTCTCCACGCCCTCGAACAAAGAGCGTGGAACCTTGCGCACCAGATCTTCCCGATGCTCGCCATAAGCCATGGCGGGCGGAATGGTCACTTCCAGGCAATCCCCGACATTTCTGTCCTTCACGGCTTCCTGGATGCCCTTGATGATTTCGGGGCTGCCATAGACAAAGTGCAGGGGCTCACTCCCCTCGGAGGTGTCGACGAGCTCCCCGGCCTTGTTTTTCAGGACGTAGTGAACGGTAAAGACATCGGGTTTGGTATCGGGTACTTGCATCAGGTTTTCGAACTTCCTGTATCCGGTGGTGTTTCAAGCTGGTGCAGGCCGTGAATAACAAGTCGCTGGTCCAGTTTTTCCCGCAAGCCACGGGGGTTCTGCAGCCCCATTCGCTTCAGAAGGTGCTGGTAGCGCTCTTCCTCATCACTGGCCCGGACAGCCTGCCAAAGGGTCGACAGTTTACCACGGCGGGTGGCCGTTGCGGCCTTGAGGCCTTTAAGGGCTTTCCCTAACGTCAGCTCCTCGTCCGTGAAGTCCCGGCCGAACGGGAAGGCGGGGAACCAATCACCGGTTCCGGCTGCGGCGAGCGCCGAGCGCACGGCCTGTGGCGTGTTATTGCACCAGGAAGCCGGCAAGCTGAAAGAAGGATCCACCTTGCCAGCCTTCTGGGCCAGCGTGAGCAGCTCCTGCTGGAACCTCGAGTCGGCGATGCGGATCAGGCGCAGATAGACCTGTTCGTCAGACAGCCCACGCAGATCCGCGATGCCATATTCGGTCACCACAATGTCCCGCAGGTGGCGGGGTATGGTGCAGTGGGCGTAGTTGAAGACAATATTGGAGAGCGTTTTGCCTTTCGATTTCCGGGTGGCCCTCATCGTCAGTATCGAGCGGGCTCCGGGCAACTCGTGGGCCATGGCCACAAAGTTGTATTGTCCGCCCACGCCGCTGACTACCCTGCCATCGTCCAGACCGTCAGAGACCGCCGCCCCGTTCAGGGTATACATCATCGCCGAATTGATGAAACGGCCATGACTGCGCTGCGCCACTTTCAGTCTCTGGTCGCCGAAGGGGTGGTCGTAGAGCTGGTTAATGAAGTTGACGCTGGTCATGCAGATGCGTTCCCGCTCGGCTTTAGGCATCTCCCGGAGCGACTGGTAGAAATTTTCCGGGCCTACATAGAAGCCCCCGTGCATGGTGATGCCGCCTTTCAGGTGCTCGCCAAGCATCACGGTTTCGATTGCCTGCCGGGTTTCGGGGCTGTCCAGATCGCCGTCCACCGACTGCTCCGAAGCCGTCAGGCGGCCTCCCTTGAACTCGACCCGGGGACTGAAAATCCCCCAACTCACCAGCCAGTTCACATCCCGTGCCCGCAGCGGGGAATCAATCAGCCCGGACTCGCGCAGCGTGTCCAACATGGCGAGGCTCGGTGTGGTATTGATCTCGCCCCGATTGATCAGCTCCTGCAGGCCGGCATGGTGATAAACCGCCCGGGACAGGATGCCGGCCTCCATCAGGTACAGGAAGCCGTCCACCATCATTTCGCTGCAACCATAGAGCCCTTCATCAAACCGACCGTAGCCGCCAATCTCATGCACCACAGGAAACTCGTCACTGACCCGGAGATGGTCGAAAACCGCCCGCCATGCCTCGTTGTGTTGATGGCGGAGAATGGCGCTGTGCACCAGAGCCGCGCCCAGGGACCCGATACCGACCTGCAAGGTGCCGCCATCCTTCAGCAGGCAACTGGCATAGAACCCGATCAGGTGGTCTTCGGGGCTGATCGCCATCTGTGGCGCGGAGAAGAGCGGATAATCGGTCGACGGCTGATCCAGAACCAGATCAAAACGACTTTCCTCGATCTCTGCATGGTGGCCCATGAACGGGAGGTTGGCGTTCAGCTCCGCAACCAGCGCCACCGGTGTCCCCCCGGCTTCCAGTTCTCGCAACCGGGGAATGAGATCCAGGGTCAGATCCGGGTTGCAGCTGAGGCTCACCTTGCCGGGAGCGTCGACGTTGTCGCCTGGCGACACCATTTGTGCCACAACATTCACGCCCTGGCCCATCAGATCCCGAACGGCATGCGTGTAATTGCTGCACACGTAATGCCGTTGCTGCGAGCGATTGTTGAGAAAGGAGCCGGCCTTGAAGAAGAACTCGGATACGGTGACGTTTTCCGGCAATCGGTTCTTGGTCACGTCCCGGGCGTAGGTCAGTTCCGGTATCCGACCATAAAGCCGATCGGCAAAGGGCCCCATGAACCGCTGCTCCAGGGAGGAGCTACCCTTCGGCGCGAGAAGCGACAAAGCGGTGACGATGTGCAGCCGGATTTCCGGGTCCTGCTTCGCCCTCTCATACATCGCGTTCACGAAGCGGACCGGCTTGCCCAGCCCCAGGGGAAGGCCGAGGGTTATCTCCTTGCCGACCCGGCGAATCACCTCATCCACACAGGCATCCACGTCTTGCAGGCGTTGACTGCTTTCCGACATCACCAAGCTCCTTCTTGTTCTCCGGACCACAACGGGGTTATAGGCAGATAATCACACGGGAGGGCCGCCCAGACAATGCGCCAGATCAGTAACCAGACTAGTTGGAGATGGAAAGGAGGGACAGACGGGGAAGGTAAAGACAGGGCAACCGGAAATTTCAGGCGCGCTTCAGAGTCAGAAGTTCCACTTCAGATTGAGGCAGGCGCCCTCATTCAGCAGGGCGATACCATGGTCCGCCTGCGCAGGATCGGACGCGTATTGCTTATCGTCCGGACGGGACCTGGTAAGCGAGAGACTGAGCAGTCGGGAGCCGATTTCGGTGATAGCCTCGGAACTGTCATCCTCGAAGTTTCCCACCATCCGCTCCTGAATCTGATAGAGCTCCTGAACGGTGTTCACCGGCTCCGGATCCTCGCCAAAAGGACGCTCCGCTGCATCGGCGCGGACGACAAAGGCGACGAGATTGAGGGCAAGCAGGGCGACAAAAATGCGAATAATCATGACACTGACAAAGACCTGTAAACCGGGATAAATAATGTTCGATGACCTAGGCTAAAGTCTAATGAATGATCCCGGAAAAGATGTGACTTTGCACACAATCACGCCGACTTTTTGTCAATTTTTAGCCTCTTTTTTGTCAAAAAATAATCCCTGATTTTTCAGAATGTAAACGCAGCCTCGAGCTCTGCCCGAGCCCGAAGCTGGCGTTGCCTGAATCGAGAGTCAGGGACAGGGGTAGGTAAAGTCCCGGTGGATCTCCTCGATTGCCTCCAGAATCTGCTCGCCCAGTGTGATGTTGGCAGAGCCGATGTTCTCCCGAAGCTGGTCCATCGTCGTTGCGCCAATGATGTTGCTGGTGACGAAGCTCCGGCTATTCACATAGGCAAGGGCCAGCTCTGTCGGCGTCAGATCGTTCTGGCGGGCCAGCTCGACATAGGCGCGGGTTGCATCCATGCCACGATCCGACGTATACCGGCTGAAGCGTTCATAGAGCGTGAGCCGCCCCTTCTCCGGCCACTTTCCGCCGAGATACTTGCCCGACAGCATGCCAAAAGCCAGGGGCGAATAGGCCAGCAGGCCGGTCTGCTCACGATGGGCGAACTCCGCCAGCCCCAACTCGAACGAACGGTTCAGAAGGTTATAGGGATTCTGGATACTGGCCACCCGGGGCCAGTCTTTTTCCCGGGACAGGCGCAGGTACTCGGAGGTCCCCCAGGGCGTCTCGTTGGACAGACCGATATGACGCACCTTTCCTTCCCGGACCAGTTCATCCAGCGCTGACAGGGTTTCTTCGATCGGCGTGGCGTCTTCATCCTGCTTGTGGACATAGCCGAGCTTGCCGAAGAAGTTGGCGTTCCGGTCCGGCCAGTGCACCTGATAAAGATCGATGTAATCCGTCTGCAAGCGCTTGAGGCTGTCCTCGCAGGCCTGACGAATATGGTCCCGGGTCAGTCGCGGGCCGTTGCGCAGATAGCTCAGGCCATTGCCCGGCCCTGCCACCTTCGAGGCAATCACCAGATCGTCCCGGCGGCCGCGCCGGGCCAGCCAGTTGCCCAGGTAGGTTTCCGTCAGACCCTGGGTCTCCGGTTTCGGCGGCACCGGGTACATTTCCGCCGCGTCGATGAAGTTGATTCCCTCACCCGTCGCATAATCCAGTTGTTCGAAGGCTTCCTGCTCGGTGTTCTGCTCGCCCCAGGTCATGGTGCCGAGGCAGATCAGGCTCACATCAATGTCGGTATTACCTAACTTTCGCGTCTGCATATCGTCTCCGATTCAGTTCATTGCACGGGTAAAGGGAATGTCACGGGAGTGTCGCATAACTGTCATGCGCGCTTCCCATAGTGAACACATGTAAGAGGAACCACAGGAAGCACCGTGACCCAGACCACCCAGCCCAACCGGCGCCAGCAACACATTACCATTGTTTCCGAGACTTTTCCGCCGGAAATCAATGGCGTGGCCAATACGCTGAGACATCTGTGCCAGGGGCTGATGCAGCGGGGCCACCGGGTGAGCGTGGTCAGGCCCCGGCAGCGTCACGAGCTCACCGGCTCCGTGGCCAGCGCCGGGGATGCCCTGTTCAATGAAGAGGTCGTGGTTACGGGACTGCCACTGCCCGGCTATGCCGACCTCCGTTTCGGCATCAGCAGTTCCCGTCGGCTGACGCGCCTGTGGAAGGAGGAACGCCCGGATGCGGTCTACGTTGCTACCCAGGGGCCTCTGGGGGTGGCGGCCGTCAGCGCGGCAAGACGGATCGGCATCCCGGTCAGTTCGGGTTTTCACACCAACTTCCACCAGTACAGCCGCTACTACGGCATCGGAGCCCTGGAACGGGTGCTTTGCGCCTACGGCCGCTGGTTCCACAACCGCACAGACGTAACTCTCGTGCCTACCCGCAAGATGCAGCGGGCGACCCGTGCCATGGGGATTCCGGCCACCGGCCTGTGGAGCCGGGGCATTGACTGTCACCGGTTCTCCCCCCACAAGCGGGATAACGAGCTACGCAGACAATGGGGGCTGGCGCCGAACGACCGGGCGGTGATCTATGTTGGCCGCCTGGCCCCGGAGAAAAACCTCCGACTGGCTGTGGCCTGCTACGAAAGGATCCGGGGCCTTCACCCCAATTCCCGGTTCATTCTCGTAGGCGACGGCCCTTTGCGCCGGGAACTGAGCGAACGTCATCCCGAGTACCTGTTCTGCGGTATCCGGCGAGGTGAGGAGCTGACGAAATTCTATGCATCCGGCGATCTGTTTCTGTTCCCGAGCAAAACCGACACTTTCGGCAACGTGGTACTGGAAGCTATGGCCAGCGGCCTCGGGGTAGTGGCGTTTGACGATGGCGCGGCCAGCGAACACATCCGGAACGAGGAGAACGGATTAAAAGTCGACCTCAAGGATGATGAGGGCTTTGTCGACTGCGCCCTGAGACTGGCCGACCAGCCGACGCTGCTTGGCCGCCTGCGCAACCAGGCCCGACTCGATGCACTGGAACTCAACTGGTCAGCCCAGATCGAACAGTTCGAACAGCTGGTCCTGAATCCGGATAACAAGGCGGGATACCATGCCATCAACAAGCAAAGCATCTCGATTCTTTGAGCGGGCCGACCAGCGGGAATACCTGCTGTGCCAGGCCATCAACCGATCGGTCCGGTTCCGGCCGGTGCTGGGCTATTTCAGCACCGTCAGCCGGTTGGGGGATGGCTGGTTCTGGTATGCACTGATCCTGTCACTACCACTGCTTGAACCGGCTGCAGGACCCGGCCTGGCCCTGCTGATGGCCATAACCGGCCTGACCTGCACAATCACCTACAAGCTGCTTAAGCGCTGGCTGATCCGGGAACGGCCGTTCATATCCTTCCCGTCCATCAACTGCGGCACGCCACCCCTGGATCGCTACAGTTTCCCCTCCGGCCATACCCTCCATGCCGTCTGCTTCCAGGTCATGCTGTTGGCCGAGCTGCCGGGACTGGCGCTGTACATCCTGCCTTTCACCCTGAGCGTTGCCGCCTCGCGGGTGGTTCTGGGCCTGCATTATCCCACAGACGTGATTGCCGGCGCGCTGATCGGGGGCACTATCGGTTACCTGTCAGTCCACCAGCTATTGGGGGCGGCCAAGGCAATAATCACCGGCTGATCAGTCGAACAACCTGAGCTGGGTCACCGGCGCATCATCATTGCGGAACCGCACCCCCACCCCGAGCAACCGGACTGGCCGGTCCGTATTGGTGACCAACTCATCCAGCAGAGGCTGATAATCGGCAACCTCGGGCTCGGCCACGTGCTCACGGACCCGCTCCAGGGAATGGGTGGAAAAATCACTGTAACGGATCTTGATAAACAACTTGTGAATCGGCTTGTTGCGGCCCTTGCGGCTGAGCCGTAAGTTGAGGTCTGCCACCAGTGCGGGCATGACCGACTCGCAGGCGTTCTTGTCCGGCAAATCCCGGGAAAAGGTACGCTCGACACTCACCGACTTGGCGATGCGGGACACCACCACCGGCCGGTCGTCCCGGCCATGGGCCATCTCGTGCAGGCGATAGCCCTGTTTGCCAAACCGGTCCAGCAGGACATCCGCTCCCAGCGCCTGCATGTCACCGCAGGTCTTTACACCAAGGGCATGGAGCTTGGCGGCGGTCACCTGCCCCACCCCGAACAGCTTTTCCACCGGAAGGTCACGGACAAACTCCTGTACCCGGTCCGGGGTGATGACAAAAAGGCCGTCGGGTTTCTCCCAGTCGCTGGCAATCTTGGCGAGGAACTTGTTGGGCGCCACCCCGGCGGAAACCGTAATGCCCACTTCCCGGTGGATGCGCTCCCTGAGATAACGGGCCATGAGAGTACCGCTGCCCTTGTGGTCGGCAACATCCGAGACATCCAGAAAGGCCTCATCCAGGGACAGGGGTTCCACCAGGTCGGTCAGCTCCCGCAGGATATCCATCACCTGCCGGGAGACCGCCCGGTACTTGCCCATGTCCGGCGGCACCGTCACCAGGCCGGGACACAGCCGGCGGGCTTCGCTACCAGGCATGGCCGAGCGGACCCCGAAGGCGCGGGCCCGGTAATTACAGGTGGTTACCACGCCCCGACCACCCTCGCCGCCCACGGCCAGGGGAACATCCCGCAGACCGGGATCGTCTCGCATTTCCACGGCGGCGTAAAAGCAATCACAATCCACATGGATGATCTTGCGCTGGGGCATGGTCAGGGGGCTCGCGTCCACAATCTGTACATATATACAGCCTTGTATATTACGCTAACATGCCGAGAATGTCAGGGAACCCCAATAACACTAGCCAGGACTACCGCGAGGGCTCCATGAGCAACCCGATCCCCGAATCCGAACGCACTGAAATTGAAGCGGCGGCCTTTCGCCGTCTGGTCAAGCATCTGCGGGACAACACCGAGGTGCAGAATATCGATCTGATGAACCTGGCCGGGTTCTGCCGGAACTGCCTGTCAAAATGGTATCGGGCCGAGGCCGAGGACCGCGGTTTCGAGATTTCCGATCCGGACGCCCGGGAAGAAATCTACGGCATGCCCTATGAGGAATGGAAAGACCGCTACCAGGTCGGCCCGAAGCAGGATCACAAGTAATGAACGTGAACGAGGCGGTGCGAATCCATCTGGCAGCGCTGGAGGCCGGCCGTAGCGATTTCGATGACACCCTGGCGCTGATCGAACGCTACTTCGAGTACCAGCCGACCGGTTTTTACAACGGCCCGCTGTTCAACGCCGCCGGAGAGAACGCCGGTTCCTGCCGGGTGTTCGGGCTCGGCCGCCACTGCAATCTCGGTGAATCCGAAACCCTGCGCCTGTTTGCCCAGCATTACCAGCAGGTTCTGGATGAACCCGCCGGTGACAGCCACGGCAATATCCGTCAGTTCATCAGCACCGGCTGGTCCGGCATCCGCTTTGAAGGCGAACCACTGCGACCTCACACTGCGCCCGATACCAAGGAAGAGACACCTTCATGACCGATACCGCCAGCACCGGGGTACAACAGAGTTTCCAGTTCAAGAGCGCGAACGTCTCACTGACAGCCCTTGAGCTCTATTACTTCGATAACGATGAGTTCGAGGCCAACCTCCGGGAGAAGATCAACCAGGCCCCGGGGTTTTTCAAGGATATCCCGCTGATCATCAGCCTGGAGAAGTATGAGGGTCTGGACAGCGAACTGGACTTCTTCAAGATCATCGGTACCTGCCGCCGGCACAACATCCAGGTGATCGGCGTGCGTGGCGGGAATGAGGACCAACGCCGGCTGGCCCGGGGGGCGTCACTGGCACTGCTGCCGGGCTCCGGCCAGCGGGAAAAACCCCAGGAACCGGAGGCGGCTACCGAACCCGAGAGCGAAACGCAGACCGGGCAGCCCACCGGCCCGGCACCGGCCCGGATCATCAACCATCCAGTCCGTTCGGGCCAACAGGTCCATGCCCCGGAAGGCGACGTGATCGTGCTCGGACCGGTTCAGGCCGGGGCGGAAATCCTGGCGGCCGGCAACATCCATGTCTACGGCCCGCTTCGGGGCCGTGCACTGGCCGGAATCCACGGCGGCGAATCCGCCCGGATTTTCTGCCAGTCACTGGAAGCAGAGCTTGTGTCCATCGCCGGACACTATAAAATCTCCGAAGATCTTCAGGACAACGGCTGGAAAAACGCTGTGCAGATCCAGCTCAGGGACGACCTGCTGGTGGTAACGCCACTGGACAAGGCCTGATGTTTACATCCAACAATAACGACCAAGAAGACACGACGAATCCACCGCGAAACAGGAACTGAACCTTGGCTAGAATCATTGTCGTAACCTCAGGAAAAGGCGGCGTTGGCAAGACCACTACCAGCGCCTCAATCAGCACCGGCCTTGCCAAGCGCGGTCACAAGACCGTCGTTATCGACTTCGACGTGGGACTGCGCAACCTGGATCTGATCATGAATTGCGAGCGCCGGGTCGTCTACGACTTCGTCAACGTCATCCAGGGCGAAGCTTCACTGAACCAGGCCCTGATCCGGGACAAGCGGGTAGATACGCTCTACATCCTCCCCGCCTCCCAGACCCGGGAAAAAGAGGCCCTGACCCGCGAAGGCGTGCAGAGGGTCATCAACGAGCTCTCGGAAACCTTCGACTACATCGTCTGCGACTCTCCAGCCGGCATTGAGCACGGCGCCCTCATGGCCCTGTACCATGCCGACGAGGCCATCGTGGTGACCAACCCGGAAGTGTCCTCCGTGCGTGACTCCGACCGCATCCTGGGCATTCTCCAGAGCAAGTCCCGTCGGGCGGAAATGGGTATGGACCCGGTGAAGGAGCACCTGTTGCTGACCCGATACAACCCGGACCGGGTTTCCAGGGGCGAAATGCTGTCCGTGGGTGATGTGGAAGAAATCCTCGCCATCCCGTTGCTGGGCGTGATTCCCGAAAGCCAGGTGGTGCTCAATGCCTCCAACCAGGGCTTGCCCGTCATCCTTGAAGAAGACAGCGATGCCGGCCAGGCCTATGAGGATGCCGTAGCGCGCCTGTTGGGGGAGGAGCGCGAGCACCGCTTCATGACCGCCCAGAAGAAAGGGTTTTTCACGCGGATGTTCAAGGGAGGCTAAGGGATGAGTTTCCTCGATTACTTCAGGAGCAAGAAGAACGCCAGCGCCAGTGTCGCCAAGGAGCGTCTGCAGATTATTGTGGCCCATGAGCGGGGACAGCGGGAGCAGCCGGACTACCTGCCACAGCTCCAGCAGGAGCTGCTGGAGGTCATCCGCAAATATGTGCAGATTTCCGATGACATGGTGCAGGTCGAAGTGGACCGCAATGAACGGTGTTCGGTACTGGAGCTCAACGTCACGCTACCGGAAAAGTAGCCCGGCCCCGCTACCAGCGGGCGAAATGATCCTCCATCAATCCCCGTAGTCCTGCTACGGGGATTTTCGTTCCCGTCTTGTCAATGATCGTGCCGTTGAAGGTGCCCACGTACTGGCGGAAATTCGAGGCCAGGATGCCCGCGTTGAGCTTCTCCTTGCGCACCCCGGCCGGCACAAAATGCAGATCCACCCGGCCATCCGCGGTCGTTACATGCCAGTCACTTCCTGGCCGGTAGCGGTCGAAGCAGAACCTTGCCACGTCCAGCTTCGAGCAGACACCATCCAGCCAGAGGGCGTTTTCCGTGACTCCGGTTTCGTTGACACCGGCGGCCAGGTTCAGCCCGAATGACCGGCCATCCTCCAGCACACCCGCAATGGCTGCCCAGTTCCAGGCGGTTTCCCGGCGCATGAAGCCGCAACTCCAGTCAATGGAACCCCGGACCTTGTCATCGCAACGCCAGATCTGGTGATCCCAGCGGACTTCACCTTCCACTTTCAGGCCGGCGGATTTGCGGGTGAACACCCAGCCGCTATAGCCCGCCGGGCATACCAGGCGCAGCGGATCGTGATCGTCCCGTAGCTCCAGATCGATTCGGATCCCACCCGGTGCCGACACCGACACATTGCGCCCGCCGGTCGCCGGCGCGATGTGAAGGTCAACCTCTCCTTTCTGGAAGCGCGCCAGACCATGCTCGGGGTATGGTTCGAGATGTGTCCCCTTCGCCAGCGGTTGCAGGAATGACCGCTCCAGCATGGTTCCGGACTCGAAGTCGTACAGGTAGAAAAAACCGTTTCCGAGCAGCTTCAGATCCACCAGGGCCATACCGAACACCCAGCCGGGGGCCATGGCACTGACGAACTGGAACTGGTTGAACCGCCACCGGCGCGCCAGACGCGAGCGGGGCCGGTCCATGACCGAGCGCAGGTCATAGTCCAGGTAGTTGATGGAATCTACCGGTTCGCGGAGCACCCCGGCAGGGAGTCGTCCCCTGTCGTCAATCAGCTTTTTCATGGTCATGGCAGTCGTCAGATCGGGCCAATTTGCGGAACCATCAGCCAGTGAAGTTACCTGGTTCACAATCCCCTGTGTTCGTGCCTTTGCCGGCCCTTACCCCATGCTAGACTCGGCGGCATCGTGTTCAAGGAAGTGTACTCTATGAGAAGTCCAAGAGCCCATGGGTTTGCAGGCCGGGGCATTGTCCTGGCAGGGATGGCCTGCACCTGGATGCTCGCCGCCGTGACCGGCACTGCGATGGCGGCGGAACTGCCCGATGAGCAGAGCGCCGACTGGGAGCTGCGTACGGAAACCGACAATATCCGCATCTACACCACCGGGCAGCCCGGTTCCAAATTCAAGGCCTTCAAGGCAGTTGCGACGCTCGATGTCCCGATCGAGAATCTGATGGCGGTAATGATCAATCCGGTCTCCTGTACCGAGTGGGTCCACAACTGCAGCGAATCCTATGCCTTCGGAGAGGGCGACTTCCACGACCGGTTCGCCTACTCGGTGAACGACATGCCCTGGCCAGTAGCGGACCGTGATTACGTACTGCGAATCCGCACCCGGGGCGACCGTGCCAGTGGCGAGGTCACCATGGACCTGAACGCTACCCCCGATCTGCGGGCCGAAAGCAACAACCGAATCCGGGTTGACCGCTCGGATACCCTGTACCGGTTCATTCCAGAGGGCGACCGCACCCGGATGATCTGGGTCCAGCACACCGATCCCAACGGCGCCTTGCCCGGGTGGCTGGTCAATTCCCTGCTGGTGGACATTCCGGTTCGCTCCATACAGGCCCTCGAGGACGTCGCCCGCGCCCCCCGCTACCAGGGATTCGAACTGGTTTGGGACGATGAGGGCAAGCTGGTGGATGTGGTGCCGTCGGATTCGTGAGGGGTGACGCACCCCGAAACACGCGCTAAGCTTTATGAAAAAGGACAGCAAGAGGCAGGCCTCACCCGATGACCGTTCTCGCCCACGAGATCATGACCCCCAGCATCAAAGCCGTACCCCAGAACTGGACGATGGACCGTCTGGCCCGCTTCCTCACCGATAACGAAATCACCGGCAGCCCCGTGACCGACGACAACGGGGAAATCGTCGGCATTGCCACGCTCAAGGACATTACCGAATTCCGCTGGAATGCGAGCCGCTCGGACACTGGTCCCCGCCTCACCCCGGAGGAGGAAATCGAGGCTCGGCGTCTGCGCATGGCCATCTTCGAGGAGATGGGCAAGGTCCCCGTGGAAGTCCGCGACATCATGACTCCGATCGTTTTATCCGTTGACGAGCAGACGCCGGTGCGAGACATTGCCAATATCATGATGCGTGAGCATCTGCACCGGATCTTTGTCACCAGCGATTCAAGAATTACCGGTATCATCACGACCTACGACATGCTCAAACTGATATCGGACAAGGAACTGACGCAGCGCTGCGCCGAGAACGACTGAGCCACCAGAGAGGTAGCCTCCCCTATGCCAAGAGCACCGCAAGCTCGGAAGAAGATGTACGTCCTCGACACCAATGTCCTGATCCACGACCCCAATGCCCTCCTCAACTTCGAAGAACACGATGTGATTATCCCGATGACCGTTCTGGAAGAGCTGGACAGCCTCAAGTCCGGCAAGCAGACGGTCGCCGCCGATTGCCGTCAGGCCATCCGGAACATCGACAAGGTCCTGGGCGATGCCAGCCCGAAAGAAATCGAGAAGGGTGTGCCGATCGTGCGGGGCAAGAAAGCCGCGCCTCTGGGCAAGCTGCTGATCCTGATGAGCACCGAGCACCTGGACTCCCACTCACTGCCCGAGCACCTGAACGACAACAAGATCATCAACACCCTGGCCGCGCTCCAGAACCGCCACAAGTCCCGGGACATCATCCTGGTGAGCAAGGACATCAACATGCGCCTGAAGGCACGCGGATTCGGGGTCGAAGCCCAGGATTACCACAACGACCAGCTGCTTGATGACATCGACCTGTTGCCCAAGGGCTACCACGAATTCAGCAACTCCTTCTGGGACAACATCGAGAAGGTGGAAACCGTGCAACGGGAAGGCGTCACGGAGCATATCCTGCGCCGGGAAGGGCCTCTGGCCAAAATCAACATCAACGAGTTTGTTCTGGACGAGCAGGGCTTTGTCGGCAAGGCGGTGGATCTGGATGAGGAGCGCATTATCATCCGGGACCTGCATCAGCACGACCTGATGAACGAGGAAGTCTGGGGGCTGGTACCCCGGGACATCTACCAGGCGATCGCCCTGAACCTGCTGCTGGACCCGGATGTCCACATGGTCAACCTGACCGGCTCGGCCGGCTCGGGCAAGACCATCCTGGCCCTGGCCGCGTGCATCGAGATGACCGTTGCCAGCAAACTTTACAAGCGCATCATTGCCACCCGCTCCACCCAGGGCCTCGACGAGGACATCGGCTTCCTGCCCGGCACCGAAGCTGAGAAGATGGAGCCCTGGCTGGGCGCCATCGTGGACAACCTGGAGGCGCTGCACGAGGACGACGAGAATATGACTGCCTCGGTGGACTACATCCTCAGCAAGGTCCCGTTGCACTTCAAGTCGATGAACTACATCCGGGGACGGAGCTTCCAGCACAGCCTGATTATCATCGACGAGTGCCAGAACCTGACGCCGCACCAGATCAAGACCATCATCACGCGGGCAGGCAATGGCTCCAAGGTGATCTGCCTGGGCAACCTGGCGCAGATCGATACGCCATACCTGAGCGCCCTCAGCTCCGGCCTTACTTACATGACCGAACGTTTCAAGGGCTTCCGCCATGGCGCCCACGTGCACCTGCAGGGCGTTCCCCGTTCGGTTCTCGCGGAGTACGCCGAAGCCAATCTCTGACCCGCGGTCCTGTTGACCCTGGCGACATGTACCAGGGTCGATCCTGCCATCGCCGGCCGTTTGTTATCGAATTAATGTGATCCCTATCTCAAACGTGACACATCGTAATAACAAACGACAAAGGCGATATCATGCGAAACCTCATCCTGTTCACCCTTGCCGGGCTATCGGCGGCTGCCCTCAGTGGCTGTGGCGGTAGTTCTTCCGGGAATGACGGAACTGACGTCCAGAATCAACAGAAAGAGCCCGTCGTCAGCAGCTCCAACCCGACCCACTACAAGCGGCCACTGCCGGACAGCGACGCGGAACTCGCGGCGGCCTCCTGCTCCCAAGGCACCGACCTGAGCGGTGGCCGCAGCTACCGTGTGCAGATGCCCTCACGGGTCGATGGCGCAGCCATCGTGTTCCAGGTATTCGAACCCACCCAGTTTGACTGCGAGACCCGGCACCCCCTGATCCTGCAGGGACACGGCTTCAGCGGTTCCCGCTCGACCGAGGCGGGCAGCGACCCGCTGGCCCCCATCGAACCCCTGATTGATGCGGGCTATGCGGTGATCAGTATCGACCAGCGCGGCCACGGGGAAAGCGGCGGTACTATCCGGGTGATGGATCCGGACCTGGAGGGACAGGACCTGGTACAGATCGTGGACTGGGCCGAGGTCAACCTGGATTACCTGAAATACGAGCAGGACAACCTGCTGCTGGGTGGCATCGGTGGCAGCTACGGCGGCGGCTTCCAATACCTGCTTTACAACATCGATCCTGACCAGCGTATGGATGCCATGGTGCCCCACATCACCTGGCATGACCTGACCTATAGCCTGAATCCAGGAAACGTTACCAAGAACTACTGGCTGGCCTTCCTGTCAGTGATGGGTGATACCCAGACCGGACTATCCATGGATCCATACCTGCGCAGCTCCCTGATCGACGGCATTACCACAGGCGTTTTCCCGGACAGCGCCCTGGATTTCTTCCATTATCACAGCCCGAGCTATTTCTGGCAGAACGAGCGCGAACTTGCCTTACTGGATAACGGCAACACCGACGACTACCTGCTGGAGCCGGTCACCGGACAGCTCCCGTTGACCAGCGATGGCCGCTATATTGTCAAGACACCGCCCCGTGCGCCCTACCCGGTGGACGTGCTGATGTTCCAGGGCATGCGCGACAGCCTGTTCCCGTTCAACGAGGCGGCGGAAAACTACCGGATCCTCAAGGCCGCCGGGGGCGATGTCCGTTTGCTGACCTACCCGTTCAGCCACCACTACCTGGCCCCCAACGTCGGCCTGATCCAGGAAACCCTGGCCAATCTCACCTTCTACGGTGGTGAGTTGCCAAGCCTGGCCAGCGGCGACCTGAATGCGCTCGCCAGATGCGGTGACATCAGTGCGAACCGGGCTGCGGTGGCCTGGTTCAATGAAAAGCTACTTGGCCGGGGCAATGCCGACAACGTTATCACTACTGGCCAGCAGATCTGTTATACCCTGGCGCCGGGCGATGCCATCTCGACGCCGGAGATTACCACCGGCGGCGTTACCTTCCCGGTGGGCTTCGATGCTCTGGGTAACCCGTTGCCTGCGTCTGTACTGATTGGTGCTGCCGGGATCGCACCCACCGTGGTTCCCCTGGAAACCCTGGAATCGGAAGCGGTTGTTGCCGGTATTCCCACGGCCAATCTGAATGTAAGCACTGGACTGCCGGAGCTGGATGCCCAGTGTCTGGAAAGTTCCGATCCGATCCTGCACGCGGGCACCTGCGACAGCATTGTCTTTGCCGGTATCGGCGTGATTCGCCAGAACCAGGTAGCGCCGGAGCTGATCGATGAACAGGTGCACCCCCTGCGCGGGCTGGGCCAGCACACCGTTGAGCTCACTGGTATTGCCGAACGACTCAACCCTGGAGACCAACTGGTATTGATGCTGTATGGCCAGCATCCCACCTTTGCCGGGTCTTTCTCCCGGGATCCGGTGGTGCCGGCGGTGCAGGTGACCGGAGAGGTGGCCCTGCCCTTGCTGGCCCCGGGAGGTCAGTCACCACTGTCAATCCAGGCTATGAACTGACAGCGGAGGCGCGCCCCCACCGTAGGGCTCGGGTAACGAAAGGAATGGCAACGAGCGCGCCGGTGAGCACTGCTCGTAGCCAGTCCTCCAGGTGCAGGGGAGTGAGGTGTAACCAATGCGCAGTCCAGGGCATCTGGATCAGTACCAGTGCTGACAGCACCCCGCCAGCCGTAATCACCACAGCCACCTTTCCCCTCAAACGACTTAGCCCGGCAGTTATTACGGCACCGGCGACAATGAGCGCCGCCAGGGCCATCGAACGGGCGTGCTCCACGCCCTGAGGTTCGCCCAGACTCCGAAGGTAGCTCCAGTACACCAGACCGGTGGTCAGAAACCCGACCAGCAGAATCTGCAGCGTATCTGTCCTGGAGAAAAGGCGTACCCGCTTGCCGGGCGGTGTTGTCGGCAACCTGGAATGCTCCGGAAGATTCTGGAACACCAGCATGGCGGTCGGATGAATGATCAGCTCCAGCCAGACGACGTGGATGGGCAGGTACAGGACCGGAAACCCGAGTAGCGGAATCAGTGAGGCAGTCAGGACCAGCGGAATGTGGATCATCAGCAGGTACTGGAAGCTCAGCCGGAGATTCCGGAACAATTGCCAGCCCTCCTCCATGGCTCGGACGATCGTTCGGAAATTGTCGTCCATAAGCACGATGGCCGATACCTCCCGTGCACTCCGTGTTCCACGCTCCCCCATGGCGATGCCGATGTCCGCCGCTTTGAGCGCCGGGACATCGTTCACGCCGTCCCCGGTGACCGCCACAATCTCTCCGCGTCGTTGCAGGGCCTGTACCAGCTCCAGTTTCACCGAGGGCACGGCGCGGGCCACCACATCCACCTGGTCCAGCACCTGAACTTCCCCGGTTGCGAGCTTGCCCAGAAATTCCTCCCCGGTCATAACGCGTGGCTTGCCAGCGCCCAGACCAATCTGCCTGGCCACCGCCGTCGCCGTGCCGGCATGGTCCCCGGTCACCATGATCACCCGAACCCCCGATGCGTCACAACTGGCAAGGGCCTCGGCTACACCCTCCCTGACCGGGTCTTCAAACGCCAGCAGCCCGGCAAACCGGAATCCCGAACCGGGTTCAACGGTCAGGTCAGCCCCTTCGACCAATTGTTGCCGGGCACAGGCGATAACCTTATGCCCCGAGTCAGCCAGCTCACCTACTTTCTCCTGCCAGTAACGTTGACCGCTCGCCGATTCCGTACACATGGCCAGCACCGTCTCGGGCGCCCCTTTGACTGTGGCACAGAGGTTGTTGCCCTGCAGAATGAAGGAGGTCTCGCGCTTACGCTGCTCGGTGAACGGAAACCTCGCCACTACCGCCCTCTCCGGAAGCGCGCCCGCCACCGCCAGAATCGCGTGATCCATGGGATCACCGGAGTCAGCACGACTGGCCCGGGCCGCGGTATCCAGAAGCACGGATTCCTCGACCTGGTCAGCCGGATACCAGTGGGCGAGAACCAGACGCCCTTCCGTGAGCGTTCCGGTCTTGTCACAGCAGATACAGGTCGTCCGGCTGATATTTTCGACCGCGACGGCACGCCGGACCAACGCGTCCCGCCGTGCCAGGCGAAATACGCCCAGGCCGAGGAAGAATGTCAGTACTACGGGAAACTCCTCGGGCAGGGCAGCGACCGCGAGCGTGACCGCACTGAGCAAGGCATCCAGCCAACCATGCCCCTGCCAGAGTCGGGTCATGGCAAGCAGGCCGCAGATGGCCAACGCTATCCAGAGCAGGACCTTGACCAGATGGGCAACCGCGAGCTGAAGGGGCGTCCGGCCCTGGGTGCCCTCCACCGCCGTACGTACTATCTCACCGTACAGAGTCTCGGGGCCGGTATAGGCAACACGTATCCGGACGGTACCCGTAAGCACCCGGGTGCCGGCGAATGCCCAGCCGTTATCCCGGGTCTGTTCGTTTGTCTGCGTGGCCTCCGGATCCGAAAAACGGGCTTTTCTGACAGGATAGGCCTCACCGGAAATCACCGATTCATCGACCTGGAGATTCTCTACGTCGACAATCACGCCGTCGGCGGGAAAGGGCTCACCACTTCGCACTTCCAGCAGGTCTCCGGGGACAACCTCCTCCGAGGGCACCTCGGTCACCTGACCGTCAATCCGGACCCGTGCCACCGAGGCGAGCTGGCTCCTGAGTGTGGAGGTGGAAACCTGGGTTCGATGGTGCAGGAAGGCGTCCATTCCCAGAAACGGAACCAGCGCAACCAGCAACACCAAAGCTTCGGTCAACTCACCGACCAGCAGAAAGACGACGGCCGTGCCCACGAGAAACCAGAGCATAGGGTCCCGGAGACTGTCCGCCAGAACACTCCAGATCCCGTGCCGGGCCGACTCGACAATGACATTGGCCCCGTAGCGCTTTCGGCGTTCCAGCCGCTCCCGGGCGTCCAGGCCTGCCGGATTGCCCAGGAGGCCGTCGAGACGATCCCGGGGAAGTGGCTGTTTCATCACGGTTCAGGTAACCCTCTGTCCCAAGCTGCCCCTTAACTATAGCTGCTTGGACACCGTGACAATCCAGGCGGGCTCAATCCTTGAACTGGGCCTTGTCCAGGCCGTGCTTTTTCATCTTGTCGTAGAGGGTCTTGCGGGCAATGCCGAGCTGGACCATGGTGTCCTTGATGCTGCCGTGACAGGCGTTGAGGGCACTGACAATCGCCGTGCGCTCGAAGCCGTCCATCATTTCGGCCAGAGTCTGTCGGCCTGAAATATTACCCTCACCGCCCGGTTCGTTCTCATCCAGCGCGGCCGGGCCGAGCAGCACATAACGTTCGGCGAGGTTCCGCAATTCCCTGACATTCCCCGGCCAGGATCTCTGCATCAGGCGGGCTGCCTGGCCGGCATCCAGGGGCACGCTCTCGCGGTCGTAGCGGGCGGCGGCAATCAGCACAAAGTGGTGGAACAACAGGGGGATGTCTTCCTTGCGCTCCCGAAGTGGCGGGATGTCCACCTTGACCACATTCAGCCGGTAATACAGATCTGCCCGGAACTCCCCGTCATCGCTGAGTTTTTTCAGGTCCGCCTTGGTGGCGGCAATAATGCGAACATCCACATCCTGCACCTGATTGCTACCCAGGCGCTCGACCTTCTGTTCCTCCAGCACCCGCAGCAGCTTGATCTGCAGGGGCATGGGCATGCTTTCCACTTCGTCCAGGAACAGGGTGCCCTTGTGCGCGTGCTCGATCTTGCCGATCCGCCGTTTTTCCGCTCCGGTGAAGGCACCGGCTTCATGACCGAACAGCTCGCTCTCGATCAGGTTTTCCGGCACCGCACCGCAATTGATGGCCACGAAATTGTGGGCACTGCGCGGGCTGTTTTCGTGGATGTAGCGGGCCAGGGCATCCTTGCCGGAACCGGTCTCGCCGTGCAGCAGGATGTTGGCGGAGATATCCAGGATCGGGTCAATGGTCGACATCACCTTCTGCATGGACGGCGAATCCCCGAGAATCCGCGGCCCAGGTTTGGCCATCTGCCGTAACTGGGCTTTCAGCCGCCGGTTTTCCAGCGCCAGGTGCCGTTTTTCCAGGGCGTGGCGCAACAGTTCGATCAGTTCCTCATGATCGAAGGGCTTTTCGATGAAGTCATAGGCCCCCTGCTGCATGGCGGTGACCGCGGTACTGATATCGCCCTGACCGGTGAGGATAATGACCGGAATGCTGTCATCCACCGCCCGGACCTGTTCCAGCATTTGCAGGCCATCCATGCCGGGCATGTTGTAGTCACACAGGACAATGCCCTCGAAGTCGGCCGTGATGGTTTTCAGAGCCGGGGCCGCGCCTTCGAAACAGGCCACCGGCAAGTCCTCGAGGGTCAGGGTCTGGGCCATGGCCTGCAGAATGTGCGGGTCATCATCCACAAAGATTACCGAAGGTTGTGTCATTCCATTGCCTCCCGCTGTTGCAAGGTCAGTACAAATTCTGCGCCGGGGCCGTCCGGGCGGTTACGTCCGGTGAGCGTGCCACCCAGGGCATCGACGATCTGCCGTGAAATGGACAAGCCAAGCCCCAGTCCCTGCTTGACAGCCTTGGTGGTAAAAAAGGGTTCAAAAATCTGCTCGGTATTACCCGGCAGCCCGTAACCGTTATCCCGGACGATGCAGCGCCAGTCACCGTCGTCCGTTTCCACATCGATGGTGATCACCGGCGCTTCGCGCTCTTCCACGGCCTGGGCCGCGTTGGCCAGCAGGTTCACCATCACCTGCTCGATCCGGATCAGGTCGCCATGGCACATCACCGGCTCTTCCGGACGATTCCACTGGATATCGATTCCACCACTGTTCTTCTGGGCCTTGATGATCTTCAGGGCCGCATCCACCGACAGGCGCAGATCTACAACCGACGGCGGCCCTTCCGACTTGCGGGCGAACACCTTGAACTGCCGGGTCAGCTCCGCCATCTTGTCACACAGTATGAGGATTTCCGAAAGGTTGGCGTCCACCATGTCCGTCGCGCCCTTCTCGAGAAAGCGGCGGCTGTTACGGGCATAGGTCTGGATTGCCGTCAGCGGCTGGTTCATTTCGTGGTTCAATCCCGCCGACATCTGCCCCAGCACCGCCAGCTTGGCTGCCTGGATCAGCTCCTGCTGGGTTTCCCGAAGCTCACTCTGGGCCCGCTCCCGCTCACGGATCTCCTCCAGCAACTGTTGATTGGAGTGTTCGAGGTCCCGGGTACGCTCGGCCACCCGGCGTTCCAGCTGTTCGCCTCGCAGGGCCAGCTCGGCCTCGCGGCGATAGCGCTCCCTCAGATACAACCACGCCAGCAGTACACCCAGGTAAATTGCAAGGCCGCCAATCACAAAAGCCAGACGGGTCCACAGCACCGGCGCTGTGGAAACCATCACCTGGAGTGTCCAGTCCAGACGCGGCAGCGGGGTCTGGACTGCCAGGTAGTCCTGGCGATCTCCTTCCGGAGACTGGATGCGGATCTTGGCGGACTTTTCAGATAGTCCCCAGGGAAGCCCCAACTGCTCGGTCTCCATGGGCCGAAGTTCGCGGTCCGGATAGCGTTGGCGGGTTTCCAGAGGCAGCTCTCCCTGCTGACCTCCGGAAAAGTCCCGGTAAAGCCACGCTGGCTGACTGGCCAGAAAGCTGATCCCGGAACCATCCAGAACCACCATTTCCGCCTCACTTAACGACGCCGGACGGTGCCACTGCGATTCCAGCTCATGTACCAGCACTTTCACTGCGATCACACCCAGGATCCTGCCCCGGTCACTGCGAATCGGATGTGAAAAGTACAGACCCCGAACACCGGACATCAGGCCCAGGGCAAAATAGATAACCGAATCCCCGGTCCCCACGGCCTCGGAAAAATAGGGACGGAAAGCATAATTGCTGCCAACAAAACTGTCTTCCTGAAGATAGTTGTTGGCAGCGATCGTCAGGCCGGAGGTGTCCATCAGGTAAACATCGGAACTACCAACAATGGTCGCCATTCTCTGCATTTCTTCATTGGCCTGGAGAATGACCCGGGGATCATCGGGGTTCAGGAGCGCCTGCTCCATGACCGGATGTTCCGCCATCAGTTCCGGTATCGGAAGGTAACGGTTCAGTTCATTGGCCACCAGCTGCCGGTAGCGGAAGGATTCCTCAAGGCTCTCCTGCTCCACCTGCCGGTAGCCGGCCCAGCCGCCCAGTACCCAGGACAGGCCCAGAGTGATCAGCAATAGCAGGACAGCACCGATTCGGAGAGACATGGCAGAGAGTTCCGGGAAAAGCGCTAGCCTAGCGCTCCGACCGGACCGGCACAACCGGAGCTGTACCGGCCGGTCAGAATGCAGCTCAGACCATCAGGATACTGCCGGTGCAAGCCGAGCCCGGCGCTGACGCTGCATCAGGAACGCCAGCACCGCAACGGCCACACCGCCAAGATCAGTCCAGAGCCCACCCTCGATCATCAGCAAAGCAGCACCGATCAGCAACAACCGGGTCACCCAGGGCGCAGCCACCTTGGCGAACCAGCCCATGACACCACCGGAGAGCAGATAAACACCGAAAGTGGCCGTAACCAGGGCACGGGCGATCTCGAACCAGCCAGCTTCCATCAACAGTGCATCGTTGTAGAAGAACATGAACGGCACGATGAACGCGGCTATACCGATCCGGAAGGACGCTACCGAGGTTTCCATGGCGTTGGCCCCTGAGATACCAGCCGCGGCATAGGAAGCCAGGGCCACCGGCGGCGTGATGGCGGATACCACCGCAAAATAGAACACAAAGAAGTGTGCAGTGAGTGGCTCGATACCCAGCTGTACCAGACCCGGTGCCACTACCGACGCGGCCACCGCGTAGGCAGCGGTCGTCGGCATACCCATCCCCAGCAGAATGGAGATGAACATCGCAAAGATCAGCGCCAGCAGGTTACTGTGCTCGGCTACGTCCAGCAGCAGCACAGAGAAACGCGCACCAACCCCGGTCAGGGAAATCACCCCGACGATGATACCGGCGGCGGCACAGACCACGATGATCTGGATCGACATGATCGACGCGATATCCAGTGCCCTCAGGATCGAACGCAGCCCCATCTTGTTCGGGGAGATCCAGCTCACCACCGCCGCAGAGACGGTAGCCAGGGTACCGGCCCGGATCACCGAATAGCCCATGAACAGGGCAACGACCAGGATGATAATCGGAACAAACAGGTAACACTGCTTCATCAGGCGGCCGAGCTTGGGCAGCTCGTCCTCACGCATGCCGCGCATACCGGTCTTGGCGGCCTCGAAATCCACCATAAAATAAACGGAAGCGAAGTACAGGATCGCCGGAATAATCGCGGCAATGGCAATCTCGGTGTACGGGATACCGGTGATCTCCGCCATGATGAAGGCGCCCGCGCCCATGATCGGCGGCATGATCTGGCCACCGGTGGAGGCAGCGGCTTCCACCGCGCCGGCGGAGGTCTTCTTGTAGCCCACCTTTTTCATCAGCGGAATGGTCAGGGAACCGGTGGACACCACGTTACCGGCACTGGTGCCGTTGATCATGCCCATCAGGCCGGAAGCGAAGATCGACACCTTGGCGGGGCCACCACGGGAACGGCCAGCCGCGGCAAAGGCGAAGTTAACGAAGTAGTCACCAACCTTGGACGCCTGCAGGAACGCGGCAAAGATGATGAACAGAATAATGTAGGTGGAGGAAACCGCCGTCGTCGGCCCGAGGATACCGGCGTCGGTATATACCTGACTGAAGAAGCGCTTCACGCTCAGCCCCGGGTAGCCCAGGAACCCGGGCAGATAAGGCCCGGCAAACACATAGGCCAGGAACACCAGGCCAATAATGACCAGCGCCATACCCGCCACGCGGCGGGTCAGTTCAAGAATCAGGGCGGAACCGGCGACAGCCGCAAAAGAAATACCCACCGGCGAGAACGGAGTACCCGTAGACATGCGGATCGGAGTGTTGAACACCACCAGCAGATAGGCCGCGACCGCAACCGAACAGACCATCAGCACCAGATCCGGCAGGCTGAAACGCCCACGACCGCGCTGGTGGAACCAGCTCATCACAATGCCCACCGCCGTTGCCGCAATCAGCGGCCAGCCGTAGTGCCAGGTCTCCAGTTCCGGTGCGATGCGCAGCGCACCGTCGTTAAGCATCTGGTAGAAGGCAAAACTCTGGTACACCGCGTACAGGGCGGGCAGCATGGCCACGCCGGCGATCCAGGTGGTCCAGCGGTGGCGCGCCTCGCCTTCCTCTGCCGAGGCGAAACGGGCCCCTGCATACAGCATGAACCCCAGGAAAAGGGCACCCGCGACGTGGATGATCCGGAATGACCAGGTCTCCAATGGGGCAATATTCAGCGTGTACAGATGGAATGACGAATAGGCGATGGTCAGCAGTGTGACGAGCTTGAGCAGCCCGCCTTCAAACATTCGGCGGTTGGCCTCAACGGGTTCCTCGTCGACGTTATGGGCGAGAATGTGATCTTCGTCCTCGGTGACCCGGGGCGAATGCTGGATTTCGTGTTCAGTGGACATGATGCAACCTGCTATCGGAAAAGCCGGACCGGTTCAGAACCGGAAATTGGGGGCCGCCACGCGACCCCTCAGACACAACGGTTACTTGCCGATCTTGCTTTCCGGAATCTCGTAGCCGTTTTCGTTGAACCAGCGTGCTGCGCCCGGATGCCAGGGCAGTACGTTGTTCTTGGTGTAGTTTTCAGGAACAGTGGTCCGTGCTGCCTTGTGGATGGAGACCATCTTGTCGTTGTTCTCCATGGTCAGACTGACCATTTCATACACCAGGCTTTCCGGTGCATCGCAGTTCGCGATGGCGAAGTTCCACATGGACACCACGCGGGACGGCTCTTCCAGAGACTGGTAAGTGCTGGCCGGAATCACGAACTCGGAGACCGGGAACGCCTCGGTGATGGTCTTGGCCTGCTCGTCGGTCATGCCGATGATGTTGACGTCCGTCTGGACTTCCAGCTGGCTGACTGCAGGAATTGGGATACCGGCCGCGAAGGCCACCACATCGATCAGGCCATCCTGCAGTTGACCACCCAGGTCGGACCAGCTGCCATTACGGCGCTCGAAGTCTACGCCCAGGGTTTCCATCATGCGCGGGAAGTAGGTATCAGAGGTTGAGCCGGCCGGGCCGAAACCAATGGTGGCACCGTCCGGGATCTCCTCGATGGAGGTGATGCCGGAGCTGCTCAGGGTGGTGATGGAGAACGGCGTCTCGTACATCGGGAACATGGCACAGACGTTGTCCATCGCCATACCCGGAGCCAGCGGGCTCTTGCCTTCCATTGATTCTCGGGCCGGGCCCATGGTGGTCAGGCCGAAGTTCAGGTCACCGGTATGCACCAGTGCCATGTTCTGCATCGGGCCGCCGGTGATCTCGGCACCGCCCGAGATGCCCAGGTTTTCGGCCATGAAGTTGGCCCAGCCTGAACCGTAAGCAAAGTAGGTACCGCCCTGGCTGGCTGTACCAATGGTAAAGCTCTCGGGCCAGTCAGATTTGTCCTGGGCCATAGCCGGGCTGGCGATGGCGGCGGAGGCAACGGCTGCTGCCAGAATGGCTTGGATCTTCATAGAGGGTGCTCCCCATATCATTTTGGTTGTCGGGTGCTTGACGCGACCGTCAACGGCCACGGTGAGTTATTGTCTCAGCAAGGACCGGACCAGTTTCGGGAACTACCTATAAAACAACACTTTAGTAACCAGGAACTGAAAGAGGTATTGCAGAATGTGTGGAAACCCACCCATTACCGGGAGGCAATGGGTGGATATCCATACCTGAGTTTAGACACTGGAAGGAGGTTCGAAAGGACGTTGGCGTAAACCGGGCCCCTCACCACCGGCCTTGAAGCGTGGCGACAATCCGGCGGCTGCCGGCCCGGTCCCGGTGTTCACAGAGATAGATCCCCTGCCAGGTACCCAGGGCAAGGTGGCCTCGCGAGACCGGCAAGGTCAGGGACGGGCCGATCAGCACGCTCTTGATATGGGCCGGCATATCGTCCGGCCCCTCCATGACATGCTCATAGTGAGGTGCATTCTCCGGCACCATGACATTGAAGTGGCGTTCCAGGTCGCCGCGCACGTCCGGGTCGGCATTCTCGTTGACCGCCAGGGAGGCCGAGGTGTGCTGAATAAACAGGTGCAGCAACCCCATCTCGCAGTTAGCCAGGCTCGGGGCCTGGGCCAGCACCTCATTGGTGACCAGGTGGAAGCCCCGCGGGAGCGGGGCCAGTTCAATAATGGTTTGATCCCAGATCATGGTAACTCCCGAGTTCCGGCTTATTTCTGCAGTTCGTCCCAGGGATGGACCGGCACCACCGCCTCACTGACCTCGGCTTCGAAGGAACTGCGGAAATAGTCCATGGCCTTCTCGGCTTCGCTGAGTTCGTCGAAGCGGGCGATGTGGTAAATGGCTTCCCCCTCGTTCACCAGCGGCAAGTTGTTCACACAGATCACAATGCCGGAACAGGGTGACGTAATCGCTGCCTCGGTCTCGCCGAAAGGATCGGCCACCATGGCAAGTTTCTGGCCTTTACGAACCTTCTGCCCGAGACGGGCCACCGGGCGCATGATGCCATCAATGTCCGCGCGCACCCACTGGGAGTTGGCCGCGGTTTCCGAGCGCTTCCTCGGGGCCTTCGGCCCTTTCTTCGCCGGCACCATCTCGAGCTCCCGCATGACCCGGATTACACCCTTGACGCCGCTGGTGATGACTACGTCATCAAACCTAAGGGCCTCGCCACCTTCGAAGGTGATCACCGGAATGTCCTGGGAATCGGCGTAAGCTCGCAGGCTCCCCTCCCGGAGACTGGCATTGATGATGATCGGGGCTCCGAAGGCTTCGGCCATGCGCACCGTTTCCGGGTTCTTCAGCTCCGCCCGGATCTGGGGCAGGTTGAACCGGTGGATGGCGCCGGTGTGCAGGTCAATAATATGGGTGACCCGCTCCATCAACAGGGTGCGCAGCAGATAGGCGATGCGCCCGCCCAGGGACCCGGTTTCACTGCCCGGGAAGCACCGGTTCAGATCCCGGCGATCCGGCAGGTAACGGGTGCGCTGGACAAAACCGAAGATATTGACGATCGGCACGGCCACCAGGGTACCGCGCAGGTGCCGCAATGCCGAGTTGGTCAGCACCCGCCGGATGATCTCCACACCATTGATCTCGTCGCCGTGGATGGCGCCACAAACCATCAGCACCGGCCCATCCCGGCGACCGTGCACCACCTCAACCGGAATGTGCAGCGGCGTGTGGGTATAGAGCTTGGCGACCGGAACCTCGACGGTTTCCCGTGTCCCCGCCTTGATTTGGGTGCCCGCAATCTCGAACGGTGCCCGCGCCATGATTCAGCCCCTTCCCTTGGTTCTGGTTTTCCAGGGCTTCTGGTTCTTTTCGGTCCAGTTGATGATCATGCCCGCCACATTCTTGCCGGTGGCATTTTCGATACCCTCCAGGCCCGGCGAGGAGTTCACCTCCATGACCAGGGGACCGCGACTGGAGCGCAACAGATCGACTCCGGCCACGTTGAGCCCCATGGACTTGGCCGCCATGATCGCCGTGCGGCGCTCCTCCGGTGTTATGCGCACCAGTGAGGCAGTGCCACCACGGTGCAGATTGGAACGGAACTCCCCTTCCGCGCCCTGTCGCTTCATGGCCGCAATCACCTTGTCGCCGATGACAAAGCAGCGGATGTCCGCACCGCCGGCTTCCTTGATGAACTCCTGGACCAGGATGTCCGCCTTCAGCCCCATGAAAGCCTCTATGACACTCTCCGCAGCCTTTCGGGTTTCCGCCAGCACCACCCCGATACCCTGGGTACCCTGCAGCAGCTTGATCACCACCGGCGCGCCGCCCACCATTTTCAACAGTTCAGGCACGTTATCCGGCTTGTTGGCGAAACCGGTGACCGGCATGCCCACACCCTTCCGTGCGAGCAACTGCAACGAGCGCAGCTTGTCCCGACTGCGGGTGATGGCCACCGACTCGTTGACCGGAAACACGCCCATCATCTCGAACTGGCGCAACACCGCCGTGCCATAGAAGGTCACCGACGCCCCGATACGCGGAATCACCACATCAAAACTCTCGAGGATTTCCTCGTGGTAACTGATCTGGGGCTTGGCGGAGGTGATGTTCATGGAACAATGCAGGCAGTCGATGACCCGCACCTCATGGCCGCGATTGATACCCTCCTCCACCAGGCGCCGGGTGGAGTAGAGATTCTTGTTCCGCGACAGTACAGCTATTCTCATTTCTCGGTCCTTATAACCGGCTCACCGGCAAGATAGGAAGCTTCAGGAAACACCACCGAACGACCAGCCATGGCGGTGCGCCCGAGTAACATGCGAAATCTCATGGAGTCCCGGTTGGTTAGAGTCATTTCAATGGGCCAACTCTGATCACCCACCACCACTGTGGTTTCAATCACCAGACGCAGTTCACGGTGGCCTCCGGAATCGGAGACGTCGCGCTCGTCCAGTACGCGGGCATCGCACTCCACCACATGGTGCAGGTCGTTCTGGACCGGATGCACCCAGAACCGGACCCGACGCTCACCGTTCTCGGTATAGGGCTCGGTCCGGAACGTATGCAGGCAGGAGGTGCGTGCACCAGTGTCCACCTTGGCCTTGATGCGGGAGACATCCAGGTCCGGCAGCGCAACCCATTCCCGCCATCCGAGGCTGACCCTGTTATCCACCGGTGTTGGCTGAACCGCGTGGCGCACTTCACTTGGTTTTTTCGGCATCCGGTAAGTCCCTTTTTTCTATAGGCAAATCAGGATTAACTATAATCCAAACCTGCCACCCCGGCGAATATCCAAGTCAGTGATTTTGTTACAACAGGGACCGTGATTACCCGTACAGGTCGTCCCGGAACAACAGGAAATTCAATGACACAACTGGTCTGGTTCAGAAACGATCTCCGAACAGCCGACAACCCGGCGCTCACCGCTGTTTGCAAGACAGACGACACCGTCCGCGCCTGCTATATCCTCACACCGGATCAATGGCGGGAACACGACTGGTCCCCGGCCCGGGTCCGGTTCGTGATCGAGCACGCCAACGCCCTGGCCGAAACCCTCGCACGCCTCGGCATCCCGATGACCTTCCTGTACGGGCGCCGGTTCGATGACAGCCTCGACCTCCTGCTGGACCACTGCCGGGAACACGGCGTCACACGGATCCATTTCAACGAGGAGTACGGCATCAACGAGCGCCGCCGGGACAAGACTTTGAAACAGCGCCTCGCCGACCTGCCCGTTGAACTGTGCAAATACCGCGACCAGACTGTCGCCCCGGTAGGCGACATCCGCACCGGGCAAGGTGACCCCTACTCGGTTTTCACCCCTTTCGCCCGCCGATGGCGCAGCTGGATCGAGGAAAACTCGCCACAACCGTTCCCGATTCCGGCCGCCCGGGGCGATGCAATCAGACCGGATCTGATCGAGGACATACCGGAAGGATTCCGGGACGCGCCGCCCGCCCTGGTGAAAACCGGCGAAGATGCCGCCCACGACCGGCTCGAGAATTTCCTGCAGGAACGGGCCGGCGCCTACAAGGACCAGCGCGACTTTCCCGCCATCGGCGGCACCAGCCAGCTGTCACCCTACCTGGCCAATGGTGTACTGTCCGGCCGCCAGTGCCTGCTGGCCGCACGCCAGGCCCAGGGTATGGGCGGCAACCAGGAGGGACTGGCCACCTGGACCAACGAAATCGCCTGGCGGGACTTCTACATCCACATCCTGTACCACTACCCGCGGGTCAGCATGCACCAGGCATTCAAGCCGGAAACCGAAGCCCTGAAGTGGAACACACCCGGTGACAATTTCGAAGCCTGGAAAGAAGGACGCACCGGCATCCCCATCGTCGACGCCGCCATGCGACAGCTCAACGAAATCGGCTGGATGCACAACCGCCTGCGCATGATCACCGCCATGTTCCTCACCAAGAACCTGTTCATCGACTGGCGCCTGGGCGAGGCTTACTTCATGTCAAAACTGGTGGACGGCTTCCTGGCCTCCAACAACGGTGGCTGGCAGTGGAGCGCCTCCACCGGCACTGACGCGGCACCCTACTTCCGGGTCTTCAACCCGGTGACCCAGAGCGAACGCTTCGACCCGGACGGCGAGTTTATCCGGCAGTGGGTGCCGGAACTGGCGAAACTGGACAATAAACGGATCCACGATCCGGGCAAAGGGGGGGTTATTCCAAAAGGCTATCCAAGGCCGATTGTTGACCTCAAGGCAAGCAGAAAAGAAGCAATTGCAAAGTTTCAGGAACTGAAGAACTGACTCACAGGCCAGGGGCAGGGTCGGAACAGGCCTGTCCAAAACTGTGCGGAGCCATGGATGGCGGAGCTCAAGCGCCACAGGGATGTGCCGCCAGGAGCGTGTTTTGGACAGGCCTGTTCCGACCCTGCCAACCCACCGAAGCTAGACAGAACAGACCGGACAATCAGGATCCCGCGCCAGCTTCATCTCGCGCCACTGCATCTCCCAGGCATCAAGCAACAGCAACCGGCCGACCAGCGGCTTGCCCACCCCCGTGATCACCTTGATCGCCTCCATGGCCTGGGCCGAACCAATCATCCCAACCAGTGGCGCAATCACCCCGGCCTGGGAACAGGTCAGATCCTCATTACCCTGCTCCGGATACAGACAGTGATAACAGGGGCTACCTTCAACACGGCTATCATAGACCGACAACTGCCCCTCACCACGGATGGCCGCACCGGACACCAGCGGTACTTTTGCTGAAACGCAGGCCCGGTTCAGGGCAAAGCGGGTGTGGAAATTGTCACTGCAATCCACCACCAGACTCGCTTCTTCCACCCACCGGGCCAGCTCTTCACCATCAAGCCGGGCCTTCAGGGCGGTCACCGACACCAGCGGATTGATCCGGCGAACCCGATCCGCCAGGCTCTCCGCCTTGGAATCCCCCAGCTGGCTCTGGTCAAAGCCGATCTGTCGTTGGAGATTGGCCAGCTCGATATCGTCGTCGTCCACCAGCGTCAGGTGGCCAACCCCCGCAGCTCCGAGGTAAAGAGCCACCGGACAACCAAGACCGCCGGCGCCAATCACCAGCACCCGCGCGGATTTGAGCTTCTCCTGCCCGGCGATATCAAACCGGGGCATCAGGATCTGTCGACTGTAGCGCAGCAGCTCCTCGTCACTGAGCATACCCGCCTCCCATTTCTGTCATGATTTGTTATCCGGATTGCCCGGCCATTGGCCGAGCGTCATACGGTCACGCTGGCCGTAATCCTGCCGGCTTTCCACCGACCCGAAACCGCGAGCCCGGAATAACGCCTGCACGGCTCCAGCCTGATCATAACCGTGCTCCACCAGCAGCCAGCCATTGAGGGCCAGCCAGTCCGGAGCCTGTGCCACAATTTCCCGGATATCATTCAGGCCATCTGCACCAGACACCAGGGCCGAACCCGGCTCAAAACGCACATCGCCTTCCGCGAGGTGATGATCACCTTCCTTTATATAGGGGGGATTGGACACAATCAGATCAAAGCTTCCAGGCGGCAGATCGTCAAACCAGTAGCTCTGCATCACCGTGACAGCCAACCCCAGCGTCCGGGCATTTTCGCGGGCCAACACGACGGCTTCAGCCACGGTATCACAGGCGCTGACCTGCCAGTCCCGGTGCTCCGAGGCCAGTGCCAGGGCAATGGCACCGGTGCCAGTACCCAGGTCGAGCACCCGTGCATTGGCAGGCAATGGCAGCGAAAGTGCGATCTCCACCAGGCACTCGGTATCCGGCCGGGGGATCAGTGTGGAAGGACTGACGTTCAGCGGCAGGGACCAGAACTCCTGATGCCCCAGCAGATAGGCAATCGGCTTGCCGGCGACCCGCTCGGTCACCAGGGCTTCGAAAGCCTCCACCTGTGCCGGCTCAACCACCCGCTCCGGCCAGGCCCGAAAGCTGGTCCGGCTCAGACCGGTGACATGGCTGAGCAAGAGCTCCGCATCGAGGCGCGGAGTATCGCTGGTGATCCGGTTTGAAGCCTCACGAATCAGGGTTTCACAGGTCAGTGAGGGATTACTGGTCATCGGCAAGTGCGGCCAGCAACTCGGCCTGGTGTTCCTGCTGGAGCGGCACGATCACTGCGTCAAGGTCACCGGCAATCACCTCGTCCAGCTTATAGAGAGTGAGGTTGATACGGTGGTCGGTCACCCGCCCCTGGGGGAAGTTATAGGTGCGGATACGTTCGGAACGGTCGCCGCTACCCACCAGGCTTTTTCGCGTCTCTGCCCGGGCTTTCTGCTGGCGTTCGATTTCTGCGTTCTGCAGGCGGGAAGCGAGCAGGCTCATGGCCTTGGCACGGTTCTTGTGCTGGGAGCGCTCTTCCTGACACTCCACCACGATCCCCGTGGGCAAATGCGTGATCCGGATCGCCGAATCCGTCTTGTTGACGTGCTGGCCGCCGGCACCAGAGGCACGGAAGGTATCCACCCGCAGGTCCCCCTTGTTGATCTCGACGGCCTCGGCCTCGTCGGCCTCCGGCATCACCGCCACGGTACAGGCGGAGGTGTGGATACGCCCCTGGGATTCGGTTTCCGGCACCCGCTGGACCCGATGGGCACCGGATTCGAACTTGAGTGCACCGTAGACGCCATCGCCGCTAACTCGGGCAATCACCTCCTTGAAACCGCCATGTTCCCCCTCACTCTCACTAAGCACCTCCACCTGCCAGCGGCGGCGCTCAGCGTAGCGAGAGTACATGCGAAACAGGTCCCCGGCAAAGATCGCCGCCTCATCACCACCGGTACCGGCTCGAATCTCGAGGAAGGCATTCTTCCGGTCGTTCGGATCCTTGGGCAGCATCAGGTGCTGGAGCTCCTCGTCCAGCTCCTCGCTTTTCCGGCGGGCGCTCTTCAGTTCCTCTTCCGCCATCTCGCGCATGTCGGCATCACCATCGTTCGCCAGCTCCTCGGCGGCTTCGATGTCTTCCAGGGATTGCTGCCAGGCCTGGAAGCAATGAACTACCGGTTCAATCTCGGCGAACTCCCGGGACAGGTCCCGGAACTTGTCCTGATTGCCAATAACGGAAGAATCGCTCAACAACGCGCTGACCTCCTCGAAGCGGTCAACCAGCTGTTCGAGGCGGGACTGAATGGATGGTTTCATAATTTTTCCGGTGTGGTGGCGGCGTCCGCTTCCAGGGCATCGAGCTGGTGCAGCTCTCGCAGCCACTCGGTCACCTCCGTACGGCCCTCGGTGGTGGCCTTGCGAACCTGTACGGAAGGTTCATGCAAAAGTTTGTTGGTGAGGCCCCGGGCCAGGCTGCGAAGAACCGTTTCCGGATCACTGCCGTTGCGCAATGCCCGCAGGGCTTTTTCCGTTTCCGCATCCCGTAGCGTCTCGGCACGTTGGCGGAACTGCTTGAGGGTGGAAACGGCATCGAGTGCCCTGAGCTGGTTCAGGAACGCCTGAACCCCGTCAGTAACCAGATTCTCGGCCTCCCGGGCAGCCCCCTCTCGGGAGCGGATATTCTCCTCGATCACGTGACGCAGGTCATCCACCGTATAAAGATAGACATCGGCGAGAGAAGCCACCTCGGGTTCGATATCACGGGGCACTGCGATATCGACCATGAAATACGGACGGTGCTTGCGTTTCTTCAGCGCCCGCTCCACGGCACCCTTCCCCAGGATGGGTAACGGGCTGGCCGTTGAGGAAATGATGATATCCACATCGGCGAGATAGCCCGGTATCTCGGACAGGACAATCCCCTTGCCACCATGGGCTTCCGCCAGTGACTGGGCACGCTCCAGGGTCCGGTTGGCGACCACGAAGTCCTTTACGCCCGCCTCCGAGAGGTGCTGGGCCACCAGCTCGATGGTCTTGCCGGCACCGATCAGCAACGCACGGTTGCGGGACAGGTCAGAAAAGATGTGATGAGCCATACTGACTGCGGCATAGGCCACAGAGACCGGATTCTCACCAATCGCGGTCTGGGTCCGCACACGCTTGGCAACCGAGAAGGTCTGTTCGAACATGCGTGAGAGGAACGAGCCACTGGCGCCATGCTTGCGGGCCAGTGCATAGGCGTCTTTCAGCTGACCAAAGATCTGGGGCTCGCCCAGCACCATGGAATCCAGGCCGGCGGCAACTCGCATGACATGCCGAACGGCATCCGCATCCCGATGGACATAGACGGCCTCCTCCAGCTCCGCCGCATCCAGGTTGTGGAACCCGGCCAGCCAGCGCAGCACCATAGGCGCGCAGTCATCATCGCCGGCAAGATACAATTCGGTTCGGTTGCAGGTTGAGAGGATCGCCGCCTCGCTGGCCCCGGAGGCAACACGGAGTTCGGCGAACGCCTCTTCCATGCGCTCAGGGGTGAACGCTATCCGCTCCCGGAGGTCCACGGGTGCAGTGCGATGATTGATTCCCAGCGTTACCAATGCCATTTCGAGCGAAAAGACCCCATGTCTATAAAGGATATATTGCCGACATTTTAACTGTGACTGCCCTGACCTGCCACCCGAAAGCCGCCGATCTTCGGCAAGTGCGGACAGGTTGGGCAAGATCAGATGCTTATGCCATTATAGGGGCTCGGTAAAGGCCGGGACCCGATCTGCCTCAAGTTCGGATCGTTCTGATGTGTCGTTGACAAGTAACGGGAAGTTGCATGCACAAATCCGCACCGTTTATGGCCACCTGTCTGATGGGCGCCACCCTCACTGCTCTTTCTGGCTGTGCCAGCCTGTCCGGATCAGAGGAGCAGGTCGCCCCGCAAGAGTCCGAGACGGCCCGAACCGAACCGGCAGATCAGCAGATCGAATACGATGATTTCCAGCCCGAGGTGCTTTACCTGCTGCTGAGCGGCGAAATTGCAGCCCAGCGTGGCAGGTACGACGTTACTCTGGTCAATTACCTGAAAGCAGCGAAGCAATCCCGGGATGAAGGCGTCATCGAGCGGGCCATGCGCATCGCCCAATCCCTCAACGGCGACAACGCGCAGACCCAGCTGGCCGAACTCTGGCTCGACGTGAACCCGGACAGCACACAGGCACACCGGGTTTCCGCAATCCAGGCAGTGAAACGCAACGATCTGAAAACCGCCCTTGACCATATGGAAACCATCATGGATCAGGGGGGCGACGCAGACTTCGACAGCCTGGCGGTCATCGCCGGCAACATGCCGCCGGAACAGCAACAGGAACTACTCACCCTTTACCGGCAGCTCGCCGAGCGCCATCCGGACACCCCCGAACTGGAGTACAGCATCGCCTTGCTGATGAAGGTGTCTGGCCAGCCCAGGGATGCCCTGGCCCGCCTGGAGCCGTTGCTGGAGAAACACGAGAATTTCCAACCGGCAATCGTGCTCAAGGGCGACCTGCTTTATGAGACTGGCGAGAAACGCCAGGCCCTGGATTACATGATGGTGAACACCCGCCATTTTCCCGACAACCGACAAATGGGCACGCTTTACGGGCGAATGCTCATCAACGAAGGTGAACTGCAAGCGGCCCAGGATGAATTCAACAGGCTGGTCAAACGCTATCCCGAGATTCCCGGCCTGCGGTTATCCCACGCTCTGGTCGCCCTGGAAAACGATCAGCTCGACCTGGCACGCAGGGAACTGACCCGCCTGGTCGAACAGGGTCACCACACCAACGAGGCCAATTACTACCTGGGCCGGATCGAGGACGAGGCCGGCAACATCGAACAGGCCATCGGTTACTACCAGAGTGTGAAGCAGGGCAACTACTACTTCCCTGCCCTGGCGCGCTCCAGCGCCCTGCTGGCCCGGGAGGGCCGCCTGAAGGAGGCCCTCGACCATATCCGCAGCATGCGGGAGGCACACTCCAAACAGGCCGAGAATTTCTGGCTGCTGGAAGTCAACCTGCTGCTGGATGAAAACCGCCAACAACAAGCGCTCGCGTCTGCTACCGAGGCTTTGGAGCAATTCCCGGATAATGTCCAGGTACGGTATGCCCGGGCCATGCTCTACGACACACTGGACCAGCCGGACAAAGCCGAAACCGATCTGCGCCGGATCATTGAAGCCGAGCCGGAAAACGCGGTTGCGCTGAATGCACTGGGTTACATCCTGACAACCCGCACAGATCGCCTGGACGAGGCCCGCACCTACATCGAGCGCGCCCTGCGCCTGGACCCGGAAAACCCCGCCATCCTGGACAGCATGGGCTGGGTGCTCTTCCGGGAAGGACAGCTCCAGCCCGCCCTGGATTACCTGAAAAAGGCGTGGCAAGCCTACCCGGATCCGGAAGTGGCAGCCCACTATGGCGAGGCGCTCTGGATGGCCGGAGAGGAAGAGCAGGCCCGAATCGTCTGGCAGGAAGGGCTCGAGCAGGATCCGGAACACGAGATCCTGCGTGAAACCATCCAGCGACTGACCGGTAACGGAGGCCGATAATGGCCGCGGGAGCGAGACTCTTCCCGACTCTGGTCCTGGCGGCCCTGCTGCAAGCCTGCACAACCATTCAACTGGAACCGCTGCCGGAGGGGATGACCGACCAGCCACCGCCCGGCTGGGCCGACCGGACGCGCCAGCTGAGCCGGTTCAACCAGTGGGAACTCTCCGGCAAGCTGGCGGTTCGCCAACCCACGGACAGCGGCACGGCCCTGATCAACCACTGGATCCAGGATGGCGAAGCCTACGATCTGGCGCTGTCCTCCTCCTTCCTGGGCATGGGCAGCACTTCACTGAAAGGGGTTCCCGGCTTTATTGAGCTCACCCTGCCCAACGGTGACACCTACCGCTCCAATGAACCCGAGGAACTGGTAGAGGCAGCCACCGGCTGGCAGCTGCCGCTCGAGAACCTGGTGTGGTGGATCCGCGGCCTGCCTGCACCGGGCGGTGATTTCCGACTTCTGTTCGACGAACAGAACCAGCTGGCGATTATCCGCCAGGCCGGCTGGGAAATTCGTTACGATCGCTGGCAGGACTTCCTGGCCGACTATCCCGAACTGCCCGCCCGGATTACCGCCCTGAAAGGCGAGAAGCGTGTGCGCATGGTGATTGGCCAATGGCGCGATCTCGAGAAAGAGCAATGAACACTTCAATTACCCTGCCCTCGCCTGCCAAGCTCAACCTGTTCCTGCATATTGTCGGTCGCCGGCCTGACGGCTACCACGAGCTCCAGACCCTCTTTCAGTTCCTGGACTATGGCGATGACATCACCTTCACCCTGACGCCCGACCAGCCCGGCGTCCGGCTGGCGGAACCGGTGCCCGGCGTACCGGACGATGACAACCTCATCATCCGCGCTGCCCGGGCCCTCGAAGCACGTGCCACGACCGCCCTACCCGGCGCCACCATCAGCCTGACCAAGCGCCTGCCCATGGGAGGCGGCCTGGGCGGCGGAAGCTCCAACGCTGCCACTACCCTGTTGGGCCTCAATTATCTGTGGCAGATGGACCTCAGCCTGGATGAACTGGCCGAGATTGGTCTCAGTCTTGGAGCAGACGTCCCGGTGTTCGTCCGGGGCCATTCCGCCTTTGGCGAAGGCGTGGGTGAAAAACTCACGCCGGTGAACCCACCGGAGGACTGGTTCGTCGTGCTCAAGCCGGCCTGCGACATCAACACCGGAAAGATTTTTTCCGAAGAAGGGTTGACAAGGGACACCCCAAAAATCAAAATAGCGCCCGCTTTTGAGGGAGACGCCTCGAGGTACCGAAACGACTGTGAGGATGTAGTTCGTAAACTGTATCCGGAGGTTAACCAGAGCCTGGAATGGCTTTCACAATTCGGACCTGCAAGATTAACCGGAACCGGGGCTTGCATTTTTGGACGTTTCCCGACAGAATCCGCAGCCCGGATTATCTGGGAAAGCAAACCCTCCGGCATCACGGGGTTCGTAGCTAAAGGGGTGAACACATCACCTCTTCACCAAAAGCTGACAGAGCTGGAATGATGCCAAAAAAGCACGATACTGGGGTGTCGCCAAGTGGTAAGGCAACGGGTTTTGATCCCGTCATGCGCAGGTTCGAATCCTGCCACCCCAGCCACCTTTCTCCCGCTTCTTCTGAATCAAACGCCGATACTGAGAAGGATGCTGTCGTGTCCAAACTGATGATTTTCGCTGGCAATGCCAACCCGGCCCTTGCCCAGGATATTGCCAAGAAACTTCACATTCCCATGGGTCAGGCCACCGTCGGCCGCTTCAGCGACGGGGAAACCACCGTCGAGATCAATGAGAATGTCCGGGGCCATGATGTTTTCATCATCCAGCCCACCTGCTACCCCACCAACGATAACCTGATGGAACTGATCGTGATGGCAGACGCCCTGCGTCGCGCCTCCGCCACACGCATCACTGCGGTTATTCCCTATTACGGCTATGCCCGCCAGGATCGCCGCGTTCGCTCCAGCCGGGTTGCCATCAGCGCCAAGGTTGTTGCCGACATGATCTCCAGCATCGGCGTGGATCGTGTACTGACCGTGGACCTGCACGCAGACCAGATTCAGGGCTTCTTCGACATCCCGGTGGACAACATCTACGCCACCCCGGTGATGCTCGAGGATATCGAGAAGCAACGTTTCGAGAATTTTGTCGTGGTGTCCCCGGACGTCGGCGGCGTGGTTCGCGCCCGTGCCGTGGCCAAGCGCCTGGACGACGCCGACCTCGCAATCATCGACAAGCGACGGCCGAAAGCCAACGTCTCCCAGGTCATGCACATCATCGGTGACGTTAAAGACAAGACCTGCATCCTGGTGGACGACATCATCGATACTGCGGGCACCCTTTGCAAGGCAGCCAACGCACTGAAGGAACACGGCGCGGCGAAGGTCATTGCCTACATCACCCACCCTGTTCTCTCCGGCCCGGCAATCGACAACATCAACGCCTCCACGCTGGACGAACTGGTGGTCTGTGACACCATTCCGGTGGATGACAAAGCTCGGAATTGTGATAGAATCCGCGTCCTCCCCATGGCAGGGCTGCTCGCCGAGTCTATTCGTCGCGTGAGCAACGAAGAGTCCATCAGCGCCATGTTCGAGAACGTCTGAGTCGGCCGGGCGCCGTAACCTCAGACCAAAAAAGCAGTTTTCGGGTCGGGAGTCCCTTTGGGCTCCCGACTCTTTTCGTCAGTCGGGGAAAACCCCGGCTTCATCAGAAACCTCATCTGTACCGAGCCTGGTCGCGGGCCGCTCAGATGACGAGTGAGGTAAAAACCATGTCTCAGGAATTTGTAATCGAAGCATTTCCTCGTGACGACCAGGGGAAAGGTGCGAGCCGCCGCCTGCGTCGCGAGGAGCGTAAAATCCCGGCCATCATCTATGGTGGCGGTAAAGACGCCACTCCGGTTGCCATCTGGCACAACGAGCTGAAGAAGGCCCTGGAAAACGAAGCGTTCTTCTCCCACGTTCTGACCGTTGAACTGAACGGCAAGAAAGAGAGCGTGATCCTGAAGGATCTGCAGCGCCACCCGTACAAGCCTATCCTGACCCACGCCGACTTCCTGCGTGTCGACAAGGACCACGAGATCCATGTCAACGTACCGCTGCACTTCGTTAACGAAGAGACTGCCCCGGCTATCAAGCTGCAGGGCGGTGTTGCCAACCACCAGATCAACGAAGTGGAAGTGATCTGTCTGCCGCAGAATCTGCCTGAGTTCATCGAAGTCGACATGGCTGCCGTGGACATGGATCAGGTTGTTCACCTGAGCGACCTCAAACTGCCGGAAGGCGTCAAGATCGCCGCTCTGCTCCAGGGCGAGGATCACGACCTGCCGGTTGTGGCTATCCACAAGCCGCGCGGTGCCAAGGTTGACGAAGCCGCAGAAGGTGAAGAAGGCGAAGAAGAAGGCGGCGAGGAGTAATCACTCCGGGGGCAACGGCAAATGGCACAGGATATTGTCATGGTGGTCGGACTGGGTAATCCCGGCCCTGACTACGAGAATACCCGCCACAACGCCGGCGCCCTGTTCGTCCAAGCGCTGGCCCGCGTTGCGGGCCAGACGCTCCGCCCTGAAAAGAAGTACCACGGGCTCTACGCCCGCATTCAGTGGCAGGGACTCGACCTCCATCTGCTGAATCCCTCCACGTTCATGAACCGTAGCGGCCTTGCCATCAAGGCACTGGCGGACTTTTTCAAGATCCCCCCCGAGAAGATCCTGGTCGCCCACGATGAGCTCGACCTTCCCCCGGGTACCGCCAAACTCAAGAAAGGTGGCGGACACGGTGGTCACAACGGGCTGCGCGACACCATCGCCCACCTGGGCACCAACAGTTTCCAGCGCCTTCGTCTCGGCATCGGCCACCCCGGCGACAGCCGCCAGGTGACCGGCTATGTGCTCGGCCGGCTGGGCAAGCAGGAAACCGAACAGCTCAATGCCGTGTTTGACGAGATCATGCGCGTACTCCCGGACGCCGCTGACGGCAAACTGGCAGCAGCCATGAACCGGCTGCACAGCTTCAAACCCGGGCCCTGATCAAGGCACAACCCCTTACTCGCACCCATACCGATACACCGGTATAATCCGCCACAAATTTTTCAGTACCAGCAGAGGCATTCCATGGGATTTAACTGCGGCATCGTCGGCCTTCCCAACGTCGGCAAATCCACCCTGTTCAACGCATTGACCAAATCCGGTATCGGCGCCGAAAACTTCCCGTTCTGCACCATCGAGCCGAATGCCGGCGTGGTCCCCATGCCGGACCCGCGCCTGAACAAGCTGGCCGAGATTGTGAAGCCCGAACGCGTCGTACCCACTGCCATGGAATTCGTCGACATTGCCGGTCTGGTCGAAGGCGCCTCCAAGGGTGAGGGCCTGGGCAACCAGTTCCTGGCCAATATCCGCCAGACCGATGCCATCGCCCATGTCGTCCGCTGTTTTGAAGACGGCAATGTCATTCACGTGGCCAACAAGGTAGACCCAGCCTCCGACATCGAAGTGATCAATACCGAACTGGCTCTGGCCGATCTGGAAACCGTGGAGAAAGCCATCAAGCGGGTGCAGCGCGTCGCAAAGAGTGGCGACAAGGAAGCCAAAGCCCAGCTGGAGATGTTCGAGAAGCTGCTGCCGGTGCTGAACGAGGGCAAACCGGTTCGCAGCATGAACCTGGACAAGGACCAGATGGCCCTGATCCGGGAGCTGTGCCTACTCACGGTAAAGCCCACCATGTACATTGCCAACGTGAATGAAGACGGCTTCGAGAACAACCCGCATCTGGATACCGTGCGCAATATCGCCGAATCTGAAAACGCCGTCGTGGTCCCCATCTGCAACAAGCTGGAAGCCGAGATTTCCGAACTGGAAGATGACGAGAAAGCGATGTTCCTGGAGGAGATGGGCATGGAGGAGCCGGGCCTGGACCGTGTCATCCGCGCGGGCTACAACCTCCTGGGCCTGCAGACCTACTTCACTGCCGGCGTGAAGGAAGTGCGCGCCTGGACCGTCAAGATCGGCGCCACCGCTCCGCAGGCCGCCGCCGTGATCCACACCGACTTCGAGCGCGGCTTTATCCGTGCCGAGGTGGTGAGCTATGACGACTTCGTCCAGTACAACGGCGAACAGGGCGCGAAGGATGCCGGAAAGTGGCGCCTGGAAGGCAAGGACTACATCGTTCAGGATGGCGATGTTATCCACTTTCGTTTCAACGTGTAACTTCTTGCGACAGTCGGGCCCTGTCATCCAGCGATAGGGCCCGACGTCCTCTCCCCTTCTTTTTTGCCCCAGCCCCTGACGCCACCCGTCCGCCAGGTCTTCGAAACCTTCCTTAAATCAAAAAATTACCCAAGCCCCTCCTGTCTGCGTTGTCGAACCAGCGACCTCCTTAGCCCCTTAAACTCGCGATCTACGTCTCAATTCCAACAAAACCTATAGTTACAGCTTGCCAACACTTTCTTACGACCAGAACATTGATGTAGATCAAGTTCGACCCTAATCTCTAATTCAATAACGACATAGCGTTATTACCTAAAAACAGGGAGAAAAAAATGGCTGATATTTCAGGACTTAGAGAGATCGAAGGTTTCGTTGGGGGATGCCTGGTGGACAGTGATTCCGGCCTCGTGCTCGGCACGGAAGGCGGCAATAATTTTGATCTCGACACCGCAGCGGCCGGCAACACGGAAGTCGTCAGAGCCAAGCGGAAAACCATGGCCGCGCTTGGTATCCAGGGAAACATTGAGGATATCCTCATCACCCTCGACGACCAATACCACCTGATACGGCTGCTCAAGAGCAATGACGCGGTGTTCCTCTACGTCGTGCTCGATAAAGCGAGCGGCAATCTTGGCATGGCTCGCATGCTCACAAAGAACGTGGAGAAAACGCTCGACCTCTCCTCCCTCGGCGCCTGAGTCTCCAAAAAATCACGAACGGCCCGCAAGGCGACTTCAGCGACAACGCCCAGGATCGGCATGATTCCTGGGCGTAGCAAAGAGAGTCGGAGCATTTTTGTTGCGACTACTCTCGCGTGACAACGTACTTCTGGAGGAACACCTTGAAGACACTCTCCAGCAAAGGATTGACAGAAAAAGACCTGTTGGTTCTGAAGTCCCTGGTGGATCTGATGATGTCCAGGACGAACGATACGTGGGAATACGCTGAGAGCGAAAACTGCGACGCGGTCATCATCGATACCGATAACCTGCAGAACTCCACAGCCGTCATTGACGAGATCGAGTCTCGTCATGCGGTGGCGATTGAATATTCCACGGGGGCGAACGCCGGAAACGCGCGCTTTCGGATAAAAAAGCCATTACGCGCGGCGGACCTGATTGCAGTTTTCAATTCCGTTGAGGCAGGCCTTACTCCGACGAACGCGACGACGCCAGCCCAAGTCCAAAACACCCAAAGTCCAACCAAAACGGCAACAAAGGGGGATTCAGGCCTACCCGACCTGTTAGGCAACAGCGATTTACGGTTCCTGACAGTAGAGACACCGCAGGGCCAATGCCTCATCGACCTGGTCAATAATCGCTATGAGCTCACCGGTGACCTCTCCCTCGAGGAACTGCTTCAGGATTCCGAGAAGAAAATTTCCTTGAACGAACCGCCGGGGCATCAGGACGACCTGGATACCAACTGGCGGACCGCGCCCTCGATCAAATGGAAACTGGGCATTTTCCTCTCGGAAGGAGCGCTGATCAAAAATCTGCATAGCAAAAGCCGATTTAAATTGCTGCGGTGGCCCCCCTCTGACATACCGCGCGCGCTACCCAGCGCCATGGCACTCAGCGCACTGTTCAGCCGCAAGTCAGGCGCGACCATCGAGGAAGCGTCGTCAGAGACCAATGTTTCGCCGGAAGAGACCGTTGGATTCATCAATGCTGCCTATCTGTCAGGGGTTCTGTCCGTCCGGGCCTTCAACCTGGGGGAGCATCACCTTCCGGCCCAGACCGCACATTCCAGGGGCCTGTTCGACAAGATACGTGACCGCCTAAAAAGAAAGCCGAAATGAGGTTTAACCTGTGTCTGAAGTCAAACTGATAATTACCGGTCCCCCGGGGGCAGGTAAAACAACTGCGATTGCGGCTATCAGCGAAACGCCGCCTGTTCGCACGGACACGCGAACGACTGATGACCTTTCCTCCGTCAAGGAGGAGACGACTGTGGCTATGGATTTCGGAGAAATCACACTCGGTGACGGTCAAAAAGTCTTCCTTTACGGAACCCCTGGGCAGAAACGATTCGAGTTCATGTGGAAAATTCTGGTTGAAGGCGGTCTTGGCTTGATCATCCTGGTGGACTGCTCCCGACCGGAACCTCTCGATGACCTGAAAATGTATCTGGAGAACTTTTCAGACTTCATTGAAAAGACAGGCGTCGTGGTGGGTATCACCAGGACGGATGGAGGGAACGTGCCAGAACTGGACGCCTTTTATGATTGTCTTGAGTCCACTGGCCGCACCTTTCCGATGTTTGAGGTCGATATCAGAGAACGGGAAGACGTTGCACTCCTGATCGACGCTCTGGTTTCAACACTCGAGTTTTCTCACTAGAAAAAGATTCAACACCATGACTCAGTACAAGTTTTCAGAAAAAAGTGAAGCATTCTGTCAGGAAGTATTCGCCCAGATGTTGAGCAGCTCCGATGCCATTTACGGGATTTTGATTTCCACTGTAGACGGCCATGACGTAGCGAAGAACTTCCGGAAAGACATGCCCGCCTCCAAACTCTCAGCCATGATGAGCTCTATCCTGGCCCTCGGAGAAACCATTGCTGTTGAGGCACAACAGCAGCAGTGTCGTTATGTCATCGTCGAAAATAGCGACGGCTACATACTTACTCTGAAGTTGAAGGACAGACTCGTCCTGAGTGTCATCGCAACAACCCGGGTCAACCTTGGAATGTTGCACAGCGTCAGCAGAAATGCAGCCGAGAAACTGGCTGCGCATATACGGTAACCACCATTAAAGACGAGAAGGTACTAATGTCAAACCTCAATGAAATCTGCCAAAACATGGTCCATGAAGTGGGTGATGCGCTGGGTGCAGCAGTTGTGGATCTGGAATCCGGATTGCTTCTCACCGTTGCACACAATGTCCCCTACTTCACCCAGAGTTATCTGGATGCCGTAGCCGCAGCAGCCGTGGATATGTTCAGGGGTAAAACCGTTAACACGGTCGAAAAATTGATCGCATCACAACGGGGAACCGAGGTGAACCGGTTGGTGAAGGAAGTCCAGATGACAACAGAGAAGACTTACCACTTCATGTCGATTGTGCCGGGCAAGCCCAATGCGCTGATGGTGCTGATTACCGGCAAGAAGGCAAACCTGGGCATGGGTTGGGCGGCACTCCGTGGCGCCCTGCCGAAAGTATCGCCTCTTTGCCCCTGAACAACGCTGTCTCGTCCTGGCCCGGCCTATGCCCGGGCCAGAATCTGCTATCTGCCCTGAAGCAACCGACTGCTCAGCTGGGCAGGAAACTCCTGCCGGTTCATGTCCTCAATGACCTTTGAAACATCATAGTCAAGGTTGATGAATTCGATCCCGAACGTACCAGTATCGAGAATCGCAAACTCCAGACCGGTCTGCCCGCCCCTCGGCTGACCCACAGAACCCGGGCATACCAACCCCTGGTCAACCGATGCCAGGGAATAACGGCTGGACACCGAATGCCCTGTCAACGTCTTCCTCCCATAGTACACACCGGCAATGTGGGTGTGTCCGTGGAAACAGTAGCGGATGCCGCGCTCCCTCATGTTCTTCAAATTGTCCTCATAGGTCATACGATAGACATAGCCATTCATGAACGTGGGATCCTGAGGCGCGCCATGCACCGCAAGCCAGCCTTCCCCGTCAAGGTACAATGGCAGACTACCAAGCCATTGACGCTCTGCCGGTGACAGCCGGCTTACGGTCCAGTCAATTACCCAACGCGAACCCGACGAGAAGCCCTGCCCTGCTTTGCCGATGGCAGCGGCGTGGTCGTGATTCCCCCGGATAATGTGAAAGTCGCCCGCACTCAGAAGCTCAATGCATTCGGATGGATGTGGCCCATATCCGACGAGGTCCCCCAGAACCAGCACCCGGGAAACAGATCTTCGTTGCAGCTCTTTCAGTGTTTGCTCCAGAGCGGGGAGATTGGCATGGATGTCTGCAATGATCCCGACGAGGCCTGTTCCCCTATCCAGTATGTGCTGAGCATCTGCCGGGATAGCATACACCGAAGGTGCCTCTTGCTCGATACCGGCCTGAGCTCTGGCTGCCTGGGCAAATCCCTTCAGAAAATGACCTCGCCGTGCTGACTGCTCGTCGTTAGCTGTAAAGACGCCCCGGATCTGCTCGGAAATAATGTCAATCCACTCGGAGTCCGGATAATAGAATCGAAGCCATTTGCCAAGGCTTGCTCCCAGCGAGGAAAACAAGGCTTCCGGAAAGTCAACGAACTGTCGAAACCAGACACCAACCGCCTGGGTTAGTCCGGAGAACCCATCCCAACCATAGATATCGTCATCAAGGTAAAAAACGTGGCCAGTTTCATCGGCACCGAAGTTCGAAAGGCCCGGATCCAGCACACGCTCGTGCTCCTTCATAAACCGAATGTAGATCGAGAAGTACTGATCCAGCAACTGCAGCGCACTCGATGAATCGGCCTGCAACAGGGACATATGAAGGGGGTGGAGCGTTTTCGTTATATTGCCTATCCAGCACCGATTTCTGTGTTTGGCGACAAACCACAGTTTGGATGGGTGGTATATCCCTAACTTCCGCTCGTTTTTGGCGCTGAAGTCTCCCCTTTGTCTGGCTTGAGGCTCCGCCAGATTCACCCCGGCGTGAATCTTTACGATTCTGTCGTTCCGCTCGAAGATCAGCGTGCCCGGCTTACCGGTGAACCTTTCCCCGTGTTCCAGGGCCTGAAACCCCGAGAGGATAATGCCCTTGATCATCTCGCCAGAACAGTCGGGCTCCAAATCGTCGGAGCTTCTGATAACTGCAATGTCGGCGAGCTTAAGGTCTTCAAGCATGTTCAGTGAGGCATCGGTTACGGGTTTTCATAATGCCCTCCAGGACTCTACGATGTCGAGATACAAAGCCAATGAAAAAGTCCGCTATTGAGCACCTCAGAATACCTATCACCATGTTTTTATAGCGCTTTTGGCATTTCACGAGTCACGTTCCTGAAATTACCTGACAGAATCGGATGACTCATGCTTGACAGCTTAACCCCCCGCCCATATCATACGCGCCGCTTCCATCGATGAAGCAATGGCAAGGTAGCTCAGTTGGTTAGAGCACAGCACTCATAATGCTGGGGTCGGCGGTTCGACTCCGCCCCTTGCTACCAGATTTCAAAGGGTTACGATTTCCGTCGTAACCCTTTTTTCTTTGGTTGCCCACAACTTGCCTACACCTCAAGTTGCGCCATTTCTCCGATACTAATTAAGCCTTCAATTGCTCCATGCACGCCGCTCTGAATTGGAAGATTTGGAGACCTTTTACCTCCCTGCGTATGATAATCAAACATGAAGCAAAGTAGCTGAGGTACTCAATGGCAGAGGATAGTCGGAGCATATTCGAGAAAGTCTGCAACTCAATCAAAAAACACAAATTCCCTCCTGGACTACAAACTCCAAACACACACTCAAAGGATATCGAATCACTGATCGATAGAGTGATATCCCAAGCCCATTCAGAATACCCTCGGGTTGAGGGCGACAGAGATGCGTTGAAAGAAAAGGTAAAGCAAGAATTAAAAAAGGAAAATCTCTACATTCGCGTGACATCTACAATTCAAGCCTACGAAAACAGAGAAAAGGTCTACTTTGATGAGCATACCCAGCTCAAGCGTATCGAAAATGGCCAAGGCTTACGGAATCTCAAATGGAGGGCAGCAACCACCTTCACCATTGCCTCAATCATTTTCTTTTTTTACTGGCTAGCCGATTGCTTAGAGATAACCATGCCTCTATCAAGAGTCGCCCTCTAGATTCTTGCTAAAAGCCCTGTTTCCTTACTCATAAAGATCCCTTTGGCCAAATCAACTCTGAAACCGGAGAAAGCCGGACAGCTGACTCCAAGTGATCAGGCGAAAGGTGCGCATACTTCATGGTCATGGTGATGTTACCGTGACCTAGAATGCGCTGAAGGGTAAGAATGTCTCCCCCATTCATCATGTAATGACTCGCGAAGGTGTGCCGGAGAATATGCGTCAGTTGCTGAGGGGTTGAAAATCCACAGCGCTGATAGGCCGACCTGAACGCAGATCGACAAGGGCCAAACAAACGACCTGGGCCCGGCAAGGCATGCTCAAGAACCTGTTCCTGGATCTTCGGATCAATGGGAACCGCCCTGCTCTTGCCGTTCTTTGTGTCCCGGAAGATCACTTTGCCTGAAACAAACCCCGAGTTGGTCAGCGTTTCCGCTTCAATCCAACGGGCACCGGTCGCCAGACAGATCATGGCCACCGACCAGACAAACTCGTTCGTGCTTTGCCTGCATTCGTCCAGGAGCTGTTGGCATTGCTCAATGGTCAGGAACGACATCTCCCGTTCCTTCACTCTCACCTGACGCACGGGCCCGATCGGGTTGTGTTTCAGATGGCCAAGCCGGACCATTTCAGCGAAGACCGCAGAGAGGTACCGCTGTTCATGGTTGCAGGTTCCAGCAGTGACTTCCTGCATTCTCTGAGCCCGATATTCCATCCAGTCCGTGGCCGTGAAGTCCTTAACTCTCGGGTTACCCAAACGGTCACAGATCGCGTTTGTCCTGGAAAGCCTGTACTTGGCATCCTTCAACGTATGGCCGTGGTAGTCGTACCACTTCTTCACCAGGTCTTTCAGTCGTTCTGCAGGTGCCTTCTCCGTCCGACCATAATCGCGAACGAACTGGAGCGCATCGAGGCGAGTCTTGAAGCCCTGCTTTCGAACCCTTGGCCCCTCACGTCCATCCGGGTAGAAATCGACCTTCCAACCGTTCTCGGTCTTCGAAATCATGCCGCTACCTTAGTCAGCAATCGACGCTTGATCAGACCATCCTCGACAAGCTTGTATAACTCGTTCTCGTATATCTCACGCCTTCGATAGTAATTGCAGAGGTCCTCCCAGAGACCAGACTTCTTAAGGCAATCCCAAGCTTGTCGCGTGTTGAACCGGTTGCGGGCATAAATGCTCAGGAGGTTGCCAAAGGCCAGGGAGACGTTCTTCTCGTTACCACAACCGGGCTCCTTTTTTGCGCGTTTGTAGAGCAGATCCGGGGCCGAGTAACCGAAGCCAACGTCATCCCGGAGCTTGGTCCAGATGGGATGCACCCAGTCACGCTTCACTTCGTAGCGGTTGCCTTTCATGGCGTACTGCCACAGACCGGTCAGATGCGGTACCGCATCCATGAAGGTATAGATCGGCTTCATGTTGGCCGTGCCCTGGGAGATCTCGTTCACGATGCGATGATGGAACCGGATTTCCAGGCGCCAAACGGGCTTCTCAGGGTCATAGCAAGTATCCGGGAAGCACTCTTCGTTGGTGGCGCATTCCCAGATGGATTCCATGAAGGCGCGTTTGTCCGAGACGTCGATTTCCTTGGATTTGTCGTACAGGCAGACCTGAAGGCTGTTGGCCTTGCCGAAGGTGTACGTCTCCCCTCGACCGTTGATGGTGGCACCGTCCAGCCCCTTGAAGACCAGTTCACTCAGGCCGTTATGCACGCTGATGGTTTTGGCGCGAGTTACGAAGTGTTGGGCAAAATCTTTCGGGGGTTCCCAACCCTGGAAGTCGACCGCGAGGTGGAGCGCGATCCCAACGGGGCTGAGGTTCTTCAGAAAGAACATTCCCCACTCGGCCAGCTCATCGTGTATCTGTTGACTGGAACGCTCATAGAGCCAACGAGGGGAGGTCTCAATCTTGAGGTGCGTTCCCAGGGTATCGGGCTCGGCATAGAAGTTCTGAACGAGCAGGGTCAGACCGTACTCACGATTTTGAAGCAGGTATTTAAAGCCACCACGGCGACCAGTCTGCACCCGGAAATCCACGCCCCTGATGGTGACGGACGCTTCAAAGCTGCTTTCGTAGGCATCAGCAATCTCTGAGAGAACTTCAGGCTTCAATCGCCCCTGGAACAATTGCCTGACGGTATCAACACCGGTCCAAAGCACGTTCACGTCCTCCAGGTTAACCTGCTGACCATCCGGACCGATGAACAGATTGCCCTTCCCTACCTCACCGGTCTGCACATTGAAGCGTTCAAAATCGTTAATCATGTGTAGTGTTCCTTTTTGTCCATTTTTGAACCGATGTTTCGGTTCCTATGAGACGTGTTACAGGGACGTCTCTGGGGCTTCGCCCCGGCGCCAGCGGATCGCTTGCTCCTCGCGCATCGTCGCTAGCGCTCCGCTGGCGCCGGGTCGTCGGCCTGGGTTAATAAGGGTGGATACATGCTCGGCTCGATCATGGGCCGGGGTCCTGGGTCTTCCGATCGGATCCGATGGCAGTAGAGATCCTGGACGGCTTGCCCGTTCCACCAGAGCTGGCCGTGGCAATCCCTCAAATAGAGGACCCGATAGCCGTAGCTGGCGAGATCCTGTTGAGTCAGTGCAAACTCGCCTTGTTGATCCTTGCCGCTGAACAGGTAGGCGCGGTTGATGCTGCCAGAGATGCGGAGGTGAACGTCCGAGAAGGGATGCTCTTGCTGTGGCTGCTGGTTGTTTGAGTTGCTGTTTAGAGGACGCTCAGTCTTGCTATCAGCCGGAACGCCGCGCCCATCAGCACCATCAGCGTCAGGGCGACCATCAGCCTGAGCAGCTTCAGGCACAGCCACCGGCTCACCTGAGAGGCGCGCTTTCTCACGCTCGATGATCTGGACCGCAGCGTATGAGAAGTAGCCGAGGCTGCCGATGACAACCACAACTGCCATCTGCAACTTGCGATCCTTAAGAATTGAATGCCCCCCGACCACCCCTTTGGCCTTGCCGGTTTTCGTGGACTGGTAGCACTCGAAGACCCGAAGATCGACCTTGTACTCTTTTGGGACACCGATGCTATGGGAGGTAGCTTTTCCGCTGTTTTCAGGGTCATGTTCCAGTTCCCTCCATTTGTTTTTCTTCCAGGGCACGATGTGCCCCATCTGCCAATGCCGGAAGGCCTGTTGGGCGCTTTGGCGGATTTCCCTGTGGATCTTTCCGATGTTCGGGGTGCACAGGAACAAGTCCCAGTTGTAGTGGCGGTGCATATCGAAGGCTAAGAGGACGTCGGCAGGCCGGTTATCTCTCTGAGCCGCTTCTTTGCCCCCTGGGTAATCGAGCTGTTCGATCCTGAAGTCGCGTCTTGCTGCCGGATAAACGGCCTGGGCTTCATCGAGGACGATCAAGGCACCGATGGGGGCCCAATGAAACCATCTCGCCGCATATTCCAGGGCGTCCCGGGTTTCGGTTTCCAGGTTGATGATCCGGGCTTCCGGACCGCAGGTCACGCCGAAGGCCTGCTCTACTCGCTCGATGGAATCCAGGCCTCTTATGTTGGTGACGACGCAGCGGCCATCGGGATAGTCGCTGTCCTCCCCGATCAGGGCCGGGATCACATAGCGCTGGACCACCCCGGCGGACTTATAAGAGCCGGGCGGGCCGTGGTGGATGTTGATGGTCATTTGAAGACTCCCATCACGTAGCGGGTCAGGTGGGCGTTCAGGATGATGTTCAGGGCATCCGGCACCCGGAAGAACGTGAGCACCCCCATGACCTTAGAATCGATGGTGCCCCAGTACTGATTGATGGTGCCGGAGATGTTCAGCTGGTTGAGGACCTCCTGGGCCACTTGCCAGGAGAAGCCGACGAAGTAGATCTTGGCTTTGGTCACCCAGATGACGTACCAGGCGGAGAGCTTGACCAGGATGTCATCCAGGAAGGCCGGGATGGACTCGAAGAAGCCCCAGATGGCGGTAAAGAAATCAGCGATGAATTCCATCAGTCACGTGCTCCCATGATGATGCCAAGCGCGGCGAAGGTGGCGGCGAACAGGATGATCGAGCCGATCATGGAGAGATCCGCTCCGAACTTGGACAGGCCGGCGTTGAAGGTCTGGCCGAACAGGGTGATGTTGTTGTCCTGAAGGCCCCCGGCCCCGGTGAAGGAGCCGAAGAAGGCGGACATCTCGGCACGGACGTTGGCAATGAGGGTTTCGTATTCGCCCTGGACGGCATTGAGTTCGTTCAGGCCGTCCTGGACTTCCATGGTGATGGCGCTACCGCTCCAGGTGATCGCGTTGCCGTCTTCACCGACGATTTCGGTTTTGCCGGTACCGGAGTCACCGCCTCCCCCACCGGGAATGTTGCTGATGGCGTCCTTGAGATCCCCGAAGCCCTTCTTGATGGATTGGCCGATGTTGGAGCGCTCGTTGTTGCCGTCTTTGAGCAGGCCCTTAATATCCTCCAGCTGGCCGGCCATGCCGGTGTCATCGGCGACACCATCACCGTCGCTGTCCCCGTTGGAGGAATCGTTGCGGGTGGGGTCTTCTTTCTCTTCGTTCAGGTTTCCGCAGGCAAAACCGTCGTCGTAAATTTCCAGAACACTGTCAAAGCCACCGGGGCACACCGGCGGGTTGGATTCATCGGAGACACAGACGCCACTCCAGGAGCCGTCGTCCATTTCCCGGAAGGCATAGGATTGCCCGGACCCACAGGAGGTTTCGCCGGAGCAGACGTAGCGATGATCGTCGCCCCAGCCGGCCGTGCCCTGATAATCCGGGGAGGACGGCGAACAGGCCGGATCGGGCTGGGTCAGGCAATAGCTACCCAGGGACCCACCCGAAGGACAGGTGGTGACGCATTGGGAATTATCCGGGTTATACAACTGCCCCAGTTCCTCGCACTGCTCCACCGTTTTAGGGGCAAGACATTGGCCCGTTTCCGGATCTTTCCAATTGGGCGGGTCGCAGGGCATCGGAGGATCTTCGACGCCGGCAAAATCCAGATAGGTGACGCCAGGATTGGAGGCTCCGTTGTAATAGACCGTCACCCTGTACCTGGGAAGCGTATATTGAGTGCCGTCGATGGTAACGGTGTAAGTCCCGTCCGCCTGGGGCGTACCAATGGAGCCGAAAGTGTCAGCATTCTGAAGACTGGAGGAGCAGTAATAGGTCAGCGCCTGAAGCTGAGAAAGGTCCGCAAACCAAGCGTCTTGGAGCTTCGGACAGGCATTGGCACTGGCGGGCGCATAAAAAGGAGACGCCTGCGCGAACTCAGACAGGATCAGCAAAAGAAAAACCGATAAATACTTAGTCATGCCAGACCTCAATGAAAAAAGGCCGGTCGAAACCGGCCCTAGACAGTGCGATACCCTGCAACGAAACAGCCTGTCCAGAGACAGGCTATTAAGATGCTGGTCAGCATTACCGGTTAATCAGACGCAGCACGATGCCGACACCGAAGACCACGGCAGCGACACCGATAACGGCAGCCACAGCAGCAGTGGTGTTGGTGGTGGCATCGGTCTGTGCCGCGGTGATGGTGGCGGTGTGATCCACGGCGAAGGCGCTCAGGGATGTACCAGCCGCCGCAACCACAGCACCGGCCTTAGCCAGTCCTTTGCCGAAGCGAGCGCGGGCCATGCCCCAGGTCTTGCCGTTGTCCTGCTTTTCCATTTCGATAACTTCGTTCATAGCGTGTACCTCAGACTTTTCTCATGATTTGAACGACTCGCCCGGCACCGACCCCGGTGACGAAGAGAGTCAGGGCGATCCCTGACACCAGGCCGATGATCTCGACATCCGGTGCCAGGTATTCCTGAAACAGGACGTCGACGTCCTGGTAAGGAATGCTTTGCAGGGTCCCGGTGCATTCAATGCCCTGGGTCCCTTGTATCCATTCACCTTCGCAGGTGATGACGTTCATAAGGTGCTACCCCGGACCTCAGGCAGCGGGTTTCTTCACGGTGTCCTGGGGCTTGAGCTCCAGGGCCTTGAAGGTGATCTTGCCGCCGGCACCGGCTTTCATCTGGGCCTTGACGGTGAACATGGCCGGCAGGCGGTCGGCGTGGTTGCGCAGCTGGTCGATGTGCTTGTAGTCACAGGTGATCTTCATGACTTCGTTGCCGACGCGGTTGTCATCGTCGGCTTCAGCCGGGGAATAAGCCCACAGGGAGCCGCCTTTGTTGCCGTCGATGTCGTAGCGGGTGGCGCCGATGATCATCAGGTTCAGGTAGTTTTCCATTGCATCTGTCCTCTGGTGTTGGGTGGTGCTTTCGGTGTTGGCCCGGTACCGGGCGGGTTAATTCCAATCTCTGGCAAGCTGCGCTTGCTGCTTGTGCTCCTGGCTCGGAATCAAGGGGCGGTCGTCCTCCCCCATCACCCTCACCACTCCGGATGCGCACTGTGGACCAGTCAGCGACCGCCACAAGGCCAGGGGGCCTTCGGCCCTGGCGCGGGGCGCCAGCCTTGCAGCGCTCACTGCCCGGCCCCCTGGTCGTGCGCGAGTGGTGACGATGACGGGGGCGGACTCGAAGACTTTTCAGGGGCATCCCCCTGGAAGCCAAAGTTCGGGCAGCCAGCCTCTAACCAGGCGCGAAGGACCGAACCGCAGAGGGTCCACAGGTCTGTGCCACGCTGGATGGCTTCCTGCTGGAGTTGCAGGTAGCAGGAACTCGGGGCCACCACGTAGAAGCGGCGTTCCTTGTCCTCCACCTGGTCCTGTCTTGGGGGGATGTAGCTCATGGTTGCGTCTCCGTGACGGTGGGAAGATCCAGCTGGCCGCAGTCCCAGGCGTCCCTCAGTTGGATGAGGCGATCAAAGGCCGGGCTGTGGTAGTTCCTGGCTTCCAGTTCGTTGATAAGCGCGTCGGTGAACCCGGCCTTGCAGCGGGCGAGGTAGTCGCACGGGTGGTCGGTGCGGACGTCGCACAGCTGGCCAAGGCGCTGGGCCAGGGTGTCAAAAAGGCCTTCCAGGGCATCGGGGGTGAGCGCAGAGGACGGACGTGGGCCCTGGAAGGCAAAAGCGGCTGTATTCAGGTTCGGAAGGGTCATGCCCTGCCCTGGCTTGCGCGACACTTTGCGGATCATTGCCAGTCCTCCTGCTCCATGTGTTCGAGCAAACGGACAATATTGACCATGCGGTGACGACCGATCTTATGGGTCGGGATGTAGGCGCGCTTGATCCAGCCCTCTACGACTCCAGGATCAACGCGGACCCAATCGGCGAACTCGTGCCATTCCATCAGCGGTGGCCAATTGAGGTCTTTAATGCGTTCAGCCAGTTGTTCGTCTATCATGGTCAATAGTTCATTTCCGTTCATTACTGGACAGTTTCACTTCATTTATTGAAGTCACATACTCAAGTTAGCACTTCAATATTTGAAGTCAAGTATTTTCGTAGGCAGCGATGGGATCGATACAGGAAAGAGCCAGAACATTGATCAAGAAGGCCGGAGTGGACTCGATCGCACGAGAGAGCGACATCCCTCACAGCCGATGGCTGAGTGTGACTTATAAAAAGGTGCGAATGAGCACAGAGGAATTAGAGGTAATACAGAGAGTGTTTCCCCAGTACAGGCTCTGGTTGATAAGTGGAGAGATCGCACCGGAAATAGAGCAAACAAGTCCTGAATATGACGAAGTTAACTCAAAGTTAGACAGTCACGCCGAGGGATAGCATTAACGCGAAAAGCAATGGAGAGATGGTTCCGAGATCGGCAAGACTAAGGGAAGCTGTAATGAAAGGACTATGGATTTTTCTAATATCGCTCTCTCTTTTGGAAACAGCACAAGCAGACCCAGTTTCCAAAACTATAACGAACGCCTCCAAGGCGTATGCCAAGAATGTCGTAGAAACGATGTGGAATAATCGTTGTTCTCGACCTGACGCGTTAAGACTGTACCCTAATTGCTATGTAAACCATGAAGGTACTGCCCTTTGGGAAATGAGCGGTATCGAGCGTGAGCGTTGGAAACGTATCGCGGTACAAGAAAGCGTACGCTTACAGCAAAAGTACAGGATGCAAGTCGAAGTAGCCAAGGAAGAAGGGAGGCGAGCTGCGCAAGAAAGCCGAATGAGTCACCAGATGTGTGATTTTTGGAGACAGCAAGCTGAAAGCGAACGTCAAAAATCGAAGGTTTTAAAGTTCTGCAAAAACTAGAAGATAAATGCATTAGCTAACCATACGCAGAAAAGGATAGCGCCAAAATATGACTCTAAGAAAAATGGACTTGATTAATTCTGCAAGAAAATCAGCTTTTGTTAGATGCCCTGCGCAATTCACAGACTCAAATGTTGCAGCATTTCTTGAAGATCTGTTTAGCAAAATTGAAAAAGATCATGTTGCGATAGACTTCAACCCAATAAAATTTGTTTACCCTTACGGAACACTTTTATCTGCGATAGGCATACGTGAATTCGTCCATGAAAGAAATAATAAAGGACTAAAAACAACAGCCTATGGAACAGCGAGCAAAAACAGCGCAATCACATACCTCAAACACTTTTGTTTTTTTCACTTCATAGGGATCAACGAAGGACGAAAAGTTGGATCCGGAGAAGGAAACTCTAGATACATACCAATAACTACAATTAAAGAAGAAGATCTAAGATCTGAAAATGACATTATTCAAGAAAACATAACCAGAAAAAGCTTTCAACTTGCAAGAATAATATTTGGAAAGGAATCCGAAATCATGAAAGCAGAGATGCTTTCTTATTGCATAAGAGAAGTAATAAGAAACGTTTTTGAACATTCCGAAGCTGAGGAGTGTATTTTAATGGCCCAAAAATGGAGAAACGGCCACTCTGAAATAGCCATCGCCGATCAAGGTGTAGGAATATTTGAGACAATATCAAAAGTACATCAAGTAGAAGATGCAGCTGAAGCAATAAAACTTTCATTAAAGCCTGGAATATCAAAAGAAACCGCCCCCGAAAATGACAGAGATAAATGGCAAAACTCCGGGTTTGGACTTTATGTCATATCTGAGCTTGGCAAACAATTTGGGGATTTCTCGATAACCTCAAATACTAAGATTCTTCACCGGCAAAATAGCAAAGAAATAATAAGACCAATCCCCGTAAATGGAACAGCTGTAAAACTAAACATAAACACGGAAGATGCGGAATATTTCCCAAATATTTTGCACCAAATCGTAGAAAAAGGTGAAAGCTTGGCTAAGGAACTGCCTGGTGCGAGAAAATCAGCATCAAAGACTTCTAAAATAACCACCTCTAGGTAAACATCGAATATATTTTCTGAAAAACTAGAGAACAGTACCCGAGAGCTTTAACTCGACCAGAGGCGCACCACCGTTGCCTATAACTGAAGCATCCAACCGACTAAAAAGAAAACCATGCTTATTGATCGCGATTTACTAAAGGATATAAGAGATTCAAAGCTAACAATCCATTGTCATAAAGTAAATATCACACAAAAAAAGCTGGACGACGGCGTAGAGCTAGAAGGCTACGGAATCATTAAATTAAACGAATCCGGTGGCTTGCTTTTAGAGTTTATCTGCAACACCTTGGCCGAATTCATTTTATCAGGCACTTCAATACCCATAGATTCGTTAGATGAAAAACAAACACTTTTCTTGGAAGCCAAAACCATAGACGGACACACTCTCACCTCTTTTGGCTTCAAAATAACTCCTGGACTACATCATGCGATTACCGTGGGCAAAGTTCCTTACATACTCCATATAGATTTGCTAAATATTGAGAACAACATACAACACCCGTATGAGTCCTCTGATGAAGAATACCATATCGAACTTCACTTCAGAGAGCCATGCGACATACCAAAAAATGTAAGCAATACGACCGAATCAACTCTTGGTCATAAGGAGTTCTCATGGAATCAAACGCGAATAACTCAAAAAAATTATGAAATTAATATCATAGACCATAAGTCGCATACCGAATTATCAATAAGAAGCCCAAAAAATCATGCAACCTTACTAAAAAATGCGACTTTATTTTATCTAGGCTTCACATCTGGATCTTACCTTCAACCCTATTTTGAACAAACAATATACAAGAAAGAAGTCAAATCGACGATACTATCTACAATCAAATCAAAATCAAACATCACAATACCACCTCCCGTATCCGGTCGTGTGGCAGGCTCCGACGGGAAAATGCTTGACGACTTTCACTATTCTATTTTAATAAACGCCATAGAGTTAAGCCATCAACACCCAAGTTACTTCTCAAGCCTATACTTGCATTGGAAAAGAATTTGGCATTCCTTTTTATCCGACGAATTTAGCGTGCCTATGCTAACTCTAGGGGTGGCAGTAGAAGGACTATTGAATGATATATTAATACCAGAAATGTCAAAGCATTACTCAAACCCAAAACTAGAAGAGGAAAAAGAATTAATTATCGAAAAAATACAAGAAATTGACATAAAAAAAGATCACCTGAAATCAATAATGAAATATGTGGAACGATGGGGAAACTTACACCCTAAAAAATGCCTAAATATACTTGCCGAACATCAGATTGTGGACTCCTTTCACGTTAAGAATTGGATTGATCTTAGAAATGCCACAGCTCACCCAAAAACATCTAAGAATGGAGAAAGCTTAAGAAAAAAAGACATTCGGAGGACATTTATAAGCCTTGGTTTATTTTATAGACTAGTCCTTTATACATTACATTATCGCGGCCCTTTATTTTTATATAGAAATGAATCAGATAGGGAAATCGGCTTGATAGACGAACTCTACCCAGAACTAGAAGACACAACCTCAAGCGAGAGTTGACCCAGTGACTACCGCTATGCCGAATAGAGTCCTTTTTAGGAGTCCTCGATTCTCGTACACTCCCGGGTTTGAACGTTTCAGTACTTCTTTGCCTGTCCCGCACAGGTCTCATAATGCTGGGGTCGGCGGTTCGACTCCGCCCCTTGCTACCAGTATTCCGAAAAGGGTTGCGACCACCATCGCAACCCTTTTTTTGTGGCTGCCCCCCCCCTCCTGCTCCGGGGACCCATCCTTACCGTACGACCATTTTTTGCATTATTGCACATCCCTTAAACAACCTTTGACAATCCCCTCCGGCCAATTGCCCTATCATCGGCAGAGCAAGTTCAACATGCCGATGGGAGCACCAAGCCCGCATGAAGACATCTCCCACAGAGGTGGCCTTTCTCACAATTCTGATCCTCGTTTCCGCCCTGGTGTTTTCCGGTTTTGATCTAAAAATGCTGGCAATCTCGGTCGGTCTCTTCCTTTCGTATGTGGCCATCTTCTTCTCTGGCTCCATACAGGATTACTTTCGGGAACAGGCCAGGCTCCGTGACAACGAGGAGGAGGACTGACACCTTCTCATTCCAAAGTCTCAATGGCCTGCGGCCGACCTCCGGGTACAATCGCCTGCCTTTCCACCAGTGTATCCCTGTAGCGACATGAAAAAGATCTTCCTGGAACTTGCCGTGGTTCTGACCATCACCTTTCCGGCAGTCCTGATTATTGCCGAACGCCCGTCCCAGGCGCTGTTTATTTGCGCCTCGATCCTGGTTGCCTACACCATCATTTTCGTGTCCATGAACCTGGGTGGACGGCACCGGGACCGACGCTGGCGCACCTGACCCATACCAGCCCTTCTCCCATCCCCGGGAATAAATTAAGCTTCCCCTTTTAGTCACAGGATCTGTCCATGCGGGAATCCGATGTCGTCGCTGGGCTGTCGCTCGAGCGCCTGGAACGAATCAGCCAACACCTTGACGACCATTACATTCGTCCCGGCAAACTGCCATGTGCCGTGACGCTGGTCGCACGCCATGGCCAGATTGTCTGGGTGAACGCCCAGGGTCTGATGGATGTCGAGCGCAACAGACCAGCCCGGCGGGACACCCTGTTCCGGATCTATTCCATGACCAAGCCGGTCACGTCCATTGCGATGATGCAGCTGTACGAACAAGGAAGGTTCCTGCTGGATGACCCGGTGCACAAGTACATCCCCTCCTGGCGCGACCTGCGTGTCTATAAAGGTGGGACCTATCCGGAGTTCGAAACCGAATCCGCGGTAACCACCATGACCATCCGGGACCTGCTGACCCACATGTCGGGCCTGACCTATGGCTTTCTGGAGCGGACCAATGTCGACGCCGCCTACCGGCAGCTCAAGCTGGACGGCAGTTCCATTCTGACCCTCGACAAACTGCTGGACCGGTTGGCCGAGCTACCACTGGAGTTTTCGCCCGGCACGGCATGGAACTACTCGGTTTCAACCGATGTGGTGGGCTACCTGGTCCAGCTGCTGGCCGACAAACCGCTGGACGACTACTTCCGAGAGCATATTTTTTCACCCCTGGGCATGGTGGATACCGGCTTCCAGGTCCGGCCGGATCAGCTGGACCGCTTTGCCGCCTGCTACCTGCACCAGCCGGGTGACACCATGAAACTCCAGGACGACCCGGAGCGCTCCAGGTTCACCAGACCACCCAGGTTCCTGTCCGGCGGTGGCGGTCTGGTCTCCACCATCGACGATTACCACAGTTTTGCCCAGGCCTTGTGCCAGGGAGGCGAATACCGCGGCCAGCGGATTATTGGCCGCAAGACCCTGGAGTTCATGCGCCGGAACCATCTGCCCGGCAACCAGGACCTTCCAGCACTGTCCATTGGTGGATTCAGCGAGACGCCCTACGAGGGCAGCGGGTTCGGGCTCGGGTTCTCCGTGAAAACGGATGTGGCGAAGTCCCTGAGCAACGGCTCCGAAGGTGAGTTTGGCTGGGGCGGCCTGGCCAGTACCAACTTCTTCGTGGACCCGTGTGAGGATATGGTGATGATCTTCATGACCCAGCTGATGCCCTCGTCGTCCTACTCGGTCCGACAGGAACTCCGGGCCATGGTACATGGAGCACTGGTATAGAAAGGCCGGATATCGACGCGAGCTTCCGGGTGTCATCGGCCGGGAGGTCAGCTGTCACCTACGAACACATTCGCCTTATAACCATATGAGGTTTGGAACTGTGCTCCGGTTCCACTACCTATGGCATACTCGGTGTCCCGATCCAATCAAGAATAATCCACCAGCAAGGAATGTTGCGATGAAACCGGAAACTCTCGCCCTTCACGCAGGCTTCAAGAGCGACCCGACCACCAAGGCGGCCACCACTCCGATCTACCAGACCACCTCCTACACCTTCGACGACACCCAGCACGGTGCCGACCTGTTTGACCTGAAGGTCCAGGGCAACATCTACACCCGCATCATGAATCCCACCAATGCGGTGCTCGAAGAGCGGATGGCAGCCCTGGAAGGCGGTATTGGCGCCCTCGCCGTGGCCTCCGGCATGGCGGCAATCACTTACGCCCTGCAAACCATCTGCAAAGTCGGCAACAACATCGTCAGCACCAGCCAGCTCTATGGCGGCACCTACAACCTGTTCGCCCACTCCCTGCCCAACCAGGGCATCGAGTGCAAGATGGTGCCCCATGACGATTTCGAGGCCGTCGAGAATGCCATCGACGTCCAGACCCGGGCCCTGTTCTGCGAATCCATCGGCAACCCGGCGGGCAACGTGGTGGACATCCAGAAGTGGGCCGAGATTGCCCACAAACACGGTATTCCGCTGATCGTGGATAACACCGTAGCGACCCCATTCCTGTGCCGCCCGTTCGAGCACGGCGCCGACATCGTGATCCACTCCCTGACCAAGTACATCGGCGGCCACGGCACCACGGTTGCCGGTGTGGTGGTGGATTCCGGCAAGTTTGACTGGAAAGCCAGTGCCGACAAGTTCCCCATGATGAACGAACCGGATCCTTCCTACCACGGCGTGGTCTACACCGAAGCGCTGGGCGAGGCTGCCTTTATCGGTCGCTGCCGGGTGGTGCCGCTGCGCAACACCGGTTCGGCGCTGTCGCCTTTCAATGCCTTCCTGATCATGCAGGGCCTGGAGACCCTGGCGCTGCGCATGGAACGCCACTGCGAGAATGCCGAGAAGGTTGCACAGTTCCTGCAGGATCATCCCGCCGTGGAATGGGTGAACTATGCCGGCCTGGCCAACAGCCCCTACAAGGCCACTTGTGACAAGATTTGCGGGGGCAAGGCTTCCGGTATCCTTAGCTTCGGCATCAAGGGTGGCCGTGACGCCGGCGCGAAATTCATCGACGCCCTGGACATGATCCTGCGCCTGGTGAACATCGGCGATGCCAAGTCCCTGGCCTGTCATCCGGCCACCACCACGCACCGTCAGCTGAACCCCGAGGAGCTGAAGAGCGCGGGTGTCAGCGAGGACCTGGTACGCCTGTCCATTGGCATTGAACACGCCGATGACATCATTGCCGACATCACCCAGGCCCTGGAGAAATCCCAGGCTTGATCTATCTCATCCGGGTACGACCAATGTCGTGCCCGGACACCCCGTGATTGCCCGTACCCGCCTTGTAACTGCGCCCTCCTCGCTTTAATCTTTAGAGTTCTCCATACCTTTCATATGAGAGTTTCCGGTCAATGAGCGAAAGCGCAAAGCCCCGCGTCACCAGTGGTACCAAATTCCGCAGCGAGCATGGATTCTCCGCCATCAAGGACGGCGTCAAACGCACCTCCTCCGCAAGCACGGAAGAAAAGCCGGTGGAGCGCAAGCCCAAGTGGTTGCGGGCACGTATGCCCGGCGGCGAGCGCTATGATGCGGTGCGCCGCAATGTCAGCGAACATCGGCTGAGCACTGTGTGCCAGGAATCCCATTGCCCGAACATCGGCGAATGCTGGACCAATGGTACTGCCACCATCATGGTGATGGGCTCGGTGTGCACCCGGGCCTGCAAGTTCTGCGCGGTGGATACCGGCAATCCCAAAGGTTGGCTGGACCCGGACGAACCCGAGAACACCGCCAAGTCGGTGGAACTGATGGGCCTGCGCTATATCGTGCTGACCTCCGTCGACCGGGATGACCTGGACGATGGCGGTGCTGCCCACTACGCCGCCTGCGTGGCCGCAATCAAACAGCGCACCCCGGAAGTGGCCGTGGAAGCCCTGACCCCTGATTTCGACGCGGTGATGAGCGACGTGGAAAGGGTCGTGGATTCCGGGCTGGACGTATTCGCCCAGAACGTGGAAACGGTCAAACGCCTGACCAGCCATGTGCGTGACCCGCGGGCCGGCTATGAGAAAACCCTGAGCGTGCTGGCCCACGCCAAGAAGCACCGGCCCGATGTTCTCACCAAGACCAGCCTGATGCTGGGCCTGGGCGAGACCGAAGAGGAAATTCTCGAGACCATGGATGACCTGCGTGCGATCGGTGTCGACATCCTCACCCTCGGCCAGTACCTGCGCCCCACCCCGAACCATCTGCCGGTGGAGCGTTACGTCACCCCCGAGGAGTTCAACCGCTACCGTGAAATCGGTCTGGAAAAAGGTTTCATGGAAGTTCCGTCCGGCCCGATGGTGCGCTCCAGCTATCGCGCCGACAAGGTCTTCGACAAGAACAACCTTGGCCTGGCCGTACCGGAAGTCCCGAAGCCAGACAATGCCATGCAGATTCCGGTAAAAGCTGTCGACTGACGGCCGCCCCTTACGAAAAAATCCCCCGTGCGGACGGCTCCGACGGGGGATTTTTTATGCTAACCCCGGCCGGGATACTCCCTGGCCAGGGTTTTGGGCCGGGATTACTGGCCTTGCTGTTGCTGCTGCATCTGCTGTTGCATCTGACGCTGCTGTTGCATCTGCTGCTGCATCTGGCGCATGCGCTTGTCCAGCTCGTCACGCTGCTCCTGGGTAAACACGCTGTCCACCTTGGCCTGCATCAGGGTGGAGAGTGCGGCGATCTCACCGGTCAGGTCACCCAGTTCCTCGGCGTTTTCACGGATCGCTGATTCGTCATAGTCAGCCTTGATCTCTGCCTGCATCTGCTGCTGGATCTGTTGGGCTTCCTGGCGCAACTCACCGATCTTACCCTGCATATCTTCGAGAATGGCGCGGATCTCGGTCTGCTGATCATCGGACAGACCGACCATCTGTGCCAGCTGATCTACCTGGTCCGGCTGTCCACCAGCCGCCTGCTGGGCGAAGGTCGGGGCAGAGAGAGTCAGTGCCACGAGGGCAGTTCCCAGGAACTTTACAAGCTTCATAAACATCTCCGTTATTGGGGTGGCCACTACCAGAAAACCACCAACAGTCGTAAATTTCACGATTCAGGTGTTACACCCTAAAACATCCGGACCGAGGATTTCATCCCGATATCCCCCCTTTTTATACACACGTCTCATCCGACTTCCCCTCAGCCCGCCACACACGCGGACTCAATGAAATGTGAAACTTTATCCATTCCCCTTCATAATGGCGCCGATTGAACACGGCCGGAGTACAAAAGATGGCAATTAACTGGTTTCCAGGGCACATGCACAAGGCCCGCAAGGAGATCAAGAAGGTCATGCCCCAGATGGACCTCATTATCGAGGTCCTGGATGCGCGCATCCCTTTCAGCAGCGAAAACCCGCTGGTTCCGTCCCTGCGCGGCGATACTCCTCTGATCAAGGTCCTGAACAAACGGGATCTGGCAGACCCGGTGATCACCGAGCGCTGGCAGGCGTGGCTGGAGAAGGAGCGCGGCGTCCGTGCCATCACCCTGACTCACAACCAGCGTGGCGAGGCCCTGGACATCCTCAAGCTGGCGGAGGAAATGACCCCGGACCACGATCGCCAGAAAAGTGCCCTGAGAGTGATGATCCTGGGCATCCCCAATGTCGGCAAATCCACCATCATCAATACCCTGGCGGGTCGACCGGTGGCGAAAACAGGCAACGAGCCGGCAGTGACCCGGGCCCAGCAGGCCATCAAGTTGCCGGGTAACATCCTGCTGTATGACACCCCGGGCTTTCTGTGGCCCAAGCTGTCGCCGGAGGCCTGTGGCTATCGCCTGGCCATCACCGGCGCCATTCGGAGTGCCGTACTGGATTTCGAGGACGTTGCTCTTTTCGAGGCGGATTACCTGCTTGAGTCCTATCCGGAACTCGTCCGGACCCGCTATGGTCTCGACGAATTACCAGCGGACGGTATCGGCCTGATGGACGCAATTGCCGAAAAACGAAGGTTTTTTGCCCGCGGCGGCATACCGGACCTGCACAAGGTGGCCGAGGTGTTACTCAATGAATTCCGCTCCGGCACCCTGGGGCGGATTTCCCTGGAAACGCCGGAAATGGTTGAACAGGAAGCCCGGATTGCTGCCGAGGAAGAGGCCCGCAAGGCAGAGAAAAAATGAAAATTTGAGCTCCCCCGTACCAAGGTCAAATATAACCCGGGCGACAAAGGGCCTACACTGTCAAATATTGTCAATGTTTTGCTGGCTCGCTGATCGGCGGCCGCTGAAGGAGGAAGAGCATGAGACGCGTCGTCGTCACTGGTATGGGTATCGTTTCCTGCCTGGGAAATTCCCTGGAAGAGGTCCTGGACAGCCTGAAAAACGGCAAATCCGGGATTCGTTTCAATGAAACCTACAAAGACAAGGGTTTCCGCAGCCAGGTTTCCGGCTCTGTTGACGTAGACACCTCGGTGATCGATCGCAAGGTGCGCCGGTTCATGGGGCCTGCCGCCATGTACAGCTATCTGGCGATGGAGCAGGCCATTGCCCAGGCCGGTCTGAGCGGGGACCAGATCTCCAATGACCGCACCGGCCTGATCGCAGGATCCGGCGGCGCCTCCTGCTCCAGTCAGGTGGAAGCCACAGATACGATGCGTGAGCGCGGTGTGAAGCGCATCGGGCCATACATGGTGCCCCGCATCATGACCAGCACCGTCTCTGCCTGCCTGGCCACCGCCTACAAGATCCGTGGTGTGAACTACTCCATGTCCTCAGCCTGCGCCACGAGCGCCCACTGTATCGGTCACGGCATGGAGCAGATCCAGTCCGGCAAGCAGGACATCGTGTTCGCCGGCGGCGGTGAAGAGGAGGACTGGAGCCTCACCATGATGTTCGATGCCATGGGTGCGCTCTCCACCAAGTACAATGACGCTCCGGAGACCGCTTCGCGCCCGTTCGACAGCGGCCGTGACGGTTTTGTCATCGCCGGTGGCGGTGGCATGGTGGTGCTTGAGGAATACGAGCACGCGAAAAAACGCGGTGCCAATATCCTTGCTGAGCTGACCGGGTACGGAGCCACCTCCGACGGTTACGACATGGTTGCCCCCTCCGGTGAAGGCGCCCAGCGCTGCATGGAACAGGCCATGGCCACCATCCGTGGCAAGGTTCAGTACATCAATGCCCACGGTACCAGCACCCCGGTGGGCGATGTCGCAGAAATGGGCGCGGTGAAGAACACCTTTGGCAGCGAGATTCCGGCCATCTCCTCCACCAAATCCCTGTCCGGGCACTCACTCGGTGCCGCCGGGGTTCAGGAAGCGATCTATTCGCTGCTGATGTTGCAGCACGGTTTCGCAGCCGGCACAAAGAACCTGCTCGATGCCGATGAAAAGATCCGGGATCTGCCGATTGTGGGCCCCGAGGCCCGGGATATGTCGCTGGATTGCGTGATGTCGAACAGCTTCGGCTTCGGCGGCACCAACGCGTCCTTGATCTTCGAAAAGGTCTGACTGCCAGTGGTGGCGGCTTCAGGGCCGCCACCACGCATAATTTTTTGGCCCGCCATGCGATTGATCATTGGCAAAAGGCTCTGTACGTATTAAGGTACGAGGTTGATATGGATCAATTTGGACGGTTCATCCGCTATGGCGCAAGCAATCCCCATTCGTAAGAACTCGCCCCTCAAAGCCTCGTGTCACCAGTGCAGTCTGAGCAACCTCTGTCTGCCTCTGGCCATTGAAGAAAACGAACTCGAGCGCCTGGAAGACATCGTCCAGCAGGGACGTATCTTCAATCGCGGTGAGCACATCTTTGATCAGAGCACTCCATTCCGCTCCTGTTTTGCGGTAAAGAGCGGTTCTATCAAGACATCCATCATTACCGAAGGTGGTGAAGAACAGGTCACAGGCTTTTTCATGCCAGGTGAACTGGTAGGACTGGACAGCATGAGCGGCGAGACCTATGCCTGCACGGCCAAGGCCCTGGAACGCACCAGTATCTGCGAGTTTCCGATTGAGAAACTGGAAGAACTGACCGGCAAGATGCCGGAACTGCAGCACCACATGTACCACCTGATGAGCCAGGAGATCCAGAACAGCCATCAGCTGGCCATGCTGCTGAGCAAGAATACAGCAGAGGAGCGAATCGCCGCCCTGCTGCTATCCCTGTCAAGCCGCTTCCAGCGCCGCCGGCTGTCGCCGACCAATTTCAGCCTCCCGATGGCCAGGAATGACATCGCCAACTTTCTGGGCCTGGCGGTGGAGACCGTCAGCCGCGTGTTTACCCGTTTCCAGAACCAGGGTCTGATCCGCGCCCGCGGCCGGGAAGTGGAGCTACTGGACGTGGAAGCCCTGCAGACGGTGACCCGGGAGTTTTCCCGCCAGGGTTGCTAGTCAGACGGTTAACGCAGGGTCAGAAGATCCAAGACGGGGTCAGAAGAAAGCCTTCTTCTGACCCCATTTTCATTGACGCTATCTTCAACCTACCCGGCTGTCTCCGTCGTCTCCTTCCCTTCCCGGTTCTTCAGCATCGCCAGCTCCTCCACCAGCCCTGACCGCCAAGGCTGCTGTTTGATACCGAAGGTATTGCGGATCTTGGTACAGATCATCGTGGTATTCACCGGCTCCAGATGGCCCCAGTCCGGGACCTCATCAACCACCCGTATTCCCTCGGGAATGCCCGGCAAACCTGCGATGGCCAGCCCCAGCTCATAGAGGTTGATTTCTTCGGCACCGGCATACTGGTAAGTACCCCAAACCTCGGCACCACAATCCAGCTGCAGAATGACCGCAGTCATGACCCGCGCCAGGTCCTTGACGGCAACCGGCTGCCCCCGACACCGCCCAGGTAGCGACAGGGTCTCTCCGGCGGCTGTGCTGGCCTGCACCTTGCGAATGAACCGCACCAGGCTCCAGCCAGTGCGCAGAATGATGTGCCTGGGGAGCAACGAACGTAACGCCTGCTCACACTCCCATTGCCAGTTCCCCAGCTCGTTCATCGGCTGGCCCGGATTGGACGTGATGTAGCCGCTCTGCTTCCGACCATCGAACACATAGCAGGAGGACAGCTGGAACAGGGCGATACCATGCTCCCGAGCATGCTCGGCCATGGCGACGGGCAACGAGAACGCTGCCTTGTGGGTATCCTCAGGGGCCTTCTGCGCGACTTCCGGGTCCGCCAGCCACAGGGCGTTGACGATCAGGTCGGTGTCTTCGGGAATCCAGTTATCCAGGGCATTGAGATCGGCACTGGCGGCGTCACTGACCAGCAGCGGACTGATCTGCAGGTGGGTTTCCCGCAGGCGCTCCAGCAGGACTTTCCCCAGGGGGCCGTAGTCATGGACAACAAGTACGTGCACGAGGAATCAATGCCTCCAGGTTTTCACTTGGGTGACGGACGGCCCGAAACGGTAAGGCCAATGGTTTGTTGGCCGGGCCTCTTAGAATAACACTCGGCCTGACACGCCAGCGTCTTATATCTTTGCTATCTCTTTCAAGAGCATACAACAACGGGAAGCCACATGCTGAAACAACAGAGCCATATTGTTGCGCCGATACCGGACGAACTCCGAACCCGTGCATTGTACACCGTGGGTGAACTCCGCGAACGCGGCAAGGCCGATAAAGAAGCAATCGACAAGCTCTACGAGCTGATCGTCGAAATGACCGAGGAAGGCCTGGACTTCTTCTTCCTGGAACCCCTTCGCCGACTCAAGGCCAGCAGCATGATGCTGGGCATGGCCAAAATGGGCATCAGCAGTATGCTCAAGGGCAGCAAGATGGTCGTCCACAAGGTACTGAAAAAACTGGACGACCGCAGCCTCGCGGCCATCCTCGACTTCATCGAGGAGATCATTCACGAACCGGAAGCAGGCTGAGCTGGGGCCGGGCGTTAGCGGTATTCCCGCGGCACCCGGGCGGTGACACCGGTCATCAGTTCATAGGAGATGGTGCCGGCACAGGCCGCCACCTCATCCACGGCTATCGTCTCGCCCCACAACTCCACCGTGTCACCGGGCCGGGCGTCCGGCGCGTTGGTGAGATCCACGGCCAGCATATCCATCGACACCCTGCCGATCAGCCGGATGCGCCGGCCACCGACTGCGGCGGGAGTGTTGGTGCCGGCGTGCCTCGGATAACCGTCGCCGTAGCCGATAGCCACCATACCCATCAGGGTGTCCTGTTCCGCTACCCAGCTCGAACCATAGCCGACGGCCTCCCCTGCCTTCACAATCCGCGTACTGATCAAGGGGGCCTCCAGCGTCATCACCGGCTTCAGGCCCAGCTCCGGTCCGATCTTACCGAGAGACGGAGAGCCGCCATAAAGCATGATGCCCGGACGGCTCCAGTCAAACAGGGGCTGATCAGGAAGAAAGTGCGCCGCGGAGTTCCCGACGCTGCGCATCAGCTCCGGCCAGGCTGCGGTGCCCTGAACGAAACACTCGGTCTGCTCTGCCGTTCGGGTACTGGAGGCGTCGTCCGCACAGGCAAAATGGGTGACAAAGCCCAGCAGTCGGGGGCGGGCTCCCATGGCATCTATTGTCGCCATTACACCGGGTAGTTCTGCCGGCCTGAAGCCCAGGCGATTCATGCCACTGTTCACCTTGACCCAGAATGCCGGCCGGTCTCCGCACCGATCCAGCCACGTCAGCTGGGCGTCGCTGTGCAATACGGGCTCGAACCCGTGCACGTTGCAGCCTGCGAGATCCCCTTCTTCATGCACGCCCTGTAGCAATACCACTGGTTGACGGAGGCCGGCTTCACGGATGGCCAGAGCCTCTTCCAGGCAGGCCACGGCGTACTTGGGCGCCATTTCCGCCAGCGCCAGCGCCACCGGACGGATACCGTGGCCATAGCCATCGGCCTTGACCACGGCCATGGCCTGGGCGCTCCCGGCCAGCTTCCGGGCCAGAGCATAATTGTCGCGGAGCGCCTGCAAGTCGATTCGGGCGATGGTGCTGCGGGGCATCAGTAGTCGTCACCGTAATCGCTGTAATCGCCGTGGGCGAGGTCCTCGAACTTGGTGTACTTACCAATGAACGCCAGCCGCACGGTACCGATGGGACCATTCCGCTGCTTACCGATGATGATTTCGGCGATGCCCTTGTCCGGCGTATCCTCGTTGTAGACCTCGTCCCGGTATACGAACATGATCACATCGGCATCCTGCTCAATCGCACCGGATTCCCGAAGATCCGAGTTCACCGGCCGCTTGTTGGGCCGCTGCTCGAGGCTCCGGTTAAGCTGTGAGAGGGCCACCACCGGGCAACTAAGCTCCTTGGCGATACCCTTCAGGGACCGGGAGATCTCGGAGATCTCCGCCGTCCGCCCCTCGGTGTTGCCGGGCACCCGCATCAACTGGAGGTAATCCACCATGATCAGGCCCAGCTTTCCGTCATTCTCCCGGGCGATGCGGCGGGCGCGTGAACGCATTTCCGTGGGACTCAGACCCGGGGTATCGTCAATATACAACGGCTTGTCCTTGAGCAGGCTCACGGCGGAGGTCAGCCGGGGCCAGTCATCTTCCTCCAGCTTGCCGCCCCGGACCTTGGTCTGGTCGATGCGCCCGAGGGAGGAGATCATACGCATGGCCAGAGCGTCCGCTGGCATCTCCATACTGAACACCAGTACCGGCGTACCGGTGCTGATCAGGGCATTCTCGACGATGTTCATCGCGAAGGTGGTCTTACCCATGGAAGGCCGGCCCGCAACGATGATCAGGTCTGCCGGCTGCATACCGGAGGTTTTCTCATCCAGATCCCGGAAGCCGGTGGTCAGGCCGGTGGTTTGCTCCCCGGATTCGAACAGTTCCTCTATCCGGCTCAGGGTCTGGGTCAGGATCGGGTTGATGGCCTTGGGGCCTGAACCTTCCTTGTTACGGGATTCTGCAATCCGGAAAACATTCCGTTCCGCTTCATCCAGGATCTCGTTGCTGGTTCGTCCCAGGGGGTTGAAGGCGGAATCGGAAATCTGGCCGGACACTTCCACCAGCTGTCGCAGAATCGAGCGCTCGCGAACGATGTCGGCGTAGGCGCGGATATTGGCGGCACCGGGGGTCTTTTCCGCCAGCTCGGCCAGGTAGGACAGACCGCCTGCGTCCTCGATGTCGCCGGCCCGTTCCAGAAACTCGGCCAGGGTCACCACATCCAGCGGCTCACTCTCACTGGCCAGGCGCTCGACAGCGCCAAAGATCAGACGATGGTCCTGACGATAAAAATCCGCAGCCGAAATGACCTCGGCGATTTCGTCGAACCGACGGTTATCGAGCATCAGGCCACCGAGGACGGCCTGCTCGGCCTCCACCGAATGCGGAGGCACCTTGATGCGACTGGTTTCGAGGTCGGTACTGGCAGGTTTCAGATTGGGCTTGGCCATAAGAACGCTTCAGGATTGGGGTAAGCTCAGGAACTGATAAGAATACCAGAAACAAACGGGCCCGAAACCGTCTCCGGTTCGGGCCCGTTCAATCAAGCTTGGCCGGGTCACCCCGGCCTGGCGTTGACCTGCTGCGGATCAGTCCGCAACAACCGCCAGCTTGACGGTTACTTCAACGTCAGAGTGCAGCTGAAGCTCGATGTCGTACTCGCCGGTCACCCGGATCGGGCCTTCCGGCAGACGCACTTCGCTCTTCTCTACTTCAGTACCACCGGCAGTGATCGCGTCAGCAATGTCGCGCACACCGATAGAACCGAACAGCTTGCCTTCTTCACCGGCTTTGGAGCTGATGGTGAAAGAAGCACCTTCCAGTGCCTCGGCACGCGCCTGGGCAGCGGCCAGCTTTTCGGCAGCCGCTTTTTCAAGCTCGGCGCGACGCTCTTCGAACGCCTTCAGGTTTGCTTCGGTGGCAGGAACGGCCTTGCCGTAAGGAAGCAGGAAATTACGACCGTAACCGGCCTTTACCTTTACCTTGTCACCCAGGGAGCCAAGGTTTGCAACTTTCTCGAGCAGAATAACTTCCATCTCGTTAACCTCTTCGTGCTTTATTCAGCCGGCCCGGCAGGTTTGATACGCCCCCGGATATCCAGCCAGCTATCCACAAAAGCCATAACCACTAACAGAATCATCAGGCTTGGGCCCAGCAGCAACAACGCGATGTAGAACATCGCCAGCCAGTTCCCGCTTAGCTGTTTACGACCAACAACGCCATGAACCAGGGCGATACTCGCCAGGAACAGGGGTGTGCCCGCAGCCCAGGCCAGCAACATCGAATTCAGGCCCAGGAGGGGACCAATCAACATGGTCACCGCACACAACACTGCCACCACCGGCGACAGCCGCAGGGCATGGAATTCCTTCCGGAAGCCACCGGGGTTATAAAGCCCGGCCTGCCATGCCCTGGCCAGCATCGTCATACCCACGGCCGTTGCCAGGTAGGTACCCGCCATGCTGGCGTTCATCGTGTCCCGGATCACCTTCTCGAGATCGCTCCCGAGGGTGCGGGCCACTTCGGCGTTGTACTGTTCGTAAAATTCCACCCCGGCCTGAACGAGATCGTCCAGCAAACCGGGATAGAGCACGGGCAACATCAGGCCCGTGACAATCGCCAGAAAGCTCCCCCCGAGGAGGGCTCTTTCCCAGGACAGCGTGGTTCGTAGGATATACGCCATCAGCATTGTCTGGAGCAATACCGCCAGAGCCGTGGGATCCTGCCCGAACCAGCTCCAGCCCAGTGCCGGAAGCAATGCCCAGAGGCCGATACTCAACCCCTGCCCGATACCCAGCCTGAGAATCACCAGACCGACCACCGCTGCGCCTATCCAGAACAGCAGAGGTATCGCAGTGGTAACTGCTGCAACCCCGCCGGCCTGCAGGGGACCGCGCATTACAAACTGTGCTAGTGCACGCATGGTCCCAAATCCTGTCTATCTGTTCTTAGTGATCGTGGCTGTCCGTATACGGCAGCAGTGCCAGGTAGCGGGCACGCTTGATAGCGGTAGCCAGCTGACGCTGATAACGTGCTTTGGTGCCGGTGATGCGGCTGGGCACGATCTTGCCGGTTTCAGTGATGTAGCCTTTCAGGGTGTCCAGATCCTTGTAATCGATCTCTTTAACACCTTCTGCCGTGAAACGACAGAACTTACGACGTCTGAAAAAACGAGCCATAACTTAACTCCTCAACTCCGGTAAATTACTCTTCTTCGTCCTGGGACTCGGACTTCTGACGGCTGTCAGACTCGGCAGAACGACGCGGACGGTCTTCGCCACCTGAACGACGGTCCTCACGGGACTCGGCGGCTTTCATCGGAGACATGTCGGTCACGGCTTCATCGCGACGCAGGATCAGGTCACGGATGATGGCATCGTTGAACCGGAAGTTGTGAGTCAGCTCGTCCATAGCGGCCTGGGAACACTCGACGTTCATCAGGACGTAGTGAGCCTTGTGGATCTTGTTGATCGGGTAAGCCAGGTGACGACGGCCCCAATCTTCCAGGCGATGTACCTTGCCGCCATCTTCGGTGATGACGCCGGTATAACGCTCGATCATTGCGGGCACCTGCTCGCTCTGATCAGGATGTACCATGAATACGATTTCGTAGTGACGCATGAGTTCTCCCTACGGTTTAAACAGCTTCCTTTTTCAACCGCGCGGCTTTTGGCCGCCCTGTTGAGCATGAAAGCAAGGAGGTGACAGCCTCGGGCTGCCGGTTTCTTTTTGCTTTATCAATAAGGCTTTACAACGAAAGGCTTGATCAAAAGCAGCAGTCTTACTGCCCATTTGTTCAGGCAATAAAAAACCACCCCTTAAAAAAGGGGTGACGTATTCTAGGCGCCCAGCGCCTTCTGTGCAAGGGTTAACCAAGACGCTGGCGCAACGCCTCGTACAGGCACACGCCGGTGGCGACGGAAACGTTCAGGCTGTCCACGTGCCCCAACATGGGAATGTTGATCAACTGGTCACAGTGTTCTTTCGTCAGCCGCCGCATACCCTTGCCTTCGGCACCCATTACCAGGGCAACCGGCCCCTTGAAATCGGCTTGATAGAGCGTGGCTTTGGCCTCACCGGCAGTGCCGATCAACCAGACGCCCTGCTCCTGCAGGGATCTCAGGAAACGCGCGAGATTGGTCACGCGCACGAACGGCACGGTTTCAGCCGCGCCACAGGCAACCTTGCGAGCGACCGGGGTCAGGGACGCGGACTTGTCCTTGGGGACGATGACCGCCTGAATGCCCACAGCGTCCGCAGTTCTCATGCAGGCCCCCAGGTTATGGGGATCGGTCACGCCGTCGAGCACCAGCAGAAACGGCGATTTGTCGCTTTTTTCCAGCTGGGCCAGAAGATCACCCTCCGTCCATTCACGACTCTCCGACACGGCTGCGACAACACCCTGGTGAACGCCGGCGACCCGCTCATCGAGTTCGCGGCGGTGCACCACCTGCCAGCGCACGCCGAGGCTGTCCAGTGCATCGGTAATGGCCCTGACACGCTTATCCTGGCGCCCGGTCTGGATCCAGACCTGCTGCAATCTTTCCGGCTCGCGCTTGAGGACTGCCTCAACCGCGTGCCACCCGAATACAAATTCCTGGGACACTGATTCTGATCCTGGTTACGGGTTACTGTTCAGAACTCACTTCCGGGTTCTACGCCTGGGTTTCTTGCCGGATCCGGCCTGTCCGGACTTGCCGGACTTCTTCCCGGCTTCGCGGGCGGCTTCGGCAGCCAGCTTCTGCTTGGCACTGCCCTGCTGGCCCTTACCCTTGCTCCGGCCCCGGGCGGCTTTCTTGCCACCTGCACCGCGGCCCTTACCCTTACCTTTTCCGCGCTCCTCGCGACGGGACATATCCAGCGCGTCCCGGTCCGCCTGGCGTCGCCTTGGCTGACTCACCAGCTCCAGATCAATCTTGCGATCTTCCAGGCCCACACGGGCAACGCGCACCCGGACATCGTCCCCGAGCCGGAAGCTCACGGCCGTGCGTTCACCGATCATCCGGTGCTTGGCGGAGTCATGGTGGAAGTAATCGCCACTGAGGGTGGAGACATGCACCAGGCCTTCGATATAGATGTCCTCCAGAGCCACAAAGAAGCCGAAGGGCACCACCGCGGAAATCACGCCGTTGTATTCCTCGCCCACGTGATCCTTGAGGAACTCGCACTTGAGCCAGGCCATGACATCCCGGGTGGCATCATCAGCGCGCCGCTCGGTCATGGAGGTATGCTCGCCCAGCTGTTCCAGGCGGGCATAATCGTAGGGATATTCCGCCAGTTCCGGATCGGTGACCGGAGGCGTGACCACATCCTTCTTGACCTCGGGATTGTGGATCCGGGACTTGATGGCCCGGTGCACAATCAGGTCCGGGTAACGCCGGATCGGTGAGGTGAAGTGGGCGTAGCTGGCAAAGCCCAGACCGAAGTGACCACTCTCCTCCGGGCTGTATACCGCCTGGCTGAGGGAGCGCAGCATCACGGTCTGGATCACATCGGCATCCGGGCGATCGGCAATCTGGGACAACAGCTCCTGGTAATCCGCGGACGTCGGCTTGTCGCCACCGCGCAGCTGCAACCCGAGCTCGCCCAGGAACAGCCGGAGTGCTGCCAGCCGCTCTTCCGAGGGGCCTTCATGTACCCGGTACAGGGCCGGAGTACTGTGCTTCTTCAGGAAACGCGCCGTCGCCACGTTGGCACACAGCATGCACTCTTCGACAATCTTGTGGGCGTCGTTGCGGTGAACCGGAACAATTTCCTCGATCTTGCGATTGGCATCGAAAATGATCCGGGTTTCGGTGGTCTCGAAATCAATCGCACCCCGTTCGGTGCGAGCCCAGCGCAGCAGCTTGTAGAGCTCGTAGAGATTATAGAGCTGCGGCAGTACTTCGGAGTATTGCTGGCTCAAGCGGTAGCCGGGCTCGGAATCCGGACGTTCCAGAATGTCACTGACCTTGTTGTAGGTCAGCCGGGCGTGACTGTGCATCACCGCCTGATAAAAGCTGTAACCACTGATGCGACCGTTGGCGCTGAGTGTCATATCCGCCACCATGCACAGACGGTCCACGCCCGGGTTCAGGGAGCACAGGCCATTGGACAGTTTCTCCGGAAGCATTGGAACCACATGGTCCGGGAAGTATACGGAATTACCCCGGTTCAGCGCCTCTTCATCCAGCGGCGTACCCGGACGGACGTAGTGGGACACGTCGGCAATCGCCACCAGCAGGCGGAAGCCCCCGCGAGGGCGGGGCTCACAGTAGATGGCATCATCAAAGTCCCGGGCATCCTCGCCATCAATCGTCACCAGCGGCAGATGCCGGATATCCACCCGGTTCTGTTTGTCCTTCTCTTCCACTTCCGCGGGGATGGCGGCAGCCTGCTCACCAACGGAGGGCGGCCAGCTATGGGGAATCTCGTAGGAGCGGATGGCCACGTCGATTTCCATGCCCGGCGCCATGTGCTCGCCGAGAATTTCAATCACCTTGCCTAATGGCTGGGTACGGACGGTGGGATGACGCAGGATCTCCACCACGACGTACTGGCCCTGGTAGGCCTCACCAACGTGCTCCTCCGGCACCAGTATCTCGTGATTGATGCGGGCATTCTCCGGCACCACGAAACTGATGCCGCTCTCCCGGAAAAACCGGCCAACAATCTGGCTGGTGTTGCGCTCAAGCACTTCGACGATCTTGCCCTCACGGCGTCCGCGGTCATCGACGCGGTCCACGCGAGCCGCAACCCGGTCGCCATGGAACACCTGGCGCATCTGCCGGGCCGTGAGGAACAGGTCCGATCCGCCATCATCGGGAATCAGGAAGCCGAAGCCATCTTTGTGGCCGGTAACCTTGCCGGTAACCAGATCCGCCTCTTCGATGGGCAGGTAGGCACCACGGCGGTTACAGATCATCTGTCCGTCCCGGCACATGGCAATCAGCCGGCGGCGCAAGGCCTCAATACCTTCCGGCGAGGTTTGCCCCAACTCCTCACAAAGGGTTTCGTGGGTGGCTGGCGCCCCCCGGTCCTTCAGGTGCTTGAGTATGAATTCCCGGCTCTGGATGGGGTTGTCGTATTTCTGGGCCTCACGGTCGGCGTGAGGATCACCTTTGTCTTTCTTCCTGGAAACCATTCGGATCCTTGTTCTTGAGCCGCATCGGCGCGGCGGAATTTGCATTTTGATGCAGTATAACGTTGGTATGGCAATGCTGCCTAACAAGGGACCATTTGATAGGCACAAATACCACCGAAACTTTTTTGGAAAAAGTGTTTGACAGCGTCAGGGGGAATCATTAAAGTACGCGCCATCGGTTGAGGGACGCACCTCAGCCAGCGACGAAAAGCTTGAATTCAGAAGCGAATTCAGTAACATAGCTAACGTTGCAAGTCATCTGCCGAGGTGGCGAAATTGGTAGACGCGCTAGCTTCAGGTGCTAGTGGGGGCAACCCCGTGGAGGTTCAAGTCCTCTCCTCGGCACCACTTCCTTCCCCAGGAAGTGGCCTGAAAATCCCCGAGACTCCGTGATCACATCCAACCAGAACAACTTTGTTGCGCCTGGATTTTTGTATTTTATGCACTGACCGGTCAACGCCCCACGTCACAAGCCCGACATCCATCCCTCTCAGTCAAGCAGCCCGAGCAAGTATTCCGACAGCGCCTGATAGCTGTACTCCACTTTGGCGTAGGCGGAAGAAGTCGTCTCCTCGAATTCCCTTCCGCACTCTCGAGCACCGCTATAGTTGGTGAGGTAGGCTTCCCGGATCAGATCGGGAGTCTCCGGGTCCCGAGTCGCCGGGTAGTACATCGCCCACTGAAAACCGGATCCGGCATCGACATTGGCCAGATCCGACAAAGCTGGATCCAGAAAGGCATAACGCAGCAACCGGCTTACCGAATCACCCTCCGCTCCCCCCTCAACTGGACGAGTATCATATTCCAGTGCCAGCTCGACAAAATTGGCAGGCTGGGGCTCGACGCCGGAGATTTCATAGGCGTACTGCGTAGTGACCACCTGATCCATTCCTGCAGCCTCGATATCGGGATTGCAGGTTGTCTCTGCGCCGACCAACAGAGAGGCTACTTCCGCCCCACCCTCACTCAGGACAAAACCATCAAAATCCTCGGGAGCACTCCCGGCCTTCGGCACCAGCTTCCGAATCAGGGCAGAACCGTCCCACTGCGGAATCTCCGCGATCAGCTCAGAGACTGCGTTGTCAGTCTTCTGCCAACGATAAATCACCTCCGGGTTCCCCGACAGCTCCGTGGAGCCCGCCGAAACACCTTCATGTTCATGGCAGGTTGTAGAAGTCTCGAAATAGATCCGCTGGCTATCCCAGTCGAAAATAAGGCGCTCGTCGACCCCTTCCGCTTCATAGGCCATCCGGCTCTGGGGGGAGAGTGATACCGAGGGCCGCCACTGGCTGCCAAGCTGGTACATCAGCCCATTCACGTTAATCAGCCGGGCAAGCTCCGGCATGGACGGCGCGAGGCACCCTTCAGCCGATACCGACAACAACTGACCCGCTTCGGAGTAATCGTAGAAGAGTTCGGAGGACACCATCAGGCTGGAGGCACTGACCGGCAGGTTCTGGTCACTTTCGGGCTGGGCCAGGATACGCTGGTGGGTCAGCAGAACCGGGTCACTCAGTTCCAGAGGCACCTCCGGCAAGGAAAGAGCATCCACATCGGCATTGGCGTAATCACCGCCGGCGGCCTCATCCACTACTGCAATCACCGACGGGGCGTTCTGCACCAGAGATATACCGAGCATATACACTGCCTGCCGGGCATTTCGCAGAGAACGCTCAGTACCATCACTATCTGGCCTACTCAGCGCCTCGTTGTAATCATCGGGAATCTGGCTGGCCATGAACCTGGCCAAGGCCCGGGCATAGGCATGGGCACGCTCGTCGCCTGATAACACGTAATCCGCCATCAGGTTGAGACCGGCCAGACTGCCGGCGAGGTCTTCGGGGGCCTCCAGATAAGAGCCCAGACCAAACAGGCTGCGGTAACGGGCCAGCGTGGTAAGCGGCGTGATATTCCGGACCCCGGACGCCGCGGACATCAGAAATGCCCGAGCCACCGGCACGTCGCCTTGCCAAGTCTGATCCAGGGTTTTTCCGGGTAACGCTATCGCATAGAGAGGATAATCTCTCGGGTCCAGGTCGGGGCCAACCTCCGGAGGAAGATCCAGCTCTGCCACATCAAGTGAAAACTCACCGCCCTGCCCGCTCATGGCGGTAGGCTCACCGGATTCGAGCACCGCAGTGTTGCCGTTCTCCAGCTCGATTTCCATCGGTCCGGGGGTGTACTGACTGTCGCCATCCATATCCAGCCACACCCGGGCATGGGTCAGGTAACCGTCAATAACCTTCCCCGAATAGGGTGTCGGCTCGGAATACGACACCCCATCCAAATCCCTTCCATCCACAGGCAGGGTATCCGACTCCTGACCACAACCAGCCAGAGTAAGCGTCAGCAGTGCAACGGGTAAGCATTCCAGGCGTGTCATCGCGGCAACCGTTTATTGTTATCAGAGGTGTGCCGCTACTTTAGTGAATGTTACCGAGGGAGACCTTGACAGGCTTGGCAATTTGTAAAGATTGGTAACTGGGCGCCCCGCCGGCGCAGGCTCGGCGGGGGCCTGAGCCTGTCAGAACGAACGGGCAACGATTTCCTTCATGATTTCATTGGTGCCGGCATAGATACGCTGCACGCGGGAGTCGGCCCAGGCACGGGCAATCGGGTATTCCCACATGTAGCCATAGCCACCGTGAAGCTGAACACACTCGTCCATGACCTTGCACTGGAGATCCGTGGTGTGCTGCTTGAGCATGGCCGCCGTGGGGATATCCAGCTTCTTCTCCAGATGCAATTCCAGGCAGCGATCGGTAAATACCCGGGCTGCGGTGATCTCGGCCTTCAGCTCCGCCAGCTTGAAGCGGGTGTTCTGGAAGGCAATCACCGGCTTGCCGAAGGCCTTGCGCTCCTTGACGTAATCCAGGGTCCACTGCCAGGCCGCCTCCGCTGCCGCCACCGCGGCGAGGGCCACCTGTAGACGCTCGGCGGGCAGCTCCTGCATCAGCTGGAAGAAGCCCTGCCCTTCCATGGAACCGAGCAGGTTTTCTGCCGGTACTTTGACGTCCTGGAAGAACAGTTCGGAGGTATCCTGGGCCTTCATGCCCACCTTGTTCAGATTCTGTCCCTTCTCGAAACCTTCCCAGGCAGTCTCAACCAGTAACAGGCTGGTGCCCTTGGCCCCCTCCTTCGGATCGGTCTTGGCCACCACAATCACCAGGTCCGCCAGCTGGCCGTTGGTGATGAAGGTCTTGGAGCCGTTCAGGGTATAGTGATCCCCGCTTTTGATGGCGGTGGTTTTGACGCCCTGCAGGTCGGAACCGGCCCCGGGCTCGGTCATCGCGATGGCGCCGATCATCTCACCGGAGACCAGTTTGGGCAGATATTTCTGCTTCTGCTCCTCCGAGCCGTAATTCAGGATATAGGGAGCCACAATGTCCGAGTGCAGACCCCAGCCGATACCGGACAGCCCGGCACGGGAAATTTCCTCGATGACAACAGCGCTGTAGCGGAAATCCGCCCCCACACCACCATACTCTTCCGGGGTGGTCGGGCACAGGAAACCGAGCTCACCGGCCTTCTGCCAAAGTTCACGGCTGACCTGGCCGTCTTTTTCCCACTGATCATGATAGGGCGCAGCCTCCTGTTCCAGGAACTTGCGAACGGAATCGCGGAAGCCTTCCAGGTCGGCGTCGAAAACGGTACGTGGAATCATGGTGAACCTCGGTGAATGACGTGTGTTGTGATTGTCGTTCACCAAGTCTCGGCCGCTGGCCGGTTTCGCTCAATGATGAAAACCATCAATCGCGCTGACCAAAACCATCGGCCCGAAAGCGCTTCAGCGGGGCTGCTTGGCGTCTACCCGGGCCTCGCCCCATCGGGGCATCAGATCCTGCGGCAGGTCCAGGTGGTCCAGCAGGCGTGCAACCACAAAATCCACCAGATCCTGGATAGATTGGGGCTTGTGATAGAAGCCGGGGCTGGCCGGCATGACCACCGCGCCCATCCTGGTCAGGCGCAGCATATTCTCCAGATGCACTTCCGAGTATGGCGCCTCCCGGGGCACCAGAATCAACTGGCGCCGTTCCTTGAGGGCAACATCCCCCGCCCGCTCGATCAGGTTGTTGCTTGCACCGGTGGCCAGGGCCGACAGGGTCCCAGTGCTGCAGGGGCAGATCACCAGGGGAGCCTTTTCGCCGGAACCGGAGGCCGGCGGCGCAAACCAGTCCTCCCGGCCGAAAACCAGCACCTGGCCCGGCTCAGCACCGGAAAATTCCGTCAGGCATTCCTGCATGGCCGGCGGCGCCCCCGGCAATTTCAGGTCTGTCTCGGTGGCGATAACCACCTGTGCGGCCCGGCTGACCATGACATGCACACGGCACCCGGCCGCCACCAGGCATTGCAGCAGACGCAATGCGTACTGGGCGCCGGAAGCGCCGGTAATCGCCAGATTTACGGTTCGCTGTGCCGGAGCGGGCGTGGTCATTCGCGCTTTTCCCCAGGGGTTGTCAGGGCGGGAAGGTCAGCCATGGATACGTTCGAGTTCCGCCACCAGTTTGCCGTGGATCCCGCCAAAACCGCCATTGCTCATGATGACAATGTGGCAGGGGCTCGGAAGGTCGTCCAGTACCCGACCGATCAGTGCCTCAACCGAGGACTCAATCCGATGCAGGTCATTATCCTCGTTCTCGGTCTGCCAGGCACCGACCAGCTCCTGCAGCCAGTCCATGTCATTCAGGTTCGCCCACAGGACCCGGTCCGCCAGCTCCGCACTGGCCAGCAGGTTGTCACTGTGCACGCCCTGTTTCATGGTGTTGGAGCGGGGCTCGATGAGCGCCAGGATCGGCTCCTCCCCCACCCGGTTACGCAAACCCTCGAGGGTTGTAGCAATGGCGGTAGGATGATGAGCAAAATCGTCATAGACCCTCACGCCACCGACATCCGCCAGCAGCTCCATCCGACGCTTGACCCCCGAGAAACGGCACAATGCGGCAACGGCATGATCCGGGGTGACACCCACGTGTCGGGCAGCGGCAATGGCGGCCAGGGCATTACGCACATTGTGCATGCCAGTCTGGTCCCATTTCAGGGTAGCCACCGGCTGTTCGTGGTGAATCACCATGAACCGGCTGCCGTCCTCCGACAACAGCTCGGCGCGCCAGTCCGCCGTGCGGGTAACCTCGCTGCCAATAGCGGTATCCTGAACCGGGCTCCAGCAGCCCATGGCCAGGGCGTTGTCCAGATGCGGATCCACCGCCGGACGAACGATCAGTCCCTTCGAGGGCACGGTGCGCACCAGGTGATGAAACTGGCGCTCGATGGCTTCGACGTTGTCGAAGATATCGGCGTGGTCGAATTCCAGGTTGTTCAGGATCAGGGTGTGTGGCCGGTAATGAATAAACTTCGAGCGTTTGTCGAAAAAAGCGCTGTCGTATTCATCAGCCTCGATCACGAAAAAATCACTGTTTCCCAGCCGGGCTGAGACCGGAAAATCCAGGGGCACACCGCCCACCAGGTAACCGGGTTCGAAGCCGGCCTGCTCGAGGATCCACAGCAGCATCGACGTGGTGGTGGTCTTGCCGTGGGTACCGGCGACCGCCATGACCCAGCGGTGACGCAGCACTTCCCGGGCCAGCCACTCGGGGCCGGACATGTAATCGATGTTGAGGTTCAGTACCGCCTCGACCTCGGGGTTCCCCCGGGACATGGCATTGCCGATCAGCACCAGGTCCGGCCTCGGGTCGAGGTGGTTAGCACTGTAACCCTCCATCAGGCCGATGCCCTGACTTTCCAGTTGGGTACTCATGGGCGGGTAAACACCCTGATCCGAGCCGGTGACCGTATGGCCAAGCTCGCGCGCCAGCACCGCAAGGCTGCCCATGAAGGTGCCACAGATTCCGAGAATGTGAATATGCATTCGGCGTTCGACCTCTCCGTTGAAACCTGCCAAGCCTCCCCTATACGCTGCAAGGCGTCAAGGCCGGCGCTATCCGCAATCCTGCTCATGAAAATCCCCGGCGTTTGGCGTATCATCTGCGCCATTGTCGAACCAGCAGGAGGCTTCAGCCCGAGATGGCTATCAAGAACGCTTTTTACGCCCAATCCGGCGGTGTCACCGCCGTCATTAATGCCAGCGCCTGTGGCGTCATCCAGACCGCCCGCAAGCATCCGGACAAGATCGGCAAGGTGTTTGCCGGCCGCAACGGCATTATCGGGGCGCTGAGGGAAGAACTGATTGATACCAGCCTCGAGAGCGACGAGGCAATCCAGGCGCTGATCCACACCCCTGGCGGGGCCTTCGGCTCCTGTCGCCACAAGCTCAAGAATATCTCCGAAAACCGGGCTGAGTACGAGCGCCTGATCGAAGTATTCCGCGCCCACGACATCGGCTACTTCTTCTATAACGGTGGCGGTGATTCCCAGGATACCGCCTACAAGGTCTCCCAGATCGCCGACAAGATGGGCTACCCCATCACGTGCATCGGCGTGCCCAAGACCGTCGATAATGACCTGCCCTTCACCGACTGCTGCCCCGGCTTTGGCTCGGTTGCCAAGTACATTGCCACCTCAACTCTGGAAGCGAGCCTGGATATCAAGTCCATGTGCGAAAGCTCCACCAAGGTGTTCATCCTGGAAGTGATGGGGCGCCATGCCGGCTGGATTGCTGCGTCCGGTGGCCTCGCCGGCCAGGGTGAAGGTGAGCCGCCGCACATCATCCTGTTTCCGGAGATCCCGTTCGATCGTGAAGCCTTCCTGGCCCGGGTGGATCAGTGCGTGAAGGATTACGGTTATTGCGTCGTGGTTGCTTCCGAAGGTGCCCAGTACGAGGACGGTCGTTTCCTGGCCGACGCCGGCGCCAAGGATGCCTTCGGCCACACCCAGCTCGGGGGTGTCGCTCCGGCTCTCGCCAATATGGTCAAGCAGGCCCTGGGCCACAAATACCACTGGGCCGTTGCTGACTATCTACAGCGCAGCGCCCGTCACATCGCTTCTGCCACAGACGTGGAACAAGCCTATGAGGTTGGCAAGGCCGCGGTGGAAATGGCGATTGCCGGAAAGCAGGCGCTGATGCCGACCATTGTCCGCGAGCAGACCAAGCCCTATCAGTGGAAGATCGGGGAAGCCAACCTCAGCGAGGTGGCGAACCAGGAAAAGAAAATGCCGATCCACTACATCACCGATGACGGTTTCGGCATTACCCAGGACTGTCGTGACTACCTGGAGCCCCTGATTTATGGTGAGAGCTTCCCACCGTTTGAAAATGGCCTGCCGAAAGTGGCGAAGCTGAAGAATCAGCTGGTAGAGAAGAAACTCAAGACCGAGTTCAAGATCTGATCCGCCGCCAGAAACACAAAACCGCCCGGCTCGACCCCGGGCGGTTTTTTTTGCACCTGAAACACTGCCCTAGCGGGCTGATGCTGCCTCGTGTTCACGGACGTAGGCGTAAAACTCGTCAAAACCACCGATATGCTGCTGGCCGACAAAAATCTGTGGCACAGTGTGTACCGGCTTGCCAATCTTGTCCGCGATGTCAGCCTTGGAGACACCCTTCTCGATCATATCGATCCAGGTGTACGGCAGCTGCATGGATTCACACAGGCCTTTTGCCCGAACGCAAAAACCACAACTCGAACGGCCATAAATCGTGACCTGCTCCATAAAACCTCCTGCAAGGGTATAAAACCGGGATGACAACAAACCTGCCGACAGGATACTGGCAAGGCAAGAGAGAATAAAAATTGATGGTTTGCATGGCAACCATAGTACGTAACCATACCGACAGGACCGACATCCGGCATTGAATTCGGTCAAGACGGGGAAATGATTTGGTCTATCTGACGCTTTTTCTGACGGCGTTTGCCGCAGCGACACTGCTACCGGCTTACTCCGAGGTACTGCTGGGCACCCTCGTGACCCAGGGCTATTCCTGGTGGTGGCTGTGGTTCTGGGCCACCGCGGGCAACACCCTGGGTTCTGTGGTAAACGGCATCATCGGGCGCCAGGTGGACCGTTTCAAACACAAACACTGGTTTCCGGTCAGTGAACTGCAGCTGCACAAGGCCCGGAACCGCTTCAACCGTTATGGCCAGTGGTCCCTGTTGCTGGGATGGCTGCCACTGGGCGGTGACGCGCTCACCCTGGTGGGCGGCATCATGCGGGTACCCTGGCTGAACTTCGTGATACTTGTGGCCATAGGCAAGGGCGCACGCTATGCCTTCGTGCTCTGGCTGGTGGCCGAGGCATCCGGCGTATCTTCGCCTTCACCGTAAAGGTATTTGCGCAGCAGGGGTTCGCCATTGAACTCGGAGTGCAGCACGGCAATGAATGTGTAGACACCGATCAACTTCCGGTTCAGGAACACAAACTCCTTGGGAGGCACCCGAAAGTACCGGCTGATGGCAGAACGCGCCGCTTGCCGGGCAACCCGGGACGGCAGGTCACTCTGCTTCCACCGATACTGGCCGTGACTGTTGACTGCGTACTCCGGCCATTCGAACTGGTCTTTCGCCAGGGGCTCGAGTACCGACATACAGACCTTGCCGAATTTCTCCAGCACTTCCCTGGGCCAGTCCAGACTCATGAAACGAAGCTTGATACCACCATCAATCACCGCTTCGAGGTCCTGTTCGTAGGAAGCCCGTATCATCTGGATGACCGGAGCGAGGAACTCATCGGAATACGACTGCACCGCGCCAAAGTCCAGCAGGACGATCCGGTCATAGCCCGGATCGTCACCTTCTTCACCGGCAATACGGATGCGATAGTTGCCGAAGTTGGGATCGGTCTGGATCTCCCCCCAGACGAACAACTCGCGGAAAAACAACTCCAGCGCCGCCTCGCCAAGGGCGCTGCGCCGCTCAAGCGACAGCTTGCGAACCTCCTGGGAACCCACCGAGTGGCCATGCTCGTAGGTGGAGGCGATCACATGGGCCGTAGAGTATTCCTGCAACACCCTGGGCACGATGAACCGGGGGTCGGACGCCAGCATGGTCCGGAACTTCTCCGTGGTGCGGGCCTCGAGGCGATAGTCCACCTCCCGGTGCATCATCTCCCTCACTTCCTCGAGCCAGTCATTGAATTCCGGCCCGAAGCTGACCAGGCGCGCCACTTTCAGCAGCTGCGCCACTGCATTCAGATCGCTGTCGACAGCATCCGCAACGCCCGGATACTGGACTTTCAGCACCAGCTCCAGACCGTCACTGCGCCGGACAGCGCGGTGTACCTGACCCAGCGAGGCGGCACCGATAGGTTCGGGATCCACGTCCAGTTCCGCCAGCCGGTTACTACCCAGCTCTTCTTTGAGCACCCGCTCGATCGCCGGCCACTCCAGGGAGGTGGTCTGGTCTTCGAGGGTGTGCAGGGCCTCGGTGACCTCTTCCGGCAGGAAATGCTCGCCATACAGCGCCATCACCTGCCCGATTTTCACCACACTGCCTTTCAGGCGCCCCAGTTCATCCACCAGGAACCGGGCCTGGTTGGACAGCATGGCCCGGTGCCGCTCGTCCCGCTTGTCCTTGCTGCTGAACCAGTTGGTGGCCATATGGGAAGCCATACGGGTACCTGCCGTCAGTCCGGCCCGGGTCAGGCTCAGCCTGCGCTCAAAGCTGCCGGTCTTGATGCGGGAAACTTTTGCTCCTGGACGCTTGGATGACATGGACAACCTGCGGGTGTCGGGAAATTTGAGCCGTCTGCCAGCTGTTCATTCCATTATACGGATACAGTGAATACCTATCCTCACCGATGCGACTCCGTTTTTTCGGCCTGCCGGCCAATGCCGGATCACGGATTCCGGTTTAAACGTGCCTGTTATGCCTGTTTACGTTTTACTACAGTGCTGACCGTGAATCCGGTCTAGTATGTCAGGCAGTATCAGGCTCGGTAAAACACAAGAACAAGACTAAAGATGAAGCAAACGGCTGCCAAAACCCCGGATACCGAACTGTCCCAGTTTCGCGTGAAAGGCGAAATTCCGGTTCCGGTTCTGATTAACTGGCTCACCTCTGCGGCAGTACCCATCCTGCTGTTTTTCGCTGGCAGGGCCGCGAGCACCGCAGACAATCCTTTCACCGCAGCTCTGCTGGTAACCTTTGCAGCATTGCTTGCACTGAACTCCCTGGTCTATCTCGGAATCCGGCACCAGACCCTCCACCGTCGCGGCTTCATCGGCCTGATCACCGCGCTGTTTACCTTTCTGGTTATCCAGGCGGTCGAGGATGGCTCGGCCATTATCTGGCTGTTTGCCTACCCGCCTGTCATCTTCTACATCAGCCAGGCCCGGGTGGGCGTCATCGCCTGTGCCGGCGGCCTGGCTGCGCTCGTGTTCCTGTTCAGTCCCGCCGGTGATCTTGTTTTCGAGCCGCCCTACAGCACCAGCTTCCGGATCTCGATGATCATTGTGCTCGGCTTCGAGATGGTGACCTGTTACATCCTTGACCAGAGCCGGCGACGCAGCAAGCTGCGCCTGCTGAGACTGGCCTCGGAGTTCGAATTCGCCGCCAAGCACGATGCCCTCACCGGCCTGGCGAACCGGCGGGAGGCACTTGAGCAACTGGATACCGAGTACCAGCGCTACCTGCGTAGCCGGCGGGCATTCTCGGTCATGCTGATGGATATCGATCTTTTCAAGGGCATCAACGACCAGTATGGTCACCATGCCGGAGACGAGTTGATCAGAATGGTTGCCCGCACCCTGCGGGAACAATGCAGGAAAGTCGATACCGTAGCCCGCTGGGGTGGCGAAGAATACCTGGTCCTGTTGCCAGAGACCGGACCGGACGAAGCCCTGAAGACCGCCCAACGTATCCGTGCCACCGTCGAGGCGAACTCGGTCGAAGTGGACCGGAAACCGCTAGGGGCCACCGTCAGCATCGGTACCGCCACCATCATCGGATCGGAATCCATCGACCGCCTGCTGCAGAGAGCCGACGAGGCGCTCTACGCCGCCAAAAGCGCCGGCCGTAATCAGGCGTGTGCCGCAGGCAGCTGATGGCGATCACCAGCCCTTACGCTTTTGCACCTGCTGGTAACCGAGGCCGGAAATCAGGTCATCGATCAGACGCTGCTCGATATCAGCCACCGTGGCGCCCGGCACATAATCCCGGACCTGGCACATGGGCATCCCGGCATAGCCGCAGGGATTGATTCGGCTGAAGGGTTCCATGTCCATATCCACGTTCAGTGCAAGGCCATGGAACGAACAGCCCCGACGCACCCTGAGGCCGAGGGAAGCAATCTTGGCCTCTCCCACGTAGACACCGGGCGCGTCCGGGCGCGGTGCCGCCTCAACATCCAGATCTGCCAGCGTACGGACGATACCCTGCTCGATCTGATCCACCAGGCCCCGGACTCCGAGCTTCTTGCGCGGAAGGTCAATCATCAGATAGATCACCAGCTGGCCGGGCCCGTGGTACGTTACCTGGCCACCACGATCCACCTGAATGACCGGGATATCGCCAGGCAACAGCAGGTGTTCAGGTTTGCCCGCCTGCCCCTGGGTGAACACCCTGGGGTGCTCCAGGCACCAGAGCTCGTCCACGGTGGTCTGATCGCGGTCCGCCGTGAAATTTTTCATGGCCTCCCAGGTTTCCAGGTAAGGCTGCTCCCCGAGGGAACGGACAATGAGTTCAGCCATGACCGTCAGAGCACCATGTGAACCCGGCCGCTGGCCTTCAGATCTTCGAACAGCGCCTTGAGCTGGTCCTCACCCGTCGCCACGATTTTCAGCTGGACCGAGGAAAAGCGGCCCTTGCTGCTCTCGGTAACGGAAATATCCGCCTCGGTGATCCCGGGCGCATGGCACTCCACCACTTCCACGACAAAATCGGTGAAATCAGGTGCGGCATTACCGATGACCTTGATCACGTAATCGCAGGGGAATTCGATTTTTGGTGCTTTCGGCTCACTCATGCCGCATTACTCCCGGGTACTGACATCACCCTTACTGAAACAACTGGACGAAAAAGAGCTTGATCGCGTCCCAAAGGCGCTTGAACAAACCGCCTTCCGGAACCTCGGTCAGCGCGAGTACCGGCTCATCCACCAGCACTGTGCCGTTCAGGCTCACCTTGACCCGACCAAGCTCATCCCCGACATTGATGGGTGCTTTGATCACAGAATCAAGGTCTACGGTGGATTCCAGCTGGTTTCGGGAGCCCCGGGGAATGGTGACGAAGACATCTTCAGTCAGCCCGACCGATACCTGATCTGCCTGGCCACCCCAGATACGGGCTTCCATCAGCTCCTGGCCAGAGCGGAACAAACGCTCGCTCTCATAGTATCGGAAGCCATAATTGAGCATTTTCTGTACTTCCTGGGCTCTGGCCTGGGCACTACTGGTACCCATCACCACCGCGATAAAGCGGGTTTCGTCCCGCTTGGCAGAGGCAACGAGGCAATAGCCGGCCTCTTCCGTATGACCCGTCTTCAGGCCATCCACACTGTCATCCCGCCACAACAGGCTGTTCCGATTCGGCTGCCGGATGTTGTTGTAGGTAAAGTGCTTCTCGGCATACAGGGGATAGTTTTCCGGGTAATCGTTGATGATCGCCCTTGCCAGCAACGCCAGGTCATAGGCGGTGGAGTAATGATCCTCGGCCGGCAGCCCGGTGGCATTGGCAAAATGGGTGTCTTTCATACCCAGCAACTGGGCTTGCTGGTTCATGATGTCCACGAACGCACCTTCGCTGCCGGCAATAAACTCTGCCAGGGCCACCGAGGCATCATTACCGGACTGGATAATGACACCCTTGAGCAAGTCTTCCACAGACACCTCGGTACCTTCCTGCACAAAGGTCCGGGAGCCTTCTGTTTTCCACGCCTTGACACTGATCGGAACCATGTCGCTCATGGAGATGCGGCCCTCATCCAGTTCCCTTTCCACGATGTAAGCCGTCATCATCTTGGTCAGACTCGCCGGGGGCAGGCGCTCGTGACTGTTTTCATCCATGATGATGCTGCCGCTCTTCGGGTCCATCAGCACGTAGGAGCTGCCCGCAATCTGCGGCGGAGAGGGGATGAGCACTGTCTGGGCCATCGCCTTGCCCGCAAGGGCCAAGGCAAGGACAAGTACAACAGAGAGAGAACGTAAAGCGGTTGTTAAGGCCATGGGTCCATTCATTCGTCAGGTGTGTTTCTGGTTTTAATGATAAAGAATCAGTGTGAATCGGTCAGGACGACTGACTGCGAGAAGCCCCGAGACTCCAACAGGCTCTGGGTGCGCCGGGCAGAGGCCTCGTCCTCGAACGGGCCGACCTGCACCCGGTGGAACCGACCCGCCCGGGTATCAATCGCACGAACCCGCATCGGATTTTCCAGCACCGACCGGACCCGGCCTAAAAGGGCTTCCGCCGGGTCCCGGCTGCTGAAAGAACCTAATTGAACGAACAGACCGCGGGAGCCGGTACCCACAGTATTGTCAGCCAATGTACCAGAGGCTGCCGGTGCGCGACGGTCGCCCGGCACAAACGGCTCGCCCGCCAGGGTCATGGAGCCATCCGGCCTGACCGTTATCGCGGCCACCTCGACCCTTGCCGTGCCCCTGCCCTGATACCCGAGTTTCTTGGCAGCAGCGTAAGACAGATCAATCAGACGGTCGCCGTGAAACGGCCCCCGATCGTTAACCCGGACAATCACCGACCGTCCGTTGTCGAGGTTGGTGACCCGGGCGTACCCCGGAATCCGCAGAGACTTGTGGGCCGCGGACATCTGGTACATGTCGAAGGTTTCACCGTTGGACGTCTTGTGACCGTGAAACTTCTCGCCATACCAGCTCGCTGTGCCGGTGGCGACATAACCCTCATTACTTTCGAGAACCCGGTAACGCTTGCCCCAGACCGTGTACGGAGACTTGTTACCGGCACCGCGGGGAGCTTCGTAGCGGGGGCGCGCATCGCTCAGGCCAGAGACATCGAAATCACCCGCCGGAGCCCGGTCCTGACTCAGTGTATAGCGGGAGGAATGATCCGTTTCGGGTGACGAGGCACAGCCGGCAAGCACCAGCAGGGCGAGTGCGGCCAAACACCATGTAAACGTATACCTCGGCTTCACGGTCCGGAAATCCTCTTGCGCCATTCCCGCGGGGTTCAAACCCGGCGGCTTTCAATCATTGTAGCGGGTTCTCTTGCCGATTCACCATTACCCGCTTTCCATGGTTGATCAGGCACTGATCATCCTGCGGTGGGTATGAATCGACATCAGTACTCCAAAGGCTGCCATCAATGTCACGCTCGACGTACCACCATAACTGACCAGGGGCAGAGGCACACCAACCACCGGCAGTAACCCGCTGACCATCCCTACATTCACGAAGATGTAGATAAAGAAGGTCATGGTCAAGGCTCCCGCCACCAGTCGGCTGAAGGAGTCCTGGGCGGTGGCTGCGATATACAGGCAGCGCAGGATGATCAGGAAATAGACCAGCAGCAGCATCAACATGCCAACAAAACCAAACTCTTCGGCCAGCACAGCGACGATAAAGTCGGTATGGCTTTCTGGCAGGAATTCCAGGTGAGACTGGGTTCCCTGGAGCCAGCCCTTGCCGTCAATGCCCCCTGAGCCGATGGCAGTCTTGGACTGGATAATGTTCCAGCCGGCACCCAGCGGATCACTCTGCGGGTCGAGTAGGGTCAGAACTCGCTGCTTCTGGTACTCCCGCATCACGAAAAACCACATCAGTGGCGCTGATACCGAGGCCATGGCCACAAAGGCGGTAATCAGCTTCCAGCTCATGCCGGCAAAGAACACCACAAACAGACCGGCCATCCCCACCAGCAGGGAAGTACCCAGATCCGGTTGCTGAATGATCATTACCATAGGGACGAGGACAATCGCCAGCCCTACGGCAACCTGGGACAGACGAGGCGGTAAAAAGTGCCGCGACAGGTACCAGGCGGCTGTCATCGGAACGACCAGTTTCATGATTTCAGAGGGCTGGAAACGGGGCAGGCCGGGCAGTGCCAGCCAGCGCTGGGCACCCTTGGCCCCCACGCCCATCACGAGAACCGCAGCCAGAGCGACCAGACCGGCTACATAGAGCCAGGGCGCCCAACGGCGAAAAACCGCCGGATCCAGTTGGGCAAACACAAGCATCACCACAAATGCGATTCCGAGGCGAATGCCCTGGGCCTTGACCACTTCAATATTGCGGTCAGCACCGCTGTAAAGAACAAACAGGCCACCGGAAACCAGCATCAACAGCAGGAAAAGCAGGATCGGGTCCACATGCAGGGCTGACCAGAAGCCACGGGAGCGTGCGAACGGGCCGGAGGCGGCCGGATCCACCAGGTCTTTCAAGGCCATTATTGCGTCCCCCCTGCGGCCTGGCTCACCAGCTCGCTGTCACTGCCTTCGGAAAATTCCAGGAGCCAGGCATCGAACAGAGCCCTGGCGACCGGAGCCGCCGTACCACTGCCGCTGCCACCGTTCTCGACGATGACCGACACGACGATTTTCGGATCCTCAACCGGAGCAAAACCGACAAACAGAGCGTGATCCCTCAGACGCTCCCGGATTTCCTCGGCGTCGTACTCTTCGTCTTCCGCAAGACTGAAGACCTGTGCGGTACCGGTCTTCCCCGCCATCCGGTAGGGTGCGTCACTGCCAGCCCGACGGGCGGTGCCCCTGGTACCATGCATGACCTCGGCCATGCTCTCGACCACATACTCCCAGTCACCGGGATTCTTGAGTTTCAGGGGTTCATGGGTCTCGTCCGGAAGGACATCCTCGACCGTATCATCCCCAACCACATCCCTGAGTAGTCGCGGCTCGATCCAGGTCCCCCGGTTGGCAATTAGCGCGGTGGCCGTGGCCATCTGCAGTGGGGTCGCCAGCATGAAGCCCTGGCCGATCCCCAGGTTGACAGAATCGCCCGGATACCAGGGTTCGTTGCGCATGGCCCGCTTCCATTCCCGGGAGGGCAACAGTCCACTCAGGGCCCCCGAGACGTCAAGGGCGGCATCTTCCCCGAAACCGAAGCTGGATAGGTAGCCCGACATGGTGTCCACCCCCATCTCGACGGCTGTCTCATAAAAATAGATGTCACACGACTCGGCGATCGCGTCCTTCAGATCCACCCAGCCGTGGCCGCCTCGTTTCCAGTCCCGGTACCGGCGCCCGCCATCCTTGAGCTGGAAATAGCCGGGATCCCAGATGGTACGGTCCCGGGTAGTCGCACCGCTGTCGAGGGCGGCAATCGCCAACATGGGTTTCATTACCGAGCCCGGCGGGTATTGGCCACGGAGTGCCCGGTTGAACAAAGGCTTGTCCTTGCTCTGACTCAGGGCACGATAGTCATCCACGCTGATACCGGTGACAAATTTGTTGGCGTCGAACCCCGGCACACTGGCCAGGGCCAGGATACCCCCCGTTTTCGGCTCAATGGCGATTACTGCGCCACGCCGGCCATCCAGCAGTTCGTGCGCCCGCTGCTGCAGCCGCAAATCGAGATGCAGCTTCAGATCCTCTCCCGGTACCGGGTTTTCCCGTTCAAGCACCCGCAGCGTGCGCCCACGGGCATTGGTTTCAACGTGCTGGTAACCGACCCGGCCGTGCAGGGTTTGCTCGTAGAAACGCTCGACGCCGGACTTGCCGATGTAGTTGGTGCCCGCGTAATTGACCGGATCGATTCGCTGCAACTCTTCCCGGTTGATGCGGCCAACATAGCCCAGCACATGGGCCGTGAGTTCACTGTGGGGGTAATAGCGAACCAGCTCTGCCTCGACTTCAACACCCGGCAACTCATGGCGATGGACCGCGAGCCTGGCAATTTCCTGTTCAGTCAGATCGTATCGAAGGGGAATTTCCTGGAATGGGCGTCGGGGCTCCTGCAGGCGGCGATGGAAACGCTCGAGATCCTGCTCAGAGATATCCAGGATGCCGCCCAGCCGGGTGAGCGTCTCATCCATGCCGTCTACGCGCTCGGGCACCAGGGTGACACTGAACACGGGGCGGTTTTCGGCCAACAGTTCACCGTTACGGTCATAGATCAACCCGCGCGGCGGAGGTACGGACTGCACCTGCACCCGATTCTTGTCGGAAATCGTGGTATAGATCTCGTGCTCGACCACTTGCAGCTGATACATGCGGCCGAGCAGGCCGCCCAGCATCAGGATGACAAACACCAGCATGACCACAGTGCGGCGCTGGAACAACCGGCGTTCGGCAGCGGTATCCTTGAACTCACCCCACGGCATAATTGCCCCCTAGGCCCGGTGGTACGGGTGATTGCGGGTGATCGACCAGGCCCGGTAGAGCTGTTCCGCCAGCAGGATTCGCACCAGCGGGTGAGGAAGGGTCAGGGGCGACAGCGACCATTGCTGGTCGGCCCTCTGCCGGCAGGCATCCGCCAGACCATCAGGGCCACCGACCAGGAAACTCACGTCACGACCATCCTGCTGCCAGTTTTCAAGCTGGCTGGCGAGCTTTTCGGTGGACCAGGGACGGCCGCCGACTTCCAGGGCAACCACCCGATCCCTCGGTCCGGTCGCCGCCAGAATCGCGTCGCTTTCCTTTTGCATCAACCTGGGAATATCGGGATTTTTGCCCCGATGTGCCATGGGGATTTCGACCAGCTCAAGGGGAAGCTCCGGAGGCATCCGGCGGGCGTAATCGTTGTACCCGGCACTGACCCAGTCGGGCATCTTCTGCCCCACACAGATCAGACGTAACCGCATGTTTATTCGCTGCCCGCGACACCCAGATCCGGTGCGTCGCGCCAGAATCGCTCCAGATCATAGAACTCGCGGGTAGCGGGCATCATGACATGAACCACAACATCGCCGAGGTCTACCAGTATCCAGTCACTGGCAGTGGCGCCCTCGACATTACTGGCGCGCACGCCCTGCTCCTTGGCTTCGATTACCACGGAATCAGCAAGGGATTTCACATGACGGTTTGACGTGCCGGACGCCAGCACCATGAAATCCGTGACGCTGGTGCGGTCACGAACATCAATCACACTGACATCCTGTGCTTTTACCTCTTCAAGTGCTTTTACAACCAGATCTTTCAGTTCTTCAGCCTGCATAATTACCCTGTTGTACGGGCTTCAGCCGGATCGGCCGCCCGAATAGTCATACTCAGACGCGATTGTAGCACTAAAAGTTCCCGTCAGGGCAGGCACCATAAAGCCCCAGGCGGCGTATTTCTTCCCAGACCGAATCGGGAATCAGGTAACGGGGGGATCTGCCAGCAGCAATCCGTTCCCGGATCCCGGTGGCGGAGATATCCAGCAGCGGCGGATCCAGCTCCAGGATACACCCGGCGGGGGTGCCCCGGAGACTCTCGACATCTTCCACTCTCCTGCTCGCCAGCAACCTGGCAGGAGTGCTCTCGGGATCCAGGGCCGGGCCGGGCCGGCGCACCACCACGATGTGCGCCAGTTCAGGAATGCGTTCCCACTCCCGCCAGCGATCGAAGCCCGCGAAGGCATCGGTGCCGACCACCATCACCAGGGGCTGATCCGGCCCCAGCTCTTCCCGCAACTGACGGAGAGTGTCGGCGGTGTAGGAAGCCCCGGCACGAAGCAGTTCCCGGTCGTCAATGTACAACCGGGGCTCGCCCTGCAAGGCCAGCTCCATCAGTTGCAGCCGCTGCGACGCGCTGGCGCCGGTATCGCCCCGATGGGGCGGGATGTGGCATGGCACCAGACTGACGCGCTCCACCTCCAGACGATCACACAACTCGATCGCCAGCCGCAGATGGCCGTGATGGATCGGGTCGAAGGTCCCCCCGTATATGACGTGCATCGGCATCAGGTCCGCACGTGACCATCGCCGAACACCACGTACTTCTGGGAGGTCAGTCCCTCCAGCCCCACCGGACCGCGGGCATGGATCTTGTCAGTGGAAATTCCGATCTCTGCGCCGAGCCCGTACTCGAAGCCATCGGCAAACCGGGTGGACGCATTGACCATCACCGAACTGGAGTCCACCTCGGTAATGAACCGGCGGGCCCGGGTATAGTTTTCCGTGATGATACTGTCGGTATGCTGGGAGCTGTAGCGATTAATGTGCTCAATCGCGCCATCGAGGCCGTCCACCACCCGAACCGCCAGGATCGGCGCCAGGTATTCTTCTTCCCAATCCGCCTCGGTAGCTTCACCGGCCGCCGGGACGATCTCGCGGGTTTCCGGGCAGCCCCGCAGTTCCACGCCCTTTTCCTCGAATGCGGAGGCCAGCAGGGGCAGGATATCGGCCGCCACTTCGCGATCCACAAGCAGAGTCTCCATGGTATTGCAGGTGCCATAGCGCTGGGTTTTAGCATTGACTGCCACTTTCAGCGCTTTCTCCGGATCCGCATGGCTGTCGATGTAGACATGGCACACGCCATCCAGGTGTTTGATGACCGGCACCCGGGCATCCCGGCTGATCCGCTCAATCAGGCCCTTGCCACCCCGGGGCACGATGACATCGACATACCGGGGCATGGTGATCAGTTCACCGACCGCGGCACGGTCTGTGGTCTTTACGACCTGGACTGCGGTCTCTGGCAGGCCCGCGGCCGCCAGCCCCTTGGCCAGACAGGCGGCAATGGCCTGGTTGGAGTGGATCGCCTCGGACCCGCCACGCAGAATGGTGGCATTACCCGATTTCAGGCACAGGCTGGCCGCCTCCACAGTGACGTTGGGGCGAGACTCATAGATGATGCCGATCACACCCAGGGGCACCCGCATCTTGCCGACCTGGATGCCGGACGGGCGATAGGTCATGCCGGTGATTTCACCGATCGGATCCGGCAGCGAGGCCACCTGATTCAACCCCTCGATCATGGTATCAATCCGCTGGGGAGTCAGTTCCAGCCGGTCCAGCATCGCGGCATCCAGACCGTTTTCGCGCCCTTTCTCCAGATCCTTGCTGTTGGCAACTGCCAGTTCGTTGCGAGCGGCATCAAGGGCCTCCGCCGTTGCCAGCAAAGCCTCGTTGCGCGTGGCCGTGGTTGACCGGGCCACCTGTGTGGCGGCCGCTCGCGCCTGCTGGCCGACCTCGGCCATGTATGCTGCTATATCCATCCCGTGTCCTTGCTACCTTGTCAGTCAAATTCAGGAATAAGGGCCTAACTTTACCTTTCCCGTTTCAAGTACGCATCCCAAACCATTATTATACCGCTGCGCTATGCTTCATACTCAATGGATGCGCCGGGAGAGGAAGGACACACCATGGCCCAGACGGCCGATAAATTCCTGCTGACCAGGTTGTCACGAGCCGGGTTCGTGGCATTTCTCGCCATAACCCTGCTGGAAGCTCTGCTCGGCCAGCCAATGATGGCGGCGGTTGCTGCTGCGGCCGCTGGCGTCGTCATCAGTGGCAGGACCTTTCATCCGGCTCGGGCGAAGCGGCCCTGGCCTCTGGTACAACGGCTGTTTTTCCTGGTCCTCACTCTTTTGCTGCTATCCGGATTCGTGGTGGGCCCCTGGGCCCTGACTCACTGGCTGTACGCCGTCCCGCTGGTTGCCTTCTCGCTGTTTCCGCCCGCCGCCGCCATGATTCTGGCCCTCGCGGTGACCATCCTGGCCATGACAGGTGTCTGGTGGGCAACCGGCCTGCCCGACCGGCACCAGATGATCAGTGCCTTTCTGCTGACGCTGCTGCTGTCCGGGCTGCTCGTGTTTCTCCGTGAATACAAGAGCCGCCAGCTTGCGCCGTTGCGGCGCACCGACGAGCTGACCCAGGCCGCCAGCCGGGAGTACCTGTCCGCGGATCTGCATAAGGAGATCCAGCGAAGTGAGCGGGAGGGCACCGACATGTCCGTGATCATGATCGGGCTGGACACCCACCTGAGCGACAAGGAACGGGACGAGGACATCCGCTCGATCCTGCCCCGCATTGGCCGCTACCTGCATTCCCAGTTACGCGACTTCGACACCTATTACCGGGTCGCGGACCTGCAGTTCCTGGTCATTCTGCCGGGTATCGGTACCAATAACGCCCTGGACCGGGCCGAAACCATCCGCGCCGGGCTGCAGACACTGCTGGAATCCCACGGAATGCACCTGACCGTGAGCACCGGTATTGCCGGGCTCAATATCGGCGATGACGCCGACAGCCTGCAGCAGAGCGCTGCCCACGCCCTCCGTCGCGCCCAGCAACAGGGCGGCAACCGGACCCAGGTGTACAGTGCCTGGTCACAACAGAACCACGGCATGGCCGGGCAGGAGCGGCCGGCATCATGACCGAAACGCGCCTGAGAACCTGGACCCACAGCGCCGGCTACGTTCTGGCCACTCTGTTCATTGCCAGCCTGGCAGGCCAGAACCTGCGCTATGGTTTCTATGACCTGTTCTACCTGGCTTCCGGCATGGCCATTCTCACTGCCGCCGGATTCATCTACACCATAATCAAGCGCCGGCACCAGCTCGCTGCGCCGGGGCACCTGATCATCCTGTCCGGACTGAACAGCGGACTGGTTGCAGCGTTGATCACCATGGACGGCCCGGGAATCAGTCACTGGGCGATGCCCCTCCTCGTTCTGAACCTGCTGATCCTGCCCCTGCGCCAGGGCGTCGGGTTGTCCGTGTTGCTGCTGGTACCGCTCGCGGTGACCCTGTTCCTGAAGCATCCGGTCAGCGAAGCCCTGACTATTACCACCGGCCTCCTGATCCTGCTTACCGTGACAGCCCTCTACACCTGGCATTACGGCCACATGGCCCAGTCCGCGGAAGACCTGGCGATCACGGACCCCGTCACTGGCGCCCACAATGCCCGCTTCCTGGACGAAACCCTGCAGAAGGAGATCAGCCGGGCCATCGCAACCGGGCACCCGCTTTCGGTAATCCATCTTGGCCTGGACTATGTGGATGAAGCCAGGGACCTCCACGGCGAAGACGCAATCCAGTCAGTATTCCGCGATATGACCCAGCATCTGTTTGGCGTGATCCGAGCTGGCGACACCCTGTATACACTGGACGACGCGGAATTTTTCCTGGTGCTCCCATTTACACCGGAGGAAGGCGTCCGGGTGATCGCGGAACGGATCCGGCGAAACATCGCCGAGCATCCGTGGCCGGTGGTCGGCAAGGCTACGGTCAGCCTCGGCTGCACGACCCGTGGCACCGGCGATACCCGAACCGACACTCTGCGCAAACGTGCCCGACAGGCCCTCGATGAGGCCCGAAAGCGTGGCGCCGACTCCGCCTGGTTCAGCCCGGGAGAGACCATCGAGGCATGAGCACCGCCTGGCTGACCGACCTGACGGCCTGGCTAACAGGCAATCCCGGGCTGTTGGCCGGAGCCCTGTTTCTGACTGCGCTCGTCGAATCCCTGGCGATCGCAGGTATTATCGTGCCCGGGGTTGCGATCCTGTTTGCCGTTGCGGCCCTGGCGGGCAAATCCGGCATGCCACTGACCGAGGCACTGGTCTGGGCAGGGTTGGGAGCCGTTGCCGGCGACAGCGTGAGTTTTGCCCTGGGTCGGCAGTTGCAGGGCCGGCTGACCTCGGTCTGGCCACTGAGCCGCTACCCGGTGCTGATCAGCAAAGGCGAAGCCTTCTTTTATCGGCATGGCGGCAAGAGCGTGGTGATCGGGCGATTTATCGGTCCGATCCGCCCTATCATTCCCCTGGTCGCCGGCGCCCTGTGGATGCCGTGGCGGCGGTTCCTGGGGTTCAACATTGCCTCTGCCATTGGCTGGGCCCCGGTCTATATCCTGCCTGGTTTTGTTGTCGGCAGTGCTCTTCAGGGTGAACTGCGCCCTCCCGCACATTTCTATGCCGTCATGGGTATCAGCCTCGCGGCCCTGTTCGTGGTCTACCTGATCATGATCCGTTTCCAGATGGGACTGGGGGAAGGCAGCCGGACCTACCGCTGGTTCGAGCAGAGGATGCGGCAGTATGAGCTGTCACACCGGTTCTGGCGTCTCTACACCAACGACCGCCCGGCCCGGGAGGGAGAGTTTCCGCTGGCCTCCGTGCTCATGGCCGTTGCCGCGTCCGGCCTGCTGCTGATCTGGGGGCAGCTGACGGTGCACGGAATCCTGGAGCCTTTCAACCAACTGGCCCTCGACTGGTTCCGCCAGCTGCGACAACCCCTGCTCGATGGCCCGGCCATCACCGTTACCTTGATCGGCGACCCCGCGGTACTCTTCATGGCATCCCTGCTGGCGGTCCTGGTCCTTGGTTTCCGGGGCTACTATGCCGCTGCCTTGCACATTCTGTTCGCCGCCGGCCTGACCCTCGTCCTGGTCTGGGTGCTGAAGTCGACCCTTGGTGTCCCGCGCCCGGATCAGGTGTTCCAACCTCCTTCCTCCGGAGCCTTTCCCAGCGGCCACACCGCCGGCATCACGGTGTTTGTCACCATGCTGGCGGGGTTTGTGGCCGGCGAAACCCGGCACCGGAAACGCTGGCAGGCCTACGTGTTGTTATCGCTACCCTTGCTGCCGGTGGCCGTCAGCCGACTGTACCTCGGGGTGCACTGGTTCACGGATATCATCGGGGGGATCCTGCTGGGCCTGGCGATCACCGGCCTGGTGCGGGCCAGCTACAGCCGTTTTGACCGTGTACCCATGCACACCGATGGATTTACTCTGGCGGCCATTCTGCTGTGGGCTCTGTTCACAGCCGGCTATCTGCTCGAGCGCTGGCCTGAGGCGGTAACAGAGTATTCACGGGAGCCAGTCACGGAGCAGGCTAGCCCTCCTCCAGTGCCTCCAGCAGACCCTGCAGACGACTGAGCCGTTCCAGAGGATCCTGCAGCTCCACCAGACGCTGCTTTTCCTGTTTGTCGAGCGGCAGGAGTTCGGTCAGTCGCCACCCCACATCCCGGGCATCCTCGTAGTCCACATCCATAGCAAGGTCGCGAATGACCGGATGCCGAAACAGAGCCTGCAGGACGGAGGGCAGCTCAATGTAACGCTCGGGCACGTCACTCCATGTCTCCTCAAGCAGGCACTCCACATCGCCCACATTCAGGCCATCCTCCTGTTGCCAGCTGCGAACCACTGACACCTTGGTCTCGCCCTCAACGGTAATACCTAGAAGCCCGTTCTCGAGCTGTTGGAAATCGATGATCCGGACGTAAGTCCCGATATCATAAAAGCGGGCAACCGCGCCGGTTTCCTCACCATCCCTGAGCAATACCACGACAAAGCCACGGTCCTCCTTGAGACATCGGGTCAGCATATCGATGTACCGCGGCTCGAACAGCTGAAGCGGAATGCGTCCCCGGGGCAGGACAATGGAATTCAGTGGGAACAAGGGGACATGCATGGTTGGCTTGGTCATCGAGTCGAAAGCAATTGTTGCGTTTGCTCTACCCTCGCCCCGGCTTCGGCAAGAAGCTCCTGGCTATGGGAGGCACCGGGTTCCGGCCCGGCCAGTCGCCAGAGGGCTGGCACCTGGTTCAGGGCTGGAAGCTCGCCATTCTGGCTTGAGCCGAACATGGAATGCAACCGGGCGGTGATCACCACGTCCACCAGCTGAGGGCTCTCTTCGGGACACTCATATTGCCAATCCTCCCCATGGCGCACAGCCTCCACCAGAGGTGGCGGACACCCCCAGCTCTCAAGCAGCGCGCTGCCGAACTCTGCCCGCAATTGTCGACTGACAGAGCGCAGCCTGGCTTCACTGGACCACAGGCCGGGGTGATGCTCGGCCAGAACCAGCAACGGCACTGTGCCAATACCATGCAGCAGCCCGGCCAGCTCTGCGCCATCTCGATCCAGGCCCTCGGTCTGATCCGCGAGCAGCCAGCACAATGCAGCCAGTTCCCGGGATTGCTGGCTGAGCTTCAGCATTTCCCTCTGCAAGTTCAGCTGCCGGCTTCTGAAAACGTCCCTCAGGGCGAACTCGGACACAAGTTGTCGTGTGGTACGCATACCGAGCCGGGTGACTGCCTCATGAATACTGTGAACTCCACCCAGACCACGGTATACAGGGCTGTTGCAGGCCCGTATCAGCTTGGCGGTCATGGCCGGATCGGCCGCCACCGCCATGGCCAGCTTCTTCTCTGAAAGTCCTTCCCCGGCCGCGGTGCGGCGTATTTTCCAGGCAATATCCGGCACGCTCGGTAAACGGATATGGTTGGAGCGGAGTTCCGAATTGAACTCCATCCTCAGCCGATGCTCGGCACTGCCGGAGGCAACCCAGTCCCCTGAAGGCTCCATTTCCACCTGGCTCACCGGAGCGGAATTCAGGAAGCCATTGAGTATGTCCTGCTCGATCACCAGAAATTCACTGGGCCTGACGGCAACCACCTCATACATACGCGGCTGGAGCCGGGCAATGGGATTGAGGGCTTTGTCCGTCTCCGCTTCGATCACCGATTTGCGCCCATCCTTGGCGTGCAGTTCCACGGCGCCACTGATGAGAAAAAAATCCAGGCCGTCCTGCATGCCCTGCTCGATCACGGTTTCGCCCGGGCTGTGGCAACGACGCTCGGCACGGTTAACGAGCAGGACCAACTGGTCGGCGGTCAGTCGATTCAGAGGATTGAAGCTTTTCAGGCGACGCAGAGGCAGGCTTTCCCGGCCAGCCATAGACGAACTCCTTCTCCGCTCAGCAGAACGCAGGAATCTTCCGGCTCATGTCTTGTTTATAGTCACCAGCCGGGGCAAAAACAACCATGCGCGCCGGGCCGAATCTGGTATCCTCTGTTTTTTACGGAATTTGTCAGGTAACAACAGAGAGACCAGAACACATGCCTCAGTATCGTTCGCGGACATCCACAGCCGGCCGCAACATGGCCGGTGCCCGCGCCCTCTGGCGCGCTACCGGTATGAAAAACGAGGATTTCGGCAAACCGATCATTGCGGTCGCCAACTCCTTCACCCAGTTCGTACCCGGCCATGTGCATCTGAAAGATCTGGGGCAACTGGTGTGCCGCGAAATTGAAGCGGCCGGCGGGGTGGCCAAGGAATTCAATACCATCGCCGTGGACGACGGAATCGCCATGGGCCACGACGGCATGCTCTATTCCCTGCCATCCCGGGAGATCATTGCCGACTCCGTCGAGTACATGGTCAATGCCCACTGTGCCGACGCTCTGGTCTGCATTTCCAACTGCGACAAGATCACCCCGGGCATGCTGATGGCCGCCATGCGCCTCAACATCCCCACCATTTTTGTATCCGGCGGCCCCATGGAAGCCGGCAAGACCAAGCTGTCCGAGCACAAGCTGGACCTGGTGGATGCCATGGTCATCGCTGCGGATCCCAATGCCAGCGATGAGCAGGTGGAAGAGTATGAACGCAGTGCCTGCCCGACCTGTGGCTCCTGTTCCGGCATGTTCACCGCCAACTCCATGAACTGCCTGACCGAAGCCATCGGCCTGGCCCTCCCCGGCAACGGCTCACTGCTGGCCACCCATGCTGACCGCGAACAGCTATTCCTGAAGGCCGGGCGCCAGATTGTTGAAAATGCCCGCCGCTATTACGAGGAGAACGACGCCAGCGTACTGCCCCGCAGCATCGGGTCCCAGTCAGCCTTCGAGAATGCCATGACCATGGACATTGCCATGGGCGGGTCCACCAACACCATCCTGCACCTGCTTGCGGCGGCCCAGGAAGGCGGGGTGAATTTCGACATGGCCGAGATCGACCGGCTCTCCCGCCATGTGCCCCAGCTGTGCAAGGTGGCGCCCAACTCCCCGAAATACCACATGGAAGACGTCCACCGTGCCGGCGGCATCATGGGCATCCTGGGTGAGCTCGAGCGGGGCAAGCTGATCAACACCGACTTGCCCACCGTTCACAGCAAGACCATGAAAGAAGCCCTGGAAACCTGGGACATCATGCGTTCCCCGACCCCGGAAGTGGTGGAGTTCTACAAGGCCGGGCCGGCGGGCATTCCCACCCAGACCGCCTTCAGCCAGAGCACCCGCTGGCCGAGCCTGGACGGCGACCGGGAGAACGGCTGCATCCGCTCCGTGGACAATGCCTACTCCACCGAAGGTGGCCTGGCTGTGCTCTATGGCAACATCGCCCGGGACGGATGCGTGGTGAAAACCGCCGGTGTCGATGAAAGCATCTACGTGTTTGAAGGCAAGGCACGGGTGTTCGAGAGCCAGGACTCCGCCGTCGCCGGCATCCTCGGTGACGAAGTGAAACCCGGCGAAGTGGTCATCATCCGGTACGAAGGCCCCCGCGGCGGACCCGGCATGCAGGAAATGCTCTACCCCACCAGCTATCTGAAGTCCAAAGGCCTTGGCAAGGACTGCGCACTGCTCACGGACGGTCGTTTCTCCGGAGGCACCTCAGGGCTCTCGATCGGCCACGCCTCCCCGGAAGCCGCAGCCGGCGGGGAAATTGGCCTGATCGAGAATGGCGACACCATCCTGATCGACATTCCCAACCGCTCCATCAATGTCCAGCTCGACCAGCAGGAACTGGACCGGCGCCGGGAAGCCCGGGACGCCAAGGGCTGGAAGCCAGACCTGCCGCGCGACCGCAAGGTCTCGGCTGCCCTCAAGGCCTATGCACTGCTGGCCACCAGCGCCGACAAGGGCGCGGTCCGGGATCTGTCGAAACTCGACTGACCTCTTCCGGACAACCAGAAAAAAGCCCGCCAGGTTGAGGCCTGGCGGGCTTTTTTGTGAGCGGCGAGCCGGCGGCGTTACCAGAGCGACCAGCCACCGTCGTCGTCTTCTTCGATGGCGTCCTTTTCCCCGGACTTCTCGGCAGGCTGGGCCGACGCATTACTGGATGCCTTTGCCGTCGCATCCTGCGATTCGACCTGGGCTGGCGCCGCCGCAGCGACCTGAACGGTAATCATTCCGAGCGCCTTCCGGGTTTCATCGTTCAGGGCACCGGTAGCCTCGAGGCCGTGATCTTTCTGGAACCGGGTCAGCGCGGCACGGGTTTTGTCATCCATCCCGGAGCTGACGTTCGTGATGTCGTAACCGGCGCCGTACAGGGCATTTTTCACTGCCACGGCTTCATCTGCATGAGCCAAGGGCGCCAGGCCCAGCGTAACCGCCACACCAGCTGCAGCCAGAAGGCGACCGAAAGAACGGGTCGTTTTCTTCATGGTACTCACCTGCCTTACTCCTGATGCCTCACCGGCATCGGTCTTTTCTTGTTGTGTGGTGCCTATCTCCACAGGCTGAGGCAAACAATGAATACCCTATCACAATTTGCCGCCGTGCCGGTTGGCCCGGTTCTCATCTTCGGGTTCCGGTCCGGTGCCCGGGTGACGGACCGTTTGCGCCTCGTGCCCGAATTCCCTGATGAAAATCCCCCAAAACGCCATGAACAGGGCTGCAACCAGAGGCCCCATGACGAATCCGTTGATCCCGAACATGACAATGCCGCCAAGGGTCGACAGCAGGACTATGTAATCCGGCAACTTGGTATCCCGCCCAACCAGCAATGGCCGCAGCAGGTTATCGGCGAGACCTATCACCACCACGCCGAACACAGTGAGGACAATGGCGGGAACGATATCGCCGACCGCCGCCAGGTATATGGCTGCCGGCACCCAGACCAGGGCAGCGCCGACCGCCGGCAGCAGAGATACGATGGCCATCACCACGCCCCACAAAAGTGCGCCCGTTATGCCAAGAACCCAGAAGATCAGGCCGCCCAGGGCTCCCTGGATAATGGCGATCAACAGGTTGCCCTTGACCGTGGCACGGGTAACCTCGGCGAACTTGGCAAACAGCAGGCGCTCACGCTCATCGCCCAGCGGCAATGCCCGGATGATCAATTCCACCAGGTGGTGGCCATCCCGTAACAGGAAGAAAGCCAGATACACCATCAGGGCCAGGCCCATAAAGAACTGAAAGGTATTCTGGCCGATGCCCAGAGCCTGTTTGGCCAGGAACTGGCTGCCGCCGACGAACAGGCTGACGGCCCGGTCCCGCAACTCGGTAAAGCTGATATCAAACTGCGCCAGGAATGCCTGGATCGCCGGGAAGGACTGGTTGACCTGATCGATGTACTCGCCCGGACGGATCTCGCCACGCTGGATCTGCTGGTACAGATCAACCCCCTGGGCCACCAGCGATGTCACCAGCACCAGCACCGGAATCACCACGATCACCATGCAGATAACCAGGGTAATCAAGGCATTGATATTTGGCCGTTCACCCAGCCAGCGGACCAGCAGGTTCTGCACCGGATGGAAAATGAGCGCGATCGCCACGGCCCAGAAAATGGGGCCGAAGAAGGGCTTCATCAGAAACACGAACGCGAGGGAAACGCCGACAAGCAAGGCCAGAAAAGTCCGTGTTTCAAGTTTTGCGTACATAGGTCAGATCTTCCCAAAGCAGTGAACGGTAACCGGGGACTGTGCGGCTACTCCGACCCGATAGCCTACCACGATGACATGGCCACTGTAGCCTGCTTCAGGTTATAGTGGTCGGTTACGGATTAACCGACAAACGAGTCACATTATTGGAACTGGAAACCTTTACCACCGAAACTGCGCTCGATGCCGCGACAGAACTTCAGCGCGTGCTGGCGGGCAGGACCCATCGCCGTAAGGTGATGGGTCAGGAGGTGCTGGTACCGGGCCAGCTCGGGGAAGCTCTGCAGCTCCCGAGAATCATCAATCGACTGCAGAGCAAACAACTGAAGCAACGGGAACAGGGCCTGGACGATTTCCAGGAACTCTGGCCCACCCTGTCCCCGCGCACCCGACAGAAGGTACTCGACGCCATTGGCTGGTACGACCCCAAGGAGCTTGACTGGGACGACAAACGCTCCAACCGGCGGCCGGTGGTCGATCCGGATAAAGGATCCGTATAGAGATGGAAACCTCAGCGAAAGGCCGACCCTGTATTGTCATACTCTGGCCCTAGTCTGAAACTATCAGGAGGATATTTATGACTGAACAGACCCATTACAACGCCATTTTTGTCGAAGGCAGCGCGGTACCGACCCTGCTTTGCGGCCATTGCCGATCCATCCTTTCCCGCGCCCGGATGTTCCGCAACGAGGGCGAAAACCAGCAGGACATCCAGTGCCGCGTCCTTGCGCTGTGCTCGGCAGACGATTGCGGTGCCGTGAACTGCTGTGACGACGCCATGGCGGAAATCGACAACCCGGATCGCCTGCTCGATCTTGCTTGCTGATTCAAACGGGCTACGCACTGTTACGCAACTCAAACACATGAAACAGCCATCTGATTTATCCTGATTTGCGAGAATTGTCATACTGGCAATTGCGCAACCTATCAGTCAGGACAGTCGATGGCATGCGTATTCTGAGAACCGACGAAGCCCGCTTTCAGGGTCTGCCGGATTACCCTTTTGCTCCCAACTATCTCAACGTAGAGCCCGATTTGAGAATGCACTACGTCGATGAAGGCCCCCGCGGCGCTTCACCCGTACTGATGCTGCATGGCGAGCCATCCTGGTCCTACCTGTACCGGCACATGATTCCGCTCATTGCCACCGCGGGCCACCGGGCACTCGCCCCGGACCTGATCGGTTTCGGCAAATCGGACAAGCCGGCAGACATGGCGGACTACAGTTACGAACGCCACATGGCCTGGCTGGGTAGCTGGATCGAAAAACTGGATCTGACGGACATCACGCTGGTGTGTCAGAACTGGGGTTCGTTGCTGGGGCTTCGCCTGGCGGCGGAACATCCCCACCGGTTCCGCTGCATTATCGTGGGTAACGGGATGCTTCCCACCGGCGAAAACCGCATACCGGCGATGTTTTCCCTGTGGAAAGCCTTCGTCACCCACAGTCCCTGGCTCCCGGTCGGTCGCATCGTCCAGCTGGGCACTGAACGGACCCTGACCAGAGCAGAGCAAGCGGCTTACGAGGCGCCTTTCCCATCAACGGAATACAAGGCCGGCGCCCGCGCCTTTCCGAAACTGGTCCCGGTTTCCCGTAACGACCCGGCGGGGCTGGCCAACCGGGCGGCGTGGAAGGTGCTGGAAAAATGGCACAAACCATTCATTACCTGCTTCAGCAGCGGCGACCCCATTACCCGGGGGGAAGACCGTTACATGCAACGGCGGATTCCCGGCGCCCACGGACAACCCCACATCACCCTCAGGGGTGGCCACTTCCTGCAAGAAGACTCCCCCGAAGACTTCGCGCGCATCATCACCGACGCCCTGAAATCGGAAATGGCGGCCTGAGCCGCCATTTTACCGCCTGACTCCGGAACGCCCCATCAGGACTGGTGCTTGGGCTGGTATTGGCCGGCATCAACCCGGGGACGGTCCGGTTCCCCCTTCTCCAGAGGCTGACACTCCACCAGGCTGGCCAGTGAGCGGCGGGTCAGTCGTTGATACTCCTCGGTACCTTTCTTCTTCCAGTCCACTTCCTTGTCACTGAGCGTGCGCAGGACTTTGGCGGGCGAGCCGACGATCAGTGAGGCAGGCTCGCACTGGAATCTGGCTTTCACCAGGGCTCCGGCCCCGACGATGGAACGGGGTGCAATATGGGCTTCATCCATCACCACCGCATTCATTCCGACCATCGCATCCTCACCCACAATGCAACCATGGAGGATCGCGCCGTGGCCGACGTGACCGTTCTTCTCGATTACCGTGTCCATACCGGGGAAGGCGTGCATCACACAGGTGTCCTGAATGTTGGATCCTTCCTTGAGAACCACACGCCCGAAATCACCGCGCAAACAGGCAGCCGGCCCCACGTAGCAGTCCGGTCCGATCCAGACGTCACCAATCAGCACAGCGCTCGGGTGAACATAAGCGGTGGGGTGGACAACCGGGACAACACCTTCAATGCTGTATACGGGCATAACTTTCTCCTGTTGGCAGGGGGTACCGGCTCGGGGCCTTATGGAACCCAAAACGATTGCTGTGATTCATTTTCCGTATCACATTATCCGTTTTTGTATGGAATTTCATGCCTTCAGGCGACTTAACAACGATCAACTGCCTTCGAAACGGCTATAGAAAGCGCAATGCCAGAATTTATTTTTCTTTATTTTCAACAATATAAGCAGGAAATTTATCCCCAGCCTGCCAAAGTGATACAGAAGTCGATACCACGAGTCCTTGACGGGTATCAATTCTGAGATATACTCATTCACGCATTCGGCCCTGACAGACCAGATCAACCAGGGCATGCAGCGCCCGGAATCTGACCGGCAAAGCCGGCACCTGAGACAAAAACAAGTCACACCGGATTGCTTATGCCAAACAACCTGCACATCACGCCCGCAGGAGCGGTAACGGGAATGACCGAGACCGCCACTGCAAACCTCCGCCCGGACACCCGTCGCGTGCTCCGGGGGACCTTCGCCATTCCTGTGACGGGACGCTGAGCGTCTCGAACCATTTCTTGCTACCAACAACGGGACAACACCATGACCCAGCCGAGCATCCTTCTTGAAATCGATCAGGGCGTCGCCCTGCTCACCCTGAACCGACCGGACAACCTCAACAGCTTCAATGTCGAGATGCACGAGCGCATGCGCGACGCCATCGACACCATTCGCAAGGACGAGACTGTGCGGGTGCTGGTGATCACCGGTTCCGGCCGGGGTTTCTGTGCCGGCCAGGACCTCTCTGACCGCAGCGTTTCTCCGGGCCAGGAGATGCCGGACCTCGGTGCTTCCCTTGAAAACTATTACAACCCGATGATGCGTAGCCTGCGTGACTTGCCCATGCCAGTGCTGTGTGCGGTGAACGGTGTAGCCGCCGGCGCGGGCGCCAACATCGCCCTGGCCTGCGACATTACGCTTGCTGCCCGCTCCGCCAGCTTCGTACAGGCCTTCTGCAAGCTGGGCCTGGTGCCGGATTCCGGGGGAACCTGGACCCTGCCCCGGGTGGCAGGTATGGCCCGCGCCAAGGGCATGGCCCTGCTGGGCGACAAGATCAGCGCCGAAAAGGCTGAAAACTGGGGCATGATCTGGCAGTGCGTGGATGACGACCAGCTGATGGAACAAACCATGAAACTGGCCCGCCACTTTGCCACCCAGCCCACCAAGGGCCTGGCACTGATCAAACAGGCCCTGCACGCCAGCGTCAACAACACCTTTGAAGAGCAGATCAACCTCGAGCGGGATCTGCAGCGGGAAGCCGGCCGCACCGAAGACTACCGCGAGGGCGTGGCCGCCTTCATGGAAAAACGCACACCGTCTTTCAAGGGGAAATAAAACATGCCGGCACTGGATACCCAAACCAAGGTTGCAGTAATCGGCGCTGGCGCCATGGGCGCCGGCATCGCCCAGGTAGCGGCTCAGGCAGGGCACCATGTCTTCCTGCATGACCAGCGCGAAGGGGCCGCCGAGGCCGGACGCGACGGCATTGCCAGGGTTCTGCAACGCCGTGTGGACAAGGGCAAGATGGACCAGCAGGACCTGGACGCCCTCCTCGGCCGCATCCAGCCGGTAGCCGATCTCACGGAAGTGGCCGAGAGCGGGCTGGTGATCGAGGCGATCGTCGAGAACCTCGACATCAAACGCGGCCTGCTGGCAGACCTCGAGGCACTGTGCCGCGAGGACGCCATCCTCGCCACCAACACCTCCTCCATATCCGTCACCTCACTGGGTGCCGGCATGAAGCATCCAGGCCGCCTGGTGGGCATGCACTTCTTCAACCCCGCTCCGCTGATGGCGCTGGTGGAAGTGGTGCTAGGCCTGGCCACTGACAAGGCCGTTGCCGAGACCGTGTACGACACCGCCGCCAACTGGGGCAAGAAACCGGTCTATGCGACATCCACCCCCGGCTTCATCGTTAACCGGGTTGCCCGGCCGTTCTATGCCGAGAGCCTGCGCCTGGTCCAGGAACAGGCCGCGGACCCGGCCACCCTTGACGCCCTGATGCGCGAGGCGGGCAACTTCCGCATGGGCGCCTTCGAGCTCACCGACCTGATCGGCCATGACGTCAACTACGCAGTGACCAACTCGGTGTTCAACGCCTACTACCAGGACTCCCGCTTCCTGCCGTCACTGGTTCAGCAGGAGCTGGTCTCCGCGGGCCACCTGGGTCGCAAGAGCGGCCAGGGCTTCTATAGTTACCAGGACGGGGCAGAGCGCCCCGAGCCGCAGACCGAAGCTCCGCGCCAGAGCAGTGAATCCGTGGTGATCGTTGAAGGCAGCCTGGGCCCCGCGTCGGCCCTGGTGGATCGTCTCCGTGATGCCGGCCTGAAGATCATCGAGCGAGCCGGTAATGGCCAGCTGCGCTTTGGCCAGGCCGTGCTGGCACTGACCGACGGCCGTATGGCCACCGAGCGGGCCACGGAGGAAGGTTGCGCCAACCTGGTGCTGTTTGACCTTGCTTTCAACTTTGCCGAAGCCGCCCGTCTTGCCATCGCTGCGGCAGACCAGGCCTCCGGAGAGGCCATCGACGATGCCTGCGCCCTGCTGCAGAAAGCCGGCCTTGCGGTCAGCCGCATTGCCGATCGCCCGGGCCTGGTAATCATGCGCACCGTTGCCATGCTGGCGAACGAAGGTGCCGACGCCCACCTGCACGGAGTCGCCACGGTTGCCGATATCGATCTGGCCATGAAAGCCGGCCTGAACTACCCGGAGGGTCCGCTGAGCTGGAGTGACCGGCTCGGGGCCGGACGCACCTTCACCGTGCTGACCAACATACAGAACAGCTACGGCGAGGATCGCTACCGGCCGTCGCTGCTGCTGAGAAAGAACTGTTTTGCCAACAAGGGGTTTTACGCATGAGCACTATCGATCAACAGAAACCCGATCCACAGAAACTGGCGGAAGCATGCGCCGAGTCCATGTTCGCCAGGGACCGTGCCAGCCAGAAACTTGGCATGAAAATCGAATCGGTCGCCCCCGGCAAAGCCATCCTGACCATGATCGTCGGCCCCGACATGATCCAGGGCCACGGCTCCTGCCATGGCGGTTACCTGTTTACCCTGGCCGATTCCGCCTTTGCGTTTGCCTGCAACAGCTATGACCGGGCCACCGTGGCTTCCGGCTGCAGCATTGACTACATGTCCGGCGCCAAAGAGGGAGATCTGCTGACCGCTACCGCAGAAGAGCGTTCCCGTGGCGGCCGTACCGGTATTTACGACATTACCCTGACCAACCAGGACGGCCGCACCGTGGCACTGTTCCGCGGCCGCTCCTATGAAGTTCGCGGCACCGTCCGCAATTCGGAGGACAATTCATGAGCACTGACAACCGCCTGCTGGACGCTTACATCGTCGACGCCATCCGTACGCCCATCGGTCGTTACGGCGGCGCACTCTCCCCGGTCCGGGCTGATGACCTCGGTGCGATTCCGATCAAGGCCCTGGTCCAGCGGCACCCGGACCTTGACTGGTCCAAAGTGGACGACGTGCTCTACGGCTGCGCCAACCAGGCTGGCGAGGACAACCGGGACGTAGCCCGCATGTCCCTGCTGCTGGCCGGCCTGCCGGTAGACGTCCCGGGCAGCACCATCAACCGCCTGTGTGGTTCCGGCATGGATGCGGTGGGCAGCGCTGCCCGCGCCATCCGTACCGGTGAAACCCGCCTGATGATTGCCGGCGGCGTCGAGTCCATGTCCCGTGCGCCCTTCGTAATGGGCAAGGCCGACAGCCCCTTCAGCCGCAAGGCGGAGATCTTTGACACCACCATCGGCTGGCGCTTCGTCAACCCGATGCTGAAAAAGCAGTACGGCATCGACTCCATGCCGGAAACTGCCGAGAACGTGGCCGAGCAGTTCAACATTTCCCGGGAAGACCAGGACGCATTCGCTCTGCGCAGTCAACAGCGCACAGCTGCGGCCCAGGCTTCAGGCGTTTTTGCCGACGAGATCACGCCGGTCACCATCCCCCGGCGCAAGCAGGATCCGCTGGTGGTTGATACCGACGAGCATCCGCGTGAAACCAGCCTTGAAAAGCTGGCCAAGCTGCCGACTCCGTTCCGCGAGAACGGCACAGTCACCGCTGGCAATGCCTCCGGAGTCAACGACGGTGCCTGCGCCCTGCTGATGGCCGGCGCGGATGCCCTCAAGGAATACGGTCTCAAGCCGCGGGCCCGGATCGTTGCCATGGCCACCGCCGGCGTTGAGCCGCGGATCATGGGTTTTGGCCCGGCACCAGCCACCCGCAAGGTCCTCAAGACTGCCGGCCTGGAACTGTCTGACATGGACGTGATCGAACTGAACGAAGCCTTTGCCGCCCAGGCGCTGGCCGTCACCCGGGACCTCGGCCTGCCGGATGACGCCGAGCACGTCAACCCGAATGGCGGTGCTATTGCACTTGGCCATCCCCTGGGCATGAGTGGAGCACGCCTCGTGACCACCGCCCTGAACGAGCTGGAGCGGCGCCACAAGGCCGGCAAGAAAGCCCGTTACGCCTTATGCACCATGTGTATTGGCGTTGGCCAGGGCATCGCATTGATCCTCGAGCGTGCCGACAGCGCCGAGTAAGACAACCATTACGACTGACACGTTGACCTAACGGTACAAGTACAAGCAGGACTGAATCATGACCTTACCACTACAAAAAATCGGCAAACTCGACCGCATGGAAACCGCCAGCATTGACGAGCTTCGTCACGAACAGCTCCAGCGCCTGCGCTGGAGTGTGGTCCATGCCTACACCAATGTTCCTTTCTACCGGAAGGCGTTTGATGAAATCGGCCTGAAGCCGATGGACATCAACTCCCTGGAAGATCTGGCCAAGATCCCGTTCACCACCAAGGCGGACCTGCGTGACAACTACCCGTTCGGCATGTTCGCCACGCCGATGTCTGACGTGGTCCGGGTGCATGCGTCCAGCGGCACCACCGGCAAACCTACAGTTGTTGGCTACACCCAGAGTGACATCAATACCTGGGCCGACATCGTGGCCCGCAGCATCCGGGCCGGCGGCGGCTACCGTGGTGACAAGGTCCACGTTTCCTACGGTTATGGCCTGTTTACCGGCGGTTTAGGCGCACACTACGGTGCCGAGCGACTGGGCTGTACCGTCATCCCCATGTCCGGTGGCCAGACCGAGAAGCAGGTCCAGCTGATCAAGGACTTCCAGCCCGACATCATCATGGTAACCCCGTCCTACATGCTGAACATTGCAGACGAGATGGATCGCCAGGGCATTGATCCGCGCAAGCTGCCCCTGCGCCTGGGCATCTTCGGTGCCGAGCCCTGGACCAACAGCATGCGCACGGAGCTGGAAGAGCGCCTGGGCATCGAAGCCCTGGACATCTATGGCCTGTCCGAAGTGATGGGTCCGGGTGTCGGTATGGAATGCATCGAGACCAAGGACGGCCCGACTATCTGGGAAGACCACTTCTATCCGGAAATCATCGATCCGAACACCGGCGAGGTGCTTCCGGACGGCGAATACGGCGAACTGGTATTCACCTCCCTGACCAAGGTGGCCCTGCCGATCCTGCGTTACCGCACCCGCGACCTGACCCGTCTGCTGCCGGGCACGGCCCGCCCGATGCGTCGTATCGACAAGATCACCGGCCGCAGCGACGACATGCTGATCATCCGCGGTGTGAACGTATTCCCGAGCCAGATCGAGGAGCAGGTGCTCAAGTGCGAGGCACTGGCCCCGCATTACGAGATCGAGGTCTACAAGGAGGGCAACCTGGACTGCGTGGACATCCGTGCCGAACTCAAGCCGGAAGCCGGCATGGGTGACGAGGTACGCGCCAGCGCCGCCAAGGAACTGGCGCACCACATCAAGTCCTACATCGGTATCAGCACCCGTGTTGAAGTGGTGGAACCCAACCGCCTGGCCCGCTCCGAAGGCAAGGCCAAGCGGGTTATCGACCGCCGGAACTAAGTTCCGGTGGCGCCCCGACCGGTCCCGGCGACCGGCCGGGGCTCCTACCATCCGGATTATCGGGATTTAATTTAACTCTCTCACAATAGATCTCGATAGTTTTTCATTACGTATCACTTTTTTTAGCTCTAATATCAAATGCTTAAAAAGCCATTGCGTAACCTTTTAAGCTGACATGACACACAAAATCGTTCCTTGATTTTTATTCAGTATCATTTAATATTGACTAAAATCAGAGAAACATGAAGAGAGCATTCTTGCTCGCAGAACAACAAGCCGAACCGGAGGTATTGTATGTACGCCCAGCTCGTTGAAACCGGAGCCAAGCGCGTCAAGAGCCTGGATGAGATGTCGCCCGAAGAGCGCGCATTCCAGGAAAAGATCGACGCCGAAGTGAAGATCGAACCGAAGAACTGGATGCCGGAGGGCTACCGCAAGACCCTCGTCCGCCAGATTTCCCAGCACGCCCACTCCGAAGTGGTTGGCATGCTTCCGGAAGGCAACTGGGTGACCCGTGCCCCGACCCTCAAGCGCAAGCTGCAGCTGATGGCCAAGATCCAGGACGAGGCCGGTCACGGCCTGTACCTGTACAGCGCCATGGAAACCCTCGGCGCCGACCGCGATGAGGAAATCGAGAAGCTGCACCAGGGCAAGGCCAAGTACTCCAGCATCTTCAACTACCCGACCCTGAACTGGGCCGACATGGGTGCCGTGGGCTGGCTGGTGGATGGCGCCGCCATCGTCAACCAGGTGGTCCTGCAGCGTACCTCCTACGGTCCTTACTCCCGGGCCATGATCCGCATCTGTAAGGAAGAGAGCTTCCACCAGCGTCAGGGTTACCAGATCCTGCTGGACATGATGCGTGAAGGCACCGAGGAGCAGAAGCAGATGGTGCAGGACGCCATCAACCGTCTTTGGTGGCCGGCGCTGATGATGTTCGGCCCGCACGACGACGAATCCCCGAACTCCCAGCAGTCCATGGCCTGGAAGATCAAGCGCAAGAGCAACGACGAACTGCGCCAGATGTTCATCGACCAGACCGTACCCCAGCTCGAGTACCTGGGCTGCACCGCTCCGGACCCGGACCTGAAGTGGAACGAAGAAACCGGCCATTACGATTTCGGTGAAATCAACTGGCAGGAGTTCTACGACGTTCTCAAGGGCAACGGTCCCTGCAACCGCGAGCGCATCAAAACTCGCAAGAATGCAATTGACGAAGGCGCCTGGGTTCGTGAAGCCGCTGTCGCCTACGCCAAAAAACAAAAACAGCGCGCTGAAGCCGCCTGATACCGGAGGAAAGAATCATGGCTGAATGGAGCCTTTACGAAGTTTTCGTACGCAGCAAGCACGGTCTGAACCACAAGCACGTTGGCAGCGTCCACGCCGCCGATGCAGAAATGGCCATGGAAAACGCCCGTGACCTGTACACACGCCGCAACGAAGGCGTCAGCATCTGGGTGGTTCCGTCCGACGCGATCACTGCCTCTGCCTCCGATGAGAAAGAGGTGCTGTTCGACCCGTCGGAAGACAAGGTTTACCGACACGCATCTTTCTACAAGCTGCCCGACGAAGTCGGACACATGTAAGGAGCGGTTCCATGACTCAGAAAGAAGCACTCACGGACTACCTGCTGCGCCTGGCGGACTCCGACATGATCCTGGGCCAGCGCCTGTGTGAGCTGTGCGGCAAGGCCCCGGCCCTGGAAGAGGAAATGGCGCTGATGAACGTCGCCCTGGACCTCGTCGGCCAGGCCCGGAACTGGTACGAGTACGCCGCCGAGCTGATCGATGACGGTCGCGATGCCGACAAACTCGCGTTCCGTCGCGACGCCCATGACTACCGTAACCTGCTGCTCACCGAGCAGCCGAACGAGGACTATGCGGTCACCATGGGTCGCCAGTTCTTTTATGACGCCTGGCACTATTTCACCCTGAAGAGCCTGGTCAATGCCAGCGACGAGCGGGTTGCCGGCATCGCCGCCAAGGCACTGAAAGAGGTGACCTACCACCTGCGCCGTTCGTCCGAGTGGGTCAAGCGCCTGGGCGATGGCACCGAGGAAAGCCACCGTCGCATGCAGGATGCAGTAGACATCCTCTGGCGCTTCACCGGTGAGCTGATCACCCCGGACGAAACCGACCGTCTGATCGCGGAAGCAGGAATCGGCCCGGATCCCGAGCAGCTGAAGGAAAACTGGCGCGGACTGGTCAAGGAAGTGCTCCAGGAAGCCACCCTGACGCCGCAGCCGGATGACGCCTGGATGTACCTGGGCGGCAAGCGCGGCGAACACACCGAACATCTCGGTTTCATTCTGGCAGAAATGCAGTTTCTGCAGAGGGCCTATCCCGATGCCACAACATGGTGATACAGACCCGCGGTCAGCGGTAGACAAGCTGATTGCCAGTGATCGCGTGCCGGCAGACGCCCGCACCGATCAACTGACTGAGGCGGACATCTGGGCCATCCTTGACGAGGTCAAGGATCCTGAAGTTCCGGCAGTAAGCGTTGTCGAGCTCGGCATTGTCCGGGCCGTGCACTGGGACGGGAAGGAACTTTCCGTCGATGTCACGCCGACCTACTCCGGCTGCCCTGCGACCGAATTGATCGAGGAGTTGATCGAGGAAGCCCTGCGCGCTGCGGGCTTCCGCAATCCCCGGATCAAACAGGTGCTGACCCCGGCCTGGACCACCGATTGGATTACAGACGAAGGCAAAGAGAAGCTCCGGGCGTTCGGTATTGCGCCGCCCCAGGGCAGCGCCAGCAAGCGAAGCCTGCTGGGCGACTCCGAAGTGATCACCTGCCCCCATTGCGGCAGCACCGACACAGAGCGGGTCAGCGAGTTCGGATCCACCGCCTGTAAGGCGCTCTATCGCTGCAAGGACTGTCTCGAGCCCTTCGACTATTTCAAATGCATCTAGAGCCAAGACGACCATGAACAAATTCTATTCACTGGCCCTCAAAGAGGTCAGACCGGAAACAAGAAACGCGGTAACCCTGTCTTTTGACGTACCGGAAGACCTGTCCGACAAGTTCTCCTACAAGCAGGGCCAGCACCTGGTGGTGAGAACCAAGCTGGACGGTGAGGAAGTACGGCGCTCCTACTCCATCTGCAACAGCGTCAACGACCATGAGTTGCGCATTGCGGTCAAGAAGATTCCCGGAGGCCGTTTCTCTACCTTTGCCAACGAACAGCTCAAGCCGGGCCAGACACTGGAAGTGATGCCTCCCCAGGGCCATTTCTCTGTAGACCTGGACCCCGAGCGCGAAGGCAACTACCTGGCGGTGGCTGCCGGCAGTGGCATCACGCCGATCCTGTCGATTGTGAAGACCACGCTGGAAACCGAGCCCAAGAGCGAGGTCACGCTGTTCTATGGCAACAAGGCCACCAGCAACACCATGTTCCGGGACGAGCTCCAGGACCTGAAGAACGAGTACATGTCCCGCCTGAACCTGGTGTATATCTTCACCCGGGAAGAGCAGGACATCGACCTCTACAACGGCCGGATCGATCACGACAAGTGTGACGCCCTGTTCGATCACTGGATCGATGCCAAGGCACTCACCGCGGCCTTCATCTGTGGTCCCCAGGCGATGACCGAGACCGTCCGCGACTCGCTGGCCCGCCACGGCCTGGACAAGAGCAAGATCCACTACGAGCTGTTCACACCGGCCGGTGGTGTACCCCAGTCCAGGAAAGACCGGGATCCGTCCCACGTGGACCCGCAGTCTATCAGCGAAGTGACCGTGATTGCCGACGGCCGTTCCCTGACCTTCCCGCTGGTTCGCGACACCAAGAGCATCCTGGATGCCGGTAATGAGGAAGGCGCGGACCTGCCCTACTCGTGCAAGGCTGGCGTCTGCTCCACCTGCCGCGCCAAGGTCGTGGAAGGTGAAGTGGAAATGGACCAGAACTTCGCCCTGGAGGATTACGAGGTCGAAGCCGGCTACGTGCTCTCCTGCCAGTGCTATCCGATCAGCGACAAGGTGGTTCTCGACTACGACGAGATGTAGTCCCTTCCCACCCCAAAGCTACGAACGAGGCAAGTCCCGGGTAAACGGGACTTGCCTTCGTGTTTCAGAAACGAATGGAGTTTCCCATGTCAGTCCTGAAAAGTTTCATTGCCGGCCAATGGGTCGGTGAAAAACCCGCCAAGGCGCTGCCCAGTGCCATCAATGGCGAGATCGTCGCCCATACCCACGACGACACCCTCGATTTCAAGAAAGCCGTGGAATATGGCCGCAAGGTCGGTGGCAAGAACCTGATGGCCATGGATTTCCAGGAACGTGCGCTGGCCCTGAAGGCCATGGCCATGTACCTGCAGGAGCACAAGAAGGAGCTGTACGCCCTGTCCATGCACACCGGTGCCAGCAAGGGCGATAACGGCATCGATATCGATGGCGGTTTCGGCACCCTGTTCTCCTACGCCAGCATGGGCCGCCGTGAACTGCCGTCCGGCAACGTCGTACACGAAGGCCCGGTGATGCCCCTGGGCAAGAACAACCACTTCGCCGGCACCCATATCCTGGTGCCCCGCGGCGGTGTGGCAGTCCACATTGACGCCTACAACTTCCCGGTCTGGGGCATGCTGGAGAAATTCGCGCCCACGTTCCTGGCAGGTATGCCATGCATCGTGAAGCCGGCCACCTCCACCTGTTATGTCACCGAACTGGCCGTTCGTCTGATGCAGGAATCCGGTGCCCTGCCTGAGGGCGCCCTGCAGCTGATCATCGGCAGCACCGGCGACCTGTTCGATCACCTGGAAGAGCAGGACGTGGTCACCTTCACCGGCTCTGCCGCGACTGCCCGCAAGCTGCGCAACCATCCGAACATCATCAACCGGTCGATTCCGTTCAACGCCGAGGCGGATTCTCTGAACAGCGCCATCCTGGCTCCGGACGTGACCCCCGAGCACGACGAGTTCGACGTGTTCGTGAAGGAAGTCGGCCGTGAAATGACCGCCAAGGCCGGTCAGAAGTGTACCGCTATCCGCCGGGTCCTGGTGCCGAAGGACCGTGTCGACGCGGTCTGCGAGAAGCTGAAAGAGCGGCTGTCGAAAGTCACCGTCGGCGATCCCTCCGTGGAAGGCGTACGCATGGGTGCCCTGGCCTCCCTCGACCAGCTGGAAGACGTCAAGGCCAACATCCAGGAACTGCTTAAGACCAGTGAACTGGTTGTCGGTGGTGACGGCAGCTTCAAGCCCACCGGCGACGGCACCGAGAAAGGCGCCTTTATCGAGCCGCACCTGCTGCTGTGCCGGAACCCGGAAAACGGCTGTGGCGCCCATGACATCGAAGCCTTTGGCCCGGTTGCCACCGTAATTCCCTACGACACCATCGAAGATGCGGTGGAGCTCTGCTCCAGGGGCCGGGGCTCGCTGGTCACTACCCTGACCACCCGCGATCCGGCCATTGCCGGCCGAATCGCCCCGTTGCTCGCCGCGTTCCACGGCCGTCTGCACCTGCTGGACGCCGAAGCGGCCAAGGAATCCACGGGCCACGGCTCGCCCCTGCCCATGCTCAAGCATGGTGGCCCGGGTCGCGCCGGTGGCGGTGAGGAGCTGGGCGGTATCCGCGCGGTCCATCACTACCTGCAGCGGACCTCCATCCAGGGCTCCCCCACCATGCTGGCGGCCGTTACCCGCGAATACGTGCGCGGTGCCGATGTGATCGAAACCGAAGTGCATCCGTTCCGTCGCCATTTCGAAGACCTGCAGATCAACGAGTCGCTGCTGACTCACCGTCGCACGGTCACCGAGGCGGACATCGTCAATTTCGGCTGCCTGTCCGGCGATCACTTCTACATGCACTTCGATGAGATTGCCGCGCGGGATTCGCAGTTCGGCAAGCGCATTGCCCATGGCTACTTCGTGCTGTCCGCTGCGGCGGGCCTGTTCGTCGACCCCGGCGAAGGTCCGGTACTGGCGAACTACGGCCTGGACACCCTGCGCTTCATCGAGCCGGTGGCCCCGGGCGATACCATCCGGGCGCGCCTGACCTGCAAGCGTAAGATCGATCAGGGTCGGACCTCTCCGGACGGACACCCCCAGGGTGTGGTGGTCTGGGATGTTCAGGTTACCAACCAGAACGACGAACTGGTTGCGAGCTACGACATCCTGACACTGGTTGCCAAACGTCCCCAGTAATACTGGGGGCGTATCCGGCCTGCCACCCGTTGGACCCGAACGGCAGGCCGGAGGCAAACAAAAAGGGGACAGGCCAAAAGCCTGTCCCCTTTTCTGTTTCCGTCTGGCGGATTCCGTCCGGCGGAAGGCTTACATGCCCAGGTAGGCCTCCCGGACCTTCTCGTTACTGAGCAGCTCCCGACCGGTACCCTCAATGACCACCTTGCCGGTTTCCAGCACGTAACCCCGGTCGGCCAGGGCCAGCGCCTGGGATGCGTTCTGCTCCACCAGGAAGATGGTGATGCCCTCTTCCTTCAGCTCCTTGATGATATCGAAGATCTCCTCGATGATCAGCGGCGCCAGGCCCATGCTCGGCTCGTCCAGTAGCAAGAGCTTCGGCCTCGCCATCAGGGCTCGTCCCATGGCCAGCATCTGCTGCTGACCACCGGAGAGTTCCCCGGCGAGGTTGTGGCGCTTCTGGCGCAGGATCGGGAACTTGGTGTACATCCGCTCCAGGTCATCTTCCACTTCCTGACTGCGGCCACGGGTATAGGCCCCCAGCAGCAAGTTGTCGTGCACTGACAGGTCCTTGAACACCTGACGACCCTCCGGCACCTGGACGATGCCCTCAGCCACCCGCTGGTCGGCCTGAACCTTTGCCAGATCCTTGCCCTGGTAGACCATGCTGCCACGATCCATCGGCTGCAGGCCGGAGATGCTCATCAGCAGTGTGGACTTGCCGGCACCATTGGCGCCCACCAGCGACACAATCTCGCCACTGTTGATGCTGATATCGATGTCGTGCAGCACCTCAATCTGGCCGTAGGAGGTGGCCAGACCCTTGATCGCCAGCATTTCCTCCCTGGCGTGGGGCGCGGTGACCTGCTCGGCATGCTTGAGGCCAAGACCGCCAAAGCGCTCCGGGGTATAACTGATGATCTCGTGGCGCAGCTCCCGGAATTCTTCCCGGACCCGTTCGCCGAACAGGGGATCGTTCTCGATGTCCCTGGCTTCAATGATCTGTTCCCAGTCCTCATCAGACAGCACCTTGCGGGCACGGGGAATCACCACCCCTTCTTCCTTGCGGATGTGCTTGCGCAGGGCTTCGGTGAACCGGGCCAGGGCGTGACTGAACTCTTCCCGGCCTTCCGGCCAGTTTTCCATGCAGGTGGTCAGCAGCTGGCGAAGCTCCATCAGCTTCTCGTGACCCACCAGATATCCCTTGGAAAGCTTCTCCAGCAGCGGCAGCGACTCCGGGTGCTTGGCGCCCAGGCGCTTGTAGAGTTCGATGTCCGTCGGCGTCGAGTGCACCCGCTCGGAAAAGTGCTCGATGTAATCGAAGATCTTGGTGAACAGGCGCTCATCCGGCCGTTGTTCATTGATGTTCATGTCACTGAGCAGCTGGTCCAGCAGGTCCAGGATGCGCCAGAGCGCCTGATGCTCGTGAACAATGATGCGCACTGCCTGCTCGCTGCGGGACTGGGCAGGCGCCATTTCGGTCTGTTGCTCGCTCATTTGAAATGTCTCCTTGCTCAGCCGCCCAGGTAGGCAGCGATGACGTCCGGATTGTTGCGGATTTCTTCAGGTGTACCTTCCGCCAATACACGCCCGTAGTTGAGTACCAGCAGGCGGTCGGAAATCCCCATGACCAGCTTCATGTCATGCTCGACCAGCATGACGGTCGTCCCCTGGTCGGCAATCTTCCGGATCAGTTTTTCCAGCGCCGCAGTTTCAACGGCGTTGAGGCCGGCAGCCGGCTCATCCAGCAGGATGACCTTGGGTTCCGCCGCCAGGGCACGGGCAATCTCCAGCCGCTTGAGAGCGCCGTAGGACATTGCCGAGGCCTCGGTATCGAGGTAATCGCCACAGCCAACGAATTCCATCAGTTCCGCAGCGCGCTCACGGCAGGATTCCTCATCCCGAAGCAGGGACGGCAAACGGAACAACGTGGTGAACAGGTTACTGCGAAGCTTCAGGTGCCGCCCGAGCATCACGTTCTCGATAGCCGACATGTTCATGCAGATCTGCATCTGCTGGAAAGTACGGCACATACCGCGCTCGGCCAACTCGTTCGGCTCGAGTTTCGCGGTACTCTCGCCCTTGAGGCGGATCTCGCCCTTGGTTGGGGTATAGAGCCCTGAAATCAGGTTGAACAGGGTGGTTTTACCGGCACCATTGGGGCCGATCACCGAATACACCTGGCCGGCTTCCACCGAGAAGGACACTCCTTCCACCGCATGGACCCCACCGAATGCCTTGTCCAGGCCTTTTACTTCTATCAGTGCGCTCATGCCTGACCTCCCGCCTTTTTCTTCATCCGCTTACCGACAGCCATCTGGATAGTGGGCAGCAGGCCCTTGGGCATGAAGATCATGGTGAGCATCAGGATCGCACCGAACATGACGGTTTCCAGCTCCTGGAAATCCGCCAGCACCTGGGGCAGGAGCTTGAGCACCACCGCACCGAGGATAACGCCCATGGTGGACCCCATACCGCCGAGCACCACCATGGTGATAAACAGGATGGAGAAATCGAACCCGGCCACCGCGGGCGTGATGAAGCCCTGGAAATGGGCGTACAGGCTGCCCATGGCACTGGCATAGATCGCTGAAACCACGAACACCAGACTCTTGTAACGGGCAGTATCGACACCCACCACACGGGCGGCCACTTCCGACCCGTGCACCGAGCGCAGCGCCCGGCCGATGGGCGAATCAATCAGGTTCTGGGCGAGCCAGACCGCAACCAGCAATACCACCGCTGCAAACAGGTACCAGGCTTCACTGCCATTGAGCTCCATGCCGAGCAGGTTATAGCTGCCGAACGGACTCAATTCCCAACCAAAGACGGTGAAGGCCGGCACCGGCATACCATCCGGGCCACCGGTCAGCGCTCGTTCGTTGTTAAGGATGATTGCGATGATGAAGCCGACCGCGAGCGTCGCCATGGACAGGTAGTGCCCCTTCAGTCGCAGGATCGGGCGGCCCACAATCCAGGCCACGATACCCACCAGAATCGCGCCGACCACCAGCGCGGGCACCGAGGACCAGCCATAATTGCTGGTCATGATGCCAGTAAAATAGGCACCGAGGCCGAAGAAGCCGGCATGCCCAAGGCTGATCTGGCCGGCAAACCCGACCAGCAGGTTCAGGCCCACCACCGTGGCGGCGATGATCGCCATCTGGGTGGCCAGGTCATAATGGAACGGGTTGTTCAGGAACAACGGCAGGGCGAACAGGATAACCGCCAGAATGATCAGGTCCCGCAGCCGCATTTGCATGAATCTATTCAACATGATTAAACCCTCTCCACGACCTTGGCGCCAAACAGACCGCGCGGCATGAAGAACAGCACGATGAGAATCATGGAGAACGCCACGGCGTCCTTGTAGTCAGAGGAGATGTAGCCAGCAGCCATGGCCTCGACTATACCCAGCAACAGACCACCGACAACGGCACCCATACCGCTGCCCAGCCCGCCGATGGCGGCGGCAACAAAGCCTTTGAGGCCGAGCATGATGCCGATGTCATAGGAGGTGAAGGTAATGGGTGCCACCACTATCCCGGCGACGGAGCCGAGCACTGCGGAAACGAGGAATGCCAGCATCAGCACCAGCTGGGTACGGATACCCACCAGACGCGCAGCTTCCTTATTCATCGAAGTGGCGAGGATCGCCTTACCGATCAGCGTACGGGTGAAGAACAGGACCAGGCCGACCACAAGGATCGCGCCGATACCCAGAACCCACAGGCTCTGGCTGTTAAGGACTGCGCCAAAGACGCGGATCGGTTCGTCGCTGCTGAAATTCTGCATGACGTGGTATTCCTTGCCCCAGACCAGCTGGGCAAGACCACGAATAAAAATGGAGGCACCGATCGTGATAATAATCAGCGTAACCACGTCCGCCTGTTTCGCGGGCGCGATGGCAAAACGCTGAAGCAGGATACCGAGAACACCGGCAAGCAACACGGCCAGGATGATGGCAAGCACCATGGGCACGCCCATCGCCGTGAGAGAAACGGTCGCCATGCCGCCGATCATCAGGAATTCACCCTGGGCAAAGTTGATCACGTGGCTGGCGTTATAAATGAGAGTAAATCCGAGGGCTATCAGGGCATAAGTAGCACCAATAGTGATCCCGGTAAAGAGATACTGGAGGAATTCTGAAAACATAGCCGTGGTTCCGGTCGGACAGCGTTCGCCCGCCCCTGACCGGGACGGGCAAACGGTTTACTGCTTGATGGACAGATCAGTTAATGAGCTTCCACTCGCCGTTCTGGACTTCCAGGATGCGGAAGGAGTCAGCGTCGAGGCCGTTGTGGTCTTCCGGCGACATGTTGAAGACACCGGTCACGCCCACATAGCCCTGGATGTTTTCCAGTGCTTCACGCACGGCTTCCTTGTCGGTGGAGCCGGCGGCTTCAATGGCCTGGACTGCCAGCATCAGGCCGTCATAGGCGTAGGCACCGAAGGTGGACACCTTGGAATCCCAGCGAGCCTCATACTCGGCCTTGTAGTCCTGCACGACCTTTTTCTGGGGATCATCTTCCGGCAGGGAATCCGGTACCAGCAGCGGAGAAGCCGGCAGACGCAGGCCCTCGGCGGCATCACCCGCGAGTTCCAGGAAGCTGTCCGAAGCAACACCATGGGACTGGTAGAACGGAAGCTCCATACCCAGCTGGTCGTAGTTGCGGGTCACGATGGCCGGACCCTGGCCGAAACCGAAGTTCAGTACAGCCTCGACACCGTCGGTGTTACGGATGTTGGTGAGCTGGGCGGTCATGTCGGTATCGGAGCCGCTGTAGGTCACATCGGCCACTACTTCCATGCCCATCTGCTCAACCACTTCCAGAGTCTGGGTGCGACCGGAACTACCGAAACCACCGGTACCGGAAATCAGGCCGAAGCGGGTAATACCACGGTCTTTCATGTCGGTCAGGATCCGCTCTGCCGCCATGCGATCAGTTTGTGGAGTTTTGAATACCCACTTCTTCACCGGGTTGGTAATCACCACGGCACCCGCCAGGGAGATGAACGGTACCTTGGCCTGCTCTACCAGGGGCACGGCCGCCATGGTAGCGCCGGTAGTACTGCCACCGACGATGATATCGACACGGTCGGAACGGATCAGACGGCTGGCAAAGTTACGGGCGTTGGAAGCATTACCCACGTCATCGTAGTGGATCAGCTCCAGCTGGCGCCCCAGAACGCCACCCTCTTCGTTGATTTTTTCGACGTACATTTCCAGAGTTTTCAGTTCCGGATCCCCCAGGAAGGAGGCGGGGCCGGTTACTGACAGGAACGAACCGATCTTGATCGGCTCTGCAGCCTGGGCACTCATGACCAGACCTGCGGCAGCGATAGCCGCAAATTTTCCCGTGCGACGCAGAATTGTCTTAAGCATTGTTTTTGTTCTCCCGAATTGTGCGGGGCTTGCTTGCCCCCCATCCATTGCTCAGAAGTAAAACAACGATCGAGAGCCTGGCTCTGACTTCTGTGTCATTTCAGTCACCCTTCGACCCGTTGTCAGCCTTATATTTGTGTGTTCATCCCTGATCCATCAGATCCCTGAACTTCATCACCAGCAAAATTCGATACCGTTGACGAATATCAATGGACATTATTGTATCATAATATCCGTGTCAACCGATTTGGTTGACTACCTGACAGGTTCTCACAGTAAAGCCGACCATGGTCCAAGGCGCCAGTCAGGTGGCACAGCACTGAATGCTTTACGTGACACACAGGAACCGCATAATACGTATCAGATATGTAATTCCTGATATTTGATAACCGATAATCGACAAGAAGCCTATGTCTGCAAAAAACCAGCTTGAGCAGCTCGTCATTAACTTCCAGAAGAAACGGCCACTTCGTGCCGGCTCGCTGATCATCACCATCTACGGTGACGCCATCGTTCCCCGGGGAGGGACCGTATGGCTGGGCAGCCTGATGAAGCTGGTGGAACCCATGGGTATAAGCCAGCGACTGGTCCGCACCTCGGTATACCGGCTGGTGCAAGAATCCTGGTTGCAGACAGAGAAGGTCGGCCGCTGCAGCTATTACAGCCTGACCGGGCCGGGCCTGCGCCGGTTCGAGCAGGCATTCCAGCATGTCTACAGCCTCTCGACCCGGGAGTGGAGTGGCAGTTGGTGCCTGGTTTACCTCAACCAGCTGGCACCCGACCTGAAGCAGAAAGTGCGGGAAGAGTTGAAGTGGCTCAGTTTCGGCAGCATGGCGCCGGGCGTGATGGAACATCCACGCTTTACCCGCAACGAGCTGCTACCGCTCCTGCAGGAATGGGGCGCCCTGGAAGACACCATTGTCATGGAAACCGTGCCCATGGAGCAGAAGAGCTCCAAGGCCCTGCGGTTGCAGGTGCGTGAAAGCTGGAACCTGGACGAACTGGGGGGGCGCTACCGGCGTTTCCTGTCGCAATTCCGCCCGGTCTGGCGGGAACTGCAGAACGAAGATGACCTGACCCCGGCCGAATGCCTCACCCTGCGCATCCTGTTGATCCACGAGTACCGGAAGATCCTGCTGCGGGATCCGTTGCTGCCCGAGGAACTGCTACCCGGGGACTGGGAAGGTCGCAGCGCCAAGCAGCTGTGCCGGAACCTGTACCGCCACATCTACGCGCGCGCTGAAAAGTGGCTGGACGGGACCCTGGAGAACGCCTCCGGCCCGCTGCCGGGACCGAATGAGAAGTTCTACCGCCGGTTCGGTGGCCTGCAGGATGCCAGCGACGAGAACGAAGAAAGGCTCACAGCGGTCGGCGAACCGGTGTGAGCCTTTCGGTGAGTCGGGGCGCCGTCAGGGCGCCCTTTTTTTGGATCAGATGAGGTTGTAGAGGAACACCACCAGAATACCGGCCGGTGTCAGGTACCGCAGCACCACCATAAAGCTCCGGTAGACACCGCCCCGCAGGCCGATATCTTCCATCAGACCCTCACGGCGCATGGCCCAGCCGGCAAACAGGGCAATCGCCAGTCCGCCCAGGGGCATCATCAGGTTCGACACCAGGAAGTCCAGCAGGTCGAACACGGTTTTGCCCTCGAAGAAGGCCAGGAAGCCCAGCGGGTGAACATCGGACCAGACGTTGAACGACAACACTGTACCGATCCCCACGAACCAGATCGCCAGCCCTCCAGTCAGAGCACTCTTGAAACGGTTGATGCCCTTGTGCTCCTCAAGCCATTCCACCACTGGCTCCAGCATGGAAATGGCCGAGGTGACCGCGGCCACCAGCAACAGCGCGAAGAAGATGACGCCAAACAGCACACCACCGGTCATCTGTCCGAAGGCCAGCGGCAGGGTCACGAAGATCAACCCCGGACCGGTGCCCGGTTCGAGGCCGTTGGCAAACACCAGCGGGAAGATTGCCAGCCCCGCCAGCAGGGCGACACTGGTGTCGAGTACCGCGATCGTCATCGCCGTACGGGCAATGTTGATCTTCTTCGGGAGATAGGAACCGTACGCCATCAGCACGCCGATACCGATGCTCAGGGTAAAGGCGGCATGCCCCAGCGCCACCAGCACGCCCTTGGTGGTGAGCTTGCTGAAGTCCGGGGCGAACATGAAGTCCACCGCCCGGCCGAAACTGCCGGAATTCATGGCATAGAACACCATCACCACCAGCAGGATAAACAACAGCGGCATCAGGGTATTGACCGCCCGCTCCAGCCCTGACCGGATGCCGCGGCCGACTATCAGCACCACGATGGCCATGAACACGCTGTGCCAGAGCAGCAGTTCCCAGGGGTTGGCCAGTAGATTACCGAACTGGCCGCCGATGGTTTCCGCGTCAGCGCCGGTAAACAGACCCGCGGCGGCCTTGCCGATATAGACCAGGGACCAGCCACCGATCACCGAGTAGAAGGACAGCACCAGGAAGGAGGCGATGACGCCGTTCCAGCCGATGGCACGCCAGCCCCGACCGGTGCCTTCGGTCTCGGTCAGTGACCGCATGGTGGCTACCGGGCTCTGCCCGCCGCGGCGACCAATCATGGTCTCGGCAATCAGCACCGGCACACCGATGATGGCGATACACACCAGGTAGACCAGAACAAAAGCTCCCCCACCGTGCTCGCCGGTGATGTATGGGAACTTCCAGATATTGCCCAGCCCCACGGCAGAACCGGCGGCCGCCAGGATAAAAGCAAGACGCGAAGACCAGAGGTTCGAGGCCAGCTGGTGCGGTTGTGTTTGGTTAGTCATGTACTACTCCGAAATAGTTGTTTTTGTCGGAAAGTCGGACGGACAGAATCAGAGAATGGTCCGGATTGCCTCGGCAACGACCGGCAGCGTGCGGTCGTTCAGCCCGGCCACGTTGACCCGACTCGACTCCAGCATGTAGATGCCATACTCCTCCCGGAGCCGGCGCACCTGCGCTGGGGAAATGCCCAGGAACGAGAACATGCCCCGCTGGCATGCGATGAATCCGAAATCGCCGGCCGGCGCCAGCGCTTCGGCAAAGGCCCGGCGCAACCCGAGAATGCGGTCGCACATACCTGCCAGCTCCAGCTGCCAGTCGGCCCGCAGGCCCTCGTCCCCGAGGATGGTTTCCACGATGGCCGCGCCATGGGCCGGCGGCATGGAATAATGAGAACGGATGACACTGAGCAGCTGGCTGTTGGCTGCGGAGGTGACACTGCCGTTGGCTCCCATCAGCATCAGGGCGCCGGTACGCTCCCGGTACAGCCCAAAATTCTTGGAGCAGGAGGCCGCCACGATCATTTCCGGCACCCGGCCGGCCATGTGACGCAGCCCGGCGGCATCCACATCCAGGCCGTCACCGAGGCCCTGGTAGGCCATGTCCACAAACGGCAGCAATCCCTTTTCCAGCACCAGGTCGGTCACCTGCTGCCACTGCTCAAAGGTCAGATCGGCACCGGACGGGTTGTGGCAACAGCCGTGCAGCAACACCACGTCACCGGACTCCGCCTGCGCCAGGCTTTCCAGCATGGCGGCGAAGTCTACCTTCAGGGTTGCCGGATCGAGGTAGGGATATTCCCGGATGTTCAGGCCCGCGCCACCAAGCAGTGGCAGGTGATTGCCCCAGGTAGGGGTGCTGACCCAGACAGTGGCATCGTCCCGGCACAAGCGCAGGAACTCCGCCGCCATACGCAGGGCTCCGCACCCGCCCGGGGTCTGGACGACGGCCACCCGCCCGTCCCGCACCAGGGCGCTGCCCTCGCCCATTACCAGGTCGGCCATGGCCCGGCCGAAGCCGGGGGAGCCGGCCGGTCCGACATAGCTCTTGGTGGACTCGCTCTCCAACAGCCGGCGTTCGGCCTGGTGCACTGCGGCCATGATCGGCGTGTTGCCGGCATCGTCCTTGTAGACACCGATACCCAGATCAATCTTGTGCTCCCGGGGATCCTCCCGGAAGGTCTGCATAAGCTGGAGAATCGGATCCTGTGGCAGTGGTTTCAACCCTTCAAACATGCGACTCCTCCTTCTCGCCGGCCGGTTTGGTGCGAATCAGCGTCGGGCGCCCGGTTTCCAGCGCCTTGAGCAATTGCTGCTGGCGCTGCCGGATCGCTTCCACCGCCTGCTCCCGGACCGGGCCGAAGCCACGAACGTCCGCCGGCAATTCCGCCAGTTGCAGGAAGGTCTCATAATTGTCTGTGTCCAATTCGCGACCGATACGCTCGGCCAGCTGGCGATAGTCCGCCAGCAGGGCCCGGTCCAGTTTCCGGTCCGCGGAATGGCGGAACGGATCCAGAGCGGTGCCGCGCAGCCCACGCAATTTCGCCAGCAGCTTGAAGGCCCGGAACATCCAGGGGCCGAACTGCCGCTTTTGCGGCCGGCCACGGGCATCGGTGCCACGATTGAGGATCGGTGGCGCCAGGTGGAAATGCACCTTGAAGTCGCCCTCGAAGGTTTTCTCCACTTCCTTCATGAAATCGGTCTCGGCAAACAGGCGAGCCACTTCGTACTCGTCCTTGTAGGCCATGAACCGGTACAGCTGCTCGGCGACCGCGCGGGTCAGCAGCAGATCCTGCTGACCGATTCCCTGCTCGGCCTGGCGCACCCGCTCCACCAGATCGCGGTAGTTGTCTGCCCAGCGACGGTTCTGGTAACTCACCAGGTGCTGGTAGCGGGTCTCGATCAGCTGCTCCAGAGTCAGCTCGGACCTGACCTCCACCGGCTCGCTGACCGGGTTCAGCAAGTCATCGATCACGTTCGGATCGACCGCCGCAACCCGCCCCCAGCCGAAGGCTTCCTTGTTGCGCTCGACCGCCACGCCATTGAGTTCGATGGCCCGCATCAGGGCCGCCTCGGACAACGGAAGCAGGCCCTGCTGCCAGGCGAAACCGAGCATCATCACGTTGGAGAACACGGTGTCGCCCATCAGCTTCTCGGCAATGCCATTGGCATCCAGGGCATCAAACCGGTCGTCACCCACCGCGTCGCGGATCAGGTCCAGGCGCTTGTCTGCCTGCATGTCCGCATCCCGGTACAGGACGTAATCCGCCGTTGGCAGCTCTGCCCTGTTGGCCACCACCCGGGTATGTTCCGGGCGCAGTACGCTCAGCGCTTTCTGGGAGGAAGCCACCACCATGTCACAAGCAATCACGGCATCGGCCTGACCGTTGCTGATACGCACCTGGTGCAGCTTTTCCGGGGACGGCGCCATGCGCACATAACTCAATACCGTGCCGCCTTTCTGGGCGAAGCCCATGAAATCGAGTACCGAAGCGCCCCGGGACTCCAGGTGGGCCGCCATGGTAATCAGCTGCCCCACGGTCACGACGCCGGTGCCACCGACGCCGCCCACCAGCAGATCGAACGAACCGTTCAGGTCTGGGAGGGACGGCTCCGGCAGGCTTTCAAGGCGCTTGCTCAGCACCGACCCGGTATCCACGCCCCGGGACTTGCGCAGCTGGCCACCCTCGACGGTGACAAAGCTCGGGCAGAAGCCGGTGACACAGGAAAAGTCCTTGTTACAGGAGGACTGGTCGATCTTGCGCTTGCGCCCCAGCTCGGTCTGACGCGGCACCACCGACAGGCAGTTGGACTGCACCGAGCAGTCACCACAGCCCTCGCACACATGGTGATTGATGTAGGCCCGCTTGGCCGGGTCCGGGAACTGGCCGCGCTTGCGACGACGGCGTTTCTCCGCGGCGCAGGTCTGGTCGTAGATAAGCACGGTACAGCCGGGAACATCCCGCAGCTCACGTTGGACCTGATCCAGCTCAGAGCGGTCGTGGAAGGTCACATCATTCGGGAACAGCCCTTCGTGGCCCTTGTACTTTTCCGGTTCGTCACTGAGCACCACCACCCGCTTGACGCCTTCGGCGGCGACCTGCTGGGCGATCATGGGCACAGTGATCTGCCCATCCACCGGCTGGCCACCGGTCATGGCCACCGCGTCGTTGAACAGGATCTTGTAGGTGATGTTGATACCGGCAGCCACCGCCTGCCGAATGGCCATGGAACCGGAGTGGAAATAGGTGCCCTCCCCCAGGTTCTGGAACACATGGGGATTACCGGTGTAACGGCTCTTACCGATCCAGTTGACCCCTTCACCACCCATCTGGATCAGGGACTCGGTGTTGCGCCCCATCCAGGATGCCATGAAATGGCAGCCGATACCGGCCAGCGCCTTGCTGCCTTCCGGCACCTTCGTGGAGGTGTTATGGGGGCAACCGGAACAGAAATACGGCAGGCGCCGGACCCCGCCCGGATCCTTGGCGCTGGTCATCTCATTGATGGCCCTGAGCTGTTCGCTGAAATCAACGTCAAAGAAACGGGTCAGGCGTGCCGCCAGATAGCCGGCCACCAGCTTCGGGCTGAGCTCACCGACATAGGGCATCAGCGGCTTGCCGGACTCGTCCTGCTTACCGGTGATCAGCACCTCCCCCGGACGGTCCGGCTCGGACATATACTCCTTGATCTGGCTCTCGATGATGCCCCGCTTCTCTTCGATCACCAGCACTTCCTGCTTGCCATGGACAAAGTTCAGGATGCCGCGGCGTTCCAGGGGCCAGACCATACCCACCTTGTAGATATCCAGGCCCAGCTCGGCTGCGCGAGCTTCATCGATGCCCAGCAGCTCCAGCGCTTCCAGCAGGTCCAGATAGCCCTTGCCGGTGGTGACGATACCGAAGCGGGCCTGCGGGTTATCGTAAAGACAGCGGTCGATGGGATTGGCGCGGGCAAAGGCCTGAACCGCCGCCAACTTGTGCTCGATACGCGTCTCCAGCTGAGGGCCGGGCAGATCCGGCCAGCGGTAATGGAGCCCATCTGCCGGTGGGGTGAAATCTTCCGGCGTCTTGAACTCGGGCAACGGCGGAAGCTCAACCGAAGCGGCGCTCTCCACGGTCTCGGAAATCGCCTTGAAGCCGACCCAGCAACCGCTGTACCGGGACAGGGCGTAGCCCCAGAGACCGAACTCCAGATACTCGGCGATGTTGGCCGGGTTGATGGTGGGCATGAAGAAACTCATGAACGCCACATCGGACTGGTGCGGCATGGATGACGACACACAGCCGTGGTCGTCCCCGGCCACCACCAGCACACCGCCGTTTGGAGAGCTGCCGTAGGTGGTGCCATGCTTGAGGGCATCGCCGGCGCGGTCGACACCGGGGCCCTTGCCATACCAGAGCCCGAACACGCCATCGACCTGACGGTCCTCGTCGGTTTCCACTTGCTGGGTGCCCAACATGATGGTGGCGGCAAGGTCCTCGTTGATGGCGGGTACAAAGTCGATGCTGTTCTGGTCGAGCAGTTCCTTGGCCTGCCAAAGCGCCTGGTCGTAGGCGCCCAGTGGAGAACCCCGGTAGCCACTGACCATGCCGGCGGTGTTCAGGCCGTACTTGCGGTCCAGGGCTGCCTGCATCAGGGGGATCCGGACCAGGGCCTGGGTTCCGGTCAGGAACACCCGTCCGGATTCACGCAAGTAGCGGTCCTCGAGTTTGTAGTTGTCGAGTTGAGGTGTATCGGCGGTCATGGTCGCCCCTCCAGTTGTTGATTTTATGAACAAAATTCTAGAGGGATCGGCGCAAAAGGTGCTTGCTTTTTGGTTAGCCGACCGGCGCCGATGTGCAACATTCTTTGATAAATGACAAAATACCGAAATATCCTTTGATAAATATCAGGTGTTACCAAATGAAACAGGTCGAACTGGACAAACTGGACCGCCGAATCCTCGATGCCCTCCAGCAGGATGGCCGCATCAGCAACCAGTTACTGGCCGAGCAGGTGGGGCTCTCGCCTGCGGCCTGCTGGCGCCGGGTCCGGGCCCTGGAGGAGGCCGGCGTGATTACCGGCTATACTGCAAAACTGTGCCCGGAAGCCATGGGCCAGGGCCTGTGCGTGCTGGTCAACCTGTCCCTGCAGCGCCACACCATCGACAGCACCGCCGAGATCGAGCGCGAGGTCAGCAGCTATCCGGAAGTGCTGCAGTGTTTTGCGGTCACCGGTAACGCGGATTTCGTGTTGCGGGTCGTGGTGCCGGATATGGCCAGCTATGACCGGTTCCTGAACGAGAAGATCTTCACCCTCAAGGGCATTGCCCAGGTGAACTCCAACTTTGCCCTGAGGGAGATCAAGAACACCCTGACCCTGCCTGTGTCCTGATGACGCCGGGCTGCCGGGTCAGGGGAAATGCATACGAGTAAGAGGGTATTGCGCGTATCAAACAGCGTGCAAACCGACTATAATGCCGGTAAATCACGCATTGCCCGGCAATGCCCTCCCTCCGAATTCCGAGTAAATCAATGTCAGAAATGTCCTTTGCCGAACTGGGGCTGGATGCAGCCGTACTTGAAGCTGTCAACGCCGTTGGCTATGAAACACCCTCGCCGATCCAGGCAAAATCCATCCCGGCACTGCTGGCCGGCCACCACCTGCTGGGTGTCGCCCAGACCGGTACCGGCAAGACCGCTGCGTTCGCGCTGCCGCTGCTGAGTCGCATCGACGCCAGCATCGCCAAGCCGCAGATCCTGGTGCTGGCCCCGACCCGGGAACTGGCCATCCAGGTCGCCGAGGCGTTTACCACCTATGCCAGCAAGTTCCGCAACTTCCACGTACTGCCGATCTATGGCGGCCAGGATTTCGGCCCCCAGATCCGCGGCCTGCGTCGTGGTGCCCAGGTTATCGTTGGTACTCCGGGACGTATGCTGGATCACCTGCGCAAAGGCACTCTGAAGCTGGATAGCCTGAAGGCCCTGGTGCTGGATGAAGCGGACGAGATGTTGCGCATGGGTTTCATTGACGACGTTGAGGCCATCCTGGCGAAGACGCCGGACACCTGCCAGCGTGCCCTGTTCTCGGCCACCATGCCGCCGCAGATCAAGAAGGTGGCCCAGACTTACCTGAAGGATGCCACCGAAGTCCGGATCGAGAGCGAAACCCGCACTGTCGAGCGTATCTCCCAGTTCGTGCTGCCGGTTTACGCCGAGCGCAAGCTCGACGCCCTCACACGCATCCTGGAGGTGGAGCCTTTCGACGCTGCGATCATCTTCGTGCGCACCAAGGCCGAGACCACAATGCTGGCCGAGAAGCTCTCCGCCCGTGGCCATGCCGTGGCCCCCCTGAGCGGTGACCTGAATCAGCGTCAGCGGGAGCAGACGGTTGAGGATCTGAAGCGGGGCAAGAAGGACATTATCATTGCCACCGATGTCGCCGCCCGCGGCCTCGATGTGCCCCGGATCACCCACGTCATCAACTATGACGTGCCTTACGATACGGAGGCCTACATCCACCGGGTTGGCCGTACCGGTCGCGCCGGTCGCACCGGCAAGGCCATCCTGCTGGTGACTCCGCGAGAGCGCAGCTGGCTGCGTACTCTGGAGCGGGCCACCAATTCGCCGATGGAGTCCTATCAGCTGCCCTCGCCTACCGATCTGCAGAAGATGCGGGTGGAGCAGTTCGAGACCCAGCTGCTGGCGTTCGCCGAGGACGGCAAACTGCCCAAGGCGATGGCGCTGCTGGATGAGATTGCCGAGCGCAATGACCTGGATATGGCGATGGTCGCCGGTGCCATGGCATGCTGGATGGAAATGGCCCAGCCCGGCGCCCTGCCGCTGGAAGCGCCGGAAGCCCTGCCGGAGATTTCCGCAGCGCCCCGCCGTGACCGCAAGGGACCGCCTCCCGGCAAGAAGAATTTCCGCAAGGGCCCGGGCAAGGGCTTCAAGAAGGACGGCAAGCCCGGCCACCGCAAAGGCGGCCCGAAGGGCAAGCCGGCCGGCAAGGGCGGCAAGCCGCCGAGCAAGCGCCCCGCCCGTTAATCGGCGCGGCGCTGGTATACCACGAAGCTGTAGTCGTAGGGATTATTGTCGGACGCGGAGAAATCCTCCCGTCCGATTTCTTCCCAATCATCCCAGTTCACTTCCGGAAAGAATGCATCCCCCTCCACTTCCGCGTGCACCTGGGTGATGTACATTCGATCCACCAGCGGCAGCGCCTCGGCGTAGATCTGACCGCCACCAATAATCATTACTTCATCCCCGCCTTCCAGTTCAGCCTGTGCAGCGGCTTTCACCAGGGCGTCGTTGAGCGATCTGGCGGCAACGGTACCGGCCGGGGCTTCCCAACTCCCGTTCCGGGAAATAACCACGTTCATCCGTCCCGGCAGCGGCCGGCCGATAGAGTCCCAGGTTTTCCGCCCCATGATGATAGGTTTCCCCATGGTCGCCTGCTTGAAGTAACGCAGGTCCCCCGGGAGGTACCACGGCAGCTTGTTGTTCCGGCCGATGACCCGGTTTCGGGACATCGCTACTATCAGGGCCTTTCTCATTTGTTGACCTCTTGCATTGGAGTCTTGGTTCGGGATTGGGGGGCTGCAAGAGGCCGGGAATACCTGCCCAAAAAACGCCTCAAGGCATCCATGCGCGGCTTGGGCTCCGCCATCCATGGCTCCGCACATTTTTGGGCAGGTATTCCCGGCCTCTTGCGATCAGACCACTCAGTCCGCCTATCCTGAATTTACACCACCAGGACTGTCCATTAATTCGGATCACGGTCATTTATGCCAGATGACTGAAGTTTATTGATCTTCGATCTCTTTGGCCTGAACGCAGTGCAGCGGGTGGGGCTTTCCGAAAATGTGCGGAGCCATGGATGGCGGAGCCAAGCGTACACGGACGTATTCACAGCGTTTTTCGGAAAGCCCC
>NZ_JBNRLS010000005.1:0-190962 GCF_050379415.1 Marinobacter sp. DUT-1
GAAGAAATCTTGAAACCATTTTCTTCAAAACTTTCAAGCAGTTACTCCCTCGGGCCGCCGCTGCGTCAGTGGCTTGTCCCTCAGAAGTGGTGCGCATTCTACAGCCCTCAGGAAAACTGTCAACGACCAATTTCGGTTTATTTTCCGGTGCTTCGGTTTCCACCTATTCCGCTGTTCAAATATCACCCAAAACGGCCAACCAATCACCTGTTTCAGCTTCTTCTGGGTGCCCTCAGCGGAATCAGGGAATACCATCCGAACCAGTACCCTCTTATACCGAGCAAAAAGACCACCACCAATCCATAAATCACCATCTCGGCAATATCGCTCCGTGCCTGGAACATGAAATGCAGCCACGCCAGGGCGACAGCCGGATAAATCAGACGGTGCAGCGGCTTCCATCGCCGCCCCACCCTGCGCATCATCGATTTGGTGGACGTGACTGCCAGCGGAATCAGCAACAGGAACGCAATACTTCCGAAAATAATATAGGGGCGTTTGGTAAAAGTCGCCCACAAATCGGTCCACCCAAGGATGAACTGAAGGAAAGCCATCAGGTGAAGCGTCGCATAGAAGAATGCAAACAGACCGACCATCCTTCGGACTTTTATCCAGCCGGTCCATTGGGTCCAGCGCGCCAGGGGCGTCATCAAAAGCGTCACAATCAGCAATTGGAGTGCCGACAGGCCGAGCGTCTCGGTTACCGTTTGCCCCGGGTCGGGCCCAAGGGAACCGGTGACAATATTGAAGACCAGTAACGCAAACGGCACACAGGACAGCAGAAAGACCAGTATTCTGAACGGCAACATCGGGATGGTCATGATTGGTCCTGATTTCCGTTCAATAATTCTTGGTCAGGTCCATACCCTTGTACAAGTGGGCAACCTGTTCACCATAACCATTGAACTTCCGGGTTTCCATCCAGTTCGGGCTCAAAAGTCCTGACGGCAGCCGGCGCTCTCGCTTCTGGCTCCAGCGCGGATGGTCCACCTCGGGATTCACGTTGGCGTAGAAGCCGTATTCCTGAGGCGCAATCATTTCCCAGGTGGTTTTCGGCCGCTCCTCCTGGAAACGGATCTTCACGATGGACTTGATACTCTTGAATCCGTATTTCCAGGGCAAAACCAGACGCAAAGGCGCGCCGTTCTGTTTCGGGAGGGTTTTTCCGTAGAGGCCGACGGCCATGAAGCTCAGCTCATTCATGGCCTCATCCATCCTGAGGCCTTCCTGATACGGCCAATCGATGGTACTGAACAACGAGCGTTGCGCGCGCATCTGATCCGGATCGTGGAGGGTTTCAAAATAAACGTACTTAGCCCGGGAGTTCGGTTCGAAACGCTTGAGCATCTCCGCCAGCGGAATCCCGATCCAGGGAATCACCATGGACCAGGCTTCAACACAGCGTAGCCGGTAGATTCGTTCCTGGTAGTCATGGGGGCGGACCAGATCCTCCAGGCCATAAGTTCCTGGCTTGTCGCATTCCCCCTCGACGACCACCGACCAGGGGTCTACAGACATTTCATCTGCGTACTTGGCGGGGTCCCCCTTACCGGTCCCGAACTCGTAGAAGTTGTTGTAACGGGTTACATCTTCATACGGGGTTTTCTCTTCATCGGTGGAGAATCCCGGCATCGCTGTAAATTTGAGGGATTCGCCCTGCACCGGTATGGCTGCGGCGTCCACAAGGCGAGGGACTCCGGCACCGGCCAGCGCGGCAGCAACCATACCACCCATGAAACGGCGACGATCAAGGTAAACCGATTCTGGCGTGATGTCAGATTGGGAAAGGGCCCAGGACGGGCGTTTCTTGATAAGCATCGGGAATCTCCGTTAACCAGAAGCCTGATTGGTTGACCGGAGTATCCCTCGAGAATTCCCCGGGCGCCGGGCCCGGGGAAACGACTGCAGGAGTACTACGCCTTACTGACGGCGCGGTTTGCCGCGAAACAGGGCGCGGGCAGGTCCGGACAACGCATAGAGCAGGAACACGGTAAACAATACGGTTGCCGGATCCAGGGCGATCACCACGAGGATCAGCACCACCAACAATATAGCGGCAAACGGAACCCGGCCGCGCAGGTCAAGATCCTTGAAGCTGCGATAGAAAATATTGCTCACCATGAGCACGCCGGTACCGCCAACCACTACAACAGTCAGCATCGTCAGCCAGGTGGATGGCTCAAACTGGTGGAAACACCAGACCAGGCCGGCAACACAGGCGGCGGCGGACGGACTGGCCAGCCCGACAAAGAACTTCTTGTCCACCGAACCGATCTGGGTATTGAAGCGAGCCAGGCGCAAGGCGGCGCCGGCAACAAAGATGAACGTGATCGCCCAGCCAAACTTGCCAAGACCGTTCAGGGACCAGAAAAAGGCCACCAGCCCCGGCGCCACACCGAAGGCCACCATGTCCGCGAGACTGTCGTACTCCTCGCCGAACTTGCTCTGGGTGTTGGTCATCCGGGCCACTCGGCCATCCAGTCCGTCGAGGATCATCGAGACAAAGATCGCGATCGCGGCATTATCAAAGACACCGTTGGCGGCCGAGACGATGGCATAGAACCCCGAAAACAGGGAGGCCGTCGTCAGCGCGTTGGGAAGCAGGTAAATCCCTTTCCGCCGGACAGGCGCCCCTTCGACCAGCTCTTCTTCCACAACCTCACCGGAATCGATCTCCGGATCCGGGGTCTCTTGCTGCTCATTCTTGAAGGTGGCTTCTTCTGCGTCGACAGATTTTTTCTCGTCAGTCATTCCTGGAACTCCGGAAAGCATTTGGGCGGAGTATATACGAAAAACGCGGCCACCCGGGCCGCGTTTTCAAAACTGTGCCGGGAATCCGGATCAGTTCTTGTCCTTGTCCACGATCTTGTTGGCAGTGATCCACGGCATCATGGAACGCAGCTTCTCACCAACGACTTCGATCTGGTGGGCGGCATTGTCACGACGGCGCGCGGTCATGGACGGGTAGTTCAGGCTGCCTTCGGAGATGAACATCTTGGCGTACTCGCCGCTCTGGATGCGCTTGAGAGCATTGCGCATGGCTTCGCGGGACTGCTCGTTGATGATCTCCGGACCAGTCACGTACTCACCATACTCCGCGTTGTTGGAGATGGAGTAGTTCATGTTGGCGATACCGCCTTCGTACATCAGATCCACGATCAGCTTCAGCTCGTGCAGACACTCGAAGTAGGCCATCTCCGGCGCATAACCGGCTTCAACCAGAGTTTCGAAACCGGCCTTGACCAGCTCAACGGTACCGCCACACAGAACGGCCTGCTCGCCGAACAGGTCGGTTTCAGTTTCGTCCTTGAAGCTGGTTTCGATGATACCGGTACGGCCGCCACCAATGCCGCTCGCGTAGGACAGGGCCAGGTTCTTGGCGTTGCCAGAGGCGTCCTGGAAGATGGCAATCAGGTCAGGAATGCCACCACCGTTGGCGAATTCGGTGCGAACGGTATGGCCCGGAGCCTTCGGAGCCACCATGATCACGTCCAGGTCCTTACGCGGAACGATCTGGTTGTAATGGATGGCGAAACCGTGGGCGAACGCCAAAGTTGCACCTTCTTTCAGGTTCGGCTCGATTTCGGCCTTGTACAACTGGGCCTGGTACTCGTCGGGAGTCAGGACCATGACCACGTCAGCGGCGGCAACGGCAGACGGCACGTCGCTGGTCTTCAGGCCATAGGCTTCGGCCTTGGCGATGGAAGAAGAGCCCGGGCGCAGACCCACGGTCACGTCAACACCGGATTCTTTCAGGTTGCACGCGTGGGCGTGGCCCTGGGAGCCGAAACCGATGATGGCAACTTTCTTGCCCTGGATGATGGAAAGATCACAATCCTTATCGTAGTAAACCTGCATGAGAAACCTCTGTTATTTGTGATGGCCCCGCAGGGCCATGATGTTCGAACTTATTAATTCTGGCCGTTACAGGCTCAGCACCTTTTCGCCGCGGGCAATTCCAGACACCCCGGTACGGACCACTTCCAGCACCCCGGAAGTACCGACTGCCTGGATAAAACCGTCCAGCTTGTCGCTGTCGCCTGCCAGCTGAACCGTGTAGACCGAGCTGGTGACGTCCACGATCTGGCCCCGGAAGATATCCACCGTGCGCTTGATCTCGGCACGCTGGGACCCGGTGGCTTTCAGCTTCACCAGCATCAGTTCGCGCTCGATGTGGGCACCTTCGGTCAAATCCACCAGCTTCACCACTTCAATAAGCTTGTTCAGCTGCTTGGTGATCTGTTCGATGACCTTGTCAGATCCGGTAGTGGTGACCGTCAGACGGGACAAGGTCTCGTCCTCGGTCGGCGCCACGGTCAGTGTTTCAATGTTGTAGTTGCGCTGGGAGAACAGCCCAACAACCCGTGACAGTGCACCCGGCTCGTTTTCCAGCAAAACAGAAATGATTCGACGCATGATCACACCCTCTCCGTCTTGCTGAGCCACATGTCTTTCATGGAACCGCGGGCCACCTGCATCGGGTAGACATGCTCGAAGCGGTCTACATAGATGTCGACAAAAACGAGCTTGTCTTTCATCGCCAGGACTTCCTTGAGCTTGGACTCAAGGTCTTCCTTTCTCTCGATGCGTACACCTACGTGGCCATAGGCTTCCGCCAGCTTGATGAAGTCCGGCAGAGACTCCATGTAGGACTGGGAGTGACGGGACTCGTAGTTCATGTCCTGCCACTGCTTCACCATGCCCAGGGCCTGGTTGTTCAGGTTGATGATCTTCACCGGCAGGTTGTACTGCTTGCAGGTGGACAGCTCCTGGATGTTCATCTGGATACTGCCCTCACCGGTGATGCACAGCACCTCGTCGTCCGGATGGGTGAGCTTGACCCCCATCGCCGCCGGCAGGCCGAAGCCCATGGTGCCCAGACCACCGGAGTTGATCCAGCGATTGGGCTTGTCGAACTTGTAGTACTGGGCAGCAAACATCTGGTGCTGACCCACGTCGGAGGTGACGAACGCCTCGCCGTTAGTCAGCTTGCACAGCAATTCGATCACTTCCTGCGGCTTGATGACATCCGGGTTGGATTCGTAACGCATACCGTGGAACGCACGCCACTCGTCGATCTGCTTCCACCAGGAAGCCAGCGCGTCGGCATCCGGCTTGTCCTTGCTTTCTTTCACCAGGGCAAGCATCTCCTTGAGCACCGCATCCACAGGGCCGACGATGGGCACATCCGCTTCCACGGTCTTGGAGATGGAGGCCGGATCGATGTCGATGTGGATGATGCGTGCACCCGGACAGAACTTCTCGGTGGCGTTGGTTACCCGGTCGTCAAAACGGGCGCCCACACAGAGAATCAGATCCGAATGGTGCATGGCCATGTTGGCTTCGTAGGTGCCATGCATGCCCAGCCAGCCCAGGTGCTGCTTGTCGGAAGCCGGATAGCAGCCGATACCCATGAGGGTGTTGGTGAGCGGGTACCCCAGCATACGCGTAAGCTCGGTCAGCTGGTTCGAAGCCTTACCCAGAATTACGCCGCCGCCGGCATAAATAATCGGGCGCTTGGCCGCCAGCATCATATCAACTGCTTTCTTGATCTGGCCGGCGTGGCCACGAATGGCCGGGTTATAGGAACGCAGCTTGACCTTCTTCGGATAGGAATACTCATAGCGCTCGTTCGGCGTGGTCATATCCTTGGGGATATCCACCACCACCGGGCCGGGACGACCGGTCGCAGCAATGTAGTAGGCCTTGCGAATGATTTCGGGGATTTCCTCGGGGTGCCGCACACTCAGGTTGTGCTTCACCACGGGACGGGACACACCGATCATATCGGTTTCCTGGAAGGCATCCTCACCAATGAGGTGGGAAGCAACCTGACCGCACAGAACCACCATGGGGATGGAATCCATGAAAGCGGTGGCAATGCCGGTAATGGTGTTGGTGGCTCCAGGACCCGAGGTCACCAGTACGGTACCTGGTTTTCCGGTCGCGCGGGCATAACCGTCGGCCATATGGACCGCCGCCTGCTCATGCCGAACCAGAATGTGCTTGACTTTGTCCTGCCTGAACAGCGCGTCATAAATATGAAGGGCTGCACCACCCGGATAGCCGTATATGTACTCGATACCTTCATCCTGAAGGGACCGGATCAGCATATCGGCGCCAGACAATAACTCCACGATTTTCTACCCTCTTCTACGAGTGAATGAGCCGGGTTTCGCCCCGGTTGCCTGGATTCACGGTCTCCCTGCTTCTTGTGAAAGCGGAACCGGCTTGCTCCTCCACACCTGCAAAATAAGAGGTTGTCTCCTGGCCAGCCGCCCTCCTGAGGGTTGCGGAGAACGACCAATCAACGGGTTGCACGTAAGCAACAACCAGCGCACATCGGGACCCGACGTGTTCAGTGTGGTGATTAACGGGGGATACTCGCTCGGGATTGCCTGCCGAATTAACCCCAGTTTCAGGCAATCGCCAATTCTGACAGGGCGAAACTCCCTGTCAATAGGCGCCGACAGTTAATCGCCCCAATATCGCCGAACGTCTGCCATACTTGGTAAATCCGGACCCAGAGATTTGAACCAGACGAAAGAAAATCGGCGTTACGGATGGCATGATAGACTTCACCAATAATTCCAACCGGCAGCGGAATCTGACCGGCAGCAAACCACGGCGAGTAGATCCATGAACAGAAAAATTCTGATGTTGACCCTGTTAGTGGCTTTGGTACCGGGCATTGCCCACAGCGGTTCCGTCTACAAATGGACGGACGAAAATGGCGTCACCCACTTTGGCGACCGCCAGCCCACGGGCAGCAAGGCCGAACAGGTCAGTGTCCGTTCTGGCAAGGGTTCGGCAAACGCATCCAGCAGCACCAGCCCCCAGGAGAAGGTGCAGAACATGGAACAGGAAGCGGAAAAACGCGAACTCACCGAGCGTGAACGGGCCGAGATGGAAGCGATCCGCAAGCAACGCGAGGCCAACTGTGCCACCGCCGAGGCCAACCTGAAGATCATTGACAGCAATGCGCGGATTCAGGTGGAGGAAGACGGCGAGCGGCGGTATTTGTCTCCGGAGGAGATTGCCGAGCAGAGAATGAGGTTTGAGAAGATTGCCGAAGAGAACTGTGGGGCAATGGAAGAGTAAAAGGTGAAGGTGGGGTCAGATGAAAGCGTTCATCTGACCCCGGGTTAATGGCTCGAGCTGTGTTTGAAAATGGGGTCAGATGAAGGCTTTAATCTGACCCCGACCGACTTCACCGATCAGGCTTTCTGAAACACCAGCTGGTGATCCTTCACCGTGCCGAGGATGGTATCCCCCGACACAAACTCTCCCTGCAACAACTTCTGCGCCAGCGGGTTTTCGATGTTGCGCTGAATGGCCCGCTTCAGCGGCCGGGCACCGTAGACAGGGTCGTAGCCGACCTCCGCCAGCAGATCCATAGCCCCATCATCCAGTTCCAGCTTCATGTCCTGTTCCTTGAGGCGCTTGCTCAGACCAGCAATCTGGATCTTCGCAATGCCACGGATCTGGTCCTCCGCCAGCGGATGGAACACCACCACTTCGTCCACGCGGTTGATGAATTCGGGCCGGAAATGGGTGCCGACCACTTCCATCACCGCGCTCTTCATGGCCTCGTAGTTCTCCTCACCCGCTTTCTGCTGGATGATGTCGGAGCCCAGGTTCGAGGTCATCACGATAACGGTGTTGCGGAAGTCCACCGTGCGGCCCTGACCATCGGTGAGGCGACCATCCTCAAGCACCTGCAGGAGAATGTTGAACACATCCGGGTGCGCCTTCTCCACCTCGTCCAGCAACAGCACCGAATAGGGGCGGCGACGCACTGCTTCGGTCAGGTAGCCACCCTCTTCATAGCCGACATAGCCGGGAGGCGCGCCGATCAGGCGGGCCACGGAGTGCTTCTCCATGAACTCGGACATGTCGATGCGCACCATGGCTTCCTCGGTATCAAACAGGAAAGATGCCAGGGACTTGCACAGCTCGGTCTTGCCCACCCCGGTCGGACCAAGGAACAGGAACGAGCCGTTGGGCCGGTTCGGGTCCGACAGCCCCGCGCGGGAACGACGAACCGCATTGGAAACCGCTTCCACCGCCTCATCCTGACCGATCACCCGGTCATGCAGGGCTTCTTCCATGCGCATGAGCTTGTCACGCTCGCCTTCGAGCATCTTCGATACCGGGATGCCGGTCCACTTGGAGACCACTTCGGCGATTTCCTCGTCGGTGACGCGGTTACGCAGTAGCTCCATCTTTTTCATCTCGGCCTGGCCAGCCATTTCCAGCTGGCGTTCCAGCTCGGGAATCTTGCCGTACTGCAGCTCGGACATCCGGCCAAGGTCACCGGCACGGCGGGCGTTTTCCAGATCAATCCGCGCCTGCTCCAGGTCGCTCTTGATCTTCTGGGAGCCGTGCAGCGCAGCCTTCTCGGAATTCCAGATTTCCTCCAGATCGGCGTACTCGCGTTCGACACCGGAAATTACATCCGAGAGTTCCGCAAGCCGCTTCTTGGACGCCTGGTCCTTCTCTTTTTTCAAGGCCTCGCGCTCGATCTTCAGCTGGATCAGCCGGCGCTCGAGACGGTCCAGCGCCTCAGGCTTGGAATCCATCTCCATGCGGATCTGACTGGCGGCTTCGTCCACCAGGTCGATCGCCTTGTCCGGCAGTTGCCGGTCGGTGATGTACCGGTGGGATAGCTTGGCGGCAGCGATGATGGCACCGTCAGTGACTTCAACACCGTGGTGAACCTCGTAACGCTCTTTCAGGCCACGCAGGATGGCGATGGTGTCTTCCTCACTCGGCTCGCTGACCAGGACCTTCTGGAACCGGCGCTCGAGGGCGGCATCTTTCTCGATGTTCTCGCGGTACTCGTCCAGGGTGGTGGCACCCACGCAGTGAAGTTCACCCCGGGCCAGGGCCGGCTTGAGCATGTTGCCGGCGTCCATGGACCCTTCGGCCTTGCCCGCGCCCACCATGGTGTGGATCTCGTCGATGAACAGGATGATCTGCCCTTCCTGCTTGGACAGTTCGTTCAGCAGCGCCTTCAGGCGCTCCTCGAACTCGCCGCGGAATTTGGCGCCAGCGATCAGTGAGCCCATGTCCAGGGACAGCACTTTCTTGTCCTTCAGGCCATCGGGCACTTCGCCGTTGACGATGCGCTGGGCGAGACCTTCCACAATGGCAGTCTTGCCCACACCGGGTTCGCCGATCAGTACCGGGTTGTTCTTACGGCGGCGTTGCAGCACCTGGATGGTGCGTCGGATCTCGTCATCACGGCCGATGACCGGGTCGAGCTTGCCTTCGGAGGCGCGCTCGGTCAGGTCGATGGTGTACTTGGACAGGGCCTGGCGGTTTTCCTCGGCGCCGGGATCGGTAACGGCCTCTCCACCACGAACCTCGTCGATGGCCTTTTCCAGAGCCCCCTTATCGACGCCCTGCTCACGCAACACCCGGCCGAGGGTGCCCCGGTCTTCCAGGGCAGCCAGCAGCATCAGTTCACTGGAAATAAACTGGTCTTTGCGCTTTTGGGACAGTTTGTCAGCCATGTTGAGCAGGCGGCCCATGTCGTTGGACATGGAAACATCGCCGGCAGAGCCTTTCACTTCCGGGAGGTTCTCGATTTCCTGGGCGATGGCCTGGCGAATGCGTGCCGGGTCCGCGCCGGCCTGTTTCAGCAGCGGTTTGATGGAGCTGCCTTCCTGATCCAGCAGAGACTGCATCAGATGCAGCGGCTCAATGAAGTTGTGGTCCTTGCCAACCGCGAGTGACTGCGCGTCCGCCAGCGCGGTCTGCAGTTTGCTGGTGAGCTTGTCGATTCTCATGTTTCCGTTTCCCCAATTCAGTTAGCGGATATCTGGCGAACCCTTTGGCGGTTCGGTTATATCCAAATTGCTTTGCATTTAAATGTAGGGGCGGGTGGTGGGACTTCAAGCTGGGGTGGTTTTATTTTGGCGCTAAATTGACGGTGGTCAGTTAGTTCTTCGGAGGAAGCGAGGAGGTGGTCTACCCCTCCAGAACACGCCGTGAATACATCCCTGTAGGCTTGACTGCAGCATCCATGCTGCAGACAGTTCTGGAGGGGTAGACCACCACCTCGCCCATACTTTCGAGATAGGCCAGACCCGTTATTCCATCCAGATCAGGGTCGCCATCCGTCCAGTCTGACCATCACGCCGATAGGAGAAAAACCAGTCCCGGTCGCGAACGGTGCAGAGGCTGCCGCCGGAAACAGAGCGAACGCCGGCACTGGCCAGGCGTTGTCGGGCCAGTTGGTAGATGTCGGCAAGGTAGTGACCGGGGCGAGCGCCCTCTTGCTTGAATGCGCTGGCGGCACCTGGATCGTGTGAGAGGAACGCATCACGAACCTCGGGGCCGACTTCGAATTGTTTCGGGCCGATGGCGGGCCCCAGCCAGGCGATCAGTTCGTCGCCAGGCACCGCCATGGCCCTGATCAGGTTTTCCAGTACGCCACCGCACAGGCTTCGCCAGCCGGCGTGGGCGGCACCGACCACGCTGCCTGTTCGATCACACAACACCACCGGCAGGCAGTCAGCGGTCAGGATGGCGCAGGCAATTCCCGGTTCCCGCGTGAAGCTGGCATCGGCTTCCGGGACCGTGGCGACGTTGTCGGCGGTGATTTCCACCACCGTGGTTCCGTGAACCTGATTCAGCCAGGCGATGCGGGCGGCGTCCAGGCCGGTGAATTCGGCCAGGCGCTGTCGATTGGCCTGGACATGGTCGGGGTTGTCCCCGACATGACTACCCAGGTTGAGGGTGTCCCACGGCGACTCACTGACACCGCCCTGGCGGGTAGTGCACAACGCCTTGATGTTTCTGGGCACCGACCAGTCGGGGCGTAGGACGGCCTGTTCAGAAATCATGGTTCTCCAGCTCCCGGACGTGTTTACGAAGAACTTCGATCAGATGAACCATATCCTCCGGAAGCGGCACGTCCCAGCTGAGGATTTCACCGGTTTCCGGGTGTTCGAGGGTCAGTTGTCGGGCGTGCAGCGCCTGGCGGTTGAAGCCTGACAGCACTTCCCGCAGCTCCTCGGTGGAGCCTTTGGGCAGGCGCATACGGCCACCGTAGAGCTGATCACCCACCAGGGGGTGTTTCACATGGGCCATGTGCACCCGGATCTGGTGGGTACGGCCGCTTTCCAGCTTGCAGCGGACGTGGGTGTGGGCGGCGAACCGCTCCACCAGCCGGTAGTGGGTGACGGCCGGTTTGCCGCTGGATACCACTGCCATTTTCTTACGCTCGCGAGGGTGTCGGCCAATTGGGGCATCAACTGTGCCGCCGCCTGTGAGGGTGCCGACGACGACGGCGTCGTACTCGCGGCCCATCGTGCGGGTCTGAAGCTGGTCGACCAGTGAAGTGTGGGCAATCAGGCTGCGGGCCACCACCATGATGCCGGAGGTGTCCTTGTCGAGCCGGTGCACGATGCCCGCGCGGGGAAGGTTTTCCACTTCCGGGGCGTAACTCAGGACTGCGTTGACCAGGGTGCCCGCCGCGTGGCCTGCCGCCGGATGCACCACCAGGCCCGCCGGTTTGTTGATCACCAGCAGGTGTTCGTCCTCATAGACGATGTCCAGCTCGATGTCTTCCGCTTCCCAGCTGACCTGTACTTCGGGCTCTGCATCCAGTTCGATGATGTCATCGAGCATGACCTTGTCCCGGGGTTTCCGGGCCTCGCCATTCACGGTCAGGGTGCCGTCCTTGATCCAGCCTTGCAGACGGGAACGGGAATGCTCGGGCATGAGCGCGGCTGCAGCCTGGTCGAGCCTGCGGTCGCTCAGGTCAGGTGGAACGACAAATTGTGCGGTAATTCGGTTTTCAGATGACATCAAGCCCCCGGGGCCGGTGTGTTACGTTTTGATCAGATTCTGGCAATCGGACGAGGGAACCTCTGCACATGGGCCGACTTCCCCGCTACAATGGCCGCTGCTCAAAAACTTTTCGACATTATACGGGATTCCGGCATGAGATCAGTTGTTCGTTTGCTGTTGCTGTCCACCCTGGTGGTGATGATCAGCGCCTGCGCCAGTAACAAGCAGGAGGAAGTCCTGCCGGAACAGACCTATTACGATAATGCCCGCCAGGCGATGGACTCCGGCAACTTCAACGAAGCCGAGGAGAACCTGGATGCCCTGGAGACTTATTACCCGTTCGGCCGCTATGCCGAACAGGCCCAGCTGGACCTGATCTACGCCCGCTACCAGAACCTGGATCTGGAGGGCGCCCGGGCGGCGGCAGACCGCTTCCTGCGACTGAACCCGCAGAGCGAGCATGCGGACTATGCCCTATATATGCGCGGACTGGCGTCCTACAACCTGGATATCGGCCTGGCGGCCCGCTACTTTCCCATCGACGTAGCCGCCCGCAACCCCGGTGAACAGACCCAGGCATTCCGGGATTTCTCGCAACTGCTGAATCGTTACCCGGACAGTCCCTATGCCAGCGACGCCCGCCAGCGGATGATTGCCATCCGTAACCGGATGGCCGAGCTGGAACTGCATGCGGCCCGCTATTACATCAAACGCCAGGCCTACCTGGCTGCCAACACCCGGGCGCGCTATGTGGCGGAAAACTACCCGTCCGCCCCTGCGGTGGAAGAGGCCCTCATCATCATGGCCGAGACCTACCAGTTCCTGGACCTGAAAAAAGGCGCGCGGGACAGCATTGCCCTGCTTAGGGAGAACTTTCCGGACAGTGAGGCGTTCAACGAGGACGGGGAGTTTGTGGCGGACCGGTTGAAGGGGGAGAACCGGTCGTTGATGAATGTGGTGACATTCGGGTTGATTGGCGACGAGTGAAAGTAAAGATGGGGTCAGATGAAGGTTTTCATCAGACCCCGGGGTTGATGGCCGACACAGAGGCGTGCCCTGAAGTTGGGGTCAGATGAAAGCTTTCATCTGACCCCGTTTTCAATCCCGCTACTTCCCACTCTTCCAACCATTGGTAATCGGATACCGCCGGTCCTTCCCGAACCCCCGCTCGGTAATCCGCACGCCAATCGGCGCCTGCCGGCGCTTGTACTCGTTGATATCCACCAACCGAATCACCCTCGCCACATCGGTGGCATCAAAGCCCTCCGCCACAATAGCTTCAGCGCTGAAATCCCGCTCGACATAAAGATTAAGGATCTGGTCCAGCACATCGTACCCGGGCAGGCTGTCCTCATCTTTCTGGTCCGGTGCCAGCTCGGCCGAGGGCGGACGAGTGATGACCCGCTCCGGGATCACCGGGGACACGGTGTTACGATAGCGTGCCAGGCGGAACACCAGAGTCTTGGGCACATCCTTCAGCACATCAAAGCCGCCAGCCATATCACCATAGAGCGTGGAATAGCCCACGGCCATCTCGCTCTTGTTGCCGGTGGTCAGCACCAGAGAACCAAACTTGTTGGACAGGGACATCAGCAATACACCGCGCAGTCGCGCCTGGAGGTTTTCCTCGGTGGTGTCCGGCTTTGTACCCTCGAACGGCTTCGCGAGGGTGGCCATGAAGGCGTCGTACATGGGCTCGATAGAGAACACGTCGTACTGCACGCCCAAAGCATTGGCCTCGGCTTCAGCATCCTCCAGGCTCATGCTGGAGGTGTAGCGGAACGGCATCATCACGGCGCGCACCCGATCCTTGCCGAGGGCATCCACCGCGACGGCCAGGGTGACAGCGGAATCGATACCACCGGACAGGCCCAGCACCACGGACTTGAAGCCGTTCTTGTTCACGTAGTCCCGGACCCCGGTGACCAGCGCGCTGTAGACGTTGGCTTCCAGGGAAGGCTCCTCGGGCAACGGCTGGGACACCGGCTGGCAATGGTGATCGCAGATAAAGTCGACCGGGTACAGGCCTTCACTGAACTGGGACGCTTCCGCCATGAGCCCACCAGAGTGATCGTAGACCATGGAGCCGCCGTCGAACACCAGTTCATCCTGTCCGCCGATCAGGTTCACGTAAACAATGCTGACTGCATTCTCCTGCGCCTTGCGTTCCAGAAGAGCCTTGCGACGCGCCTGCTTGTCGATGTCATAAGGTGACGCATTCAGATTCAGGATCAGCCGGGCTCCGGATGCGGCGCAATCCTCCACCGGCCCGTCCTTCCAGATGTCTTCGCAGACGGTGATACCTACCGGAACGCCCCGGATATCCAGGGTGAGCACATCTCTGCCCTCGGCAAAGTAGCGCTTTTCATCAAACACCTGGTAGTTGGGCGGAAAGCGCTTGAAATAGCGGCCGGTGATCTCCCCATTCTCGATCACCACGGCACCGTTGTAGAGCAGCCCGTGTTGGCGCAGGGGCGCACCGATGACAATCGCTGGCTCAAGTTCTGCGGCCTTGATTTCCTCCAGCGCCTCATCCACGCGCAGGTCCAGGCTCGGGCGCAGCAGCAAATCCTCGGGCGGATACCCGGTCAGGCAGAGTTCCGGAAACACTACGATGTCCGCCTGATGCTCGCTGGCCGCCTTGCGGGTAGCGTCAATCACCAGACGGGCATTGCCGGGAATATCCCCGACCAGAAAATCCAGCTGGGCCATGACCACCCGCAACTTTCGGGCAGGCGATTGGGAGGACGGGGCGTTCCCGGACACGGACATAAATCGGCTCCTGTAACTCATTGCCATGAAAAGGCTATTATAACCCCGCGAGGGCGAGAATTTCTTCCGACCAACAAAGACAAAAGGCAACCATGGCAGGCAGTACGTCACCGACCGGCAGCGCACAGTCACTGCACCCGCCGGGCAACTGGCAGCAAGTGAAGCTGTTCCGGATCTACAACCATTACCGGCTGGTGGTCAGCCTGATGCTGGTGGGGTTGCTGTTTATTGACCCGGTCGCCATGGAGCCCCGTTTCCGCTGGCAGGATTACTACCAGGCCGGCGTGGTGTCCTACCTGGCCCTGAACGCCTTCATCGGCATGACATTGTTCGCAGGCTTCCAGCCCAGCCAGCGGCACATCACCTTGTCCATCCTGCTGGACATCCTGATTATGCACGGCCTGCTGATCAGCAGTACCGGCATTACCAACGGCCTGGCCAATCTGGTCATCATATCCGTCGCCGCGGGCAACATCCTGACCCCCAGCCGCATGGGTACCTTCTATGCCGCCCTCGCCGCTCTTTGCTCCCTCGGCATTTCCAGCTGGGCCGTCCTGGTACTGGATGAAAGCGGCGATGACATCGTACGGGCCGGCTCCCTCGGCATTCTCTATTTTGCCGCGGCATTTATCCTGCAGAACATTTCAAGGCGAATGATGCGCAGCGAAGCCCTGGCCTCGAGCCGCGCCCGTAGCATCGCGGAACTCGAGCAGATCAACCAGCAAATCATCCAGCGCATGCGCACCGGCATCCTGGTACTGGATCGCTCCGGCCAGATCCGCCTGGCGAACGCCGCTGCCGAGGAGCTGCTGTTTGGCACGCCAGGCACCGAGGATTCAGCGCAAGAGCAAAACAGGGTACTGCCCCAGCCCCTGAAGCTGGGCCTGGAAGACTGGCTCCGGGATCCCCGCAAACGCGTTGCTCCGTTCCAGTCCGCACCCACCTCCCCCCTGTTACAGGCCAATTTCACGCAGCTGGACCAGCAACAGGGCGACCAGATCCTGGTGTTCATTGACGATATGAGCAAGGTGACCCAGCAGGCCCAGCAGATGAAACTGGCCTCGCTCGGGCGCCTGACTGCCGGCATCGCCCATGAGATCCGTAATCCCCTGGGCGCTATCAGCCATGCGGCACAACTGATGGAAGAATCCCCGTCACTCGACGAGGGGGACAAGCGCATGCTGGACATCATTCGCCGCCATTCCCGGCGGGTTAATGGCATTATCGAAAATGTCCTGGAATTGTCCCGACGCAAGGCAGCGAATGCCGAATTGGTGGATATTCCCGTGTGGCTCCAGGAGTTCCGGCGAGACTTCCTGCAAACCCAGGATGACCAGTGCAGCCCGTCCCGGATCGATCTCGTTATTGACCCGGACGTACCGGCGGCGCGGTTCGACAAAAGCCAGATCGAACAGGTTCTGGTCAACCTGTGTGACAACGGCCTTCGCTACAGCCAGCAGCAATGCGGCGAGAAACATATAAAGCTGAGCGCAGGCGCCACCGAGGATGGGGAGCGGGCTTATCTGGATGTTCGGGATTACGGCCCCGGCATCTCAAAAGAGCACCGGAGTTCCGTGTTTGAGCCATTCTTCACAACGGACAAAAGTGGCACCGGACTGGGACTTTATCTGGCCAGAGAACTGTGCGAGTCTAACCAGGCGCACCTGTCTCTGGTGGAGGATGACCAGCCAGGGTGCTGTTTCCGCATTACCTTTGCCCCACCCGGGCGCATGATCTGATCAAGTCCTTTTCTGACCCCGGGGTCCGCACAACGAGATGGAATCAACACGAGATAATGACCACGCATACTGCACTGATCGTTGATGACGAACCGGATATCCGGGACCTGCTGGAAATCACCCTCACCCGGATGGGCATTGAAACCCTCACCGCGCCGGACCTGACCACCGCCAGGCAACTACTGGAAAAACACCACCCCCAACTGTGCCTGACCGACATGAATCTGCCGGACGGCAACGGCATTGAACTGGTGCACTGGATCCAGCAGCACGCCCCAGCCACGCCGGTGGCGGTGATTACCGCCTATGGCAATATGGATACCGCTATCGAATCCCTGAAAGCGGGCGCGTTCGATTTTGTCTCCAAGCCAGTGGAACTGCCGAGACTGCGGGAGCTGGTCAGCAGCGCCCTGAAACTGTCCGACGCCAAACCGGACGACGAAGCGGAAACCGATGAGCCGGGCCTTCTGCTGGGCAACTCGCCGCAGATCCGTAAGCTCCGCAACCAGACCCGCAAGCTCGCCCGCAGCCAGGCACCGGTGTTCATAAGTGGCGAATCCGGCAGCGGGAAAGAGCTGGTGGCCCGAATGATCCACCTTCAGGGCCCCCGGCGAGATGGGCCGTTCGTGGCCGTCAACTGCGGCGCTATCCCCTCCGAGCTGATGGAAAGCGAATTTTTCGGCCACAAGAAAGGCAGTTTCACCGGCGCCGTGGAAAACAAGGAAGGCCTGTTCCGCTCCGCCAACGGCGGCACCCTGTTCCTGGACGAAGTGGCCGACCTGCCCCTGGCCATGCAGGTGAAACTGCTGCGGGCCATTCAGGAAAAGGCCGTACGGCCGGTGGGCGATACCAAGGAGGTGCCGGTAGACATCCGGGTACTCAGCGCCACCCACAAGAACTTGCCGGAGCTGGTACAGGAAGGCAACTTCCGTCAGGACCTGTTCTATCGAATCAACGTGATCGAACTGGCAGTACCACCACTGCGGGAGCGGCCCGATGACATTTCCCTGCTCGCCAGTCATATCCTCGGGCGCATTGCCCGGGAATACGAATGTGATCCGGCCACCCTTACCCCGGATGCGATCGAACGGCTCAAGGCCTACGACTTCCCCGGCAACGTGCGGGAGCTGGAGAATATTCTGGAGCGGGCCTTTACCCTGTGCGATGAGGACCGGATCAGTGCCGTCGACCTGCACCTGGGCAACGGCGTGCAGCCTGCCGGGGCAGCTTCCGGTTCGGCGGACCCCGGCACCGATGCGCCTAGCGTGCCGGAGGGGGAAATTGACCTCGAAGGGTTCCTGGAGAACATTGAGCGGCAGGCCATTGAGAAGGCACTTGAGGCCACTCGCTGGAACAAGACGGCAGCGGCCAAAAGGCTGGGGATCAGTTTTCGGGCACTGCGCTATCGTCTGAAGAAGTTGGGGATGGAATGAGCGGCCGGTAAGGACCGCCCCTACCGGCTGATCAGCTCCCGCCAGCCCAACCTTCCACGCAGTGTCTGATCACCGAAATCGACAACATTCTCGTTGGTGAAGTCGTCCAGCTGGCCGGTTCCACCCGCGGTGTTGTCGAACATCACGTTGCCCAGTATCCGGGACATGGACAGTATCCCCCCGGTGTAATAGAAGCCGGACGCCAGCTGGTCCTGATTATTCACGACACCGTCGCCATTGGTGTCGAATACCTGCCGATCCGGATCGGTGCCGTCCAGGTCCACCAGCATGCGGAAGCTCGCGCCATTCGAGGCGCAATCGTTGGTGGGCGGTATGGTGGTGTTGAACAGAATGGTTGAGCCGCGGACCTGGGGCGTCATCACGACGCGTTCACCGGAGCGAATGTCGAAGTCGATATACCAGCCAAGGTGCTCGTTTTTCTTGTCATTCCAGACAATTACGTCATCACTGAGATTGCGAACAATGCCGTCTTCAGTCGAAGTTTCGGTTATTTCCCGCTCCAACAACGCTCCCTTCCAGTTCACTTGCGCAACACCGGAATCCCAGATGGCGTAAAACGATTGGGTAGCCTGCTCGCTGGTGATGTCACTCTGGGTCAGGTAACGGCCCGTTCCGAACAGAACCAACAGATTCGGATAGTTTTGCATGGAAGTGCCAACGTCCGCATTCCTGACAACCATCGGCGCCGAGGTGACTGGCTGACCTGCCGGCGTGGCAAACAAGGGTTCCGGCCCGCCGTTCCCGCCGTAGGCGCTGTTCCACTCGTCATTGCTTGCGTCATAGGCAAGTGCCCAGATCCGGCCGTCCCGATCGCTGCCATAAATACGATCGACCAGATTATCCGCATCCAGATCAATCAGGCGCACATCGGCGTTCATGCCGCCGGACGGACCGGGATCCATTTCCAGGAACCAGTAATCCGAGTTCTCTGTCCAGGTACCATCGAGCCCGCCTTCAAGGCGCAGGATAAACAGACCGGTCCTGCCGCTCGGAGCATCCAGGCCATTGCCGAAAACAGCGACCCACTCGTCGCCGGTCCCCATGTCGGTGAGCATGATATTGACCGGTTCGGTGATATAACCCAGGTCCTCATCCACGAACTCCCACAGGGCGAGTTCTTCCGCAGTGGACTCTGAAACGCCGTCGGGGTCGGTGATATCCAGAGCAAACAGCCCCCGACCGCCGGCCCGCAAACCACCAATCAGAAGCGTCCGCCAGGAATCCCCGGTTCCATCGCCGACATCGATATGGGCGTCCGCCACGGTGGGTGTCAGGTCAACATAGTATCGGTGCAGATATCCCGGTTCCGTCAGATAGTGCAACCCCTCGCCGGGAGAGCTACTGAAAACAAGGTTCGGAACGTAGGCGAACAACTCCTTGCCGCCGGTGGATTCGCGCGTACCCTCAAAGGCATGCAACATGCCATCGTTGGCGCCGACATACACCACCGGTGTGCGGTTGCTGACGGCACTGGAGTTGCGAAAGTCCGAGTAGCGGTCCCCTTCCAGACCGTAGGGAGCCCGATCTGGCCAGCCCATGGACGGGCGATCGACGAAAACCGGAGCACTGTGGACGATATCTCCAAGGCGGCTGTCACGGGGCCGAAAGTCTCCAGAGGGCACCTCCCGGCTCCGATCGCCCCGCAGATACGCCAACCGCTGCTTGGCCATTGTCTCTGCTGCGCTAGTCTCCATCGCTTCCGTTCCAGCCAACAGATCCGCACGTTGATCGGAGGTCAGGTTAGCCCAGGTGAAACCCTCACCCCGCGAATTTACCGGGTCATAGGTGATGATTTGGCGAGGGCTCAGATCCAGGCTTCGATTATCCAGTTCGGCACCGGCCTCCCAGACCACATCACCAATGTAGGAGCCGCTCTCCTGCACCAATCGTCCGTTGCTGCTGTTCAGGCTCCGGGCCGCAAGCTGACCACTCCAGCGGCGGCTGTTGAAAATCGCACTGAAAATCAGCGAGTCTGACTCAACCGTTGCACTGCTAAAAGTCACCGCTGCGGCCGCGCCGGACTGATCGTCGATATCTTCCAGGGCCTTGTTCAAACCATCGGTGATTTCACCCGGGATCCGGGCGTTGTAGATTTCGCCCTTGCCTTCCACCGTGGCCCGGTACGCGTCGTCCAACTGATAACTGAAAATATTCGGATCGGTGCTGTCGTTGGCATCGGGCCATGTGGGCGGCGACTGATAGGCATCCGCAACCGAGTCATAGAGCGTACCATCGACCTCACGACCATAAATTGATCCCTTGGCCCCGAGCAGGACGCCAAAGGTATTCATGTGGAGGTTCGAGTTGCAGTCGAGGGATGAATCTTCGCCGCCATCAATACAGGCACCGGGAACGTTCACCCGGCCCGCAGTCATGTCCGGCCTGAGGTTGCCGGTGTAATAGGTAGATGCGATCTCCCCAAGCGTTTCCTGTCCGGCGCCGTAATCCGAAGCGAAACCGTCGGTATACATCAGCGCGTAGTTGCGCTGGCATTCGTACTGGATCGGGGCGCCGGTATTCTGGCGCTGGTACTGGGTGCCCACATAATCCAGCGCACCTCTCAGGGGCGACTCGTTGGTTGCAGGAACGTCGTCATAGGCGTGGAAGACTTTCTCCAGCAGAGTTTCAAAATCACCGCCGGCACTACGATCATCGGTATCCAGCATGGCAACGGGGGTTGCCTGGTCATTTACGACGGTCAGATCGGCACGAACACCACTGATAGACTGCAGCGACTCAGCCAGGGCGAAGCGTGCAGACTGGTGCCTGCGGCGATGGTACTGGAACCAGTTGGAGAAGTTCTGCATCTCTTCGGCGAAACTTCTCTCGTAGTCGGTTCCCGGGTTATAGGTTTTCTCCTCGTTGACGGTTACTTTTCTGAGGCAGCGGCCGTCAGGAGCAAGGGCCCCGTCGAACGCGTTTCCATTTGCGTCCTTGAACACGAGGTAGTTCTCGACCGACCATTGCTGTACAAGCGCTGCAAAGTCATTGGGGTCCGGTGCAGCGCAGTTGCCATCAACAAACAGGGTCAGCGCGTCCCCTCGCAAGCCGAACGTGCCCTGCTCGACAGGGACGTAGTACGTTGCCGGTGTATAGGCCACGCACTGATAGAACACATCCTGGTTCAGATCACCCAACAGGTCCTGCAGATTACTCGAGATCTGTTCCGCAACGCAGCCGATGCCCTCGCCGGTCAGGTCTATGAGACTCTCGTCGCCGCTGATCGTCTCATCAAGGACCGTGCTTACATTGTTCAATCCCTCATTGGCGATTTTCAGCTGCTCTCCCAGAGAACCGGAGAAGGCAAATGGCAGTAATTTTGTCTCTGCCAGGGGATAGGTCTCATCGCAGTAATCAGGCTGCTCCCAAGGCCATAGCCAATCGCTTATCGTACACAGGCTGTTTTCAATAAAGCTTGTGAAACCATCGAGTAGTTGCTCACCCGCGGTCGTGGATGCCTCGTCATAGGTCAGGCCGTAGTTAGGATCAAGCAAAGGGTTGCCAATATCCGCATCGGCGTAGCTACTCCCTGACCAGGGTTCATAATCCACTGAAGGATCATAGTATTGCGGGTTGTAGGCGCTGGATCTCATGAATCCGTAGGCGCTAATCGGAGGAACAACCAGGTAATCCGCATTCAACCGCTGACCATTGTACTCTCGGGTCCCACCTGACTCCGGAGCCAAAAAGGTTTCGAACAGGTAGCCATAATTGGCATTCCCGATAAGGTTGCTGGTTACGGTTGTCTTCAGGCTCTCAAGGTCTTCATTCCCGAAGGTCGGTACGGTCTCCCTGACGAGGTTGCCAATCCAGGTGGTCAGCGTTTCATCATCCGCTCTCCCATAAGCGGCACCACCAAACAACACCTCCAAGTCCATGTACCGTGAATCGTCCATCACGAACACGACGTTGTGTTTTACGCCCTGGCTGATGAACAAGGGGGTCTGGGACGGATTCAGGTCAGCACTGTAACCGGCGGCCGGCAATACCAGACCAAATGCGACCAGCAGATTGCGGATGGTCCTTGCGTATCGCGTGCTCATAGCTCACCTGCGTAATAGACTTCAACTATCCGGCGGGCGTTACCGCTGAATCCCCGGGACATGGCGACGATCCGGAATCCGAGGGGGCGCGCGGCTCCCGTCACCATATCCTGCCTGCCAGCCATCACGACATCCGTCACCTGGCTCACGCCTGCCACATCACCCACAAGCTCAATAAAATACCGGGGAACCGGCATACTCCGGCCCTCAAACGATTCAAGCCAGTCGTTGTAGGTGGCCGTGGCGGCAAAACTGTTGTTCTCTCCCCAGGCATCCGGATCATCAAAATCCGGCGCCGCGCCTGGTTCATACAGTGGGCCGTTGGTATCAAAATCGGATAACACCACCAGACCGTCATCAATCCGTCGTTCGGCTTCGCGGATAACCTCCTCGGTAAGCTCAAGACTCACATCGCCTTCCCGCTGGGCGTTTACCATAAGCTCCTGCATGGTGACCCGATCCAGATTGCTGGAAGCCAGGAGGGTCAGCACCAGCAGGATCAGAAGGGTCATAACCAGGGCGACGCCCCGTTCCTTCGAATGATGGCCCATCAATTACCCCCGAAAATCCGGTTGCGAATACTGGCGGTGAAGGAGTACTCGCGATACAGGGCACTGTCCACCGGAGTCTGGAGACCCGTCGAAGCGCTGGTGCAAGCCAGCCAGCCCGGGAAACAGACGTCGACCGGATCATCGCTCACGCTGTCGTCCCTGGAGCGGACCAAAAGACTGACTCGAACAGCGAGCGTTTGTGCCAGCACATCCTCCGCATCGGCATCGCTGGGAGCGGGCGGATCACGCCATTCGTCGACAGCCAGATCGTTGTTGGTGTCCACACCGATGAGCGTTCTCATATCGCGGATCTCGGCGACCAGTTCTACGGGATTGGCGTAGCCGGCAGCGTTGCCGGTGTTATTCGCCACCAATCCTCTCTCAACCACCAGTGAACGACGCCCCTGATCGTCTGCCTGAACCGAATAACGCGTCACAGAGGGGCGGTAAATCTTTGCATTTTCCGTGTATTTTTTCGGCATGGTTTTGATGGCATTACCAGGAGAAACTTTGTTTCCCTCGTTATGGTTAATCAGGTCATTCCCTTTGGCATTGACCGTCGTAGCCTGAAAGATATTTGCGTTTTCGCAATCGGTAACCAGCAGGATATCGCCTTCCGTAAAGGAGGAGGCATCGGTCACATGAAGCGATGCAGCGTCCGGTGCCGGAACCTTGTCTACACCAACCTCAGGCGCACCCGAAATACCTCGCAGCAGAATCACATGGGAGCCATCCACAATGGCATTGTTGGTCTCCGTGTCAGGGTAGATTTCCAGCCCGCGGCTGAAATCCAGCAGGTCACCTGCCGAGGCTGAGTTGAGGTTGTTCTGGACTGACGTGGCTGCCGAAATACATCCCCAGTAATCTGCATTGCGAATCTCCCGCCCAAGAATCATCGCTCCCTCACGACCGGACTCCTGAACATTGGCAACTGCACCACTCAGGGTGAATGACTGCTTATTGGTAACGAAGATCTGGACGATGCCGGCCATGAGGATGAGCCCAAGGGTCATGGAGATCATCAGCTCAACGAGCGACAAGCCTCGCTGGGTAACGGGCATGGGTAATAGTACGTCAGACATTGGTAAGCCTCGCTCGCAGAACGAATTCGTGCTCAGCCAACTCGCTCCCTGTCCCACTGCCATTGGCGTCAGTTATCTCACGCCCCTCACGCTCCTGCCAATTCAGGGTTATGGTGACAACACCATTGGTCATCGCGATGGTGCCTTCGCCTTCAGGGAGTTCCCGTTCCAGCTTCTGGCACCAAAGACTGCGATCCAATGCTGCAATATCCGTAGAACTGGGAGAATCCGAAACAGCGCTACTGCATTCAGCTGCAGTCATGGGGTACTCATCCCACTGACCTGGATTGGCTCGCATCCGCTCTACCATATCCGTCGCCAACAGGTTTGCCCGGGTACGGATATCCGCATTGGTATTCATCTTTAACGCGAAAATCTGCATGCCCCCCACGCCAAGCAGGCCGATCGCAAAGATCAATACCGCGACCAGGATCTCGATCATCCCGACACCACGTTGTTGTCTGATCATCCGCCATCTCCGCAGGCAACGCTTTCGGTCCGGATCTGGCCGCCACCGTTGACCTCGAGGATCTTTCCTTCAGGAAGACTGTCACTGCAAAAGGTCAGGCTGTAGGCCTGCTCTTCAATTGCGAAACCACCGCCGTCAAAACCGAAGGGCGCAGTCGCAAGGGTGGTAGAGGTGCCGGCTATCGATATGGAGTTTCCGGGCCCCTGAACCAGCCGAATGACTTCCGACTCCGCTCGAGCTCCGTCGTCGTTTTCATCACGCCAGATAACCGCACCGGACGACCAGGTAGATCCATCCAGGGGAGATACCCAGACCCGGTCTGAACGGCGCAATGCCTCACCTCGGGCCTGGCTGACGACCCCAAGCATCTTATTGGTCGTAGCCGTCAGTCGGTTTTGCTGGATCAGGGTCAGGAACGAGGGAATGGCCCAGGTGACCACGATGGCGAGGACTGCCAGGGTGATTATCAATTCAACAAGAGTGAAACCTTTCGCACCTCTAGCGACCATGCCCAATCCTTTTGAGGCTTTTCTATTGCAGCAGTCAGACCTAATTCAAACTCGTAGTTATCGTAGTTTGCTAGGTTACCTCGAAGGATTGAAGCCTCATTCAGGCCATTTTTTAAACATTTTGCATTGTAGTAACACTGGGGGTGCTCGAAAGCGGCAGGAAACAATAATCTCTTCACAATTAGACTCAGAGAAGCAAATCGGCAGAGGACCAAGGATCTATCAGGCTATTTGAGTGTAGAATATCGGCCCCTCCCACAGGACGTGAGGGGGCTTTATGGAAGAGAACACAACAAGGAGCGTTTACTTTATGCAGGTCAATCAACGGCCAGCTGGTTTTACACTGCCCGAGCTGGTCATCACCATCGCCATTCTCGCCATTGTTTCAAGCCTCGCTGTCCAAGGCTGGAATACTGTTGTAGAACGTAGCAGACATCGAACCATCATCGATACCTACCATAGCGTGTTCGCCTTTGCCCGCTGGGCTGCAGCCAGCAAGCATTCCCTGGTCACGCTTTGCCCTCTCTCCGAGAAGAACGAATGCGTGGATGACTGGCAACGGCCAATATCAGTATTCTTGGATGCAAATAACGATAAACAGCCTGACAACGGCGAAATTCTACGAGTACAGGAACCGGTCAGCCGCCCCTTCTCTATGTACTCAAGAACTGCCGGGAGGGGGTACTTTCAGTTCAATGATAAAGGCTTCGCTTACGGCTCCCTCGGAAGCCTTGTACTGTGCCCGGCAGAACCAGAAACCGGTACGATGACCTATATGGCGGTTAACATGGTGGGCCGATTTCGCGTTCGGTCTGATAATGACGGGGACGGAATTATCAAGCTACGCTGGGGAGCAGAAATAACCTGCTGACAATATGAAAAGCCGGTCATTTGACCGGCTTTTCATTAGATCATTTGCTCCAGGTGTTCTCACCAGTATCGAAAGATGTACTGGCATCGCTATCCCATCTTCGGGCACCGGTGGAATCCAACTCCAGCATCCCGTCACCAGCCTGAGCGCCCTTGGGAGAAGCACGCAAAGTGAACGATGTGGCATCAGCAGCCTGGATAGTCAGGTCATAATACTTGGTATTGCCATCGAGTGGCGCCTCATCCGGGTAGATGGCAGGAGCCCCGGTATCGGCACCGCCACTTGCGGCACCCTCATAGCTATTATTGGTCGCATAATGGCGCTCCATCGCCGCTGCCAATCCCATGAGAGCCCCCTGAGCATCGGAACGCCGGGTCTTTTCGACGTGGTCCGTGTAACTGGGGTAAGCAATCGCGGCAATAATGCCTATGATCGCCACCACAATCATCAGCTCGATAAGGGTAAAGCCTCTCTGCTCCTTACCTGGTTTCATTTACATCAATCCTCATACCAGTAGGTTTCGACGACGCCTTTCACCGTCTCGATGGTTTTGCATTCCGTACCAATACAGACGACATCAGTATCGTCAACCCGCATTCTCTGCGGAGTCGGCGGTAGGCCGGCTGTGCTGAGTTCTACGTAACGGTCTTCCTTGGTCAGCTCATTGTCACTGCCTACCCCATCGTAATTGCGCACTGCCGTACCATTGAACGCGGACAAGTGGTACAACCGGGACGTTCCCGTTGGCGGGAAGCATGGGTTATCACTGGCTTTGGGCTCATAGGTCGTAATGTAAATTTCATTGTTGACCGTAGTGCTCGCTGATAGCACTTTTTCACCAGCATTGGTGAGGCGGATATACCATCCCTTTGCGCCCGCAAGTGCAGTAGCAGCCTCAGTTCGGGCAGTCTCGGTGCCACCTTCCTGAATGGTGTTGTCTGTGGCATCGTAAAGCTGATCCTCAGTCAAGGTCTCATAAAGGACCCTTTCTTCCTTCGGATCGGAAGGATCTATCGGCGCGGAACTTACAGCCTCGATCAACATCATGTAGATTCGATCTTCCACCGTCGTATCCAATGGATGCGCTTGATAACCTGAGCCAATAACGAGACCCAGATATCTTTTGCCCCCGATCTTCAGCCCAAACAAATCCGGAGTGTGGTAGAAGCGACGATTGCTGGCCTCCGTGTCCCCTGCCAGGTTCGCGACCCGTCCGCCTGTCACATGCAAGCTATCGTTGTTACCGGTAACGCCAACATCGAACCGGAAGATCTGCCCTCCCATATCACCGACATAGATCTGATCAGCAGTGCCGTCACCATTCACGTCGAGCACTTTCGGTGAAGCTGGAATGCTGTACTGCATTTCAGGAAGCTCTATATCGGCTCCACTTCCAGTTCCTCCAGCCCACCAGATCACAGAACCATCAGTTGCATCGACGACATAAAGGGCACGCCCCTCATCATCCGGCGTACGAACCGAGGCATCATCCTGATCGACATCGTAACCGCCACCGAAAATCAGAACGTCATTATAGGAGTTGCCATCGCGAATCCTGGTTTTGACCGGCGTTGACCAGGTCTGCCCCATTTCCTGAAGTTCCGTAGAAGTGGCGCTATCTCCACCGGTAATCGACCACAACAGATCCGGAGAAGTGGGGTTGGTTACATCGAGAGCGTAATAACTTTTTCCACCGCGGCGCATGCCTGAAAAGATATGCACGAAGTCGTCGTCAGAGCTGTTTATCGCACCATCCAGGTTCTCATCATGGACCCACTTAACCACGGAGCCATCCATGCCATAAACCTTGCTGGAAGTTTCGGTGCTGTTCATCATGGCCGGCTGGTTCTTCAACAGCTCCCTGGGAATAAAGGAAAATTGGCTGTTGCCGGACCGGCCATCAACCGCGTGGATGAAACCCTGATTGTCCCCGTAATAAATGGTTGTCGCCTGGGGCGTTGCCGTCGCATCGTAGATCACAAGTTGTGGGACAGAGTGCAGAGGGTCCGCCAGAAGCTTTCTCGCATCAGTCGTATCTGAATCACCATCCTCATCGTTCACATCGACGCCACGAGTCCAGTTAATGACCTTTCCAAACTCCACATCAGTCATGGCATCGTTGCCGAAATCGGTCTTCGTAAGGTTATTGTTCCCGACGACAACATGATTCCCTGTGGCAGTTAAATCAGTGTTATTGGAAGCCAGGTTTGAGTACACCTTTCGATCTTCAGTGATTTCGGGCAATTGAGAGGCCGCCCCGCCAAGACTGACGTCAGGCCCATCAGCAACCGGACTCCACCAACTTCTTGCTGTTTCCTTGAAGAAACCGGTGGTGTTGTCAATCGCCTCATTGCCATTGGCGTCAACGATCACCGCAACATTATTGCCCGCCGAGTCCTCGCGGATCTCAAGCTTGTAACGCTTGAGGTTTCCGTCCCAAATTGCCCCTTTGTCCGACTGGAAAAGGGCATAATACAACGTATTCAGATGGTTAAGTCGGTCAAAGGTATTGATGGCAACACCTGGTGATACGTAGGTCGTGCCTTGGGCGCGGACAGCCTGATAGATCTTATCAAATGCTGCTTCCAAACTTTCCTGCTCATCCGCGCGGTAATAATTTCCATTACCCGCCTCAGCAGCATCTGACAAAAGCTCTTGCGCCGTGGCAAAGCCAACCGTATGAGTGATGAGATACTGATCACCGTCTAATGAACTTCTCAGATCCCCATTTGCCAAAAAGCTTGCCACTTCGTCCAGACAACTTCCATTTGCATCGTCGGAATTCGCACTACCGCACTCCTCTCCGATGTAATTTCCGATGGCTGTGTCAGTGTCATCTGCAGTAGGAGCTCCGTCCGTCAGGAAAACCGCATAATTTCTTTGACACTGATAAGTAATCGGTGAAGTGTATGGCCCATCCTCGGAAGAAACTACTGATGAAATCGGATTATCATCATAGTATGGAGAGTCGCCCCGGAAATAGCGGGCGGCTTCGGCCAAGGTTTCTGAGAGAGGAGTGTTTCCCACCGGATAAAGACCATCAATTAACGTCTTGAGGGTCTCCGCATTAGAAACCACATCTACCGGCGCTGACAGAATGTGACCGCCGCTTTCAGTGTATTCTGCGCCACAATTACCCGGCTCTGCGCAGTCTTTCTGGATATTGAACTTCATCACACCGACATTAACATCCTGCATCTTATCGATGAGGTTCTTGGTAACCGTCTGAACGACATCCATACGGGTAGTGCCGTCATTGCTCACGGAGCTGCCCATACTGCCGGAATTATCGATGATAAACATGATGTTCGGCTTTACGATCTGGGAGGTGCCCGGCGGGGTAAAGAAGATTTCGGTATCATCCGCATGAAGAGGACTGGTCACCGTAGCGGCAAAAGCAGCTGCCGCAACGGCTACAATCAGGCGAAAATTCAACGGTGCTTTCATTGCTCACCACCTCCAGAGAAAACAGCGCCAGGGAAGGACACCCGATAGGCCATACCGGTAGGTCTGTAAATGTGAATCACACCCGGCATACCGCTGAGGCTTTCTACTTTGGCGCCGTTGATCTGACGCCTGCCGGCTTCCACTACCAGATCACCCGAGGGCAAAATGGAAGAGGATGGGCAGCCGGGACAGCCTTCAGCCCGGATGCCCACCACATCACCGCTGGCATTCAGAACGAGTTCAATTGCTCTTGCTTCAAAAGCTTCATACTGGCTGTCAATCAGCTGACCAGTGGGCTCTTCAGCCCCAGCAGGCGACGCAACAATCACTAAGACCATTGCCAGCACTGCTGAAAGCGCTGTCGAGCAATAGGAACAGACTCTACTCATTTCTGCCTCCGGGGACTTAGCCCCTTTATCAAGATCAGTAATACTCAATTCCTTTGAAAACCCGAGCCGAAGCGCCTGTATTTGCCACACTCGCCTCACCTTCGAGTTCGTACCGGAACCCCTTCAACTGGTTGGAACTCTCATTAGCATCCATGGAACTCCCGCTCGTGATAATCACCTCACCCAGATAACGGGCCTGATAGGTCCCGCTCACTCCGTTATCAGAATCCATAGTCACATCGACTCTGGAGCTGAGGCCCGAAGCGTTCTGCATTGATTCACGTAATAGATCCAGATTATTTGCGTAAACTTCATCCATCAGCGATCTAACGGTACTTTCTGCCGCCTGGAAGGCCCGATTGGAATTTTGGGAATTTACAGCCATGCGCTCTTGCATGACCGATGTATTCATGCCGGCAACGCCAATTAACGTCAGCACCAACAATACGATCAAGGATACGATGAGCGTTGCCCCGCGCTCTTTCCTGAATGAAACCACTTTGCTGTATTTGTTCATCATTCGATCACCAATAGCCGGTCAGTCAGTCACGATTACGAAGCATGACTGTCGTAACAAAGGTCCTTCGCAGTCGCTGATCTTCGGGATGAGTAACGGCTCCCCCGCCACTCGCTTCAGTTATGGTTTCTCCGGGAAGGGCATAATCTGAGGTATCGTTATCATCCCGAACAGGGTCTGCATTGCTGATCAGCATACCTATACGCAGGGCAACAACACTTGCCATATTCCCGACTTCATCCGCAGGCCGGTACCGGACGTTATTGGTTCCCAGCAGTTCACCATATTCAATCTGAAGGTTTTCAATGCCTTCTACAATCTCTTGGGGAGTTTGTGCGCTGCCGTCCAGATTGTTGATCTGTCTGTACAGCGCAAGGATGTCGTTGCCCCGAGTATCGTCCCTACCGGTGTCTGCCACATAATAAACAGAGGAGGAGAAACGCATGATACGCGCTGAATCTGTGTAAGCTTGGCTCAACCGGTTTGTGCTATTGACGTTGTTGGCATGGGCCCAGGTATCCGAGGAAGGCTGACTGGAGATCCTGAACAAGTCTGCAGCCTCACAATCCGAAATCATGACAATATCGTTCTGCGCAAAACGAACGACATCATCACCTTGCACCTGAATATTTGCGTTATCTGCGCTCATATTGCCTGTCAGCTCAATTTCCATGGTCTCACCACGTTGAACTGAAATGACATCGCTGCCGACAACCGCATTGGACTCGATATCGGTACCGTCAAATTCGGTGCCGTCTGCCCAAGCGCCATCAGTCACTTCCCAGCCGCGCAGAGTCGTCTCGAAAAAATCAGCTGTGGGGGGATCATCTGCAATGATGTTCAAAGTCACGTCATCGGGGTCGGCACAGCCCTGAAATCCAACCATGCGCATGTCGCGGGCCATGATGTCGGTAGCTATACGAGCTGCTTCCTGAGTCCTGGCAAGTGCTGTGCTCATACGCGAGGTACGACTGGAATCCAGGTACACCGTAAAAATGCCAAAAATCAACGTGGCACTGAGTGCCAGAGCTATCATTAGTTCAACCAATGACAGACCGCTTTGGCTCTTCCTCAATCTGGCAAGTAGCCTTACATCAGGAGCTCCGTTCATTTTGTACCTCACAATGAAAACTGCACGGAGTAGGAACTATCACCCGCAATCGACTCTCCCGCGTCTCCTTCACGGGTGATCTCATCCCAGGTGACGGTAATGGTATACCTGGAAGTTGCAGCATCGTGCTGTATTGTGCCCACGCCACCGGGCAACAATGCCATATCACTTCCCACGCCCTGGATCTGACGTGTCCATTCGACTAGATCCACCTGCGCCTGCCCAGCAGGGGTGCAACCAGTATCTTCAGATGCGCAGCCAGGGAGAGTCGTTGTCGCTCCATCCGTACTGAAGTCCGCATAATCTGACGCCCTCTCCTTGTTGGCGCGCATCCGATCAGCCATATCGTAGGCAAGAATGCTCGCTTGTGTCCGGAGATAGGCTCCCTGATTGTTCCGCATGCCTTCGAGAATCAGTCCCGCGAGACCGAGCAAACCGATTGCAAGAATAAACACGGTTACCAGAATCTCGATCAGCGTAAATCCGCGCTGATTGCTAGCGCGGTTTCCTATGCGAAAAACCGGGTGTTTGTAAATGTGCACTTTACTCATGTGTTGGCTCACCATCAGGGACAGGCAATGTCATTGCCTTCGTGATCGTTCAGAATGCCATTGGCATCAGTATCCCGTGCCAAATGGGTCTGCCCCGAAAAATTGACGGAGACCGCACGGGCTTCAGAAGCTCCGCGATCATCACAAATGATAAAAGTCCCTGCGACGTCATCAGTAGCGGAGGCTCTGGGAAACCCTCTGCTATCAAATTGCACATGGCCACCCCCGTCACTGGTCATATCCCGAATTCTCAGGGTATTGCCGCCGGCAAGAGGACCGCTGACCTTAAGTAATTGATCTGTTCCACCGAACGCCGCATTCATATCGTCATCACGAAATACGATCAATCCAGTCTCCCAGGCGGAGTTCCCGCTACATGTGGCACTATCAGTGGAAGCACAAATAGTGACAACTCCCTCACGGAGCTTGGAAGCCTCACTTCGGGCATAGTTAACTAGACTGGTCATTTCATTTGTTTGCGCAGTGAGACGGTTATTCAGGACCATCTCACGAAACGAGGGAATCGCGTACGTCGCGATGATCGCGAGAATCGTGATAGTGATCAGGAGTTCTAGGAGGGTAAAACCTGTATTGCGCCGGATTCCAGACATAAACTATCCCTACTGCTACGTAGGGACAGATTATTTGGTAACTGGACAGCAAGCCAGTGTGATTCGATGAGCGGCAGCGGTCAGAGGATAAACGGCAGAAACAATAAATTAGATGTGACGATCATCACATCAGCAAGTCGAGGTCACTCGACCTCGACCGCATCAATCCGAAGCTCTCTGGGCATGGAGAAAACAATATTCTCCTCCCGCCCGGCAACTTCCTGAGGCTCTGCCCCACCCAGTTCCTTCAGGCGGGCAATTACCTCGTTCACCAGCACTTCCGGGGCGGAGGCTCCGGCGGTCACACCAATATCGGTCTTGCCTTCCAGCCATTTCGGGTCGATCTGGGAGGCTTCGTCGATCAGGTACGCCGGGGTACCCATACGCTCGGCCAGCTCGCGCAGGCGGTTGGAATTGGAGCTGTTGGGGGAGCCCACCACCAGCATCAGGTCGCAGTCGCCGGCCAGCTGTTTGACGGCGTCCTGACGGTTCTGGGTGGCGTAGCAGATGTCGTCCTTGCGGGGGCCCTGGATCTCGGGGAATTGCGCGCGCAGGGCGTCGATCACCCGGGCGGTGTCGTCCATGGAGAGGGTGGTCTGGGTGACATAAGAGAGGCGGGACGGGTCTTTCACCTCCAGCTTCGCCACGTCTTCCTCGTTTTCCACCAGGTAGATCTCACCGCCGTTGCTGTGATCATACTGGCCCATGGTGCCTTCCACTTCCGGATGGCCGTGGTGGCCGATCAGGATGCACTCGCGGCCATCACGGCTATAGCGCATGACTTCCAGGTGCACCTTGGTGACCAGCGGGCAGGTGGCGTCGAATACCTTGAGGCCGCGGCGGGCGGCTTCGTTCTGAACGGCCTGGGAGACGCCGTGGGCGCTGAAGATCACCAGGGTGTCGTCGGGCACCTCGTCCAACTCGTCCACGAAAACCGCGCCGCGGTTGCGGAGATTGTCCACCACGAACTTGTTGTGGACCACTTCGTGGCGAACGTAGATCGGCGCGCCGAACACATCCAGCGCCCGGTTGACGATTTCGATGGCGCGGTCGACGCCGGCGCAGAAGCCACGGGGGTTAGCGAGTCGGATGTGCATAATCAGTGCGTCTGTCCAGCCGGTTCCACATCGAGGATTTCAACTTCGAATTCCAGTGTACGCCCTGCCAGCGGATGGTTGAAGTCCACTTCCACTTCATCCCCTTCCACCCGGCTGATGACACCCGGCAGCTCCTGCTGGCGCGCATCGGCGAAGGACACTACCACTCCCGGCTCCAGCACCATGTCGGCACTGAATTCGTGGCGCTTGAAGGTCTGCAGGTTGTTGGGGTTGTGCTGGCCGAAGCCCTTTTCCGGGGAGACCTCGAAGGTCTGGCGATCACCGGCTTTCATGCCCATCATCAGCGCCTCGAAGTTCTCCGGCAGGTTCTCGTCACCGATCTCGAGTGTCGCGGGCTCTTTCTCAAAAGTGGAATCCACCACATCGCCGTCCTTGATCTTGAGGGCGAAGTGAAGTTTTACACGGGTTCCCTTGTCTACGGGCAAATCTTTCATGAGTGTCGTTCACTCCTTTTCGGCATCCCCGCCGTCGGCGGGTTTGCGGAATATGTCGAGGATCATCATGCCGGCGCCGATGGTGATGGCAGTGTCGGCCAGGTTGAATGCGGGGAAGTGCCAGTCCTGCCAGTAGAAGTGCAGGAAGTCCACCACATAGCCGTGCACCACCCGGTCATAGACATTACCGAGGGCGCCACCGAGGATGAGTACGATGGCGATCGCGGTCCAGGTTTCATGGGCCTGCAATTTACGCAGCCAGCTCACCAGCACCACACTGACCACCAGGGCCAGGGCCACGAAGAACCAGCGCTGCCAACCATCAGCCTGGGCCAGGAAGCTGAACGCTGCGCCAGTATTGTGCAGCAGCGTCAGGTTGAACATGGGCATCACCGGCACCGGGTCACCGTAGGTGAGCATGGCGCTGGCCATGGCCTTGGTGCCCAGGTCAATGACAATGACCAGTGCCGCCAGCCACAGCCATTTCAGTTTCGAGCCCATGGCCTTATCCGTCATGGCAGCTTCCATCAGGCGAAGGATCGGCTTTCGCCGGGGCCTTCCACGTTGCTGACGCAGCGGCCGCACAGGTCGTCGTACTTGGCGTTACGGCCCACGTCTTCGCGGTGGTGCCAGCAGCGCTCGCACTTGGCATGGGTCGCCGGCGTGACTTTCACCAGCAGGCCCTCATGGCCGGTCTGCTCCGCACTTTCGGCCTCAGCCACCGGCTTGACCGTCGCCTCAGAGGTGATGAGTACAAAGCGCAGCTCCTCTCCCAGGTGCTTCAGGTGCTCGGCCAGTTCACCTTCACAGTACAGGGTTACTTCGGCACTCAGGGAGCCCTTGATCTCGCCGCGGCCACGGGCCTCTTCCAGGCACTTGTTGACCGCCTCTTTCACGCTGTAGATCTCGCGCCAGTAGTCGCGGCCCAGCTCGAAGTCTTCCGGGAGCTCGGCCAGGCCTTCGTACCAGGTTTCGTAGAATACGGTGTCGCCCCGCTCGCCCGGCAGGTGCTGCCAGATCTCGTCGGCGGTGAAGCTCAGGATCGGCGCGATCCAGCGCACCAGGGCCTCGGCCACGTGGTAGAGTGCGGTCTGACAGGAGCGCCGTGCCAGGCTGTCGGCCTGGGTGGTGTACTGGCGGTCCTTGATAATGTCCAGGTAGAAGCCGCCCAGGGTCGCCTCGCAGAAGTTGTAAACCTTCTGGTAGATGCGCAGGAAGGCGTAGTTGCCGTAGTCCTCGTCCAGCTCCTTCTGCAACTGCAGGGCCTTGTCCACCATCCAGCGATCCAGGGCGATCATGTCCTCCGGCGCCACCATGTGCTGAGCCGGATCGAAGCCGTTCAAGTTACTCAGCAGGAAGCGCGCGGTGTTGCGGATACGGCGGTAGCCATCGGCAGTCTGGCGCAGGATGTCCTTGGAGACAGTCATCTCGCCACTGTAATCGGTGGCAGCCACCCACAGGCGCAGGATATCCGCACCCAGCTCGTTCATGACCTCCTGGGGAGCAATCACGTTGCCCAGAGACTTTGACATCTTGCGGCCCTTGCCATCGACCGTGAAGCCGTGGGTGAGTACCTGCTTATAGGGCGCCACGCCGTTCATGGCGATGGAAGTTTTCAAAGATGACTGGAACCAGCCACGGTGCTGGTCGGAGCCTTCCAGGTACATGTCCGCCGGGAACTGACCCAGCTCCTCGCGCACGCGCAGTACCGAGTCGTGGGTCACGCCGGAATCGAACCAGACATCCAGGGTATCGAGCACCTTCTCATACTGGTCGGCGTCGCTACCCAGCAGCTCGTTCTGGTCGAGCTCGTACCAGGCATCGATGCCACCGGTCTCAACGGCCTGGGCGACCTTCTCGATCAGGCTCTGGGTATCCGGATGCAGTTCCTGGGTCTCCTTGTGGATGAACAGGGTGATCGGCACACCCCAGGTGCGCTGACGGGAAATACACCAGTCCGGGCTCTGCTCGAACATCGCCTCAATGCGGTTCTGGCCCCAGGCCGGCACCCAGCGCACGCCCTTGATCGCTTCCAGGGCGTCGGCACGCAGGTTGTGCTTGTCCATGCTGATGAACCACTGGGGCGTGGCCCGGTAAATCAGCGGGGTCTTGGTCCGCCAGCAGTGCGGGTAGCTGTGGCTGAACTTCTCGGAACGGACCAGCTTGCCTTCCCGCTCCAGGGCAGCGCAGACGGGATCGTCTGCCTTGTAGACGTGCACACCGGCAAATTCACCAGCGGCTTCGGTGTAGGTGCCATCGGCCTTCACCAGATTCAGGGTGCCAATGCCGTATTCCTTGCCCACCTCGAAGTCTTCCATACCGTGATCCGGGGCGGTATGTACCGCACCGGTACCGGCATCGGTGGAGACGTGATCGCCCAGGATCACCGGCACCTGCTTGTCGTAGATCGGGTGGTGCAGCTCCAGCTTTTCCAGGGCGGAACCGGCAACGGTCGCCAGCACCTGGTAATCTTCCACACCCCACCGGGCCATGATGCCTTCGACCATCTCGGTAGCCAGGATCAGCCGCTCCGGCCCCTGGCCAACATCCACCTGCACCAGGGCATACTCGAGGTCCGCACCCAGGGAGACCGCCTGGTTGGCCGGAATGGTCCAAGGGGTGGTGGTCCAGATCACCACGGAAACGTCACCCTCACCCTTGTCGGTGCCGAACAGGTCCAGCGCCCGGGCGGGATCCACCGCAGTGAAACGCACATCAATCTGCGTCGAGGTCTTGTCCTGGTACTCAACCTCCGCCTCTGCCAGTGCGGACTGACCGACCACACTCCAGTAGACGGGTTTGTAACCACGCACCAGGTGACCCTTGGCCACGATCTTGCCCAAGGCACGGACAATGCCGGCTTCCACCTTGGGATCCATGGTCAGGTAGGGTTTGTCCCACTCCCCCATCACGCCCAGGCGGATGAAGTCGGCCTTCTGGCCCTCGATCTGCTTGGTGGCGTAATCCCGGCATGCCTGACGGAAGGTCTTGTAATCCACCTTGACGCCGGCCTTGCCGATTTCCTGCTCCACCTTGTGCTCGATGGGCAGACCGTGGCAGTCCCAGCCCGGCACGTAAGGCGCGTCATAGCCCTTGAAGCTGTGAGACTTGACGATCATGTCCTTGAGAATCTTGTTGACCGCATGACCGATGTGAATGCTGCCGTTGGCGTAGGGAGGGCCGTCGTGCAGGATGAACTTGTCCCGGCCTTCACGATGCTTGCGCAGGTTGCCGTAGACATCGAGATCCTGCCAGCGCTTGAGCATGTCCGGCTCGCGCTTGGCCAGGTTACCGCGCATGGGGAAGGCGGTTTCCGGCAGATTCAGGGTATGCTTGTAGTCGCTCATGGTCTCTGTGCGTACTCTTCTGGTCAGTGTTGGTCAGTAAACTTTTGGGGTTCGCGCCCGTGCTTTCAATGCGTGCTGCGAGCCGAACCGTGGGCCCGGAGCCAGGCCCGGGCGTTGTCCATGTCCCGCGCAATCTGGTCTTTCAGGGCCTCGACGGAATCAAACTTTTCTTCGTCCCGCAGGCCATGGCGGAAAACGACTTCCAGATGCTGGCCATAAAGTGTGCCAGCAAAGTCAAACAGGTGCACTTCCAGTGATGGCCGTTTGCCGTCGACCGTTGGCCGGACGCCGATGTTGGCCACGCCATCGTAAACGCTGCCATCGTCGAGCCTCCCGCTGACGACGTACACACCGCGCAAGGCGGGCATTCTATGCAGGAGGATGTTGGCAGTGGGCGCACCGATCTGCCGACCCAGTTGGCGCCCGTAGACCACCCGGCCCCGGATGCGATAGGGGTGCCCCAGCAGCACTTCCGCCTTCTCCAGACCGTTGAAGGTGAGCTGATCCCGGACACCTGTGCTGCTTACCCGTTCTCCCTGCAGGGTCACCGTGCGGGTGTTCTCGACGGTGAATCCCGCGTCCTGCCCGACTTTCTTCAACAACTCGAAGTCGCCGGCGCGATCGCAGCCAAAACGGAAGTCGTCTCCGACCACCAGGTGGCGAACCCCGAGGCCTTCGATCAGAACATCCTCGATGAAGCCCATGGCCGAATAACTGCGAAAGGCCTGGTTGAACCGCAGGCACAGGACGATATCGATACCTTCGGCCAACAAGGCTTCGAACTTCTGGCGAAACCCCATCAAACGCGGAGGTGCCTCATCGCCCTGGAAAAACTCCCGGGGCTGAGGCTCGAACACCATCACCAATGAAGGCACACCCAGCTCCCGGGCCTTGCTCCGGACCTGATCGATAATGGTCTTGTGGCCGAGGTGAACACCGTCAAAGTTACCAATGGTTGCCACGCACCCCTGCGCCAGTGGCGAATCCGCCCGGCGCGAGAGCAGCTTCAGGTTGGTCAGGCCTCGAATCAGACGCATGCAATGCGAACCTTCAGTTGCCAGCTGGCTTTCAATGCCCCCGCGACGCAGGAGCACTGGTGAGAAAACGCGCGATTATACCTTACCTCTGGCGGAAATGTCTTACCCGGACACCCGCCACCGCCAGCGCGACGAAATACACCCCGACGCCGGAACCCACAAGAATGGCCATGTCCCGCGCCCGAACCAGGCCTCCGGCAGCGAGCCAGTCTGCCACCGGCGCCTTGAGCCAGAGGATGACAGCCGCCAGCGCGGCGTTGGCGAACAGCAGACGCGCCAGGAACACCGGCCAGCCCGGCTGGCTCTGCCAGGCCCCTTCCTTGCGCAGGCCACGCCAGAGCAGGAATCCGTTGAGCCAGGCGGACAACGAGGTCGCCAAGGCGAGCCCGGCGTGGGCCAGGGGCACGATCAGCGCCAGGTTGAAGACCATGTTGGCCACCATGGCGATCACCCCGATCTTCACCGGTGTGGCGGTGTCTTCCCGGGCGAAGAACCCGGGCGCCAGCACTTTGATCAGCATGAACGCCAGCAGGCCCGCTGAATAGGCCCGCAGGCTCTGGGCCGACATGGTGACATCCCGGTCGGTCACTTCGCCGTAATGGAACAGGGTGGCGATCAGGGGTTCGGCCAGAAGCGCCAGCGCCAACGCTGCGGGTAAACCGATCAGAAGGACTGCCCGTACTGCCCAATCCAGGGTAGCTGCAAACTGGTCCGCGGAGGCGGCGGCGTGCTTGCGCGACAGACTCGGCAGGATGACGGTAGCAATGGCGATACCGAAAACTCCAAGGGGCAGCTCGGACAACCGATCCGAGTAATAAAGCCAGGAGACGCTGCCGGTCTGCAGGAAAGAAGCCAGCACGGTATCGAGCAACAGATTGATCTGGCTGACGGAGACACCGAACAGAGCCGGAGCCATCAGTTTGAGAATGCGGCGTACCCCCTCGTGCCGGTAATCCACTTTCGGGCGAGGCATCAACCCTAGCTGCATCAGGAACGGCAACTGGAAGAACAGCTGCAGGGCACCGGCGATGAATACGCCCCAGGCCAGCGCCATGACCGGCTCGGACATCACCGGCGACAGCCAGATTGCCGCGCCGATCATCGCCAGGTTCAGGAGAACGGGCGTGAAGGCTGGCACCGCGAAGCGGTCGTAGCTGTTGAGGATGCCCCCCGCAAAGGCCGTCAACGAAATAAGCAGCAGATAAGGGAAGGTGATGCGAAGCATGTCGCTGGTCAGCGCAAACTTCACATCGTCGTCAAAGAAGCCGGGAGCAAATATCGCCGTCAGCACCGGCGAACCGAGCATGGCCACCAGAGTGACGCCCAGCAGCACCAGACCCAGGGAGCCGGCCACGGCATTCACCAGCCGTTTGACTTCGGATATATCCTGATTCTCCCGGTACGATGAAAGCACCGGCACAAATGCCTGGGAGAAAGCCCCTTCAGCAAAGAGACGCCGCAGGAAATTGGGAATCTTGAACGCAACGAAAAAGGCATCCGCGCCGGCGCCCGCACCGAAGTAACGGGCAATCACCATATCCCGGACCAGGCCCAGCACCCGGGACAGCATGGTCATCACCCCGACCACACCGGAGGAACGGAGCAACCCGGGGGCGGTGGACTCAGGAGTTTTGGGGGCAGAGGAATCCGGTTCCGACGACATTCTGGCTCTGATCAGCTAAAGGGCCCATTTATACCGGAAACTACGCACACAGGCGGAACGCCTGTACAGCTCCGGGCAGCGAGCGGCGAGTTTAGCACAGGGCCGCGGGAACAGCGCATGAAATGGGTTTTAGTCTTGACATTCGCGGCGTTCAGCGGCATAGTTCCGCGTCATTTATTTCGACGCGCTGGTTGTTGGCGCGCCTGCGATGTACGAATTCATCATGAATTCACTCGAGTTCATTCAGTAACGAATTTCAGATTTTCAGGAGTTTTACGGTGGCAAATTCCCCGCAAGCCAAAAAGCGCGCTCGTCAGAACGAGAAGAACCGCAAGCACAACGCCAGCCTGCGTTCCATGGCGCGTACCTACATGAAGAAGGTCCAGTCCAAGATCGAAGCCGGCAACTATGAAGAAGCCCAGGCCGCTTTCCAGCAGGCACAGCCTGTTATGGACAGCATGGTCAACAAAGGCATCTTCGCCAAGAGCAAGGTAGCCCGTCATAAGGCCCGCCTGAACGCCAAGATCAAGGCCCTGAAGAGCGCGTAAGCGTTTTCCGGAGCTGAAAAAACCGGCTTTCGAGCCGGTTTTTTTGTGCCTGAATCAAAGCCAACAATTGCGAAAATCAGATAACGACCAGGTTATCCCGGTGGATCATCTCCTCATCGGAGATGTAGCCAAGCACTTCGGTGATCCGCTGACTGGGGCGGCCGGCAATGGCGCGCGCCTCGTCGGCATCGTAATTCACCAGCCCCCGGGCAATTTCCCGCCCGCTTTCATCGACGCAAGACACCATCTCGCCGCGCCGGAACTGGCCACTCACACTCTTCACACCGACCGGCAGAAGGCTGCGCCCCCCCAGGCACAGCACCCGCACGGCACCCTCATCCAGGGTCAGCTTGCCGCGGGTCTGAAGGTGCCCGGCAATCCACTGCTTGCGCGCGGCCACCCTGCCCTGCTCCGGTAACAGCAAGGTACCAATCACATCACCCTGACGCAGACGGGTCATCACGCCTTCGATCCGACCGCCCACAATGACAGTGAAAGCTCCGGAACGGGCCGCCAGCCGCGCCGCCCGGAGCTTGGTCTGCATGCCACCACGGCCGAGAGCACCAGCACCACCACCGGCCATGGCATCCAGCTCGTGATCACTGGCCTTGCGCTCGGCAACCAGGCTGGCGTCCGCGTGTTTGCGGGGGTCCTTGTCAAACAGACCGAGCTGGTCGGTGAGAATGATCAGCCCATCCGCCTCAATCAGGTTTGCCACCAGGGCACCGAGAGTGTCGTTGTCGCCAAAACGGATTTCGTCAGTCACCACGGTGTCGTTCTCGTTGACGATGGGAATGACACCGACATCCAGCAGTGCCCGGAGCGTGCTGCGGCCGTTCAGGTAACGTTTGCGGTCAGAGAGATCGTCGTGGGTCAGCAATATTTGCGCGGTATGGATATCATGCCGTTTGAACTGGGCTTCCCAGGACTGCACCAGTCCCATTTGCCCCACCGCGGCGGCAGCCTGCAGTTCGTGCAGCTGGTCCGGGCGTTTTACCCAGCCCAGCCGACTCATGCCTACCGCCACCGCACCGGAAGAGACAATGACCACCTCCACGCCGTCGGCAATCAGACCGGCAATCTGGTCCACCCAGAGCTCCAGGGCCACCTCATCGAGCCCCTTGCCGTCATTGGTCAGCAGGGCACTTCCGATCTTGATGACCAGGCGGCGGGCCTGGCGCAACTGGGCACGTTCACTCATGATGCGTAGATCAGTCTCTTGATGGTGTTGTCGGTTTATTCCGGTGCATACACGATTTCAACGTCGTAATCGTCGTCGTCAAAATCGTCATCATCATCTTCATCCTGCCTGGCGGCACGCCGCGCGTTGCGATCTGCCTCGATCTTGGCCCGAGCCTCCTCATCCATCCGCTGACGGCGAGCAGCCTCTTCTTCGGCGAACTCCGGGTTCTCGGCCTCTTCCTGGGCCTGATCCTCGATCCAGCGCATTACCGCCTGAACCAGGGGCTTGGTGCCCTCACCAGTGATCGCTGAGATCCGGAAAACGGGACCATTCCAGCCAAGCTCGTCAATGATGGCCTGGCAATGGGTGTCACGATCCTCTTCCGCGATCATGTCCACCTTGTTCAGCACCAGCCAGCGCGGGCGATTGGCCAGGGTTTCACTGAACTTTTCCAATTCGTGGGCGATGGCCCGGACCGCATCGGCTGGCGATGAACCGTCATACGGGGCCACATCCACCAGGTGCAGCAACAGGCGGGTTCGCACGAGGTGCTTCAGGAAGCGGATGCCCAACCCGGCACCTTCTGCCGCCCCTTCGATCAGTCCCGGAATATCCGCGATGACGAAGCTCTGATGGGCTTGAACACTGACCACGCCCAGATTCGGCACCAGCGTGGTAAACGGATAATCCGCCACCTTGGGCCTGGCCGCCGAGACCGAGCGGATGAACGTGGACTTGCCGGCATTGGGCATACCGAGCAACCCGACATCGGCCAGCACCTTGAGCTCCAGGCGCAGGTTACGAGCCTCACCTTCCGAACCCTTGGTGGTCTGACGCGGAGCGCGGTTGACCGAGGACTTGAACCGGGTATTGCCGAGGCCGTGAAAGCCGCCCTGGGCCACTTTCAGTCGCTGACCTTCACAGGTCAGGTCACCCAGAACTTCATGGGTATCCATGTCCACAACCGTGGTGCCTACCGGCACCGGCAGCACCATATCCTCACCCTTGGTGCCGGTGCAGTTGCGACCAGCCCCTGGCTCGCCGTTCTGGGCCTTGTATTTACGCTGGAAACGGTAATCGATCAGAGTGTTCAGTGATCCGTCCGCCTCCAGATAGACGGAGCCACCGTCCCCGCCGTCACCGCCGTCGGGGCCACCCTTGGGAACGTATTTCTCGCGCCGGAAACTCAGGCAACCGTGCCCGCCCTTGCCGGCCTCCACAATGATGGTGGCTTCATCTACAAATTTCATGATCAACCCTTTGCGCGTTGCGCATAAACTAAAAAGCCCCGCAGCCTCAAGGAAGCTTTGCGGGGCTCCGGATGGCTCTGACTTCTGACTATATCAGGAAATCAGGACCACCCAAGGTTCTGCAGAACCGGATCGCCGCTGCTTACGCAGCCGGAACGATGCTCACGAACTTACGACTCTGCGGGCCTTTGGTTTCGAACTTCACCTGGCCGTCTGCTTTCGCAAACAGGGTGTGGTCCTTGCCAATGCCTACGTTGGAACCAGCGTGGAAACGGGTGCCACGCTGACGAACGATGATGCTGCCTGCAGATACGGTCTGACCGCCGAAGCGCTTCACACCAAGTCGTTTCGACTCGGAATCGCGACCGTTACGGGTACTACCTGCTGCCTTTTTATGAGCCATTACCAGCCTCCTTCTCTAGGGGGTAATTCGAGGGCTTAGCCCTGGATACCCGTGATCTTGACTTCAGTAAACCACTGACGGTGGCCCTGACGCTTCATGTGATGCTTACGACGACGGAACTTGATGATCTGAACCTTGTCGTGACGGCCGTGGCTGACCACTTCAGCGGTAACCTTGGCGCCGTCTACTACCGGAGCGCCAACTTTCACGTTGTCGCCGTCGGCTACCAGCAGAACACGATCGAAATCGACGGTGCCACCGGTTTCAACTTCCAGCTTTTCCAGCTTCAGGGTTTCGCCTTCCTTTACACGGTGCTGCTTACCACCGCTAACAATAACTGCGTACATTCACTAGTCTCCGCGATTGACCCATCCCTGCTCTTATCCACCTGGTTCTAAGGGAAGCGCTCTGGCAACCCTATAGCAGGGAGCGCAGGTTGGGATGAGTTGGGCGCGTGATTGTACGGGAAGATATGAACGGAGGCAAGTTGAACATGGGGTCAGATGAAGGCTTTCATCAGACCCCTGAGTCTGGCGCAGGGTTGGGTTGAAAGTGGGGGTCAGAAGAAAGCTTTCTTCTGACCCCGTCTTAACGTTGACACCATACCCGCCAATACCTAGCATTGCGGCGACCTGCCCGAAATATCAACAGAAACACCAGCAAGGGACCCTCAAGCCCCATGACAGCCCAGCGTATCTACGACACCGTGGCGGATGACTTCAGCCGCGTCAATGACCTGATCATCCAGCGGCTTGCCTCGGACGTCCCACTGGTGGAGAAAATCGCCCAATACATCATAGAAAGCGGCGGCAAACGGCTCAGACCCCTGCTGGTGCTGCTTTCCAGCCGCGCCCTGGGCTATGGGGAGGATGATCACCTCAAGCTCGCCGCCGTGATCGAATTCCTGCACACCGCCACCCTGCTCCACGATGACGTGGTGGACACCTCCGACCTGCGCCGGGGCCGCAGCACTGCTAACGCCAAGTGGGGCAATGCACCAAGCGTGCTGGTCGGCGATTTCCTCTATGCCCGCGCGTTCGAGATGATGGTGGAGCTGAAAAGCCTGGCGATCATGGATGTACTGTCCCACGCCACAGCAGTGATTGCCGAGGGCGAGGTGATGCAGCTGATGAATGTGAAGAATCCGGATCTTACCGAAGACCAGTACATGAAGGTCATTCACAACAAGACCGCCATGCTGTTCGAGGCTGCCTCCCACACCGGCGCATTGCTGGCTGGCGCGGAAGAACCCCGGGAGAAGGCGCTCCGGGATTACGGCAAACACCTGGGTCTGGCCTTCCAGCTGGTGGACGATGTGCTCGATTATCAAGGCGATGCGGAAGCCATGGGCAAGAACGTAGGCGACGACCTCGCAGAGGGCAAGACCACCCTGCCGCTGATTTATGCCATGGCCAATGGCAGTGATGAGGAGCGGCAGCTGATTCGTCAGGCGATCCGTAAGGGTGGGCTGGACGATCTGCCCGCCATCCTTCAGATCGTCCGGGATTCCGGTGCAATTGAGTACACGATGGCGAAAGCGCGGGAGCAGGCGGAGTTGGCCAGGGCTTGTCTGGATGGCCTGGAGGAGACCGGGCACCGGGAGGCGCTGGAGCTGCTTACCGAGGTTGCTGTTGCTCGGGTGAATTGATCTGAAAAAGGGGTTGGTGAACATGGGGTCAGATGAAAGCTTTCATCTGGCCCCGTCTTAGGCCTCACTCTCCGAACTTATCTCGCCCGTGAGGCGCGTCAAAGTCCAGCTCCGGCCCCACCGGAACGATCTGTGTCGGATTGATGGTCCGCTGACTCACGTAGTAGTGGCGCTTGATCTGTCCGATATCCACCGTCTCCGCCACGCCCGGAACCTGGTACAGGTCCCTGAGGTAGCCGGACAGGTTCGGAAATTCCCGGATCTGCTGGCGATTGCACTTGAAGTGGCTGTAGTACACCGCATCGAACCGGATCAGGGTGGTGAACAGGCGCCAGTCGGCTTCGGTCAACTGCCCCCCGACCAGATAACGCTGCCGCGACAATCGCTCCTCCAACCAATCGAGGGACTCGAACAAGGCGCGGTAAGCCTGTTCATATTTATCCTGAGCGGTGGCGAAACCGGCCTTGTATACGCCATTGTTGACGGTGTGATAAACCCGCTCGTTCACTTCATGAATTTCCGGGCGCAGCGCCTCCGGGTAGAAGTCCAGGTCGGCATTCACCCCTTCCAGGTCGTTGAAGGCCGAGTTGAACATCCGGATGATTTCGGCGGACTCGTTGCTGGCGATGGTTTCCCGCTCTTTGTCCCATAACGTGGGCACGGTCACCCGGCCTGTATAATCCGGCGCGGCCCTGGTATAGACCTCATGCATGAACCGGAAATTATGCAGGTGATCCTGGTGCTGTTTATCGCCGGGCCGGAACTCCCAGCCATTCTCCACCATATCCGGGTGGACCACCGAAACCGAGACATGCTTTTCCAGCCCCTTGAGCTTGCGGAAGATCAGCGTCCGATGCGCCCAGGGGCAGGCCATGGACACGTACAGATGGTACCGGCCACTCTCGGCCTTGAAACCACCCTCGCCACTCGGACCGGGCGATCCGTCTGCCGTCACCCAGTTCCGGAACCGGGCCGCCTCACGCTCGAATTTTCCCCCGGTCTTGTCGGTGTCGTACCACTTGTCCTGCCATTTGCCGTCAACCAGAAGACCCATCGTCAACTCCTTCACAATAATTTGTAAGGAAGAATAAAGCCCCGCCTGCTACCCTCTCAAACAAGCATTTCTGGCCAACAACCTCAGATATTTCGAACATGCATACAGCCATCACCATAGACGCCCTGAAAGTCCTTGATGCCATTGACCGCAAGGGCAGTTTTGCCGGTGCCGCGGCGGAACTGTTCCGGGTACCGTCGGCGATCAGCTATACGGTCCAGAAACTGGAAGAGGACCTGGACGTCGATATCTACGACCGCAGCGGTCACCGGGCCATTCTGACCCCGGCCGGTCGTTACCTGCTCGAGGAAGGCCGTTCCCTGCTGGAAGCGGCCGAGAACCTCGCCCACACCACCAAGCAGGTTGCCCAGGGCTGGGAAACCCGGCTGAAGATCGGCTTCAATTCGTTGCTGCCCGCGCAGTGCCTGTTTTCGGCTATCCGGGACTTCCATGCCCTGAACGTTCCCGTTGACGTCCAGGTGGTCGAGGAGGTCTTTGCCGGTGCCTGGGACGCACTGCAGAGCCGCCGGGTGGACCTGGTGGTAGGCGCCGATCACTTCAGCAAACCGTCAGGCAACTTCACCACCACGAATCTTGGCGCGATGGAGTTTGTGTTTGCCGTGGCTGCCACCCACCCTTTGGCAGGTGCCACAGAACCACTGTCGGAGGAGGATATCTCCGACTACCCCGCCGCTGTTGCTGCCGATACGTCCAGATCCTTGCCTCCCGGCCATGCCGGTATATTCCACCGCCAACGCACGCTGACGGTGGCCAACATCGACCAGAAGATCGCCATTCAGGAATCGGGGCTCGGGGTCGGTTGGCTGCCCAAGGCCCGTATCCGCAGCCAGCTTGAGACCGGCACGCTGGTCGAAAAGGCGGTTCACGAACCGCGCCAGCCGATCATGCTGCACCTTGCCCGCCATGCCGAGGATCAAGGCAAGGCGCTGATGTGGTTTTGGGACCGACTGCAGGATGACGCCGACATTCAATCCTGGCTCAGGGACTGAGACGGATCATTACAACTGCCTGTCGGGCTGCGGGGGTGGGAGTCTAAGAAGGGGTCAGAAGAAGGTTTTCTTCAGACCCCGGGGATGGCCGCGAGGATGGGAGTGAACATGGGTCAGAAGAAGGCTTTCTTCAGACCCCGGAAGTGGCAGCGAAAAGGGGAACGACGGACACCTCAGTCAACCGGATTGATCAGCCATTCGTTTATACTGGGGGAAAACACGCCGAAGGGAGTCCCATGATGCGGCAGCTGTCGGAACTTGATGCCTCGTTCCTTTACCTCGAATCGGAAACTGCACCCATGCACATTGGCGGGATTTACCTGTTCGATGCCAGTAACCGGAACGAGCCGCTCCCGTACAGCACCTTTGTTGCCTATCTGCGCAGCCGCCTGCATGTGGTTCCTGTCTTCCGCCAGCGCCTGAAAGAGATTCCGCTTCGGCTCGGTCGCCCCTACTGGATTGACGATCCCGACTTCAGCATCGAGCGCCACCTGGCCTATGTGAACCTGGCGGAGCATAGTCATCAGTCTGATTTGATGGCGCTGGCTTCGAAGATATTGGAGGAGCCGCTGAAGCGGGATCGGCCGCTTTGGCATATTACTTTTGTGGATGGTTTTACCCTTGGTGATGAAAGAGGGGGCAGGGATGAAAATGGGGTCAGAAGAACAAGTTCTTCAGACCCCGACTTGGGGGGCGAGCAGCAAGGCTCGGGCGGAAACAGGGGTTTTGCCCTGATCGTCAAATTGCACCACGCCGCCATTGACGCCTTCAGCGGCGAGGAGATCATCGGCAAGCTGCTGGAATACACGCCGGAACCCCGGCCGATCACACCGCCGCGGCCGTGGCAGCCGTGCCCGGAGCCCTCGGAGGAGCGGGTCATGCTTCAGGCCGGGGCAAACCTGCTACGCACACCGCTGCAGGTTACCTCCCTGGCAATGACCGCCGCCGAAGCCACCGCCCGCGGTGTCATCCACAAGCAGTTACGCAAGCTGCCTTTACCCCTGCCCCTGTTTTCGGCACCCCACAGCCCTTTCAATCGCCAGATCACCGCCAACCGGCAGATTGTGGCCACCACGGTTGAGCTCTCCAGACTGAAGGCCGTCAAGGCGACCCTCGGGGACGTCACTCTCAATGATGTGGTGCTGGGACTGTGCGCCGAGACGCTGCGCCGGTACCTGGTCACCCAGAAGGCCGATACCGATCGTTCACTGGTGGCCATGACGCCGATTTCGGTTCGCTCCAGCAGTCTGCGCCGGGCCACGGGCAACCAGATGTCCGCCATGCTATTGGATCTGGCGACCAACGAGCCGGATCCCGCCAAACGCATCCGCCAGATCCACTGGAACGCGGTCGCCTCCGAGCCCTACCGGGAGGCAATCGCAGCCGACCGGCTCACGGAGCTGCTCCCTTCGACCATGCTTGCCCTGTCGGCCCGGCTATACTCGGAATTGCAGATTGCCCAGCGCTATCAACCGGTCTTCAACCTGCCGATCACCAATGTGCCCGGGCCCCAGGTGCCGCTTTACCTGCAGGGGGCACGGCTGGTACGCCAGTACAACACGGCGCCGCTGTTCGACAGTATGGGGCTGGTCATCGTGGCGGTGAGTTACCAGGGCAAGCTGACCCTCAACTTCACCCTCTGCCCGGACGTGGTGGCAGACGGGATGTCACTGCCGGACCTGGTCGAGGAGAGCCTCGCGAGTATCGAGTCAAATGCCCCGAATGTGGAGCCGGCGGAAAGCGGGGATGCGCCCCGGGAGGTGGCAGGTCAGAGCCTGACGGATGAAGCTCTGACCATTCTGGAGGGCGCGTTACGCAAGACCCTGAAGCGATTCCGGGCCTGACAGAATCCTGCGCGTGGGCTGCTTACTCGAACGCCCAGCGCAGGAAAGCGCGCTTCTCTTCCTCACTGGCAGTGGCCCAGACCGACTTGAGCTGCTCCAGGGCTGTTCCGGTGGCAGCAGCGCCGGCACCCTCGGGGCCTGAGGCCGGAATTGGCGTGCGGGCCGCCACACTCTGCCGGGGATCCCAGTCACTGGAGGAGGCTACTTCCTGACCAGTCTCGCTCAAAATCACAGCCGAGAAAGTCTCGATCATCTGCTCCGCCTCGGCACGGCTCGAGGGCTTTTCAAACTCAAAACGATAGACCGCGCCTGGATTAGCATCAAAACGGACAACCTGCGGCTCGCTTTCGATGACGTGGACCTTTGATTCACCGTTCTCGACCACGCCGGATTTTGCCCAGATGGTCTTATAAGTAAAGACAACCTCGTTCTGGCCCGGCAGCAGCGCAAAATCCAGAGCCAGGTCATCCATCATGAAGTTGGTGACCGACCGGCCATTCACTCTGCTGACCTGGATTTCCCCCGGAGCCTTGAGGGTGGCGGCATCAGAGGCGTTCGCGGGCTCCCCTTCCCAGGTTTCCACTCGACTGATGCTAGAGGCACATCCGGCCAGAGCAAGCACAAGCATGCCGGCCAGCAAAGTCTTGCACACGGCAGTTACACGGCTGATTATCATGAAATCTCCTTGATATCACTGGAAAAGGAAGGGGGTTGAGGTCCGCACTCGATGCCCTGCATTCTGCCCCTCCACCATTGCAAGCGCAAGACAACTGCAAGGGTCGTGACCGGGGCGTCGAAATCCACTTTTGGGACCGGCACCGTAAAAATGTAAAAAAATGTTGAATTTGATCCGGATTGGATTAATTTTAAACCATCGGCTGAATCCATACGGCGCCCGAAAAAATAGAACCAGAAACGGGCTCAGGAGACATCAATGGACACTCAATGCAGGTCCGGAGAAGAAGGGCCCGTGCCCTTTCGCAGCAGTCGTTTCTTCTGCGTCGGGAGCAAGTGGTACTTCACCACCCGGGAAGGATTTGACAGCGGCCCCTTCAGTTCGCGAGAGAGAGCTGAAATCGGTCTGAAGCGTTTTCTGCACGTCGTCCGGATGCTTCCGGAAGAGCAGAGGCTGCACTGACCCGCGTCCGGCTTTTGTCCGTCAGATAATGATCGGCATCAGCCAGCGGTCAATGGCATAGAGGCAGCCGAGGGCCATAAAGCCGGCGACCACATCATCCACCATGATGCCCAGACCACCTGGCAGTCGTTCGTCCAGCCAGCCAATGGGCCACGGCTTGACGACGTCGAACAGGCGGAACAGGGCGAAGGCCATGAGTACGCCGTAGATCTGGTCCGGAAACAGGCCCAGGGCGATCCACATGCCGACAAACTCATCCCAGACAATGCCGCCATGGTCGTGGACCTTCAGGTCCTGGGCGGTTTTTCCGCACAGCCATATTCCCACCAGGAACGCCAGCGCAACCAGGGCCCAGTAGGCACCCGCGGGAAGCCAGGCAAAACCGTACCAGAACGGGATGGCAGCCAGGCTGCCCCAGGTTCCGGGAGCCCGGGCCGCAGCGCCGCTGCCGAACCCGAACGCCAGCAGATGCACCGGATTCTTGAGGAAGCCCGGCGGCAGGAGCGCCTGCGTCAGTTCCGGTTCTCCGAGATCCTGCTCACGAGTCATGAAATACTCCCGAAATGATCGAAGCCCTGCGGGCCCGGATTCGCAAGTGCACCACCTTCAAAGCGGATTCCCTCTTCGCCGTCGATACGCCCGATCACCGTCAAATGGTTCTTTATTTCCGCGGACAACCTGTCCCAGAGCACTTCGCTGATGGTAATACACAGTTCGTAATCATCGCCGGAGGACAGTGCCAGATGTGGAGCGCGGTCACCGGCACAACGCTGCAATGGCATGGATAACGGCAGCAGTTCCGGGTTGAGGGTGGCGCCCACACCAGAGCGCTCAAGGATGTGGCCGAGATCGGCGATGAGGCCATCGGAGATATCAATGCAGGCGGATGCGAACCCCCGCAGGGCCTGCCCCAACTCTAACCTGGGCAGGGGGTGGTGATAACGATCCAGCAACGCACGCTCATCGTTGCCCGGTTCCTGCACGTCAAGGTAATCCAGGGCTGCGCCAGCGTCGCCCAGGGTTCCTGAAACCGCCACCAGGTCGCTGACCTTTGCGCCGGAACGCATCAGTCCCTGTCCTTTCGGAACCGTGCCGTGAACCTGTATGGAGATGGTCAGCGGGCCGCGGGTGGTGTCGCCACCAGCCAGGGCCAGCCCGAACCGGGAGGCCGCCTGCGCCAGGCCTCTGCCGAAACCTTCAAGCCAGTTTTCATCGGCCTCAGGCAGGGTCAGGGCCAGGGTGAAACAGACCGGGGTCGCGCCCATGGCTGCCAGATCGCTGGCGGCCGTGGCCAGCGCCCGCCAGGCAGTGTACTCCGGCCGGTATTGTCGCGGGAAGTGAACCCCTTCCACCTGGGTGTCCACCGAGAACACCAGGTCCTGATCCGTCGGAATGCGCTGGATTGCGCAGTCGTCTCCCAGAGCCAGCAACAGATCCGGATGGCCCTGCTGCTCAGCCACTGGCAGAAAATAACGACGGATCAGGTCAAATTCACCCATTGCTCAGCGGGGACGCGTCTCGGCCAGGCGGAGACGACGGCTGAGCTTGTCGAGGATGCTGTTGACGAACTTGTGGCCTTCGGTACCACCGAAGCGCTTGGCCAGCTCGATGCCCTCGTTGATCACAACCCGGTAGGGGACGTCCAACCGGTTCTTGAGCTCGTAGGCGCCCAGACGGACGATGGCCAATTCGATGGGATCTACCTCGTCCAGCGGGCGGTCCAGGAACGGTTCCAGCAAGCCGTCGAGCTCGCCCTGCTCCCGGTGTACGCCGCGTAGCAGGTCCCGGAAGTACAGCAGGTCCACCTTGCTCATGTCGTTGTCGACCATGAACTCGGCCTCGATGTCGGAGATCGAACTCTTGCTGAAGTGGCGCTGATACAGACCCTGCATTGCCAGCACCCGGGCACGGCGGCGATCGCCGGCCTTGGGCTGCCCGGAGGCGGGCTGCTGAGGGGTGGTGCCGTCAATTTCGCTCATTACTCACCCAGCTTTTTGAACAGGCTGACCATTTCCAGCGCGGTGATCGCCGCTTCAGCGCCCTTGTTGCCGGCCTTGGTGCCGGAGCGCTCGATGGCCTGCTCGATGGAATCCACGGTCAGAACACCGAAGGTCACCGGCACGTCCGTATCCAGGCTCACAGCGCCCAGACCGCTGGCAGCCTCACCGGCGACATACTCGAAATGCGGGGTACCACCGCGAATGACGGCGCCCAGGGCGATGATAGCATCATACTCGCTGGTCTCGGCCACGCGCTTGACCGCCAGCGGCATTTCATAGGCGCCCGGCACCCGGATAATGGCGATGTCGTCGTCGGAAATACCGTGCCGGCGCAGGGTATCTACCGCGCCCTCAACCAGACTCTCCACAACAAAACCGTTAAAACGACCCACGACCAGGGCGTAACGGCCGCTGCACTGGGTAAAATCACCTTCAATTACCTTGATATCTGCCATCGATGGCTCCTTCACTGGCCGTCCAGTCTGCTGGACGGCCGGGTTTCTCATTCGGGGGTGTAGGGAACGTACTCCACCACTTCCAGATCAAAGCCGGAAATGGCGGAAAACTTGATGGGCGGACTCAGCAGGCGCATTTTGCCAACCCCGATGTCACGCAGGATCTGCGACCCGGTTCCCACGGTGAAATAGACACCAGAACTGCCCTTGCCGGCAGATTTCTGGCCTTCGTCGAAGAACTCGTGAATCCGGTCCTCGAGGTTGTAGCTGTCTTCCGCGCTGTTGAGCAACACCACAACGCCACGGCCCTCACTGGCGACCTTTTCCAGGGCGTGGTGCAACGGCCAGCTCCGGGAGTCCTTGCGCCGGGCGCCCAGCAGGTCACGCAGGGTATCCGTAATATGGACCCGCACAAACGCCGGCTCTTCCGGGGTGATGTCCCCCATGACCATGGCCAGGTGAGTGGCACCCTGGATGTTGTCCCGGTAGGTGCGCAGGTTGAACACACCGTATTCGGTGTCGAGCTCGTTTTCCTCAACGCACTCGATCGTCCGCTCGTTCATGGTGCGGTAGTGGATCAGGTCGGCAATGGTGCCGATCTTGAGATCGTGTTCCTCGGCGAAACGCTCGAGGTCTTCCCGGCGGGCCATGGAGCCGTCGTCGTTCATGACCTCGCAGATCACACCGGCGGGCTCGCAACCGGCCAGCGCGGCCAGGTCACAGGAGGCTTCGGTGTGGCCGGCACGGCTGAGCACACCGCCGGGATCGGACATCAGCGGGAAAATATGGCCCGGCTGGACCAGGTCCGACGCCTTGGCATTCCGCGCCACCGCAGCCTGTACGGTGCGGGCGCGATCGGCGGCGGAAATGCCGGTAGTCACACCTTCCCGGGCTTCAATGGACAGGGTGAACTTGGTCCCGAACCCGGAGGCATTCTGCTGCACCATGAGCGGCAGGCCCAGCTGCTCGCAACGATCGCGGGTCATGGGCATGCAGATCAGGCCGCGGCCGAACCGGGCCATGAAGTTGATGGCTTCCGGCGTACAATGCTCAGCCGCCATCACCAGATCGCCCTCGTTCTCCCGGTCCTCATCATCCATCAGGATGACCATCTTGCCCTGACGGATATCTTCGATGATTTCTTCAATGCTGTTCAGTGCCATACGGTGTCGCACCCTTGTGGCTTCCCGGCAGACATCCACCCTGCCCGGGCCATGAATTTAGTGTATTAGCGTGGAGCCAGGATCAGGCGTTGATCTTCTCCAACCTGGCGTCTGTCCAGTACGTTCCATTGTACCTTGTCCGCCATGGTTTCCAGTGGCAGGTTTGCCGTAGGTCGCCCGGTACTGCCGAGAAATACCGGTGCCTGGTAAAGCCAGAGTTCATCCACCAGATTCTCGCTGATGAATGTGCCGGCCAAGGTCGGCCCGGCCTCCACCAGCAACTCGTTGATGCCGAGCTCGCCCAGGGAGTCCAGCAGTTCGGCCACGTCCACCCCATTGTCCTTCCAGGCCACGCCGGTAAGACTGATCCCCAGCGCCGCCAGATCCTGGGCCGGCGCCGACGGCAGGGCCGAGGACGCACAGAACAGCTGGACATTGCCGCCCTGAAGAATGGTGGCCGAGGAAGGTGTACGCGCATCCCGATCGGCGATTACGCGAAGCGGCTGGCGGGAGGGCTCGGTGGCATCCCCGATGTCGCCTAATTCCTCCCGGCGCACCGTCATGGACGGATCATCCGCAAGCACGGTACCGACACCGGTCAGGATGGCGTCACTCATCGCCCTGAGGCGCTGGACATCACGCCGGGCTTCCGGGCCGGTGATCCATTGGCTTTCGCCGGAAGCCATCGCGGTCCGGCCGTCCAGGCTGGCAGCCATTTTCAGGCGCACCCAGGGGCGCCCGGTGTTCATGCGCTTCATGAAACCCGGATTCAAACGGACGGCTTCATCCGCCAGCAAACCTTCCATGACCTTGATGCCGGCATCGCGAAGCATATCCAGGCCGCGGCCGGAAACCGAGGGGTTGGGATCTTTGGTCGCCGCGAAGACCCGGGTCACCCCCGCTTCAATCAGCGCACGGGCGCAGGGCGGCGTCCGGCCGAAATGACTGCAGGGCTCCAGAGTCACGTAAGCGGTTGCATCACGTGCCTCGGCACCAGCCTGACTCAGTGCCCGTATCTCGGCATGGGCCTCTCCGGCACGCTCATGCCAGCCCTCGCCCACGATACGGTTGCCCCGGGCTATGACACAGCCAACACGCGGATTCGGATGCGTGGAGTAGCGCCCCCGCCAGGCCAGCTGGATGGCGCGGGCCATCATCGCCCTGTCACGGACGTCGGTCATGACTTGCCTTTCCGGGAATGGTTATCCGCCAGCGCTTTGGCAACATCCACGGCGTTCTCGCCGTTGTTGGCAGACAGCCGTTCGATCTCTTCCTTGAACTCGTTGATGTCCTGGAAACTGCGATACACCGAGGCAAAGCGGACATAGGCCACCTTGTCCAGCTGACGCAGTTCGGTCATCACCTCTTCACCCAGCTGCATGGACTTCACTTCCCGCTCTCCGGTGGCCCGCAGGCGGTACTTGATCCGGTTCAGGGCGGCGTCGATCTCCTCGATGCTCACCGGGCGCTTCTCCAGCGCCTTCATGAGACCGGCTCGCAACTTGTCCTCGTCAAAAGGCTGGCGGGTGCCATCCTGTTTGACCACGCGGGGCATGACCAGCTCGGCGGTTTCAAAGGTTGTGAAGCGCTCGTGGCAGGACAGGCACTCCCTGCGGCGGCGCACCTGATCCCCCTCAGCCACCAGCCGAGAGTCAATCACCTTGGTATCTGCTTCACCACAGAAAGGACAATGCATAATCGGGAACTCCGGAGAGGAGCCGGACCGGCAGTCAATCTACCAGCCCGGCAGGGTCTTGCCTGAAGTTTAGCCGTAGACCGGGAAGCGGGCGCACAGGGCTTCTACCTGCTCTCGCACCCGGGCATTGACGGCGTCGTCTTCGAGGTTGTCGAGGATGTCGCACATCCAGCCGGCCAGATCACGGCACTCGGACTCACCGAAACCACGGGTGGTGACGGCCGGGGTGCCGATCCGCAGACCGGAAGTGACGAACGGGGAACGCGGGTCGTTCGGGACCGCGTTCTTGTTGACGGTGATGTGGGCACGGCCCAACGCCGCATCCGCATCCTTACCGGTGATGTCCTGCTTGATCAGGCTGACCAGGAACAAATGGTTCCTGGTGCCGCCGGAAACCACGTCGTAGCCGCGCTCGATGAACACATCTGCCATGGCAGCGGCGTTCTTGACGACCTGCTGCTGATAGGCCTTGAACTCGTCGCTCATGGCTTCCTTGAAGCAGACCGCCTTGGCGGCGATCACGTGCATCAGCGGGCCGCCCTGGCCACCCGGGAAGACGGCGGAGTTCAGTTTCTTCTGCAGGTCTGCATCGTCACAGGCCAGGATCAGGCCGCCACGGGGACCACGAAGGGTCTTGTGGGTAGTGGTTGCCACCACGTGGGCATGGGGAACCGGATCCGGGTAGACGCCAGCGGCGACCAGGCCGGCCACGTGGGCCATGTCCACGAACAGGTAAGCCCCAACCTTGTCCGCAATTTCACGGAAACGGGCAAAGTCCAGCTCCTGGGAGTAGGCGGAGAAGCCGGCAATGATCATCTTCGGCTTGTGCTCCACCGCCAGTTTCTCGACTTCATCGTAGTCGATCAGGCCGGTTTCGTTGTTGATGCCATACTGCACGGCGTTGTAGATCTTGCCGGAGAAGTTGACGCTGGCACCGTGGGTCAGGTGGCCACCGTGGGCCAGGCTCATGCCCAGCACGGTGTCGCCCGGCTTGAGCAGGGCCATGAACACCGCGGAGTTGGCCTGCGAACCGGAGTGCGGCTGCACATTGGCGTAGGCGGCACCGAACAGCTCTTTTGCACGCTCAATGGCCAGCACCTCGGCCTTGTCGACAAACTCGCAACCACCGTAGTAGCGCTTGCCGGGGTAGCCTTCGGCGTATTTGTTGGTCAGCACACTGCCCTGGGCTTCCATCACCCGCGGGCTGGTATAGTTCTCGGATGCGATCAGCTCGATGTGCGCTTCCTGACGCTTGCGCTCCTCTTCCATCGCGGTCCAGAGTTCGTCGTCGTAGCCGGCGATTTTCATATCACGATTAAACATGGATGTGCTGCCTCTGTGTGCTTTGCTGGCCCGGCGCCCTGCCCGCGAGGACAAAATGCCGGTGGCCCGGAAAAATTGGGCCGCTATTCTATCTTGAAATCGGGTGAAAAATCATCCTTTAAACCGTCCGCAGATACCGTCACATCGCAATCTTCGGTTTTTCGTCAATTGCCATAGCGAGCCTGTTTCGCTACCTTACGTGGCTAATCTGCACGTTGCTTTTTATTACCTCCGAATTTAACAGAGGACACAGCCAGTTATGGCCCAGTACGTATACACCATGAACCGCGTGGGCAAGGTGGTTCCGCCCAAGCGCGAAATTCTCAAGGACATTTCCCTGAGCTTCTTCCCGGGCGCCAAGATCGGCGTACTGGGTCTGAACGGTGCCGGTAAATCCACCCTGCTGCGTATTATGGCCGGCGTGGACCAGGATTACATCGGCGAAGCCCGCCCCCAGCCTGGCATCAACGTCGGTTACCTGCCCCAGGAACCGGAGCTGGACGAAGACAAGACCGTCAAGGAAATCGTCGATGAAGCGGTTGCCGGCGTCCATGACGCCCTGGCAGAACTGGATCAGGTCTACGCGGCCTACGCCGAACCAGATGCCGACTTCGACGCCCTGGCCAAGAAGCAGGGCGAACTGGAAGCTTACATCCAGGCCACCGATGGCCACGACATCGAACGCAAGATGGAAGTCGCCGCCGATGCGCTGCGCCTGCCGCCCTGGGATCAGAAAGTGAGCGTACTTTCCGGTGGCGAACGCCGCCGCGTGGCATTGTGCCGCCTGCTGCTGTCCGGCCCGGACATGCTGCTGCTCGACGAGCCTACCAACCACCTGGATGCCGAATCCGTGGCCTGGCTGGAGCGTTTCCTGCACGATTACGAAGGCACCGTGGTTGCCATCACCCACGACCGCTATTTCCTGGACAACGTGGCCGGCTGGATCCTGGAACTGGACCGTGGCCACGGCATCCCGTTCGAGGGCAACTACAGCCAGTGGCTGGAGAACAAGGAGAAGCGTCTGGAGATGGAGGCCAAGCAGGAGGCTTCCCATCAGAAGGCCATCAAACAGGAACTGGAGTGGGTTCGCAGTAACGCCAAGGGCCGCCAGTCCAAGAGCAAGGCCCGTCTGGCCCGCTTCGAGGAGATGAGTTCCCAGGAATTCCAGAAGCGCAACGAGACCAACGAGCTGTACATTCCGCCCGGACCACGCCTGGGCAACAAGGTGATCGAGGTGGAGGGCATCAGCAAGTCCTTCGGCGACCGCCTGCTGTACGAAGATGTCTCCTTCAGCGTACCGCCGGGTGCCATTGTCGGCATTATCGGTGGTAACGGTGCCGGTAAGTCCACGCTGTTCAAGATGATTGCGGGTTATGACAAGCCCGATTCCGGCGACATCACTATCGGTGAGACGGTAGACGTCGCCTACGTCGACCAGATGCGGGACCTGGACGGCAGCAAGACCGTCTGGGAAGAACTGTCTGACGGCCAGGATATCATCAAGGTCGGCAACTACGAGACCCCGTCCCGCGCCTATGTGGGCCGCTTCAACTTCAAGGGCAGCGACCAGCAGAAGCGGGTCGGCGACCTGTCCGGTGGTGAGCGTAACCGCCTGCACCTGGCCAAGCTGCTGAAACAGGGTGGCAACGTCCTGCTGCTGGACGAGCCCACCAACGATCTGGACGTGGAAACCCTGCGCGCACTGGAAGAAGCCCTGCTGAACTTCCCGGGCTCAGCCCTGGTGATCTCGCACGACCGCTGGTTCCTGGACCGGGTGGCCACCCATATCCTCGCATTCGAGGATGATGGCGAGGTGGTCTACTTCGAAGGCAACTTCAGCGAGTACGACGAGGACTTCAAGAAACGCAAGGGCGATTCCGCGATGCAGCCCAAGCGGATGAAGTACAAGAAGTTGGCGTAATGGCCAAAGCAAAAACCGCCTTTGTTTGCACCGAGTGCGGTGCCGACTACTCCAAATGGCAGGGCCAGTGCACCGCATGCCAGGCCTGGAACACCGTGAGCGAAGTGCGTGGCGTGAGCAGTAATGCCAAAGGAGCCCGCGGCGCCCGGTTCGAAGGCTTTGCCGGCAGCCTGTCAGAGGTCCAGAGCCTGGACGATGTCAGCCTGGCCGAGCAACCGCGTATCAGCTCGGGCATGCAGGAATTCGACCGGGTCCTTGGCGGTGGCCTGGTGGAGGGCTCGGCGGTGCTCATGGGCGGCCATCCCGGCGCCGGCAAGAGCACGTTGCTGCTGCAGGCGGTCTGTCACCTGGCCGAGAGTGTCCCCGCACTCTATGTCACCGGCGAGGAGTCTCTACAGCAGGTGGCCATGCGCTCCAAGCGCTTGGGCCTGCCGACCCGGGACCTGAAGATGCTTTCGGAAACCAGCGTCGAACGAGTCATGCAGGTTGCCGAGGCGGAAAAGCCGAAAATCCTGGTGGTGGACAGTATTCAGGTCATGCATGTTGCCGACATCGAATCCGCCCCGGGATCGGTGTCACAGGTCCGGGAAAGCGCCGCGTTCCTGACCCGCTTCGCAAAGCAGACCGGCACCATTCTGTTCCTGGTAGGTCACGTCACCAAGGACGGCAGCCTCGCAGGACCGAAGGTGTTGGAGCACATGATTGACTGCTCAATCCTGCTGGAAGGCTCCAGCGACAGCCGTTATCGCACTCTGAGGGGCATCAAGAATCGCTTTGGCGCCGTGAACGAGCTGGGCGTGTTCGCCATGCTGGAACAGGGTCTGAAAGAGGTGAAGAACCCCAGCGCCATCTTCCTGAACCGGGGCGAGGAGGCTGCGCCCGGCAGTGTGGTCATGGTGGTCTGGGAAGGCACCCGTCCGATGCTGGTGGAAATCCAGGCGCTGGTGGACATGGCCCAGGGCGGCTATCCCCGAAGGGTTGCCGTGGGCCTCGACCAGAACCGGCTGGCCATGCTGCTGGCTGTGCTCCATCGTCACGGTGGCATGCATGTATCGGATCAGGATGTTTTCGTCAACGTGGTGGGCGGCGTGAAGGTCAACGAGACCAGTGCCGACCTGGCGCTTCTGGCGGCCATTGTCTCCTCCTTCCGCGACCGCGCCCTGCCCCAGGATCTGGTGATCTTTGGCGAAGTTGGCCTATCCGGCGAAATCCGCCCGGTGCCGAGCGGGCAGGAACGGATTTACGAAGCGGCCAAGCATGGTTTTACCCGCGCCCTGGTGCCCAAGGCCAATGTCCCGCGTAAGCCGGTTGAGGGAATGAAGGTAGTGCCGGTGGCCAAGCTGAGTGATGCGTTGGCGGCGTTGGAGGAGTTTTAGGTGTGAAGATGGGGTCAGATGAAGGTTTTCATCAGACCCCGTTTTTAGGGCCAAGTTTTCACTTATCCACCAGCCTTGCGAATTCCCGTTGCAGCAACGCCGGATCACCGAGGTTCAGTTCCACCAGGCGCTTGAGGTGGGTGGCACTCTCCAGATCAATGTACTGGCAACTGAACCCCAATCGCTCCTCATCCACATGCTTCAACTCCACCGCCATGACGATCGCCGTCGAGTGGGCGTCCAGGTGAATCACCACCTCGCAGGGCTGCCGGAGCGGCGCTGACCAGCCTTCCGGCCGCTTCACCAACACTCCCTTCATGGAAATATCCAGAACCTCGGTGCGCCAGACGTTGTCCTGCCAGTGCAGTTCACAAGGCGCGTCGAATTCAATGCGCTGGAATCGGCGTTTGTCTTGGACGTGTGCGGACAAGCGATTACTCCTGTTGTCGGTTTTTTTATATGACCATAGTCCCGACAGGATAATTCCGCCAGATGTGAGGGAAGAACCCGGGGTCAGATGAAAGCTTTCATCTGACCCCTTTTTCACCAGCCAGCCTGGAGGGCCGGCCAGCAAGCATCTTTACTGGTGGTATTCCGGACTCAACTCTACAACCGCCTCGATAAAGGCACCGGCATGCTCCGGATCCACATCCGGGGTGATGCCATGGCCGAGGTTGAAGATATGACCGGTCCCGGAACCATAACGGCGCAGTATGTCCGCCACTTCCTGGCGGATCCGCTCTTTCGGGGCATACAGCATGGCCGGATCCATATTACCCTGCAGGGCAACGCGGTCACCGATCCGGGCCCGGGCGTTGCCGATATCAGTGGTCCAGTCCAGACCCACGGCATCACAACCGGAATCAGCAATGGTTTCGAGCCACTGGCCACCGTTCTTGGTGAACAGGATCACCGGCACCCGCCGGCCGTCGCTCTCACGGATCAAGCCGTCGACAATCTTCTTCATATAGCGGAGGGAGAATTCCTCGTAGGCCCAGCTACTGAGCACCCCGCCCCAGGTATCGAAGATCTGCACCGCCTGGGCGCCAGCCTTGATCTGACCGTTGAGATAGCCAATGACGGCGTTGGCCAGATGATCCAGCAGGCGATGCATCACCTCCGGCTGGCCGTACATCAGCTTCTTTGCCTCGCGGAAATCCTTCGATGAGCCACCTTCGATCATGTAGGTCGCCAGGGTCCAGGGGCTTCCGGAGAAACCAATCAGCGGTACGCTGCCCCCAAGGGCGGAGCGAATCGTGGACACGGCGTTCATGACGTAGTCCAGGTCTACCTCTGGGTTCATCGCGGGCAGCGCATCAACGTCCGCCGCCGAACGGATCGTGTGCTTGAATTTGGGGCCTTCTCCGGTCTCGAAATACAGGCCCAGCCCAAGCGCATCCGGGATGGTCAGGATGTCGGAGAACAGGATAGCGGCATCGAGTGGGAAGCGCTCCAGGGGTTGCAGCGTGACCTCACAGGCCAGCTCGGTGTTCTTGCACAGACTAAGGAAATCACCGGCCTTGGCCCGGGTAGCGCGGTACTCCGGCAGGTAGCGGCCGGCCTGGCGCATCATCCATACCGGGGTGCGGTCTACGGGCTGGCGCATCAGGGCACGCAGGAAACGGTCATTTTTCAGCTCGGTCATGGGAACTCCTGGCCTGGGTATCGAATTTTCTGGGGTGCAATGATACGCGGTTTGGGGGAATTGGGAAGGTATGAACAAGGGGGCAGAACAAGGGGTCTGAAGAAAGCTTTCTTCTGACCCCTTCTTGGAGACTGGCCTCGGGGTTTGCTGGAAACTCGGGGTCAGAAGAAGGCTTTCTTCAGACCCCTTGGGTTTACGCCTCAGACATCCAAGTAGTCGAGGATGCCCTCTGCTGCCTGGCGACCTTCCCAGATGGCGGTGACCACCAGGTCAGAACCCCGGACCATATCGCCGCCGGCGAAGATCTTCGGGTTGCTGGTCTGGAAGGCGAACTCCGCCTCTTCCGGTGCAGCAACGCGGCCGGAATCGTCGGTATCAATCTTCTGCTCATCGAACCAGTCCGCCGGGCTCGGACGGAAGCCGAAAGCAACCAGGACGGCATCGGCAGGGATCACCTCTTCGCTGCCGGGGACCACTTCCGGACGGCGACGCCCATTCTCGTCCGGCTCGCCGAGCTGGGTCTGGACCACTTTCACACCCTCAACGCGATCTTCACCAATGATCGCAATGGGCTGACGGTTGAACAGGAACTTCACGCCCTCTTCCTTGGCGTTGGCCACCTCGCGGCGGGAACCGGGCATATTGGCCTCGTCCCGGCGATAGGCACAGGTCACACTTTCCGCCTGCTGACGGATGGAGGTGCGATTGCAGTCCATGGCGGTGTCGCCACCACCCAGCACGACAACCCGCTGGCCCTTCATATCAATGAAGTCAGCAGGATCCTTCTCGAAACCAAGGCGGCGGTTCACATTGGACACCAGGAACGGCAGCGCATCATAGACGCCCGGCAGGTCCTCGCCCGGGAAACCGCCCTTCATGTAGGTGTAGGTACCCATACCCATAAACACCGCATCGTATTCGTCAATGATGTCCTTGAGCTGCACGTCCTTGCCCACTTCGGTAGCCAGACGGAATTCCACACCCATTTCCTCGAATACTTCGCGCCGGCGGGACATCACGGACTTTTCCAGCTTGAATTCGGGGATACCGAAGGTCAGCAGGCCGCCAATTTCCGGGTACCGGTCGAACACTACCGGCTTGACGCCATTACGGACCAGAATGTCGGCACAGCCCAGGCCGGCAGGACCGGCACCGATCACCGCAACCTTCTTGTCGGTCCACTTCACCCGGGACATATCGGGCTTCCAGCCCAGGGCAAAGGCGGTATCGGTGATGTACTTCTCCACGGAACCGATGGTCACCGCACCAAAGCCGTCATTGAGGGTACAGGCCCCCTCACACAGGCGGTCCTGCGGGCACACGCGACCACACACTTCCGGCAGGGAGTTGGTCTGATGGCACAACTCCACCGCCCTCATGATGTTGCCCTCGGAAACCAGCTTCAGCCAGTTGGGGATGTAGTTGTGTACCGGGCACTTCCATTCACAGTAGGGGTTGCCGCACTCCAGACAGCGATGGGCCTGGGTCGCGGCATTATCTGAGGTGAACGGATGGTAGATTTCACCAAATTCTTTCTTCCGCTTACTGGCCGGAACCTTCTTGGGGTCGATCCGCCCAACTTCGACAAACTGGAAGTCGTTACTCAGTCGTTCTTTCATCATGATGCTCTCATCAGCTCAATTTCGACCGGGGCGCCGGACCCGCCGCGCGCCCCCAAACCTCTTCGAACCGGGCGCTTATTCCGGACGTGCCCGGGTGCTGGCCAACAGGCTGCGCAAACTCGCCGCCTTGGGCTTGACCAGCCAGAAACGGCCGATGTAGTCGTCGAAATTCTCAAGAATGTGCTCCGCCCACTCACTGCCGGTCTCCGCGATATGCTCACGGATGACGCCGCGCAGGTGGTTGCGGTAGGACTCCATGTCCTCGCTGGAAATACGCTGGATTTCTACCAGTTCGTGGTTGTATTTGTCCACGAAGGTGTTGTGCTGGTCCAGTACGTAGGCAAAGCCACCGGTCATACCGGCACCGAAGTTATGTCCGGTGTTACCCAGCACGGTCACCAGGCCGCCCGTCATGTATTCACAGCAGTGATCACCGGCGCCCTCGACCACAGCATGGGCACCCGAGTTACGGACGGCGAAACGCTCACCGGCGGTACCCGCTGCGAACAGCTTGCCTCCGGTGGCACCGTACAGGCAAGTGTTGCCCATGATGGAGGTTTCCTGGCTCTTGAAGCCGCTGTTACGGGGCGGCTTGATGACCAGCTTGCCACCGGTCATGCCCTTGCCCACGTAATCGTTGGCATCACCCTCAAGGATCAGGTTCAGGCCGCCGACGTTCCAGACACCGAAGCTCTGGCCAGCGGTACCGGTGAGATCCAGGGTAATCGGGGCATCCACCATGCCCTGGTTCCCGTGCCGCTCGGCAATCTCGCCGGACAGCCGGGCACCGATGGACCGGTCACAATTGGTGACCTTGTAGGACCAGGCACCACCGGATTTGTTCTCGATGGCTGTCGCCGTGTCCTTGACCATCTGCTCAGCCAGGGTACCGCGGTCGAAAGGCTCGTTCCGCTCCACCTGACAGGTCTGGGGTTTGTCCGCCGGAATGCTGTCATTCTCCAGCAGTCGGGTCAGGTCCAGCTTCTTCTGGCGCTCGGTGTCTCCCGGCAGACGTTCCAGCAGGTCCACACGTCCCACCAGCTCTTCCAGGTTGCGGACACCCAGCCTGGCCATCCATTCCCGGGTTTCTTCCGCCACAAAACGGAAGAAGTTCATCGCCATTTCCACCGTGCCCTTGAAGTGCTCTTCACGCAGATGGTCATTCTGGGTGGCGACACCGGTGGCACAGTTATTCAGGTGACAGATTCGCAGGTACTTGCAACCCAACGCCACCATCGGCGTGGTACCAAAGCCGAAACTCTCGGCACCTAGGATGGCACCCTTGACTACATCCAGACCGGTCTTGATACCGCCATCTGTCTGCAGGCGGATCTTGCCGCGCAGGTCATTGGCGCGCAGGGCCTGCTGGGTTTCGGTCAGGCCCAGCTCCCAGGGGGAGCCGGCATAACGGATGGAGGTCAGCGGACTGGCTGCGGTACCGCCGTCGTAACCGGACACCGTGATGAGGTCGGCATAGGCCTTGGCCACACCTGCCGCGATGGTACCGACGCCGGGCTCGGACACCAGTTTCACGGAAACCAGTGCCTGCGGATTGACCTGTTTGAGGTCAAAGATAAGCTGCGCCAGGTCCTCGATGGAGTAGATGTCGTGGTGCGGCGGCGGCGAGATCAGGGTTACGCCGGGCACGGAATAACGCAGGCGGGCAATCAGGTCGTTGACCTTCCCGCCCGGAAGCTGGCCGCCCTCACCGGGCTTGGCCCCCTGAGCCACCTTGATCTGCATGACATCGGCACTGCGCAGGTACTCGGCGGTTACACCAAAGCGACCAGACGCCACCTGTTTGATCTTGGAACGCTTCTCGGTGCCGTAACGGGCCGGATCTTCACCACCCTCACCGGAGTTGGAACGCCCACCCAGAGTGTTCATGGCCACCGCCAGGGCTTCATGCGCTTCCGGAGAGAGAGCCCCGAGGGACATCGCCGCGGAATCGAAGCGCGGGAAGATGTTCTCCACCGGCTCAACCTCGGCAATATCAATCGGCTTGAGATCCTTGCGGAAAGCCAGCAGATCCCTGAGGGTTGCCACCGGGCGTTCGTTAACCAGACCGGCATACTCCTTGTAGTGACCGTAATCACCACTGGTTACCGCTTCCTGCAGCTTGCCGACCACATCCGGATTGAAGGCGTGGTATTCCTGGCCGTGAACATACTTGAGCAGGCCGCCCTGGGAAACCGGCTTGCGGGCCTTCCAGGCAACGGATGCCAGCTTTTCCTGGTCTTCCTGAAAGTCGATGAAGCCAGCACCCTGGATTCGGCTCGGTACACCCTTGAAGCACAGATCCACGACGTCATCCGCCAGACCGATGGCCTCGAACAACTGGGCGCCACGATAGGACGTCATGGTTGAAATCCCCATCTTGGACAGGATCTTCAGCAGCCCCTTATTGATGCCCTTGCGGTAGTTGTTCTTGGCATCGATCGGATCGATCAGCACTTCGCCGGTGCGAATCAGGTCGTTCAGCACCTGGTAGGACAGGTACGGATAAACCGCCGTGGCGCCAAAACCGAACAGCACAGCAAAGTGATGCGGATCCCGCGCCCAACCGGTTTCAACAATGATGTTGGAATCACAACGCAGACCCTTGCTGACCAGGTGGTGATGGACGGCACCGGTCGCCATCAGAGCATTCACCGGCAACTCACCCTCTTTAAGGTCCTTGTCAGTCAGGATCAGCAGGACCTTGCCGTCACGCACCGCCTGCTCCGCGCGATCGCAAACATCGCGAACAGCCTGCTCCAGGCCCAGTTCCGGGCGGTAGCTCATGGGTATCCGCGCTACTTCGAAACCGGACCGGTCGTTATTGCTGATACGGAGGAACTTGGCCGGAGACAGTACCGGCGTGGTCAGAATGATCCGGTCCGCGTGCTCCGCGGTTTCCTCAAAGACATTCCGTTCCGCCCCGAGACAGGTCTCGAGGGACATGACGATGGATTCACGCAGGGGGTCGATCGGCGGGTTGGTCACCTGCGCGAACTTCTGGCGGAAATAGTCCGCCACGTGACGCACCTTGCTGGAGAGTACCGCCATGGGGGTGTCATCACCCATGGATCCCACAGCCTCCTGACCGTTTTCGGCCAGCGGGCGAAGCACCTGGTCGCGCTCCTCAAAGGAGATGTTGAACATCTTCTGGTGAACCAGGAGCTCGTCGGAATCCATCAGTTTGAATTCCGGGGTATCCTGGTTGAGGGTGGTTTCCACGCGAAGCGCATTTTCACGAAGCCAACGCTTGTATGGCTGCGCGGTCTTCAGGCGCTGGTCGATGTCCCTGGTGTGCAGTACCTCACCGGATTCGGTATCGATCGCAAGCATCTGGCCCGGACCGACCCGTCCCTTGGCCACCACATCATCCGGCTCATAGCCGTAAGTGCCGATCTCGGAAGCCAGGGTGATGAAATCGTCCTTGGTAATGACCCAACGTGCCGGGCGCAGGCCGTTGCGGTCGAGCATGCAGACAGCATAGCGGCCGTCGGACATAACCAGACCCGCAGGACCGTCCCAGGGCTCCATGTGCATGGAGTTGTACTCGTAGAACGCCCGCAGCTCGGAATCCATGGTGTCGACATTCTGCCAGGCGGGCGGAATCATCATGCGCACGGCCCGGAACAGATCAACGCCACCGGCCAGCAGCACCTCCAGCATATTGTCCATGCTGGAGGAGTCGGAACCGGTCAGGTTAACCAGTGGTTGCAGAGTCTGCAGATCGGGCAGGTCCGGCGAGCTGAACTTGGCAGCACGGGCAATGGCCCAGTTCCGGTTGCCGTCGATGGTGTTGATCTCACCGTTATGGGCCAGGTAGCGGAATGGCTGTGCCAGCGGCCACCTGGGCATGGTGTTGGTCGAGAAACGCTGGTGGAAAACGCAGATGGCAGTCTGCAGGTCCGGATCACCCAGGTCCTTATAAAAGTTCGCCAGATCCGCCGGCATCATCAGGCCCTTGTAGGCCAGGGTACGATGCGAAAGGCTGCAGATATAGAACTCGGCATCATCAGCCATATCGCGCTCGGCATGGCGACGACCGATAAAAAGACTGATCGCAAACTCTTTCTCCGCCTTTCCAGCGGGAACCACGAAAACCTGCTCAATTCGGGGCAGGCAATCCAGTGCCATGGGGCCCAGGCAGCTGTCATCAACCGGCACTTCCCGCCAGCCCATCACTTCCAGACCCTGCTCTGTCAGGCGCTTCTCAAGCGCCGCACGGCCGGCCGCCGCTTTGTTCTCATCCGGGTTCAGGAAAACCTGGCCCACGGCAAACAGGTCTCCCGGCTCCTTGCCGAAAGCTGCCTTGGCCGCTTTCTTCAGAAATGCATCGGGGCTCTGGATCAGGAGGCCACAACCATCGCCGGTCTTTCCGTCTGCAGCGATACCACCTCGGTGGGTCATGCAGGTCAGCGACTCGATGGCAGTTTGCAGCAACTTGTGGGAAGCCTCGCCCTTCATGTGGGCAATCAGACCGAATCCACAGTTGTCCCTGAATTCATCGGGGTGATACAAACCTGTCATCATAAGCGTTCTCTCGCGTAGAAATGCTTTTCAATCAGAAACTTGCGCACCAAGATGGTGCATAAACGTACTGACACTGAAAAAAGGGGCCGGCTATTTTACACACGTAGAAGTACGTATTCAAACCAGCCTAAAGTTTAGGGGAGAGCAGAGCCATTGCAATAGCGCAATAAGCTTTACTTGATATGAATGATTTCGAGCTACAGGGCAATGCACCCTTCCAGACCTGGTCACGTCAGCCACAGAAGGCGTTGAGAGTCGCTGCCAGGCTTTCTTTCCGGGCATCCGCTGTTACAAACGCATCACCGATACTGCGCAACAAAACCAGGCGGAGAGCGCCGTCCACATTTTTCTTGTCGACCGCCATCAGACGCATGAAGTCCTCCGGGGTCATAGCTTCCGGAGGCCTTTCCGGCAGCCCGGCGCGAAGGATGATATCGACTGCCCGACGATAGTCTTCACCGGAAATCATCCCCTCGCGGGCCGACAGATCTGCGGCCATAATCATGCCGGAGCCTACCGCCTCACCATGGAGCCAGGTTCCGTAACCGGCAAATGTCTCGATGGCATGACCAAAAGTATGTCCCAGGTTGAGAATGGCCCGCAGCCCCCCTTCCCTCTCATCAAGAGCCACGACCTCGGCCTTGCAGGCGCAGGACCGATAGATGGCCTCGGCCAGCACGTCTGCCTCCAGACCTACCAGGGCATCCATATGGTTTTCCAGCCAGCCCAGAAACTCCGCGTCCCGGATGAGTCCGTACTTTATCACCTCTGCCAGCCCGGCAGATACTTCCCGTGGCGGCAGGGTTTGCAGGGTATCGGTATCGATCAGAACCACCTGCGGCTGGTGGAAAGCACCGATCATATTCTTGCCCAGCGGGTGATTGATCCCGGTCTTGCCGCCGACGGAGGAGTCCACCTGTGACAGCAGCGTGGTGGGCACCTGGATAAAGGGCACCCCTCTCTGGTAACAGGCCGCCGCGAAACCGGCCATATCCCCGATGACGCCTCCGCCCAGAGCCACCAGCGTAGTCTTCCGGCTATGTCGCTGCTCCAGCAGCGCATCGAAAATCCGGTTGAGGGTCTGCCAGTCCTTGAACCTCTCCCCGTCCGGAAGCACAACAGTGTCGACCTGCTTACCCGGGAAACTATTCCTTATCTTGTCCAGATACAGGGGAGCCACGGTGTCATTGGTCACGATCATGACCTGGGAGCCGGCAACGTAAGGGGACAGATCGGTACTCCCCAACAGCCCCGAACCGATGAGGATCGGATAGCTTCGCTCACCCAGATCGACAGTGAGCTCACGGAATATCTCAGACATGGTTGCGACCTTCCTTACGCACCTGGCGCCGGTGCCGTGGCGTTCTGGGGTTAATACGATTGATCAGTTGCCGGACGACCAGGCGGGGGCTTTTGCGGTCGGTGTGCATGACAACGTCGGCCAGCTGCTGGTAAATCGGGTCCCGGATATCGAATAACTGGCGCAAAACCGCTTCGGGATCGTCATTTTGCAGAAGTGGCCGGTTCCTGTCCTTGCGCGTACGCTCCACCTGCTGATCGATGGACGTCCTCAAGTAGACGACAATCGAATCTCGTTTCAGCAGGGGGTGATTCTCGGGGCGCATCACCGCCCCGCCGCCGGTAGCAAGCACAGTTTGAGGCTCAGCAGAAAGCTCTTCAAGCATGGCGGTCTCCCGCTGCCGGAAACCGTCCTCCCCTTCAACATCAAAAATCCACGGAATGTTGGCGCCGCACCGTTCTTCGATGATCCGGTCGGTATCAAGAAAACGGTAGCCCAGCTCCCGGGCCAACATGCGACCGATGGTACTTTTGCCGGCGCCCATGGGGCCAACCAGAACAATGCGTTTGGGCAAAGACATAACTTCCGCTCAACAGGTTTCAGGCGGGTGAGAATATCACAAAAAAAGCCGCCGGTTTTACGCGGCGGCTTTCGACTTCGGCAGGACGATTAGCGAAGCAAATCGTTCTTGATGATTTTCGGTGTGATGAAAATCAACAGCTCGCTGCGCTCGTCGATGTGCTCGGTCCGCTTGAACAGACGCCCCAGGTAGGGAATGTCGCCAAGGAACGGGGTCTTGGTCACCTGGGTAGCCACTTCGGACTGGAAGATGCCACCGAGAACCACTGTTTCACCGTTACCGACGAGCACCTGCGTGGTGACTTCGTTGGTGTTGATGGACGGGATACCGGCAGTCACCTCGCCACGGGAGTCCTGATTCACCACCAGATCCATGATGATCTTGTCATCCGGGGTTATCTGCGGCGTTACCTCGAGGGACAACACCGCTTCCTTGAAGGATACTGAGGTGGCGCCGCTGGAAGAGGCCTCCTGGTAGGGAATTTCCTCACCAGACTTGATGGACGCGGTCTGACGATCGGCCGTCACCACGCGCGGCTGGGATACCACCTCGGCCTGACCATCGCTTTCCAGGGCAGACAACTCCAGGTCCACCAGGAAGTCGTCGCTGCCCCAGCCAATGGCAAAAGAGGAAGCGCCCTCACCGGTCACACCCAGATCCACGGCCAACGCGCCCGGGAAGGTGATGGTGCTGTCAGTCCCGGAGGCGGCATCACGAGCCTCCTGCAGGGTACCCTGGGAGCCACCGACGGTGAACACGTTGTCGCCGCTCACATCGTAGGCTGCGCCCCCCCAGCGAATGCCGAGATTTTCCGCCACGTTGGTCTGGGCGCGAACAATCCGCGCTTCAATGGAAACCTGACGTACCGGCACGTCCCACGTGGACACCAGACGGCGAATTTCCTCAAGTTTCTCGGAAGTTTCACGCACGCTGATGGTATTCGTGCGCACATCCGAGGATACGAAACCGCGGTCGGAGATCAGCTCTTCGTCGGCCTTGATCAGCTCAACGATGTCGCCCGCCTTGGCGTAGTTGACCTGGATGATGTCGAGACGAACCGGTGCCAGCTCGGCAATCTGCTTGGTGGTTTCAAGTTCCAGCTTCTCACGGGCAGCGATTTCGTCGGCCGGAGCAACCAGCAGGACGTTACCGATCTGCCGCTTGTCCAGGCCCTTGGTCTTCAGAATCAGATCCAGAGCCTGATCCCAGGGTACATTCTGGAGGCGCAGGGTGATGCTGCCACTGACGGTGTCACTCGCAACCAGATTCAGGCCGGTGAAATCGGCAATCAACTGAAGTACCGAACGCACCTCGATGTCCTGGAAGTTCAGGGACAGCTTTTCACCGGTGTACGGGAATTTCTCTTCACGACGGGCTTCAGCCTCCTGCTCGGTGAGCTTTTCCACACTTACCGTGAACTCGCTGCCGGACTGATAGGCGATGTAGTCGTAATTGCCTTCAGGACGAATTTCGACCACGGCGCTGCCATCTTCAGTGTAGGTGTCGATCCGGGTTACCGGGGTCGCGAAATCGGTAACATCCAGACGACGGCGCAGGTTCTCGGGAACCAAAAGCTCAGGCATGGTCAGACGGATCCGGCCACCGAGTTCGGAAAGATCAACCGGAGTGCTGCTGGAACCGAGATCGATGATGACACGGCCCTCGCCATCCTTGCCACGGCGGAAGTCCACGCCGGCAAGCGTGTTGGGAGCGGTACGCGAGGAAGTGGTGGCCGGAGCCGCTGACCCACTGGTGCCAGTCGATGCCTGCGCCGAGCCTTCACCACCAATGGTCATGACCAGGGAGTTGTCCTGGCGAACCGTGTTGTAGGGAACCAGCTCCACGAGATTGAAAATCAGGCGTGTGCGATCGGGAGTTTCCACAACCGTCATGCTCTGGGCGTTACCGCCGCCCAGCGGGATGCTCCGGCTGTCCAGACCACTGGTGGTATCACGAAGATCCACGGCGATGCGGGCCGGGCGCTCAATGGTGTAGCCGGAAGGCTCAGGCGGTTGCCCGTCAAACTGGAGCGTTACCTCCAGGCGCTCTCCCGGCAGCGAGGAAAACGACACGTCCTCCAGCGTGACCGCATTGGCCAGGCCGGAGAACAACCCCAAAGCAATCACGCTGACGTATACATTGAGTTTTTTGAACATCGCTAGCCTCGACCCCAAACCTTTTTGTTCGTGCATGTTTCTTTCAAATTTCATTGTGCCGCTCCTTAGCCTTGTTCCTCGTCCAGAGACAGGGAACGAGGACGCTCGACCCATCCGCCCGAGCCATTCGGAACGATTTCAATCAGTTCGATACGGGTTTCGCTGACACCGACAATACGGCCATAGTTCCGGCCCATATAATTACCGGAACGAACGCGGTGAATACCGCCGGAGCTATCCCGGATGAGTGCGAACAGATTGCCGGTCGGCCCCTGAAGCGTACCCACCATACTGAGTTCTTTCAGATCAAAATTCTCCAGCACCTCACGGGGGCGATCCAGATCCGGCTCGACATCACTGACTGGCTGATCGTCGACCATGGTCAGCTGGACATCCACCGGCGGCTCAAACGGCGCACGCCGGTCCGCTGCCGAATAGGTAAACGCCTCATATGCCTTGAATTCCGGCAGTGGCTCTACGTGCCCCCGCGGCTTGGCCCGGGTTTCTGCCATGAACTGATCCAGATCCGAAAAACCGCTCTCCTGGGTACAGGCCGTCAACAAGGACACCAGACACACTCCCAGCCAGGCCTTACCTGCATGCTTTGCTGCCATGCTTACTCTCCAGCCCGGTAGCGGTAAGTACGAGCGACAACCTGCATATCAAGCTGTTCTCCATCTCCGCCTGTTGGTTTGATGGTTAAATCGTGCAGTGTCACGATCCGTGGAAGGCTTGCAACACTGCTCACAAATGACGCCAACTCGTGATAGGTGCCGGAAACCCGGATATTGATGGGCAATTCGGCATAGAAGTCACGCTGCTGCTCCGGCTGCAATTTGATTTCCTGCAACGACAGGCCGCTGCCAAGCGCGGTGTTGGTGATGTCCTCGAGCAGGCCGGGTACTTCGGTTTCACTGGGCAACTGACGTACCAGCGCGCCAAAGGTTTCCTCCATTTCAGCCATTTGTGCCTTGAACACATCCAGGTTGGCTACCTGGTAGGCCTTTTCCTCGTATTTCTTACGCAGCTCCTGTTCGGTTTTCTGCACCCGCTCGAGCTGGGCATACTGATCCTTGACGAAAAACCAGTACCCGCCACCGACGATCAGTCCAAACACGATCAGGGCAACAATAACCTTGACCGGTGTCGGCCAGATACCGGCATTGTTGAGGTCCAGATCGTTGACGTCGAATTCATTCAGACTTTTAAGAGAGTCCGCGAGGCTCATTACTTATCCTCCCCTTCGGGCTCGGGGGTTTTCTGTTTCACAGACAGGTTGAACTGGCTGTATCCGGCGCGGCGCTGATCGGCAGCGGCAACATTGGAGAGGTTTGGATCGGCGAACCAGTCTGACTTCTCGAAATCGCGCATGAGGGTGGAAATACGGCTGTTGGACTCGGCCATCCCGACAATCTGGATGCTATCGCCGGTTTTCTTCAGATCGGTATAGAACAGGCCGTCCGGCAGGGTCCTGACCAGCTCATCGAAGACGCGAACAATGACTGGACGCTTGCCCTGGAGATCCTGGATCACCTGCATCCGCGCCAGCAACTCGTCACGCTTGCGCTTGAGATTCTCGATCTCCTTGATCTGGGCATCCAGCTTTTTCGAAGCCGTCTCTATGTAGGCATTACGGGACTGCTGGTAGGCAATCCGGTTGTCCATGTCGGTCTTCCAGAGGAACACACTACCGGCTCCGATAATGGCAGCCGCCAGGATCATGACCACGAACTGCTTCTGCTTCTCGGCACGCAGCTCTTCCCGCCAGGGTCTGAGGTTAATCTTTGCCATCAGTCGAAGCTCCTCATTGCCAGGCCACACGCTATCATCAGTGAGGGTGCATCGTTACTGAGTGCCGATGCGTTAACCCGGGACCCCACGGCCATGTCGGCAAAGGGGTTTGCCACCAACGCGGGCGTTCCGGTCTTTTCCTCCACCATTTCGATCAGGCCCTGGATAGACGCGGTGCCACCGGCAAGTACCACATAGTCCACAGCGTTGTACTGACTGGCGCCAAAGAAGAACTGGAGGGCCCGGGCCACCTGCTGAACCACGGCTTCCCGGAAGGGAGTCAGCACCTCGGACTCATAATCATCAGGCAGGCCGCCCTGCTTCTTGGCAAGTCCGGCTTCTTCGAGCGACAAACCATAGCGGCGCTGGATTTCTTCGGTCAGCTGCTTGCCACCGAAAATCTGTTCGCGGGTGTAGACGGTCGTCCCGCCTGCGAGCACGCTCAACGTGGTCATGGTCGCGCCGATATCGACAATGGCGACCACCAGTTCTTCACCCTGGGAATCGAGCTGTGGCTCGATCAGGGCATAGGCGCGCTCAAGTGCATAGGCTTCCACGTCCACGATCTTGGTGGTAAGACCCGCAATCTCCAGCGCGTCTTCCCGGATATCGACATTTTCCTTCCGACACGCTGCCAGCAATACATCAACCTGATCGGGATTGGTTTCTGATGGCCCCTGTACCTCGAAGTCGATCGCAACTTCATCCAGGGGATAGGGAATGTACTGGTCTGCCTCCAGGGCGATCTGGTCTTCCATCTCGAATTCATTGAGACCGCCATCCATCTGAATCAGCTTGGTGATGACAGCAGAGCCGGAGACCGCCACCGCAACCTGCTTCAGGCTGGTACGGGACTTGGACGCGACGCGCTTGAGAACCTCGCCCACCGCCTCAACATCCGTGATGTTTTTTTCTACCACGGCATTGGCTGGCAACGGTTCCACCGCGTAGCTTTCAACTTTGTACCGGCCGCCCTGTTTTGACAGCTCCAGAAGTTTGACCGAGCTGGAGCTTACATCCACGCCCAGCACTGCACTGGATTTCTTTCCGAACAATCCGAACACGCGCTCACCCTATACCTGGTTACATGCACCCGGTTAAATAACTTATGTGTTTTTTATGTAAGAGAATTTCTTCTGCTTTCCGTCTACAATGCCTGTTCTTCTTTTTGAGATGCATTGCTTAACAGCGAAGTGAGTTACTCTTCCTAAAGCAATTTCTCAAATGATAGACCTATATCCAACAGTTGTCAGAAAAAAATGTCTCATTTGTTGCGTACATCTCGTCTTTTTGCCTGGCTGTTTCTAACTGGACTGAGTGTCGCAGTTATTACGGCGTCAGGCTTCTATCTTTATCTTCGTCCCGGGCTGCCTCCCGTCGAGCAGTTACTGGAGATCAAGCTCCAGACGCCGCTGAGGGTCTACAGCGAGGACAACAGATTAATAGCAGAATTCGGTGAAAAGAGAAGGGCACCAATCACAATCGAACAGATCCCTACAATTCAGTTACAAGCCTTCATGGCCGCTGAAGACGCCCGCTTTTACGAGCACTTCGGAGTCGATATCAAAGGCCTGATGCGGGCTGCAGTGCAATTGGTCTCCACCGGGGAAATCCAGTCCGGTGGCAGCACGATCACGATGCAGGTTGCAAAAAATTACTTTTTGTCACGGGATCGGACCTTTATACGAAAGTTCAACGAGATACTTCTGGCTCTTCAGATAGAGCGTGAGCTCGACAAGAATCGCATTTTCGAGCTGTATCTGAACAAGATCTACCTGGGCAACCGGGCCTACGGTATTGCCGCGGCGGCACAGGTGTATTATGACAAACCGGTCAATGAGCTGACATTGGCACAAATGGCCATGCTGGCTGGCCTGCCCAAGGCTCCGTCAGCCTATAACCCCCTTGCCAACGCCGAGCGCGCACTGATCCGCCGCAACTGGATCCTCGGGCGCATGCAGGAACTGGGATACATTACCGCTGACGCATACGAGCTGGCGGTAAACGCCCCCCTGACAGCCAGTTACAACACCACTGAAGCAGAAGTGGATGCTGACTATGTTGCGGAAATGGCCCGGGCCGAAATGGTGCGCCGGTTTGGCGAGGACGCGTACACCGACGGCTACTCCGTTACCCTGACCGTAGAAGGCGACAAGCAACAGACGGCAACTGAGGCCCTGCGTGCAGGCCTGGAAGCTTATGACCGACGCCATGGCTTCCGCGGGCCCATCGGCCAACTCGACCCTTCAGAACTGAAGGAACGCGAGCTTTCCGATCTGGTGCGGAATTACCCGCGAGTCGAGTCTCTACTACCTGCGATTGTCACTGCGGTCAATGACGATGAACCGCAGGTCGGGGTCCACGTCAGGGGCCTAGGCGCAGCCGTCATGCCTTTCGAAACCATGACCTGGGCCAAACGCTACAAAACCGAGGACCTGACCGGACCAGAACCGAAAAAACCATCGGACGTGGTTGCCATCGGCGACGTGGTTTACGTCAAACCGCAAACCCCGAGCATCGTTGATCCGGAAACTGGAAGCACCGAAGAGCCTCAGACCACCCCGGTCACGGTGGCCCTGAGCCAGGTGCCGAAAGTTGAAGGCGCACTGATTTCTCTCGAGGCCGATACCGGCGCCATCGAGGCGCTTGCCGGCGGCTACAGCTTCAACCAGAGCAAATACAACCGGGCCACCCAGGCCGATCGCCAGCCCGGCTCCACCTTCAAGCCGTTCCTGTATCTGACCGCCCTCGAGAACGGGATGACCCCGGCAACCATCTACAATGATGCGCCGATCGTGTTCGAGGACTCGGAACTGGAAACCGCCTGGCGCCCGGAGAACTCTTCAGGTCGCTTTGGCGGCCCAACCCGGCTGCGAGAGGCGCTTTACCGCTCGAAGAACCTCGTATCCGTCAGGCTTTTGCGCGATGTCGGCATCAGGACCACGCTCGAGAACCTCGAGCAGCTTCGTATCCCTGTGGACAACATGCCGGACAACCTGTCCCTGGCCCTCGGCAGCGGCCTGATCACCCCTATGCAACTGGCCCGCGCCCAGGCGGTGATTGCCAACGGCGGCTTTGACGTGGAACCCTATCTCATCAAAGAAATTCGCGATATGAACGGTGAGGCGATCTATCAGGCTCCGAAAACCATCCTGTGCGAGGAAAACTGCGACGACCTGGTCGCCGAGGAAGAGCTAAGCGAAAAGCCTGAATCACTGACAGACACTAACCCGAAAGATCTGACCAGCGAAGGATTGACAGATACCCGTGACGACAAATCGGTTCGCATCATGAAGCGGCTTGCCGATGAGCGCTCTGTCTACATTCTGCACTCGATGATGCAGGACGTGGTCCGCCGCGGTACTGGCCGCCGGGCGCAAGCCCTTGGCCGCAGTGACATCGCCGGCAAGACCGGGACCACAAACGAGCAGCGGGACACCTGGTTTGCCGGCTTTAACCACAAGGTCGCCACCACCGTGTGGGTGGGCTTCGATCAGCCGGCCCCCCTGGGCCGCGGCGAGTATGGCGCCAGCACCGCCCTTCCGATCTGGATCGATTACATGCAGGTCGCACTCAAGGACGAGCCGCCCGCCGTGATGCCCCGCCCGAATGGCATTGTGAACGTGCGCATCAATCCGGAAACCGGCGAACGGGCCAGACCGGGAGAGGAAGGAATATTCGAGCTGTTCAAGGAAGAGGAGGCTCCGCCGGCTCTGACCGCCGAGGACGGCAATGGCGGAGGCACCAACAATGGTGACAGCGACCTCTCCCGTCAGCTCTTCTGACCTACGGCCTTCAGGCACAAAAAAACCGGCGGGATCACCGCCGGTTTTTTTAAATCCTGAGAACGATCAGATGATGTCGTCCATGGACTTGAGCGGGTAGTGAGCCGGGTACGGGTTGCGAGCAACACCGGAATCCACTGCTGCACGTGCAACCGCAGCCGGAACCACTTCCAGCAGACGCACATCCATCGGCTTCGGAATGATGTATTCCTTGCCAAACTCGAACTTGTCTACGCCATAGGCCTCGCAGATCTCCTGCGGCACCGGCTCCTTGGCCAGCTCACGAATAGCGTTGACGGCAGCCACCTTCATCTCCTCGTTGATCGCGGTGGCACGAACGTCCAACGCTCCACGGAAAATGAACGGGAAGCCCAGCACGTTGTTTACCTGGTTCGGATAGTCGGAGCGACCGGTCGCCATGATAAGGTCATCACGAACAGAGTTTGCGAGCTCCGGGCTGATTTCCGGGTCCGGGTTGGAACAGGCGAACACGATCGGGTTCGGAGCCATTTTCTTCAGCTGCTCGGCTGACAGCAGATCCGGACCGGACAGACCAACAAAAACGTCCGCACCATCAATGGCGTCGTCCAGTGTGCGCTTGTCGGTATCGTTGGCGAACATCGCCTTGTACTGGTTGAGATCGTCACGACCAGAGTGGATCACACCCTTGCGGTCGAGCATGAAGATGTTCTCAGAGCGAATACCGCAGCTGATCAGCAGCTTCATACAGGCGATAGCGGCCGCACCGGCACCCAGGCACACCACTGTCGCTTCTTCAATTTTTTTGCCCTGCAGCTCAAGGGCATTGATCATGCCGGCTGCAGTCACGATTGCCGTACCGTGCTGATCATCATGGAAGACGGGCACGTTACACTTTTCGATCAACGCTCGCTCAATCTCGAAGCACTCAGGTGCCTTGATGTCTTCAAGGTTGATACCGCCAAAGGTATCCGCGATACGCTCAACCGTTTCAATAAACGCCTGCGGGCTTTCGGAATTGACCTCGATATCAAAGACGTCAATCCCGGCAAAGCGCTTGAACAGTACGCCCTTGCCTTCCATTACCGGCTTGCTTGCCAGCGGACCCAGGTTGCCCAGACCAAGAATCGCGGAACCGTCGGAGATGACAGCCACCAGGTTGCCCTTGGCGGTGTACTTGTATGCGTTCTCCGGGTCCTTTGCGATCTCGCGGACCGGTTCGGCAACCCCGGGGCTATACGCCAGGGAAAGGTCGCGGGAGGTCTGGGTCGGCTTGGTGATTTCAACACTCAGCTTACCAGGCCGCGGCTTGGCGTGATATTCAAGGGCTGCTTCTTTCAGATCTTGAGACATTGCCACTGTTCCGTTTGTCACGTTTAAAGGTAATGAACCGCTGGAGCCAGGAAGCCTCCCCACCCAGCGGAGCGCGCCATTATGGCCCGCCCGTCCCGAAACGACAAGTGGCAACAGCGCATTTTATGAACAGTCAATAGGGCTAATTGCGTATATCGCAAGACGCTACACGCTGAAAAATACCCATAAAAAAAGCGCCCGGAGGCGCTTTTTTGCGTGCAACTGTCAATATCAGGACTTGTTGCCACCGATACGGCCACCGAAACGCTTGTTGAAACGCTCGATACGACCACCGGTGTCCATAACCTTCTGCTTGCCGGTATAGAACGGGTGACACTGGGAACAAACATCCAGCTGCAGATCGTGGCCAACGGTAGAACGGGTCTTGATGACGTTACCGCAGGAGCAGGTAGCGGTAATGTCTTCGTACTTCGGGTGAATACCTTCTTTCATGGCGAACCTCTTTGGTCATGCCGCTACCCGGTCGCGGGGAATCAATCCCTGGCGCCTGGCACCGCATGTTTGAATCAAAGTGAAAGGCGAGGCACAATCATGCCCTGCCGAAAACAGACCGGGAATAATACTTGCAATCCCTGTTACAGGCAAGCCTTACGGGCGCTTCATTCCCTGCCTCGCAGCCACAATACCATCAGGCTGCCGGGCTCGATCCCTAAGTGAAAACCACGACATCACCAAAAATGGAGTCCCGAGTGCCCCGAACCGCACGAATCGCCCTCAACCGGCCATTACGTAGACTGTTTGATTACCTGATCCCTGAAGGCATGCAGGTTACCCGGGGGCGAAGGGTGCAGATTCCGTTCGGCCGGCAACAGCTGACCGGCCTGGTGGTGGAAACGGATGTAGAGCCGCCCGAGGGCATCACCCTGAAAACCATCAGCCATGTTCTTGAGGGCTGGCAGGCACTGCCAACGGAAACCTTTGAACTCCTGAGTTGGGCCAGCACCTATTACCAGCATCCGCTCGGTGAATGCCTGTTCACCGCACTACCGCCCGCCCTCCGCAGGGGCCGACCGGCCCGGGAAAAAGAGGAAGATAGCTGGATCGCAAAAAGCTCGGGCAGTGAATTACCGGCCAATGCCCACCGTCAGAAAGCCCTGTTGCAATGGCTGGGCCAGCAACCGGCTCCCGCCAGTACCGGCACCATCATCAAGGCCGGTTTTACCCGTGCCCAGGTCAACGGCCTGGCGGGGAAGCAGCTGATTGAAAAAGCGCAGCAAAACCATAACCTGGCAGCCGCAGCTGAATCACCGGGCCTTCGACCAATCCTGACACCCGCCCAACAGTGTGTGGCAAGCCAGCTTCCCCCAGACCAGAAAGGCTTCGATGCCACGTTGTTGTACGGGATCACCGGTAGCGGTAAAACCGAGATCTACCTTCACTATCTCAAGGAGTGCCTGACCGACAAAGGCCAGGCTTTGGTACTGGTACCGGAAATCAATCTGACCCCGCAAACCGTTGCCCGTTTCCGGCATTACTTCGGGGACCGCATCGTGGTCTGGCATTCGGCTCTGAATGACAGCGAACGATTGAATACCTGGCTCAAGGTCCGCCGCGACGAACCAGTCATCCTGATCGGTACCCGGTCCGCCGTACTGCTGCCCTTCACCGGCCTGGAAACCATCATCGTTGACGAAGAGCACGACAGCTCCTACAAGCAGGGCGAGGGCTTCCGTTATTCAGGCCGGGACCTGGCGGTTTATCGGGCCCACCTGAACCAGTGCCCGATCATACTGGGCTCGGCCACTCCATCCCTGGAGTCCTACCACAATGCCCGCTTGGGCAAGTACCGACTGGTACGACTGGAGGAACGGGCGAAAAAGGCGGTACCGCCCACCCTCAGCCTGCTCGATATCCGCAGTCGTCCGCTGGAAGGAGGTCTTGCCCGTCCTGCGCTGAACGCCATTCGGGACACCCTCGACAAGGGAGAGCAGGCCCTGGTGTTCGTGAACCGCCGCGGCTATGCCCCGGTCATGATGTGTTTTGACTGTGGCCACATGGTCGAATGCCCCCGCTGTGACACACGCCTGACCTACCATCGCCGGGACCGCGCCATGCGCTGCCACCACTGCGACTACCAGACGGCCGCCACCAGCCATTGCCCGAAGTGCCAGAGCGAGGCGTTCAAACCGGTTGGTCAGGGCACCGAGCGGACCGAAGACACGCTTGCCGAAGCTTTCCCCTCGGTCCCGGTGGTTCGGGTCGACCGGGACAGCACCCAGAGAAAAGGCAGCATCCAGGCCATCCTGGAAAAGGTAAACAGCGGTGCGCCCTGCGTGCTGGTGGGAACCCAGATGCTCGCCAAGGGCCACGATTTCCCTAATGTAACTCTCGTGGTGGTGGTGAATGCCGACGGTGGACTGTTCAGCGTGGATTTCCGCGCACCCGAGCAGCTCATCCAGACCCTGCTCCAGGTCAGTGGACGGGCCGGCCGCGGCACCAAGGCCGGCAAGGTGCTGATCCAGACCTGCCACAGCGATCATCCGCTACTCAAATCACTGTGCACAGAGAACTACCTGAGCATTGCCGACCAACTGATGGCAGAACGGGAACAGGGCCAGTTCCCGCCATTCCGGCACATGGCCATCTTCCGCGCCGAAGCTGGCACCATGCAGAGCAGCCTGGAACTGCTGGATGCCATCAAGCCCTCCGCCTCCGGCCCCGGCATCGAAACCTGGGGCCCCCTGCCCGCCCTGATCGCCCGCCGCGCCGACCGTCACCGCGCCCAACTGATTCTGCTCAGCAGTCAAAGGGGCCGGCTCAACGCCGTTCTTGCCGGCATCTGCCAGCACCTGGACCAGCAGAAGCTTCCGCCGAAGGTAAAATGGATGGTGGATGTGGATCCGATGGAGATTGGGTAACAACTTCACCAACCACTCCATCACTCGGGATTTTCTAAGTTTTCGTGGCGGGAATGGACATCAGCCTGCACAGTGCTAATATCATGAATACATATTAACACTTCTATACTTGCACTAATCATATAAGGCCTCTTCCAGAGACTCTACCAAGTATTGGACTAGGCAAATAAAATTCAGGGAGATTGGCATGCCAGGGAGACTTCCCCTACTCGGTTTAACATTATCTGCGACTTTCTTGTTGTCTGCGTGTGGCGGCGAAGAGTACTCCCAACCTCTGGCTCCTCAGGGCAACCCACCTTCCCCCCTGTTTGAGCCATGGACCCCGCCAACCAACACCCAGACGGAAACAGGCGATTCCGAACCAGCAGTTTCACTGCCCATCAGCCCTGGCTATTACGAGACAACTGTAAGCGTTGAAGGCGGCAGCACCTACTCAGGGGCTGCGACCATCCTCGATCCAGACGGGAATTTCGTTACGTTCATATCACCGAATGACGCAACGTTTGGAGTATTGGTGGGAGCGGGGGAAAACCAGATTATTGGCGCTGGCACCAATATTTTCTATTCGGATACATGGAGCCAAGTCGATGGTTCTGTAAGCGGACAAGCAACAGATTTAGAATCCGCCACACTAGATGTCGAAGCACCAGACACTGGTTACCGATCGGTGGTTGAACTCTCCAGAAACAACTCCATCAGCGATACGCCCATTTCTCTTGCAGAGCTATCCGGCTCATATCTGATGCAGGATACCGGCCTCGTCACAACCCAAATAACCATCGATTCGGACGGCATTGTCACCGGCACTGACCAGCGCGGCTGCATCTTTAATGGCTCGGCAAACATTCCCGACGGATCCGTTAACGTTTTCCAGGTACGCTTCACTGCAGAAAACTGTGGTAGCTCTGGAGGCTCAAACGCAGAACAGCGAAATGGAAATTACGCCGCATTGGGAATTTTCGGGGGCGACCAGGTACTCGTCGTTGGAACAAACGGTGTGGTGATCGCTTACTTCCGGGGACTCAAAAACTGAATTGGCAAAAAGCCCGGCCCCAGCGCCGGGCTTTTTGCTTACATCCAAACTTTCCGCGATAATACCCGCCTTCTGTTTCCATCGGGCACCCTGCCCTGACACCCATTCTCCAGTAAACCGAGTCATCTGACAGCATGAAAGAGACCGTTTCCGAGCTGCTCCAGTCTGCGCTGGCGGCGCTGCAATCTGAAGGCACCCTGCCCGCGGACCAGACTTTTACCCCGCAAGTAGGCAACACCAAGGACAAGGCCCACGGCGATTACGCCTGCAACATTGCCCTGGTTGCTGCCAAAGCCGCAGGCTGCCCGCCACGCCAACTGGCGGAGGCCCTGGTGGACCGATTGCCGGAGAGCAAGGCGGTGGCCAAGGTGGAGATTGCCGGGCCCGGCTTCATCAATTTTTTCATGAGCACGGCCAGTGCGTTCGAAATCGTGGAAACCGTCCTGAACGAGGCGGACCGGTTTGGCCGTAACGACAGCGGCAAAGGCGAGAAGGTGCAAGTGGAGTTTGTCTCGGCCAACCCCACCGGCCCCCTGCACGTGGGCCACGGTCGTGGCGCAGCGATTGGTGACAGCCTGTGCCGGCTGCTGGAAGCGAATGGCTACAACGTTACCCGCGAGTTCTACTACAACGATGCCGGCGCCCAGATCAACAACCTGGCGCTGTCTGTCCAGTCCCGTGCCAAGGGTCTGACACCCGACGATGACAGCTGGCCGGCTGACGGTTACCGGGGCGACTACATTATTGATGTGGCGAGATCCTACCTGGCGGGTGAAACCGTAACTGCCGACGACCGGGAAGTTACCGGCAAGGGCGACCCGGAAGATATGGATGCCATCCGCGAGTTTGCGGTGGCCTACCTGCGCCGGGAGCAGGACCTGGACCTGAAAGCCTTCGGCGTGCACTTTGACGTCTATTTCCTCGAATCCTCCCTGTACCAGGACGGCAAGGTCGAAGCCACCGTCAAGCGTCTTCAGGAAAACGGCTACACCTATGAGCAGGATGGCGCCATGTGGCTGCGCACCACCGAGTTCGGTGATGACAAAGACCGGGTGATGCGCAAGAAGGATGGCGGTTACACCTACTTCCTGCCGGATGTGGCCTACCATCTCGACAAGTGGCAGCGGGGCTTCACCACCGTCATCAATGAACAGGGGGCGGACCACCACTCCACCGTCACCCGGGTCAGGGCTGGCCTCCAGGCACTGAAGGCCGGCATCCCCCAGGGCTGGCCCGATTACGTGCTGCACCAGATGGTCATGGTCACCCGCTCTGGCCAGGAAGTGAAGATTTCCAAACGTGCCGGAAGCTACGTCACTGTGCGCGATCTGATCGACGAAGTCGGCCGGGATGCCACCCGGTTCTTCCTGGCGGCACGCCGGGTAGACTCACAGTTGACCTTCGATATCGACCTGGCCCGCTCCCAGACCAATGAAAACCCGGTCTATTACATCCAGTATGCCCATGCCCGGATTTGCAGCGTACTGCGCAAACTCGCGGACGAAGGGGTTAACCGCGACCGCCATGAATGCATTGGCGACCTGTCGATTCTGGCCCTGGATGAGGAAAAGGACCTGGCCAACCAGCTGGCCAAATACCCGGAACTGATCACCAACGCCGCCGCCCAGCGAGAGCCGCACCATGTGGCCCACTACCTGCGCGAGCTGGCCGGGCAGTTCCACACCTATTACAACGCGCACAAGGTATTGGTTGAAGATACCGCCCTGCGGGATGCACGCCTGAGCCTGTACCTCGCGGTTCGCCAGGTACTCGAAAACGGCCTGGACCTGCTGGGCGTCAGCGCACCGGAAGTGATGTAAGACAACCCAATGGCCCGAGACTACGCCCGCAAAGACCGGCCCAGCCGGTCTTCCGCCACGCCAAAGAAGGCGCCTGCAAAGCCTGCGCGCTCGAAACAGCGTGCCCGGCCTGCTGCACCGGCACACCGCCAGCACGGCAGCCTGTCACTGAAGTGGATCCTGTCCCTTGCAGCGGTGGGCGGCTTTATCGGGTTTATTGTGTACCTCAACTCCCTGCCGACCACCAGCCAGCAACCCAAGGCACCGGCACAGGAGCAAAAATCGGTACAAAAGGCACCGGCGACGGCCACCCAGGAGGAAAAGAAGCAGAACTTCCGTTTCTACGAAATGCTGCCAGAATCCGAAGTGGTGCCGCCCGAGGTAGAGGAATACAGCCCCTCCCCGAGCAAACAGAACTTCGATTACCTGGTCCAGTCCGGCTCCTTCCGCAGCCGTGAAGACGCTGAACGCCAGCGTGCCCAGATTGCCTTCCTGGGATTGCGTGCCAGCGTCCAGCGGATCGATCTGGACAACGGTTCCGTCTGGTACCGGGTCAATGTCGGGCCGTTCACCTCCCGCAGCCAGATGAACTCGGCCATCGATAAGCTGGTTTCACTGAACATCCAGCCTTTGATTCGGAAGATTCCCAAAGAGGGCTGACCTCTTCTGTTGGTGGAAGCACCTTTCGGGGACGTGATTCTGCTGCCCCTCGAAATCACCGCGGCCTACTCATCAGCTTGGGGCCGGGTTCGGTATGCAGCCATCCAAAACTGTGCGGAGCCAAGGATGGCGGAGCTCAAGCGCCACATGGACGTGCCGCAAGGAGCGTGTTTTGGATGGCTGCATACCGAACCCGGCCTTCCACCGAAACTCAGACTCTTGAATTCTCCGCCACTGCCTCCATTACTTCGGAATACCAATTTCAAACAGGCAATTGGAGCCCCAATGACTACCATTCTCTCTGTCCGGCGAGACGACGAAGTCGCCATGGGCGGCGACGGCCAGGTTTCCCTTGGCAACACCGTGATGAAAGGCAACGCCCGCAAGGTACGCCGTCTCTATAACGGCCAGGTGATTGCCGGCTTTGCCGGAGGCACCGCGGACGCCTTTACCTTGTTCGAACGATTCGAAGCACAACTGGAAAAACACCAGGGCAACCTGACCCGGGCTGCAGTTGAGCTTGCAAAGGACTGGCGAACGGACCGGGCCCTCAGGAAGCTCGAGGCTCTGCTGGCCGTGGCGGACAAGACCGCCTCGCTGATCATTACCGGCAACGGTGATGTCATCGAGCCCGAGCAGGGCCTGATCGCCATTGGTTCCGGTGGTCCCTTTGCCCAGGCATCAGCCCGTGCCCTGCTTGAGAATACCGAGCTATCCGCCCATGAGATTGTGGAAAAAGGCCTGGATATCGCGGCCGACATCTGTATCTACACCAACCACAATCGCACCGTTGAAGTGCTACCCACCAAAGATTGATCCGGAGCGACCATGTCTGCAATGACTCCCCGAGAGATTGTCCACGAACTCAACAAACACATCGTGGGTCAGGAAGAAGCCAAACGCGCGGTGGCCATCGCGCTGCGGAACCGCTGGCGCCGGATGCAGCTGGACAGCAGCCTGCGGGACGAGATTACTCCAAAGAACATCCTGATGATCGGCCCCACCGGTGTCGGCAAGACCGAAATTGCCCGCCGTCTGGCCAAGCTGGCCGATGCCCCGTTCCTGAAAGTGGAAGCCACCAAGTTCACCGAAGTGGGCTATGTCGGCCGGGATGTGGAGTCCATTGTCCGTGATCTGGCGGACATGGCAGTGAAAATGTTGCGCGAAAAGGAAATGAAACGCCACGAGAGCCGGGCCCTGGATGCCGCCGAGGAACGGATCCTGGACGCCCTGCTACCCCCTCCCCGCGACTTCAACGAAGAGAGCCAGCGGGCCAGCAACGACTCCTCGACCCGCCAGCTGTTCCGCAAGAAGCTGCGCGAAGGTGAACTCGATGACAAGGAAATCGAGATCGACCTGCGCAGCGCGGGTGCCGGCGTGGAGATCATGGCACCTCCGGGCATGGAGGAGATGACCAATCAGCTGCAAAGCATGTTCTCCAACCTGTCTTCCGACAAGCGCAAGACCCGAAAGATGAAGGTGGCCGACGCGCTCAAGCAGGTCAAGGATGAGGAAGCAGCCAAACTGGTCAACGAGGAAGAGATCAAGCAAAAGGCCATTCAGGCGGTGGAGCAGAATGGCATTGTGTTTCTCGATGAGATCGACAAGGTGGCCAAGCGGTCGGAAAACACGTCTTCTGACGTTTCCCGGGAAGGCGTGCAGCGGGATCTGTTGCCACTGATCGAGGGTAGCACGGTAAGCACCAAGTACGGTTCGGTGCGCACCGATCATATCCTGTTCATCGCTTCCGGCGCCTTCCACCTGTCCAAGCCGTCGGACCTGATTCCGGAGCTGCAGGGCCGTCTGCCCATTCGGGTTGAACTGCAAGCGCTCACGCCGGATGACTTCAAGCGGATCCTCACGGAGCCCGATGCATCACTGGTTCAGCAGTATGAAGCGCTGATGGCGACCGAGGGAGTCAAGCTGACCTTCGGCGAAGATGCCATTGCCCGGATTGCGGAGGTGGCCTGGAAGGTCAATGAAACCACCGAGAACATCGGCGCCCGTCGTCTGCATACCGTGCTGGAAAGATTGCTGGAAAGCCTGTCCTACGATGCTGGTGATGCGGTGACCGAGAGCTTTGAGGTGACCGCAGAGTATGTGGACGAGAAGCTTGGGGAGTTGTCCGAGGATGAGGATCTGAGCCGGTATATTCTCTGACGGGAAGATGGGGTCAGATGAAAGCATTCATCAGACCCCGGCCAGGACATCAACTCCGAGCTCTAGCGGAATCCCTGGGGTCAGATGAAAGCTTTCATCTGACCCCTTTTTCATTCAGTCACTGGGCCCTGGAGAAAAGATGCGTCACGTTCTCCAGACCGGCCGCAATTTTTCCCTTCTCCGACTGCTTCTTCCTGCCTTTCGCCACATACAGCGGCAACATCTCGCCATACAGACTGGTGCTGATCGTCCTCTGCTCGTCCTCGAGCCGATCGCGGCGCAGCTTGATACCGTAACGGGCCAGTTTCGGCTCCAGTTCGTCGGCCCGGTTGAGCAGGTCCCGACGGGTCATCTGGTAAGCGTGCTCGCAGACCATCCGGCGACTCTGGAAACTGAACACGTTGGAGAAAAACAGCTTGGCATCGTCCCGGGTCGGCTCGAACAGGAGAATCTCCTTGTCCGGATAGTCCCGTGCGTACTGGGCGATGCCGGACTGCATTCGGGAGTACACCATGGTCCGAAGGGTCTGGGACAGCAGGTTGGGCATGCCTGAGCGGGTGAGCTCCCCCGGCTTCATGGTGCCGGCCCGCACGGCGGCGCTGGCGTCGATGGGTACCTGAGGGTTCACCGCAAACACCACATCAGCTCCATCCTCGAAGGCAACCGAGGCATGCAGCCCTTTGCGCAGCGTGCCATCAACATAGTAACGGCCGTCGATTTCCACCGGCACGTAGAGCCCGGGCGAGGATGTGCTGGCCTGGATGGCTTTGGAAATCGGCACGTGGTCAAAACCGGGCGCTCCGAAACACACGGCTTCGGTGCTTTCCACATCGGCAGCCACCACATAGAGGCTGTGTTTCAACTCCCGGAAATCGTTGGTACGCCCGAGCATGGTGAAGGCGCGCTTGAGGTAGTCGTGCAGCCCTTCGTTGTCGAACAGGCCGGCCGGGGCCGCTTGGGCCAGAATAGTCAACGCCTCCAGGAAACTCTGATCGTAGGGGTTATTGATGAACCGGCTGACGGCGGTAGACATCAGGCCCGGTACCGCCAACAGACGGCTGCCGATCTCCCGGAATGCCGGACGATAAAAGACTTCCGGATGAAACGGATGCACCTCAGCCTCATTTCGCACAAAAATCCGGCACAGCTGCGCCGTGGTCATCTGGTTCGCCAGATTGGCAGCGGCAAAGGAGCCGGCATTGACACCCACATAGACGTCCAGATTGTTGAAATCCAGACCATCAAGTGCCTCATCCAGCGCTCTGAGCGCACCGATCTCGTAGATACCGCCCAGCGGACCACCGCCACCAAGGGCGAGGCCGATTCTGGGTTTCGGTTTGAGTTCTGTTGAGGCGCTCATAATCAGTCATTCTCCGGACTGTATGGTTGTCGGTATCCCTTTGGCCACAACATAACAGTCGAATTTAGAAAACACACCCTATATTCCCGGGCCAGGGCAGGAGGTCAGGAAACGGCCTGTTCAGAGATTGCCATGGAGGACGTTCGTCCGGGGCGCAGATAGCGGCCGAAGCCGGCGTTCCGCAACGCCAGATCCACACAACTCTTGATGACATGGGGAGAATCCAGCAACAGAACATCTTCCAGAAGCTGTATCGCCCACTCACGGCTGATGCTCCGGATGACCGACTTCACCTTGGGCAGGCTCGCCGCGTTCATGGACAGGGAGTCATAACCCATGGCCATCAGCAGCAGCGCCCCACCGGGATCACCTGCCAACTCACCGCAAATGCCCACCGGCTTGCCGACAGCGTGGGCGTCCTGGGCAATCCGGACCAGGGCCTGGAGCACTGCCGGGTGATAGGAATGATACAGCTGCGCCACCCTGGGGTTATTGCGATCCACCGCCAGCAGGTACTGGGTCAGGTCATTGGAGCCCACAGACAGGAAATCCACCCGGTCCGCCAACTCTCGAATCTGGTAGACCGCCGCAGGAATTTCCACCATAACGCCGACCTTCGGCATATGGATGTCATAGCCCTCTTCCCTCACCTCGTGATAGACCCGGTATATCAGGTGCAGGGATTCCTCGACTTCCGAGATGTTGCTGATCATGGGCAGCATGATCTGCAGATTGTTCAGCCCCTCACTGGCCTTCAGCATGGCCCGGACCTGTACCAGGAAGATTTCCGGGTGGTCCAGGGTTACCCGGATGCCACGCCAGCCCAGGAAGGGGTTCTCTTCATTTATCGGAAAATACGTGAGCGCCTTGTCGCCACCGATATCCAGAGTGCGCATGGTGACCGGGTTGGGCGCAAACGCCTCCAGCTGCTCCCGGTAATACTCCCGCTGCTCCTGCTCGGAGGGGAAGCGGTCCTTGATCATGAACGGTACTTCAGTGCGGTACAGGCCGATACCCTCAGCACCGTGGGAGAGAGAACGCACCACATCAGTCATCAGACCGGTGTTCACCAGCAGGGATACCCTGTGGCCATCGGTGGTCTCGCAGGGCTTGTCGCGAAGCGCCTCAAGTCCGCGGATCAGCTCATCCTCTTCATCGCAGATGGCCTGGTAGAAAGCGCGAAGATCCTGTGACGGCGAGGCGAAGATCTGGCCCTCGAAACCATCAACAATCAATTCCTTGCCATCGAGCTGGTTGACCGGGATATCCACCAGGCCCATCACCGTGGGCACGCCCATGGCCCGGGCCAGGATTGCCACGTGGGAGTTACTGGAGCCCTTGACCGACACCAGCCCCACCAACTGGCCCTTGGGCACTTCTCCGAGCATCGCCGGAGTCAGCTCCTCGCTGACGAGCACGGTTCTCTCCGGGTATACCAGGTGCTTCTGTTCACCTTCCTGCAAATGGGACAGCAGGCGCCGGCCGAGATCCCGGATATCCACCGCCCGCTCCTGCAGGTAGTGATCATCCATCATCTCGAAGTGGCGGACATACTGCTGGACCACCTGCTTGAGCGCACCCTGGGCCCAGATACCGTCAGCAATCTTGTTGGCCACTTCGCCGGGCAAGGCCTCATCCCCCAGCATACGAAGATAGACATCGAACAGCGCCTGTTCTTCCGGGCGGAGCTGGCTGGCCAGTCGCTTCGCCACGCGTTCGATATCTTCCCGAACCGCCTTGACCGCGGCCTTGAACAGCTTCAGCTCACCGTCGATATCTTCCGTTGGCTTTTCCGGAACCACATCAAGGTCGGCCGCCGGATAGACCACTACACCAGAGCCAATCGCGACACCGGGGGCACCGGGCACACCGTTGAAGCTGACATCCCGGGCCTCTTCGCCGGTCAGGGACAGGCCACTGATTGCACCAGTCGCCTCACTGTGGGCAATAACCCCGGCCAGCTGGGCGGAGACCGTCACCAGGAAGGCTTCTTCACCCTCATCAAAACACCGGGAGCTTTCCCGCTGCTGAACAACGAGCACACCAAGTACCCGGCGATGGTGAATGATGGGAACCCCCAGGAAGGAACGGAAACGCTCCTCACCGGTCTCCGGGAAATAGCGGTAACGGGGATGGGACGGAGCGTCTTCCAGGTTGATGGGCTCCTCGCGGGAGCCCACCAGACCGACCAGACCCTCCGAGTAACCCAGGCTCACCTGACCAACCGCCTTGCGGTAGAGGCCCTCGGTAGCCATCAGGATATAGCGGTTGGTGGCGGGGTCGAGCAGATAGACGGAACAGACCTCGGTGTTCATGGCCTTTTGCACCCGCGATACAATGATATCCAGCGCCTCCTGCAGATCGCGGGCGCTGTTTACCTCTTGTACAAGACTTCGCAGTATGCTCAGCATGGCAGGGTCATTCCGTCATCTTGAGTGATCCTTCAGCCGCCGGTTCTGCTCGGCTTTCCGCCACTGTTCCATGTTGTAGAACAGTCGTGGAGCCAGCTCCCGCAGCGCACGTCTGTATACTTCTCGTTTGAATGAAACCACCTGGCCCAGCGGGTACCAGTAGCTGACCCACTGCCACCCGTCGAATTCCGGTGAATCCGTGCCGTCCACACGCACTTGCGCGTCCGGCGATAACATCCTCAGCAGGAACCATTTCTGTTTTTGGCCCACACACACAGGGTGTGAGTTATGGCGCACCATCCTCCTCGGAAGACGGTACCTGAGCCAGCCCCGGGTACAGCTGATGATCTCCACATCACTGGCTGTGAGGCCGATTTCCTCTCCAAGCTCCCGGTACAGTGCATCCTCCGGTGATTCGTTGTGCTGGATACCACCTTGGGGAAACTGCCAGGAGTCCTGACCTATTCGCCTTGCCCAGAGAACTTCGCCCCTGTGGTTGGCCAGAATGATTCCGACATTGGGTCTGAAACCGTCTGAATCGATCACGGCACAGTCCTCGCAAAAGTCGGCCGCCGGTCAATTTCTGACCGGCGAGAATTGTCCAAGTTGCTCTCATTCTTACAGAATCCCAAGGGTTCGGCAAACGGAGCCGATGCCGACAGGTCATGGTAGACTGTGAGCCTTCCTGAAAGCCCTTGTAACAGCGGAGGACACCCTTTGACGCTCGCACTTTTTGATCTGGACAACACCCTGCTGGCTGGCGACAGCGACCACGCCTGGGGCGAATTTCTGGTGGAAGAAGGCCTGGTCGATGCCGAGGAATACCGCAAGGCCAACGACCGGTTCTACGAGGAATACCTGAACGGCGAGCTGGACATCTTTCACTACCTCCGCTTCGCCCTGCAGCCGTTGGCCCGGCATGAAATGGACGAATTGCTGGCGTGGCGCGAAGCCTTTCTTGAGAAGAAAGTACGCCCGATGATGCAGGACAAGGCCCGGGAACTGCTCGACCAGCACCGCCAGCAGGGCCACACGCTGATGATCATCACCGCCACCAACCGCTTCGTCACCGAACCGATTGCGGACCTGCTGGGCGTTGAGCACCTGATCGCCACCGAGCCGGAACTGGTCAATGGCCGGTATACCGGGGAAGTTGCCGGTGTCCCCAGCTTCCAGGACGGCAAGGTGACCCGGCTGAACGACTGGCTTGACCATCACAGACGCACCCTGGAAGGGGCCTGGTTCTACAGCGACTCCCATAACGATGTGCCGCTTTTGAAGCAGGTGGAAAACCCGGTGGCGGTGGATCCGGATCCGAGGCTGGAGGCGCTGGCGAAGGAATCGGGGTGGCCGGTGATTTCTTTGCGGGGGTGATTTCAGGAAGAAAGAGGGGTCAGAAGAAGGCTTTCTTCTGACCCCGAATCGCAAGGCAGGGGTCAGATGAAAGTTTTCATCAGACCCCGGGAATCAAGACCCTGAGCGTTAGATTGGGGTCTGAAGAAAGCCTTCTTCTGACCCCGTTTTCAGGTCCTTCACATAAACCCGGTCAGCGAGCGCACGAAGCACGACTTGATGTAATCCGTCTCCGGAATCCCCGGAATCACCGGGTGATCCGGCGCCTGATGGCCCTGCTCCAGCAGCTGAACAAACCTGTCAATTTTCCGGCCGCTGCTTCGAATAATGTCGATCAGCTTTTCCTGGGACAGATGCATGGAACAGGATGCGGAAACCAGCAAGCCATCCCGCTCAAGCAGCCGCAACCCCAACTGATTCAGGCGGGCATAGGCCTGCTCACCGGCCTTCTGGTCCCGGCGACGGGGAATCAGGGCCGGCGGATCCAGCACTACGATGTCATATTTTTCTTTCTCGTCCGCCAGGGCCTTGAGCGCTTCGAAGGCATCGCCCTCGATGGTTTCGATATTGTCGAGCCCGTTGATCTTCGCATTATGGTGTACCGCATCGATCGCCGTTGCAGAGGCGTCGACACAAGTCACTTGGGTAGCGCCGGCACAGGCGGCCTGCAGCCCCCAACCACCGACATAACTGAACACATCCAGCACCCGCTTACCGGGCGCGTAGGCCTGCAACCGCTGACGATTCATGCGGTGATCGTAGAACCACCCGGTTTTCTGACCACCGGCCAGCGGCACCTCGAAGCGAACGCCATTCTCCTCGACCGGCAGAAGATCCGCCACCGGCCCGTGCGCCTGCTCGACGTAGGTATCCAGCCCCTCAACCTTCCGCATCTTGCCGTCGTTTTTCAGGATGATCGCATTGGCATGCACCAGACGCTGAACGGCGCGAACAATCGCCTCCTTCATCAGCTCCATGCCCGCCGTGGAAATCTGCACCACTACGGTATCCCCGAAACGGTCAACCACCAGCCCGGACAATCCGTCACTGTCGCCAAACACCCAGCGATAGAACGGCTTGTCGAACAGCCGCTCCCGCATTGCCAGCGCAAGCTCCATCCGCTCGGTCAGCCGCTGCGGCGTCATCCCCTGGGACGGATTCCGGCTGATCAACCGGCCACAGATCAACGCATGGGGATTAACAAACACCGTGCCCAACGGCTTGTCATTGGACGCCCGCAGCTCGGCCTGATCACCGGGCTGGAACTCGGTCAGCGGCGTACGACGGGTATCGACCTCATTGCTGTAAACCCACAAATGGCCGGCACGGAGGCGGCGTTCAGCGCCTTTTCGAAGATACAAAATCGGGAAATTCATCAGATACACCAGCCAAACAAGAAATCAATGGATGCGAGATTATAGCCAATTGGTCACTGCACCCAGACATGGGAGCAGTCGGGCAGGGCTTGAGCGTGTTTCGGAAAGCCCACCCTGAAACACGCATGCTCCCAAACTGCTTATTCCTCCGCAGCCACATGCTCGGCGTAAGCGGTGGCATCCATCAGGCCATCCAGCTCACCGGCATCCTCCAGCTTCACCTTGAACATCCAGCCGTCGCCATACGGATCCTCATTGACCAGCTCCGGCTCATCCTCAAGATTCTCGTTGACCGCAATCACCTCACCGGTCACCGGACTGAACACATCCGAGGCCGACTTCACCGACTCGGCCACGCCGGCTTCCTCACCACCGTTGACCGTCACCCCGACATCCGGCACACCGATGTACACCACATCGCCGAGCTGCTCCTGGGCAAAATCGGTAATACCTACGGTAGCGGTGCCATCGTCAGCCACCCGCACCCACTGGTGGGTCTCAATGTATTTCAGATCTGCGGGGATATCACTCATGATTGTGCTTCCTGTTGAATTTTTCGCGCAGTTTAACGCAAGAACCTAGCCCCAGCGAACCTCCCGGGCCAGGTTCATGAACGAATCCAGGTAATCGACCTCACAATCCCGTTCACGGAGGCCCAGAAAGATCTGCTTGGGCAGCCCTTCCTTCCCCAGACGCACCGGAACCACCGGGAGTTTCTCAGCATACTCCGCCACCAGCCATTTCGGCAGCGCCGACACGCCCCGCCCGGCGGCGACCATCTGCAACATGATGTCCGTCGTCTCGATGGTCTTGTGCCGGGCCGGGCTGGCGTGAGCGGGCAAAAAGAACCGGGTATAGATATCCAGCCGCTCCACTTCCACCGGATAGGTGATCAGGGTTTCCCGCTCCAGGTCTCCGGGCACGACAAACTCCCTGCTCGCCAGGGGATGATCCCGGGAGACCACCAGCACCTGCTCGTAATCGAACACCGGCTCAAACACCAACCCCGGCCGATGCAGCGGGTCCGGAGTTACCAGCATATCAATATCATGCCCGAACAGGGCGCCGATCCCGCCAAACTGGAATTTCTGTTTCACATCCACATCCACATCCGGCCAGCGCTCAAGGTAGGGCCCAACCACCTTGAGCAACCACTGATAACAGGGATGACACTCCATGCCGATCCGGAGTGTCCCGCGCCGCCCACTGGCAAATTGACCGATAACTTCTTCCGCGTGTTCAAGCTGGGGGAGAAGGCGATTCGCCAGCGACAGCAGATACTCACCCGCCTGGGTCAGCCGTAACTGACGACCATCCCGCAGCCACAAGGGTGTGTCCAGATAACGCTCCAGCTTGCGAATGGCATGACTGAGCGCCGACTGCGTGAGATGCAGGGACTCTGCTGCCGCTGTCAAAGAGCCGTCGCGATCAACGGCACGGAGAATCTCGAGATGGTGTCGATCAATCATGGGCCAATACACTAATTGGTGAATTTATTTCATGAACTACTGAAATAATACCATTTTTATTCATGCCACTGCCCGCCTACCCTGACCGACTCTTACCCGAAGCACAAATCAGACGTCAGGAGCAGAAGATGGTTACCACTCACTCACTGGGCTACCCCCGTATCGGCGCTCAACGGGAACTGAAATTCGCCCTGGAAGCCTACTGGCAAGGCCAGCTAACCGAGGAGGAGCTGGAGATTACCGCCGGAGACCTGCGGCGCCGACACTGGCAGGACCAAAAGACCCTGGACCTCGTCCCGGCAGGGGACTTTTCCCTGTACGACCAGGTGCTGGACATGAGCGAAACCCTCGGACACCTGCCCGAACGTGCGGGCAAACCGGGCGGGCACGCACTCGACCGGTATTTCCGGGCCGCACGCGGTCGCGGTGCCAATGACGATAGCTGCTGCGGCACCCAGGCCGGCGAAATGACCAAGTGGTTCGACACCAACTATCACTACATTGTCCCGGAGTTTCACCAGGACACGGAATTCCGGCTCGACAGCAGCCGGATACTGGCCCAGCTCGATGAGGCGCAGACTCAGGGTTTTCGTGCCAAACCGGTCATTATCGGCCCGGTGACCTATCTCTGGCTGGGAAAATCCAAGGACGGCAGCGATCCCCTGGCACTGCTGGAGCGCATTCTGCCCCTTTACGGTGACCTGCTCGACCAACTCGCCGAGGCCGGTGCGGAGTGGGTGCAGGTGGATGAGCCTGCCCTGGTCACCGAACTGGACGATCGCTGGCGCCACGCCTTCAGTCTTGCCTACCATCACCTAAAGGCTACCCGCCCGAAACTCCTGCTGACCACTTATTTCGGCCAGCTCCGGGACAACCTCCAGCTCGCCTGCGAATTGCCAGTGGCCGGGCTGCACCTGGATGCCGTTTCTGCCCGTCCTGAAGCCGACCGTCTGGCAGACTGGCTCGCGCCTCATAAAGTGTTGTCCCTGGGTGTCGTCAATGGCCGGAACGTCTGGAAAACCGACCTCAATGCCACCCTCGACTGGCTGGAACCATTGCATTCACGACTCGGCGAGCGGCTGTGGCTGGCCCCGTCCTGCTCACTGCTGCACGTTCCTGTCGACCTGGAACCTGAAGACAAGCTCGATCCGGACATTCGCCAGTGGCTTTCCTTCGGCCGGCAGAAACTCGGGGAGCTGGCCACCCTGGCCAGAGCCCTTAACACCGGCCGGAGCAGTGTTGCCCGGGACCTCGAGGACAACCGCATCGCGGTTGACTCTCGCAGGCTATCGCCGAAAACCCGCAATCCGAAGCTCCGCGAGGCCATGTCACTTATCACCCCACAGCTTGGCGAGAGAAACAGTGCTTTCGAGACGCGGCAGAAGCTCCAGAGCAAGGCTCTGCCCCTGCCCCTTTTCCCGACCACCACGATCGGCTCCTTCCCGCAAACCGGAGATATCCGGCAAGTGCGGCAACAGTACCGGGCCGGAAAACTGGGCAAAGGAGATTATCTGGCACGTATCAAACAGGAGATTGCCCATTGCATCCGTGAACAGGAGTCTCTGGGCCTGGATGTCCTGGTCCATGGCGAAGCGGAGCGAAACGACATGGTGGAGTATTTCGGGGAGCAGCTGGATGGTTATGCCTTCAGCCGGTTTGGCTGGGTCCAGTCCTACGGCTCACGGTGCGTCAAACCGCCGATCCTGTTTGGTGATATCACTCACTCCAAGGCAATGACTGTAGACTGGATCCGATATGCACAGTCACTGACCGACAGGCCCGTCAAGGGCATGCTCACTGGCCCGGTCACCATGCTGAACTGGTCCTTTGTCCGGGACGACCAGCCCCGGGCGGAGACCTGCTGGCAGTTGGCCCTGGCCATCCGCGAAGAGGTGCAGGAACTGGAGAGCGCAGGCATCCGGATCATCCAGATTGACGAAGCGGCGCTGCGGGAGGGCTTGCCCCTGCGAAAATCCGACTGGCAGGACTACCTGGACTGGGCCATCGACGCCTTCCGGATTGCCGCCAACGGGGTCGATGACACAACCCAGATTCACACCCACATGTGTTATTCGGAGTTCAATGACATCATTCAGGCGATTGCCCGGATGGACGCCGATGTCATTACCATCGAGACCTCCCGTTCCGATATGGAGCTCCTCGATGCTTTCCGGAATTTTGAGTATCCCAACGACATTGGCCCCGGTGTCTACGACATTCACTCACCCAACATGCCCGAACAGGCCGGGATCACTGCCCTGATGGAAAAGGCAGCGGAGAGGATTCCGGCCGAAAGGCTGTGGGTAAATCCGGACTGTGGCCTGAAAACCCGACAGTGGCGGGAGGTGCGGCCGGCCCTCAGGGCCATGATCACGGCAGCCAGGGAGCTGAGGAAAAGGCTGGAGCAACCGGCCGAGAACGGCGAACTGGAGACTCAGTAACCGGAGCTCTTCTGGTCCAGTTCGAACTCGAAGGCTCCGGCGCGATGAACTTTGGTGCTGAAGTGACCGTTCGGCTCGAGCTCGAACCAACGGTAACCCGGCGCCAGTGGCTCCACGGAAAAGTCCCTGGCGCCGGAGGTGAACTGGATACAGGTGGAGGGTGTGGCAAGCAGCTTCACCCCGTTCCGGGACTCTTCATGCTCCTGATGGACATGACCCCAGAGCACGATCCGCACCTGGCGATGACGGTCGATCACGGCCCAGAAGGCGTCGCGATTGCGGAGCCCGATTTCCTCCATCCAGTCCGCCCCGATATCTACCGGGTGATGGTGCAGTGTGACCAGCGTCGGGGTATCGGGATACTCGGACAGCGCGCGATCGAGAAACGACAGCTCACTCTCCGCCAGCTCACCGTAAACCTTGCCCTGGACGGAAGAATCGAGCAGGACGAACTGCCAGCCGCCCTGCAGAATCTGCCTGCGATCGGCCTGATAGTTCTTGGCAACCCGGTTGAGCATTGCCGAGTTGTCGTGATTGCCGGCCAGCCAGGCGGAACCGCAGTGGAAGCAGGAAAGACTGTCACCGAAAACGCGATACGCCTGTTCGGAGGCATCCTGAGCGAGGTCACCGGTGGCCAGGATCAGGTCCGGCTGGCCATGGGCCTGCAACACCTCATCGATCACGGCCGCGAGGCTGTTCCGAGTATTCACACCCAGCAAGGCACCGTCCTCACGGGCCATCAGATGGGGGTCTGTTATCTGGAGTACCCGCAAGGGGCGGGCCTCGTCCGATCTGGTCATGGCGAACCTGTTAAGCCTGCTGCAACCACTTGAAACAGGGACAAGTGTACGACGAACGCTTCAGAATTGGTCACCGGCAATTGCAACCGGAGTCACATTCCCGCCAGGCGTCGTCAACATATTGCTATTTTTGACAACTATGACACATCCACTTCGGACCGTCAGTCCACACCCTCGCCGGCCGGCCAGGCAGCGTATTCCATGGGCAAATGGCCAAAGCGCAGACAGTAATCCAGCCAGTCGGCCAGGAAACCATTCACCTGAACCTTTTCGTCCGGGTGATGCATGAAGCGGTTGGGATAATCGTTGACCGGTGCGATCTGACGATCCCGGTAACAGCTGATCACCTCCGCCATGGCGGCGTCGTGATACACGCGCACGGTCATCTGGGGATTGTTCAGCCAGCGACCGGAATTGTGGACCTGTTCCAGCAGCAGGGTTTCGGTAAATCGGGCCGTCTGCAGGACCTTGATCCGGACCCGGCCCAGGTACTGGTTCTCCCGGTGCAACTCGAACTCGCACACCGGCTTGCCATCGGCTTCCAGCTGACGCAACTTGCTCAGGCGCTGGTAATTGCCGTCGCACAGGGCGCCAAGCTGCCGAAGATCCGGCACGTAGCGCTGGGGTTTCATGGTCCACTCGGTCATCACTGCTTTCCTTCACGGAGTCTTGAACGGTTCAGTTCAAGCCATTGAAGCGCGATGATAGCGGCAGCATTGTTGATCCGGCCATCGTGGATCATGGCTATGGCTTCGTCTGCGGAAACCACGTGGGCCCGGATATCTTCGTGCTCGTGCTCCATGCCGTACAGGCCGCCGGCATCCCTGGTACTGATGTGGCCACAGTACAGGTGGATCATTTCGGTACTGCCGCCCGGGGAGACGAGGTAATCACAGATCTTGTCGAGCTGGCTGAAGGTGAGCCCGGCCTCTTCCTGGCCTTCGCGTTGGGCGACTTCTTCCGGGGTTTCGCCGTCTTCGTTCATGCCGGCCACGAGCTCGAGCAACCACGGGGACTGGCTGCGGCCGAGGGCGCCGAGGCGGAACTGTTCGAGCAGGACGACTTCGTCCCGGTCGCAGTCGTAGGGCAGCACGCAGGTGGCGTCGCCCCTTATGAAGAGTTCCCGGGTAAAGACCGGCATGTCACGGCCGTCAAATCGCGGGTGGGTCAGCCAGAGCTTGTCCATGCGGAAGAAGCCCTGGAAGACGGTTTCGCGTTTTTCGATTTTGACGTCGCTGTCTTTGAACTGGAACGGTTTGGTCATCGTTCACCCCGGTTGGTAATCGACTTTGAACGATAGCCGGTTGTTGGGGTTTCCTGCAAGCTCACGATCTGGCCTTTCGGCTCCTGACCCAGCCTGATAGTTGCGGGAGCTGGGCGAACCGGGAAGCGCCTCCCAAAACACGCTCCTTCGGCACGTCCCTGTGACGCTTGAGCTCCGCCATCCATGGCTCCGCACAGTTTTGGGAGGCGCTTCCCGATTCACCCGATCTGACGCCCTGCAATGCGCAAGTAGAATTCCTGCCAGAAAGCTAACAGGGCCGTATCGCTTCTAAATTTCCGGTTTCTTAAAGCGAATTCCCGTGAGTCTAGTAGAGCTCGGTGGGTGGCCGGGTTCAGGACTGTGCGGAGCCAAGGATGGCGGAGCCCAAGCGCCCCAGGGATGGGCCGTCAGGAGCGTGTCCTGAACCGGGCCACCCACCGGGCTCCACCCGCGAAGTCACAGTCCTGCGAACCAGAACACCAAGCTATCAGACCTTGTCGTAAAGCTTACCGCCGGACTCCACAAACTCGCGGGACTTTTCCTGCATCCCGGCGTCAATCGCGGAAACCTCGTCCAGCCCGTTTTCTGCCGCGTAATCCCGGACTTCCTGGGAGATTTTCATGGAACAGAACTTAGGACCACACATGGAGCAGAAGTGAGCCACCTTGGCGGAGTCCTTGGGCAGGGTTTCGTCGTGGTAGGCCCGGGCGGTGTCCGGATCGAGGCCGAGGTTGAATTGGTCTTCCCACCGGAACTCGAAACGCGCCTTGGAGAGGGCATTGTCGCGGATCTGGGCGCCCGGGTGGCCTTTGGCCAGGTCGGCGGCGTGGGCGGCGATCTTGTAGGTGATGATGCCGGTTTTCACGTCGTCCTTGTTGGGCAGGCCCAGATGCTCTTTGGGAGTCACATAACAGAGCATGGCGCAGCCGTACCAGCCGATCATGGCAGCGCCGATGCCGGAGGTGATGTGGTCATAGCCCGGCGCGATGTCGGTGATCAGCGGGCCGAGGGTGTAGAATGGGGCTTCGTCGCAACATTCGAGCTGCTTTTCCATGTTTTCCTTAACCAGGTGCATGGGCACGTGGCCGGGGCCTTCGATCATGCACTGGACATCGTGCTTCCAGGCAATCTTCGTAAGTTCGCCCAGGGTTTCCAGTTCGCCGAACTGGGCCGCGTCGTTGGCGTCGGCGATGGAACCGGGGCGCAGGCCGTCGCCGAGGCTGAAGGAGACATCGTAGGCTTTCATGATTTCGCAGATGTCTTCGAAGTGCTCGTAAAGGAAACTTTCCTTGTGGTGGGCCAGGCACCACTTGGCCATGATGGAGCCACCACGGGAGACGATGCCCGTAACCCGGTTAGCGGTAAGCGGGACGTGATGCAGGCGCACACCGGCGTGGATGGTGAAGTAATCCACGCCCTGCTCGGCCTGTTCGATCAGGGTGTCCCGGAAGACTTCCCAGGTCAGGTCTTCGGCCACGCCGCCGACTTTCTCCAGGGCCTGGTAGATGGGCACGGTGCCGATGGGTACCGGGGAGTTACGGATGATCCATTCCCGGGTTTCGTGGATGTTCTTGCCGGTGGACAAATCCATGATGGTGTCGGCGCCCCAGCGGATGCCCCAGGTGAGCTTTTCCACTTCTTCCTCGATGGAGGAAGTGACCGCCGAGTTGCCGATATTGCCGTTGATTTTCACCAGGAAGTTGCGGCCGATGATCATCGGTTCGATTTCCGGGTGGTTGATATTGGCAGGAATGATGGCGCGGCCTCGGGCCACTTCGTCGCGAACGAATTCCGGTGTGATTTCCGCTGGCAGGTTGGCGCCAAAGGACTGGCCGGGATGTTGTTGGTCCAGCAGGCCCTGCTCACGGGCTTCCTGGAGTTTCATGTTCTCGCGTATTGCGATGTATTCCATTTCCGGGGTGATGATGCCCTGGCGGGCGTAGTGCATCTGGGAAACGTTCCTGCCCGGCTTGGCCCGCAGGGGTTTGCGCTCATCCATGAACCGGAGCGGGTCCAGTTGTGGGTCTTTCATGCGCCGGCGGGTGAATTCCGAGGTGTAGCCTTCCAGCTGTTCAACATCGCCCCGTTCGGCAATCCAGCCGGCACGGATGGGCTCCAGGCCTTTGCGCAGGTCGATACTCGCCTCCGGGTCCGTGTAGGGGCCTGAGGTGTCGTAAACGACCACCGGTGGGTTCTTCTCACCGCCCATTTCGGTCGGCGTGTCTTCCACAGTAATTTCCCGCATGGGCACTCGCAGATCGGATCGGCTACCCTGCACGTAGATTTTTCGTGAGCTTGGTAACGGTTTGATGGCGGCGGAATCAACTCTTGCGGAATCGCTGAGGTAGGATGGCAGGTCGGTCATCTTTCGCTCCCGGTAGATGGACTGGGGTTTCGGGTCGCGTATGACGGAGCCTGCATGGGCAGCCAAAGCCACTAGGACTGGGGACTGCTTTTGGGTCATCTGGTCTTAATCCCTACGCCGGTATTATCCGGATCAGGTCGCGGGTTCTGCGATGCAATCTCAGCCGGCCACCCAGGAATCAGGTAAGCCAGCACCCCGTCAAGACGCGAGTGAAATTCGGTTCAGCACACAATTTGTGTGACGTTTGCAAGTGTAGAGGCCAGGGGAATTATTGTCCATAATGGCCAACCATAAGCCCGCCGGATGCACACCCTGGTGCTTGAGAGCACTGTGCGGCCGGTTACCCGGCGTCCCGGACTGACGCCCATGCGCACAGGTATTCAGGAGAAAGAATGAAAAAACGACTGCTTTCCGGACTGATCGGTGTGATGGCTGCCCAACCAGCCCTCGCCATCGACCTGATCGACACCTACGAAAAAGCCCTCTCCTATGACTCCGGCATTGCGGCCGCCCAGGCCAGTTTCGAGGCCCAGCAGGCCGCGAGCGATGTCAGCAAAAGTGCGCTGCTGCCGCAGGTGGGCGCCTTCGGCAATGCCAACCATACGGACCTGGACGGCGACATTCAGGACGAAAGCTACAAGTCCACCAGTTACGGTGTCCAGCTGACCCAGCCGGTGTTCCGGGCCGACTCCTGGTTCCGGTACGACGCCAGCCAGTTCCAGACCGAATCCGCCCGGGCCCAGTACAACCTGGCCCAGCAGCAGCTGATCCTGGACGTGGCCACTGCCTATTTCAATGTACTCAGGGCCCAGGACACCGTCACTACAGCCCTGGCCACCGAAGCCGCAATCCAGCGCCAGTACGAGCAGGCCCAGGAGCGCTTTGATGTTGGCCTGATTGCGATTACCGAGGTATATGAGGCCCGTGCCAGCTATGACGATGCCAAGAGCCAGCGGATTGCCGCGGAAAACCAGCTCAATGTCGCCAAGGAACAACTGGCAAGGCTGACCGGGGAGTACCCGGAGGATCTGGAGAACCTGCGCCGGAACTTCCCGCTCGGTCGCCCGGAACCAATGGACCCTTCGGCCTGGGAAACCACGGCGCTGGAGCAGAACTGGTCCATTCAGTCCGCGCTCTATGACCTCAACGCCAGCGAGGCCAACCTGAAGGTTGCCAAATCCGGCCATTACCCGACCCTGGATCTCACCGCGTCCTACGGTGACAACGAGATTGACGGCGGCAGCCCCAACCAGTTCGAAGGGACCCAGGGCGTTATTGGCCTGGAGCTGAACGTGCCACTGTATACCGGTGGTGGTACCCAGGCGGGCGTTCGGCAGCAACGGTCCCTCGTTACCGTGGCGGAAGAGCAGCTCAACACCGTTCGACGGGACGTCCGGGTGAATACCCGCAGCCTGTTCCTGACCGTGAACAACAATGTCGAGACCGCTTCGGCGCTGTCACAGACCATTATTTCCCGCCGCAGTGCACTGGATGCCACCCGTGCCGGCTATGAAGTGGGTACCCGGAATATCGTGGAAGTGCTGGATGCGGAGCGGGCCTATTACGTGGCGCTGCGTGACTATGCCAATGCCCGTTATGACTACGTGATCAACACGCTGCAGCTGAAGCAGGCCGCCGGCACTCTCAGCCCACAGGATCTGGTGGACCTGAACAACTGGCTGAGCGAAACAGCACCAGGCATTGAAGCCCTGGCCAACGAGGAACAGACCCTGGACGATCCGGCCCGCTAGGGGACCGCTTTGGCGGGCAGGCACACTGCCCGCCACTCACATCAAACCCGCTCGATAATTCCCTCGACCACTTTTTCCAGCGCGCCCCGGTTCTTGTTCACCACTGACAGTGCGCGCCGTCCAATCGCTTCCCGCTCACTGGGGTGACTGAACAGGGTGATCAGGAAGGTCGCCAATTCTTCGGCGTTGGCCACGATCTTGACGCCGGTATCGTCCAGCAGGCGCTGATAGATGGTCTCGAAATTGAACACGTGAGGCCCGGAAAACACCGGGATTCCCCAGCCAGCCGGCTCCAGGGGATTGTGCCCACCCCGTTCAATAAGCGAACCACCCACAAAGGCAATGTCACTGGCACCATAGAGCATCATCAGCTCGCCCATGGTGTCGCCCAGATAAACCTGGGCATCAGCGGGATCCTCGCCACGGGAACGCCTGGCAACGGTCATCCCCCTGGACATGGCCTTGTTGGCCACCGAATCAAATCGTTCCGGGTGCCTTGGCACCAGGATCAGGAGCGCTTCGGGATGGGCAACAAGCAATTCCTGATGGGCGGTGAGCAACTGAGCATCCTCTCCCCCATGGGTGCTGCCGGCAATCCAGACCGGCCGCCCCGCCAAACGTGTTCGGAGATCCCGTGCAGCCTGTCGGACATCCGGTGGTATATCCACGTCAAACTTGACGCTGCCGGTGACTTCCACCTTGTCCGGGACGACCCCGATACGGCGGAAGCGTTCGGCATCCTTCTCGGCCTGGGCCGCCACCCAGCTGATACTCTGCATGATCGGTAACGCAAGGCTCCGGATCCGTTCATAACCCCGGGCAGAGCGTTCGGACAGGCGGGCATTGATCAGGAAAACCGGAACACCGCGGGCCCGGGTCTGGCGTATCATGTTGGGCCAGATCTCGGTTTCCATGATGACCAGGATCCGGGGACGGGTGCGATTGAGAAACCGGCGAATGGAGCCAGGGCTATCGTAGGGTGCGTAGGCATAGCGCACCCGGTTACCGAACATCTTTCGGGCCTGGGCCAGGCCGGTGTCGGTCATGGCCGTCATCAGTATGGTGATCTGCGGGTCCCGCGCCAGCAGGCGCCGCACCATGGGTGCCGCTGCGATGGTTTCGCCGACCGACACCGCATGGACCCAGACAACCGGGCCCGGAAGCCGGGGAACCAGCCCGATGCGATGGCCAAGATCCTGGCGCAGGGCGGGAGCCTTTCGGCCCTGCCACCACAGCCTTAGCAGGATAAACGGCAGGATCAGGCGGATGAGCTGGGAATAGAGAAATTGGAACACGCAGGACTCCCGGCAAAACAGTGCGTTATCATAGCGCAAAAATCGTCAAGGGGCCGCATGGTGCCCCCGGATTCACCCATTGTCGATGCAAGGTTCCCTGTTTTGAAGAAGAAGTACCGCAAACTGCCACGCAACACGGACTTTTCCGCCTACCGGCACCCACGCTGGTGGCCAACCTGGCTTGGTATCAGCCTCATGTGGCTGGTGGCCCAACTGCCAATCCGTCTGCAGTGGTGGCTGGGCAAGCTGGCCGGATTGCTGGCGTGGAAATTTGCACGGAGCCGCCGTCACATTACCGAAGTGAATATCCGGCTGTGTTTTCCAGAGTTGACCGAACAGCAACAGGCAGCGCTCGTGCGCAAAGCCTTCATCGCCAACGGAATCGGGCTGATGGAGCTGGGCATTGCCTGGTTCCGGGACCCGGCAAAGCTCACTGGTATCACCCGCATCCACGGCATCGAGCATTTCGAAAAGGCCCTGGAAGCCGGTCACGGCATACTGCTGCTGGGCGGTCATTACAGTACCCTGGATCTGGGAGGTAGCCTGGTAACTGAATACATCGAGGCCGATGTCATGCAGCGGGATCACAACAATCCGCTGATGAATGCGGTCATGACCCGCGCCCGGGGCCGGCGTTACGGTAACGTGCTTGGCGCCAAGGATCTTCGCGGCCTGTTCCGCAGTCTGAAGAAAAACCGCGCGGTATGGTACGCCACCGACCAGGATTACGGGCGCAAGGATATCGTGTTCGCGCCGTTTTTCGGCATTCCCGCCGGCACCATTACCGCTACCTCACGGATTGCCGAGCGCAGCGGCTGCAAAATCGTGCCGTTCAGTCACTTCCGGCGGGATGACAAGCCGGGCTACGACATCTACTTCCACCCGGCACTGGAGAACTTTCCCAGCGGGGACGACCTTGAGGATGCCACCCGCATCAACCGGATCATCGAGCAGGAGATCCGCAAGGCACCAGACCAGTATCTCTGGATGCACCGGCGCTTCAAAACCCGTCCGGAACCCGACGACCCCGGTTTCTACCGGCGCAAGAAAAAGTAGGAGTTACCATTGAGCATGCAGCCCGAGGAGGATGCACCGGTGGTCTGGTTGGTGACCGACGGCAAGCCGGGGCACCGGAACCAGCTGAAGGGCCTGGGCAACCGCCTGCGAGCTCACACCGGGGCACGCCTCTATTGGCTCGATGCAACCGACTATCAGGTGCCATTGTGGCGCGCCCTGCTCGGAGCGGCGCCGACTCTGCCCGCCGACCTGCCCCGACCCGACCTGATCGTGGCCGCCGGTACCGGCACCCACCGGTTGCTGCTCGCACTCCGACGGCTGGGCAACGCCAAAACCCTGGTTATCATGAAGCCTTCCTTTCCCCTGTCATGGGTGGACGGCGCCATCATTCCCGCCCATGACAAGGTGAAAGCATCTGCAAACGTCCTTGTCACCGAAGGCGTGATAAACCCCATCACTCCGCTGGCAAGGCTGACCGATAACCGCGAGGCCCTGATCCTCATTGGCGGGCCTTCACCCCATTTTGATTGGGACGACGACGCCGTTCTGGCCCGAATCAATGACCTGGTTGCCCGTTACCCGGGCTGGCGCTGGACCCTGAGCGATTCCCGGCGCACACCCAAGGCAATGCGAGAGCGCCTCGCAGACCTGGCTCACCCCAGAGTCACCGTTATGAGCTGTGAAAACACTCACGAGAACTGGCTCAGGCATCAGCTGTCTGCCTCCAGGGCGGTATGGATAACGCCGGACAGCATGTCGATGGTATGCGAGGCCGCCACCTCGGGCGTGCCTGCGGGTCTTCTGGATCTCCCCACCAGACCGGACAGCCGGGTGGCACAAGGAGTCAACCGCTTGGCCGAGGCGGGATTTGTCGCCCACTGGAGCGATCACCGCAGCGTCATGACCAGGAAGGCCGTACCCTCCAGGCAACTCTGGGAGGCCGACCGGGCAGCCAGGTGGGTTATAGAACGGCTCCTCAAAAGCAAACGAAGATCGACAAAAGGAAAGAAAGCGTGAGGATTCTGCAGGCACTACCCGCTCTTTATAGCGGTGGCGTTGAACGGGGCACCGTGGATCTCGCTGCCGAACTGGTTCGCCGCGGTCACGAATCCTACGTGGTTTCCAACGGCGGCCCCATGGCGGAACAAGTGCGGGGGCAGGGATCCACCCATATTCACATGCCGATTCATCGCAAATCCCTGGCTTCCTTCGGCCAGATCCTGCCCATGCGCAAGCTGATTCAGGACCTGAACCCGGACATCATCCACGTGCGTTCCCGCATGCCTGCCTGGATCATCCACCTGGCCCTGAAGAGCCTGCCGGAGGAGGAGCGGCCTGCGGTCATCTCCACCTTTCATGGCATGTACTCGGTGAACCCCTACAGCGCCATCATGACCAGGGCCGATCACATGATCGCCGTGTCGAACTGTGTGCGGGACTACGTGCTGAAAAATTTCAACGTCCCGAAAGAGAAACTCACCGTCATCCAGCGCGGCGTAAACGTGGAGGCCTTCCACAACCGTGCCCTCAGCCAGCAGTGGCTGGATCACTTTTTATCCCGTTACCCCCAGCTGGCCGGCAAGAAAATCATCATGATGCCCGGCCGAATTTCCCGCTGGAAAGGCCAGCTGGACTTCCTCGCCATGATGAACCAGCTGATCCGCCTGCGCCCGGACTGCCATGGCATCATCGCCGGCGGCGCGGAACCGGGCAAGGAACGCTTCCTTGAGGAGCTTGAAAGGGAACGCAGCCGCCTGAGCCTGACCGACAAGGTGACCTTCCTGGGCCAGCGCAACGACATGAACAGCCTGTATCTGTTCGCCGATGTGGTCTGCCATATGTCCACCAAACCCGAGCCCTTCGGCCGCACGGTTACCGAAGCCCTGGCGTCGGGCACCCCGGTGGTTGCCTACAACCGCGGGGGGGCCGCAGAGACCCTCCAGGCCTGCTTCCGGGAGGGCCTGGTACCTCCGGATGACACCGGGGCCTTTGCTGCGACCGTTCAGAAAATTCTCGAGGAGCCGGAGCACGACATCCTGATTCCCGACCGGTTCCGGCTGGAGGCGCAGACAGAGACGACTCTCGAGGTCTATCGCAACGTTCTGGAACAGCGCCATCGCTCATGAAGATTGCCATGATACTGGGCACACCGGGAACCGGATGGGGCGGTATGGAAAAGCACACCGCAGATCTTGCTGGCGCCCTTGCGACGCTTGGCCACGAAGTGCACGTTCTCGCCCATCCCTCCTATCGGCAACAATTTGGTGAACGGATCCAGTTTCATCCCTGTCCCATGCAACTGGGCAGGCGGAATCCCTGGCTCAGTTACCGGGTGCGAAGGGTCGTCAGTGCCCTGAATCCGGATGTGGTCCACGCCCAGGGGAGCAAGGCGGCCACCATGGTGAGCCGTTTGCGACTAACGTCCGGATGCCAGAAAGTTGGAACGGTTCACGGCAGCAAGTCGACCGAGAAGCCTTTCCTGCAACTGGACAAAGTAATCGCGGTGAGCACACCGGTGTATGACAGCCTTACCCACCCCCGAAAATTCCGGATCTTCAACGGAATCGATGTGCAGCAAAGCGATGAAACCGTATCGGGGGTAGAGGAATATCGCCTGCCCTCAGCCATTAACGTGGTTGCCGCCGGCCGGCTCGAGCCGGTCAAGGGCTTCCGGCAGCTCATCTCGGCTTGGCCCGGAGTACTGGCACAGTTTCCGTCAGCGCATCTGACCATCTTTGGTGATGGCAGCGAGAAAACCGGACTACTGGAGCAGGCGCACCAACTGGGCTGCAGCGACTCCATCACCCTGGCTGGCTATCTGACTGGCCTGATGCCTGTCCTGGAGCAGGCAGATCTCCTGGTTATCAGCTCCGAGAGGGAGGGATTCCCCTACATCCTTGTCGAAGCACTGATGACGCAATGCCTCGTTGTATCAACCCCTGTGGCCGGTTGCGTTGAAATCCTCCCCAACGAAGCCATCGCCCCGGACCACTCCGTCACCGCCTTGTCGACCCTGATCATCGCAGCCTTGTCTGCGCCGGGGGAACTCAGGCGTCAGGAGCAACGGGCTTTTGACTACGCCCGAGCCCACCTGACTCTGGAAGCCATGGCCAACGCAACACTGGAGGTCTATGTCGATCCGGTCTCCGACGACTGACCATCGGATTTGCCCAGTGCTTCCAGCTCCGAGAGCATCTGGATCTCCTTTGCCTTCGCCAGGCGCATGAAGTTGCGGTTGGCAGCGGTAATTGACACGCTAAGACCAAACCAGCCGTTGAGAATCTGGCGGTGAATCAGGTAGTACTTGAGGAATTTGAGAGGGAACTCCACGAACAATCGACCTGAGGAAATCTTTCGGCCCCTGGCGGCCATGTACCTGGCCTGCTCGGAAGACAACTGGCAGTACTTGCGCTCCATCTGTTCCAGGGAAATGAGAGTGCGGTGGAGGACATCACCCTTCAAATCGAGCACTTTACCCGACAACACTCTCGGGCGGTCGTCATTGCTATCCTTTTCCGCGTGTATGGCTGCTCTGGACCGATTGTAGAGGCGCAGTATTTTCTTGGTCTTGTCATGACGAAACGGGTGCCCCAGGTTGGGTTGGGACAGCACCCAGCGCATTCGATAACCTGCGACATCCTCAGGTAACGGAGCAGAAAACAAAGCCTTGATATTGGCCACCAGTTGCTCGGAGAGCACCTCGTCCGCATCAAGATCCAACACCCACTCATTTCGGCATAAACTGGCTGCGTAGGCCTTCTGGCTCGCAAAGCCCTCCCAGGGCCGATGCACAACCCTCGCGCCAAACGACCGGGCAATAGCTACGGTGTTATCAGTGCTGCCCGAATCGACCACAACCACCTCATCGGCCCAGTCATGAACCCGCTCGAGGGACTCCGGTAGCCTTTCCTCCTCGTTTTGGGTGATGTAGTAGACGGATAACGGTAATTTCATAATTCAAAACCGCAATAACATGAACAGTAGAATGTTAGCTGGCCTGCCGAAACAAAGCGCCTGTGATAGAATCCGTGGCCATAAATTCTGAGTGATGCTGGACCAACCCAATCCCCGGAGCAAATCCATGATACACCCCGTCATTATGGCCGGAGGCACCGGCTCCCGTCTCTGGCCCCTTTCCAGACAGCTGAACCCGAAGCAGTTCCTGAAACTGACGGACGAGCGGCTGTCCATGCTGCAAATGACGGTAGCCAGACTGGACGGAATGGCCGCAGCAGATCCCCTGTTGATCTGCAACGAAGAACATCGGTTTCTCGCCGCAGAACAGATGCGCCAGTCCGGTTTTGACGATGCCCGCATCATTCTGGAACCCTGCGGCCGGAACACCGCACCCGCCATTGCCCTGGCGGCTCTCCAGATGGTCAACGAGCTCGGTGACGATGACGAAGACCCTCTGATGCTGGTATTGGCCGCAGACCACCTGATTCAGGATGTGACCGCATTCCAGGCAGGCATTTCCCGAGCCGTTCCCCTGGCTCAACAGGGCCGCCTGGTGACCTTCGGTATTGTACCGGGGCACCCGGAGACCGGATATGGCTACATCCACCGCGGTTCGGAACTGGCTCCGGGATGCTTCGCCGTAGACAGCTTCGTAGAAAAGCCCGACCTGGATACCGCCCGGACATACCTCGCTTCCGGAGACTACCTCTGGAACAGCGGAATGTTCCTGTTTGGTGCCCGCCGTTACCTCAAGGAGCTGGAAAAACACCGGCCGGACATCCTCGCGATTTGCCGGGCGGCCGTTGACGATGCAAGCCAGGACCTTCACTTCACCCGTATCAATGCCGGTGTTTTCGCCGACTGTCCAGAAGATTCCATTGACTATGCCGTGATGGAAAAGACCAGCGACGCGGCCGTAGTATCCCTCGATGCCGGCTGGAGTGATATCGGTTCCTGGTCAGCCCTGTGGGAAGTCAGCGAGAAGGACGACCGTGGCAACAGTTTCAGCGGTGATGTGATCGCCCATGAGACCAGCAATACCCTGGTGCGGGCAGACAGTCGCCTGGTCGCTACGGTTGGCGTGGAAGACCTGGTGATCATTGAAACCAAGGACGCGTTGCTGGTTGCCCACAAGGACAAGGTTCAGGACGTCAAGAAGGTTGTGGAGACCATCCGCAACGACGGTCGCCACGAACACATGAATCACCGGGAGGTGTATCGCCCCTGGGGGGTTTACGATTCTATCGACAGTGGCAAGCGCTACCAGGTGAAGCGGATCACCGTAAAGCCCGGAGCCAAACTCTCGGTCCAGATGCATCATCACCGCGCCGAGCACTGGATTGTCGTCAGCGGGACTGCCCAGGTCACCAACGGCGAGAAAACCTACCTGGTCACCGAGAACCAGTCCACCTACATTCCAGTCGGCCAGGTACACTCCCTGGAGAACCCGGGCGTGATCGATCTTGAATTGATCGAGGTTCAGTCCGGTTCTTACCTGGGTGAGGACGACATTGTCCGGTTCGAGGACCTGTACGGCAGAACATGAGCAAGCTGAAGTATTTTCTCATTGCCGGCCTGCTTCGCATCGCGGGCTCAATGCCATTGGGGCTTGCCCAATGGCTCGGAAAGCTCATTGGCCTGATTGCCTGGGCCCTCCCGACCAAATCCCGGAAGGTGACTGACACCAACATCGCCATTTGCCTGCCCGAACTCCCAGCCGACGAACAACATCGGCTCTCGAGAGATTCGATGGCGCATACGGGCATGACGTTGATGGAAATCCCGCTGATGTGGGAATGGCCCGTGGAGAAGTGCCTGGACCTGATCAAGGAAACCCGCGGACTCGAACTCGTGGACGAGGCCCTGGCTACCGGGAAGGGCCTGATATTGCTCGCCCCCCACCTGGGGAACTGGGAACTGGCCGGGCTGTTCTTCTCCTCACGCTACAAGATGGCAGCGCTTTACAGCCCCCCTCACCTGCCGGAATTCGAAGATTACATGATCCGAGTACGCGGCAGACTGGGCTCGGAACTCGTGCGCGGTGATCGGCGCGGCCTGACCCGACTGATGGCCATTCTCAAACAGGGTGGCGTGGCCGGCATCCTCCCGGATCAATCGCCCAGAGGTAAAACCAACGCCTTTGCCCCGTTTTTCGGCATGGAAGTGAAAACCATGACCCTGGTGAGCAAACTGATCCAGAAAACCGGCGCGCAGGCGCTTGTGACCTACGCCGAACGGTTGCCGGACGGGCAGGGCTTCCGCATTCTGGTGACGGAAGCCGAGTCCGGCATGGGCGATGCCGACGCCGTTTTGGCGGCAACCGCACTGAATCAATCGGTTGAAAAAGTGGTGCGGATGTCTCCAGAGCAATACCAGTGGGAATACAAACGACTGCGGCATCGCCCCCCCGGGGAAACGAATCCCTACAACCCGGACCGGGTTTGCTGAGCCACACTCCTGCAAGCTCACCAGATGTAACAAGGACTGATGGAAGCCCAGATGACACGTCTACCCCAATTCCTCCTGCCCGCATTACTCATGACAGGTCTGGGCGGTGCCCTCGTTTCCTCCAGCATCCTGGCCGGCGCCACGGCACTGCTGGCCATTGCCGGGATCACTCTGACGATCCGGAAATCCCTGTACCGGTCCGGCTGGGAGATTCCAAAGGAACTGAGGCTACTCCACTTCGCCTTCTGGTTCTTCGTGTTGGTGAGCTTCTGTTCGTGGACGCTGGAGGGCTTCAGCTACGAGGGAGGGAAAAACCTCGGCACCCATGCCCGCCTTATCCTTTTCTGGCCATTGGTCGTGGCACTCACCTTCGTCGGGATCAAGGCAAGGGGCACCTTTGTGGCGCTGTCCCTGGTATCCATCTCTGTGATCGCCATGTTCCTCCTTGCCCTGGCGGACCGCAATGGCGCCATTGAAAAACTGTTGAGCATCCGTTTCGGCGCGGGCATCAATCCGATCAGCTTCGGCAATCTTGCGTTGCTGGGCGGCATGCTTACCCTGACGGGTGGCTTCTTCTTCGCCCGCAGCAAGCGCCTTGTGCCGGCCACCCTGCTCTTTGTGCTGGGCCTGAGCGCCGTGGTCATCTCGATGCTTTCGGAAACCCGCAGCAACCTGGTCGCCCTGCCCTTCCTCTCACTACTACTGCTGCCGCTGGTCGGCAAAAAGTGGCGCATTGGCGGCGCTGTGATTATTGCAGTGCTGGTAGTCGCTACGGCGATCAGCAGTGACAGGCTATCCCGCTCATTTGATCAACTTTTGGGCGGAGGGAAACTGGATAATTCTATGGAGATCCGGTTTGAGGTCTGGGAACTGGCCTGGAACATGTTCCTGGAAGAGCCCTTCACCGGCGCCGGCATGGGAGGCTACACGCGGGGCGCGGAAGCTGCCGTGGCAGCGGGCGACGCGAGTCGCAGAGTCGGCGCATGTTGCACCGGCCACGCGCACAATGACGTGCTGAACAATGCCGCCATGAGTGGAATACCGGGGGTACTGAGCTGGGCATTCCTGATTTTCATCCCGCTGGTAATCTTTGCCCGCAACCTGTTCAGCAACCACGCTCCCACAGCGCACATTGCCGTTGCAGGTACCATGGTACCGACCGGCTACCTGATGTTCGGGCTCACGGAAGCCACGTTTGACCGGAGCCTGTTCCTGACCTTCTACCTGCTGGCAACAGCCGGCCTGGCTTCAGCTCTGTTCACTGAACTTCGCGCTTCCTATCACCGTGAACGTCGCGTCAAGGTCTCTGCCACCGTCATTACCATGAACGAGGAAGACCATATTGGCGACTGCCTGCAGTCCGCCCGCCTGGTGGCTGATGAAATCATTGTACTGGACAGCGGCAGCTCGGACCGGACTGTAGAGATCGCGCGGCAATATGCCGACGTTGTCGAGGTTACCGACTGGCCCGGTTTCGGCATCCAGAAACAGCGGGCCCTGGACAAGGCAACGGGGGACTGGGTGCTATCCCTGGATGCTGACGAGCGGATCACGCCGGAACTGGCCCGGGAGATCAACCATCACCTGGCCGATCCTGACGCCGATGCCTACAAGCTTCCCTGGGCCGTCACCATCTATGGCAAGCGCCTGGACTTCGGTCGGAGTGGTCGCGCGCCACTCCGGCTGTTCCGTCGGGAGGGCGTCCGCTTTTCGGATGCCCTGGTGCATGAGCGAATTCTCATTCCCGGGGGCCGTAAAACCAAAACCCTCCGGGGACGGCTGACCCATTACACCCACCGGGATTTTGGTCATTCTCTTGAGAAAAGCGCCAAATACGCATGGCTCGGGTCACTGGAGAAACATCGCAGGGGCAAGAAGACCCGGACCATGATCTACCCGACCCTGCGGGGACTGATGACCTTTATCCAGGTCTACTTCATCCGCTTTGGCTTTCTTGACGGCGCGGTGGGTTATCTGACGGCGGTGACCTATGCCCAGGTGACCTTTAATAAATACGCGGGATTGTGGACGCTGGGTCGTCCGGGGAAAGACAACAGGACTGGCAAATAGCTCAGGACAGGATCAATCCTCGAGTCAGAGTCGGGTAGTTTCAACGCCTGCTCCCCGAAACATGCTTTGGACTTCGCCGTAAAACGGGAGCTTTGCGGCGAGAACAGCGTCGTCAATCTGATAGACGGATAACTCGGGGAAGATTTTCTTAAGGGTAAACAAGGCGGTCGAGGTGAAGCTGTAAAACGCCACGTATGACTCCCGGGAAAGCGCCACTTCAACTTCAATCGGCCAACGCGGGGAAGAACGCAATTCAATAGGCAGATCCACCAGAGCCTGCTCCAGTTCCCGGCGTCGCTCTTTTCGGTGCATGAAGTAGACGATCTTCGCCCCCGGGTGCCGATCAACCACATGTCCCACCTGCGATCGCATCTGCGTGAGGCGATCTTTACCGCCGAACGGCTGCCCGATAAAGCCGACGAGGGGCATGCCACTCTTTGCCCCGGGTTCAGGCTGGAAGGTCCGACGAAACACTGGAAAATCATGGGTCTCGACACCCACCCTGTCGGAACTCTTCAGCGGAAAACAGGTGAAGAAACTGACGCGTTTCGGGATGACACTGTGCAAATGGACCCCGAGTCTGATCAACAACCGACGCTTGCCCGCGGTAATCCTCGAAGCAAGACCTTCGCTGTGAATGGCATGGTAGTACTTTACTGTCGCAAGCCCATCGTCGACGAAAATCAGCTGCTTCCAGCATAGCCCCAGATAGAACGACTCATGAATCCAGCTGGACTGGTTGCCAATAAAGAGAGAATCAATCTGTCGGTCTGACAATCTTCGGAAAACGGATGCAAGGCGGAGATAGAACGTACTTTTTCGGAGATAGACTACCTCGACTCCCCTCCACCCCAGTTTATCCAGCAAGTAGGCCATCTGGACTTCTGTAACCCTGTTATCCGGCCTTGCAATAATCAACAGGCAGGAAGAGTCCGGGCACCTGTAATGGGCTTTGGCTTCAGCGCAGCTGATCAGCTGCAAAGGCGTGCTTGCCACGAAGACATTAGTGGCCATCAGTCTTCACGCATCTTATCCAGCTCTTTACGCAGTCGCCGCCTGACCTTTATTTTTCTTAGAAGATTCAGCGGCTTCCGGCGCAGACCGGCCTTTTTACTGACGAGAAAATCATCAACAGCATCCAGTACCCTGGCACTCGACTGACCATCGCGGAAACTGTGCAAGTCCTCGCACAGCGAGCGGGTCGCTGCCATCAGGTCTTCCGGATATTCCATAGCTGTTTCCAGCGCCGGTTCAACCTCTTCGATTTGCTCAACATCTATGAGGTACGGTCCGGGCATCTTTGTCCTGAAGGTCACCACCGGGCGGTCAAGAAACATGAACTCGAACATGATGGATGAGGTATCGCACAGCATGACGTCTGCCTCGGGAAGGATAGGCAACAGATCTTCATCACTCTCGACAAAGCGAAGATTCTCGCTGGCAAGTTGCCGGTAACGTTCGACGATATCCGGGTCCATCTTCGGATGCAGTGTCACGATAAACTTCCATTGACCACTTCTGGAGAGCTCGCCAATCTTCTCAACCAGAGCCGGTGCAGACGTTACGGACCGGCTGAACGTGGAGGCATAAAACACCACCGGAGGCTCTCCCGGCTGCCGCTCTCTCCTGCCTTTGAGCGGTTGTGACAGGAGCGGATCCAGCTTGGGCCACCCGGTGTGGGAGACCGCAAAATGGCCATGCTTTTCCGCCAGCTCCCCGAACTTGGCTGTGTCCTTTTCCGCGTGTGTGCAGTAAAGATCAAACCAGCCACGGATGCGGTAATGGTCGCTCTCCTCCTCACTGCTGTGGCCTCGCTTGTTCCGCGCCATGCCGTGAAATACTTCGACCTTGATACCCGGGAAAAAGTAAGGCACCCAGTCACCGGGAACGAAGGTAGCGTCAGCTCCGTAATCCATCACTTCCCTGACCGTCCTCAGCCGCCGCTCGTCGGCTTTGAGAGGCGCAGTGGAACAGCCGGCGACAAACCATGCAGCCTCGTCACCACGACGCCTGATCTCGTCCTGCAACGGACGGAGAATCGAGTAGGAATAGGGCTGGTTTACAAAAAAGAGATACCGGCGCATTCAGCTTTTGCCTGTCAGTGATTTGTAGAGCTCTCCGGTCTCACGGACGGTCTGTGAGGTGTGAAAGCGCGTCGCAATCCGATCCTGAGCAGCTTTTCCCATGCGTGCAAGCAGCTCACGATCCCGGTAAAGGCGCTCAATGGCCCCTGACAGGGCTGAGGCATCCTTTTGTGGTACAACGAGGCCGCTGACACCATCTTCAACCAATTCCGGCATCCCGCCTACCCGCGTTACAACAGGAGGCACCGAATAAGCCATCGCTTCAATCACCGCCCGCGGCAACCCCTCACGCTCGATGGAGGGCAGGACAAATACATCGCTGGCTGCGGCAATGCCGGGAGCATCCGACCGGTAGCCCGTGAAATGGATGCGTTCGGGATGGGAGGTGCCCTCTATCTGGGCTCTTAGCTCCTTATTATTGATCACGTCGCCCACAAGCACGAGGTGCAACCTGACATCTTCAGGTAATCTGTCGATGGCGTCGACCAGCACATCAAATCCTTTCCGGGGGCGATCACGCCCAGTGCAACAGACCACGAACTCCCCTTCCGGAACCCCGAATTCCGCCAGATCCGTCGGTTCGTCCTGGTACCAACTCAGGTCATGCCCCTTGTAAATGCGCTGCAGTTTACGCTCGGGAATCTTCATCCACAGAAAGCGGATCTCCGCGAGGTGCTCCCGGATGGCATCCGCCACGCAGACAATCTTGCTTACCCGGGGATGAAGGAAGGTGATCCAGGATTCCGGATTCAGGAAACTGATATTTCCAATAACCCCCCGGTAGGCGACAATCCGGATGTCCATTCCCCTTGAAGCTCTCAACCCGCAAGCGAGCGCACGCGGGTTAAACGCATGAATCACGTCATACCGCTTGCGATGCAACTGCTCACGAATAGCCCCAGTGCCCTCTTTGTCGAACCGGTTTTTCAGGGCAATAGGCTCGGCAACCATTCCCTCGTCAACCAGCCTCTGATAATTCCGGCCCTTCGGGTTACACATAACGTCCACATCGAACCCGGCATTACGCAAACCGATAAACAGCTCGGTTTCAGGGCGGTCACAGGCATCCGTCAGACACAGAATGGCTGGCAGAGCTCGCTTTTGTTGCTGATCGCTCAAGAAGTTTGGCTCCCGTTATATCCGTTCATAAATGAATCCCACACCCTGTCCAGGGCTGACTTACCCGCTACCTTCCGGATCGAACGGGCAAAACGTTCGAGGTTACTGGCCTTCCACTTTTCTGGCGCCTGACCCGGCATGATACGCCCCTTGTCAAAATCAATCAGGAAGTAGGTACCGTCTCTCACCAGAACATTGAAACAATTCAGGTCAGCGTGGCGCACGCCGGCATCATGAAAGCGGCGAACTGTTCCTCCAAGGACTTCCCAGTCAGCGACATCCAGCGTCGGGATCAGGTCAGCCAGGGGAGTTGTATCTGCCAGGCGCTCAATAATAATTGCGGCCTGGTACAGGAACACCGAGCCCTTCCGGTACCACGCCGCAACCGGCGTCGGAACTGGCAGCCCCATGCCGACCAGGCGATTAAGCAGGCGAAACTCGGCAAAAGACCGGACATCCTGCTCGCGGGTGAATACATAACTCTGCTCGGAAATCCGTGCTACAAGACCACCCCGGCGGTACTCGCGCAGTACCACCTGCCCCGTGCCGGTATCGATAAACCACGCTCCGCCACGGCCTCCACTGCTTACCGGCTGCGCCTTTGCCCCCCAGAACCCTGGACGAAACCAGTCGACAGTTACCCGCCCCTTATAGTCGGGATGGACCAACAGTACGGAGCCTTCTTCCCGCAAACAGATTTCGGATTCAGCCATGGTCACCGGGACACCAGAACAGACACGACAACACTCGGCCCGGGCGCCCTTCGGGACCTTCGCCGGCGAGTACGATAGAATGGCCGCCAGTTTATCAATGATTACCGGCAAAGCTCCACAAACCCGCTGCCCGAACGCTTAACGGATTGTTACCTGATGAAGTCTATCTGCATTCTCCGCCTGTCTGCTATTGGCGATGTCACCCATGTAATTCCGGTGGTACTAAGCCTCCAGGAACAAGTACCGGGCGTAAAAATCACCTGGGTGATCGGAAAGATCGAAGCCAAACTGATCGGCGACCTGCCAGGAGTCGAGTTCATCATCTTTGACAAGAAAGCGGGGCGGGCAGGCTACGCGGATCTGCGCAGACAAATGAAGGGGCGCAGGTTTGATGCCTTGCTGCACATGCAGGTGGCATTCCGCGCCAACCTCGCATCCGCCTGTATCCCTGCGAAAATCCGGGTCGGTTACGACAAGGCCCGGAGCAAGGATCTTCATAGTCTTTTCGTCAACCGTCGGATTGCACCGGCGGCACAACAGCATGTCAGGGACTGCCTTGCCAGCTTCCTCGAGCCCTTGGGACTCGAAGCAGCACCGCCCCGCTGGACTATTCCCCTGAGCAGTTCGGACCATGATTTTGCCAAAGAGCACCTGGCCAACGATCGGAGGAACCTGGTCATCAGTCCTTGTGCCAGCCATACATTGCGCAACTGGCCGGCAGAGCGTTACGCACAACTTGCCGATTATGCAATTCGACAGCACGGGTTGAATGTCATCCTGGTGGGAAGTCCGGCTCCTTTCGAGCTTGAGTACTGCGCCGCCATAGAGTCAGCAATGGAAGAAAATCCCCACAATATCTGCGGCAAGGATACCCTCAAACAACTGACGGCGCTGATGACCCATGCCGACCTGGTCATCGCGCCGGACACTGGCCCGGCGCACATCGCGAGCGCCGTCGGCACTGATGTAATCGGGCTGTTCGCGGCGAGCAACCCCAACCGCTCAGGGCCTTATAACTCTATCCGGTGGTGTGTAAACCGTTATCCCGAGGCACTCCAGAAGTTCACGGGCAAAACCGTTGACGAGGCGCGCTGGGGGGCCAAGGCTGAATTCGAGGGGGCGATGGAGCTGGTGACAGTGCAGGATGTTACCGAGATGCTGGATCGTTGGGTCAGTGTGAACATGGAGTCAGATGAAAGCGTTCATCTGACCCCGTCTTCCTGACCCTGGCTTTGAACAAGGGGTCAGAAGAAAGCTTTCTTCTGACCCCGGCGTCTCCGCCGCCAACTTTCCGGGTTACCGTTATTTCCGAGCGGTGTAGTCCTGGTAGGACTTCTCTTCCACGAAACGGGAGCCCAATGCCAGGTTGACTTCTTTCTTGATGGCCGCGCGCTTGTCGTTGGTTACGTAGACGGCGCGGGCCAGCTCGATAAAGCGGGGGCCGAAGTCCTGCGCGGCTTCCTGATCCCGGATGTCATCCTCAATCACCCAGAGCTCTTCGTTCACAGCTTTGAGCTGCTTGCGAAGATCTTCGATAGCACTTTGATCCTTGACTGCCTCGTTCCAGGTTTCGGTCAGCTCGTCGAGCTCGAGGCGCACATTTTTCAGCTTCGCCTCATCCTTGATTCGCTCGGACTTGATTTCGAGGATGGTGATTTTGTCGAGTACCTCACCAAAGGATACCGGTACCTTGATTACATCTGCCATTTGCTCGTCCTGAAAGAAAGTGTTTCTGAATATACAAGAAAGCCGCCGGCTGATTCACAGATCCGGCGGCTATCGATTTTTCTGATAAATCAGCCTTTGACCAGCGTCAGCCAGTCACCGTGCTCGGGCAGCTTGCCCTTCACGGCATCAAAGTAACGTGACTGCAGTTGCTCGGTCACCGGACCGCGCTTGCCTTCACCAATGATACGACCATCCAGTTCCCGGATGGGCAGCACCTCTGCTGCGGTGCCTGTGAAGAATGCTTCCTCTGCCACATACACCTCGTCCCGGGTGATGCGGCGTTCTTTCACCTGCAACCCCATGTCCCTGGCGAAGTCGATGATCGTGGCACGGGTGATGCCCTCGAGGCAGGAGGTCAGCTCAGGGGTGTGCAGCACGCCATCACGGACGATGAAGATGTTCTCCCCGGAGCCTTCCGCAACATACCCCTCGTTATCCAGCAACAGGGCTTCCTCGGCACCGCCGGAGATGGCCTCATTCAACGCCAGCATGGAGTTGATGTAGTTGCCGTTCGCCTTGGCCTTGCACATGGTGATGTTGACGTGGTGACGGGTATAGGAGGAGGTACGCACCTTGATGCCGATCTCCTTCGCCTCCGGAGACATGTAGGACGGCCAGCTCCAGGCGGCAACCATGATATGAACTTTCAGGTTGTCGGCGCGCAGCCCCATACCTTCGGAGCCCAGGAACACCATCGGGCGGATGTAAGCTTCGTCGAGGTTGTTTTCACGTACCGCCGCGCGCTGGGCCTCGTTAACCTCATCCTTGGTGAACGGCATTTTCATGTTCAGGATGTGGGCCGAGCGGAACAGGCGGTCGGTATGCTCTTTCAGGCGGAAAATCGCCGGGCCGTTCGCGGTGTTGTAGGCTCGCACGCCTTCAAAACAGCCAAGGCCATAATGCAGGGTGTGAGTCAGGACGTGGGTTTTGGCTTCCCGCCAGGGAACCATTTCACCGTCGAGCCAGATAAGGCCATCGCGATCAGCCATCGACATTGTTTTCTGCTCCTAAAAAAGCGGTTTTCGGGGAGTCGGCATTCTAGCAGGAAAACTCAGGGAAAATAAATTTAGCTTACTAATTAAGCATCACTTTTTTCCACATACTTTGGATGTAGTCACGCTCTTCCGGGAACGCACTCCCCTCCACCTGGCTATTCAGGTTCTGCAGGGCGCGGCGATGGATGGTCGAACGCAGGGTTATGAAGGTCTCCCTCAGCTTTTCCGTGTCCTCTACCGGCAACACACCGGCCCGCCCCAGCTCTTCCATCTGGCGGATATTGTCAGACCACTGGGTCAGTTCGGGGTGGTCGGAACACCACGCCAACATCAGGTACTGCACCATGAATTCGATGTCGACAATGCCGCCGGAGTCGTGCTTGATATGAAACACCTCGGAGCGCCTGCTCTCCGGTGTACCCAGGCTTGCCCGCATTTTCTCCCGCATCTCCACCACTTCTTCCCGGAGTTTCGACCGGTCGCGCTGCTGGCAGAGAATGTCATGGCGGATGGCCTCGAAAGCCTCCAGAGTCTCCGTGCAGCCGGCCACGCCACGGGCCCGGGCGAGGGCCTGGTGCTCCCAGGTCCAGGCATCGTTGCGCTGGTACTTCTCGAAGGCGCTCAAGGTCGTCACCAGGAGCCCGGAATTGCCAGAGGGCCGCAGCCTCATATCCACCTCGTACAGCTGCCCCGAGGGGGTCTGGGTGCTGAGGATATGCACGATTCTCTGGCCAAGGCGGGTGAAGAACACCGCGTTATCAATGGGCTTTTCACCATCGGTGGACTGTTCCGGATCGGCTTTGTGTACGAATACCAGATCCAGGTCCGATGTATACCCCAGCTCGATTCCACCCAGCTTGCCGTAGCCGATGATGGCGAAATCGGTCTCACAGGCGGAGCCGTCTGCCCGCCGCGGATACCCATGGCGGCTGACCAGGTTGGCGAAGGCCACATCCACCACATGATCCAGCACCACCTCGGCGATCCAGGTCAGGTAATCGCTCACCTTCATCAATGGCAGGGTACCTTTGAGCTCCGAAGCAGCCACCCGGAGGATATGCGCCTTCTTGAAATGGCGCAGGGACTCCATCTGCTCTTCGAGATCCTCATACGGAATCCGCAGCATCTGCTGGCGCAGATCATCCTGGAGCTCTTCCTTGGCTGGAGGCGTGTACAGGCTCTCTGCATTGAGCAGTTCATCCAGCAGTAACGGCGTCTCCGCCAGCTGTTGCGCCACCCAGGGGCTTTCGCTGCACAGGCGGACCAGCTGGGTGCGGGCGCCGGGATTTTCCAGCAGCAGAACCATGTAGGCGGTACGTCGCAGGATTGCGCTGACCAGCTGCAACACCCGGGACAATGTCTGCGAAGGATTCTCCACTTCGGTCAGGGCATCCAGTAGCACGGGCATGAACTGGTTGAGGCGTTTCCGGCCCTGAGTCTGGAGGGTCTCGACGGTTCGGCTATCCCGAAGCTCTGTCAGCTCACGACAACTCCCCTCGGGGTTTTCATAACCCTGCTCTTCGAGCCAGTCCCGGGCGCTCTCATCGTCCATCTCCGCCAGCCAGATTTCCTGCCATTCCTCGGCGAGCTCCGACTCTCCGGCCTCTTCTTCCTCTTCGGTGGCAATGATGTTGGCAAAATGGGTAGCAACCCGCTCACGGTGCTCGTCCAGAACCGTCTGGCACTCGCCCCAGGAATCAAAGCCCATGATCAGGGCAACACGTGCACGATTCAGATCATCCTCCGGCAGGGTTTGAGTCTGCTTGTCCTCGATACCCTGTAAGGCGTGCTCGAGATTCCTCAGGAATATGTAGGCCTCCCGTAATTCACTGACGACCCCGGAAGGCAGAAGCTCGAGGGCTTCCAGCTCTTTCAGAATCGTCAGCAGCTCCCGCTGCTGCAGTTCCCGATCCCTGCCACCCCGGATCAGCTGGAAGGCCTGGACCACGAACTCGATTTCCCGGATGCCACCGCTGCCCAGCTTGATGTTGTTTTCCAGGCCCTTGCGACGCACCTCCCGGCTGATCATGGCCTTCATGCTGCGCAGGGATTCGAAGGCGCTGAAGTCGATGTACTTGCGATAGACGAACGGGCGCAAGCTGTCCATCAACACCTGCCCCGCCTCCTGGTCGCCGGCAACCACCCGGGACTTCACCATGGCGTAGCGTTCCCAGTCCCGACCCTGGTCCTGGTAGTAGGTTTCCAGTGCCGCAAAGCTCAGCGCCAGGGCTCCGCTCTGTCCGTAGGGACGCAACCGCATGTCCACCCGGAAGACAAAGCCGTCCGCCGTTATCTGGTCCAGGGCCTGGATCAGGCGCTGACCCAGGCGAATGAAGAATTGCTGATTATCCAGCGAACGCCGGCCACCGCGGGTTTCGCCTTTGCCGGGAAACGCGAAGATCAGGTCGATGTCCGAAGATACATTGAGTTCGCGACCGCCGAGCTTGCCCATGCCGATCACAACCAGGGGCTGGGGAGCCTCCTCGCCGGTGACGGGGTCCTCGCCATAAGGGGTGCCAAACTGCTCGCAGGAGTCTTGATAAAGCCAGCCCAGGGCGCCGTCGATACAGGTGTCCGCAAACGCGCTGGCCGCTGCCATGGTTTCGGCCAGATCTGCCCACCGAAGCAGGTCACGCCAGATGATGCGGAACTGGATTTCCCGCCGGAACCGCCGCAGGGCCGCATGGAGCGCCGGCTCTCCATCGACTCGCTCAAGGTATTCCTGCCAGCGTTTTGCCAGGTATTCCGGTGTTGTTGGTTCGGAGAGATGGCGGGATGTCACCGCTTGCCTGACCTGATCCGCATGCCGCTCGAGGGTCTGACGCAGGAAAAGACTGCGACCAACCGCATCGGCAACCACGGAATCCGGGACCGCCTCATCCTCAACCAGCCAGCCCGGCACTCCCTCCGGGAAAACCGATTCCCAGCATTCGGCGACCTCTTCGGCGATTGGTGACGGCAAGGCACTCCATGGCGCGGACATAATGCAAACCCCTGTCTCTCTGTTATATTTTCGGTACTGTATACCGTACTCACCCACGACTGAACAGGCCCGTCCACCGAATGCTGCCACTCAGACGCTCCCTCAATCCGGAGCATGCCGAGACTCACCTGCCCATGGGGCGCATTATCCGGTCGCGGATGAAACGGCTTTTCCTGATTCTGATCGCCATGATCACACTGCAGATTCTGATCATCTGGGCGGCAGAAGATCTGGACCTGTTCGAAGCCATCTGGCTCACCCTCACCACGGCAACAACCGTCGGCTATGGGGACTTCTCCCCGAAGACGCCGGCGGGACGAATAAGCACCATGCTGATCATGTTCGTGGGCGTGATCACCATGCTCACCATTATTATCAGTGATTTCATCGAATACCGTTTCTATCGGCGGGAACGAATCATACAAGGGCGCTGGGTTTACAAAATGAAAGAGCACATTGTCATCATCAATACACCCCAAACCGGGGGCGCGCAGTATTTCATGCGCTTTGCCTCCCAGGTACGCGCTATCCCGGGGTATGAAACCATTCCGATCATGCTGGTAACTCGCCAGTTTCCCTCCGGACTGCCCTCCGAGCTGTCCGACTGCGGCGTGGTGCATTATCACGGCTCCGGCAGTGATCCGGAAGCACTGAAGGCCGCCCATGCCGGCAGCGCCAGGCACATCATCGTGCTGGCGGCGGATGAGGCGGACCCGACCTCCGACAGCCTGACGTTCGACATCGCACACCGCCTGTCAGAGTCCAACCTTGGGGGGCGAACGACGGTGGAGTGCGTCAGCGACCGCAACCGGGAACGGTTCAAGGCCCTGGGCATCCGGACCATCATCCGACCGGTGCGTACCTACCCGGAGATCATGGTGCGGGCCGTGGTCGCTCCTGGCTCCGAAAAGGTGCTGGAAGATCTGTTCAACTACGAACGGGACCACCCTCACCGTTATGACCTCGAGCTGGACGATCTCACCTGGGCAGACATCGTCAGTGCACTGGTTCGCCACGGCATTGGCACTGCCCTGGCCTACATTGACCACGACGATGAAGTGGTCTGTCACCCACCAACCAACGAGGAAGTCGAAGGCAAGGGACTGATCGTGCTGGTGAAGTCCACCGACACGCCGAGTGTCGAGGTGGTGGAAGAGGCGCTGGGCCGTTACCGCGAATTCCTCAAGCAGTGGCGGGGCATGCATAACAACGACAAACCCGATACCGCAGAGCACAGCAGCTGATGTCTTATCTGGAACCCGAATTCTATCAGCCTCTGTTTGAAGCGATCACAAGCGACGATGAAGCTCAGATTCGGGCGGCTGCCGCCACTTTCAACGCAGCCGACCTTGCTGAATTTGCTGAAGAGCATCCCGGCCACGATGAAGGGGTCCGACTGCTCAGAGCCCTGCCCAGAGAGCAGGGCGCCAAGGTGTTCGGTTACATAGGTCCGACCATCCAGGCGGCGATTGCAGATCAGCTCCCCACCCCGGATCTGGCGGAACTGGTCACGGCCATGTCTTCCGACGAACGGGCCGATTTCTTCAATATTCTGACTGAGGACCGCCAGCATACCCTGTTCCAGTCACTGGCCAGCAAGGAACGGGAAGACCTGCGGCGGCTGGCAAGTTTTGAAGAAGGCACCGCCGGCGCCCTGATGAGCTCGGAATATGCCGTCATCCACACCGGCATGTCCGCCAGCGAAGCCATCAACCTGCTCAGGAATACCGCACCGGACAAGGAGACCATCTACCACGCCTACGTCATCGACAGCGACCAGAAGCTGGTGGGTGCGGTTTCCCTGAGAAATCTGATTACCGCCATGCCCGGCACCCCGGTCGATAAACTGATCGCCACCGGCCTGGTAACGGCCAGAACGGACACCCCACAGGAAGAAGTCGCCAGGCTGATTGCCCGGTACGACCTGCTGGCTCTCCCCATTCTGGATCACGACGAACGGTTGGTGGGTATTGTCACCTACGACGACGCCATGGATGTCGCCGAAGCGGAGGCAACCGAAGATATCCACAAGGGGGCAACGGTCGGCAAGCTGGATACCAAACTGAAAAATGCCACAGCCTTTTCCCTGTATCGCTCCAGGGTACACTGGCTGGTGATCCTGGTGTTTGCCAATATCTTTACCGGCGCCGGCATTGCCTATTTCGAGGAAACCATCTCCGAGCACATCGCCCTGCTCTTCTTCATGCCGCTACTGGTGGCAAGTGCTGGCAATGCGGGTGCCCAATCCGCCACGCTAATGGTTCGGGGCATGGCCACGGGCGATGTGTCCGTTGCGGACTGGGGCCGCCTTCTTGGCAAGGAAACCCTGGTAGCCGGCGCCCTTGGCGTTACCATGGCCGTGGCTGTCATGGTGGTGGGGTTTATGCGGGCAGGTCCTGAAATTGCCGCGGTGGTCGCCATTACCATGATCACCGTCGTCATGATCGGAAGCCTGATCGGCATGCTCCTGCCGTTCCTGCTGGACAAACTCAAGATTGACCCCGCCACGGCGAGCATGCCCCTGATTACCACCATTGCGGACGTCAGCGGCGTGCTCATCTACTTCAGTGTTGCTACTGCCCTGCTGGGGCTCAGCTGACAGAGGCCAGAGCAAGCTGCAGCTCACCCAGTCGCGGGAGGTGCCGGACAAGCTCCGGTACCGATTTACCTGAAGCCATTTCCTGCCGCAGCTCTTGCCAGAGCCCCTCAACTTTCGTCTCTACCGCAGCATGATGTACCTGTGATAAAGCCGACTCTGAAAACCCGATGGAAGTTCCGATAAGCCAACCCAAACTCAACTGATACAGGAATTCCGTAACCGAAAGCTCATGGTCAGCCTGCACACGCTCCGGCCGGTAGAGTCCCGCCAAAAAATACCCCTGCTCGGCCTTGCTGACCAGGTTGAGAAAAACCGGCACCTGCCCCGCCAGCTCTCTGGCCAACTGCATCAGGACGTCCGCATTGCCAGCCTTGAGCTCGAACTCCACTTCGTTCAGGGCCACCGATTGATCACCACTGACTACCGTTCCCGAGTCCAGCACCACTTCCACCTCGGCCCCATTCTGCCGGATCATCCAGATACGGCGCTGAAAATTGGTTTCAAACACGACCTCAAGTTCAGCCAGGTTGACCCGATCAGCCAATGGTGTGTCCGCCAGCAGCCCGAGGCTCAGGTCCGGTCCCGGCAGCGGCCACTCCCACTCCTGCCGACGGTGGGCACCATTGACGAATTCCCCGCGGGTCTTGAGGGTCTGGATGGACTTGTCGCCGGCCTGACGGACTCTCAGGGCGGCCTTTTGCCGATTCAGGTCGGCCGCTGGCGTATCGAAATAGCGGTTGATCAGTGATTTTTCACCAACATATTCAGCGGTCGCGTCATTGGACAGCCAGGCCTCAACCTTTTGCTGGTCCGCCTCTGCAACCGTCAACTTGATCTCGAGTTCTTCTGCCATTTCCAGTTTCCTGTCAGGTTTTGCCTGAGCATACATAAAAAAACCGGCGACCCGAAGGTCACCGGTTTTTGACTACTTGATTAGCTGGTTAGCTGATCAGAAGTAGTATACACCACCGATTGCAGCGATGGACTGCTCGTCACCAGCGCCACCTTCCAGCACGAACTCGTTGTTGTCAGAGCCGTACAGGTAGCCTTCGAAGTAGACGTACATGTTGTCGGAGACGTTGTGCAGGGCCTGCAGGGCAACGACGTCTTTCTGATCACCGTTGGTTGCATCCGGAGCATCAGACTCAACCAGCTGGTAAGACAGGGAGAACTGGTTGGCACCCAGCGCGTACACACCGATCACGCCGTACTCGTCACCAACGTCCTTGCGGGTCTGGTATTCACCAGTCAGGCTGAAATCACCCATGGCGTAGGTAGCACGTACACCGTAAGTGTTTTCGTTATTGAAGGATGGATCATTGCTGGAGTAGGAGGTATTCCCGTCGTTTGAGTCCATCGCTACAGCGAGCTCGAGCGCATCGATGCTGTACATAGCGGCCACCTGGTACGGGTAGGACTTGCCGTTGTTATCTGCATCGCCGTCGCCGTTAACCTGAACAGCTGCACCCAGCTTCAGGCCGCCAAAGGACGGAGACAAGTACTGAACCAGGTCACCTTCGCCGGTGTCGTAGCTACCGCCAATACCAGTACCTACTTCGTGGAAGTTCACGATCTTGTCGATGGCGCTCTCGTACATGGAGTCGTCGGAACCAACCCAGACCTGACCAAAGCTGTCGCCCTTCACACCGATGTAGGCCTCGTCCAGCTTGTCGATACCGCTGCTGGCAGCTTTATCGTCAGCGTTGATGCCTTCCAGTTCCATTTTCAGGAAACCGGTGATGCCCGGTGCAATCTCGTGGTCGTGCTTCACACCCAGAGTAGTACCGTTGTCGAAGTGATCTACAGTAGAACCACCACCGTCAACATTGGTGTGGGTGATTGCGTACTGAATGTTGCCGTAAACGGTCGGCAGGTTGCTTTCCTGGGCTGCAACAGCGCCAGAGAAAGTAGCTGCTGCAATAGCAGATGCGATGAGCGTCTTTTTCATGTTGCGTCTTCCTTTTTGAGTTAACTCAGGTTTTAGCGACGGGTACTGATCCCGATTTTTTTAAGGCATTACCAGCCAGGCTGGATGTGCCGGATTCTCCATTATCTCCATGTCATTTTTATGACATCCAGATAACTTTTCTTCTTTTTTTGAAAACCTGCAGAACTGCAGATCTTTGTAGCTCAGCTACTTACAGCACTTTCTTAAAGCACTGAGTAATGAATCTGTTTTAATACAAAGAACCCGCATTTGCAAATTTTAAACAGCGCATTTTTAGCTTGTTTGGCACCAGAAAGGCAACCCTTTATAGCCAGCAGCACTGTGCGTTTTTGTGACCAATGCGTTACAAATTCGAGGCCAATCGCCATTTTTTTCTTTCAATTCAGCCTACTAAAGCATCTGAAATTCTGTCCCGGGCCAGATATCACGCCCTTCGGGTTATCCAGCGCACTATCCATAAACACGCAGGCGAACGCTGCCCGGTCATGGTGCAACGTCCATTTATGACAAACCTGTAACCTCCAGCATGAACGTCACAGGCCCGTCATTGATCAACTGTACCTTCATATCCGCCCCGAAAAGCCCTTCCGAGACATGCTCACCCCCCAGGCTCTCTTTCGCCTGACGAACGAACTGGCTATACAGGTCATTGGCAACTTCCGGCTTCGCTGCCAGGGAAAAACCCGGGCGGGTTCCCGAGCGGGTATCGGCTGCAAGGGTGAACTGGGGTACAACGAGCAAACTACCACCGATGTCCTGCAAACTGCGGTTCATACGGCCCTGCTCGTCAGGAAAGATACGATAGGAAAGAATTTTTCGGCACAACTCCTTTGCCTCTGCAGCCCCGTCATCCCGCTCAACTCCGAGCAGCAGTAATACACCACGACCTATAGCGCCAACTGACTGGCCATCAACCGTGACACTGGCTTCCGATACTCTCTGGATGAGCCCTTTCATTCGCTTCCTGACAGACGGGGAAATTACGAATCGGCAAGAGTGTATCCCCGCTCCTGGAAGACCGCAACCCGGCCAACGCCTTTTTATCCGACCGGTTTCCCGGTTTTGGCGACCACTTCCTCAACGCCCCTTATCAGGGCATCGACAATGGCCGGTTCAGACGCAGAATGGCCGGCATCCCGGATGATCCTGAGGTCGGCTTCCGGCCAGGCATTGCTTAACGCCAAAGCGTTGTCCAGTGGACAGACCATGTCATAACGACCGTGAACAATAATCCCCGGTATGTCGGCCAGCCTGTAGGCGTCCCTGACGATCTGATCAGGCTCGAGGAAGGCGTTGTTCATGAAGTAATGACACTCGATTCGCGCCAGTGCAATGGCCACGTGGGGATGGGCGAAATGCTCGACTACCCGGGGATTGGGATTCAGGGTGGCGCATCGCCCCTCCCAAATCGACCAGGCCTTGGCAGCCTGGATCTGTTCCAGCTCGTTGGCGCTGATCAGGCGTCGGTAGTAGGCCGGAACCATGTCGCCACGCTCAGCCTCGGGAATCTGCGCTTCGAAGTCCTCCCAGTAATCCGGGAATACCCGGCTGGCGCCCTCCTGATAGAACCAGTGAATATCTCGTGGCCGGCATAGAAAGATGCCCCGCAGGACGAGGCCCGAGACGCGTTCCGGGTAGGTCTGCGCGTATACCAGGCTCAAGGTTGAGCCCCAGCTGCCACCGAACAGAAGCCATCGATCAATGCCCAGAAACTGGCGAACGGTTTCCATATCCTCGACGAGCTTGTCAGTGCTGTTGCCTTCCAGCTCCGCCAACGGCGTAGACCGGCCCGCACCACGCTGGTCCATGAGGATGATCCGGAAACGCTCGGCATCGAAAAAGCGCCGGTGGTAATCCTCACAGCCACCGCCCGGGCCGCCATGCACCACCAGAACGGGAATGCCGTCGGGGTTACCGCTTTCCTCTATATAAAGCTCGTGGGGAGGATCAACCGCGAGGCGGTGTTGGGCGTTGGGCTGAATTTCGGGGTAGAGCGTGAGCATGGGCAAAACTCCGGCGTGAAGGCTTTTATGGGAGTTTGGCTGAAGATGGGAGCAGAAGAAAGCGCTCTTCACGCCTCTGGGGTGAAGAGCGTTTTACTGGAGTTTGGCTGAAGATGGGGTCAGAAGAACGGGTTCTTCAGACCCCTGGGGGGTATAAAAAAGGGGCCAGATGAAGGCTTTCATCTGGCCCCGATTTCATTCCGGCGGCAATTTACTTCTTGCCGGCGCGCTTGCGCTCATTTTCGGTGAGCAATTTCTTGCGCAGACGGATGGACTTGGGTGTTACTTCCACGAGCTCGTCGTCGTCGATGAACTCGAGCGCCTGCTCCAGGGTGTGCTTGATGGGCGGCACCAGGCCGATCACTTCGTCCTTGCCGGAAGCGCGCATGTTATCGAGCTTCTTGGCCTTGGTGGGGTTGATCACGATGTCGTTATCACGGCTGTGAATACCACACAGCTGACCCTCGTAGATCTCGTCACCCGGCGCCAGGAACAGCTTGCCACGACTTTGCAGGGTTTCCAGGGAGTAGGTCATCGCCGTGCCTTTGGCCATGGAGATCAGCACTCCGTTCTGGCGGCCACCCATGGCACCTTCCTTGATCGGGCCGTAGTGGCTGAAGGTGGAGGTCAGGATACCGGTACCGGAGGTCATGGTCAGGAAGGCGTTACGGAAGCCGATCAGACCACGGGCCGGGATGATGTATTCCACACGCATGCGGCCTTTGCCATCCGGGATCATGTTGGTCATCTCGCCCTTGCGCAGGCCGAGCTGTTCCATTACGGCGCCCTGATGCTGCTCCTCGATATCCACGATCACGTTCTCGTACGGCTCCTGCTTCACGCCGTCGATCTCGCGGATCACCACTTCCGGCCGACCCACGGCCAGCTCGAAGTTCTCCCGGCGCATGTTCTCGATGAGAACCGACAGGTGCAGCTCACCGCGGCCAGACACTTTGAACTTGTCCGCTGAGTCGCCCTCTTCCACGCGCAGAGCCACGTTGTGTAGCAGCTCTTTTTCCAGACGCTCCTTGATGTTGCGGCTGGTGACGTACTTGCCTTCCTTACCGGCGAACGGGGAATCGTTCACCTGGAAGGTCATGGACACGGTGGGCTCGTCCACGGTCAATGCCGGCAGAGCCTCCACATTGTTCGGATCGCACAGCGTATCGGATATATACAGCGGGTCCAGACCACTGACGCACACAATGTCGCCAGCCTGGGCCTCGTCAACTTCCACCCGCTGCAGGCCGGAGTGGCCCATGATCTTGAGAATACGACCGTTACGCTTCTTGCCGTCAGTACCAAGAGCTACGACCGGGGTATTGGTCTTGACGGAGCCGCGCATGATGCGGCCGATGCCGATGACGCCCAGGAAGCTGTTGTAGTCGAGCTGGGAGATCTGCATCTGGAACGGGCCGTCCCGATCGACGGCAGGCGCGGGCACGTGGTCGACAATCGCCTGGAACACGGCGTCCATGTTGTCGTCCAGGTTTTCGTGCTCCATGCCGGCAATACCGTTCAGGGCACTGGCGTAAACAATCGGGAAGTCCAACTGCTCGTCGGTGGCACCCAGATTATCGAACAGGTCAAACACCTGGTCCACAACCCAGTCGGGCCGTGCGCCGGGCCGGTCAATCTTGTTCACCACCACAATCGGGCGCAGGCCCGCGGCGAACGCTTTCTGGGTAACAAAACGGGTTTGCGGCATGGGGCCGTCGATGGAATCCACCACCAGCAGCACACTGTCCACCATGCTCATGACCCGCTCAACTTCGCCGCCGAAGTCAGCGTGCCCCGGAGTGTCCACGATGTTGATATCGTAGTCCTTCCATTTCAGCGCGGTATTCTTGGCCAGAATGGTGATGCCACGCTCTTTTTCCTGGTCGTTGGAATCCATAACGCGCTCGCTTTCGAGCTCCTTACGGTCCAACGTGCCGGACTGGCGCAGCAACTGGTCAACCAGGGTGGTCTTACCGTGGTCTACGTGGGCAATAATGGCGACATTTCTGAGCTTATCAATCACAACGGGTTTCCTGAGGAAAAAATGAGCGGCGCGCAGTATATCGAAAAGTCGATGTCGTTAATATGAAGATTAGTGCCTATTCTTTAACCAACCGCTTGCGCACTGATATGACGCATCTACTGCGTGATCGCACTCTTTTGGTGCACTCCTTTGGTGCAAAACGGCGGATTACCCATCCGGGCTACGCGCCATAACGGGCCGAAAGCCCTGTGGCTGCGCCGTTCTGGCGCAAAAGTGAAAAACTGGCAAGCCCCTTGCTTATGCTTAGTCAGCCGAAAATTATCAGGTAAGGGATGCACGCTTTTGGTAAGCTGCCCGAACCCGAAAAACAGATCGGACCTCAGTCTCACTGAACGATCCGGCACCACGAACATGAAATGCGCCCGCACCGCGGGATAACTTACGGAGCATGCACAATGTCCAAGACGATTGATTTGATTAAAGAGCACGAAGTCAAATGGGTAGACCTGCGCTTCACCGACAGCCGCGGTAAAGAGCAGCACGTGACTCTGCCGGCCACCGAGGTCGACGAGGATTTCTTCGCTGACGGCAAGATGTTCGACGGTTCCTCCATCGCAGGCTGGAAGGGCATCAACGAATCCGACATGATCCTGATGCCGGACGACGAGACTTCCGTCCTGGACCCGTTCACCGAAGAAACCACCATCAACATCACCTGCAACATCGTGGAGCCGACCACCATGCAGGGTTATGAGCGTGATCCGCGCTCCGTGGCCCGTCGTGCAGAGGAATACCTGAAGTCCAGCGGCATTGCCGACGGCGCACTGTTCGGCCCGGAGCCAGAGTTCTTCGTATTTGACTCGGTAAAATGGAACGTAGACATGCAGGGCGCCATGTACTCCCTGCACTCGGAAGAAGCTGCCTGGGTCTCCGGCGAAGACTTCGATCGTAACAACATCGGTCACCGTCCTGGCGTGAAAGGCGGCTACTTCCCGGTTCCGCCGGTAGACAGCCTGCACGACCTGCGTGGCGCCATGTGTGCCGCTATGGAGTCCATGGGTCTGGAAATCGAAGTGCACCACCACGAAGTCGGCACTGCCGGCCAGTGTGAAATCGGTGTTGGCGCCAACACTCTGACCCGCAAGGCGGACGAAGTTCAGATCCTGAAGTACTGCGTACACAATGTGGCCCACGCCTACGGCAAGACCGCCACCTTCATGCCCAAGCCGGTGGTTGGCGATAACGGCTCCGGCATGCACGTGCACATGTCCTTGAACAAGGATGGCAAGAACCTGTTCGCCGGCGACGGCTACGCAGGCCTGAGCGAAATGGCGCTGTACTACATCGGCGGCATCATCAAGCACTCCAAGGCGATCAACGCCTTCACCAACCCGGCCACCAATAGCTACAAGCGACTGGTTCCAGGTTTTGAAGCGCCGGTTATGCTGGCCTACTCCGCCCGCAACCGCTCCGCCTCCATCCGTATCCCGTATGTAAACAGCCCGAAGGCACGCCGCGTGGAAGTGCGGTTCCCGGATCCGGCGGCCAACCCGTACCTGGCCTTCGCCGCCCTGATGATGGCTGGCCTGGACGGCATCCAGAACAAGATCCACCCGGGCGATGCCATGGACAAGGATCTGTACGACCTGCCGAAGGAAGAGGCCCTGAACATTCCTCAGGTTGCCACTACCCTGCAGGAAGCACTCAAGTGCCTGGAAGAGGATCACGAGTTCCTGACTCGTGGCGGCGTCTTCACTGAAGACATGATCGCCGGTTACATCGACCTGAAGCAGGGCGAAGTGGAGCGTCTGAACATGACCACTCACCCGGTTGAGTTCGACCTGTACTACTCCTGCTGATCCGACTCCCATCGGATTACTGGAAGGCCCCGCCCCGTGCGGGGCTTTTTTGTGCGCGGCCGCACACTCTCGCGCCCTTAACGATATGTAACCAACAAGGATCGACCAGAGCGTTGAAATGGCCTGACAGGCCGTTGATAATCAAACCAAACCATCATTGCAGGTTACGGTTATGCACGCGAAGTACGGATTGGTGGCAGGTTTTCTTGTTTTGCTCTCGGCACCGGCCCTTGGTGAGGTGTACCGCCACGTGGACGCCCAGGGCAATGTCACCTTCTCCGACGAGCCGATTGAGGGTGGAGAAACGGTTGATGTAAAACCGGTCACTACCGTCACCCTACCCAAACCCCAGACCGTCCGCGAGACCGAAAAGCTCCGGGAAGAAGTGAAACGCGAGGGCGCGGTCTATGAGAGCGTCTCCTTCGTGCAGCCGCAGAATGAGCAGGCCTTCCAAAGCGGCAGCGGCAATGTTCGCTTCGAAGTCACCAGCACACCGGGACTGCAAGCCGGTCACAAGTACGAGGTCACGCTCGACGGCCAGCCCGTTGCCCAGACCAGCTCGGGCTCAGTGGTAGTGAACAACATTTTCCGGGGTACCCATGAGGCCCGGGTTCACATCGTGGACGAAAACGGCGTGCAGGTGAAAACCGGCTCCCCCATCACCTTTACCGTCCATCGTCCGTCAGTGAGAAACTGACCCTTGCAATTTTTTCGCACCAGTTTGGTGCGCTCGCACCAGATAAAGGCCATACTCTGATCAGCAACAGGGCGGAATTGCCCGGCTGACCACCCTCTGGCCGAAGTCATGCACCAGTGTACGGCACGCGGGCCGTGCCGTGGCGGGCACAGGCCCCGCCTTTGCCCATCTTTTGTGGCAAATCGGCCAAAGTGGTTCAGTTTTTGCAATTCCTACCCCGTCATCTTCAAAACGACACGACAGGAATTGCCCATGGCGTTCGCCCCGGCCACAAACGACGGATACAAGAGCATTCTCGACAGCCTGACCACAGCGGTTCTGGTTCTTGAGGACAGCCTGAAAATCCGTTACCTGAATCCAGCCGCCGAGAGCCTGTTCGAGACCAGCCTCACCCGCAGCCAGGGCCACCCCTTCAGCGAGATTCTCGCGGCGTCCGAGGATGCGCTCAATACCCTATACGCCGCCCTGGAAAACGGGCAATCCTACACCCGCCGGGAAGCGGAATTCGTGCTCACCAGCGGAGCGAGGCTGACCGTGGACTACTCGGTCACGCCCATTTCCCTGGACCCGACAGAACTGCTCATCGAAATCCAGCCGCGAGATCGGCTACTGCGCATCAGCCGGGAAGAGGACCTGATCTCACAGCAGGAAACATCGCGCATTCTGGTCCGCGGCATGGCCCACGAGATCAAGAACCCGCTAGGCGGCATTCGGGGCGCTGCGCAGTTGCTGGACCGCGAGTTGAACGACGAAGACCAGCGGGAGTACACCCGGGTGATCATCGACGAGGCCGACCGTCTGCGCAGCCTCGTGGACCGCATGCTGGGCCCGAACAAGGCACTCAAATTCGCGCCCACCAACATCCATGAGGTGCTGGAGCGGGTGCGCACGTTACTCGAGGCCGAGAGCAAAGGCCGGGTAACTTTCCTGCGCGATTACGACCCAAGCCTGCCGGAGCTCTGGGCCGACAAGGAACAACTGATCCAGGCCTTCCTCAACATTGCCCGCAACGCCATGGAAGCTGCCTTTGAAAATCAGACCGGGGCAAGCGATGAGGAACCGCCCACCATCATGTTCCGGACCCGCGCCCTGCGCCAGTTCACGATCGGCCATAAACGCTATCGCCTGGCCTGCCGTGTGGACGTGATCGACAACGGCCCCGGAATCCCACCGGACCTGTTGCAGAACATTTTCTATCCGATGATAAGTGGCCGTGCCAGCGGTACCGGCCTGGGCCTGTCGATTACCCAGAGCATCATCGGACAACATCACGGGCTCGTGGAATGTGAGAGCGAGCCCGGGAAAACGGACTTCATCATCTTCCTGCCCCTGGAGGAAAACCCATGAGCCAACCGGCGAACGTCTGGATCATAGACGACGACCGCAGTATTCGCTGGGTGCTGGAACGCGCCCTGAACCAGGCCGGCATGCACCCCCGGGTCTTTGACAGCGGCGAAAGCATCATGACCCGCCTGGAGCACGAACACCCCGATGCCATCATCAGTGACATCCGCATGCCGGGCGTGGACGGCATTACCCTGCTCTCCCAGATCGTGGAAGCGCACCGGGACGTGCCGGTGATCATCATGACCGCGCACTCGGACCTCGAAAGTGCGGTCACCAGTTACCAGACCGGCGCTTTCGAATACCTGCCCAAGCCCTTCGATGTGGACGATGCCGTGGCCCTGGTCAAGCGTGCGGTGGCCCACAGCCACGAACAGCGGGCCAAGTCCGAACCGCAGACCGAAAGCGTCCAGCGCAACACCGAGATCATCGGCGAGGCCCCTGCCATGCAGGAGGTATTCCGCGCCATTGGCCGGCTTTCCCATTCCAACATTACGGTACTGATCAACGGCGAGAGCGGTACCGGCAAAGAGTTGGTCGCCCAGGCCCTGCACAATCACAGCCCCAGGGCCAAGCACCCGTTCATTGCCCTGAACATGGCCGCGATCCCCAAGGATCTGATTGAATCCGAGTTGTTCGGTCATGAGAAAGGCGCCTTTACCGGTGCGGGCGCGGCCCGTCAGGGGCGCTTCGAGCAAGCCAATGGCGGCACCCTGTTCCTGGACGAGATCGGAGACATGCCGGCGGACACCCAGACCCGACTGCTGCGGGTTCTGGCAGACGGTGAATTCTACCGGGTTGGCGGCACCACTCCGATCAAGGTGGACGTACGCATCATCGCCGCCACCCACCAGGACCTGGAAAAACTGGTCCAGGCCGGCAGTTTCCGGGAAGACCTGTTCCACCGGTTGAACGTGATCCGGGTACACCTGCCCAAACTGGCCGAGCGACGGGAAGACATCCCCCGGCTCATGCAACACTTTCTCAAGCGGGCCGCCAAGGAACTGGCCGTCGAGCCCAAGATCCTGCGCCCGGACGCCGAGGAGTACCTCACCACCCTGCCCTGGCCCGGCAACGTCCGCCAGCTGGAAAACACCTGCCGCTGGCTGACCGTCATGGCCAGCGGCCGGGAAATCCACATCGACGACCTGCCACCGGAACTGCTGCACCAGGCCGAATCCGAAACGACCGCCACCGGCCAGACCTGGCAGGAAGGCCTACGCAACTGGGCCGAACAGGAACTCAAACGCGGCAAAAAAGGCATCCTCGATACCGCCATCCCCGAGTTCGAAAAAATCATGATCGAAACCGCCCTGAAACACACTGGCGGCCGGCGCAGGGACGCGTCGATTTTGCTGGGCTGGGGAAGGAATACGCTGACGAGGAAGATCAACGAGCTGGGGCTGGATCATCCGGAGGGCGAGGAAGACTGAACCAGAGGACTCACGGGGGCGGCAACTGGCGCCAAGCTACCAGGTCAGACGCGCACTCCGGGGTCAGATGAAAGCCTTCATCTGACCCCATTTTCACCTGGGGATTATGCAGCAAAGCCCAACAACCTAACCCGGGGTCAGAAGAAAGCTTTCTTCAGACCCCACTTTTACCGCTCCCGCCAATAAACAATCCGGTCATTCCCCCGGAACACCCCAAACGTCGCCGTCGCTGAGGGATCCTCCAGCGCACCGTCCTGATTCCAGTCGCCTTCGAGCCAGGTGGGCATGTCCCAGCTGAGCGTATCCGTACCACGGTCACCATTGGGCTCCAACACCAGCGGCCCGCCGACGCCGCCCGCCAGAACCGAAGAGTCCGCAACTAGCGAATGGTAGGCCTCGGGGTCAGTGATATCTGCTGTGTTCCAGGCCGTACAACCATCATCGGTATTCGTCACGAAGCCCGATCCATTCCAATACTCGGCGGAAAATGGCATGAACAACTCGTCCACGGTTTCGGGGCCGTAGACGTTTTCCATTTGCAGGCGGCCGTAGCGGATTTGGAAAGGGGCACTTGGCTGGATGTCGGGCAATGTCGATGCGTTAACACCGTCGCTATCGGAAACGCTATCGAGACCAATTCGCAGGTCCGGTCCGAATGGCGCAACCCGGGCAGCTAGGCTCTTTAAATAAGTCACCTGGTCATCGCTCGAAAACTGATAAATCATTTCGCCCGAACCTGCGGCTGCGTTCTCGAGCGTCCCGGGCTGAAGGGATAGCGTTACAGGATAAGGAGCGCCCGAAATCGTGAGGGCGTTTTCGTCAGACACCGGTACCTGTCGAACCACATCAGGCGCGGCTAATTTTCGAAACCCACCAAGGGTATAATTACGCGTCTCGATATCCTGCGAGTTATAGGGTGTTATGAACAACTCGGGAATCAGGGACCATCCCAATGACTGGCCGGTATAGGCGTAAGATGCACCCGAGCTGCAGGCCGGCTCCAGCTCGCCTGTATCTACCGCCAGCCCAAAATATGCGGGAATAAATCGTCCGACGCTCGTCGATTCCCCATTGACCACCGGAGCAACACTCAGATAACCCGGATTTTCAGCCTGTAGCTTGATTATGCCAACCTCGCTCCATGCCAGGTCTGCCATTCTCGCCACACCGTTCTCAAAGCTCGCCCCGGGAATAGTCAGCGAGCCTGAAAGTTCACCGTCGATTCCACCCGACGGAGCTTCCAGCGTGTGGGTTATAAAAGCACCCTGGGGAGTCCCTTCCTGTCCGTAACTGATAGTGGGGGCACCAGCAGCGCCCAGCGCAGTAACTGTAACCTCAAACGGTGCCCCACTGGTTTCAAAGACAGCGCCGTCAGCATCCGCAGCTGCGGGGTTGCCGGCTACCGCGACGTCAAACCGATCGGGTCTCACCGTCCACAAATCGCTGACACCCACAACCGGAATCGGCTGGCCATTTACGTCAACAACAAATCCGGAGCTGTCGTCCACCAGATTCAAACGGTACTGCCCCACATCCGTCGTGCGCCAGCTGAGGGGAGCCGTGCCATTGGAAAAGGACAGTGTCAGATTCGGGGTGCCAGGTTCGGCGTCGGGGATCGTTGGGGAGGTAACACCCAAGGCAGAAGGTGCCTCTCCGGCCGGATCATCAGCACTCCGTGAAAGCCATGCCTTGAGTACGACGTTCCCATTGTAATCCGGGATCACCCCACACTCGTCGCCATCAGGATCCTGGCGCACTGCTTGCACCTGCAATTCATGGTCACGTTGGGCAACCAAATCGGCGCCAGCAGAATCAGTGATGCCGATGACGAGAGCGTTTTCCAGAAACTGGATCGGAGCAGAAACAATGGAGGGACTCCCAGAGCTATCCCTGACATTGACGGTCAGCTCATCAGCGCTCGAATTCTCCAGCCTGAGCTGGACCACTCCATCATCCGCCGGCGCAAACTGATAAGAGGCAAAACCATCATTATCGGTATCCGGATCGGGGCTCAGAATTCCAGAGCCGGATCCCAGGCGCCAGTCGCCTCTTCCCGAGCTGGTCTGTAAAAAAATGGTGCCATCATAGCCTGACAGAATATTACCAAGGCCATTAAACACTCTGACGGTTACCAGTGCAGTGCCGCAGACACTTGCGACCTCCGGCACATCGACCCCGAAACCACCCAATGGGGGAGCCGGCAGTATTGTCCCTACCCCCAGCTGACTCGAGATCTGACCATAAGGCGAGCCTGTCGTATCCCTGGCATTGCTCAGGTTGAGGTTGAAGCGGGTTTCCACAGTCTGCCCCGAGAACAGCGTGGGCACAGTGACTGTCCCGCTGAGACCCCCTGCAGGAATCGTCAGCGTTCCAGTGGTCGCAGTGAAATCAATGCCCGCTATCGCGGTGTCGCTTCGTGTTTCGAAGTCCACCAACAAGTCAGTAACTGCTGGCGTCGCAAGCGACACAGTAAAAACGGCAGGCTGGCCCTGAGCCACGGTTACGTTATCAATGCTGACTCCTGGTCCGTCTTCGCCACCATCATTCGTCGTTCCTTCGGTGATATCCCCCGAGTTACCAGAGCTGAAACCCCAATCGCCAGTACCGTCGGGTGTACGGGCCAGGGTTTTGGTGTTGGAGGCAGGGGCTTGCCAATCATAGGCTGGAGTGCACGTGGCATCCTGCTGGTAATCGTATTCGCCCACTTGAAGGTAATCGATTGTCTGGCCGTTACCCGCTTTGAGGATGAGGTCCATCTCGTCGAAATTAATATATTCCTCTGAGAGGATCAGACCTGTATCCGCAACGACCCACGGGTATGTCGAGTCATCGAAGTCAGACAGGCTAAGTTCGCCCGTGCAAAGTGCGGTGTTTCCAGTGGGGCTACATATCTCGAGGGTCCAGTCGTGGTAGTCATCAGAGGTAATCAACGAGGACAGGACTTTCACTTCAACCAGGCGGGTATTGCTGTTGCCCTGGGATAACTGGTGGACCTCGTTAATCGTCGCTAGCCCTTTGTATTGTGGAGAACAGGCTGCCCACACTCCATGGCTGAATACCAGCCCGAACAGGAACACCAGAAATCCGCGAGTCAACGCACCGGCTGCCGCACAACGACACTTGAACAAACTTAGCGAAAACCTCACCTGAGCCGTACCTCCACTGCCCGCCGGGCCAACTCGTCTCCACTACCGCACTCTCCGCTACTCACGAGCGTGTAAACACGATTACCCCCGCCTCCCGGTATTGAAAGCGGGGCTGTAACACTGCATTGAATATCCGCACGACACTCCTTCAGCCCACCAACAGCGAAATCCACCGATGCCGGAACAGTCGCACAGTCTCCACCATCCAGCATTTCCGCCACGGCCAGCTGTGCACCACTTTCCGCGGCGTGAAAGGCCCGCTGAGACTGGATCTGCAGGCTGATGGACTGACCGGTAGCCTGCTGAAGCTGGGCCATACCAGCCACCAGAAGCGCCAGCACTGTGATGACAAACAGGGCAATCGGCAGGCCAATACCTTTCTGACGGCGGATTGCCAGATGTGCATGTGAACGGAGATCAGGGTACATTGCGAATCTGTACCTCCTGGCTCACGGGTGTCGATTCTCCGCTACCCGGATTCTCGAGAACGAAAGAAAAACTCACCAGAGCCCCCCGTTGGAGCGTTGGTGGATTGAAGGAAAAATCCACTGTTCCGGTAATATTCGCGGCCAGCACCTCACGGGTTCCGGAGGTCGGAGGTGTCGCCTGCGTGGGGCTCGCGCCATAATCACTATACCGGTAGAGAAAACGGCCGCTCTGACAATAACTGATCGGTGCCCCCACAACGAACAACCGCCGCTCGGGAGAGCGCTGGCTGAACCGATGGGCAGCGGACAAATTAATCAAAGCTGGAGAAACGCTGTTGTCGATACTACTGATCAGCGGACTGACCGGTCCGGGATTGCTGGAGTCGTAAAGATCGCTGGTGGTGGTCGAGCCATAACCATAGATCAGCGCACGGGCATCGCCCAGGGACGGCGCACTGGCGAAAGGCGCGACCTCAATCTCATCGAAGCCGGGCCCACGGGTTAGCCGAATATAGGTGGTTGCGGACAAGACCGGCAGCCACTCAATGCAAGATCCAGAGGTGCGGACTGAAATCGGAAACGCCTGACGCAGCTCCCGGGATACCTGTTCACTGACCACCACACCCTGCAGAGCACGCTGCTGCCGAGAGCCGACATCCAGGGCACCCTGAGTCGACAGAGTGACAAACTGGACCGATATCGTGGCGATGATTGCCAGCAACACGATCACCATTACCAGTTCAACGAGGGTAAAACCGGCCGACCGTCGCATCAGAAATTGGCCCGATAGGCGGTGAACAGCCAGTCCTGGCCGGAGGGATCGGTGATGGTGATATCGATACGTTTGGCATCTTCGTTGGCGACACCGACCTCGGAACCCGCGCAGGCAACGGCCACGCTGACCGAGAAGCCACCATAGCCGGAGAGATCACTCCCCTCGCCATCTTGAGGCGGGGAATCCGCCAGGCCATCGTAGTCGTCGGCGTCATCAAAGGTGGGTCGAGTCTCGCCATCGGGACCAGCGGTCGCACAATCCACATCCCCCGACGCCACTTTGCCGCCACCCACCGGGGTGGATTCGTCATAGTAGCGGGTCAGGATCTCATCCATGTACAGCTGGGAAAGAGTTATAGCGCGCGTCTGGTTCAGCGGGTCTGCACTCCGGCCACTGATCACCGCAAAAGCACCGACCACACCGGCGATGGCAACGCCGAGCACGACGATGGTAATAACCAACTCGACCAGGGTCACGCCGGATTGCCGTTTCACTGGCAGGCTCCCTGATAGACCGCACCCAACGAGCTCAGGCACAGATCGTACTGGCTGGCTCCGGTGATACGGAAATCGATGTTTTCGCGCGGTACCGGGGCAGCCACCCGACCGAATCCGTCGAATGATACAGTTAGTCCTGTTGCCGGAACCGGAGCGAAAGAGCCGCCACTGGCACGGTAGCTCAGTGACGCACCTTCACGCTCCAGAGTAAAACTCTCGCCTGCAGCCTCGAACTGGAGCACATCAGCTAGCTGTCGAATGACAACGCTATTGGAAGGATTCCCCGCCAACGCTGCCTGCTGGGCAAGCAGCGTTGCGGAGGCAAGTTGCTGGGTGACCAGCAAGGGAGAGAATGCGGAGCGGTTGGTGAACAGGCCGATTGCGAGAGTGGAAAACACGCCTATCAAGATTATCACCAAGACCAGCTCTACCAAGGTGAAGCCTTTGGAACATGATACAAAATTCTTCCTCATGCTACCATTAGGGCCTCCAGACCGCTCTCCTGCCATTGGCCGAAGCATGATTAATCTGCGCCTCGGCATTAAGGGCTGACCAGCCAAGCGTCGGATGACTAGTAATTCCCACCCGAAACGTAAGCTTGTAAAAGATCCGTCAGGGACAGCTTACGACACTTACAACCGGTGGGTTTGTTCCGTCATTCTGATAGGTAAACGAGCAACCGTCATTTGCCACCGTCAGCGTATCTGTGCCGTCATAGGTCAATGTGAAGTCATCCGTAATCTGGGCTGCTTCGGCGATGCCTTGGGTGCCTGAAGTACCATTCGTCGTATCGGCTTCTGTATCCGCTGTAGGGTAACCGTTAACCATGGTAATTGCTTCACCTTCAAGAGTGACGGTTGCGGGAGAATTGCCATCCGCTAACCATGCAGAGTGGGCAATCCCTGAGGCGGACTTGACCGCCCCTCGCGCTCCCTGAATAGAGGCCTCTTCAGCATCTCCTCCAAGATCCGCAAACCTCGGCAAAGCAAACGCCGCCAGAATGCCCAGAATCACAATGACCATCACCAGCTCGATAAGGGTGAAGCCTTGCTCTTTCCTGCTTTGAATCATGTCTTTCATTTCTCTACTCCGCGTTTAAGTCGTTTTTTATGGCTATCAATTAGCTCAGTTTACATTCGTTGTTACTTCGCCAGTATCGGCATCGTACACAATCCGTTTCTCATCAGCAGTACCTGCCAGACCATCAACCTGGTAGGTGAACTCGCAGTCAGCTCCCTCGCCGGCATCACCGTCCGCAACCGCCGCCACAACATAATCCACACCATCCGCTGCGGCTGTCGCAACGTTGGGCGCGTTTGCCTGCAACACACCATTCCAGACCTCGATGCAACGAGCGGCATCCATGGTGGCGCTAGCACTATCACTGCCAACTGAGACCGGCCAGCCATTCGGGCCCACATCTACCAAACCGTTGCCAAAACCATCGACATCCACTGTGGCTCCAGTCGAACCATTGGTGACATTCTGGGCTTTTACCAGCGCTACACCCGCAGCCACGGCGCCGGTAGTTGCTTTCACATTGGAGCGATGCGCCTCCTCAGAAAGCTGCGCAAACCGCGGCAATGCAAACGCCGCCAGAATCGCCAGTATGGCAATCACCACCACCAGCTCAATCAGGGTAAAACCCCGATTCCGTTGTTGAGCGCTCATACAAGCTCCTTTAGTTGATTTATCACTCAATTTTCTCATAACTGCTATTAACCCCAAAGTTAATAAGGCTTTTGCTGACCAAAATTCACACGATTTAACACCAGCCCCACCGCCCGGCGTTCGGGAACCTTTGCCAGCCGGGCAAATTCCGTTTCCACCCGCCAAAAAAGCCACTCCGCCTGTTCCGGGCCACCATTCAATCCCGGAAACTCCACCCACCGGGACCGGTACGCCAAAACCCGCTCGTCCCGCATAAAACACCAGCTGCCTTTCTGGTGTTCCGCCCCGCTGCAATCACCGCCCCAGTTCATAGGGGCCGATTGCAGCAAGTCCACTGGATTGGTGCCCTGCCAATCCTCCAACCTTCCGCCGGTCAACATGACCTCGGCGCCTTTTACCACCAGTGCGCTACGAAGCTGGTTCAGCATCAGCTGCACACTTTGTCGCTCCGCCTGGGCGGCAGTGCGCTCAAGGGACACGAGCAATATACTGACCGCCACACCCAGCAGGCAGAACGCCACCAACCACTGAAACCGGCGATGGTTGTCCGCCCCGACATAGCCCACGGCGTTGACCGCAGCCAACTCAGCCCCGCCCCATGGCTGCCGAGCCAAGATCCCAGATGGGCAGAAATACCCCCAGCGCCAGGATCAGGACCAGGATGCCCATGGCCACAATCAGGATCGGCTCAATGGATTCCGCCAGCCGCTTCAGGCCGTAATCGATGTCTTCGTCGTAGAAATCCGCCACGTTGGTGAGCATTTCGTCCACCGCGCCGGTTTCCTCCCCCACCGCAATCATCTGCAGGATCAGGGGGGTGAACATATCGCTTTGCCGTGCCGTGCGGAGCAGGCTTTCGCCTCGTTCGACGCCCGCCCGCATGTCCCTTATATGCAGTGCGATCCAGGCGTTGTCCGTGGCATCAGCCACCACCGTCAAGGCGTGATTGACCGGCATGCCGGCTGCCAGCATGGAAGCGAAGTTACGGGCAAACCGGCTCAGGGTGATGAGTTCCAGCAAATTGCCGATCACCGGGAGCCTCAACTTGTATCGGTCCCAGGTCAGCCTGCCCTGCTCGGTCTGTTTCCATTGCCTCAACAGCAGGCCGCTGGCTGCGACCGCAAACAGCACCACGTACCAATACCCGAGCAGGAAGTTCGAGGTGCCGACCAGAACCTGGGTCAGGAACGGCAGATCCGCCCCCAGCTTGTTGAACACTGTGGCAAACTTCGGAATTACCAGGAAGTTCACCACCATCAGCGCCGCCAGCAGCGCCACCACCACAAACGTCGGGTAGCGCATGGCCTGTTTGAGCCGGCGCTTGGTGTCCCGCTCCAGTTCCAGAATGTCGGCAAGCCGTTTGAACGCGTCGTCCAGACGGCCGGTGTTCTCACCGACGTGGATCATGGCGACGAACATGTCGGAGAAAACATCCGGATGGGCCTGCATGGCAGCCGCCATCGCAGTGCCGCCTTCAAGCCGTGCCGTTACATCGTCCAGCACCTCCGCCAGTACCGGTGAACGGGAGGTCTCGGCCAGCCCGCGCATGGTCCGGATCAGGGGAATGCCGGCCCGGGTCAGAGAATGCATCTGACGGCAGAACACGATCAGCTCATCCAGGGTTACCCTGCCCCGGAACACCGCCATCCGGTTGACGCGGTCAGACAGCGAGCGGGTCTCGGCCTGTTCCCGGATGGTCAGGGGCGTGATGCCCCGGCGCATCAGCTCGGCAGCGGCCGCATCGGCATTGCCGGCAATCAGGGAGCCCTGCTTCACGCTGCCATTGGTATCCTTGCCCCGGTAGGAGAACTGCATCAGGCACCGCCTCCGAGGGGTTCATCCGGCCCCGGAAATTCGTCTTCCGGCGAGAACTCCCCTTCGGAGGTAGCCGCCACCCGGGCCACTTCCTCCAGGGTGGTCACACCCCGCAAAGCATAGTCCATGGCACACTGACCTAGCGGACGGTAGAGATGACTCAGCCGGGCGGCCTTGCTGAAGCCGGAGACATCCTGCTGGCGCAAGGCGTCCAGCATGGGCTCGTTCATCTCAAGCATTTCGTAGACGCCGATACGCCCCTTGTAACCGGTGTTACTGCACTGGTAACAACCTCGACCGTGGACAAACCCGGCTTCACGATCCAGGGGATCGAGGTCGAAGGTTTCCAGCCAGACCCGCTCCTGCTCAGTGGGCTCGTAGGGCGCAGAACAGTTCTCGCAAACCCGGCGCACCAGGCGCTGAGCCACCACCCCGAGCAGGGAGCTGGAGACCAGGAATGGCTCGGCGCCCATGTCGATCAGGCGCATGGCGCTGCTGATGGAATCGTTGGTGTGCAGCGTGGACAATACCAGGTGACCGGTCATGGCGGCGCGCAGGCCGATTTCCACCGTCTCCCGGTCCCGCATCTCACCTACCAGCATGATGTCCGGATCCTGGCGCAGACCGGCCCGGAGTACATCGGCAAACTCGAGGCCGATTCGGGGATGGACCTGCACCTGGGTAATCCGAGGCAGCCGGTATTCCACCGGGTCCTCGGCGGTAATGATCTTCACTTCCGGGCGGTTGAGCTCGGTCAGTGCCCCGTACAGTGTGGTGGTCTTACCGCTACCGGTGGGGCCGGTCACCAGGATCATGCCGTGGGGCTTGCGGATCATTCGCCGGAAACGTTGCAGCAATTCCTCCGGCATACCGATGCTGTCGAGATCGAGCAGGCCCTGGCTCTGATCGAGCAGACGCATGACCACGGATTCGCCGTACTGCACCGGCATGGTGGAAATCCGGACGTCGATGCTGCGGCCCTTGACCCGCACGTTGAAGCGACCGTCTTGAGGCAGGCGCTTCTCGGAGATATTGAGTCCCGCCATCAGTTTCAGGCGCAGGACCAGCGCGGCGTTGACCCGCTTTTCCTTCATCACGTGCTCTTGCAACACACCGTCCACACGCTGCCGGATCCGGACCACGGTCTCGTCTGGCTCGATGTGGATATCGGAGCTGCGGGCCTGCACAGCATCTTCGAACAGAGTCTTGAGCAGGCGGACCACCGGGGCGTCTTCGCTTTCCGGCTCCTCCGACATGCTGGCAAGGTCAAAGGCGTCATCGGAGAGCTCATCCTCCAGCTCTTCGGCGAGGGAGGCAATCTCTTCGGTTCGGCGGTAGACGAGATCAAGGGTAGAGAGCAGTTCGCTCTCGCGCACCACGGCCTGGCGGATCGGCTGTTTCAGTACCCGCACCAGCTCGTCGTAGGCAAAAATATCCAGCGGATCCGCCATGCCTACCAGCAGCTCGCCGCCCTGCTCGTCCAGCACCAGGGACCGGAAACGGCGGGCAATGGCTTCCGGGAGCCGACGCACCAGTTGCTCATTGAAGCGGAAGTGGCGCAGCTGCACGAACGGCAGGTCTAGCTGGCGTGACAGCATATTAAGGATGGTGTCTTCATCCACATAGCCGAGATCCACCAGGGTCTTGCCGAGCTTGCGGCCGCTGTTTTTCTGCTCCCCCAATGCGGTCTGGAGCTGCTCCTCGGTAATGACGTCGTTCTGCACCAGCAGGTCGCCAAGACGGAGCTTTTTCTTCGGTTCCGTTGCCATTCAGCCTGCCTGTAATTGCTTCAAACGTTCACGCACATAATCCGCCAGGGACTGCGACAGCCCCGGCAATGCTGCGGCCTGGGTATAGGCCCGCTCGGCGCTGGCAGCTTTGCCCTGGGATTCCAGGGCTACACCAAGGCCCACCCACCAGGCGGCGCGGCTGTCATCTGTCGTCAGCAGGGCGGTCCATTGTTCAGCCGCCTCACCACTCTCGCCGGCCTGTTGCAGCAGGGTTGCCAGGGTTACCCGGTATTCAATATTCCCCTCCAGGGGCGGTACCTGGCTGCGCAGAACCGCGACCGCACCGCCCAGTTCACCGGTGGCCAGCAAGGCTCTGGCCCGGAGCAAGCGCAATTCGGGCACAGCCATCACCTCCGGTGCAGGCAGCCAGGCCAGGGCAATTTCCGGCTGACCTTCCACCAGAAGAGCTCTTGCCAGGGTCGCGCGGCTCACGGGAGCCTGCTGTTCCGCCAGCAGTGCCCGCAACCTTTCACCGGCTTCCCGGAAACGGCCTTGCCTGAGCAGAGAGGTCAGTTCGCGGCTCACTCGACGGTCAATACCCTCCGGGGTCTCACGCACTTGTTTGACCTGTGCCGGTTCGGTTTCGGGCTCAACCGGTTGCGACTGGCCGACCTGTGCGTTTGCCGGTTCCGGCCGGGGGTTTTGGGCAACCTGTTTTTCAGGGGCCGCCGCCGGCTCGGTCTTGGTCTCGGGCTCGGCCTTTGACCCAGGAGCAGGCTCCAGCGCAATCCCGGGCGAGGTTCCCGGTGCCTCGTCAGCCACCTTCGCGGCGACCGGCTGCGGTGCTTCGACCTTTACCGGTTCGGTAACTGGCTTTTCAGCTGCAATCTCCACACCCCGATCCTCTGGCACCTCGTTAACAGCGGACTCAGTGGAGTTGTTCCCGGATTGCGCCGCAATCGGCGGCAGTGAATCCTGTGCCCCTGCCTGTGCGGTTTCCGGAACGCCCTGCTTGCCGGCAAGCAGGGCGTAACCGGCCACTGACGCCAGCACAACCACCAGTAGACTGAGCACCAGCACCAACCGGTTTTTTCTGGGCGGCACTGTGTACCTCTGGCCGGTGTAGGCAGCAGGCGCCTCCGGCTTCTGCTGGCGCTGCTCTGCGGCCCGGAGTGCGTCATTCAACAGGCTCATAACCACCTCCCCAGCAGGCCTGGCCGCCTTGCGCTTTCGGTATCCCGGATAGCACTGAGAACGTGTACGCGGCTCACCTGTCGGGCGCCCTGTCCCCAGGCCGCCAGCATGGCCTTGTGGGCCAACACGTTGACCAGCCTGGGTATACCACCGGAAGAACGGGTAATGAGTTTCAGGGCTGCCGGGGCGAAGAGCTCTCCTCCGTTATAGCCGGCCTGGGCCAGCCGGTGACGCAAATACTGGCTAACAGACTGGCGATCGAGGGCACTGAGCCTGTACTGGAAGGTGATGCGCTGGCGCAACTGCCGCAGACTTTCCTTGCCCAACATGACATCCAGCTCGGGCTGGCCGAACAGCACCACCTGTAGAAGTTTTCTGCTTTCCGTTTCCAGGTTGGTGAGTAACCGGAGCGCCTCGATGGTCGGCTCAGGCATGGCCTGGGCCTCATCGATCACCAGAACAACAGACCGCCGCTCCATGGCCAGCTTGATCAGGCGCCGATTCAGGGCTTTCAGTACCTGATGGGTGTTGGCACATTTGGAGACATCCACGCCGAGTTCTTCGGCCACCGCTTCGTACAGTGCTTCAGGAGGCAGATTAGGATTGGGGATATAAGCCGTGCTGACCCGGTCCCGCAGATCCTTGAGCAGCAACCGGCACAGCAGGGTCTTGCCGGTACCCACTTCACCGGTAATCTTGATAAACCCTTCCCGTTCTTTCAGTGCCACGAGCAGCAGTTCCAACGCATCGGCATGGCTGGGCGCCCGCAGGAAATAGCGGGTGTTGGGCGTCAATGCGAACGGTGCTTCCTGCAGTCCGAAATGGGCTTCGTACATATCAGCGTGGCGCTTTCTCCGGCTCCGGCGTGACTGACCGCGAGGACTGCAGCAACTCCCGCAGCACCTCCATACGTTCCCGGCTCGCGGAAACATCCGCGTTCATGGTCGACGTCTGGGCAACCACCGGCCGCAGCAAAATCACGAGCTCGCTCTTGCGGGACTCGAACCGGCGCTGCTTGAACAGCTCACCGACCAGGGGAATTTCACTGAAGAAAGGTACCGAGGAATTGGTGTCCTCGCTGGTGTTCTGGATCAGACCACCAATCACCACGATCTGGCCGCTTTCGGCGCGGACCACGCTGTCAGTCTCCCTTACCTTGCTGGCTGCCAGGGGCAGGGTCACGTCCCGCTCACCGATAGTAATTATTTTTTCCTGATCATTGACCTCGCTCACGGACGGATGCACGTGCAAGGTGATGTTTCCGTCTTCGCCGATCTGAGGCGTTACATCCAGGGAGATGCCGGAGAAGAACGGCGTCAGCTCCACGGAGGTGGAGGTGCTATCCGAACCGGTGACGGCGGAATTCTCATCATCGAAGTCGATGTCAGTCACGAAAAACTCGTCAGTACCTACCTTTATCACTGCCTTCTGGTTGTTCACCGTGGAAATCCGCGGGCTGGAGAGAATCTGTACGTTACCCTGGGTACCCAGCAGTTCAATCAGCGCGGTAAAACTGCCTTCCCGGAATGTGGCGGAAAACAGGCCGCCGATATCGGACGTTTGAATGGCCTGCCCGGCCAGGCTCTGGGCGGTGAAATCCGCTGGCAACCCGTCTGCTGCCGTTACCGAGGAGGCGCGCTGGAGATCGGACCAGTTGATGCCCTGCTGATAGCCCTCATTGAGTGCCACCTCCAGAATCTTGGCCTCCAGTACCACCTGACGCTGCATGATCAGCTCGGTCCGACGCAGGTAATCCTCCACCAGACGCAGCTGTTCGGAACCACCCCGCACCATGATCAGGCCCGGGCCCGGGTTCACAATCACCTGGCCACCCTCGCCGGTGCTGACAATCATTTCCACGGAAGTGCGCAGATCCTGCCAGAAATCCGATTCGGTCTCGGTGGAGATGGCGGTGCCGATCAGGCTCCGGGTTTCCTCGTTGCCGGTATCGCCATTACTTGCGTTGTTCCTGGAACTGGTCACCTGGCCCGAGCTCACCCGGGTTTCGGAACCACCCTTGCGCTTGAAATGCAGGTAGTCGATGGGAAAGATCCGGGTCTGGATGCGGTCGGCGTTGACCTGGTACAAACGGCCCTTGCGCTGGATATCCAGGCCATACAGGTCGGCAACAATGTCCATGACCTCAGGAACGGTGACATCCCGCAGGCGGAGGTCAATCGCTGTCGTGACTTCCGGATGCACGACCACATTGAAGCGGGTACCGGTCACCAGGGACTGGAAGAAGCTGTTTGCCGCCACTCCCCGGGCATTGACGTCGAAGCGCTCTTCCAGATCGTTGTCCGCGGAAAGGGGCGGCAACAGCTGGGCGCTGATATCGGCGGGCATGGCCGAGGTGGCGGGCTCACGGGAGTAACTCGCTCCCTGTTGTTCGGCTTCGGCCTGTTCGAGTGTGCGTACGATATCGTCCGCCGCGTCCGTGGAGGTTGCTGCCCCCGTGCGCATCAGCGGGTTGTTGCTGCAGGCGGTCAGCACCATTCCGGCAGCAACAATCAACGCCAGCTTTTTGAAGGATTTCATGGTTGCCTGCATGTCTGTCATTGGGTTCCCCGCACTTGCGGAAGCTTGTCCAGGTATAGAATCCGGGGACTCCCCCGGTCCAGAACCTCGACCCGGTCCTGATGAATTTTTCTGACGCGAATACCGTTGGCACCCTGGCCTTCCCGAAGCGCTTCGCCTTCAATAACCGCGACCTTGCGATCCTGACCATAGACGATGGAGTCCAGGGACAGGGGCCTCACGGGCTGGCTCCGGATCACCGGAGCTTCGGTACCGGGCGGCCTGGTAGGATCCTGCAAGGCGGCGACCGGCATGCTGGCGAACAAAACGATAATAGCGATCAATGATCCGGCCAGTCTCATGTCATACCCCCAACCACGCCTTTTCCAGGCTCAGCGTTCGCACCTCGATCACGGCTTCGCCGGCTGGCCATGAGGTGGCGTCATAACTCACCCGCACCCAGCCCAGGCGATCATCCATTGCTTCAAGGCGTTCGAGATAGGCGAGCACGTCCAGGTAACCGCCCTGAACGCGCAGCTCCACGGAGTGGGCGAACAGCAGCGGTTCTGGCTGCTCACCACCAGCCTCGGCAGTTCCGGAGCCGGTTGCTCCGGACTCCGCGTACACCGGCTCCGGTGTTTTCAATTCCAGAGCCTGCAGGGTCAGGTTGCCCTCGGCCGCCAACATTTCCCGCAACAGCGTCACCATCGCCCGTGGCGCGATCAGCTGGCCTGCGGTCTCGGCAACCTGCTGATCGAGCTGGTCCAGACGACGCTGCCGCTGCTCCAGTCGTTGACGCAGCTCCGCAGAAGGATCCTGGGCCAGTATCTGTTCCAGCTCCTGTTGCCGGGTGAGCAGATCAGTCTGACGGGTTTCCGCCAGTACCTGACGGTTCTCCAGATTACGGATCTCCTGGCTGACAGGGGCCAGCGCAAGCTCCCATCCGGCAAAGAGTACGATCACCAGCGCGGTGACAAGCAACAACACTCGCTCCCTCGCGGGGCGATCATTGAACCAGTCTCCGAGCCTTGCCAGGCCACTCTGTCGGGCGTCGCTCATGACTCCTCCCCGACACCTGGTTCACTGGCCACAAAGAATTCCACCCAACTACCCTCGTCCGGGCGATCAAGCCGGAACACGCCGAAGGTCCTGCCTGTAAACGCCGGCGCCTGCCCCAGCTGTTCCAGGTACAGTGGTACCTGCGCCGAGGCACGGGTCCGGCCCTCGATCTGAATCCGCTGAGGCTGAGCCTCCAGGACTATGCCGGTGAGCCAGACGTTCTCCGGAATCTGCCTCGCCAGAGCCGCCATCTGCGGGGAAAAACCTTTGCCCGGGCTGACTACCAGCCCTTCCACACGCTCAAGCAGGCGTTGGCGCCGGGCCAGAGTCTCACTGATGCGCTGCAATGCCGCCTCCAGCTCCGGATCCGGCTGGCGACGCTCGACCGCCTCGGACAGATTGGCCACCGCCTCGTCCAACCGGGCATTCTGCTGCTCCAGGCCGGTGATCTCTTGCGCCAACTGGCGCTGCTCGTAACTGAGCCAGGCTCCGTAGCCGGCAATAACCAGCATTAGCATAACGGCAATACCCAGAGCCCGGGCCGCGGACAACCGCTGTTGCCGTGGGCGCAACTCACTGGTGTAGAGGTTGACCTGCTGAATCATTTACCCGCCTCCCCGGCCAACGGCAAACCGGCACTCCAGGCCGGCAGGCAGCGACTGTCGATGGCACTCTCAAGCCCGAGGGCAGTCCAGTCCAGGTTGCTGACGCCTACGGCCAGATAGGAAGCCAGCATCGATGCCAGAGGCAGATCACGGTCCTTCGCCACCAGCCGGATATGCGCCGGCGGCACCTGGCCCATCTGGCTTTCGTAGTAATCCAGGGAACGCTGCATTTCGAGAGCCAGCGCCTGCACCACGCTTTCCTGCCGGGCCGCATCGCGCAGGCCGGAGGCAGACACGTCGAGGCGCCGGGAAAGGTAGAGGGTCTGACCCCGGCAGATGATCATCTGACCGTAGTTCTGCCGAAGGTGAACCAGGGCGGCACCTTTGCTGTCCGGATCCAGCCTCGCTGCCAGGTTACGCAGGGCCAGCTCCGCAATATCAATGCGACCCGGCTTGAGGCCAGATTGTTGTACCAGTGCAACCAGTTCCTTGAGCAGGGATTTGCGGGCCGCCACCACATTCACCAACTCGCCTCGGCCACGGGCGGCATCGTGCGGAAAGGGAAATATGTCAGAAATGGCATCAGAGGGGCTGAACTCCAGGAGATCCCGGAGCTTCCACTTGAGGGCATCGGCAAGCTCGGCGTCATCAACACCCGCCGGACGTTCCATCTGGAATACCTGGTATTGCTCCATGGGCAGAACCAGGTCTGTCAGCGCGCCGCTCCAGCCCTGCTCATCCACCAGGGAACCGAGCACCTCGGCCCTCCGGGCCGGCGGGCATTCAACAAACCCGACCCGCTGTGCCGGTGAGGCAGGCGCCACCGCCCAGGCAATACCATCCGGACGCACCTCCAGGGCTACGCGCAGGGGTGACCCGCCAGGCCTCAAGAATCCGGTGATCTTGTTGAAAAAGGTGTTGTCAGTCATGAACCTGGGCTGGAAGCCGGGGCCACTCGCAAGGCCCGTATTATCATTATGTGCCTGAATAACAGACGAAACTCTAATTGACCCGGAATGATAGGTTAAAAAGTGAGCGCAGTTCCATGTTTTTTTGAACTATTTCACGTTCTTTTGCACCAGCGTAACAAAAAACCCCGGGCGCACTTGCAATCCGGGGCTTTTATTCACAACGGCTGAATCTGTCCAGAAATCAGAACGGAATATCGTCGTCAAAATCGTCAACCGGCTCAGGCATGCTGCCCTGGGCCGGCTGACTGTAACCGCCTGATTGCTGGCCCTGGGCCGGTGCATTCTGCTGACCAGCCGGCGCGTTGTAGTTTGACTGCTGCGGACGGCCTGCCGGAGCCCCCTGATTCATACCGCCTTCACCGCCACGGCTGTCCAGCATCTGCATCTGGCCGTTGATGTCCACCACCACTTCGGTAGTGTAACGGTCCTGACCATCCTGCCCCTGCCATTTGCGGGTCTGCAGTTTGCCCTCGATGTAGACCTTGGAGCCTTTACGCAGGTACTGCCCGGCCACTTCAGCCACCTTGCCGAACAGCACGATGCGGTGCCACTCGGTTTTTGGCACCAGCTGGCCGGTCTGACGATCCTTGTAGCTCTCATCTGTTGCCAGATTCAGGTTCACCACCGCATTGCCGTTCGGGGTGTAGCGTGTATCCGGGTCCTGGCCCAGATTGCCAATAAGAATGACCTTGTTTACGCCTCGTGCCATCGTTAACTCCTGACTGTGTTTTCAAGGGAAGCCGCACTCCCTGCGACCTTCCGGATTTCATTAACCGTTACCCTGCCGGACAAATGCCAGGTCCGCAAGTAACCCTTCATCAAATTTCTGCCGGTCTACCTTGAGGTAGGCGGTTGCGGCATCTTCAACGATAACCACGTCCTGAACGCCGGGCAGGCGGCGCAGGCGCTCATCGATATCATCGTAGGTCTGGCTGACTGCCTGCCGTAACTGTACCACGAAACTGGTGGTGTAACCCGGCGCCGGCATGGTCAATGCCACCAGCAACCAGCCCGCCAGAACTGCCACCATCAACCACACCACGCCTTCCAGTCCGGCCACTTCCAGCAGGACGCCGCCCAGTGCACCTCCGAGAAACGCCCCCAGGAACTGGGAGGTGGAATACACTCCCATAGCCGTCCCCTTGCTCGCCGCCGGCGCCTCTTTGCTGATCAGGGACGGCAAGCTGGCTTCCAGCAGGTTGAACGCCATAAAGAAGAAGAACAACACAGCCCAGGCCCTGACCAGACTCCCCCCCACCCCGGCCAGACCGGCAGTCGCCAGCGTCAGCAGGGCGATGGCACCACAGAGTACCGGCTTCATCTTGCGCTTCTTCTCGCCGATGATGATAAACGGCACCATGGCAAAGAAAGAGGTAACCATGACCGTCAGGTAAAACCACCAGTGTGAACTGGCCGCCAGGCCCAGGCGTTCCTCAAGTACCGACGGGAACACCAGGAACAGCGCGGTCAGTACCAGATGCAGCGCAAAGATACCGAAGTCCAGCCGTACCAGACGACCGTCCTTGAGCACGCGGCCGAGCATGTCTTTAGCCGGATGGGTATCAGCACTGATCTTGTGCTGGTGCGGCGTCGGCACCACCCGGTTCACAATCGCCAGGGCGATCACAGCCAGAACCGCAGTCGCGTAGAAAATGCCCTGGAGCCCCCAGACGGAGCCCAGCAAAGGCCCCAGCACCAGGGACACCGAAAACGACAACCCGATGGAAATGCCCACGGTGGCCATCGCTTTGGTGCGCTCTTCTTCCCGGGTCAGGTCGCTGAGCAACGCCATCAGCACACTGGCGATAGCGCCGGCGCCCTGAAGAATCCGACCGGCAATTACAACGTATATGGATTCGGTTGCTGCGGCGAGCAAACTGCCGGCGGCAAACAGGATCAGCCCCAGGTAGATCATCTTCTTCCGGCCGACCCGGTCGGACAGAAGCCCGAAAGGGATCTGCAGCAGGGCCTGACTCAGGCCGTAGGCGCCGATGGCAAAACCGAGTAACGCGGGCGTGGCGCCCCGGAGGTCGTCACCGAGCAGCATGAACACCGGCATGACCATGAACAGCCCCAGCATTCGCATGGCATAGACCGATGCCAGGGCTGCTACGGAGCGTTTTTCCAGCGCGTTCATCGCGGTGTTCACCTCAGCCGGGGTTGAAAGCAGATAACCGGGAGGCCACATACCCCCCGCAGGCGGCGCATTGTATCAGAACGGACCGGACCGAGGGACTCCCGGAACCGTCTCGGTCAATACCGGTTTCACCGGCCTTCCGGTAACGCGGTATAATTCTCGCTTTTCCCAGATTGAGAGGTGGTATGGACCATATCCAGATCAAGGGTGCACGCACCCACAACCTGAAGAACATCGACCTGGATATGCCAAGGGACAAGCTGATCGTAATCACAGGCCTGTCCGGCTCCGGTAAATCGTCGCTGGCTTTCGACACCCTCTATGCCGAAGGGCAGCGGCGATACGTGGAGTCCCTCTCCACCTATGCCCGGCAATTCCTGTCCATGATGGAAAAGCCCGATGTGGACCACATCGAAGGCCTGTCACCGGCGATTTCCATCGAGCAGAAATCCACCTCTCACAACCCCCGGTCAACGGTGGGCACCATCACCGAGATCTACGATTACCTGCGGTTGCTGTTTGCGCGTGCCGGTGAGCCTCGCTGCCCGGATCACGGCCAGCCACTGGAAGCCCAGACCGTCAGCCAGATGGTGGACCAGGTCCTGGCCATGCCCGAGGGCAGCAAACTGATGATCCTGGCACCGGTCATCCGCGACCGCAAAGGCGAGCACCTCCACGTGATCGACAACATGCGCAGCCAGGGTTTTATCCGGCTGCGGGTCGACGGCACCGTCTACGATATCGACGACGTGCCCGCTCTGGACAAGAAGCGCAAGCACCAGATTGACGTGGTGGTTGACCGTTTCAAGGTCAAGGAAGGTCTGGAACAGCGCCTGGCCGAGAGCTTCGAAACCGCCCTGGAACTGGCTGACGGCATCGCTCTGGTTGCGCCGATGACCGGCGAGGGTGAGGAGCACACCTTTTCTGCACGCTATGCCTGCACCCAGTGCGGCTACTCCCTCAGTGAACTGGAACCCCGGTTGTTTTCCTTCAACAATCCCGCCGGCGCCTGCCCGACCTGTGACGGCCTGGGTGTGAAGCAGTTCTTCGATCCGGAAAAGGTCATCCAGCACCCGGAAGCAACCCTGGCCGAAGGTGCAATCAAGGGCTGGGATCGACGTGCCGTGTATTATTTCCAGATGCTGTCAAGCGTAGCCGAGCACTACGGCATGGACCTGGAAACCCCCTGGGTCGACCTGCCCGAGTCTTTTCAGCAGGCCCTGCTCTATGGCTCCGGCACCGAGGAAATTCCGTTCCGTTACGTGAACTCCCGCGGCCACATCATGCAAAAGGCCCACCCGTTCGAGGGCATACTGCCCAATCTGGAACGCCGGTACCGGGAAACCGACTCCCAAAGCATGCGCGAAGAGCTCGCCCGGAATCTGAGCACCCAGCCCTGCAAGGATTGTGGCGGATCTCGTCTGCGTCGCAGTGCCCGGCACGTATTCATCGAGGAACGGAACCTGCCCGAGGTAACCCACCTGCCGGTGGGTGAGGCACACAACTATTTCGAACAGCTGGCCCTGCCCGGCCGAAAAGGTGAGATTGCAGAAAAGATTCTCAAGGAAGTGCGGGAACGGCTGCAGTTTCTGGTGAACGTAGGGCTGGAATACCTGACCCTTGAGCGCAGTGCCGACACCCTCTCCGGCGGCGAGGCCCAGCGCATCCGCCTGGCCAGCCAGATCGGCGCGGGACTCGTGGGGGTCATGTACATCCTGGACGAGCCATCCATCGGCCTGCACCAACGGGATAATGACCGCCTGCTGGCAACCCTGACCCATCTGCGGGACCTGGGTAACACGGTGATCGTGGTCGAACACGATGAAGACGCCATCCGGGCTGCTGATTATGTCATCGACATCGGCCCCGGCGCCGGGGTCCACGGAGGCCACGTCGTCGCCCAGGGCCGGCCCGAAGACATCATTGCCAATGAAAACTCCCTGACCGGTCAGTACCTCAGTGGCCAGAAGGAAATTGCCGTACCAACGAAACGGAACCAGGGCTCCGGTAAGCAGCTGACCCTCACCGGGGCGACCGGCAACAATCTGCGGGATGTGACCCTGAACCTCCCCCTGGGAGTGATGACCTGCATTACCGGGGTCTCCGGCTCCGGCAAATCCACCCTGATCAACAGTACTTTGTATCCGGTGGCAGCTGCCAAGCTGAACAAGGCCACGAGCCTCAACCACTCGCCCTACAGGAAGCTCAAGGGCCTGGACCAGCTGGACAAGGTGATCGACATTGACCAGAGTCCGATTGGCCGCACACCCCGCTCCAACCCGGCGACCTATACCGGGCTGTTCACACCGATCCGTGAGCTGTTTGCAGGCACCCAGGAAGCGCGCTCGCGCGGCTACAAGCCCGGCCGGTTCTCCTTCAACGTCAAGGGTGGACGCTGCGAGGCCTGCCAGGGTGATGGCGTGATCAAAGTGGAGATGCACTTCCTCCCCGACATTTATGTGCCCTGCGACGTATGCAAAGGCAAGCGCTACAACCGGGAAACCCTGGAGGTTCGTTACAAGGGCAAGAACATCCACGAGGTGCTGGAGATGACCGTGGAGGAAGGCCGCGAGTTCTTCGATGCGGTTCCGTTCCTGGCGCGCAAGCTACAGACCCTGATTGACGTTGGCCTGTCCTACATCCGGCTCGGCCAAAGCGCCGTTACTCTATCCGGGGGCGAAGCGCAGCGGGTGAAGCTGGCCAAGGAGCTGTCCAAGCGCGACACGGGCAAGACCCTGTATATCCTGGATGAACCAACCACCGGCCTGCATTTCTATGACATCCAGCAGCTGCTCAACGTGTTGCAGCGCCTGCGGGATCACGGCAACACCATCGTGGTGATCGAGCATAACCTGGACGTTATCAAGACCGCGGACTGGATTGTCGACCTGGGGCCCGAGGGGGGCTCCGGTGGCGGGCAGATCATTGCCGAGGGTACGCCCGAGGAAGTCGCCGAGAATCCGGTGTCGCATACCGGGCGCTACCTGAAACCGATGCTGGCGAAGAGCTGAGGTGAAGATGGGGGTCAGATGAAAGCGTTCATCTGCCCCCTTTTTTATACCTGGATGTTCCGGGGCCAGGGCGTTAACCCGGGGTCTGAAGAAAGTTTTCTTCTGACCCCACTTTCATCCAGGCACAAAAAAGCCGGAAGCGTTTCCACTCCCGGCTTTTTCTGAACCACTCCGAAGATCTTACTCTTCGTCGTCGTCCACTTCTTCCGCTTCGATATCCAGCGGGCGACCCACCAGCTCGACGAATGCCATCGGGGCATTGTCACCGGCACGGAAGCCACACTTCAGGATACGAAGGTATCCACCCGGACGGTCGCTGTAGCGCGGGCCCAGCTCGTCAAACAGCTTGGCTACCGCTGCATCGCTGCGCAGGCGAGAAAACGCCAGGCGACGGTTTGCAACCGAATCATTCTTGGAGAGCGTGATCAAAGGCTCGGCTACCCGACGAAGCTCTTTGGCTTTCGGCAGCGTTGTTTTGATCAGCTCGTGTTCAACCAGTGACGCAGTCATGTTACGGAACATGGCCTTGCGATGCGCACTGGTCCTGCTGAACTTACGACCACTCTTACGATGACGCATTGCTCTGATTCCTTACCTTAAACTAATCGGCGATTAACCGCCCAGAACCCGGTCGTCGCCACGAAGGCTTGCCGGCGGCCAGTTATCAAGACGCATGCCCAGAGACAAACCACGGGACGCCAGGACGTCCTTGATCTCGGTCAGCGACTTCTTGCCAAGGTTAGGCGTCTTCAGCAGCTCAACTTCGGTGCGCTGAATCAGATCGCCGATATAGTAAATGTTCTCAGCCTTCAAGCAGTTAGCTGAACGCACTGTCAATTCCAGATCATCTACCGGACGCAGCAGAATCGGATCGATTTCTTCCTCTTCCTCTACGCGCTCCGGCTCCTTCTCGTGATCGAAATCAACGAACACCGCCAGTTGCTGCTGGAGGATGGTCGCCGCCCGGCGAATTGCTTCTTCCGGATCGATGGTGCCATTGGTCTCCAGATCAATTACCAGCTTGTCCAGATCAGTCCGCTGCTCAACCCGTGCACTTTCAACGGCATAGGCCACGCGACGAACCGGGCTGAAGGTTGCATCCAGCTGCAGGCGTCCGATGGCGCGAGTTTCGTCCTCGTCAAGACCACGCTGGTCGGCTGGCTCATAGCCACGACCGCGGGCAACACGCAGACGCATGTTCAACTCACCGTTTTCACTCAGGTGACAGATCACATGGTCCGGGTTGGCGATCTCGACATCGTGATCCAGCTTGATGTCACCGGCTGTGACAACGCCCGGGCCTTTCTTGCTGAGGGTCAGCTCAGCTTCGTCCCGACCGTTCATTTTCACGGCGACGCCCTTGAGATTCAGCAGAATCTCGATGACGTCCTCCTGGACACCCTCAATGGCGCTGTACTCGTGCAGGACACCGTCGATCTGCGCTTCAGTAATGGCGCAGCCCGGCATCGAAGACAAGAGAATACGGCGCAGTGCGCTACCCAGGGTATGACCGAAGCCCCTCTCCAGAGGCTCCAGGGTCACCTTGGCACGCGTGGCGCTGGATTCTTTCACGTCAATGGTACGAGGTGTCAATAACTCATGTACTGAACGCTGCATAGACGCCCCTATCTGCTATCGTTGCTTACTGGGCTTTACTTGGAGTAAAGCTCGACGATGAGGTTCTCGTTGATGTCGGCCGGCAGTTCAGTACGCTCAGGTACTGACTTGTAAACGCCGGACATCTTGTTGGCGTCAACCTCTACCCAGCTTACCGGTGCACGGCTGGCAGCCAGATCCAGTGCGCCTTTGACACGCAGCTGGTTCTTGGCCTTCTCGCGCACGCTCACAACGTCACCCGGCTTGACCTGATAGGACGGGATGTTAACCGCCTTGTCGTTGACCAGGATCGCCTTGTGAGAGACGAGCTGACGGGCTTCTGCACGGGTAGAACCAAAGCCCATGCGGTATACAACGTTATCCAGGCGCCCTTCCAGAAGCTGCAGCAGGTTTTCACCCGTTGCACCTTTGATACGGGCAGCCTCTTTGTAGTAGTTGCGGAACTGCTTCTCCAGTACGCCGTAGATACGACGGACCTTCTGTTTTTCTCGAAGCTGTACGCCGTACTCGGACAGACGACCGCGACGCGCGCCGTGCATACCCGGCGGAGTCTCGATGTTGCACTTGGAATCGAGCGCGCGAACGCCGCTCTTCAGAAAAAGATCTGTCCCTTCACGACGAGACAGCTTGCACTTCGGGCCTATATAACGAGCCATATTTCACTGTCTCCTGTGTTAGACGCGGCGCTTCTTGGGCGGACGGCAGCCGTTATGGGGAATCGGCGTCACATCAGTGATGTTGGTGATCTTGTAGCCGCACGCATTCAGCGCACGAACTGCAGATTCACGTCCGGGCCCAGGACCCTTAACCTCTACGTCCAGGTTTTTAAGGCCGTATTCAGCAGCCGCATTACCGGCTCTTTCAGCTGCTACCTGCGCAGCAAAAGGTGTACTCTTACGTGAGCCGCGGAAGCCGGAACCACCGGAGGTGGCCCAGGACAGGACGTTGCCCTGACGGTCCGAAATGGTCACGATAGTGTTGTTGAAGGACGCGTGTACGTGCGCGACGCCATCAACAACCGTCTTTTTCACCTTTTTACGGGTACGTGTACCTGGCTTTGCCATGTTTGCCTACCTGTTACTTGCGAATAGGTTTGCGAGGACCTTTACGGGTGCGGGCGTTGGTCTTGGTGCGCTGGCCACGGACCGGAAGGCCATGACGGTGGCGCAGACCACGGAAGCAACCGAGATCCTTCAAACGCTTGATGTTCATCTGTACTTCACGACGCAGATCACCTTCGACGACAAACTTGCCCACTTCTGAACGAAGGGATTCAAGTTGCTCGTCGCTAAGGTCCTTGACCTTTACGTCCGGCTTGACACCGGTTGCGTCGCAAAGCTTCTGGGCTGTTGTCTTGCCAACACCGAAGATGTAGGTCAGCGAGATAACAGCATGTTTGTTATCGGGTATATTGACACCGGCTATACGTGCCATCCAAATTACTCCGCGTTCAAAGCTTTGCTGTGTGAATTTTCCGCCACAAAAAGGGCGCGAAATAATAGCGCCTGACCCGCTTCCGAGTCAAGCGCCATCATTCCGAACCCCTTTTGCAATGTCAGGAATGTTCCCGGAGGAATCAGCCCTGGCGCTGCTTGTGACGAGGCTCCGTGCAGATGACTCGAACTGAGCCATTGCGACGAATTACTTTGCAGTTACGGCAAATTTTCTTTACCGAAGCGCGTACTTTCATTGTCGACTCCAGTTTTCAAGGGGAACGGTATTACCCGTTCCGTCCATAGCCCTTGAGATTGGACTTCTTCATCAGCGATTCATACTGATGGGACATCAGGTGCGACTGTACCTGCGCCATGAAATCCATCACCACGACTACTACAATCAGCAGTGAGGTACCGCCCAGATAGAAGGGTACATTCCCTGCCACCATCAGGAACTGAGGGAACAGGGACACTGCCGCAATGTACATTGCGCCGAACAACGTCAGGCGTGTCAGCACACCGTCAATATATTTGGCGGTCTGCTCGCCCGGACGGATGCCCGGAATAAACGCTCCTGAGCGCTTGAGGTTATCCGCGACTTCTTTCGGGTTGTACATCAGCGCTGTGTAGAAGAAGCAGAAGAATACCACTGCTGCCGCGAACAGAATAATGTACAGAGGCTGACTCGGTGCCAGAGCCTGGGAAACGTCGCTCAACCACTCCATACCTTCACCCTGGCCAAACCACTGCCCGATAGAAGCCGGGAACAGCAGGATGGAAGAGGCGAAAATCGGCGGAATTACACCCGCCATGTTCACCTTCAGCGGCAAATGACTGGACTGCTGGGCAAACACCCGCCGCCCTTGCTGCCGCTTGGCGTAGTTGATGGTCAAACGACGCTGACCACGCTCCATGAACACCACAAAACCGATAACGGCTATAGCCAGGATACCGATCCCGAGCACCACAAGCAGGCTCATTTCGCCGTTACGGGCCTGTTCAAGCGTCTGGCCAATCGCGCCGGGCAACCCGGCAACGATACCAGCGAAGATCAGCAACGAAATACCGTTACCGACGCCACGCTCGGTGATCTGCTCACCCAGCCACATCATGAACACCGCACCACTGACGAACGAAACCACCGCTACGAAGTGGAAGCTGAAGCTATCGTTAAAGGTGACACCCTGAGATGCCAGCCCCACAGATATACCAGCACCCTGAACCAGGGCCAGGATGACCGTACCGTATCGTGTGTACTGGCTGATCTTGCGACGACCAGCCTCGCCTTCCTTCTTCAGCTGCTCAAGCTGCGGACTGACCGCAGTCATGAGCTGCATGATAATGGAAGCCGAGATGTACGGCATGATGCCGAGTGCGAAGATACTCATGCGCTCAAGCGCACCACCGGAAAACATGTTGAACATACTCAGGATTGTGCCCTGATTCTGCTCAAACAGTGCCGCCAGACGGTCGGGGTTGATACCCGGCACCGGAATATGGGCACCGATCCGGTACACCAGCAATGCCAGGAAGACAAACCAGAGCCGCGAACGCAGCTCCGCCAGTCCTTTACCCGCGCCCGCAGGCAATGATGCTGTCTTGGCCATTTAGTCCTCGACTCGCCTTAGTCCTCGACTTTACCGCCCGCTGCAGCAATTGCCTCGCGTGCGCCTTTGGTGACCCGCAGGCCCTTCACGGTTACCGGACGGCTCAGTTCGCCGGACAGGATAACCTTGGCTTCACGGATCTCTTCACGGATCACGTCAGCTTTCTTCAGGGCTTCCAGATCAACCACATCGCCTTCAACCTTCGCCAGCTCAGTCAGGCGAATCTCGGCAACATAACGCTGCTGACGGGAAGTGAAACCAAACTTCGGCAGACGACGGGCCAGCGGCTGCTGACCGCCCTCGAAACCGGGAGCTACGGTACCACCGGAGCGGGACTTCAGACCCTTGTGACCACGACCACCGGTCTTACCGAGGCCGCTACCGATACCACGACCAACGCGCTTGGCGTCCGGACGTGAACCGGGTTCTGGAGCAAGTTCGTTCAGACGCATCTTAGTTCTCCTCAACCCGTACCAGGTAATTTACCCGGTTGATCATGCCGCGGATGGAAGGAGTATCTTCCAGCTCTACGGTCTGACCGATTTTACGAAGACCCAGGCCCTTCACACACAACTTGTGCTTGGGCTGACAGCTGATAGGGCTGCGGGTCAGTGTAACCTTGATTGTTTTCGCGTTCGCCATGACTTCAACCCAGAATATCTTCCACGGATTTACCGCGCTTGGCTGCAACGTCCTCAGGCGCCTTCATGGCCTGGAGACCCTTGATAGTGGAACGTACCACGTTCACCGGGTTGGTAGACCCGTAACACTTGGACAGTACGTTCTGCACACCCGCGACTTCCAGAACCGCACGCATCGCACCACCGGCGATGATACCGGTACCTTCGGATGCCGGCTGCATGTAGACCTTGGAGCCACCATGCTGAGCCCGGACCGGGTACTGCAGAGTGGTGCCGTCCAGCGCCACATCTACCATGTTCTTTCGTGCAGCTTCCATGGCCTTCTGGATGGCAACCGGAACTTCCCGGGCCTTACCACGGCCGAAGCCAACGCGACCTTTACCATCACCCACTACAGTCAGTGCGGTGAAGGCGAAAATACGGCCACCTTTTACAACCTTGGCGACTCGGTTGACCTGAACCAGCTTCTCCTGGAGCTCAGGCGCCTTCTGTTCGTTAACGCTCATCTTCTCCACCTCTTAGAATTGCAAGCCAGCTTCACGGGCAGCGTCGGCCAGAGCCTGGACGCGACCGTGATAACGGTAACCGGAACGGTCAAACGCAACCTTCTCAACGCCAGCCGCCTTGGCACGCTCAGCGATCAGCTGACCGACCTTCTTGGCAGCATCCACGTTACCGGTTGCGCCCTGGCGCAGTTCCTTATCCAACGTGGAGGCAGAGGCCAGCACCTTGCTGCCGTCTGCAGTAGTGACCTGGGCGTACATGTGACGCGGAGTGCGGTGAACGCACAGACGATCAGTACCCAGTTCACGGATCTTCATGCGCACTTTGCGTGCGCGACGCAATCTTTCGTTATTCGCGCTCATAGTCCCGCCTTATTTCTTCTTGGCTTCTTTGCGTCTGACCTGCTCATCCGCATAACGAACACCCTTGCCCTTATAAGGCTCGGGCGGACGGAACGCGCGGATTTCAGCAGCGACCTGGCCAACCTGTTGCTTGTCGATACCGCGAATCACGACTTCCGTGTTGGACGGAGTCTCGGCGGTAACACCCTCGGGCAGCTCGTACTCGACCGGGTGAGAAAAACCCAGTGTCAGGTTGAGCTTCTTACCCTGCGCCTGGGCACGGTAACCTACACCCGTCAGCGTAAGCCTGCGCTCCCAACCTGTAGAAACGCCGGTGACCATGTTGTTAATCAGAGCACGGGTCGTACCAGCAAGAGCACGGGACTGTTTTGCACCATTGCGGGCTTCAAAGCGCAGAACGTTCTCTTCCTGCTTTACTTCAACCGCCTGGTGAATGGTGAATTGAAGCGCTCCCTTGGAACCCTTCACGTTAATTTCCTGTCCGTTCAGCTTAACCTCAACACCGGAAGGCAGCACGACAGGATTATTGGCAACCCTGGACATGTGTATCTCCTAGAATACGGTGCAGATGACTTCGCCACCCACGCCGGCAGCTCGTGCGGCGCGGTCTGTCATAACGCCCTTGGACGTTGAGACAATCGCGACTCCCAAACCACCGGATACTTTCGGCAGTTCCCCAGCGCCCTTGTACTGGCGCAGACTCGGACGGCTGACCCGCTTGATCTCTTCAATAACCGGCTTACCACCGAAGTACTTCAGAGTAATTGTCAGCTCGGGCTTCGCGTCAGCTGAAACAGAGAAATCTTCAACGTAGCCTTCGTCCTTCAGGACCTGGGCTACGGAGATCTTCATTTTTGAAGACGGCATCGTAACGTCTGCTTTGGATGCCATCTGGGCATTACGGATACGGGTAATCATATCCGCAAGCGTGTCTTGCATACTCATTGGTATGAGGCTCCTGATCTTTTTAGTTGTGCAGCGGCTTGCCGCACCGCTTACCAACAGGCACCTGACCGAAGTCAGGCGGCCTATCTTACCAGCTTGCCTTGGTCAGGCCCGGAACGTCACCACGCATGCCGTATTCACGGAGCTTGATCCGTGACAATTCGAACTTGCGCAGAACGCCGTGGGGACGACCAGTCACCTGGCAACGATTACGAAGACGCGAAGGAGAAGCATCACGAGGAAGCTGTTGAAGCTTCATCTGTGCGTCCCAACGCTCGTCGTCGCTGGTATTCGGGTTCTTGATAATCGCCTTGAGCTCCGCACGCTTGGCTGCGTATTTTGCAACCGTCTTTTCGCGCTTGAGCTCACGCTGTTTCATGGAAACCTTAGCCATGTCTCTCGTTCCTTATTTCTTGAACGGAAAGCCGAAGGCTTTCAGCAGTTCGCGACCTTCGTCGTCGGTACCGGCAGTAGTGGTGATGGTGATGTCCAGACCACGGATCTTGTCGACCTTGTCGTACTCGATCTCGGGGAAAATGATCTGCTCACGCACACCCATGCTGTAGTTACCGCGCCCGTCGAAGGACTTGGGGTTCAGACCGCGGAAGTCACGAATGCGGGGAACCGCAATGTGAACCAGACGATCAAAGAATTCCCACATGCGCTCGCCGCGCAGGGTAACCTTGCAGCCGATAGGCCAGCCTTCACGGATTTTGAAACCCGCGACGGACTTACGTGCCTTGGTGACAACCGCCTTTTGGCCTGCCAGGCGCTCAAGATCCGCCACGGCATTCTCAATCAGCTTCTTGTCACCAACCGCTTCGCCGACACCCATGTTCAGGGTGATCTTTTCGATACGCGGCACCTGCATCACGTTCTTGTAGCCGAACTCTTTCTGCAGGGCGGGTACCACTTCCTGACTGTATTGCTCTTTACTGTTTAGCATCGTAACCACCACCGCTTACTGGTTATCGACAGCTTCGTTCGTGGACTTGAAGATCCGCACTTTGCTGCCGTCTTCCTTCACCTGAAAGCCGACACGATCGGCTTTGCCGGTCTGCGGATTAAAGATAGCCACGTTGGAAACCTGGATAGGTGCTTCTTTCTCGACGATGCCACCCGGGGTGCCCAGCATCGGGTTCGGCTTGGTGTGCTTCTTCATCATGTTGATGCCAGAAACAAGCACTCGGCCATCGTCCTGAACCTTCAGGACTTTACCACGTTTGCCTTTGTCTTTGCCCGTGGTGACGATTACTTCGTCATCTCGTTTGATCTTTTTCATAACCGGCCTCTGGTCCTTTAAAGTACTTCGGGTGCCAGTGAGATAATTTTCATGAACTTCTCATTACGCAGTTCACGGGTAACCGGTCCGAAGATACGGGTACCAATCGGTGCGTCCTGATTGTTCAGAAGTACCGCCGCGTTACCGTCAAAGCGGATCAGGGATCCGTCCGGACGACGAACACCCTTGCGGGTGCGCACGACCACAGCTTTCAGGACCTGGCCTTTCTTCACCTTACCGCGGGGGATGGCTTCCTTGACGGTCACCTTGATGATATCCCCCACGCTGGCATAACGCCGATGTGAACCGCCCAGGACCTTGATGCACTGAACCTGGCGTGCACCACTGTTGTCCGCGACTTCAAGCATTGTTTGAGTCTGAATCATGGTTGTTCTCCGGGCGAATTACACCTTGGATGCACGTTCGGTAACTTCCACCAGAGCCCAGCTCTTGGTCTTGGAGACCGGACGGGTTTCCTGGATCGTTACAGTGTCACCGATGTTGCACTGATTACTCTCATCGTGAGCGTGAATCTTGGTAGAGCGCTTCATGTACTTACCGTACAGCGGATGCTTCACCTGACGCTCGACCAGAACCACGATGGACTTGTCCATCTTGTTGCTCACGACCTTCCCGCTCAGAGTTCTGGCAGTTTGGGTAGCTTCGGTCATGTCACTGTCCTGCCTTTTCGTTCAATACTGTTTTCACGCGAGCGATGTCGCGCTTCACCTTGCCGAGAAGGTGAGACTGATTCAGCTGACCTGTCGCCTTGCGCATGCGCAGGTTGAACTGCTCCTTCAGGAGGTCGATCAGCTCTTTGTTCAGCTCCTCGACTGACTTTTCACGCAGCTCTGTTGCTTTCATCACATCACCGTCCTCGTTACAAAGGTGGTCTGTACCGGCAGTTTGGCCGCTGCGAGTGTGAAGGCTTCGCGTGCTACGTCTTCAGCAACACCTTCCATCTCGTAGAGCATGCGGCCTGGCTGGATTTCAGCCACCCAATACTCGACAGAACCCTTACCTTTACCCATTCGAACTTCAAGCGGTTTGCTGGAGATCGGCTTGTCCGGGAACACCCGGATCCAGATCTTCCCGCCCCGCTTGATGCGACGAGTCATGGTACGACGCGCTGCCTCAATCTGGCGCGCAGTTATACGCCCACGGCTGGTCGCCTTCAATCCGTATTCACCGAAGCTCACCTTGTTGGCGCGGTGCGCAAGACCGGTGTTACGGCCTTTCATTACCTTGCGGAATTTGGTGCGTTTTGGTTGCAGCATAAGAGTGCCCCTTTACTTAGAACCTTTCTTCCCAGAGGCTTTCTTGTCAGCACGGACCTGCTCCATACCACCAAGAATCTCACCTTTGAAGATCCATACCTTGACGCCGATTACGCCGTAGGTGGTATGCGCTTCGTAGGTTGCGTAATCAATGTCTGCACGCAGTGTGTGCAGAGGTACACGACCTTCGCGATACCACTCGGAACGTGCGATTTCAGCACCCCCAAGACGACCGCCTACCTGGATCTTGATACCCTTGGCGCCCTGACGCATGGCGTTCTGTACCGCGCGCTTCATGGCGCGACGGAACATCACACGACGCTCGAGCTGACCGGCAACGTTCTGCGCTACCAGGCGGGCATCCAGGTCCGGCTTGCGGACTTCCTCGATGTTGATGTGCACAGGCACACCCATCATGTCGCTTACTTCGCGACGCAGACGGTCAACATCTTCACCCTTCTTGCCGATAACAATACCGGGACGGGCTGTATGGATCGTGATCCGGGCGTTCTGAGCCGGGCGCTCGATCACAATCTTGCTGACAGACGCCTTAACCAGACGCTTGTCCAGGAACTCACGAACCTGAATATCATTCAGCAGGTTCCTGGAGTATTCCTTCTTGTCGGCATACCAGACTGAGTTGTGCTCTTTGATCACACCCAGGCGAATGCCGGTTGGATTTACTTTATGACCCATCTGAGCATCTCCTACTTGTCGGCGACCTTGACGGTGATATGACAGGTGCGCTTGAAAATACGGTCAGCGCGCCCCTTGGCTCGAGCTTTGATTCGCTTGAGCGTCGGGCCCTCATCCACCATCACGGTGGAAACCCGCAGATCATCTACGTCCAGACCTTCGTTATGCTCAGCGTTGGCAATGGCGGATTCAAGAGCTTTCTTGATCACAACCGCTGCCTTCTTCGGGCTGAAAGTCAGAATGTTCAGGGCGTCCTCAACAGCCTTGCCGCGTACCTGGTCAGCGACAAGACGCGCTTTTTGAGCTGAGAGGCGAGCGCCCTTGTACTTGGCTGCTACTTCCATTTCTATTACCTCAGAATCAGCGTTTAGCTTTCTTGTCGGCCGCATGACCACGATAAGTACGCGTTGCCGCGAACTCACCCAGCTTATGCCCCACCATATCTTCGGTGACATAAACCGGCACGTGCTGCTTGCCGTTGTGGACTGCAATGGTCAGGCCTACCATCTCCGGAAAGACTGTTGACCGGCGGGACCAGGTTTTAATGGGCCGCTTGTCGTTAGCTTCCAGAGCTGCCTCGACCTTCTTCAACAGATGCAGGTCTATAAAAGGACCTTTCTTCAAAGAACGTGGCACAGCAAATTACCTCTATGTAGTCGTTTACTTGGCCGAACGACGACGTACTATCATCTTGTCAGTACGCTTGTTCTTACGAGTCTTATGCCCTTTGGTCGGAACACCCCACGGAGTAACCGGGTGACGTCCGCCAGAGGTACGCCCTTCACCACCACCATGCGGGTGGTCAACTGGGTTCATAGCAACACCACGTACTGTTGGCCGTTTGCCGCGCCAACGTGATGCACCCGCTTTACCAAGTTGCTTGAGGCTGTGCTCGCTGTTGGATACTTCACCCAGCGTGGCACGGCAATCTACAAGCACCTTTCGCATTTCACCTGAACGCAGGCGGATGGTGGCATATGCACCTTCCCGAGCAACCAGCTGTACGGATGCGCCCGCGGAGCGAGCCAGCTGGGCACCTTTGCCAGGCTTGAGTTCGACGCAATGGATCACGGAACCGACCGGAATGTTCCGGAGCGGCAGAGTGGAACCCACCTTGATCGGCGCGTCGATACCGGAGCGCACCGGATCACCGATCTGCATACCCTTGGGAGCGATGATGTAGCGACGCTCGCCATCGGCGTACTTCAGCAGTGCAATGTGCGCAGAGCGGTTCGGATCGTATTCCAGGCGCTCAATGACCGCCGGGATACCATCTTTGGTCCGCTTGAAATCGATAACACGGTAGTGCTTCTTGTGACCACCACCAATGTGACGGGTGGTGATGCGACCGAAATGGTTACGACCACCCGATTTGCTCAGAGTTTCTACCAACGGCTCGTAGGGGCGCCCCTTGTGCAGATCCGGGTTGTAAAGCTTTACAACGTGGCGGCGTCCGGCAGATGTTGGTTTGGTTTTGACGATCGGCATATTACGACCCCTTTACCTTATTCCACATCCAGAAAATCGATGTCCTGACCTTCTGCCAGCTTTACGTAAGCCTTACGAATGTCATTACGCTTGCCGAATCCGCGGATAGTGCGCTTGAGCTTACCCTTGCGGTTCAGAACCTGAACACCTTCTACGGTGACGTTGAACAGTTGCTCAACGGCTTTCTTGATCTCCGGCTTGGTTGCGTCAGGCGCTACACGAAACACAACCTGACCTCGCTCTGCCGCCAGAGACGCTTTCTCTGATACGTGAGGTCCGAGCAGGACCTTGTAAATACGTTCCTGATTCATCCCAGCATCTCCTCGATCTTCTTCAGAGCGGGAACAGTCACCACGACTTTCTCGAAGGCAACCAGGCTGACCGGATCCAGGCCTGCGACATCGCGAACATCCACGTGGGGAATGTTGCGGGAGGCCAGATGCAGGTTCTGCTCGACGTTGTCGGACAGGATCAGCGCGTTGGATACACCGATGTCCTTCAGCTTGGCATTGAAGGCCTTGGTCTTCGGGCTTTCGACGTTCATGTCGTCAACCACCACCAGACGCTCCTGACGCACCAGCTCCGAGAAAATGGAGCGCATGGCCGCACGGTACATCTTGCGGTTGACCTTCTGCTCAAAGTCGCGGGGCTTGGCGGCAAAAGTCACACCGCCAGAGCGCCAGATCGGGCTACGAATGGTACCCGCGCGGGCACGACCGGTGCCCTTCTGACGCCAGGGCTTCTTGCCACCGCCACTGACTTCGGAACGTGTCTTCTGAGCCTTGGTACCCTGACGACCCGCTGCCATGTAGGCAGTGACCACCTGGTGAACCAGGGACTCGTTGAAATCTTTGGCGAACGTAGCGTCGGAAACAGAGATTCCCTTGCCGCTACCAGTAATTGTCAATTCCATCGCACCGCTCCTCAGGCTTTGACTGCAGGCTTGATGACAACGTCGCCGCCAGTTGCGCCGGGGACGGCACCACTTACCAGCAGCAGGTTGCGCTCGGCGTCGACACGGACGATCTTCAGGTTCTGCACGGTGACCTGTGCGTTACCCATCTGGCCCGCCATCTTCTTGCCCTTGAACACCTTGCCCGGGGTCTGGTTCTGACCAATGGAACCCGGTGCACGGTGAGACAGGGAGTTACCGTGAGTAGCGTCTTGCATGGAGAAGTTCCAGCGCTTAACACCACCCTGGAAGCCCTTACCCTTGGACTGACCGGTGGCGTCAACCATCTGGCCATCTTCAAAGACAGAGGCAGAAATCTCGCCGCCAGCGGCCAGATCTTCACCTTCACCATCTGCCAGACGGAATTCCCACACGCCACGACCGGCTTCGACGCCCGCCTTGGCGAAGTGACCTGCTTCCGCCTTGGTTACACGAGAGGAACGACGGCTGCCTACAGTTACCTGAACGGCACGATAACCATCGCTTTCTAGAGTTTTCAGCTGGGTAATGCGGTTGGGCTCAACCTCGATTACCGTTACGGGCAGCGCCTGCCCATCTTCCGTAAAAATACGGGTCATACCGGCCTTGCGACCGACAACACCAATTGCCATGTTTCACCTCTTAAGTGTACGGGGCTCGCACCCTCTATGGCCTTATGACAGTTACACAGACTAATACCGGGCGGTATTAGCCGAGGCTGATCTGAACGTCTACACCTGCTGCCAGGTCCAGTTTCATCAGAGCATCCACTGTCTTCTCCGTCGGCTCAACGATGTCGAGCAGACGCTTATGCGTACGAATTTCATACTGATCGCGCGCGTCCTTGTTGACGTGCGGAGAGATCAATACTGTGTACTTTTCCTTCCGCGTCGGCAGAGGAATCGGGCCACGCACCTGAGCGCCGGTCCGCTTGGCGGTATCGACGATCTCCTGCGTGGACTGGTCGATCAGGCGATAATCAAACGCCTTCAACCGAATTCGAATTTTTTGGCTTTGCATGATGCACCAAACTCCACTCGTAGCAGCTACTGTTTAGCCGACCTTCAAAAAAAGGAGCCGCATTGTATGCATAATACCCAACCCTGTCAACAGCTATGCTGTATGACCAGGTCGGGCAGACTTTGCGACTGAAACAGAAAAAGGGGCTGATCATTCAGCCCCTTTTTCAGGATCAAACGAGCAGATTACTCGATGATCTTGGAGACCACGCCGGCACCAACGGTACGGCCACCTTCGCGAATCGCGAAGCGCAGACCATCTTCCATGGCGATCGGAGCGATCAGGGTAACACTCATCTTCACGTTGTCACCCGGCATAACCATTTCCACGCCTTCCGGCAGTTCACAGGAACCGGTTACGTCGGTGGTACGGAAGTAGAACTGCGGACGGTAGCCCTTGAAGAACGGAGTATGACGGCCGCCTTCTTCTTTGGACAGTACGTACACTTCGCACTCGAACTTGGTGTGCGGAGTGATGGAGCCCGGAACCGCCAGTACCTGACCACGCTCAACGTCGTCACGCTTGGTACCACGCAGCAGAACACCAACGTTCTCACCAGCACGACCTTCGTCCAGCAGCTTGCGGAACATCTCAACACCGGTACAAGTGGTCTTGACGGTATCCTTGATACCAACAATTTCCACTTCGTCACCAACCTTGATGATGCCACGCTCAACACGACCGGTTACCACGGTACCACGACCGGAGATAGAGAATACGTCCTCGATCGGCATCAGGAACGGCTGATCAATCGCACGCTCCGGCTCCGGGATGTACTCGTCCAGGGCTTCTACCAGCTTCTTCACAGCGGTAGTACCCATCTCGTTGTCGTCTTTACCTTCCAGCGCCATCAGCGCGGAACCGGTTACGATCGGAGTGTCGTCGCCCGGGAAGTCGTACTGGCTCAGCAGATCGCGAACTTCCATCTCGACCAGCTCCAGCAGCTCCTCGTCATCGACCATGTCCGCCTTGTTCAGGAACACAACGATGTAAGGAACGCCAACCTGACGGGACAGCAGGATGTGCTCGCGAGTCTGCGGCATGGGGCCGTCAGCTGCGGAACAGACCAGGATCGCGCCGTCCATCTGGGCAGCACCGGTGATCATGTTCTTCACATAGTCAGCGTGGCCCGGGCAGTCTACGTGCGCGTAGTGACGGGTCGGAGAATCGTACTCAACGTGAGAGGTCGCGATAGTGATACCACGGGCCTTCTCTTCCGGCGCGTTATCGATCTGGTCAAACGCGCTGGCTGAACCTGTACCCCACACTTCGTGACATACACGAGTCAGAGCAGCGGTCAGAGTGGTCTTACCATGGTCAACGTGACCAATAGTACCCACGTTTACGTGCGGTTTACTACGCTCAAATTTTTCTTTAGACACGGTTACACCTCTTCCTGTTACTTAAGTCCTGGGATCAACCCTTTTTAATGATCGCTTCGGCAATGTTCGAAGGAGCTTCCATGTAGCGGGAGAACTCCATCGCATAAGACGCCCGGCCCTGTGTTGCAGAACGCAGGTCGGTGGCGTAACCGAACATCTCCGACAACGGAACTTCAGCACGGATGATCTTGCCCGACGGGCCTTCTTCCATGCCCTGCACGAGGCCGCGACGACGGTTCAGATCGCCAACCACGTCACCCATGTATTCTTCAGGGGTAACTACCTCTACCTTCATGACCGGCTCAAGAAGGGCAGGATTCGCTTCGAGGGCGCCTTTCTTCATCGCCATGGAACCGGCGATCTTGAAGGCCATCTCGTTGGAGTCAACGTCGTGGTAGGAACCATCGTACAGGACAGCCTTGATACCCAGCAGCGGATAGCCGGCCAGACAGCCGTTCTGCATCTGCTCTTCGATACCTTGCTGAACTGCAGGGATGTATTCCTTCGGAACCACACCACCAACGATCTCGTTCACGAAGATAAAGTTTTCGCCATCCTCGTCATCCAGAGGCAGCGGCTCCAGCTTCACCTTGACGTGACCGTACTGACCGCGACCACCAGACTGACGTACAAACTTGCCTTCGACGTCCACCGGCTTGCGGATGCACTCACGGTAGGCCACCTGCGGCTTACCAATGTTCGCTTCCACCTTGAACTCACGCTTCATACGGTCAACGATGATGTCCAGGTGAAGCTCACCCATACCGGAGATGATGGTCTGACCGGATTCTTCGTCGGTGCGAACGCGGAAAGAGGGATCTTCCTGGGCCAGCTTGCCCAGAGCAACACCCATCTTCTCCTGGTCGGCCTTGGACTTCGGCTCCACCGCAACGGAGATTACCGGCTCCGGGAATTCCATGCGCTCGAGAATGATCTTGTGGTTCTCGTCACACAGGGTGTCACCGGTGGTCACACTCTTGAGGCCGATGGCTGCGGCAATATCACCCGCCAGAACCTCTTTGATTTCCTGACGTTCTTTAGAGTGCATCTGAACCATACGGCCGACGCGCTCTTTCTTGCCCTTCACGGAGTTGTATACGGCATTGCCGGATTCCAGCTTGCCCGAGTAAACCCGGAAGAAGGTCAGGGTGCCAACGAACGGGTCAGTGGCAATCTTGAACGCCAGCGCCGCGAACGGAGCGTCGTCGTCAACCGGACGGGTCTCTTCGGTGCCTTCGTCATCAACTTCACCACGGATGGCCTTGACTTCGTCCGGCGCAGGCAGAAACTCGATAACAGAGTCCAGAACCGCCTGAACACCCTTGTTCTTGAACGCAGAACCACAGGTGGCAACAACGATTTCGTTGGCCAGGGTACGCAGGCGCAGCCCTTTCTTGATCTCGTCAATGGACAGCTCACCTTCTTCAAGGTACTTCTCCATCAACTCTTCGTTGGCCTCTGCAGCGGCTTCAACCATCTGCTCGCGGTACATGGCGACTTCGTCTTCCATTTCCGCAGGAACATCTTTCTGCTCGTAGGTCGCACCAGAGTCAGCTTCGTTCCAGTAGATGGCCTTGTTGCGGATCAGATCCACAATACCGGCAAACTCGTCCTCAGCGCCGATCGGCAGCTGAATGGGAACGCAGTTCGCGCCCAGACGGCTCTTGATCTGATCAACAACACGCAGGAAGTTGGCACCGGCACGGTCCATCTTGTTGACGAACACCATGCGGGGAACTTCATACTTGTTGGCCTGGCGCCATACGGTCTCGGACTGAGGCTCAACACCGGAGGAACCACAGAACACGACCACAGCACCGTCGAGTACACGCAGGGAACGCTCTACCTCGATAGTGAAGTCAACGTGCCCCGGGGTGTCGATGATGTTGATCCGGTGCTCAGGGTACTGCTTGTCCATGCCCTGCCAGAAAGTAGTGGTCGCAGCAGAGGTAATGGTGATACCACGCTCCTGCTCCTGCTCCATCCAGTCCATGGTAGCGGCGCCATCATGAACTTCACCGATCTTGTGGGAAATACCTGTGTAGAACAGGACCCTCTCGGTGGTAGTGGTTTTGCCCGCATCAACGTGCGCACAAATACCAATGTTTCTGTATCGCTTGATCGGAGTCTTGCGTGCCACGATATAAACCTCGGCTGATTAGAAACGGAAGTGAGAGAACGCCTTGTTGGCTTCTGCCATGCGGTGAACGTCTTCACGCTTCTTCACAGCGGCACCTTTGCTGTCTGCCGCGTCAAGGATCTCGCCTGCCAGACGCTGCGCCATGGATTTCTCACCGCGCTTCCGGGAAAATTCTACGAGCCAGCGCATAGCCAGCGCGTTCTGACGGGAAGGCCGGACTTCCACAGGCACCTGGTAGGTAGCACCACCCACACGACGGGACTTTACCTCGACCATCGGCTGGATGTTTTCCAGGGCCTTCTCGAACATCTCGAGCGGCTCTTCCTTGGACTTGTCGGCAACAATGTCGAGCGCGCCATAAACAATGCGCTCTGCAACGGATTTCTTGCCGCTTTCCATCACGTGGTTGATGAACTTGGCAAGACGTGCACTGCCGAATTTGGGATCGGGAATAATCTCCCGTTTAGCTGCAACTCTTCTTCTAGGCATCGATAAGCCCTTATATATCTAAAAGGTCTTCAGGAACCCCTGAGATAGCAAAATGCTACTCAGCCTTACTCTTACCGTTCTGACAAGCAACGATAAAAGACACCCGTGTGGGACATCAGGACTTGGGTCGTTTTGCACCGTACTTGGAGCGGCCCTGCTTACGGTTCTGAACACCCTGGGTGTCCAAAGTACCGCGAACAGTGTGATAGCGCACACCCGGAAGGTCCTTTACTCGACCGCCACGGATCAGCACAACACTGTGCTCCTGAAGGTTGTGACCTTCACCACCAATGTATGAGGAAACCTCGTAGCCGTTGGTCAGACGAACACGGCACACTTTACGCAGTGCAGAGTTCGGCTTCTTCGGCGTTGTGGTGTACACACGAGTGCACACACCACGGCGCTGAGGACAGGCCTGGAGCGCGGGAACGTCGCTCTTGGCTACCTTGCGCTTACGAGGCTTACGCACCAACTGATTAATCGTTGCCATGTAAGCAAACTCCAAAAAACCATACCAATGAAACTTACCCCCTGTGCAGGGGGTAAAATTTAAGGGACGCAAGTGTAAGCCCGCGCCCCAGGTCAGTCAAGATGACTGATCTCTTTTTAACCACCTCACGGGTAGGTATCTACCCGGAGGCGGCAACGCCGGAACTCAACTTTCGCGGTTGAGTTCGGCGCTCAGAGCTTCTTCGACATCTGCCGCTGTCACGCCCTGCTCTTCCAGTTCGCGCTTGCGACGGCGCTCACTGTGGTAAGCCAGGCCGGTACCAGCCGGAATCAGTCGACCAACAACCACGTTTTCCTTCAGGCCGCGCAGATAATCACGCTTGCCGGTGACCGCACCTTCGGTGAGAACCCGGGTGGTCTCCTGGAACGAAGCCGCAGAAATGAACGACTCGGTGGCCAGGGAGGCCTTGGTGATACCCAGCAGCAGGCGTTCGAATTTCGCCGGCTCCTTGTCTGCGGCATCTACCTTCTCGTTCTCTTCCAATACCTGGGTAATTTCAACCTGGTCGCCGGAGAGCAGGGTGGTGTCGCCCGGATCGGTGATTTCGACCTTGCGGAGCATCTGGCGAACGATAACCTCGATGTGTTTATCGTTGATGACAACACCCTGGAGACGGTAAACGTCCTGGATTTCGTTGGTGATGTACTTGGCCAGCTCGACCACACCCAGCAGACGCAGGATGTCGTGCGGGTTGGACGGGCCGTCCGAGATCACCTCGCCCTTTTCAACGGTTTCACCCTCGAACACGTTGAGCTGGCGATGCTTGGGAATCAGCACCTCGTAAGGATCGCCATCCCTCGGCGTGATCACCAGGCGCTTCTTACCCTTGGTTTCCTTGCCGAAAGAAACGGTACCGCTGATTTCCGCCAGTATGGAGGACTCCTTCGGACGACGGGCCTCGAACAGGTCGGCAACCCGTGGCAGACCACCGGTGATATCCCGGGTCTTGGAGCTTTCCTGCGGAATCCGCGCAACCACGTCACCCAGCTCGACCCTGGCGCCATTGGCCATGGTGACCAGAGCGTTGGCTGGCAGGAAGTACATCGCGGTAGCGCCACCCGGCAGCTCCACGTCATTGCCCGCCTCATCCAGCAACTGGATGGCCGGACGGATATCCTTACCAGCGGCAGGACGATCCTTCGGATCGATCACTTCCATGGTGGACAGACCGGTCAGTTCGTCGGTCTGGGTCCGGACGGTAATGCCCTGCTCCATGTTGACGAACTTCGCCACACCTTCGGCTTCGGCGATGATCGGGTGGGTGTGGGGATCCCATTTGGCCACCACGACGCCGGCCTCGACCGCGTCGCCGTTCTTCACGGACAACACTGCACCGTAGGGCAGCTTGTACCACTCGCGCTCACGACCCTGGTCGTCGGCAATGGCCAATGCGGAGGAACGGGAAACCACCACCAGCGAACCGTCAGTCTTCTCGATGGACTTCAGGTTATGCAGGCGGACCGTACCACCGTGCTTGACCTGGATATTGTCCACGGCAGACGCCCGGCTTGCGGCACCACCGATGTGGAAGGTCCGCATGGTCAGCTGGGTACCCGGCTCACCGATGGACTGGGCGGCGATGACACCGACCGCTTCACCCACGTTGACCTGATGGCCACGGGCCAGGTCACGGCCGTAACACTTGGAACAGATGCCGTAACGGGTCTCACAGGTAATCGCGGAGCGCACCCAGACCTCATCCACACCGGCACGCTCGATCATCTCGATGGTTTTCTCGTCCAGCAGCGTACCGGCCGGAACCACCGCATTTTCCTTGTCGGTCGGCGTAAACACATCACGGGCAGTCACACGACCAAGGACTCGATCCCCCAGCGGCACAACAACGTCACCACCCTCGATGTGCGGCGTCATCAGCAGACCTTCGTCGGTGCCACAGTCTTCCTCGGTCACCACCAGATCCTGAGACACGTCAACCAGACGGCGAGTCAGGTAACCGGAGTTAGCGGTCTTCAGAGCGGTATCCGCCAGACCCTTACGGGCACCGTGGGTCGAGATGAAGTACTGCAGTACGTTCAGACCTTCACGGAAGTTCGCGGTGATCGGAGTCTCGATGATGGAGCCATCCGGCTTGGCCATCAGGCCCCGCATACCCGCCAGCTGACGGATCTGAGCCGCGGAACCCCGTGCACCGGAATCGGCCATCATATAGACGGAGTTGAAGGATTCCTGCATCAGGTAATCGCCGTCCTCACCCTGCACAGGCTCGCCATCAGGGCCGATTACCTGTTCTTTCGCGAGGCGCTCCATCATTGCCTTGGAGACCTTGTCGTTGGCCCGGGACCAGATGTCGATCACCTTGTTGTACTTCTCGCCCTGGGTCAGCAGACCGGACGCGTACTGGTTCTCGATGTCCTTCACCTCTTCAGAGGCGGCATCGACCATTTCGTACTTCTCCGGCGGAATCTCGAAATCGTTGAAACCGATCGAGATACCGGAGCGGGTCGCGTAGTGGTAACCCATGTACATCAGCTGATCTGCAAAGATCACGGTGTCCTTGAGACCGGCATCGCGGTAACAGGTGTTGATCAGCGCAGAGATCGCTTTCTTCACCATCGGCCGGTTAACCAGCTCGAACGGAAGACCATCGGGGACGATGTCGAACAACAGGGCACGACCGACGGTGGTATCCACAATACTGTAGCTTTCGGTGCGCTCACCATCTTCGCCGATGACTACCTGCTTGACCCGGACTTTTACCTTGGCCTGCAGGTCCACTTTGCCCGCGCCGTAGGCACGATGGGCTTCTTTTACATCGGAAAACACCATGCCCTCGCCGAGCGCCGCGTGACGCTCCCGAGTCATGTAGTACAGACCCAGCACCACGTCCTGGGACGGCACGATGATCGGCTCGCCGTTGGCCGGCGACAGTACGTTGTTGGTGGACATCATCAACGCACGGGCTTCAAGCTGGGCTTCCAGGGTCAGCGGTACGTGCACCGCCATCTGGTCACCGTCAAAGTCGGCGTTGTAGGCGGCACACACCAGCGGATGCAGCTGGATCGCCTTGCCTTCGATCAGAACCGGCTCGAACGCCTGGATACCCAGACGGTGCAGGGTCGGCGCACGGTTCAGCATGATCGGATGCTCACGGATGACTTCGTCCAGGATGTCCCAGACCACGCCTTCCTCACGCTCGACCATCTTCTTGGCGGCCTTGATGGTGGTCGCCAGGCCGCGGTGCTCCAGTTTGGAGAAAATAAACGGCTTGAACAGCTCCAGCGCCATCTTCTTGGGCAAACCACACTGGTGCAGACGCAGGTACGGACCTACCACGATCACCGAACGACCGGAGTAATCCACACGCTTACCCAGCAGGTTCTGACGGAAACGACCCTGCTTACCCTTGATCATGTCAGCCAGGGACTTCAGCGGGCGCTTGTTGGTGCCGGTGATGGCACGGCCACGGCGGCCGTTGTCCAGCAGTGCATCAACCGCTTCCTGCAGCATCCGCTTCTCGTTGCGCACGATGATGTCCGGAGCGTTCAGCTCCAGCAGACGCTTGAGACGGTTGTTCCGGTTGATCACCCGACGGTATAGGTCGTTCAGATCAGAAGTGGCGAAACGGCCACCGTCCAGCGGCACCAGCGGACGCAAGTCCGGCGGCAGAACCGGCAGCACGGTCATTACCATATCGCCCGGCTTGTTACCGGAATACAGGAACGCCTCAAGAATCTTCAGGCGCTTGCTGAATTTCTTGATCTTGGTTTCGGAATTGGTCTGGGGAATCTCTTCCCGCAGCGCGTCAACCTCTTCCTGCAGATCGATGCCTTCCAGCAGCTCCTTGACGGCCTCGGCACCCATGCGGGCGTCAAACTCGTCACCGAATTCTTCCAGGGCTTCGTAATACTGCTCGTCGTTCAGCAGCTGCCCCTTCTCCAAGGTAGTCATCCCCGGATCGATCACAATAAAGGATTCGAAGTACAGGACCCGCTCGATATCACGCAGGGTCATGTCCAGCATCAAACCGATGCGGGACGGCAGTGACTTCAGGAACCAGATGTGGGCAACCGGGCTGGCCAGCTCGATGTGACCCATACGCTCACGGCGCACGCTCGCCAGTGCGACCTCAACCCCACACTTTTCGCAGATAACACCGCGATGCTTGAGGCGCTTGTACTTACCGCACAGACACTCGTAGTCCTTGATCGGGCCGAAGATCTTGGCACAGAAAAGACCGTCACGCTCCGGTTTGAAGGTACGGTAGTTGATGGTCTCAGGCTTCTTGACCTCGCCAAAAGACCATGAACGAATCATGTCAGGCGACGCCAGGCCGATTCGGATGGCGTCAAATTCCTTGCTCTGATTCTGGCTCTTGAGAAGATTCAGCAAATCTTTCATCAGTAAAAGCTCCGGATGGCGTTAATCTCGGGCGGGCACCCACGGTGCCCGCTCACGCTGCCAAAAACAATTCGGCTCACTCGGATTCCAGCTCGATGTCGATACCCAACGAGCGGATCTCCTTGACAAGAACGTTGAAGGATTCGGGCATGCCCGGCTCCATGCGATGATCACCATCGACAATGTTCTTGTACATCTTGGTCCGACCGTTTACGTCATCAGACTTCACAGTGAGCATTTCCTGCAGCGTATAGGCTGCACCGTAGGCCTCCAGGGCCCACACTTCCATCTCACCGAAGCGCTGGCCACCGAACTGCGCCTTACCACCCAGCGGCTGCTGGGTAACCAGGCTGTAGGAGCCGGTGGAACGAGCGTGCATCTTGTCGTCGATCAGGTGGTTCAGCTTCAGGATATACATGTAGCCGACGGTAACCGGGCGATCAAACATCTCGCCGGTACGACCGTCATACAGGTTGACCTGACCACTAGTGTCCATGTCCGCCAGTTCCAGCATGCGCTTGACCTCGGCTTCCTTGGCACCATCGAAGACCGGTGTTGCCATCGGCACGCCGTTGCGCAGGTTGCCGCACAGCTCCAGGATCTCCTTGTCGCTCAGGGAATCCAGATCCACCTTGAACACTTCGTCCGAATGATTGTAGATCTCGTCCAGCAACTGACGGAGCTCAGCGATCTTGCGCTGCTCGTCGAGCATCCGGCTGATCTTGTCACCCAGGCCCTTGGCTGCCGCACCGAGGTGCGTTTCCAGAACCTGTCCGACGTTCATCCGCGACGGTACACCCAGCGGGTTCAGCACAACATCCACCGTGGTGCCGTGCTCGTCGTACGGCATGTCCTCAACGGGCATGACAGCTGAGATAACACCTTTGTTCCCGTGACGACCGGCCATCTTGTCGCCCGGCTGAATGCGGCGCTTGATCGCCAGGTAAACCTTGACGATCTTCAGCACGCCCGGAGCCAGGTCGTCGCCCTGCTGCAACTTGGACTTCTTGTCCTCGAAACGGGCTTCGTGCTCCTTCTTGCGGTCCTCAAGGCCCTGCTCGGATTTCTCCAGCAGTTCATTCAGGCTCTCGTCTTTCATCCGGAGCTTGAACCAGTCCGCGCGAGGCAGCTCGGCCAGGTAGGACTCCTCCAGAGTCGCACCTTTTTTCAAGCCCGGACCGCTGATCACTTCCTGACCCTTGAGAGCATTCATCAGACGCTCGAAGGTCGCGCCTTCAACGATCCGGTACTCGTCTTTCAGGTCCTTCCGGTACTTGTCCAGCTGTTCCTTTTCGATGGACAAGGCCCGCTGGTCTTTCTCGATGCCGTCACGGGTGAAGACCTGGACGTCAATAACAGTGCCGCGGGTACCCGTCGGCACACGGGAGGAGGTGTCCTTAACATCAGACGCCTTCTCACCGAAGATGGCACGCAGCAGCTTCTCCTCCGGAGTCAGCTGGGTTTCGCCCTTCGGCGTCACCTTGCCGACAAGGATGTCACCCGGCCCCACTTCGGCACCGATATAGACAATGCCGGACTCATCCAGCTTGGACAGCGCGCTTTCACCCACGTTCGGGATATCGGCGGTGATTTCTTCGCTGCCCAGCTTCGTGTCCCGAGCCACACAGGTCAGTTCCTGGATGTGGATAGTGGTCAGACGGTCTTCCTGGACCACTTTCTCGGAAATGAGGATGGAATCCTCGAAGTTGTAACCGTTCCAGGGCATGAACGCGATGCGCATGTTCTGCCCCAGTGCCAGTTCGCCCAGATCCACAGACGGGCCGTCAGCCAGCACGTCGCCCCGGGCAATCACATCGCCCTGACGAACAATGGAACGCTGGTTGATACAGGTATTCTGGTTCGAACGGGTGTACTTGGTGAGGTTGTAGATATCCACACCAGCATCACCTGCTTCGGTTTCAACGTCGTTGACACGCACCACGATTCGGGCGGCATCGACACTCTCGATCACACCACCACGGCGGGCCGTGACACACACACCGGAATCCTGGGCCACAGTACGCTCAACACCGGTACCGACCAGCGGCACCTGGGATTTGAGCGTCGGAACCGCCTGACGCTGCATGTTCGCACCCATCAGGGCCCGGTTGGCATCGTCGTGCTCCAGGAACGGAATCAGGGAGGCCGCAACGGATACAACCTGGCGCGGAGACACGTCCATGAAGTTGACCGCTTCCGGCGGAGCCACCGTGAATTCGTTCAGGTGACGAACCGTAACCAGCTCATCGGTCAGTCGCTTGCTTTCGTCTGTTGCGGCACTGGCCTGCGCGATGATGTAGTTGCTCTCTTCGATAGCGGAGAGATACACCACCTCGTCAGTAACCACACCGTCAACCACCTTACGGTACGGACTCTCGAGGAAGCCGTAGGAGTTGGAGCGGGCGTAGGTGGCCAGCGAGTTGATCAGACCGATGTTCGGACCTTCCGGGGTCTCGATCGGACACACACGCCCGTAGTGGGTCGGGTGAACGTCCCGCACCTCGAAGCCGGCGCGCTCGCGAGTCAGACCGCCAGGGCCCAACGCGGAGATACGACGCTTGTGAGTCACCTCGGACAGCGGGTTGTTCTGGTCCATGAACTGGGACAGCTGGCTGGAGCCAAAGAACTCCTTCACCGCTGCCGCGACCGGCTTGGCATTGATCAGGTCCTGCGGCATCAGGCCTTCGCTTTCCGCGAGGCTCAGACGCTCACGTACCGCCCGCTCAACGCGGACAAGGCCAACCCGGAACTGGTTCTCGGCCATCTCACCCACGCAGCGAACACGACGGTTACCCAGGTTATCGATGTCATCCACCTGACCCTCACCATTACGGATGGCAATCAGGGTCTTCAGGACGTCGATGATGTCCTCGTGGGTCAGGGTACCCTCACCGGTGCTCTCTTCCCGGCCCAGGCGACGGTTCAGCTTCATCCGGCCAACTGCGGACAGATCGTAGCGCTCGTCGGAGAAGAACAGGTTGTTGAACAGATTCTCCGCAGATTCCTTGGTGGGCGGCTCGCCCGGGCGCATCATGCGGTAGATTTCCACCAACGCTTCCAGCGGTGTGCGGGTCGGGTCGATACGCAAGGTATCCGACATGAACGGACCGCAATCCAGGTCGTTGGTGTAGAGGGTTTCAATTTCCTTAACACCAGCCTCGAGGATCTTGTTAACTACATCCTCGGTCAGCTCGGTATTACACTCCACCAGAACCTCGCCGGTGGACTGATCGATCATGTCCTTGGCCAGGACACGGCCATAAAGGTATTCGGTCGGAACTTCCAGCTCGCTAATACCGGCTTTTTCCAGCTGCTTGATGTGACGAGCAGTAATCCGGCGACCTTCCTCGACAATCACGTTACCGTCATTGTCCTTGATGTCGAAGGTGGCGATGTCACCACGCAGACGGCTGGGCACCAGCTCCAGCTTGCAGGTCTCTTCGCCCAGAGAGAACTTACTGGTGTCGAAGAACATTTCCAGCATCTGCTCGGAGGTATACCCCAGGGCACGCAGCAGGATGGACGCAGGGAGTTTCCGGCGACGGTCGATACGAACAAACACGCTGTCTTTCGGATCGAACTCGAAGTCCAGCCAGGACCCACGGTAAGGAATCACCCGGGCCGAATACAACAGTTTGCCGGAAGAATGGGTCTTACCCTTGTCGTGATCGAAGAACACACCCGGGGAACGGTGGAGCTGGGAAACAATAACGCGCTCGGTACCGTTGATAACGAAGGTACCGTTCTCGGTCATCAGGGGCATTTCGCCCATGTAGACTTCCTGCTCTTTGATGTCCTTGATCGCCTTGTTGGACGATTCCTTATCATAAATGATAAGGCGGACTTTCACGCGCAGCGGCGCTGCATAGGTTACGCCCCTAAGCTGGCATTCCTTGACGTCAAATACCGGCTCGCCGATACGATAGCTCACGTACTCGAGCGCGGCATTGCCAGAGTAACTGACAATCGGGAATACGGATTTGAATGCTGCGTGAAGACCGGTTTCCCGGCGGTCTTCAGGAGCGGCTTCCATTTGCAGGAAGTCCCGGAACGAATCCAGCTGAATAGACAGCAAATAGGGGACGTCCATCACGGAAGGCAATTTACTAAAATCTTTGCGAATCCGCTTTTTCTCAGTGTAGGAGTAAGTCATCTGCATTCCCCAGCTTTAGACCTGATACCTGGTATCAAGAAGCAACCATTGTTCTGCTTCGGGGCCGAATTGCTCGGCTTATCGCGCCGTCTTGAACAAGACTCTGGCTGTAGGTTATAGATCTGACATCAACCTGTAATTGCACACCAGACTCTATAGCATATACAACAGAAAAAGGCCGGTGGCGCAAAGCCACCAGCCTATCCATGCTTAATGCACGGTGTCGATCAACAGCCGACTCTTACTTGAGCTCAACAGAAGCGCCTGCTTCCTCGAGCTTCTTCTGAGCTTCTTCAGCGTCGTCTTTGCTCGCGCCTTCCTTAACAACAGAAGGAGCGCTGTCGACCATTTCCTTAGCTTCTTTCAGACCCAGGCCGGTCAGTTCACGAACAGCCTTGATGACGTTTACTTTCTTCTCACCGGCGCCGGTCAGAACAACGTCAAATTCGGTCTTCTCTTCAGCGGCAGCTGCGTCACCACCAGCAGCAGCCGGAGCGGCAGCAACAGCGGCTTCAGCAGAAACGCCGAATTTCTCTTCCATAGCTTCAACGAGCTCAACAACTTCCATTACGCTCATTTCAGCAATTGCATTCAAAATATCGTCTTTAGACAGAGCCATGACTTTCTCCCAAAAATGTAAAAATGGTGTTCAACAGAATCAAGCAGCTTCGCGCTTCTGGTCGCGGACTGCAGCTACGACACGCGTGATCCGTCCCGGAATATCGTTCAGGCTGCGTGCGAGCTTGGTAACTGGTGCCTGTGTAACAATGGCCAGCTTGGTCAACGCTTCATGCAGCGTCGGCAGCTTGGCAAGGCGATCAATCTGATCCGCGCCCATCAGCTCACCGCCGACAGCCAGACCCTTGATTTCGAACGCCTCTTTCTCTTTGGCAAAATCCTTCAGCAGACGCGCTGCGGCGCCTGGATCTTCCATTGAGAAGGCCAAAATGGTCGGACCAACCAGAGCTTCGTCGATGCACTCGAACTCGGTACCGCGAATGGCAATCTTGGCCAGGTTGTTACGAACAACCTTCAGACGCACATTCTCGGCACGAGCCTTGGCACGAAGCGCGGTCATATCACCGGAGGTGACACCGCGATAGTCAGCCATGACCACAGACAGAGCAGTACCAGCAGTCTCGTTGACTTCAGCGACGATCGCTTTCTTGTCTTCGAGTCTAATTGCCACTGGTTTTCTCCTCGATTTCGCCGGCTCTTGCCGGCAAACCCATTATTGCCCTTACGGGCGCCTTAACGGTGTTTGGGTTCAGAGAGAACGTCTTCACACCGTCTGCGCAGGCGTTGCTTTAACCCTTGTGGCGCTCCCGGCAAACCGGAAACGCCTCGGGGGCCTGCGGTCTTTGACAGCCTTGGCTTCCGCCCAGACTACAAAGCAACCATCGATCAAAGGATCAAACAGCGAGACCGCTCTGATCGATAGTCAGGCCAGGACCCATGGTGGACGAAATGGTGATCTTCTTCAGATACACACCCTTCGACGACGCAGGCTTGGCCTTTTTCAGATCTGCCACCAGAGCCTCAAGGTTTTCCTTGATGTTCTGGGCAGAAAATTCAACATTGCCCAGCGGGGCATGGATGATGCCGTTCTTGTCGGTACGGTAACGCACCTGACCGGCCTTGGCGTTCTTGACCGCGGTTTCAACATCCGGAGTCACGGTGCCAACCTTCGGGTTCGGCATCAGGCCGCGGGGACCCAGGATCTGGCCCAGCTGACCAACAACACGCATGGCATCCGGAGTGGCGATAACCACGTCGAAATCCATGTTGCCTTTCTTGACTTCTTCAGCCAGGTCTTCCATACCGACGATGTCGGCGCCGGCAGCAGTGGCCTTCTCGGCATTAGCACCCTGGGTGAACACGGCAACGCGAACGCTCTTGCCAGTGCCGTGGGGCAGAACAGTGCTGCTGCGGACAACCTGGTCGGATTTACGTGCATCAACGCCCAGGTTAACGGCTACGTCGACAGACTCCTTGAACTTCACGTTCTGGCCCAGCTCGGCCAGCAGCGCGACAGCCTCGTCAACAGAGTAGGCGCGGGTGGAGTCGACTTTTTCACGAATCAGCTTCTGACGCTTGCTCAGCTTTGCCATCTTAGAGGCCCTCCACGTTCAGGCCCATACTGCGGGCTGTTCCGGCAATGGTACGAACCGCTGCATCCATATCGGCTGCAGTCAGATCCGGCTCCTTGGTCTTGGCAATTTCCTCGAGCTGCTCACGGGTCACGGTGCCGACCTTGTCGGTGTTCGGACGACCGGAACCGCTCTTGATGCCAGCTGCTTTTTTCAGCAGAACCGGAGCAGGCGGAGTCTTGGTAATGAAGGTAAAGCTGCGGTCACTGTAAACAGTAATAACAGTCGGAATCGGCAGACCCGGCTCCATACCCTGAGTCTGGGCATTGAACGCCTTGCAGAATTCCATGATGTTTACACCACGCTGACCCAGTGCAGGACCAACGGGGGGACTCGGGTTGGCCTGGCCGGCAGCAACCTGAAGCTTGATGTAGGCTTCGATCTTCTTTGCCATGTTAAATCTCCTGTGGGTTCAGACGCCTTTCGGCTCCCCTTATCAGACACAAAAAGCCCGCGTCGCCATAGCGCGCGAGCTTTCAGCTTGACAGCAGCTGATCAGTCTTTCTCGACCTGCCCGAACTCCAGCTCAACCGGAGTGGAGCGACCGAAGATCAGAACAGCCACTTTGACTCGACTCTTATCGTAGTCGACTTCCTCAACCACGCCATTGAAGTCCGCGAACGGACCCTCAACGACGCGCACAATCTCACCCGGCTCAAACAGGGTCTTGGGCTTGGGCTTGTCGGCGCCGCTTTCAACGCGACGAAGAATGGCCTCTGCCTCACGCTCGGTAATCGGCGCAGGCTTGTCCTTGGTGCCACCAATGAAACCCAGAACCCGCGGGGTATTCTTGACAAGATGCCATGTTGCATCGTCCATTTCCATCTGGACGAGTACGTATCCCGGGTAGAACTTCCGCTCGCTCTTGCGCTTTTTGCCATCGCGCATTTCGACGACTTCTTCGGTCGGAACCAGAATCTCGCCGAACTTGTCTTCCATGTCATTGAGCGCAACACGCTCTTTCAGAGTGCGCATTACGTGCTTTTCGAAGCCAGAATACGCATGAACCACGTACCAGCGCTTAGCCATTGCCCACTCCCGTTTAACCAATAAATCCGGCGACCAGCCAGCTGATCAGCGAGTCCATACCCCACAAAATCAGCGCAACAACCAGCACAAAGACCACAACAATGAGCGTGGTCTGGACAAGTTCCGGCCTGGTGGGCCACACAACTTTCCGGATTTCGACCCGAGCCTCTTTAAGCAGTGTTGCGAAACGGCGACCGCGATCGGTCTGCAGGGCAACGAAGGCCGCCACAATACCGAGACCTACGAGAGCCAGCACACGATACAGAAGAGATTCGGCACTGAAATACTGGTTACCGACGACACCGACGGCAATCAGAACAAAAACAACCAGCCATTTCAAAGCATCGAAACGGCTGGTTGACTGAACGGCTTTTGACTCCATAGGAATCAGCTTATGTATCCGGATGTTAAAAAATGGCAGGCCAGGAGGGAATCGAACCCCCAACCTGCGGTTTTGGAGACCGCTGCTCTGCCAATTGAGCTACTGGCCTGCACCGAAACAACTCAGTGCAACTACAATCGAGTAACCCGAAGGTTACTCGATGATCTTGGAGACCACGCCGGCACCAACGGTACGGCCACCTTCGCGAATCGCGAAGCGCAGACCATCTTCCATGGCGATCGGAGCGATCAGGGCAACACTCATCTTCACGTTGTCACCCGGCATAACCATTTCCACGCCTTCCGGCAGTTCACAGGAACCGGTTACGTCGGTGGTACGGAAGTAGAACTGCGGACGGTAGCCCTTGAAGAACGGAGTATGACGGCCGCCTTCTTCTTTGGACAGTACGTACACTTCGCACTCGAACTTGGTGTGCGGAGTGATGGAGCCCGGAACCGCCAGTACCTGACCACGCTCAACGTCGTCACGCTTGGTACCACGCAGCAGAACACCAACGTTCTCACCAGCACGACCTTCGTCCAGCAGCTTGCGGAACATCTCAACACCGGTACAAGTGGTCTTGACGGTATCCTTGATACCAACAATTTCCACTTCGTCACCAACCTTGATGATGCCACGCTCAACACGACCGGTTACCACGGTACCACGACCGGAGATAGAGAATACGTCCTCGATCGGCATCAGGAACGGCTGATCAATCGCACGCTCCGGCTCCGGGATGTACTCGTCCAGGGCTTCTACCAGCTTCTTCACAGCGGTAGTACCCATCTCGTTGTCGTCTTTACCTTCCAGCGCCATCAGCGCGGAACCGGTTACGATCGGAGTGTCGTCGCCCGGGAAGTCGTACTGGCTCAGCAGATCGCGAACTTCCATCTCGACCAGCTCCAGCAGCTCCTCGTCATCGACCATGTCCGCCTTGTTCAGGAACACAACGATGTAAGGAACGCCAACCTGACGGGACAGCAGGATGTGCTCGCGAGTCTGCGGCATGGGGCCGTCAGCTGCGGAACAGACCAGGATCGCGCCGTCCATCTGGGCAGCACCGGTGATCATGTTCTTCACATAGTCAGCGTGGCCCGGGCAGTCTACGTGCGCGTAGTGACGGGTCGGAGAATCGTACTCAACGTGAGAGGTCGCGATAGTGATACCACGGGCCTTCTCTTCCGGCGCGTTATCGATCTGGTCAAACGCGCTGGCTGAACCTGTACCCCACACTTCGTGACATACACGAGTCAGAGCAGCGGTCAGAGTGGTCTTACCATGGTCAACGTGACCAATAGTACCCACGTTTACGTGCGGTTTACTACGCTCAAATTTTTCTTT
>NZ_JBNRLS010000006.1:0-106305 GCF_050379415.1 Marinobacter sp. DUT-1
TAACGCGCGGAGCACAGCGGCGGCCCGTCAGGGACGTCCGGCGGCCACCGGCCGCGTACTGATGCGGCTGGTTATATTTTGCTGGCTTGGGCTTCAGGCTCTCGCCCACCACGCAACACCAAATATAGCAGCGGACCTGCAGATACAAACACCGCTGTCAGAACTAAAAACGGGATGACGTAGCCCAACCCTTTGCCGCGGCTTTTGGCGTCCTGGTACATCCAAATACAGGCCAACGCGGCGAGAATGTAGAGATCTATGACAACCTGGGCGGTATCCGGGCTAGACATCAGCTGAACACCGAAGGCCAGAAGCGACTGCTCGGCGCCTGCCATTACCCAGAAGGTAAAGCCCATGAACAGGCAGAGAACGATTAGGGGGATTGTCGATATTCTCATAATCTTCCTTGATTGAGGTTTAAGAAATATAACGCTTGCAGCATGCGCGCCCTTGGAATGGAGCCGAAGGCGCAATGTAAAGGGCGTCGCCGTGCCTGCACTGGTTAAGTTCTCTCAAACCCAAGCTGCGAGAGACACGATTAATACCAGAAATCCTACATTTACTCCGAGCGCATGCTTCCGGTACCTGTTTCCTTTCTCGTTGAACAAGGATGAATCGAATAGTGCCAGCGGCAGTAAGGCGACGATCCTCATCCTTCCAGGTACTACATTCAAAAACATCATGACGAAACAGAAGATGCCGTAAAAGCCTACCGCGAGAGCTATGATCACCAAAGAGAAAAGCAGAATGACATTCATGTTTTGAACTTAACGCCTGAGTTCAGCGGCATTTGAAGCGACGCCCGTTTTTGCGGCAGCAAAAATGGGTGGCGGGTCAAATGTCCGCAGCAACGATTTGTTGGGCCTCAGCTCCACAACCAACAACTCCATATTGGTGCGGAAACTGCGGCACCGAACAACACGTATGGGAACAGGAACTCAGCCACAGCATTACCGAAGAGCAGGCTTCGAACAAATGATATTGGCCAAATTAAAAGTACCGATGTCGACTTAAAGGATGCGCGCTGTTGATTCTTGCCTACGCGATGCCCATTTTCTGTGTAAATGAAGGTGCAAGCGGCTTGGATCGTGGTGCCGTTCAACTCCGGCGCGTGCACTTCTGGCGTATAGCCGGGTTCTAGGCGGTCTTTTCCGCCAACCTGCCTCTCGGCATCATCGATAAGTACTCGAACCCAGGGAAATGGCACTGACCAACCCCGAATTTCTTGCTTGAAGCGCTCCCCAAACTTAAACCGAGTGGATTGCCAAAACCGAATCTGGAACCAGACGAGAAGCCCCCAAACGAAGCCGGCAAGAACTTCAGGATGCTTAAATGAGACGTTTACAACTGCTAAACGAACGGTTGGATCGGTAACGAACCCTTCAGCTGCGTAAAAAACTATGACGCAGAATGCCGTAACGACGAGGTTTCGTCTCTCTGGTAACGCGTCGTTTATCGCCATGATTTCCCTGAGGCCCAACGCCAATATTAAGCGGCGCCCGACTAGGGCGTCCGGCGGACGGCCGTCAGGCCGGTAGCGAACTTGAATGACTTGTTAATGGCCGTTCACCACCGTGGTTGAGCCTGGCACCCAAGGCCCCATGCCCTCTTCCGGACAGCTTGCACCAACTCGACGGATGGCGAAAGGAACCAGAACGCAAAAGCGGCCAGCCCGATTACAGTCTGAGACGGACTGCCCCACAACTGGGGCACGCCATGAATACCAACACCGCTGACCTTTGTGGCACCCAAACCAGACAGCGAATTTTCCGGCCTTGGCGATCACCAGAGTGAACGGGCTTTGCAGCCAACCCTGAGGCCAAGGCCTTTGCACCGCACCCGCCAAAAACCCACAGGCGCCTGGCCGTTACCGCTTGGGCTCAGCCGCCGGTTTGGAGCGGCAGCGGAAAACCGGTCGGCTGGAGCCCCTTGTTAAATGCATTTGCGGGTCTCACCGACGATGGGCACTGTACGCACCTCAACGCCATTTTCGTCCAACGCGTTGAATATCTCCAGAGTATGGCCGCCAGTGAATTCGATTAACAATCTGGTCCAAATCTCCACCTCTGCCTCACCGATAGACATGTCACCTCGGCCAAGCGAGACGGACACGATTTTACGGCCCACGATTTTATCTAAAGCTTCAACTTTGTCGCACAACCAGCGAACAGTTGAGCCGCAAAGCGCAAAAGGCAACACACGACCATTCTCTATTGCTAAGTCATCAAACTTTTGCCAGGAAATAGATAGAGTTGAGCCGCCAATGCAGATAAAAAGAGGCAAGTCCATCCAATCAGACCACTCCTTGTCCTCTTCGACCCACAGTTGCGCCAATTCATATCCCACTAACTTTTTACCCACCAAAGAGGCGAAGCTCTCTCGAATCAGCTCAATCTTATCTTCAACAGTGGTCACATATTTCATGGGCATTTAACGCCAATGATAAGCGGCGCCCGTCTAGGGCGTCCGGTGGACGGCCGTCAGGCCGGGAACGAACTTAATTGACTTGTTAATGGCCGTTCACCACCGTGGTTGTGCCTGGTACCCAAGGCCGCATGCCCTCTCCCGGACAGCTTGCAACAGCTCGACCCATGGCGACAGGAAACAGAACGCAAAAGCTGCCGGCTCGTTTATCGTTTGAGACGGACGGCCCCATGACTGGGGGACGCCATCAATACCAACGCCGCTAAGTATTCTGGCAACCAAACCAAGCAGCGAATTTTCCGGCCTTGGCGATCACCAGAGTGAGCGGACTTTGCTACTGAACCTGATGCCAAGGCCTTTGCACCGCACCAACCCAAAACTCACAGAGACCTGGCCGTTAACGCCATGCGCAGCGGCCGGTTTGTGGAGCGCAGCGGAACAAATCGGTCCGACTGACGCTACTTGTTAGGGGCGTGCCTCATGTAAATGGCTGCCTGTCTACCCAACTGTTCCAGTTGATGTGCCCATCGTCAAACCCCACAATTCTCAGTATGCTCAGAGCGACTAGCTGACTGATGTGGAATATATAGTCGATAACCCTAAGGCGAACTATACTGCCGTTGATGTTCACCTCGGCTTCCAGCTCACTGTTATGGAATAACGCATTCCTTAGCTGAGCATACGTTGAAACTGCACGAACAAGTTCATCAGGACGATCTTGCGATACATCAAAACCCAACTGAGTTAACGCGGTACATATCGGTACAGATACATTTTTTGACGCTCGGTCATTCGTGACAGCCCTGCTATAGGACTCCAGACCAGAGAAAAGAAAGAAATACGATGTATCCAGGAACTGCTTTCTCTGCCGAAAAGTCTCCACGCACTTAAAGAATAGAATCCGAAACTGAGTGGACTCGCAGAATGCTTGGTCGCTTAGCCGATCAAGAGCACTGGCGATGAAGTCTTTTCGTGACTCCGGGAGAAATGCGTCAGCCATTAGTACCGCTCCGCCACCGTTATGCCTCTTGTGAGCGGCAATACTTTCTGGAAATTTCTCTGTGATGTTCGATTCGCCGCAGAAAACTGGAGATGTGACTAGGACTTCGAGGTGTTCAATGAAAGAGAGCACCGCCTCCAATTCAAATACAAATTCATCATTGGGCTGGTCAATGTAAGCCACCCCTGTTAAACGAAATTCGCTGAGATCTCGAGCTGCGTCTTTCACGCGGCGGTAGTCACTATCCGTCGGAACAATACGAAGTCCCGGAAGATCAATCTCCCGGGTTATGTTGTAGCCGTAAACACCACACGCGTATTTAAAACTCATAGCACCTAACGCCAGCCATAAGCGGCGCCCTGACAAGGGCGTCCGGTGGAGGGCCATCGGCCCGGAACAACCTTGATGGCCTTGTTAGATTTTATATGCATACCCCGTACATCCTGCACCAAAGCCATAAGCTAAAATAAGCAATAGCAACAAGCATTAATGGGCTATAAACCAACAACACCAGGCCACGTGGTCTGATTCCCATTGGCAGTTGCCATAAGGCAACGATGCCCCCTAGTGTGGAAACTACTGAAAGAACATGAAGATCGAGCTCAGTCCCTGATGCAGTAGTTGCTACTGATAATAAAATCACTATCAGTGGAGGTAATGTGGTAGCACCTATAATGCTAGCGGCTATACGCATTTCTGTCCGATGACAACTAACAGCTAATTATACGAACGCGTTCGTATATCACCCGTTCGTAAAACTCCATCTTATAACTCTCAAGATTTTTTAAAAAAACGCCTCAAAACCAGTCACTTGAGAGCATTCCACCACGGCTACCGCCGGAGTTATACGCCCACCTTCGAGCCACCCCTGCTCACCATTGCGGGCGTATAACTCCGCCCATTGTTTTCCATCTTTCCAACCCTATCAGATAGTTACACGGATTTCTCATGCGACTTTTGCAGTTTTGCGAACGCGTTCGTATAACTCCGCGCTACAGCTCTGTCTTGACTTCTGAATTCAGCGAATTACTGTATATAAAAACAGTACCTCAAGGATGATTGGATATGGATATCCCCTCCCCCCTTCCGGCACGGCCAACCCGCTTCTTGGACAAGGTCCGAAGCTTCATTCGGCTGCGTGGCATGGCGTTGAAAACCGAGAAAACCTATCTGTTCTGGATCAAACGGTTCATCCGGTTTCATGATCGGAAACACCCTGAAGCCATGGGAGCGGCCGAGGTGGAAGCCTTTCTGTCTCATCTTGTTTTACAGGCAAACGTCAGCACCGCTACCCAGAGAGTCGCGCTCAATGCGCTTGTGTTTCTGTACCGTGAGTTTCTGGGTCAACCATTGGAGGAGCTCAGTTTTGAGCGTGCGAGGAGGCCCAAGCGGTTACCCACCGTGTTCAGTCCTGAGGAAGCAAAGGCAGTCATCAGCAACCTGGAAGGCGAATACAGGCTTGTCGCCATGCTGCTCTATGGCTCGGGCCTGCGTATCAATGAAGCGTTGCGGTTACGGGTTAAAGACGTGGACTTTGATATGCAGCAGCTGATCGTTCGAAGTGGCAAGGGCGACAAGGACAGAATTACTTTGCTGCCGGACCGCTTGATTGAGCCATTACGGAAACAGATCGATTCTGCCCTGCACCAGCATCAGGTGGATCTGATCAAAGGGGTCGGTTCAGTCTATCTGCCTGCTGGGCTGTCACGAAAGTATCCGAATGCCAGCAAGGAGCCCGGCTGGCAGTACGTTTTCCCTGCAGCGGAGCTTTCCCGGGATCCGCGCTCGGGGGTCCGGAGACGTCATCATCTGCTCGACCGGACGGTTCAGAAACACTTCCGGCGCGCTATCCTGGATGCCGGTATTCGCAAGCATGCCGGCAGCCACACCTTCCGACACAGTTTTGCTACGCGGCTGCTTGAGGCAGGTTACGACCTGCGTACTATCCAGAAGCTGCTGGGGCATGCAGATGTGCGAACTACAGAGATCTACACTCACGTGGTTCGCAAAGGCGGCTTCGGCGTCCGGAGCCCCGTTGACACCGGTTTCTAGGAGTCCCGGTTACTGGCCGGTATCCGTTTGATGTGAATGTGCCTGACCAGTCGGATGGTGAGGTGTACAGAGGGGCAGTAAGGCCGGGATGGCCTCACTGCATGTTCTGGTAGGCGTCGTCGGTTCGGGCCGCCATCACGAAGTCGTTTTTGTGCAGGCCGCCGATCTTGTGGGTCCACCAGCGCACGGTGGTTTTCCCCCACTCCAACAGGATGGCCGGGTGGTGATTTTCGGCTTCGGCCAGGTCGGCCACCTTGTTGGTGAATGCCTGGGCCTGGACAAAGTTGCGGAATTTGAACACGCGCCGGAGCTGTTCCTCGCCATCCAGCTCGACGACTTCCCAGTCGGGAATGGATTTGAGCAGTTCGGCTTTCTCGTCTTCAGTGACTTGCGGTGCATCAGCACTGCAGGCTTCGCAGGTTTGCTCTTTCAGATCGCTCATTTTCACCTCCTTTTGCCTCTCTTTTCACCATGGGCTTCAACGCTCGTTTTATCAACCCGGTGCTTGAAATCGGCCCCTGTTCGGAATACTGTATATTTAAACAGTATTGGAGAGATTTTCCCATGAGTGAGCTGCTGAACACACTGATGCAGGATGCCCGTGTCTGGCAGGGGCAACGGCATCGCCGGACCACACAACCTTCAGAGCCCACGGGCTATCAGGTGCTGGATAACCAGTTGGGCGGTATTGGCTGGCCGCGGGGGGCGCTGAGCGAATGCCTGCTGGATGCCCCTGGCATCGGGGAACTACACCTGCTGCTACCGTTGATGCAAAGGCTGACGCACGCGGGCAAGACCGTGTTCTGGCTGAACCCTCCCCATACCCCCTATGCCCCGGCGCTGGCCCGGGAAGGGGTGGATCTGGATCAGGTGGTGATGATTCACACCGAAGACGCCGGCGATTTCCTGTGGACCCTGGAAAACTGCCTCCGTTCGCCAGTCACCGGGCTGGTGCTGGCCTGGCCGGGCAAACTGGCCACCCGCGAGGTGCGCCGGCTGCAACTGGCGGCGGAGGCAGGCAGCAATGTGTGCGTGCTGTTCCGGGAGCGCAAATATGCAGAACAGAACTCTCCGGCGGCCCTGCGCCTGGAACTGACACCGGGCGATAACCAGGACCTGAAGGTCAATGTGATCAAGCGCCGGGGCAGCTGGCCCGGGCAGCGGTGCAGCCTGGCCATGGCACACCGGGCCGACCTCGCGTTCCGGGAAGCTCCCCGGGTGGTGCAAGGCCCCTGGCAACACACACAACGATAGGGTTTCCATGCTCTGGCTGTACCTGCACTTTCCACACCTGCTGCTGGACCATATCCGCCGTGACCGGGAGGATCAACGCCCCCTGGTTATTGTGGAAGGCTCCGGCCAGCGCGTTATCCAGGCCTGCCCGGCTGCCCGGGACCAGGGCGTGCGTGCCGGCATGCGCCTGAAAACCGCCATCAACCTGGTCCCGGAACTGGGCATGGTGCGGGCACAGCCCGAGCAGGAAGCCCGGATACTGGAAGACCAGGCCCGGTGGCTGTACCGTTACGCTGCCCACATCGTATTGGTATCCCCGGATGGCCTCCTGGCGGAAATCGGCAGTCTGCAGAAGCTGTACGGCGGCCTGCCGGCGGTCTGGCAAACAGTGGAACAGGCCCTGAACGAACACCGGCTCACCGCCTGGATTGCCATTGGCCATACTCCGCTGTCAGCCCGACTGATTGCCCGGGCCGGAAAGGGGGAATGCACAGCGGACAAGGGCCACATTCTGCGGGCACTGGAGAATATGCCTCTGCTGGCCGCGGAGTTTGATGGCAAAACCTGCACCCGTCTGCAGCGTCTGGGCCTGAACACGCTGGGCGAGGTATTCGCCCTGCCAGCACCGGAGCTGGCCCGCCGGCTGTCTCCGGAAACCCTGGCCCGCATCCAGAAAATCCAGGGTACAAGGCCGGATCCGCAAACACCCTGGCAACCGCCCCACTCGTTTCGCCAGCAGGCGGATTTCATTCAGGAGATCGAACACACCCAGGGGCTGCTGTTTCCGCTGCAACGCATACTCTCGGAGCTGGAAGACGACCTGTGCTGGCGCCAGCAGGACACCGACAGCCTGCACCTGATCCTGCGCCATCGGCACGAGGAAGACACCCGACTGCGCATCCGCACCTCGGGGCCGGAGCACCGGGCCGAGGCCTTCCTGAACCTGATCCGGCTGCGATTGGAACAGCAGCCATTGCGGGCTCCGGTGGTTGCCCTGGTGCTGTCGGTGAAACGCTTCCTCGCCCGGGAAACATCCGTGGGTCAGGATCTTCTGGGCGAGAACCAGGACCTGAACGAGGCCTGGCACACTCTGATGAGCCGGCTACAGGCCCGGCTGGGCGAGCAATCCCTGAAACGGTTATCCCCCCAGGCGGACCATCGCCCGGAGCGGGCCTGGTCGGCCACAGAGGTGCAACAGAAACACAAAACCCGTCTTTCAGCCACGGAAAACCTGCCCCGCCGCCCACTCTGGCTGCTGCAGGGCCCGCAACCGCTGACCGAACCGCCGGCGGCCTGGTTTGCCGGGCCGGAACGCATCAGTGGCGGCTGGTGGGACGGCCAACGGGTACATCGGGATTACTACATCGCCCAGCTGCAAAGCGGCCAGCTGGCCTGGGTCTTCCGGGATGTGCGCAAGGGCTGGTTCATCCATGGCTGGTTCGGGTAACGCGATGTCCGGCTACGCCGAGCTCTTCTGTTTCAGCAACTTCACCTTCCTGACCGGCGCCTCCCACCCCCACGAACTGGCGGAACGGGCGGCGGAGCTGGGCTACACCGCCCTGGCCATCACCGATGCCTGCTCCGTGGCCGGCATTCCCCGAGCCTGGGCGGCCCTGAAGGAAAGCCCGGTCAAGCTGATTACCGGCAGCTGGTTCGAGCTGGAGAATGCCCCGGCTGGAGCTGCAATACCTCGCTTCATCCTCCTGGCCCGCACCCGCAGGGGTTATGGCCAGTTATGCCGGTTGATCACCACAGGCCGTCGCCGCGCCGAGAAAGGCCAGTACCAACTGTTTTTCAGGGATGTGGAAACCCACGAGCTGGACGATTGCCTGTGTCTCTGGCTGCCACCGGCCATACCCGCAGCGGATGCTGACCAGGCTCTGGCCTGCGGCGAATGGCTGCAGCGGCTGTTTGATCACCGGTTCTGGATTGCCGCCGCCCGCACCCTGGAGTCCGGGGAAGAGCAGCAACTGGCCCGCATCCGCTGGCTGGCCAACCAGCTCCACTGCCCCATCACCGCCTGCGGCGAAGCCCACATGCACAGCCGGGAACGCCAGCCCCTGCAGGACGTACTCACTGCCCTGCGCCACCACACCACCCTGGAAAACGCCGGCCACTGCCTGTTCCAGAACGGCGAGCGCTATCTGCGCCCCTTGCCGGTTCTGCAACGGCTGTTCCCGGAGGCCTGGCTACAACAGACCTTGCGCATTGCCCAGGCCTGCACCTTCGAGCCAGGCAGCCTGCGCTACGAATACCCGCCGGACCTGGTGCCGGAGGATGAAACGCCTGCCGGCTACCTCAAACGCCTGACCCGTGAAGGCGAGCGCCGGCGCTACCCGGATGGCACCCCACTCCAGGTCCAGGGCCTGATCCGCAAGGAGCTGGAGCTGATCTCGGAGATGAAGTACGAACACTACTTTCTCACCATCCAGGACATCGTCGCCTTCGCCCGCAGCCAGGGCATCCTGTGCCAGGGTCGGGGCTCGGCGGCCAACTCGGCGGTGTGCTACTGCCTGGGCATTACCGAAGTGAACCCGGCCAACGTGGAACTGCTGTTCGAACGGTTCATCTCCAGGGACCGCAACGAACCGCCGGATATCGATGTGGATTTCGAGCACGAACGGCGGGAGGAAGTCATCCAGTACATCTATCGGCGCTATACCCGGGAACGGGCCGCGCTGGCGGCCACAGTCATCCGCTACCGCCCCCGCAGCGCCATTCGCGATGTGGGCAAGGCCCTGGGTTTCGATCCGGCCCTGGTGGAACAACTGCTGGACGGCATCGACTGGCGGGACAAGGCCACCAACTGGCGCCAGCAGATCCTGGACAAGAACCTCACCCGCAACCCGAAGGTAGCGGACCAGTTTTTTACCCTGGTAAACACCCTGCTCGGCTTTCCCCGGCACCTGTCCCAGCATGTAGGCGGCTTTGTGATCAGTTCCGGTCCGCTGGCCGAACTGGTGCCGGTCGAGAACGCTGCCATGGAGGGCCGTACCGTGATCCAGTGGGACAAGGACGACCTGGAAAGCCTCGGGCTGATGAAAGTGGACGTATTGGCCCTCGGCATGCTCTCAGCCATCCGCAAGGCACTGGAGCTGATCAGCGAACAAAAAGGCGGCCCATTCACTATCCAGGACATCCCCCAGGAAGACCCGGACACCTACGCCATGCTCCAGAAGGGCGACAGCATCGGCGTATTCCAGGTGGAATCCCGCGCCCAGATCAACATGCTGCCGCGACTGAAGCCGGAGACTTACTATGATCTGGTCATCGAAGTCGCCATCGTCCGCCCCGGTCCCATCCAGGGCGACATGGTCCACCCCTACCTGCGCCGCAAACACGGCCTGGAACCGGTGGACTACCCCAACGACGCCGTCCGCCGCGTACTGGAGCGAACCCTGGGGGTGCCCATCTTCCAGGAGCAAGTGATCAAACTCGCCATGGTCGCCGCCGGCTTCTCCGCCGGCGAAGCCGACCAACTCCGCCGCGCCATGGCCGCCTGGAAATCCCACGGCGATCTCACCCCGTTCCGGCAAAAACTCATCACCGGCATGCTCGAACGCGGCCACGACGCCGACTTCGCCGAACGCCTGTACCAGCAGATCTGCGGCTTCGGCGGCTACGGCTTCCCCGAATCCCACGCCGCCAGCTTCGCCCTGCTGGTGTACGTCTCCGCCTGGATCAAACGCCACTACCCGGCAGCCTTCTACTGCGCCCTGCTCAACAGCCAGCCGATGGGTTTCTACTCCCCATCCCAACTGGTCCAGGACGCTCGCCGCCACAACGTCACCGTGTTACCACCGGACATCAATCACAGCCACTGGAACCACACCCTCGAAGGCCCGGACCACCACCTGCGCCTGGGCCTCAGAATCATCCAGGGCCTCTCCGCCAGCGGCGCCGACCGCATCCACCAGAACCGCCCGGCCAACGGCTACCGCTCCGCCGCAGAACTCCGCCGCCAGGCCGGCCTCAACCAGCGGGACATGGAACTCCTCGCCGGCGCCAACGCCATGCCCGGCTTCACCGCCAACCGCCACCAGGCCTACTGGCAACTGCTCGACCACGAACAGCCCACCGAACTGTTCGCCGCAGAAGACCCGGACGACTATCAACCGGAGCACTGCGACCAACTCCCCGAACCCACCGAAGGCCAGAACGTCGTAGCCGACTACGCCAGCCAGGGCCTCACCCTCCAACGCCACCCCCTGGCCCTGCTCCGGCAGCAAGGCCACCTGAGGTTCTGCCTCACCTCCGAACAACTCAAAACCACCAAAGCCGGCATCCCCGTCCAGGTCGCCGGCCTAGTCACCGGCCGCCAACGCCCCGGCTCCGCCTCCGGCGTCACCTTCGTCACCCTCGAAGACGAAACCGGCAACGTAAACGTCGTAGTCTGGCTGGAAACCGCACGGCGGCAACGGAAGCCATTGCTGACTGCCCGGCTGTTACATGTGAAAGGCGTGCTGGAGAGAGAGGGGGATATTGTGCATGTCATGGCGGGGAAACTGTCGGACCTGAGCCATCTGATCAACTCGTTACCGGTCAGTTCGAGAGATTTTCACTGATCTCGAATCTACACATACCTTCAGGGTCTCGTTTCCGGAATCCCACTGAATGGTATGGGCGCCTGTCAGGGTCTCCCTCCCGGGAATGTTGAAGGCCATGGATGGCCTGAAACAAGCGCACATGGACGTGCTCGTAGCGGTTCCCGGGAGGGAGACCCTGACAGGTGCTTGCACCTTAAGTTAACGGCCAGAAACAAGAAAACCCCGCCCAAAGGCGAGGTCTTCTCAAAGCAACGGCAAGTGATCAGCTCAACAACTTGATCATCACACCCGCAGCCACCGCAGAGCCGATAACACCAGCCACGTTCGGCCCCATCGCGTGCATCAGCAGGAAGTTCTGCGGATTGGCCTCCAGACCAACCTTGTTGGACACCCGCGCTGCCATCGGCACCGCGGATACACCGGCAGAACCGATCAGCGGGTTGATCTGCTCCTTGGTCAGCTTATTCATCAGCTTCGCCATCAGCACACCACAAGCGGTACCGATACCGAATGCCACAATACCCAGCGCCAGAATACCCAGAGTCTGGGCGTCCAGGAACTTGTCCGCCATCAGCTTGGAGCCAACAGACAGCCCAAGGAAGATCGTGGTGATATTGATCAGGGCATTCTGGGCCGTATCGCTCAGACGCTCCACCACCCCACACTCACGCATCAGGTTACCGAAGCAGAACATACCCAGCAGCGGCGCCGCGTCCGGCAGGAACAGAACCACCGCGATAAGAACAACCAGCGGGAAGATGATCTTCTCCTGCTTGCTCACCGGGCGCAGCTGGCTCATCTTGATGGCGCGCTCCTTCTGGGAGGTCAGCGCCTTCATGATTGGCGGCTGGATCATCGGCACCATCGCCATGTAGGCGTAGGCCGAAACCGCAATGGCACCCAGCAGATGCGGAGCCAGAACGCTGGACACGTAGATGGAGGTCGGGCCGTCCGCACCACCGATGATACCTATGGCCGCCGCTTCCAGGATGTTGAACTCCAGAACACCGGTCCAGTCCAGCAATGCAGCACCCAAGACGGTTCCGAAGATACCGAACTGAGCTGCCGCACCCAGCAACATGGTCTTCGGGTTGGCCAACAAAGGACCAAAGTCAGTCATGGCACCCACGCCCATGAAAATCACCAGCGGCCCGATGGTGCTGCCGATAACCACCGAGTAGAAGTTATACAGCATGCCATTGCCGTAACCGAAGTCCTGGGCAATGGAATTGGCCATCGCCATCTCGGAGTAACTGGCCTCCTTGACAGCAACCTTGAAGGCTTCCTTCAGCTCGGGCGTCACCGCCTGGCCGGCCTGATAGGCCACATCCAGCGGTGCGGCCAGTGCGGCCAGAATCTGGGTCGCGTCGCTCTTGAGCGCGAAATGGATGGCATTTTCCGCCGCAGTCAGGGCGAGCCCTGCCTCCGGGATGTTCGCCAGGATGCCGCCGAAACCGATCGGTACCAGCAGCAGTGGCTCAAAGCCCTTGCGAATCGCAAGGAACAGCAGAAGCAGGCCGATGGCGATCATGATCACCTGGCCGAGCTCGATGTTGAACAGGCCACTACCTGTCCAGAGTGTCATTAATTTATCCATGGAATGCTGGCCCTTATGCGATTGTCAGCATTTCATCATCAGGGGATACGGCGTCACCGACCTTGATGAAGACCTCACCGATGGTACCGGCTTTGGGTGCGCGAACTTCGGTTTCCATCTTCATGGCTTCGAGGATGATCAGGACATCGCCCTCTTCCACGGTGTCACCCGGGGAAACCAGAACCTTGAAGATGTTGCCGCCCAGCGGTGCCACCAGAGGCTCACCTTCGCCGGCAGCAGGGGCCGGTGCGGAGGACGCCGCCGGTGCGGAAGCAGCACCACCCTCACCCTGGATCTGGGTGATCTCACCGCCTTCGGAAACAGCAACCACAAACTTCTTGCCGTTCACTTCCACGGTGTAGGTCTCGGGGCCTTCAGATTTCTTGGCCGGAGCAGCGCTTTCGGCGGTCGGAACCGGCTCGAATGCATCCGGGTTGCCACGGTTTTCCAGGAACTTCAGGCCGATCTGCGGGAACAGCGCGTAGGTCAGCACGTCGTCTACGGTGTTTTCCGCCAGTTTGATGCCCTTCTCGTCGGCCAGTTTCTTCAGCTCGTCGGTCAGCTTGTCCATTTCCGGCTCAAGCAGGTCGGCCGGACGACAGGTCACGGGCTCTTTTCCGTCCAGAACCCGCTCCTGCAATTCTTTGTTCATGGGCGCCGGTGCTGCACCGTATTCGCCTTTGAGGATTGCAGAAGTTTCTTTGGAGATGGACTTGTAGCGCTCGCCGGTCAGAACGTTCAGTACCGCCTGGGTACCCACGATCTGGGAAGTCGGCGTTACCAGCGGGATAAAGCCCAGGTCTTCGCGTACCTTGGGAATCTCGTCCAGAACCTGGTCGAACTTGTCGCTCGCGTTCTGCTCACGCAGCTGGTTTTCCATGTTGGTCAGCATGCCACCGGGCACCTGGGCAATCAGGATGCGGGAATCGGTACCCCGGAGGCTGCCCTCGAACTTCGCGTACTTCTTGCGAACTTCGCGGAAGTATGCAGCGATTTCTTCCAGCAGGTTCAGATCCAGGCCGGTATCCCGGTCGGTGCCTTCCAGGATCGCCACCACGGCTTCGGTGGGCGAGTGACCGTAGGTCATACTCATGGAGGAGATAGCGGTGTCCACGTTATCGATACCGGCTTCCGCCGCCTTGATGGCAGTGGCGGTCGACATGCCAGTCGTTGCGTGGCACTGCATGTGGATCGGAATATCCAGTTCTTTCTTCAGACGGCTGACCAGATCGTAGGCCACGTACGGCTTGAGAATACCCGCCATATCCTTGATCGCGATGGAGTCGGCACCCATGTCGGCCACTTCCTTCGCCAGCTCGACCCACATCTCGATGGTGTGAACCGGGCTGGTGGTGTAGGCAATGGTGCCCTGGGCGTGCTTGCCGGTCTTGCGAACGGCCTTGATGGCGCGATCCAGGTTGCGAGGGTCGTTCATCGCATCAAAAATACGGAATACGTCGACGCCATTCTCGGCGGCACGCTCACAGAAACGGTCCACCACGTCATCCGCATAATGGCGGTAACCCAACAGGTTCTGGCCACGCAGAAGCATCTGCTGCTGAGTGTTGGGCATGGCTTTTTTAAGCTCGCGGATGCGGTCCCAGGGATCTTCGCCCAGGTAGCGGATACATGAGTCAAAGGTAGCTCCACCCCAGGATTCCAGAGACCAGAAACCGACTTTGTCGAGTTTCTCGGCAATGGGCAGCATGTCATCCAGCCGCATACGGGTGGCAAGCAGGGACTGGTGGGCGTCACGCAGAATTACGTCCGTAATCCCCAGCGGTTTCTTTGTGTCAGTCATCGTGTCAGCCTTCTGTTAAAAGGTTCTAATCTGTTACCGGGTCACTTCTTGTGGCGTGACCGGTATTGTGCAATCGCCTTCTTGATGGCCTCGGCGGTGTCAGGATCAACCGACGCGGGCGCCTTTGGCTTGGCACGTGGTGTTCTGGCCGGGGTTGCCGGCTCTGGTGGCGCAAACCGTCCAATGAGTTTGGACATGAGGAGTGTCGCGAATACCAGGACAATCAGGAACACGAACACGAAGCCCATGCCTGCGATCATCAGATCAACGGCTTGTGACATCAGCTCATTCATATCGAACAGCTACCTGTATTGGTTTGTGTGATTTCCCCGCCTTGCCCGGTCCGACCACTTAGACTAAGGTCTTACAGCCTTATCGGGACAAATCGGGAGGCAAAATCCTGCGTAATTTACCGTTTTCGCCTGCCGCGAGCAACCTGAACGAGTTTTTCCATACGGGCTTTCCGAGGCGCGTGGCCCGAATTGACAATTCTCCACAGCCCGGAGCCGTTCCGAATTCAGGCATATCTGACACGTATTTTCCGCCCCTTGATCCGCCCCTGTTCGAGGCGCTTCAGAGCCTTGGCTGCAAGCTCCCGGTCGATAGCAACAAAGCACTGAAAATCAAACAGATCGATCTTGCCCACAGCCTTGCCGGGAATGCCCGCTTCACCGGTCAGCGCGCCCAGAACATCACCGGGTCGCACCTTGTCCTTACGGCCGCCGGCAATACACAGTGTCCTCATGGCCGGTGCCACGGGCCGGCGCGGCACCGCCAGCAGGACTTCGGTATCGCCCCACTCCACCGGCCGCTTCCGGGCAGCTTCGAGCTGGCTGATCTTGTGGCCTTTGGCCGGTGTGCAGAGTGTGACCGCCAGGCCCTGTTCACCCGCACGGCCGGTCCGGCCCACACGATGGGTATGAACTTCGGGATCCCTTGCCGGCTCGGCGTTGATCACCAGGGGCAGGGATTTGATATCCAGCCCCCGGGCGGCCACGTCAGTAGCCACCAGTACCGAGCAACTCTGGTTGCCGAAACGCACCAGCACGCTATCCCGTTCCCGCTGCTCCAGATCCCCGTGGAGCGCTAGAGCAGAAAAGCCACTGTCCCGCAGGCTGTCGGCAAGCTCATCACACTGCTGTTTGGTGGTACAGAACACAATGCAGGATGCAGGCTGGCGCTCAGATAGTACCGCCATGACCGCTTCGGCGGTGGCTCCGGAAGGAATCTCATAGAAGAGCTCGCGAATGTCCGGATTCTCCGCGGACGACTCCGCCCTCACATCCACGGGTTCGCGCTGGTAACGGCTGCTGAGTTTGCGGATAGCCTCCGGCCAGGTGGCGGAAAACATCAGGGTCTGGCGGGTATCCGGCGTGTGGGAAAGGATGTCCTCCATCGCTTCCTGAAAGCCCATATCCAGCATCCGGTCCGCTTCATCCAGGACAACCGTACTGGCCTTGTCCAGCTTCAACGTGCCCTTGCGCAGGTGATCCTGGATACGCCCCGGCGTGCCCACAACGATATGCGCCCCGTGGCTCAGGGAGCCGATTTGCGGGCCGATGGCAACCCCGCCGCACAGGGTCAGCACCTTGATGTTCTTCCGGGCCCGGGCAAGTTCCCGCAGGGATTTCGCCACCTGATCCGCCAGCTCCCGGGTCGGGCACAATACTACCGCCTGGACAGCAAACAGCCGCGGCCGGAGACCCTCGATCAACCCGATTCCGAACGCCGCCGTTTTCCCGCTACCGGTCTGGGCCATGGCAATCACATCCTTACCTGCCAGACAATGGGGCAATGCCCGGGTCTGGATCTCGGTGGGTTGTTCGAAGCCGAGCTGCTCAAGATTGGCAACCATGGCGGGTGACAGACCAAATTCTTTGAAGGAAGACATACAAGAAAATCCCGGGGACAGCCGATGCTGGTTATGGAGGCAAAAACGAGCGCGTATACTACACCATCAGGATACCCGATTTGGTAAATAATAAACGGAGCTACCGATGGCATCCCTACAGGATCAGTTACTGAAAGCCGGCCTGGCTGACGAGAAGAAAGCCAAGGCCATCCGCAGCGAAAAGCGCAAGCAACGCAAACAGCAGCCCAAGGGGGCGGTACAAGTCAACGAGGCGGAAATCCGCGCCCGCGAGGCCCGGGAAGAAAAGGCCGAACGGGACCGCCAGCTGAACCTGCAGCGTCAGAAAGAAGCGGAGAAAAAAGCCATACAGGCCCAGATCCGCCAGCTGGTGGAAACCAACCGTCTGGATCGCAGCCGGGGCGAAACCTCCTACCAGTTCGTGGATGGCAAGAAGATCAAGAAAATCCTGGTGGACGACACCATGGTGGACCAGCTCTCCCGCGGCCGCCTGGCGGTGGTTCGCCTGGACGAAAATTACGATATCGTGCCGGAAAAGGTCGCCCGCAAGATCATGGAACGGGACGAAGGCGCCGTCATGGTGCTGCATGACCGCAAACAGGATGATCAGGGCGAGGACGACCCCTACGCCGGCTACGAGATCCCTGACGACCTGATGTGGTAGGTATTAGTAATAACTTCCCGCCCGGCGGCGCTGAACTAGACTGCAGGAACAGTCTCATTCGGGAGGATAACACCATGAAACTGAAAACCTCACTGATTCGCACCGCCGGCGTTGCCATGCTGGTTACCATGGCCAGCTTTCCCCTCGCAGCCCAGGAAGAAGAAGCCGTCTTCGGCCGGGAGCTGATGACCCAGCAGGAGATGCAGGAACACCGCCAGACCATGCAGAACCTCAACACCCAGGCGGAACGGCAACAGTACCTGCAGCGGCACCGGGAACGCATGCTTGAGCGCGCCCGCGAGCGCGGCGTAGAGCTTCAGAACGGCCAGGGCCCTGGGCAAGGCATGGGCAACGGACAAGGCCAAGGCATGATGAATGGCCAGGGTCAGGGCATGATGAATGGCCAGGGTCAGGGCATGATGAACGGTGGCCAGGGTCAGGGTAATCGCCAGGGTATGGGTGGCGGACAAGGCCAGGGTAATGGTCAGGGCATGATGAATGGCGGACAAGGTAACCGTGGCAACAAAGGCTCCGGCGGTGGTGGCAACAACCAGGAGTACAAGATCAAGGGATCTGGCGGCCAGGGTGGCGGTGGCTGATTTCGAGCCCGCCAATTTACCCGGGAATAAAAAACGGGGCTGAAAATTCAGCCCCGTTTTCGTTTACGACTTATAAAGTACTGACTGAATCAGGCAGCCCCGTGACGCTTGCGCGCCCACAGACCGGCCAGAGCCGCCAGCACCATGCCCGGCAATACCGGATCAAAGGGACCACCCGGCTTGCCGGCGGTGCAGCCAAGGATCGGGCCGTCGCCCTCAGGAACAGGCGTTGCGGGAATATCTGGTACCTCGGCAGCGCTATTCAGGCCGGTGACCCTGAGCGTAAAAGTACAATTTGTCTCGACACCATCCCCGGTGCAGGTCGGCCAGGAGGAAGTATCGGCAACACGGATGGAAGTGTTGATGTTCACATTGGCCAGATCTTCCACGGGACCCTGAACATAGCCCGGGACTCGCTCGTAAGTCTCGATATCACTGGCAATCAGGGCATTCATGTCCTCAAGCGTTACCCAAGACTCGTCTGACGCCAGCAGGTACATCCCCTCCTCACCTTCATCAGCCATCCAGGTGGCGTAGAGTTCTCCATTCTGCAACACCTTTGGCGGATTAGCCGGCCAGGCATCCGGTGCCGCGATGGCCACTGCCTGACCATCAATCAGGATCTTGAAATCACCATCGTAAGTCGCATCAGCCGCTACCGGCTCCAGTGGGAGCGAAATTGCATCATCCTCTGTGACGGTAGAACCGCCCTCGTCCAGCGTTGCAACAAGCGGTCGAACGTTACTGAGGTCGTAGGGCGTCGTGTTAACACCAGCGTCAAAGGATCCGCCATTGGGGTCATAGACTATGGCACTCACGGTCTCCGTTCCGCCTTCCTTGAGTACGGCCTCGACAGGCACATCGTTGTACGTTTTCGGAAACGCCTTCAAGTCCTGCACATCTGTCGCAGGGTCATCATAGGCCAGAAGGATGGAGTCATCCGCAGGGTTACCGTTGTGATCGATAAACCAGCCGGTCGGCACCTTCGCTAATGCAAGCCAGTCGCCAAAAAGACCCGCGTACTCGGCTGGAATCACGCCATCGGTTTCCAGAACGTCCTCATCAGCAACTGTTGTGCCCTCGACAAAGTCGGCGATACTGACGCTGAAAAACGGCAGGCCTTCAACACGGCTGCCCCCGAAAAGACCTCCCGGAAACTTGGCAAGAGTCCCGACGGACAGCTTGCTGGATCCATCGGCGAGGAATCCGAACGACAAACCGTCCTCAGCTGAAGAGGGCATGAACTCGTTGCCTATGCCAAACCCGGTTTCAATGCGGAAACCTTCCAGCGCACCAGCGACGGAATTCGTGGCATCGGTCAGATTCGAAAGTTTGCCGATCACCCGATAGAGTTTGGAAGCGTCATCCGCGGTTACGTTGAACACCAGATCAATGGGCCCGTTGGTTTCAGTTGTCTTCAGCTTGAAACGCTTGCCTGAACCGCCCGGAGCCATGCAGTTCACCTCAAGATCCGGTTGAGCCATGATGCAACCGGCAAACTCGTAAGGCACTTCGTCTACATTCCCGGTGAACGCCTCGTTGTAGACCGAGATACCCAGCCCTTCAACACCGCTGTCATTCACCGGGTCAAACCAGCCAAAGCTTGCGGTGCCAGCAGTATCGGTATAAACGAGCGTTTTTCCGTCCACCGGTGGAACAGAAAGGTTTTCGGTATTCACATTCTCCACCGTCGCGCCAAGGGCTAACGGAGACACTCCAAGAAATGAACATAATCCCACTACGGGTAACGACTTCCCTGCAAATTTTCTAATTTCCATACAGTTTCCCTCTGAACATCGGGAGTTGGTTTGTTACTCCCTTTAAACCTTAGAAAGTCTCAAACGGTATTCAAGTACGATTTCGGCATACACTCGCCGTTCTTACTACTGAATCCGTCAAGATCCCCTCTGGTTTCCGCAAATAAAAAAAGGGGCTGAAAATTCAGCCCCTTTTTCGTTTACAACTCAGATACTAATCGAATCAGGCAGTCCCGCGACGCTTTCGCGCCCACAGACCGGCCAGAGCCGCCAGTACCATGCTCGGCAGAACCGGATCGAATGGAGAGCCCGGCTTGCCTGCGGAGCAGCCGAAGATCGGGCCATCGCCCTTGGGAATGGGCGTCGCCGGAATGACAGGGACATCCGCTGCATCGTTGAGGCCGGTGACCCTTACTGTGAATGTACAGTTTGTTTCATTGCCATCACCGGTACAGGTTGGCCATGTAGACGTATCAGCCACACTGATTGATGTGTTGACGTTGACATTCGCCAGGTCTTCAACCGGTCCCTGTACATAGCCGGGTACTCGCTCCAGGTCGCCTGAGGAGGCCGCAATCTCAGCGTTCATCTCGTCGACGGTCACCCAGGATGAATCCGAAGCCAGCTGATACAAACCGTCCTCACCTTCATCTGCAAACCAGGTTGCGTAGAGGTCACCGTTGCCGTCCAGCACTTTTGGCGGGTTCGCCGCCCAAGTATCGAAAGCAGCGATTGGAACTGCTTTGCCGTCAATCAAAAGTTTGAAACCCTCACCCGTTCCGTTGTAATCCTGGACAAAAAGCGTTGAGGCATCGCCAATTGACGTAAGCGTAATTGCATCCGGAATTGCACCTTCTGGATCGCCTTCATCCAAGGTATCAACAAGCGGCTGGACATCACTCACGTCGATGGTAGTAGGGTTGCCAGTTTCATCAAGCACTGTGGCGAACGAGTCACCATTTGGGTCGTAATTCTGGGCGTTAATTTCAATCTCGGCAGTCGCAGGATCACCATCAAGATCCCGTGTTTCCACCACTACATCTTGGAAATTCTTTTGAAATGTCTTCCAGTCCTCCGCATCCGTCACAGGATCTTCGTAAGCCAGGAGTATGGAGTCATTCGCCGGATTCCCATCGTGATCGATGAACCAGCCGGTCGGCACCTGCGCTAGCGGCACCCAGTCTCCGAAAAGGTCCGAATACTGAGCCGGAATTACACCGTCGGTTTCCAGAACGTCCTCATTCGTGGCTGATGGTCCCTCGGTGAACTCGGCGATGCTTGTGCTGAAGAACGGGAGGCCTTCAACCTTGCTGCCGCCGAAAAGACCACCGGGATACTTTCCGACTGGGCCGACGGAGAGTTTGCTGGAACCGTCTGCCACCATACCGAAGGAAAGGCCATCCGCTGCCGAAGAAGCCATGAAATCATTGCCGACGCCAAAACCGGTTTCAAAACGGAAGCCTTGGAGCGTTCCGTCTGTGAGATTCGAGAACTTGCCAATCACTCGATAGAGTTTGGAGGCATCATCAGCAGCGACGTTGAAGACCAGGTCTATCGGCCCGTTGGTTTCGGTTGTCTTCAGCTTGAATCGTTTCCCGGAATCGCCGGGAGCCCGGCAGTTCACCTCAAGATCAGGCTGCGCCATGATGCAACCTGCAAACTCGTATACCTGTTCATCGATTGTGCCACTGAACGACTCGTTATAGACAGAGATCCCCAGCCCGATGTCACCACTGTCATTGACCGGGTCAAGCCAGCCAAAACTCGCGGTTCCGGCGGTATCGGTGTAAACCAGTGTTTTCCCCTCGACCGGAGGAACCGACAGGTTATCCGTATTAACACTCTCAATCGTCGCCCCAAACACCGCCGGCGACAAACCAATCGCAGAACACATCACCGCAGCGGCCAGCGGTTTCCGTACAAATTTTGTCTTCGTAGCCCTCATGGTACTTCCCTTTTTATAGCAATTGATTTCCAAGCTTCGCCGGTATGAAAGTAGAAGTCCCCTAAGTTATTTTCAAATACGATTTCGGAATAAAAGAACGATGCCGGCTTAACCCGTAATCCCGATTCTTCATCGGTAATCTGCCGATGCCCTGCTAATCTTGGAGGGTAAGCCCACTGAATGCCTTGCGGAGCCCGGTTATGGCTGTTCGGGACAACTGGATTTCCATCTCAGAAAAAGCAGAATCCGATGCGGTATGTCCTGCCGCGACACCCGGCATGGCTGCGACAAAATGTCGCACACCCATTGTTGCCCCCGACATGTGCCTGAAGCGATACAGCATTCATCAAAGGGGGCGCACCCTAGCCCGAGGTATGGCCATTGGCTCCAGTGTCGCAACGGGCAGGGTTTGCAGGGTGACCTCGCAACGTGATGCTGCAGCTTGCCCGGATCACTCTGTGCTTGTGACCTCGGACACCGGGCCCGACTGGCTACCGGTTCTGGAGCGCGTCAGTGCCGTCGTAACCGAGCATGGGACCCGTACCTCCCACACAGCCATCGCATGCCGCGAGCTCGGGATTCCGGCCATCGTGGATGCTGCCGGGGCCATCACGGGGCTGAGGGATGGTGATCCCGTTACTGTTTACTGTGCCGAAGGCGATGTTGGGTTCGTCTACGAGGGTTTCGCAGATGTTCAGGTTACGGAGATAAACCCCGATTCCATTCCCATCACCCGCACTCGGATCATGCTCAATCTGGCCAATCCGGCAGCTGCCCTGCGCTGGCAAGGCCTGCCTGCCGACGGTATCGGCCTGGCGCGGATGGAGTTCCTCGTCAGAAACCTCATCGGAGTCCATCCGATGGCCCTGCTCTACCCTGGGCGAGTGACGGACAAGGAAGAGCGCAAACGGATCTCGGAGCTCACTGCGGGCTGGCAGAATCCCGGGACCTACTTCACGGAAGCCCTCGCCCAGGGCATCGCTCAACTGGCCGCATCCCAATATCCGAAACCGGTCACCGTGCGCACCAGCGACTTCAAGACCAACGAGCAGATAAAACTGATCGGAGGCCGGGACTTCGAACCACTTGAAGCCAATCCGATGCTGGGCTGGCGTGGGGCGAGCCGCTATTACAGTGCCGAATTTCGGGAGGCCTTTGCTCTCGAGTGCCAGGCGATCAGAACAGCAAGGGATGAAATCGGAATGGACAACCTCCGGATCATGATCCCGTTCTGCCGCACTCCGGAGGAAGCGGACAAGGTGCTGGACGAGCTGTCAGCGAACGGGCTGGTCCGCGGTAAGGGAGGCCTTGCCGTTTACATGACTGCCGAGGTGCCCGCCAACATCGAGCTTGCGGACGAGTTCAGCGAACGTTTTGACGGCTTCTCCATCGGCACCAACGACCTGACTCAGCTCACCTTCGGTGTCGACCGGGATTCTGAGAGCCTGTCAGAGCTGTTCAATGATCATCATGAAGCCATCAAGAGGATGATCACCCGCCTGATCGATACCGCCCATCGCCATGGCCGGGAAGTCGGTCTCTGCGGGCAGGCACCGAGTGATCACCCGGAGTTTGCGGCCTTCCTGGTACACTGCGGTATCGATTTTCTCTCGGTAAGCCCGGACAGCTTCCTGCGAGTGAAGGAACAGGTTGCCCGAGCCGAATCAGCGGGAGCAGCGCCATGACCAGCAGAATCAAACCCTCCGAGGGCCAGGGCAGCGTCACCGCAGTGCGGGGCAACGTGGTGGACGTGCATTTCGGCTCCGCCCTGCCCTCCCGCAACGCCGAACTGCGGACCGGCAAGGACTGGCACGTGGTGCTGGAGGTGCAGACTCACCTCAATACCACTACTGTGCGCTGCATCGCTATGAACTCCACCCGGCGACTGGCCCGGGGCGAGCCTGTCCGACAGACCGGATCGGGGCTCAAGGTGCCGGTCGGCCCTTCTCTGCTGGGCCGCATGATCAATGTCTTCGGCAAACCGGTGGATGGTGGCGCCGCTATCGAAACCACCGAGTACTGGCCCATCCACCGCCCGATGCTGCCACTCGCCGAGCGCACCACCAGTACCGAGATCTTTGAAACCGGGATCAAGGCCATCGATCTGCTCGCACCCATGGAGCGCGGTGGCAAATCCGGCATGTTCGGGGGCGCGGGCGTCGGCAAGACGGTTTTGATCAACGAGATGATCAACAACATGGCCGAGCAGTATGAGGGCGTCAGCCTGTTCTGCGGCATTGGTGAGCGCATGCGCGAGGCCGAGGATATGTACAGCTCCATGCAGGAATCCGGGGTACTGGAGAAAGCGGTGTTGGTCTACGGCCAGATGAACGAACCGCCCGGCGCGAGGTTCCGGGTTGGCCATGCCGCCCTGAGCATCGCGGAGCATTTCCGGGATGTGCAGAAGCGGGATGTGCTACTGCTGATCGACAACGTGTTCCGGTTCGTCCAGTCAGGGACCGAAGTTTCCGGCCTGATGGGCCGGATTCCGTCCCGGGTGGGCTACCAGCCGACCCTGGCCACCGAACTGGCGGCTCTGGAGGAGCGGATCTGCAGCTCGCGCAATGGCAGCATTACCTCGGTGCAGGCGGTCTATGTACCCGCAGATGACCTGACGGACCCTTCCGCCACCCATATTTTCGCGCACCTGACCGCCTCCATCGTGCTCTCCCGGAAGCGGGCCAGTCAGGGCCTCTACCCCGCCGTCGATCCCCTGAAAACGGACTCGAAAATGCTGACCCCCACCATTGTCGGCCCTCGCCATTACCGGGTGGCCCAGGCAGTGCGCAGTACTCTGGCGGAATACGAGGACCTCAAGGACATCATCTCGATGCTCGGGATGGAGGAACTGTCCCGGGAGGACCGGGCCACGGTGAGCAAGGCCCGCCGGCTGGAACGGTTCCTGACCCAGCCGTTTTTCACCACCGGGCAGTTCACCGGCAAAGGCGGTCGGCTGCTGCCCCTGGAAAAAACCATCGCAGGCTGCGAGCGGATTCTGGCCGGCGAGTTCGAAAAGGTCAGCGAAAAGGCCCTGTATATGATTGGTGACATCGACGAAGTGGATATCCCGGAGGCCAGTCATGAGTCCTGATCAACCACGGACCGGGGACTGCATGAATCTCCGGCTGTTGCTACCGACGGAAGTGCTGCTGGAGCAGCCCGTTTCCAAGATCGTTGCCGAGGCGGAAAACGGCGAGTTCTGCCTGTTGCCCAGGCACATCGATTTTGTCGCAGCGCTGGTACCCGGCGTTCTTTCCTTCTATACCAGTGAGGGGCAGGAACACTTTGCCGCCGTGGACCGGGGCATCCTGGTGAAGTGCGGGCGCGATGTATTCATTTCCACCCTCCAGGGTGTTACCGGAAAAGACATCACGGAGCTGCAGGCACTGATCGAGGAACACTTCCTGGAGTTGGACGAACATGAGCGTAAAGCCCGCAGCGCACTTGCCCGACTCGAGGCCGGCGCCCTGCGAAGGTTCCTTGATCTCAGGGAGCAGTTCCATGACTGACAGACCCGACCCGCCACGGCCTGACAACGACCCGGAAGATCTGGGTAACACAGTCGGCCGCCGGGCAAGGCGCAAGCAGAAAGCCCGGGCAGAGGGCCGCCGCACGGCCTGGTTCGGGCTGGGCATGTTCGGACTGGTGGGCTGGTCTGTGGCTGTCCCGACCCTGCTTGGCATCGCCATCGGCGTCTGGGCCGACCGGCGCTGGCCTGGAGAGGTGTCCTGGACGCTGACCCTCCTGATTATCGGCGTGGCCCTGGGTTGCCTGAACGCGTGGTACTGGATCAAACAGGAGAGTGAGGATGATTGACGGAGAACCTCTTGCCGGAATTATGCTTGGCTACGGCGCAAGTTTTGCGTTCGGTTGCCTGCTGGGCAGCGCCTTTCTCTGGGGGCTGTGGCTGACCGTCCGCCACCTTCCGACGGTCGACCATCCGGCCTTGCTGATGCTCGGAAGCTTGTTGGTCCGGTTTGGTATCACCCTCGCAGGATTCCTGTTGATTGCCCGGGTGTCCGGTTGGGAGCATCTTCTGGTGGCCGCGGTTGGCTTCACCCTGCCCCGGCTCGTCATGAAGCACCGGATTCAGGGCGCCCCTGCCGGGGAGGATCCGCAGGCATGACTATCTCGCCAGACAGCATCGTCTACTGGCAATGGGGCGATTTCGCCCTGAATGCGACCATCGTGTTTACCTGGCTGGTGATGGCCCTGCTGACACTGGTTTCCTGGCTGGTGAACCGGAAACTCTCGGAAGGCCACGAGCTGTCGCGCTGGCAAAACCTGCTGGAGGTGCTGGTGGTTGGCATCCGGGACCAGATCGCCCAGGTCAGCCATCAGCAGCCGGGACCCTACCTGCCTTTCGTGGGTACCCTGTTCCTGTTTATTGCCAGCGCCAACCTGCTCAATGTGATTCCGGGTTACATGGCCCCCACGGGATCGCTGTCGACCACAACCGCCCTTGCCATTTGCGTGTTTGTTGCCGTGCCGGTTTTCGGCATTGCCAGCAAGGGCGCCGGGGCCTACCTGCAGCATTACATCAAGCCGACCCCACTAATGCTGCCGTTCAATGTGATCGGAGAGATTTCCCGCACGGTCGCGCTGGCTGTGCGTCTTTACGGCAACATCATGAGTGGCACGGTCATCGTCGCCATCCTGCTGAGCCTGACCCCCTACTTCTTTCCGGTGGTCATGCAGTTGCTGGGGCTGCTTACCGGCATGATCCAGGCCTACATCTTTGCCATTCTCGCCATGGTCTACATCGCTTCGGCCACCACGGTCCATGAGCATGGCGAGCCAGACGAACATCAGCAGAAAACACCACCGTCCGAACAGTAAAGGAGTTGCATCTATGGACAGCATTTCTCTCATCGGCATGGTTTCGGTCATTACCGCCGGCCTCACCATCGCCATCGGCTCCATCGGGCCCGCGTTCGGGGAAGCCCGTGCCGTAGCCCAGGCCCTGAGTGCCATTGCCCAGCAGCCGGATGAATCCGCCACGATCACCCGCACCCTGTTCGTGGGTCTGGCCATGATCGAGTCAACCGCGATCTACTGCTTTGTGGTGGCCATGATCCTGATCTTCGCCAACCCTTTCTGGGACCATGTAACGGCGGCTGCCGGAGGCTGATCCATGGAAATCAACTGGATCACGGTCTCGGCCCAGGTTGTCAATTTCCTGATCCTGGTCTGGCTGCTCAAGCGCTTTCTCTACCACCCGGTTATCCGGGCCATGGACAAGCGTGAGCAGAAGATCCGCAACCGTATGGATGAGGCGGACGACCGTGAACAGCAGGCAATTCAGGTAAAACAAACCTACGAGGAGAAGCTGACCAATTTCCAGAAGGAGCGTGAGGAGCTGCTTGAAGAAACACGCCATGAAGCGCGCCAGACCCGCAGCGAAATGCTGGATCAGGCCCGTGAGGAAACGGCCCGGGCGCGCAGCCACTGGATGCGCGAGGTGAGCGAGGAAAAGACTGCCTTTATCGACGGGCTGCGGCACCAGTCACTGGACGTGGTTGAATCAATGATCCGGAAGGCTCTGCAGGACCTGGCCGACGAGCGGCTGGAGGAAAGAGCTGTCCATACCTTTATCCGGAAACTGCGCTCGCTGGACGATACAACCCGGGAAGCCCTGGAGCATTCGGCCGAGCCCGCCACAATCGCCAGCTCGCTCGAGCTCGATCCGGCACTGAGAAGCAGCGTGACCCGGGCAATCCACGAACACATCGGCGCCGATCTGGCGGTGAGCTATGTCCAGGCACCGGAGCTGATCTGTGGCATCGAGCTGACCTGTGAGGGCCAGCGGATCAGCTGGAACCTGTCGGACTACCTTGAAGAGCTGACAACGAGTATCGAGAAGGCTTTCGAGCCCCTCAATACCGACGAGCCGGGAGCCTGATGCCATGCTGACACAGATGCTCGATGACACCATGGAAACCATCCGGAGCGTCGCCGAGGATAACCGGTTCTCCCTGCACAGTCAGGAAACCGGAACCGTCCTGCAGGTCGGTGGCGGCATTGCCCGGGTGCGCGGCCTCGCCAGTGTTTCCTCGGAGGAACTGGTGCAGTTCCCCGATGGCGTTCTTGGGGTGGCCATCAACCTGGAGCCGGACGAAGTTGGCATCATGTTGCTCGGCGATAGCGAGAAGCTCAATGCCGGCATACGGGTGACTGCAACCGGCCGGGAAACCGATACTCCGGTGGGTGACGGGCTGCTTGGCCGGGTGATTGACGCCACAGGCCGGGTACTGGATGGGGGCAAGCCGCTGGAGTTCCACGAACGCCGCCCCATCGAACGGCCGGCGCCGGAAATCATCGAACGGGCGCCGGTCACCACCCCGCTGGAGACCGGCATCAAATCCATCGACGCCCTCATTCCTATTGGCCGGGGTCAACGGGAGCTGATCCTCGGTGACCGCCAGACCGGCAAGACGTCCATTGCCATCGACACCATCATCAACCAGCGGGACAAGGACGTGGTGTGCATCTATTGTGCCGTTGGCCAGCGGGCAACCTCGGTTGCCAAGGTGGTGGAAACGCTCCGCCAGCACCAGGCTATGGAGCACACGGTCGTGGTGGTGGCCTCGGACGACAATCCCCCCGGCCTTCGCTACATCACCCCCTACGCCGCTACCACCATGGCGGAATATTTCATGGAACAGGGCCAGGATGCGCTGATTATCTATGATGACCTGACGCGCCACGCCCGGGCCTACCGGGAGCTGTCACTGCTGCTGCGCAGGCCACCGGGCCGGGAAGCCTATCCGGGCGATATCTTCTACATCCATTCCCGGCTGCTGGAACGCAGCACGCACTTGCGCAGCGAGTTCGGTGGCGGCTCGCTGACTGCTTTGCCCGTTATCGAAACCCAGGCCCAGGATATTTCCGCCTACATTCCAACCAACCTGATTTCCATTACCGACGGCCAGGTTTACCTGTCACCAACGTTGTTCCAGAAAGGCCTCTTGCCCGCCATCGATGTGGGCAAATCCGTGTCACGGGTTGGCGGGAAAACCCAGCACCCGTCCCTGCGAAACGTGGCAAGCGACCTTCGCCTGGCCTACTCCCAGTTCGAGGAGCTTGAAAACTTTGCCCGCTTTTCCACTCGCCTGGACAAGGACACCCGCGCAACCATCGAGCGTGGCCGGCGCGTCCGGGAAGTACTGAAACAGAGCGAACACCGCCCCCTACGGGCCTGCGAACAAGCGGTCATTCTCTTTGCCGTAAACACCGGAATGCTGGATAACCTACCGGCGGACAAGGTGTCAGAAGCGGAACAGGTAATTCAGATGCACCTGCTCGAATCCTTGCCGGAGATCTGTACTGAGATTGACAGCGGCAAGAAACTGGAGGTCGAACAGTGGCAGCGGATCACCGAGGCCATCGAAGCGGCACTGGCAGAATTCACACCCTCAGAAACGGACCAGTCCTGATATGGAATCTCTCGAGCACCTGCAGAAACGGCTGGACAGCCTTGGTGATCTCCGTGGCATCGTCAAGACCATGAAAGCGCTTTCAGCAGCCAACATCCACCAGTATGAACAGGCGGTCAGGGCGTTGGCGGGCTACTACCGCACGGTGGAAATGGGCCTGCATGTGGTTCTGAAGGACTTTGATCCCGGGAGCTTTGCAGGGGGGTCACCCAAGGGAAACCACCGCCTGGGTGCGGTTGTTTTCGGCTCGGACCATGGTTTGTGCGGGCGTTTCAACGAGGATATCGTGGAGTATTCACTGAAGCGCATGGAGAGCATTCCGGCAGACCGGGACAGCCGTAGAATCCTGGCTGTGGGTGCCCGGGCGGCCGCCAGTCTCGAACATGCAGGCCAACCTATTGAGGAAGAATTTTCGGTACCGGGCTCGGCAAGCCAGATTACCAGGATGGTCGGCCAGATCCTTCTGAAGATTGATGAATGGCGGGAACAGGGCGGAGTGCACTATGTGTACCTGTTCTATAACCGTCACACCAGCATGCAGAGTTATCACCCAACTGGCGTCGAGCTGTTACCGGTAAATCTGAGACGCTTTCACCGGCTGGAAGAAGAGCCCTGGCCATCCCGGAGCCTGCCCACCTACACCATGGACCGGCAGGCGCTGTTCAGCCGCCTGCTGGACCAGTACCTGTTCGTGGTGATCTTCCGGGCCTGTGCGGAATCCCAGGCCAGCGAGCATGGCGGGCGCCTGGCCGCCATGCAGGCGGCTGAGCGCAACCTGGAGGAAAGACTCGGTGACGTGACGATGGACTACCGACGCGCCAGGCAAACAGTCATCACCTCGGAACTGCTGGACCTTGTGGCCGGATTCGAGGCTATTGAAACCGATGCCGGGCGGTCACTCTAGCGGTTACTGATCGCGGTTCCAGTAAACCCGGACGAGGTTCGACTCCTTGGTGTACTGGATTTCCAGCTCACCATCGTAAGCACGCTCAATGGCCTCACCGGTGCCGCGGGGTAGATGCAGGTCTGTGAATTTGACGATCAGCTCCCCATCCGGACCATCCTCGACGCCCATCAGTCGCTTCATGGGATGATCGGCCTTTTCTTCCTCAACCTTGTTATGGATAAGTTTGAGAATTTCGTCCCGGTGCTTTCCGAGGAAGGCGCCAGAGAGAGTGAGAATGCCTGCCGGCATGTCATCGCGGATCCGCTCACAGGCCGGGCACATCATCTCATGGGCCTCCCCGACCGGTTCCGCCGACCACTGCCAGCGCCCCTTCTCGAAAACCGCACTGCACTTGGGGCATACAGTGGGCTCCTTGGGCTTGCTCCGGGCCATGTACGGGTCGTGAATCTCCTCCTTGATCAGCCTGTCCCCACGGCCGCGTTCGGCTACGTCACCATCTTTTCCACTCATAGATTTGCTCCTTTCCCTGTTTTTCCGGAATGTCGGTGTCAGTGCAGCCTGTGTCGCTCAAAGATCTCCCGGACTTCCCGCTCGGTTTCCGCCGGCACAATGACCTTGACCTGCTTGGCGTCTTCGTCGATGTAGATGTTATCCCGGGGAATGCCGGTGGCGATCAAATCGTCCCAGGTATTCTTGGCCTGGTCGTGATCGTCGTAGGAGCCGTTTATGGTTTTATTCATCGGTGGACCTCCTTGCCAAATGATTTGCTTGCACCTTGAAGAATAGGCAGGAGGGTGAGATTTGTGCAAATAATGAACGGTCAGAAATTGACGGAGGGCAATACAAAGCAAAACGCCTCAGCCTGTGGGGTACACAAACTGAGGCGTCTCGATCTTGATATGGCGCGGCTGGGAGGATTCGAACCTCCGACCGCCTGGTTCGTAGCCAGGTACTCTATCCAGCTGAGCTACAGCCGCTTGAAACTTTGGTTGTTGGCTAGCCAACTTTTTTACTGAAATAAAGAGATTTTTGAATAAGTGGCGCGGCTGGGAGGATTCGAACCTCCGACCGCCTGGTTCGTAGCCAGGTACTCTATCCAGCTGAGCTACAGCCGCGCATCAAAACTCTCATTTCAAACTTCTTCAAGAGTCGAGTGCTACCTCAACGATTCTCTGCCTTCCACAAAATGGAAATGGCGGAGAGGGAGGGATTCGAACCCTCGGTACGATTGCTCGTACGGTTCCTTAGCAGGGAACTGGTTTCAGCCACTCACCCACCTCTCCTTGAGAACGGGGCGTATACTACCATAATTTTTCTGTTTTCATAGGGTTGACACGAGATTTTTCAGCCTCGATTTACCCTGATATAAAAAAAGCCGTTCGGGTTATTCCTGAACGGCTTTCTACTGATCAACGATTGCCCGGTTCCGGCTCTTCGGAGCCTTTTTCGGACTGAATCCGCTGATAGATTTCTTCGCGGTGTACCGCAACATCCTTCGGGGCGTTTACACCAATGCGAACCTGGTTCCCCTTCACTCCCAGAACGGTGACAGTGATTTCATCACCGATCATCAGAGTTTCGCCAACGCGGCGAGTCAAAATCAACATATCCCTTACTCCCTATCCAGAGCTTCTACCTGTTCCGAAAAAAATGCTTTCGCATACTTTTTGTACTTCTTACGTTTATAATGGGATCACTGATCGTTCAACAGACGCACATTCACTTATACGAATGGGTTTTCTGATAGATTCGATTAATGACTCCCTTGTTATGAGACCCTCGGATAAGCTTGGCATCCGTTGGTTCAGGCCTCTTCCTGTACCCCGTTCTTGTCCAGCTCGAAAGCACTATGCAGTGCACGAACGGCAAGTTCGAGATATTTCTCATCGATCACCACGGAAATCTTGATTTCCGATGTGGAGATCATCTGAATATTGATGCCTTCATTCGACAGCGCTTCAAACATCCGGGAGGCAACACCGGCGTGGGAGCGCATGCCCACACCCACAATGCTGACCTTGGCAATCTTGCTGTCGCCAACCACTTCGCCTGCGGTCAATTCATCGGCAACACCCTGAAGCACTTCCTTCGCCCGCTTGAAGTCGTTCCGATGCACCGTAAACGTAAACGCAGTCTTGTTATCCTCGCCCACGTTCTGGACGATCATGTCCACTTCGATATTGGCGTCGCTGACCGGTTTCAGGATACGCGAGGCGCTGCCCGGGGTATCGGGAACACCGGAAATCGTCAGTTTGGCTTCATCACGGTTAAAAGCAATGCCGGAAACAACCGGTTGTTCCATGGCGTTTTCATCCTCAAAAGTAATCAGGGTGCCCTCGCCTTCCTGGAAGCTGGACAGCACCCGTAATGGAACGTTGTATTTACCTGCAAACTCGACTGAACGAATCTGGAGCACCTTGGATCCCAGGCTCGCCATTTCGAGCATTTCCTCGAATGTGATCCGTTCCAGGCGACGTGCACTGTCAACGACCCGTGGATCGGTGGTGTATACACCATCCACATCAGTGTAGATCTGGCACTCATCCGCCTTCAATGCCGCCGCCAGCGCCACCGCGGTGGTATCGGAACCGCCACGGCCGAGGGTCGTGATATTGCCGTTCTCGTCGATACCCTGGAATCCGGCAACGACTACCACCCGACCAGCATCGAGATCTGTGCGCATGTTGTGCTCGTCAATATGCTGGATGCGCGCTTTGGTGTGGCTGCTGTCGGTAAGGATCCGCACCTGGGAACCAGTGTAGGAACGGGCATCACAGCCTCGTTTCTGCAGGGCCATGGACAGCAGGGCAATAGTGACCTGCTCACCGGTAGAGACCAGCACATCCATCTCCCGAGGCGTGGGTTCTTCCATAATGTCACTTGCAAGAGCAATCAGGCGGTTGGTTTCGCCGCTCATGGCGGAAACCACGACCACCACATCGTGACCTTCCTTGCGGAAACGGCAAACCTTCTCGGCAACCGCTTCTATGCGCTCGGTGGTTCCCACCGAGGTACCACCAAATTTCTGAACCAACAGAGCCATGTCTTTCCCAAACTCCGATACGGGGAATCGCAGCGGGGGCCTGCCCCACCAATCAAAAGAAAACGGGCGGGATTATAAACCCCAGCCCGCTTCCGAAAACAGTTGCTTAAGCGATATTTTTTTCAACCCAGGCCGGCACACCGTCCAGGGCCTCCGCCAGCTTGGACGAATCATTGCCTCCGCCCTGGGCCATATCCGGTCGGCCACCGCCCTTGCCGTCTACCTGGGCAGCCAGGTGCTTCATCAGGTCGCCGGCCTTGATGCGATTCGTGGCGGACTTGGTCACGCCGGCCACAAGAATCACTTTGCCATCCTCGACTGTCGCCAGTACTACCACGCCCTCACCCAGCTTGTTCTTCAGTTGGTCAGCGGTTTCCATCAGGGCCTTGCGGTCCGCGCCTTCCAGATTGGCGGCGACGACCTTGAGGCCGGCGACTTCCACCGCAGAAGCCGCAAGATCACTCCCTGCGGAACTGGCAAGCTTCGCCTTGAGCGCGTCCACTTCCTTCTCAAGCTGGCGATTGCGATCCAGCGCGCTCTGGACCTTCTCGACCACGGTTTCCCGGGTCGCCCTGACCAGCTTCGCGGTATCACGGAGGGTGCGTTCGGTTTCCTCAACCCACTCAAGGGCACCGAAACCGGTCACCGCCTCGATGCGACGAACGCCGGAGGAAATGCCGCTTTCAGAGGTAATACGGAACAGGCCAATATCACCGGTGCGGGCCACGTGAGTACCACCGCACAGCTCGACGGAATAATTGTCGGTACCCATGCTCAGGACACGGACGCTATCACCGTATTTCTCACCGAACAGGGCCATCGCACCTTTCTCTTTGGCACTTTCCATATCGGTGATTTCGGTCTGGACCGGCGTGTTTTCCAGTACCTGCTCGTTCACCTGGCGCTCGATCTCCCTGAGCTGCTCCGGCGTGACCGCCTCAAAGTGGGAGAAGTCGAAGCGCAGCTTGTCCGGATCCACCAGGGAACCCTTCTGGGTGACATGCTCACCCAGCACCTTGCGCAGGGCGGCATGCAGCAAGTGGGTCGCCGAGTGGTTGCGCTTGGTACGCTCGCGACGGGCATGGTCGATACGGGCATCAACTTCCAGGCCCGGGAACAGCTCACCCTCGATCACGGTGCCAATGTGCAGGTGGTTGTCACCTTCCTTGCGGGTATCGGTCACCTTGAACCGGCCGCCACTCCAGGTCAGCAAACCGGTGTCGCCCACCTGGCCGCCGGATTCGGCGTAGAACGGGGTACGCTCAAGCACCACTACCGCTTCGTCGCCCGCCTCGGCGTTCTTCTGATCGCTGCCAACCAGCACGGTGCGAATCCGCTCGTGGCCATCGATATGGTCGTAACCGGTGAATTCGGTCTGCCCCTCCAGGTTCAGGCCGGTAGCGTTGTAATCAATGCCGAACTTGCTGGCGGCACGGGCACGATCACGCTGGGCCTCCATCGCCTTTTCATAGCCTTCGTAATCCAGAGTCAGACCACGTTCACGGGCGATATCGTTGGTCAGGTCCACCGGGAATCCGTAGGTGTCATACAGGGTGAAAATGGTTTCACCCGGAATCTCGGACCCTTTCAGCTCGGCGATATCCTGCTCCAGCAGGCGCAGGCCCTTGTCCAGAGTCTTGGCGAACTGTTCTTCTTCCTGCAGCAGTACCTTCTCGATCTGCTTCTGGCTGCTGACCAGCTGCGGGTAGGCCTCGCCCATCAGCTTCACCAGGGCATCGGTGAGCTTGTAGAAGAACGGCTCGGTGGCGCCAAGCTTGTTACCGTGGCGCGCCGCCCGGCGGATAATCCGACGCAGCACGAAGCCACGGCCTTCATTGGAGGGCATGACACCGTCCGCAATCAGGAAGGCGCAGGAACGGATGTGGTCCGCAACCACCCGCAGTGATGCTTCGGTAGTAGCCACGCCGCCCAGGATTTCAGAAGCCGCCTTCAGCAGATTCTGGAACAGGTCGATTTCGTAGTTACTGTGCACGCCCTGCAGCACGGCGGTAATACGCTCCAGGCCCATGCCGGTGTCCACGGACGGCTTGGGCAGCTTGAGCATTTCGCCATCAGCCGTACGGTTGTACTGCATGAACACCACGTTCCAGATCTCGATGTAGCGGTCGCCATCCTCTTCCGGGCTGCCGGGAGGGCCACCGGCCACTTCCGGGCCGTGATCATAGAAAATCTCGGTACAGGGGCCACACGGGCCGGTATCGCCCATCTGCCAGAAGTTGTCGGAGGCGTAACGGGCGCCCTTGTTGTCACCAATGCGGACGATGCGGTCCGCGGGCACACCGATTTCCTTGTTCCAGATATCGTAGGCTTCGTCGTCCTCGGCGTAGACGGTCACCCAGAGCTTGTCCTTGGACAGGTTCAGCCATTGATCACCGGTCAGGAAGGTCCAGGCGTAGTTGATAGCCTCGCGCTTGAAGTAGTCACCAAAGCTGAAGTTACCCAGCATTTCAAAAAAGGTGTGGTGACGCGCAGTGTAACCGACGTTCTCGAGGTCGTTGTGCTTGCCACCGGCGCGAACGCATTTCTGGGAGGTGGTGGCCCGGGTATAGTCACGTTCTTCGCGGCCAAGGAACACGTCCTTGAACTGGTTCATACCAGCGTTGGTGAACAGCAATGTGGGATCGTCATGGGGTACGAGCGAACTGCTCTCGACGATGGTGTGCCCCTGCTGTCTGAAATATTCGAGAAACGCCTGTCGCAACTCTGCGGTTTTCATAGACCTTTGATACCTTTCCAGAAACCCGGCGGGGAGCCCCTCGGGTCCGCGATTGAATACGAATACTTACATGCGTGTGCAAATCCGCTACTCTAGCACACGCCGAGAACATGAAAAACGTGAAACCTCACAGGAGACCCCATGCCCCGACGCTTTCATGACGCCGAGGAACTGTTCCCGCCAGCGACGTTTACCAAGCGCGCCCTTGCCATCATTTACGATGGCCTGATCAGCATCGCCGTATTGCTGGTGGCCACCTGGGTGTACACCATGATTGCCGGCTGGATTATCGGCTGGGACCACTACGAACAGATGGCCGAAGCCGGCCAGTTATCCGGTGAACCGGGCCTGACTTTCGTGCTCTTCCTGGTGCTGTATCTGTTCTTCGCCTACTTCTGGACCCGGATTGGGCAGACCCTGGGCATGCAGGTGTGGCGGATCCGCATCGAGAACCTGGACGGTACCTCCGTGAGCTGGACCCAGGCCCTGCTGCGTTATGGCACTGCTGCAGCGGTGATCTTCATCGCAATGCTGGCCGGCTATTACGTGGGCCCTGTCACCCTGCTTCTGACCGTCCCTGCCATTATCGCCCTGTTCCTGCCGATCAACGGGCTGTCGGTTACCGACCGCACCTCCAACAGCGTGGTCGTCCAGATACCCAGGGAAGCGAAGAAAAAGAAACTCTGAGTCCGGCCGGGAAGGCTACCCGGCCCGCCGCATCAGCACAGCCCCCACTACCGCGTTGACCGCGATCGGAATCAGCACCGCCAGCATTGGATTGAAACCGTAAACCACGCTCATGGGACCGAGCAGGTCCTGCATGTACTTGAACAGTAATCCGACCAGCAGACCGGTGAACACCCGGAAGCCCATGGTAACGGATCGCAGCGGCCCGAAGATGAACGAGATGGCAACCAGGACCATCACCGCCGTTCCCAAAGGCATCAGGGTCTTTTTCCAGAATGCCAGCCAGTAATTGGCCGCGTTCAGGTCCTGTTCGCCCAGATAGGATGCGTAGGTATAGAGACCAGTCATCGACAGGTTCTCAGGCTTGACGATGAGCACACTGAGAACCTGGGGCGTCAGTCCGGTTTCCCACCGCAGTACCTGTTTCCTTTCCAGGCGCGTGCCGTCCTCTTCAATATGGGTTGTCCTGACCTTCTCCAGGGACCAATGATCACCCTGGTAGATTCCCCGTTCCGCGAAGCTCGAGGATTCCAGCTGCATGTCGTCACTGAACCGGAACAGGGAAACTCCGTATAGCACGCCGTTGGGCTGGACGGCATTGAGATGCATGAACACATTCCCTTCCCGGTGCCACACCCCATGGGCCGAAGCCACGTTCTTGCCGGCGCCCAGGGCCATCGCCTTCTGACTCTGGGCATAGCGCTCGGCAGGCGGCGCCACGTACTCCCCGATCAGCACACCCAGGAGAACCACCACCAGGGCCGGCTTCATCGCCGACCACACAATACGCTTCAAAGAAACACCGGCAGCCCGAATGACCGTCAGCTCCGAGGAACTGGCCATGGAGCCCAGACCGATAAGACAGCCCATGAACGCACCCAGTGGCAGGTAGTCATAGATTCGCCGGGGCAGTGTGAGCAGCACATACCAGAGCGCCTGCAACGTGTCGTAGTCGTTGCGGGTATCCTCCAGCTCAGCGATAAAAGCAAAAATCAGGTCCAGCGACAGTACCACCACCATGACCAGGAACATCGCCCCACCCACGGTGCGCATGGTATAGCCATCAATCTTACGCATGGGCGGCGCCCTCCCTCATCAGGCGGCGCCTATGCAGCCACGGGGGACCAAACTGCAGCCACAGACCGAATAGCAGGAACAGGGCATGGACCCAGAGCATGCCGATCCACTCAGGCACTTTACCGTCAGCCAGGGCATCCCTGGCCACGATGAGCAAACCAAGGTAAGTGATATAGACCAGCATGGCCGGCAGTAGATGGAAGAATCGCCCCTGCCTCGGATTGACCCGGCTCAGGCGCACGGCCAGAAGCGTGATAATGGGAACAATCAGAGGCAGCGACAGCCGCCAATGCAACATTGCCCGGTCCTCGGGATCATCCGATGCCCACAGCCGCGCGGTGCTGACCCCATCCTCGAGCTCGACGTCACGGGCCGTGCCACTCTGGATTTTTAGCCCGTAGGCCCCGAACTCGGTTACCTTATAGTCCAGCGCCCCGGGTGAGCCGTCGAATCTTGCGCCCTGTTCCAGAATCAGGAACCGACTTCCGGTTTCTTCATCGATCAACTGGGAACCGGCCTCCGCCGTAATGATACTCAGGCCCTCGCCATTACGACCGTATTCGGCAATGAACACACCCTCCAGACGGCGTTTGTCATCGCTGAGATCTTCCGTATAGGTCACGCGGCCACCGGAAAGCAGGTTTTGGAACCGGCCCGGTGCCAACATCTCGAACTCCGTAGCCTTGGCCTGCTCGGCAAAGATGTACTCAACCTGTTTCATCCCCCATGGGGACACATACAGACTCATGGCCCCGACGGTCAGCATCACCGGAAGGCTGCCCAACAGGGTCTTGGTCAGTAACTGCCGGTCACTGGTGCCACAGGCGAACAACACCGTCATCTCGCTCTCGAGATACATCCGTCCGTAGGCAAGCAGGATGCCGATAAACAGGCCAAGGGGCAGGATCAACTCGAGAAAGCCCGGGAACCGATACATCATGATCAGCGCCAGCACATCCGCCGACAGCTTGCCCTCGGCTGCGCTGGCCAGGTATTTGATGAAGCGGCCACTCATGAATACCAGCAGCAGGATGCCGGAGACAGCAACCATGCTGATCATGACCTGGCGAATGAGATAACGGAAAATAATGCTCAAAACGGTCTCTCTGGCCGCACCTGCGGAAACGAATGGAGGAATCCGGAAACAGCGCGTATTCTATGTAACCTTTGGTCTGAATGACAGAGCCGTGGGATTACATCCAGGCCACAGCCGTACCTGCACCGCCCGGTTGATTAACCCCCTGCCGACCCCAATGCTAGACTAGAACAAACACTCAACCCGCATCCCCGCGGACGTTTCTTCAGAATCACCAACAGGAGTTGCCATGAACTTCAGCCTGAGCAGCAAAGCTATCGCAACCACCAAGGCGGATTGCCTTGTCGTCGGCGTACCCGAAAAAGGCGACTGGCCCGAGTCGACCACCCACGCCGACGAAGCACTCGACGGACTGATCAAGAAGCTGCAGACGGCAGGAGACATCACCGGCAAGAACGCCAGTACCAGCCTATTCCCGCTCGACGGTCGCCCCTGGAGCCGCCTCCTGGTAGTCGGCACCGGTAAGAACGACGACCGCACACCGGCCAACTTCCGCAAGGCCGTTACCGCTGTTCTCGGCGCCCTCAAGGACGGCCCCTCGAAAAGTGCCCTGATCGCCATGGCGGATACCCAGGTCAAGGGCGACCCGGCCGTCACCTCCGAAGAGGCACTGCTGAACGTCATCGGCCGCATCCTGGAAGAACAGCTCTACACCTTCAACGAGTTCAAGAGCGAAAAGCCTGCGGCCCGGAAACTGAACAAGGTCACCGTGGTCGCCTCCGGCGGCGGCAAGGCTCTGAAGGAAGCTTTCAACCTGGGCCTGGCCACCGGCCGCGGCATGAACTTCACCCGCGACCTGGGCAACACCCCACCCAACGTCTGCCACCCGATCTGGCTCGCCGACCAGGCCAAACAGCTGGCCAAGGAATACGACAGCATCAAGACCGAAGTGCTTGATGAAAAGCAGATGGAAAAGATGGGCATGAACACCATCCTCGCCGTCGGCAAAGGCAGCACCCAGCCTCCACGCCTGATCGTCATGGAATACCGTGGCGGGAAAACCAAGGACAAGCCGTATGTCCTGGTGGGTAAAGGCATCACCTTCGACACCGGCGGCATCAGCCTCAAGCCCGGCGAAGGCATGGACGAGATGAAGTACGACATGGGCGGCTCCGCCGGCGTCTTCGGCACCATGAAAGTACTCGCCGAAACCAAACCCAAGATCAACGTCGTCGCGGTCGTGGCCGCTGCCGAAAACATGCCGGACGGCGGCGCCTCCCGCCCGGGCGACATCGTCACCACCCTGTCCGGCCAGACCGTCGAAATCCTCAACACCGACGCGGAAGGCCGGCTCGTGCTGTGTGACGCCCTCACTTACGTGAAGAAATTCGACCCGGAAGTGGTGATCGACATGGCCACCCTCACCGGCGCCTGCATCATCGCCCTGGGCAACCAGGCCACCGGCCTGCTGGCCAACAATGACGAACTGGCCAACGAACTGCTTGCCGCCGGCGAACGCACCGGCGACCGAGCCTGGCGCCTGCCCCTCTGGGAAGAGTACCAGAGCCAGCTCGACAGCAACTTCGCCGACATGGCGAACATCGGCGGCCGCCCGGCAGGCACCATCACCGCCGCCTGCTTCCTGTCCCGGTTCGCCAAGGAATACCGCTGGGCCCACCTGGACATCGCCGGCACCGCCTGGCTCTCCGGCAAAGCCAAAGGCGCCACCGGCCGTCCGGTACCGCTGCTGGTCGACTACCTCATGTCCCACGCCGGCAAATAATGCAGGACAGACAGCCCCAAAACACCCCGGACCCCGGCAGCCCCGCTGCCGGCCCGTCCGGGCAGGAAGACCGGAACCAGCGCTACTGGTTCCACATCCTTGCCAAAACAACCCCCGCTGCCCGCAACCTCCACGCCGTCAAACTCGTGGACAAAGCCTGGCACCAGGGCGACCGCGTCTGCATCGTCTGCGACACCATGCAACAGGCCCAGGAACTGGACGACCTCCTCTGGAACTTCAGCCCCGATGCCTTCATCCCCCACTCCATCGTCCCGGACTCAGCCACCACCTGCACCGACCGCGTCGGCATCCTTCTGTGCCCACCGGTCGCCGAAGACTGGGATACGGTCATCATCCTGTCGGCCAGCTTGCCGGCCGATGCAGACCGCTTTAAACGGCTGGCACTGGTTGCCCATAACGATCCGAATGTACTGAATCAGGCACGATCCCACTTCAAGCAGCTTCGAGCTCTCGGCATCGAACCCAGAGTTCACGACCAGCGAAAGCGGTAAAGCGGCGAATTGCACTGAGCCAGATCTGCGCGGTTGGGGCAGGCTTTCCAAAAATCTCGAAGGCCAGGGATGGCCTGAGAGAAGCGCACAGGGACGTGCTTGTAGCGGTTTTTGGAAAGCCTGCCCCAACTGCGCAAGGCACCAAACCTGCAGGCTTGGCGTTTAGAGAGGTTCGCTGCAAACAACCCGACCATGTATAATCGGGCGTCTAATTTTTCCCTTGTGAATCAACCAACGGTCACTGCAGAAACCCATGGAAAAAACCTACCAGCCAGAAAACATCGAGCGCCAGTGGTACGAAAACTGGGAATCCAAAGGGTACTTCCGCCCCAGCGGTGAAGGCCAGTCCTACAGCATCGCCATCCCGCCCCCCAACGTGACCGGCAGCCTCCACATGGGCCATGCCTTCCAGCACACCATCATGGACACCCTCACCCGCTACAAGCGCATGCAGGGCCGGAATGCACTGTGGACCGTCGGCACCGACCACGCCGGCATCGCCACCCAGATGGTTGTCGAGCGCAAACTCGCCGCCGAAGAAGGCAAAACCCGCCACGACCTCGGCCGGGAAGAATTCATCAAACGCATCTGGGACTGGAAAGAACATTCCGGCGGCACCATTACCCGCCAGATGCGCCGCCTGGGCAACTCAGTGGACTGGAGCAACGAACGCTTCACCATGGATGACGGCTTCTACAAGGCCGTCCAGGAAGTGTTCATCCGCCTTTACGAAGACGGCCTGGTCTACCGTGGCAAACGGCTGGTGAACTGGGACCCGAAACTGCACACCGCCATCTCCGATCTCGAGGTGGAGAACAAGGAAGAAAAAGGCTTCTTCTGGCACCTGCGCTACCCGCTGGCCGACGGCGAACAGACCCAGGACGGCAAAGGCTACCTGGTGGTCGCCACCACCCGACCGGAAACCCTGCTCGGTGACACCGCCGTCGCCGTGCACCCGGACGACGAGCGCTACCAGCACCTGATCGGCAAGTTCGTGACCCTGCCGCTGGTCAACCGCCGGATCCCCATCGTGGCCGACCACCACGCCGACCCGGAAAAAGGCTCCGGCTGCGTCAAGATCACCCCGGCCCACGACTTCAACGACTACGCCGTGGGCAAGCGCAACAACCTGCCCATGATCAACGTCATGACCCAGGATGCGAACATCCGGGACGTGGCCGAAGTATTCAACGCCGACGGCACCGAGAATACCGAGATCGACGGCAAGATCCCGGCTGCCTACGCCGGCCTGACCCGGGAAAAGGCCCGGGACCAGGTGGTCACCGACATGAAGGTCAACGGCCTGCTCGAGCGGGTCGAAGACCACGTGCTGAGCGTGCCCCGCGGTGACCGCTCCGGCCTGATCATCGAGCCGATGCTCACCGACCAGTGGTTTGCTGACGCCAAAACCCTGGCCAAGCCCGCCATCGAAGCGGTTGAGGACGGCCGCATCCAGTTCGTACCGAAGCAGTACGAGAACATGTATTTCGCCTGGATGCGCGACATCCAGGACTGGTGTATTTCCCGTCAGCTGTGGTGGGGTCACCGGATCCCGGCCTGGTACGACGCCGAGGGCAACATCTATGTCGGCCGCAGCGAAGAGGAAGTGCGCCAGAAGCACAACCTGGCCGCCGACGTCGCCCTGGAACAGGATGAAGACGTGCTGGACACCTGGTTCAGCTCCGCCCTGTGGACCTTCGGCACACTGGGCTGGCCGGAAATCACCGAACGCCTGAAGACCTTCCACCCCACCGACGTGCTGGTCACCGGTTTCGACATCATCTTCTTCTGGGTCGCCCGGATGATCATGATGACCATGCACTTCATGAAGAACGAGGATGGCACCCCGCAGGTGCCGTTCAAGACCGTCTACGTGACCGGCCTGATCCGGGACGAGCATGGCGACAAGATGTCCAAGTCCAAGGGTAACGTCATCGACCCGCTGGACATGATCGACGGCATCAGCCTGGACGACCTTCTGGACAAGCGCACCGGCAACCTGATGCAGCCCAAGCTGGCCGAGAAGATCGGCAAGCGCACCAAAAAGGAATTCCCGGAGGGCATTACTGCCCATGGCACCGACGCCCTGCGCTTCACCCTGGCGGCCATGGCCACCACCGGCCGCGACATCAACTGGGACATGAAGCGCCTGGAAGGCTACCGCAACTTCTGTAACAAGCTGTGGAACGCCGCCCGCTACGTACTCATGAACACCGAGGGCGAAGACTGCGGCGTGAACGACGAGCCGGTGCAACTGTCCCTGGCCGACCGCTGGATCATCAGCGAGCTCCAGCACTGCGAGCAGGAGGTGATCCGGCATCTGGACCAGTACCGCTTTGATCTCGCCGCCTATGCCTTGTACGAGTTCATCTGGAACGAATACTGCGACTGGTACCTGGAGCTGTCCAAGCCGGTACTGAACGATGACAATGCCAGCGCCGACGCCAAGCGCGGCACCCGCCGCACCCTGGTGCGGGTGCTGGAAGCGGTCCTGCGCCTGGCGCACCCGATGATGCCGTTCATCACCGAGGAAATCTGGCAGCGCATCGCCCCGCTGGCCGGCAAGAACGGCGACAGCATCATGCTTCAGCCGTTTCCGCAACCCGACGAAAGCAAGCAGGACGCCGCCGTCGCTGCCGATATCGAGTGGCTCAAGGGCGTGATTGTGGCGGTGCGGAACATTCGTGGCGAGATGAATATCTCTCCCGGCAAGCAGGTTCCGGTTCTGCTCAAAGGCGGCAGCGCCGAGGACGAGCGTCGCATGAACGACAACCGCCAATTCCTGATTTCCCTGGCCAAGCTGGAGAAGCTGGAGTGGTTCGAGGGTGACAAGGCCCCCATGTCCGCCACCCAGCTGGTGGGCGAGATGGAAGTGCTGGTACCCATGGCCGGCCTGATCGACAAGGACGCCGAGCTCAAGCGTCTGGACAAGGAACTGGACCGCCTGCAGAAGGAAATCGGCCGCCTCGAAGGAAAGCTGGCTAACGAGAAGTTCACCGCCAAGGCACCCGCCGACGTAGTCGAAAAGGAGAAGGAAAAACTCCGGGACGCCCAGGGCAGCCTGAAGCGGCTGAGTGACCAGCGGGCCGACATCGAGGCCATGTAAGGCCATGATCGGCATCCTGGGCGCAGGCTCATTGGGGCGGCTCTGGGCCGCCCTGTTCCCGCAGGACCAGGTTGCCTTTCTGCCGCGACCGGACGCCGATCCGGCTGCGGCCACCCTCGGCTATACCTTCGAATCAATCCAGGGCAGCCAACGCACCATTGCCCTGCCCTGGCTCCAATCCCCGGATGACCTGACCTTGCTGCTGGTCACCACCAAGGCCGGCGACACCCTCGACGCCCTCCAACACTGGCTGCCCCGGATACCGGAATCGGCCCCCATCGTCCTGTTCCAGAACGGTCTCGGCAGCCAGCAGGCAGTCGCGGACGCCTGGCCCGAACGCCCCATCCTGGCGGCTTCCACCACCGAAGGCGCCAACCGGCCGGATGCAGCCCGCGTAGTCCATGCCGGTACCGGTGAAACCTGGGTCGGCCCACTGACCTCCGCCGCCCGGACAGAGCTTGCTGGCGTGGTCGCACAGCTTTCGATAACAGGCCTGTTGGTCCATGCCGAAGACGAGATCCTCCCCCGGCTCTGGCAGAAACTGGTGGTCAACGCCGGTATCAATCCTTTCACCGCCATTCTGGACTGCCCCAACGGCGACATCCTGGCCAATGAGTTCTTCCTGAGTCACATCGACCCGCTGTGCAGCGAAATAGCCCGGCTGATGGCCGCTGGGGGCATTGGCACCCCCTCTCCCGAAGAACTGCGCCAGAGAATCGAGACCGTCGCCCGCAACACCGCCCGGAACACCTCGTCCATGCGCGGTGATATCCTGAACGGACGGACCACAGAGATCGACTTCATCAACGGCTACCTGGTGCAGCTCGGCCGGCGCCTTGATATTCCGACAGCGGTGAACCAATTGCTGACGGACAAGGTAAAACAACTGTCGCCACATTAAGAATCAAAGGAGTCTCCTGATGGGCAACCGCCTTTCGAAGATCTACACCCGTACCGGAGATGACGGTTCCACCGGCCTCGCGGACGGCAATCGTATCGCCAAGAACGCCCAACGGGTCGAGGCCATGGGCACGGCTGACGAACTCAACTGCCACATCGGTCTGCTGATCGAGGCGCTGGACCAGGACGACGAGTTGATCGAATCCCTGCGGCGCATCCAGCACCACCTGTTCGATCTCGGCGGCGAGTTTGCCATTCCCGGCAGCCGGGTCATCGGCGATGATCACATCCAATGGCTGGAGGAAACCCTGGACCGGCACAATGAACACCTGCCTCCGCTGAAGAATTTCGTGCTTCCCGGCGGGACGGCTGCCGCGGCCCAGTGCCACCTCGCCCGGGCCGTTTGCCGCCGGACCGAGCGGGTAGTGGTGGCGCTCGGCCACGAGGATTCCATCAATACGGCGTCACGCCATTACCTCAACCGGCTGTCGGACCTCCTGTTCGTTATCGCACGGATACTCGCCCGCCGGAGTGGCGGTGAGGAGATTCTCTGGGAGCAAAAAAAATCCGGCCTCTAAGGGCCGGATTTCTTCGATCGGATCAGGTCAGACGACACCGGCAATTACCAGCAACGCCAGCCCACACAGCCACGCGAGCATGGTGCGGTTCAGCAGGTCCCGGACCGCGGCCACGCTGGTCGTGCCGAACCGGGACCACTCATCCGGATGCACCTTCAGGAACCGCTCCGGATCAAGCGCGTAACCGGTCAATGCGCTGTTCGCTGACTCGGCCAGCAGCTCCCCGGCCGGCTTGCGGACCGCCAACAGCAAGCTCTTCGCCTCACCCAGCCAGCCGGCCAGGTCGCCGGCAACCCCGAAGGTTACCGAGACAAGACGGGCAGGAATCCAGGCCAGCCATTCGGCCCACCGGACAAACCGGGGCCGCGCCGCAGCCTGGGGCCACTGTTCCACCAGGGCAACCATGCCCCGGGCCAGGATAGCGGCAGGCATGCCACCTACCACGAACCAGAAGGCCACCAGGAAGTACCGTTCGAAGATCGATACCATGAAGGCCCGGGACAATGACAGATGCATGCTTTCCGCCGAACTGTCCTCCCGGCGGTCCTCCACTGGCAAACAATCCCGGACATGGTGCCAGGCGGCCTGCATATCATCGCGACTCCAGGCATCGGAATAGGCACGCAGCACCCGCTTCCAACCGGGAGCGCCCATCATAGCTACCAGCACGACAAACTCCACAGGATAGACCAGCCAGCGCAACCCGTACCCGGTCAGCAGATATTCCAGCAAGCCACTGAGGAACGCGGGCAGCAGCACCAGTGCCAATCCGCCGGCAATACTGGTTTCCGCGCCCGCATGAACCCGACTGCCCCGATGGAACCAGGCCCGCCACAGGGCATCCCCGGAGAAATGCCCCGAGCTGTCCAGTTTCCGGCGTACCAGGTACGCCAGAAGGAAAACAATCAACACCATCAGGCGAGCTCTCCGGATCCGGAACGGGCATTCAGGCAGGCCATGAAATACTGCCAGTCAAAGGCGGGCCCGGGATCGGTTTTGCGGCCGGGAGCGATATCACTGTGACCAGTGATCCGACTGACATCGATCTCCGGCCACGCCGCCATCACCTGGCGGGCAATTGCCGCGAGCTCACGGTATTGGGCCTCGGTGTAGGGGATATCATCAGCCCCTTCAAGCTCGATACCGATAGAAAAGTCATTACACTCCTCGCGGCCATCAAAACAGGATCGCCCGGCATGCCAGGCCCGGTCCAGCAGACTGACAAACTGGATCACCTCGCCGTCCCGGCGAATCAACACATGGGCGGAAACCTGGATATCTGCGATGGTTTCAAAGTAAGGGTGAGCGGCCGGATCCAGTCGGTTACAGAAGAAGTCCTGTATCTCCGGGCCACCGAACTGCCCTGGCGGCAAGCTGATGTTGTGAACGACCAGCAGGCTGATATCGGCCCCTTCCGGCCTGGGCCCATAATTGGGTGATGGACACCAGACGACTCCCGACAGGCGCCCTGTTTCCCTGAGACTGGCAATCCCGCGTTTCGAAATCATCAGTCTTTTCGGCTGCTGCGCAGGTTATCGATGATGGATTCCAGCGCCCGGTCAAAGATAAGTCCGTCATCCAGCATTCCGATCTCGCCGGCGGCCATGGCCCTGGCCAGTTCTTCCCGCTGGTATTCCGCCACTTTTGCACCACTGCGGTTTACAAAAATGTATTTGCCAGTGGCCTTGATGAATGCCGCCAGCTTGCAGCGGGTCCTGTTGTCGTGGCGGTTCAGTTCTATCCAGGAACCGACCCGAAGACTATCTGCCCGGGCAAGCCATTCTGCTTCGACATCCGGTTCGCCAACAGAGACATCATCCTGGCCGGACAGACCGGTGTCTGGCAGTGCCTCCTCCGGTAAAGTCTCCTGGTGGTCGACCGGCGCTTCCGGCTGGGGCACGGCGGTTACCAGCCGCTGGAAAACGTCAACATGGGCCAGTTCCAGATCCCGGATCGCCGAATCTGTGGCAAAGGGATCCCAGGAAATCTCCTGCATGGCCTTGCGAAACTCATCCACGATTGCGGGAATGGCTCTCAGAAGATCACTTCTCGTGGTTTCGGTGATCGGTCTCGGGTCAACACTCCAGACCAGACGTTCGGTAAACTCCCGGGCATTTTTCCAGGCAGTACTTTCTTCCCCCTGGCGCAGGAAAACCCACTGCAGGTAACGGGTCCAGGGTTGCTCGAGCAACGCCATCACCGGCTCCGGGATGTCCCGGTTATTGCTCACCCGGGACACCATTGCCTCGACCATCTCGTTGGCCCGCTCCTGCCGTGCCCGGCCCTCCTCGGCGTCTCTCAGACGCTGCTCCACCAGCTCCCGGCGGCGGCGATCCAGATCCATGAAGTGACTGAAGTCCTTGAGCAGCTCCTCGAACAGAGACACATTGGTGGTGAACTCGTTCAGAATCCTGTCGACAATATATTCAATCTTCTCCCTCAAGGGGTCCCGCTGGCCCGGTCTCTTCTCTGTCCAGCCAATGGCCGACAACGCCATGTCATTAAGCAGCTTGCGTACCGGATGGCCACCCCGGTTGAAAAAATTCGGATCACTGAGGGCGACCTTGAGAACGGGGATCTGCAATCGGGAAATCAGGGCTTTCATCACCGCATGGAGCTGACGGTCCTCGAGAATGAAGTCAAACAGCATGGAGACGAGGTTGATCACATCGTCGTCCATCTGGCCGACCTGCATCGGTTTTCCTTCATCGGTCTTCAGCACCAGCAGGATCTGATCTCTGAGCGGAACCACTTGCTCCGCTTCCCAGCTCACCGCCTGGACCTGAACCTGGCTGAGCTTTGACACCAACCCTTCGGTGTCCAGAAACGCAACCCCGGACTGGCCCGTACCGTCACCGGAAGAGTCACTGCCCTGACGCAATAATGCACTCAACTCCGAGAAGGTCGCGCCGCCCGCATTTTCACCCGTGGCCGCATCCGCGGCTGCCGGTTGCGCCTGACCGGGCTTGTCACCGGAGGACTTCGCAGCCGTGCCGGACTTGGACCCCGGCACCGGCGGACGCTTCATATCAGGAAGCACGCCTTCGTCAATCAGCGTTTTGTTGGCCTGTTGATAGAAATTGGCAAGGATATCCGCCAGCAGTCTGTCAAACAGCTTGAGCACCACCAACTTCGCCCGGATATCGATATCCAGGTCAGCACAGGCCTCACTGACACCGCCACAAATCACTTCGGGGCTCAGGGGCATCTGACTGTCGGAGAGCTCACTTGCAGGAACCAGGTGATTGACTCTCACCGTGAGCAGCCGGATGGCATCGGCGTAGCGATTGCGCAGTTTGTTGATCAGGTTCTCGATGGCAACCTGTTGTTCAAGCTCACCGTGGTCCATCAGGCTGAGGTTGTCCTGATCGACTTCCTCCAGGTCGCCACGGGCAACGTGGGGGCGGAACCTGCCTATCTCGTTAAAGGCCCGGGAGACATACTGCAGGATCGAGACGGAGATGGATTTGCGACGCAGGCGGAGCTCCCGCATGGCGTCAAAATAGGCAAGCTGGCCGTGTTCGTTGCCGGCCCGGTCGGCCAGCTCGAAGAGGGCATCGTCAGAGCGGTCAAAAAATTCGTTGAGAACCGATTTCAGTTCCCGGCCCGACGCATCCCGTAAACGGATCAGCGCAGGTGGTAACGAGAACTGGCCCGCCTGCTTCCTGTCCTGAAAGCTGACTACCTTGTTATCCTGCGCCATTGCCTAACTCCGGGGTCATGGATTGTCGAGTGTCCGTGTGTATAAGTTACTATAATAGAAGCTCTTAGCGTCAGATTCTGTCAGATTTTGTCACCAATTGTGTCACAGAGGAGCCATCCGCGGAGCAAACGTGACCCCGCTCACATTTGGTGATTGCCAGACATGGCTTTAGAATCGTGCGCCAGTTTTCTTTTCCCATGACCAGACCGGACCCGACACCATGCTCCCTGCCGAACTCCTGCGCCAGTCCAGAATCGAATCCGTTGCCCAAAGCCTGCGGGAAGACATCGGTGATGGTGACATCACGGCCAGGCTGATTCCAGCCGACAAACTCGCTACCGGCCGGGTGATTACCCGTGAAGCCGCCACCCTCGCCGGCCGGGAATGGGTCGATGAGGTGTTCCGCCAGGTGGATCCTCAGGTGACCTTGTTGTGGCAGGCCAATGACGGTGACCGGGTCAGTCCGGATCAGGTCCTGTTCACCATGGAAGGCGCCGCCCGCAGCCTGCTCACCGCAGAGCGCACGGCCCTGAACTGGCTTCAGACCCTGTCCGGAGTGGCGACCACATGCGCGACCTATGCCGAGAAAGTCGCCCATACCGGGGTGAAACTCCTGGATACCCGCAAAACCTTGCCGGGCCTCCGGCTTGCGGAGAAATACGCGGTCACCTGTGGCGGCTGCCACAACCACCGCATCGGGCTTTGGGATGCGTTCCTGATCAAGGAAAACCACATTGCCGCCTGCGGCTCGATTGCCAAAACCATCGAGGAGGCTCGCCGCATTGCCCCCGGCCGACCGGTCGAGGTTGAAACGGAGAACCTGGACGAACTCGACCAGGCCCTGGCGGCAGGTGCTGACATCATCATGCTCGATGAGTTTTCGCTGGATGACATGCGCACTGCCGTAAAGGTCGCTGCCGGCAGGGCCAGGCTCGAGGCCTCCGGAGGCATCAATGACCGGACCCTCGTGCCCATTGCCGAGACCGGCGTGGATTATATTTCCATCGGTGCGCTGACGAAGGATCTGAAGGCCGTGGATCTGTCCATGCGACTGGACTGACCCGACTCACTTACCGGACAACAGCTTGTCCATTTTCTCCAGTTCCCTGACCAGCCCATGGCCGGATTCCGGCCGGCCACGGAAGTGTTCTTCTGCCATGGGTGCAATACCCGACACCGCTGGTAAAGGGTGATCATTCTCGATCAGGATTTTCATCCGTTCCACGAACACAAACTGGAGCCATTGGGTGAACTCCATGGTGTCCAGGCAAAAAGGCTTCTCGCTCTGGAATGCGTCCTCGGGCGGCGGCTCGCTCTCCCATACCTCCAGCTGCCGAAGTTCGATCTCGATCTGCAGCAGACTGTCCGCTACCCGGGCAACTTTTTTCTGTTCGTCAGTCATGCAAATACCTAGTCGTTCAGCGGCTCCAATTCCACCGCCTCACCATGCAGGACCCGGAACAAGTCTTCATACTGGCGAGTCAGCGGGTGCTTCGGGGCCATGTGAATGAGTGGCTGCCGGCTCTGATGGGATTCCTTCATCTTGACCGAGCTGGACAACCGGACCGGCAATACCGGCAGGCCTTCCTCTGTGAGCTCCAGTACCAGCTTCCGCGGCAGGCTGGCCCGGGGCTGGAACTGGTTGGCAATGATGCCTTCCACCACCAGGTCCTGATTATGATCTTCCTGCAACTCCCGGATTTCGTTGAGGATGTTGTACAGCGCCTGGCGGGAGAAGTCGTCGCAGTCGAACGGAATCAGGCAGCGCTGTGCTGCAATCAGCGCGGAGCGGGTATAGAAATTCAGCGCCGGAGCCGTATCGACGTAAATCGCATCGAAACTCTCCCCCAGTTTCTTCAGGGCTTCCCGGAGTTTGTAGATCTTGTGCTTGGCTTCGAGTTTGCGCTCCAGGAAATCCAGTTCGGGACTCGACGGCATTACAAACAGGTTGTCGAACGGCGTCGCGTGTACGAATTCGTCCGGGCGACGGTTGAACACGGTAAACGCAACCGTTTGCTCCAGCAGGTCTGCCACCGTGTCACGAAGCTCCGCGGCCGGCCTGCCCAACAGGTAGTGGGTCGAATTGCCCTGGGGATCCAGATCGACCACCAGGGTGCGCTTGCCCCGGGCAGCGCTGATAGCCGCCAGATTGCAGGTGATGCTGGACTTGCCCACTCCGCCTTTCTGATTGAATACAACCCGTCTCATGTCGTCCCTCCGTTAACCCGTGATCGATTTGCCATCCTTTGTACCACTGCCACCTTCACCATCCCATGACCGTTTTGACGAAAGGAATGGTCAGCCGCCTCTGGGCCTGTAATGAGTTCTCGTCCAGGACATCAAGCATGGCGAGCAGGTCGCCCAGGCGGCGTGGCGCCCGACGCATGATGAAGCTGGCGACATCGTCGCTCATGACCAGGCCACGCTGCTCGGCCCTGGCCTGAAGAATGGTCTGACGGTCTTCGTCCCGGTAGATACCGAGCTGCAGGGTCAGTCCGTGAGTGAGCCGTGAAACCAGATCCGGCAGTTGGAAGCCAAGGGAAGTCGGCACTTCAGAGATGCTGACCATCAACAGGCCGCCGCGATCGTGAATACGGTTGTAAAGGTGGAAAACAGCTTCCTCCCAGGTGGCATCACCGGCGATCCGGTCCAGATCATCGAGGCAGACAAGATCCTGGGTATCCAGGCCGGCCAGCGCCTCGGGGCCGAACGGCTCAAGCTCTGCGATACTGATACACACGGCTGACCAGCCGCGCGCCTCGGCATGGTGACAGGCCGCCTGGAGCAAGTGACTTTTCCCGGTATCCGAATCGCCACAAATGACCACTACCGGAACCCCGGCCGGCTGATCGCAGATTGCTTTCAGGCGCCGTGCGGCTTCAATGTTGCGATCACCATGGAAATTATCGAACCGGGCGTCGTCCCGTAACTTGACCCCGAGAACCAGTTGGGAAGCGCTCATGACTGCTTGGCCCTCCAGGCCCGTACACCCCAGACCAGCACGTAATGCCCGCCGCTGATCACGGCCGAAACCGCCACCAGCAGGATACCCGCATCCAGGACCCATGGCTGCATGGGCAAATCTGCAAGCAGGATGATGATGGCCAGCACGACCAGGATCTGGATCAGCGTATTGATCTTACCGAGCACGCTCGGCTCCATTTCATACCGCCCGATGCTGTAATGATAGGCTAGCGCCCCGATGACAATCAGAAGGTCACGCCCCAGCACAACCAGAAACAGCCAGACCGGCAACACCGAAGTCAGCGTCAGCATCAGATACGCCGTGATCAGCAGGGCCTTGTCTGCCAGCGGATCCGCGATTGCGCCAACCCGGGAACGCCAGTTGTAATGCCGTGCCAGGAAGCCGTCAAAACCATCAGAAACCGCCGCCACGAAAAAGATCAGCAGGGCCAGCCGATAGTTCTCCATCCACAGGGCGCCGGCAAAGGGAGCTATCAGCACAATGCGCAGGAACGTCAGCGCATTGGGTATCCATCGCCAGCGTTGCGATTTCACAAGGCTCCCTCCGGTAATGCCTTACTCTTCTCCGGCATTTCCAATGGCTGGTGACGGTTGCCAGCGGTAGTACAGCAACTGGTAAAGCGATTCGAAGGCCTGTTCCGTACCCTCGGAATCCAGTGGCAGTTCTCCGGACTCAGGCCCGGCGTTTGCCGCCTTTTCGGTGGCTGCATTGTCCATGGCCCCGGCACCACTCTCAACCCCGGCTTCCGGCACGGCTTCAGCTTCTGAAGCGGGACTCGCCTCCGGCTCTGGCTCCGTGCTCTCCGGCTCCGGATCGGGCACATAGGAACCGGCGTCCAGGGGGATAAAGCGGGGATCCAGCGCAACATACTCCTTGAGCTGGTCCAGTTCGCCGTTGAAGGTGACTCGCAGGGTCAGCTGATCACCTTTGACCCGCGAGGCGCCCACTGCCTGAACCGGCGTGAACCCTTCAAGAATCCGGGTTGCCTTGCCGTAATCCTCCACCGACTGGATACCCTGTATAACGATATCAACCTGGGGGAGATCGCCCACTTCGCCTGCGGCTACCGCATAACGACCGGCATACCGATCTGCCCAGCGGTCAATCACCGCCCGGGCAAGGGCCTGGGGATTTGCGGCGGTGGCCACTTCCTCACCACCGTCCATGGACATGCCGTCAAAGACCCAACCGGCACGCCACTGGCCGCCACTCTGACTGACCCGGACCAACGCCATCACATCATGACTGGTGTCCGGCGCGGAGGAGCGAACGCGGCCGACAAACTGACCCCAGATCTCGGACAGCAACTCCCGGTCACCCCGGAAGGTTTCGGGGGGAAGTGCCAGCGGAAGCCCCCGCTCGCTCGCCGCCTGTGCAAAAGCTGACTGCCATTGGTCCGCCTCGCCACCTTCTGTGATCAGGCGACGGGATCCCCTTTCCTCGACCGCGACCCAGGCCAGGGTCAGGGGCCGGTTAGCGCCCCAGACCGGGGCATCGATGGAAGCCAGGGCCCGGTTGACACCAACCGCCCCGAACGACATCTGCAACCGGCTGCCACCATCCTCTCCCCGGAGGAACTGGTAGGAAAGCAGCAGGGATTCTGCTTCGGCAAGTACTGACTGAGCGCCATCCCGGGCCAGCACGTCCCGGCTTCCGGAGACACGCACCAGCACGCGGCGCAATCCCTCTGCATAACCCTGCTGCAGCTGCGCTGCGGAGGAGCCGTCCACCGGCACCTCGACGGAATAGAGCCCGGAGACTGTTACTGCCTGAGCCGGCGCACCCAGAAAGGCAAAGCCCAATAACAAAACGGCCGCCCGCACGGCAGCCCTGGATACCCGCGCCAAGTATTGTCCTTTTACTGACATGAATCACCCTGGTGTTCGCATGGATGGCGCATAGGATACACCATGGCCTATACAGTGAGTAGCTGTTAAAATCCGCGGCCTGTCCCACTTTTGCCAACGGCCCTATAAACACCATGAGCGAACAGAAGCCCTCCCTGACTTACCGCGACGCCGGCGTTGACATCGACGCGGGCAACGACCTCGTCAACCGGATCAAGGACACCGCCGCCCGCACCCGCAGGCCGGAAGTGCTTGGCGGCCTCGGCGGCTTCGGCGCCATGGTAGCCATCCCCCCGGGCTACAACGAACCGGTGCTGGTTTCCGGCACTGACGGTGTTGGCACCAAGCTACGGCTGGCCATGCAGCTCGAAAAGCACGACAGCATCGGTATCGACCTGGTTGCCATGTGCGTCAACGATCTGGTCGTCGGTGGCGCCGAGCCGCTGTTCTTCCTGGATTATTACGCCACCGGCAAACTGAACGTTGATGTGGCCTCCCAGGTGGTATCCGGCATCGGCGAAGGTTGCGAACAGGCCGGTTGCGCCCTGGTGGGAGGCGAGACCGCCGAGATGCCGGGCATGTACGAAGGCGAAGATTACGATTTGGCAGGGTTCTGTGTCGGCGTGGCAGAGCGCAGCGAAATCATTGACGGCAGCCGTGTACAGGCCGGCGACGTGCTACTGGCCCTGGGCTCCTCCGGCCCCCACTCCAACGGTTACTCCCTGATCCGCAAGATCCTGGAAGTGAGCAGGGCCGACCTTGATCAGCCTATCGGTGACACCACCCTGGCCAACGCTCTGATGGCCCCGACGCGGATCTACGTCAAGAACCTGCTGCAACTGATCCGTGAAGTGGATGTCCGCGCCCTCTCCCACATTACCGGTGGCGGCCTGCCAGAGAACATTCCCAGGGTACTGCCAAACGGCAGCATCGCTGCCATTGATACCGAGAGCTGGGAGCTGCCTCCGGTATTCCAGTGGCTGAAAGATGCTGGTGGCGTTGCCATCGAGGAAATGTATCGCACCTTCAATTGCGGCATCGGCATGATTGTCTGCGTTCCGGCCAACCAGAAAGACCTGGCGCTGGATACTCTCAATGCCATGGGTGAGAAGGCCTGGCAGGTCGGCGTAATCGAAAACGGTGATGATGCGGAAGCCGATGCGGTGGTTCGTTACGCACCGGGACTGCTGTCAGCATGAAGGCAGAACAAGCTCCACTGCCCAAGATCCTCGTCCTTGTTTCCGGCAGCGGCACCAACCTGCAGGCGCTGATTGATGCCAGCCGGGAACGCGACTTTCCCGGCCAGATCACCGCCGTTGGCTCCAACCGCCCCGGGGTCTTTGCCCTGGAGCGGGCGGCCCAGGCCAACATCGAAACCTTTGTGGTCGATCACAAGGGATTCGAAAGCCGGGAGGATTTTGATGCCGCTCTGATGGCCGAGATTCGCCGCCACAACCCCGACCTCATTGTTCTGGCAGGCTTCATGCGGATCCTGACCACGGACTTTGTGCGGGCCTTCCGGGGCAAGATGCTCAACATCCATCCATCCCTGTTGCCCAAATACACCGGCCTCAACACCCATCAGCGTGCCATTGAAGCGGGCGACACCCTGCACGGGGTTTCGGTTCATTTCGTGACGGAAGAGCTGGATGGCGGCCCGGTGATTGCCCAGGCGGAAGTTCAGGTGGCTCCGAACGACACCCCGGAATCCCTGGCAGAGAAAGTACAGGAGAAGGAACACATACTGTATCCGATCGTGGTTCGCTGGTTCTGCGAGGGTCGCATCCAGCTGGGCAGCGACTACATCCTGTTCGACGGCGAAATCCTGAAAGCCCCGATGCGGCTGCCCGACAACTGAACAGATTGTCATCCTCACGCCGTCCGGGAGCAGCTACACTGTCGCTGACTTTGACAGTTTGAAGGTTTGGCTCATGCGCATGTCAGGATTATCCAGAAGACACGGCAGAACCCCTGCATTCCAGCGGCTGGCCATGCTGGCCCTCCTGCTCTTACCCATCGTCTCTACGGCACAGGAAGCCACTCAGGAGTTGATTTCCTCCCGCGTGAGCTATACCGCTACGATGGACAAAGGTCTCGAGATAAACGGCACCGCCGTGCGCAGCCTCACCTCACAGAACAACGATATCTGGCTATACCGCACCGATGTCGACTCTTTCATCGCCGATATTGACGAATCCCTGATCCTGAAATGGGAAAACGGCCGGGTGATCCCCCTGCGTTACCGTTACCGCCTCTCCGGCGTTTTTATCAGGGACCGGGAGCAGTCCATCGACTTTGACTGGGACAAGGGAATCGCAACCGGCAGCTATCGGGATAACAGCTTTGAAATACCTTTGAAGGAAGGCGCCCTGGACCCGCTCGGCTTCCAACTTCAGCTGCGCCAGGACATCAAGGCCGGCAAGCGGGAAATGAGCTACCAGGTGATCGACGGCGGCGACTATGACGAGGAGAAGTTTGCCGTCATCGACGAAGAGCGGGTATCCACCAATGGCGACACCATCACCCTGCTCAAGGCAGAGAAGGTGCGGGGCGAGAATGCCCGGCGCCAGACCCTGATGTGGTTCGATCCACAACAGGATTTTCTGCTGTCACGTCTGCTGCAGATTGAACCCGACGGCAGCCGTTATGAATTGCGCCTGAAGGATGCAGAACTGGGGCACTAAGCTTTCCTTCCGGCCTCTGCCCACACGGCTTTCACTTCGTCCGCAATGATCCGGAGGCCTTCGGCCACGCGCTCATCGTCCTGGGAATAGGTCACCCGCAGGCACTCGTGGCGGTGGCGCCAGCCATCCTCCGGCAATCCCGGGAAGAAGTAGTGCCCGGATACCACCAGCACGCCCCTGCCCTTCAGTCGCTGGTATAGCTCCAGACTGGAGATGGGCAGGTCCGGGAACCATAACCACAGGAACATGGCGCCTTCGGGTTTATGGATATACCAGCGGCAGCTGTCCTCGCCCATAGCCTCCCGAAAGACGGCCACCGCCTTTTCCATCTTGGCCTTGTAGAAGGGGCAGACCACGTCCCGGCTCAGGGACAGAATTTCCCCGGATCGCACCAGCGGCTCCGCCAGCATGGCACCGAAACTCCCGGTGGCCAGATTCAGGATCGCATTGATTCCGGACATTGCCTTGATGATCGGCTCGGCGGCGATGACGATACCGGTGCGTGCGGCCGGCAGGCCCAGCTTGGAGAGACTCAGGCAGAGTATGATTTGCTCGTTCCAGTTGGGATGCGCATCCACGAAGAGCAAACTCGGGAACGGTGTGCCGTAGGCGCCGTCGACAATCAGGGGAATGTCGTGCTGCCTGGCCATCACTTCCAACCGGGCCAGCTCACCGTCGGTGATGACGTTGCCGGTGGGGTTGGTCGGCCGGGAGACGCAAATCGCCCCGGTCTCGCCGGTGACTTCCACCGCATCAAAGTCCACGCGGTATTTGAATTCATGGGCATCGGTGAACGAGATATCCGGCTGCACAGCCCGGAACAGTTCCGGCTCGATGCCGGCATCGGCATAACCGATGTACTCCGGCGCCAGGGGCAGCAGTATGTGTTTGTGGTGGCCGTCGCCATAATCGCCGCCAAACATGTTGAACAGCATGAAGAAGGCGGCCTGGCTGCCGTTGGTCAGGGCAATGTTTTCGGGTTTGAGGCCCCAGCCATACTCCCGGTTCAGCAGGTCCGCCAGCGAGGCGATAAATTGCTTCTCGCCCTGGGGCGGATCGTAGACCCCCACCAGGCGGCGGACATCATCCTCATTCCGGCTCATATCCCCGAGAATTTCCTGCACCCGCTGCTGGATCTCCGGAATATGCCCGGGATTCCCTCCGCCCATCATGATCATGTCATCCCCGGAGGCCATGGCATTTCCCAGATCGTCCATCAGGGAAGTGATGCCGGCATCGGCGGTGAATTTGCGACCAAAAGCAGAGAGTTTCATGGCTCTATCCAATCAGGGCTGACAAACAGGTTTAACATCAAGTGTAGCGCGGACAGCCGGGTTGTTTAGCTGTCCAGGGCAATTCCGAGATTGCTGACGCCGTCATTAGCGGCTTCCGCCCTCAACTCGGCGATAAAGGACTCCTTGGGAACCCGCTGGCGTTTCAACTCAAGCACCAGGTCCCGCTGGAACATCTTGTCTTCTTTCATCAGAGGGTGGTGATCGAGCAGGCGCACCAGCTCATCTTCCGAAAGGTCTTCGCCTTCTGACATCTCGATGAAGTTCATCACCGTTGCGGTGGCCAGCTGGGAGGCCTCGGTTGCCCGATGCTTGTTGGGGTTCAGGCGGTTGAGCAACGCCTGCTCCAGTAACTGGCAGAAGTCGAAGGCCGGGTAAACGCCATAGGCATCGTAGTCGTCCACGTTGGGCGACAGGGTTTCGAGTTTGCTGAGTAACTGGGGAATGGCGGCTTCGCTGGCCTCTTTCTGGAGCATGTCCCACCCCAGGTCCAGCAGCTGGCGCATCTTGGCGCCCGTTTTCAGGCCAACGGCGTCGGCGAACAGGGCATAGTTCGGGAACGAGCGTTCCGCAAGGGCGAGCAGGAAGGCGCATTCACGCCATCCCTGCAGTTGTGCGACGGCTTTGAGAAACTGGTTGGCGTTCATGTCCTGGGCAGGGTCACGCCGGTCTGGCCGAGATATTTGCCGCCCCGGTCCTTATAGCTGGTATCGCAGACCTCATCGGACTCGAAAAACAGCATCTGGGCAACGCCTTCGTTGGCGTAGATCTTGGCCGGCAGGTTGGTGGTGTTGGAAAATTCCAGGGTCACCTGGCCTTCCCATTCCGGTTCCAGCGGCGTGACGTTCACGATGATACCGCAACGGGCATAGGTACTTTTGCCGAGGCAGATTGTGAGCACGTTTCTCGGAATCCGAAAATACTCGACGGTCCGCGCCAGCGCGAAGCTGTTGGGCGGGATGATGCAGACGTCGCCGGTGTAGTTGACGAAGCTGTTGTCGTCGAAATTCTTCGGATCGACAGTGGCGCTGTGGACGTTAGTAAAGATCTTGAATTCGTTGCTGCAGCGGACGTCGTAACCGTAGCTGGAGGTTCCGTAGGAGATGACACGGCCTTTTTCGGTTTCGCGAACCTGTCCGTGTTCGAACGGTTCGATCATGCCGTGTTGTTCGGACATCCGGCGGATCCACTTGTCGGATTTGATGCTCATTGGTGAAATCTCGTTTCCACTGGAAAAATTGAGGCGTAGTTTACCTGTTAGCTCGGAGTCTGTCGAAGGCTCCCGGGCTTATCTCAGGACTGCTTGTTTTGGGGGCTGCGAAGCCAGGGGCTGCTGTCCAAAACATGCTACAAGCACATCCCTGTGCGCTTGTTTCGGGCCGTCCCTGGCCCTCAACAATTTTGGACAGCAGCCCCTGGCCTCGCGATCGAGCCTTTCGGAATTCGCCCACTAAAGCCGGCTTAGTGTTCGGTTACGGAAACACTTGAGATTGAACCAGACAGGTTACGCTCCCGGGTAGACAGCTCCGCACCAACCCGACGGGCAATGTCCCGGTAACGGCGGGCCACTTCAGAATCCGGCTCGGCAATGACGGAGGGGGTACCGCCGTCGGTCTGTTCCCGGATGGTCATGTGCAGTGGCAGCTGACCTAACAGGGTGGTGTCGTATTCCGCCGCGATGCGTTCGCCGCCGCCGTGGCCAAACAGGGGTTCTTCGTGGCCGCAGTTGCTGCAGATATGGACGCTCATGTTTTCGATCACGCCCAGGACCGGGATGTCGACCTTGCGGAACATTTCAATGCCTTTTTTGCCGTCCAGCAGGGCGATGTCCTGGGGGGTGGTGACGATGACGGCGCCGGTGACCGGGACTTTCTGGGCCAGGGTGAGCTGGATGTCACCGGTGCCCGGGGGCATGTCGACGATGAGGTAGTCGAGTTCGTTCCAGAGGGTCTGTTGCAGCAGTTGCATGACGGCGCCGCTGACCATGGGACCACGCCAGACCATGGGGGTTTTCTCGGTGACGACGAAGGCCATGGAGTTGGCTTGCAGGCCGTGGGCTTCCATGGGGACGAAGTATTTGTTTTCTCTCGTATCCGGGCGTTTGCCTTCGGGTACGCCGAGCATCATGCCGATGCTGGGGCCGTAGATGTCGGCGTCGAGGATGCCGACTCTTGCGCCTTCGGCCTGCAGTGCCAGGGCAAGGTTGACGGCGGTGGTGGATTTGCCGACGCCGCCTTTGCCGGACGCCACGGCGATGATGTTCTTGACGCCTGGAACCGACGGGATGTCTTTCTGGACTTTGTAGGAGTGGATTTTCTGGCCGACGTGGACGTCGGCGCTGTCAACGCCGTCGACGTTTTCCAGAGCGTTGGTGACGATCTGCTTGAGCGCTCCGGCAATGCCTTTGGACGGGTATGGCAGCTCGACCATGAGGGTAACTTTGCCGCTGTCGTCGGCAGACAGATTTTTGACGGCGCCGAGTTCGTACAGGTCCTTTTCAAGGTAAGGATCCCGGTATTCGCGGACAGCGGCTTCGAGGGCCTGCTGGGAAATCTGGGTCATCGGGTTCTCCGGAATAAGCTCATGAACACGGAAACGGGCGTTTCAGGTGAAAAATTACTGCTTGGAAGGTATCATCTGTGCCCGTTTCTGACCATATGGGGTCTTTACCTGGAACAATCAATTCGGGATCTGTGCCAGGACCCTGTTTTTGTCTTTCCAACCCTTACCAACAGAAGGTTCGGACATCACCATGACGCAAGCGAGCAAGCATCAGCGCGATATTCTGGTTACCAGCGCCCTGCCCTATGCCAACGGGCCGATCCACCTGGGTCACCTGCTGGAGTATATTCAGACCGATATCTGGGTGCGCTACCAGAACATGCGTGGCCACAACTGCTACTACGTTTGCGCTGACGATGCCCATGGCACCGCGATCATGCTGCGTGCCGAGCGAGAAGGCATTACTCCGGAGCAGCTGATCGACCGGATCAGCCAGGAGCACCAGGAAGACTTTGCGGGCTTCCATATCCGCTTTGACAACTATTACTCCACCCACTCGGAGGAGAACCGTTACTTCTCCGAGTACATCTACCGCCAGCTGCAGGAAAACGGGCACATCGCCACCCGGAAGATTACCCAGTTCTTCGATCCGGAGAAGGAGATGTTTCTGGCGGACCGTTTCATCAAGGGCACTTGCCCGAAATGCAAGGCGGAAGACCAGTACGGGGACAACTGCGAGGCCTGTGGCGCCACCTATACGCCGGCGGAGCTGATCAATCCGCGCTCTGCAGTGTCCGGCGCCACACCAGTGGAGAAGCAATCCGAACACTATTTCTTCAAGCTTCCGGATTTCCACGACTTCCTGGCCAAGTGGACCCGCAGCGGCACCCTGCAGCCGCAGGTAGCCAACAAGCTGGCTGAGTGGCTGGACGCCGGTCTCCAGGAGTGGGACATCAGCCGTGATGCGCCCTACTTCGGTTTCGAGATTCCGGATGCCCCGGGCAAGTATTTCTATGTCTGGCTGGACGCCCCCATCGGCTACCTGGCCAGCTTCAAGAATCTGTGCAACCGCGAAGGCATCGACTTCGAACACTTCTGGAAAGCAGATTCCGAAGCCGAGGTCTATCACTTCATCGGCAAGGACATCATCAATTTCCACGCCCTGTTCTGGCCGTCCATGCTCCACGATGCCGGTTTCCGGACGCCGACCGCAGTCTGGGCCCACGGCTTTGTGACCGTCAACGGCAAGAAGATGTCCAAGTCCCGTGGCACCTTCATCATGGCGCGCACCTACCTGGATCATCTGAACCCGGAGTACCTGCGCTACTACTTTGCAGCCAAGCTCACCGGCAGTGTCGATGACATGGACCTGAATCTGGAAGACTTTGCAGCGCGGGTGAATTCAGATCTGGTGGGCAAGGTGGTGAACATCGCCAGCCGCAGCGCCGGATTCATCACCAAACGCTTTGATGGCCAGCTGGGCACGGTGACCGAGCATGGGAAGCTGAAGGAGTTCATCGAGGCGGGCAAGGAGATCGAGGAGTTTTTCGAGGCCCGTGAATTCGGCCGCGCCATGCGTCGGATCATGGAACTGGCGGATATCGCCAACCAGTACGTGAACGACGAGCAGCCCTGGGTCATCGCCAAGCAGGAAGGCCAGGACGACAACCTGCAGGCAATCTGCACCAATGCCATCAACATGTTCCGTATCCTGATGACCTACCTGGCACCGGTGTTGCCGAAGACTGCCGAGGCCTCCGAGGCGTTCCTGAATGCCAGGCTGGACTGGAACAACCGTGCGGAACTGTTGGAAAACCACGGTATCAACAAGTTCAAGCCCCTGATGAACCGCGTGGACATGGCCCAGATTGAGAAGATGCTGGATGCCTCCAAGGAGGAACTGCCTGCAGCGACTGGTCAGCCGGAACCTGCTGCCAATCTGGAGCCGATCGCCGATGAGATAGAATTCGGTGATTTCGCGAAAGTGGACCTTCGGGTCGTTAAAATTGTCAAAGCAGAGCATGTTGAGGGTGCAGACAAGCTACTTCGCCTGACTCTTGACGTGGGACATGGCGAACGCAACGTGTTTGCTGGTATCAAGTCCGCATACAAGCCGGAGGAACTGGAAGGCCGCATGACCGTGATGGTGGCCAACCTGAAACCGAGGAAAATGAAGTTCGGCATGTCTGAGGGCATGGTTCTGGCCGCCGGCCCGGGGGGCAAGGATATTTTCATCCTGTCGCCGGACTCCGGGGCGACCCCGGGCATGCGGGTAATGTAAGGCAGCGCGAGGAAGAGCAGCTCCGATGACAGAGTATTTGCTGATACTGGTCAGCACCATTCTGGTGAACAATTTCGTACTGGTTCAGTTTCTGGGCCTGTGCCCGTTCATGGGTGTGTCCGGGAAGCTGGAGACCGCCATGGGCATGTCTCTGGCCACCACCTTTGTGCTGACCCTGTCATCGGTATGCAGTTACCTGGCCTACACCTACCTGCTGGCGCCACTGGATCTGGCATTCCTGAAGACCATCACCTTCATTCTGGTGATTGCGGTGGTGGTCCAGTTCACCGAGATGGTGGTTCGCAAGACCAGTCCGCTGCTCTACCGGGTTCTGGGCATCTTCCTGCCCCTGATCACCACGAACTGCGCTGTTCTCGGCGTGGCACTTCTTAACCTTAACAAAAACAACAACTTCGTTGAGTCTGTCCTGTACGGGTTCGGTGCAGCGGCCGGTTTTTCCATGGTACTGGTGCTGTTTGCCGCCATGCGTGAGCGTATCGCGGTGGCCGATGTTCCGGTTGCCTTCCGGGGCGCCGCCATTGGTATGGTAACCGCAGGGCTGATGTCGCTGGCATTTTTGGGCTTCACCGGCCTGGTCACTGTCTGACGGAGCATTTGTTGTTATGTGGACGGGCATTCTGATCGCCGTTGCTGTGCTGTTGGCCCTGGCCGTGGTTTTTGGCGGTCTGCTGGGCTTTGCCTCCGAACGGTTCAAGGTTGAGGGTAACCCTCTGGTCGACCAGATCGACGCCCTGTTGCCACAGACCCAGTGTGGCCAGTGCGGCTTCCCGGGTTGCCGCCCGTACGCCGAAGCCATCGCCCAGGGCGAAGCCATCAACAAGTGCCCTCCGGGCGGTGAGAGCACCATCAAGGCCCTCGCCGACCTGCTGGACGTCGAACCCCAGCCCCTGGATGCCGAACACGGCGTCGAGCAGGCCAAGCGCGTCGCGGTCATCCGTGAGGATGAATGTATCGGCTGTACCAAGTGCATCCAGGCCTGCCCGGTGGATGCCATCCTGGGCGCAGCAAAACACATGCACACGGTGATCGAGAGCGAGTGCACCGGTTGCGACCTGTGCGTCGAGCCGTGTCCGGTTGACTGTATCGACATGGTCACTCTCGAACCGGACATCCGCACCTGGACCTGGACACCGCCGAGTTCCGGAATCATTGCCACTGACCGCCAGGGAGCCAGCGCCTGATGACTCAATTGTGGGATTTCTCCGGCGGCATCCATCCGGCCGAGAACAAGCAGCAGTCCACCTCCGGACCGATCCGGACAGCCGGGTTGCCCGAACGTCTGGTGCTGCCGCTGCAACAACATATCGGTGATCCCGCAGAACCACTGGTGGAAGTCGGTGAACGGGTGCTGAAGGGACAGAAGATCGCCGATGTCACCATCGGCATGGGCGTACCGGTTCACGCCCCCACGTCCGGGGTGATCGAGAGTATTGCCGAAATGCCGGTGCCACACCCTTCGGGGCTGGATGACTGGTGCATCACCCTCAAACCTGACGGTGAGGACCAATGGCGGGAACGGAATCCGATGTCCGATTACCGTGGGCTGGATCGGGAGACGGTGCTTGGAATCATCCATGAGGCCGGCATTTCCGGCATGGGCGGCGCCGGCTTCCCCACCGATATCAAACTCCGTCCACCCAAGGACCGCAAGGTGGACACCCTGATTCTCAACGGCGCCGAGTGCGAGCCCTACATCACGGCCGATGACATGACCATGCGGGAGAAAGCGGCCGAGGTGGTTGCCGGCCTCAAGGTAATGGCCTGGATCCTGCGCCCGGAGCGTTGCGTGATCGGCATCGAGGACAACAAGCCCCAGGCCATCGAGGCCATGCAAAAGGCCTGCGAAGGCACCCAGATCGAAATTGCGGTGATCCCGACCAAGTACCCGTCCGGTGGTGAAAAACAGCTGATCCGGGTCCTGACCGGACTGGAAGTCCCCAGTGCCGGAATCCCGGCCGATATCGGCGTCATGTGCCAGAACATCGGCACCGCCGTTGCGATCTCCCGGGCAGTCTTTGAAGACAGCCCGCTGATCTCCCGGATCGTCACCATTACCGGAGACGCGGTCCGGGAGCCGGGCACGTTCGAGGCGCTGATCGGCACACCGATCGACTACCTGCTTGAACAGGCAAAGCTGGAGCCGCAGAAGGTCAACCGTCTGGTACTGGGCGGCCCTATGATGGGATACACACTGACCACCACGGCGGTTCCGGTGACCAAGACCACCAACTGCGTGATCGCAGCCACCGAGACCGAATTGCCGGCGCCGCCGCCGGAACAGCCCTGCATCCGCTGTGGCCAGTGTGCGGAAGTGTGCCCCATGGAGCTGCTACCCCAGCAGCTGTTCTGGTATTCGAAATCCGGCGAATTCGAAAAGGCGGAACACCTGAACCTGTTCGATTGCATTGAATGCGGTGCCTGTTCCTACGTGTGCCCCAGTTCCATTCCCCTGGTGCAGTATTACCGTTACGCCAAGGGCGAGATCCGGGTCCAACGGGCGGAGCAGATCAAGGCAGATCGAGCCCGGGAGCGCTTCGAGGCCCGCCAGGCACGACTGCAGCGGGAGCAGCAGGAAAAGGAGCAACGGCGTAAGGAACGCGCGAAAGCCGCTGCCGAAGCCCAGGCGAAAAAACAGGCAGAGGCTGAAAAAGCCGCCGAGGCCGGTGAGGCGGTTGATGATCGTGCCGCCAAGGCGGCGCTGGTGCAGCAGGCCCTGGAACGCAAGAAGGCCAAAGCCGCCAAGGCAAGTCCGGAAGCCAGTGCGCACACAGCCACCAACGAGGATAAGCCCGACATCGAGGCGCTGGAACAACAGTTAAGCCAGGCAAAATCCAAACTGGACACCATGCAGGGCATGCTGGATGAAGCCAAGGCCCAGCAGGCGGACAACGTCGACAAGCTGGAGCGCGCCGTGGCCAAAAATCACGATCGAGTAAAACGTGCCGAGCAGGCCCTGGCGGACGCCAGCAAGGCCCTGGCCGGCACCACCGAATCCCAGACATCCGATTAACCGAGCCCAGGCCCGATCTCCATGGCATTTGTTCAACAATCATCGCCCCATGCCCGCAACGCCCGACCAACGTCCCGGGTCATGCTCTGGGTCATCATCGCGGCATTGCCCGGGCTGATTGCCCAGACCGTCTTCTTCGGCTGGGGCAACCTGATCAACGTGGTCTGGTGCATTGCCGTCGCCCTCGCCTCCGAGGCAGCTTTCCTGAAACTGCGCGGTAAGCCGGTGGCGTTTTTCCTGAAGGACAATACTGCAGCTGTTACCGGCCTGTTGCTGGGTCTCTCCCTGCCCCAGTTTGCCCCCTGGTGGGTATCCGCCATAGCCGTCATCACTGCCATCATCATTGCCAAGCAACTATACGGCGGCCTGGGCTCCAACCCGTTCAATCCTGCCATGGTCGGCTACGCCCTGGTGTTGATTTCCTTCCCGGTTGCCATGACCACCAACTGGGCCGAGGCGGCGATGCTGTTCCAGGGCTCGCCCGGATTCGGTGAAACCCTGGCCCGAATCTTCTCGGCCTCCCAGACCGCCGTCGACGGCTGGACCATGGCCACGCCGCTGGGAGAATACAAGCACAAGATTGCTTCCCACACTGCCACCGAGGTTCTGGCTCACCCCACGTTCGGTGAGGGTATCGCCAGGGGCTGGGAATGGGTCAACGTTGCCTTCCTGGCCGGCGGCTTGGTGCTGGTGTTCCTGCGCATTATCACCTGGCATATCCCGGCGGGCTTCCTCGGCGGGCTGGTCCTCATGAGCCTGGCCTTCGGTGCCAATGCCGATCAGTACGCGCCCCTGTCCCTGCACCTGCTGGCAGGCGGCACCATGCTGGGCGCCTTCTTCATCGCAACCGATCCGGTCTCGGCGGCAACCAGTCACCACGGCAAGCTGATCTACGGCGCAGGCATTGGCGTGCTGATCTACGTCATCCGTTCCTGGGGTAACTACCCGGATGCGGTAGCGTTCAGCGTCCTGCTGATGAATTTCGCCGTACCTTTTATCGATTACTACACGCCACCGCGTGCCTATGGCCACCACAAGGCCCGCCGCGGTTTGCCTGGCAAGGATCAGGGGTAAGACATGGCTGCACTGGCAAAATCCATTCGACGCAGCGCCATCGGCCTGGGCCTCTTTGCCATCATCACCGGCGGGTCCATCGCAGTGACACAGGCCCTGACCGAGGAGCGCATCCAGGAAGAGGCGGCTCGGGCAGAGGCGCGAGCCCTGTTTGAAATCATCCCGGAAACTCAGCATGACAACGATCTGCTGAACGATACGGTCCAGTTACCGGCCAGTGAGCGGCTTGCCACCAAAGGACCGGTGACCGTCTGGGTAGCGCGGAGAAACGGTGAACCTACGGGCTTCATCATGCCGGTAGTGGCCCCTGACGGGTACTCCGGCGACATCCGGCTATTGGTTGGTATCGACCTCCAGGGCACAGTGCTTGGCGTGCGCGTGGTGAACCACAAGGAGACACCGGGACTCGGCGATCGCATCGAAACCAAGAAATCCGACTGGATTTACAGTTTCGAGGGCCGTTCCCTGGACAACCCCGAACCCCGTAACTGGAACGTCAAGAAAAACGGCGGCGCGTTTGACCAGTTCACCGGGGCCACCATCACCCCCCGCGCCGTGGTCAAGGCGGTCCAGAAGTCTCTGGTATACTACCGCCAGAATCGGCGGGAAATCCTGAACCGACTTGAGGAGACGCCCTGATCATGGCAAGCAAGACCTCCGCAGAAATCATCCGCGACGGGCTGTGGAACAACAACCCCGCGCTGGTTCAGGTCCTGGGTTTGTGCCCCCTGCTGGCAGTAACCAGCACCGTGGTCAACGCCATCGGGCTCGGTTTGGCCACGCTGATGGTACTCATGGGCTCGAATCTGGCGGTATCATTGATTCGCAACTTCGTGGGTGAGTCGGTCCGGTTACCCGCGTTTGTGATGATTATCGCGTCGTTCGTCACCTGTGCCGAGTTACTGATGCAGGCCTTCACCTACGAGCTTTACCAGATTCTGGGCATCTTCATTCCCCTGATCGTCACCAACTGCACCATCCTGGGCCGGGCCGACGCCTTTGCCTCCAAGAACAGCCCGGGACCGGCGGTGCTGGATGGCACCATGATGGGCCTTGGATTTCTGGCGGTGCTGATTGTTCTCGGGGGAATGCGCGAGCTGATCGGCCAGGGCACCCTGTTTGCCGATATGAATCTGCTGTTGGGACCCATGGCCGCCGACTGGGTGGTTCGCCCGTTTGAAAACTATCCGGACATGCTGTTCATGGTGTTGCCTCCCGGCGCTTTTGTCGGGCTGGGGCTGCTGATCGCCCTGAAGAACGGCATCGATAGTCAACTCGAGGCCAGGCGCAAGGCCGCAGCGCCGGAACCCGCCACCAGTGGCAGCAAGCGTGTCCGCGTCACGGGCAATGTTTCCTGAACCCAAACCAGAGCAGTACTGCTGACGGATGAACAAGCAAAAACGTATCGAAATCTTTACCCGGCTGCGGGATGCCAACCCCAACCCGTCCACGGAGCTGAACTATTCGTCGCCGTTCGAGTTACTGATTGCCGTGATTCTCTCGGCCCAGGCTACGGACGTGGGAGTCAACAAGGCCACCGACAAGCTGTTCCCGGTGGCGAACACACCGGAAGCGATTCTGGCGCTGGGGGTGGATGGACTCAAGGAATACATCAAGACCATTGGCCTGTTCAACAGCAAGGCCGAAAACGTCATCAAGACCTGCAGAATCCTGATCGAAAAGCATGGCGGCCGGGTCCCGGAAAAGCGTGAGGATCTCGAAGCCCTGCCCGGTGTCGGGCGCAAGACTGCCAACGTGGTGCTCAACACCGCTTTCGGTCACATGGCCATGGCCGTGGATACCCATATTTTCCGGGTATCGAACCGCACCGGAATTGCACCGGGGAAAAACGTCCTGGAAGTGGAAAAGCGCCTGTTGCGTCTGGTACCGAAGGAATTTCTTCTGGATGCCCACCATTGGCTCATCCTCCACGGCCGTTACACCTGCACCGCCCGCAAGCCCAAGTGTGGCGCCTGCATCATCGAGGATCTGTGCGAGTTCAAACAGAAGCGGGACTACCTCTGACCCCCCACTCCGGAAACAAAAAAGCCGACGCTCCCTGGCGGGTGCGCCGGCGTCCCGATGTGTTCTCAGCGGCTGAGGATCAGCGCTGACCCAGCATCCGCTCTTTCAGGTTTTCCTGGGCGGGCTTATCGGACAGCCAGATTCCGAACAGCGCCTTCTTGAACGCCAGATCACCCACGGTATCCCGCACTTCGCCGTTCTTCAGGGCCCGCACGCCCTCACCCGGCAAGTAGACCAGATCAAACACATCGCCTTCCTGGATCTCTTCCTGGAATACGGCCATGAACTGGTCGATGTTATCCTGGACCGGTGCCATGTTGCCATCGGTAGAGGCCTTGAAGCCCTCAAGAGTCGCCTCGGTCATACGCTCGCTGGTGATCATCCCCGAGATGATGTGCAGGGTAATGGCCTGGGGCTCGTCGGCATTGATCACCGCCTCGCCGTCACTGATACTTTCTGGAACGTACAGACCACCCACATAGAGGTCCATGAACCATTTCGAGCGGGTACCGGCGCCGTTGAGCTTCAGCTCGGTGCCCATGGCCTGATAGGTCTCGGGAACATCGACACCTTCAACGGTCAGAGCCGAGGCAGGGGCTGATAACATTGCTGTAAGGATCAGGGATGCGAATCCTGATGAGAGAGCCTTCTTCATAGTCCTTTCCTTTTCCATCGTTATTATTCAATGCGTTTTCATTCGTCACCGGGGCTCGACACCCTATCCTGCCCGGTCAACGCATTCTAACAACGACCCCGGGCAGCAGAGCGCCACCTGGTTCTCATTTGCGAGGCATAAAAACAGAAAAGCCAGCCAAGGTCATTGGCCGGCTTTTCGATTACTGACGTCGGTGGAACTTACTGGAACAGCAGATTACCGGAGAGGCCTTCCTTTTCCAGGATTTCCCGCAGGCGACGAAGCGCCTCCACCTGGATCTGACGTACCCGCTCGCGGGTCAGCCCGATTTCCTGACCGACTTCCTCGAGGGTACTCACCGGATAGCCGCGCAGACCAAAGCGGCGGGAAAGCACTTCCTGCTGCTTGTCGCTGAGCTGATCAATCCAGTTCTCGAGGCAGGAACACATGTTGTTGTCCTGCAGCAAGTCCGCCGGATCCGAGGCACCTTCGTCTGCCACGGTATCGAGCAGGGATTTCTCACCTCCGGCACCGATCGGGGTGTCCATGGAGGCAACCCGCTCATTAAGGCCCAGCAGTCGCTTCACGTCCGACGCCGGCTTATCGACCATCTGAGCGATCTCTTCCGCAGAAGGCTCATGATCCAGTTTCTGGGTCAGCTCCCGGGCCGCACGCAGATACAGGTTGAGTTCCTTGACCACATGAATCGGCAGACGGATAGTCCGGGTCTGGTTCATGATGGCCCGTTCGATAGTCTGGCGAATCCACCAGGTCGCATAGGTGGAGAACCGGAAGCCACGCTCGGGATCGAACTTCTCGACCGCACGAATCAGGCCCAGGTTACCCTCCTCAATCAGGTCAAGCAGGGTAAGACCGCGGTTGACGTACCGGCGGGCGATCTTGACCACCAGGCGCAGGTTGCTTTCAATCATGCGTTTACGCCCTGACTCCTCGCCTTTGCGGGCGAGACGGGCGAAGTAGACTTCCTCTTCCGGCGTCAGGAGGGGTGAAAAACCGATTTCGTTGAGATAGAGCTGGGTTGCGTCCAGCTGCTTCTGGCTGGTGAAGTACCGTCCCTGAGTGGAGATTTCCTCTTCATCGGCGCTGCCCGCCGACTCCTTTTCAACTTTCTCTTCTGCTAGCACTTGATCCTCGGAATCATCCAGATCCTCGACACGATCAACAATGATGTCTTCTTGCTCTGCTGACATGTTTCTTGCCCCGCCTCTCAATAATCCTGTGGAAGGTCCGATACTTCTTCTTATCCCGGACTCTAATTCATTCGTCTTCGTTTTATTCAGGACATTTGTTGTTTGGCCAAATCCGGCCGGATCATTCTTGTTATTTTGTCGTACGCGGTTTCTGTCAGTGCCGGCCTCCAGGCTTGCAACAGCGATCCTGGCTGCTTGCGTGAGCGCTAGCGGGGTGGCAGGTAATGGAGTGGATCGACAGGGTTGCCATTCTTCCGGATTTCAAAATGCAACATGGGTCGTTCCGCACCGCTGCTCCCGAGCTCTGCGATCACCTGTCCGGCGTTAACGTCCTCCCCTTCCTGCACCAGAATCTTCCGGTTATGGGCGTAAGCACTCAAGTAGTGCTCGTTGTGATTCACGATAATGAGGTTACCGTAACCAAGCAACCCGTTACCGGCGTAGACCACATTTCCTCTGGCCGCCGCTTTCACAGCATCGCCGGCTTTTCCGGCAATATCAATACCTTTATTGACTTTTCCGGATGTTGAATATCCTGCAATTACGGTGCCAGCGTGCGGCCAGCGCCAGCTGACGCTGGCGACAGTTTGCGAGCGTTTGTCCAGGGACTCGCCGGGCGCTGCAGGCCTGGTAACTTTCGGCCTGGGTGCCGATTTTGGCGTCGGCGCCGGGGGTGCAGCCCTGGATGGAGCCGCGGCAACCCTCTGCTTCTGACTATTCTGGCCAGAAGATGTGACAGTTCCGCGAAGGTCCAGGCGCAGCACCTGGCCGGGTTTGATAGTCCAGGGAGGCCCAATGCCGTTGGCACTGCCCAGTTCCCGGTAGTCGCGGCCATAACGCCAGGCAATCCGGTAGAGGGTTTCGCCGGGCTGAACGACGTGTCGTCCCCAGTACACGGGCGGGTTGTAGAGATCGTCCTGGTAGATCGCCGAAGTGTTGCAGGCCGTGAGCGCAACTACGCCCAGTGCGACCAGGAGCATTTTCAGGAAACGAGGCCGGGGCATGGCACCTGGGTGGAACCGCGGAAAGGCCGACCGAGCGGCATTGACGAGCCCACGCAAAAATCTCACAGGAATAAAGCTGCCCCAGTTATGAAAAATCCGTCTAAAAAGACCGAAGGATCAATCCAGATTCTAAAGTTTTTATAGTAACTCGCTAATTTATTGCACATTTCCAGAGGCAATCCAAGTTACGTGCTGGTTGCCCTTGTTACCGTGGGGAACACTGATTCTGTGCGTCAGGTAACACTTTTCGATTCCCGACCCACTCAATCGCCAGCACCAACAGCAGCCCGACCAATGCCATCAGTAACGCCATAGGCACCTGCGGATCCTGGCCCGTCAGCTGCTCAAAGGTTGCAGGACCAATGCTGATCTCATTAAGGGGTACCTGCTCGCCGGCACTGTTGGTACGCCAGCTGAGAACCTCTTTCCAGGGCCAGACCTTGTTCAGCGCCCCGACCATGAAACCGGTCAGCAGTGCCAGCACCATGTCGTGAAAATGATGAAATGCCCAGGTAATCAGACGCGCGATCGACAGCAACCCGACCAGGCACCCGGCCATGAACAACGCCAGAACCCCGAGGTCCGCCGCCTTGATCGCTGCCAGAACCGGCGCGTACATACCGATAATCACCAGGATGAAGCTCCCGGAAATCCCCGGCAGGATCATGGCGCAGATCGCCAGGGCGCCGGAACCGAAAAATGCCAGTGCCGATGGAGAGAGCTCGCCGCCGGACAGCGTGGTGACCCACCAGGCTACGGCAATGCCAGCAATCAATGGCAGCAACAGGGAAACGCGATAGCGGCGAACCTGCCGACCGACATGCCAGACAGACGCCACGATCAGCCCGAAGAAAAAGCTCCAGATCAGGATCGGATAGTTCGCCAGGGCGAAGCTTATGGCCGAGGCCAGGGTCACAATGCTGGACAGGATGCCCGCCAGCAGGCAGACCAGAAAGGTACCATCACAGGCGGCCCAGAACGCCCGGAACCGCCCCTTGAACAATTCCCGGAAAACAGCAACCGGGACGGCATTGATGGCTTCCAGCAAACGGAAATAGATGCCGGTGATGAATGCGATGGTGCCACCGGACACACCGGGAACAATATCGGCTGCGCCCATGGCCATGCCACGCAGGAAAACGGCAGCGGGATGCTGATTTCTCTGAACGTCAGGCATGGCTTCGTTTGATCCGTCACTCGATTTCCTCACCGGATCACGCCCCCGAGCAGGGGGACGAAGTGCACGGGCTCAAGCTCCCGCCGTTCAAAATGCTCGCCACGGCGTACGACTTCCACCAACACCTGTTTCTCCTCTCCGACCGGGGCAATCAGAACCCCGTTATCCGCCAGCTGCGCCAGCAACTCTTTCGGCACATCGCCGGGTGCGGCGGTGACGATGATACCGTCAAACGGTCCCCGCTCCGGCCAACCCATGCCACCATCAGCGTGCTTGAGCAGGACATTGCGCACACCCAGCTGCCGCAAACGGTCCCGGGCACGATCCTGTAAAGGCTTGATGCGCTCAACGCTGTACACTTCCTCGAACAGCTTCGACAGCACCGCCGTCTGGTATCCGGAGCCGGTCCCCAGCTCCAGGATACGAGCCGGCCCATGGTGATGCAGGATCTCGGTCATACGGGCAACGATATAGGGCTGGGACAAGGTTTGTCCGTAGCCGATCGGAAGCGAGGTATCCTCATAGGCCCGATGGGCCAGCGCCTCGTCCAGAAAGATGTGACGGGGTACCTCACCGATGATTTCCAACACCCTGTCGGACTCGATCCCGGATTCCCGCAGCCGCTGAACCAGGCGCATCCGAGTGCGCCGGGAGGTCATTCCAATTCCCTGGAGCTGGGCACTCATGACGACAGCCCTCCATCGGAAACCAGTTCCTCGACCCACTCCCGCAGCGGCACCAGCGCCTCATGGCGGGTCATATCAATGTGAACCGGGGTGATCGATACATAGCCCTCGCGGACCGCATGAAAATCCGTTCCAGGGCCGGCATCGCCGCCCTCTCCGGCGGCTCCGATCCAGTACCTCTGCTTGCCCCTCGGACAGGTCATGGGCACAGCCCCTTCGGCACGTTCCCGGTGGCCGAGGCGAGTGACACGAATACCGGCCAGCTGCTCCCACGGCAGGTCGGGAACATTCACATTCAGGATCGAGCGGGGCCCAAGCTGAAGCGGACGGTTCTGCTCCAGGAGCATACGGACAACCCGGGCGGCGGTCTCGTAATGGAAATGGCCGTCGTTCACCAGGGACACCGCAATCGCCGGCAAACCGAGGTGACGTCCTTCGGTAGCGGCAGCCACCGTGCCGGAATAAATGATGTCATCACCCAGGTTGGCGTGGGTGTTGATACCGGACACCACGCGATCAAAGGATTCCTCGAACAGACCATTCACCGCCAGATGCACGCAATCGGTAGGCGTGCCATCCACGGAATGGAATCCGTTGGGGTGCTCCTCGACGGTAAGGGGCCGGTTCAGGGTAAGTGCGTTACTCGCACCACTGTGGTCCCGGTCCGGGGCCACGACTTCAAGATCTCCCAGGCCCTGAAGCCCCTCATAGAGGGCGACAAGCCCCGGCGAATGCACACCATCATCATTCGATAACAGAATTCGCACAGTGTTCTCCGCTAGCACTTTTTATTCGTTATGACGGCCGAGGCTCATGTCCTCCAGCTCGAAAATATCGCCCAGCACGGTGGTGGCATACTGGCCAGGCGGCAAAACAAAACAAATCAAGAGGGTATCTCCGCCCTGCCACTCCCAGTCCAGCTCCTGCGGCTGAACAACCAGTGGCCGGCGCTCCGGCTGCATCCGCGTGGCAGCAAACAACCGTTCAAGCTCCGGCCACTTACCGACCACGTCCCGCTCCAAGGCTTCCTGACCATCGGTTGCGGTGGTCCCGCCATCGCCCCACATCGGCCCCGTGGGCCCGACAGCGCTCTCTGCCGGCTCTCCCGGCAGGCAGGTGTTCCAGCTACCATCCGATACCCGCGTAGCAAGCACCTCGTTGAACAACCAGGATCTCGCCGCCGAAAAGTACAATACGTTTTTCGATCCATCCCTGCCACCTCGGGAGCCACGTTTTGCGCGACCTGCCCGGCGGTTCAGTTGCGAGGGATCCATCTGCAGGGCCCGGTCAAGGTTGCCACCATCACGGCCAAAGCGCTGCGGCCCGAAGTAATTGGGCGCGCCCTGCTCTCCAAGGCGATTCAATGCTTCGTCAATCTCCGCCCTCGGACCCTCAACGCTCCTCAGCACGATGACAAACCGGTTACCCGAATGCTCCCCCCGACGCAATTTCCGGGGCGCCCTCGCCGACGCCAACACGCGCCAGTGCCCGGCCACCTCCCGGATAAAATCAGCGTCCCCGGTGTCCATACCCGGGCGGTAAAGACTGAACCATTGGCGGGTTACCGCGTGGCGATCCTTGAGCCCACAAAACCCGACATCAAAACTGCGACACCCGGCCATCCGCGCCAACTGCCTGGCTACAAACTCGGTGTTATCGCCCTTCTTCTCGAGGCAGAGACAAAGATGCTCACCTTCGCCGGGAACCAGCTCGGAAACCGCCAGGACTTCCTCGACCCGGAAATCCTCGGGAACGCTCTTCAGCTGCGCGCTGGCAACCCGACCGTGACTGGTTGGCCAGTCCAGGCGCCATTGATGGCCTGTGGTGTTTTGACTGCTCACGTGCTCACCGGCTCAAGCAGACAGATTGCCTGACAGGCAATCCCCTCGCCCCGCCCCGTAAAACCCAGCTTCTCCGTGGTGGTCGCCTTGACGCTCACCCGGTTCGCGGCAATCCCCAGATCCTCGGCAATGTTCAGACGCATGGCGTCGACATGGGGTGCCATCTTCGGCGCCTGGGCAATGATCGTGCTGTCCACGTTCACCACCTCGAAGCCCTCGTCACGCACCCGGGCCATCACCCGGCGCAGCAGATCCCGGCTGTCGGCGCCGGCCCATTCGTCACTGGTATCCGGAAACAGATGGCCGATATCCCCCAGGGCAACGGCCCCGAGCAGCGCGTCCGCCAGGGCATGGAGCAACACATCCCCATCAGAATGCGCCTTCAGGCCCTGACTGTGGGGAATCTGGACACCACCAAGAATGACGGAATCACCTTCGCAAAAGGCATGGACATCAAAGCCCTGACCAATCCGCATGCTGTTCTCCGGAACGTTGAAAGGAATTTCGGGCGGAACCGGTTACAGCCGGCTCAGGATAAAACCGGCCAATGCCAGATCTGACGGAACCGTAACCTTGATATTATCCGGCCGCCCCTCCACCAGAACCGGCATGTTACCGGAAAATTCCATGGCAGAGGACTCATCCGTCACCCCATACCCGGCATCAAGACACGCCTCCAGTGCCCGGGTCAGCGCCCCGAACCGGAACATCTGAGGCGTCAACGCCCGCCACAGCCTGCTGCGATCCACCGTGCCCTCCACCTCCGGCGGCTGGCCGTCGGCGGCCTGCTTCAGCGTATCCGCCACCGGAGCCGCCAACAGCCCGCCAACGGGGTGCCCGGAAAGGGTATCGATAAGGTTTGCCAGATCATCAGGATGGACACAGGGCCGGGCCGCATCATGCACCAGCACCCAATCGTTCTCATCGGCCTGCTCCTGCAACGCATGAAGCGCCGAAAGCACCGAATCGGCGCGTTCCTCACCACCGGTGCAGGTCTGGATACGGTCATCGTTGACGGCTTCGGTATCAGGCCACCAATGGTCCTGGGGGCTCAGGGGGACCATGCAGCCAGAAAAATCGGCATTATCGAGTAGGCGGGAAAGAGTAATATCGAGAATGAAACGGTTCGACAGCGTCAGGTACTGTTTCGGCACTTCTGACTTCATGCGCTTGCCAATGCCGGCAGCAGGAACAATCAACCAAAGTCTGGGGTAGGTCATAAGAGGTCTGCACGTGGTCTGGAGAGTGGCGGGGCAGTCCTTTCCAGGACTGTCTGTGGCCATGGATGGCCACAGTCAAGCGCACAGGGCGTGCTTGTAGCGTGTCCTGGAAAGGACTGCCCCGCCGCTCTGTGCTCCGCCCTTAGTTCTCAACAACCAGGAAGAAAGTCTCGTCCTCGCGAATCAACCCAAGGTTCATCCTGGCCCGCTCCTCCAACGCCCCCTGCTCACTGCGGAGGTTCCGCACCTCCGCATAGAGGCGATCGTTACGGGCCGCCAGATCGGCATTCTCCGCACGCTGCTCGGCAATCGACTGCTCCAGGGACCACACCTGCGCAAAGCTGCCCTCCCCGACCCACAGGCGAACCTGCAGCAGGAGAATCAACACAACCATGATGGCCCAAAGCGTCTTCATTCCAATTCCGTCGGAGAAATAACCGTTCAAAAATTCAACACTGACTAATGAGTATAGACCTTAGAGTAGATTAACAACAAATTCTTCTAACTGGTTGTACAAAAAGGCCATCGTGTCTGAATTTTCATCCAGAACGCGATGGCCTTAATATTTTGTTACCTACCGGCTGCCGCCGGCAAGCAGTTTTTTAACGCCGGACCTCAGCCCTGACCCTTGATCTCGCTCAGGCCACGGTAAGGCGCCTTGCCATCCAGCGCTTCTTCAATGCGCAGCAGCTGGTTGTACTTGGCAACCCGGTCGGAACGGCACAGCGAACCGGTCTTGATCTGGCCCGCGCAGGTGGCAACCGCCAGATCCGCGATGGTAGTGTCCTCGGTCTCACCGGAACGGTGGGAGATGACCGCGGTGTAGCCCGCATCCTGGGCCATCTTGATGGCATCCAGGGTCTCGGTCAGGCTGCCGATCTGGTTGAACTTGATCAGGATGGAGTTACCAATCCCCTTATCGATACCCTGCTTCAGGATTTTGGTGTTGGTCACGAACAGATCATCGCCCACCAGCTGAACCTTGGTGCCCAGCTTGTCGGTCAGGACCTTCCAGCCGTCCCAGTCACTCTCGTCCATACCGTCTTCGATGGAAACGATGGGATAACGCTCGCACAGACCGGCCAGGTAATCGGCAAAGCCTTCAGAATCGAAGCTTTTACCTTCGCCGGAGAGCTGGTACTGGCCATCCTTGTAGAATTCGGAAGAGGCACAGTCCAGAGCCAGGGTGACGTCTTTGCCCAGCTCGTAGCCCGCTTTTTCAACCGCTTCCTTGATGGCTGCCAGCGCCGCCTCGTTGGACGGCAGGTTCGGAGCAAAGCCGCCCTCATCACCGACCGCCGTGTTCAGGCCCTGGGCCTTCAGAACCTTCTTCAGACTATGGAAAATCTCGGCGCCCACACGCAGGGCTTCAGCGAAGCTCTTGGTGGCAACCGGCTGAACCATGAACTCCTGGATGTCGACGTTGTTGTCCGCGTGCTCACCACCGTTCAGGATGTTCATCATCGGCACCGGCATGGAGAACTTGCCGGAGGTGCCGTTCACATCGGCAATATGCTCATACAGCGGCTTGCCCAGGGAGGCAGCAGCGGCTTTGGCGGCAGCCAGGGAAACAGCCAGAATCGCATTCGCACCCAGGTTGGCCTTGTTCTCGGTTCCGTCCAGATCAATCATCACCTTGTCCAGACCACGCTGATCTGCGGCATCTTTGCCCACCAGAGCATCACGGATCTTGCCGTTCACGGCTTCAACCGCTTTCAGAACACCCTTGCCAAGGTACCGGGACTTGTCACCATCACGCAGCTCCAGAGCCTCCCGGGAACCGGTCGAAGCGCCGGAAGGTGCGCACGCACTTCCGATAGTTCCATCTTCGAGGATAACGTCTGCTTCGACAGTGGGGTTACCACGGGAATCCAGAACCTCGCGGCCCTTGATGTTGGCAATCTTGGTCATTCTTCTCTGTCTCCAAGTTCGTGTTCAGATTTGGGAGTCAGAGCGAGCGGGAACGGCCCTGCGAAAACCGCTACAAGCACGTCCATGTGCGCTTGTTTCGGGCCATCCCTGGCCCTCTACATTTTCGCAGGGCCGTTCCCACTCGCTCCCATAGTCCGTATGAAACGCCAACACCGCCAATCAGGCGGTGTCGATGGGTTTAAAACTTTTAACCAGGTCATCCACGGCTTTGACCCGCTCAAGGAACGGCTCAAGCTGGCTGAGCCGCAAGGCGCACGGGCCATCACACTTGGCCTGGTCGGGGTCCGGATGCGCCTCCAGGAACAGACCGGCCAGGCCCTGGGACATACCCGCCAGCGCCAGATCCGTCACCTGGGCACGCCGGCCACCGGCCGAATCGGCTCGGCCACCCGGCATCTGCAGTGAATGGGTCACATCAAACATCACGGGCACATTCATCGCCTTCATGATGCCGAAGCCGAGCATATCCACCACCAGGTTGTTGTACCCGAAGCTGCTGCCCCGCTCGCACAGGATCACCTTGTCGTTGCCGGCCTCCTCGCACTTGGTGATGATGTGCTTCATCTCCTGGGGCGCGAGAAACTGGGCTTTCTTGACGTTGATCACCGCACCGGTCTCGGCCATGGCGACCACCAGATCGGTCTGGCGGCTCAGGAATGCCGGCAACTGGATGATATCGCACACTTCCGCCGCCGGGGCCGCCTGGGCAGGCTCGTGAACATCGGAAATAATCGGGACGCCGAACTTGCTCTTGATGTCCGCCAGGATCTGCAACCCCTTCTCAAGACCGGGGCCACGGAACGAGTGCACGGACGAGCGGTTCGCCTTGTCGAAAGAGGCCTTGAACACGTAAGGGATGCCGAGGCGACCACAGACATCCACATACTTTTCAGCCACCTCGAAGGCCAGCTCCCGGGACTCGAGCACGTTCATTCCGCCGAACAGCACGAATGGCTTGTCGTTGGCGACTTCGATGCCCGAGACGTTTACCGTGCTCTGCGCCATGCTCAGGACTCCTTCTTGTGCGCCAGAGCCGCTTCAACAAATCCCTTGAAAAGCGGGTGACCGTCCCGGGGGGTGGAGGTGAATTCCGGGTGGAACTGGCAGGCAACGAACCAAGGATGATCCGGAGCTTCCACCACTTCCACCAGTTTGCCGTCGCTGGAGCGGCCAGAGATTTGCAGGCCCGCACCCTCAAGCGCCGGCAGGAAATGGTTGTTCACCTCATAGCGATGACGATGACGCTCGCGAATGGTCTTCTTGCCGTAACAGTTGGCAATGGTAGATCCCTCGCTCAGGACACAGTCCTGGGCACCCAGGCGCATGGTGCCGCCCAGATCAGACTCTTCCGTGCGCTCTTCGCGCTCACCGGTGGCATCCAGCCATTCGGTAATAAGCCCCACCACCGGCTCCGGGGTATGGGTACGGAATTCGGTGCTGTGAGCATCCTTCAGGCCGGCCACGTTGCGAGCGTATTCAATCACTGCTACCTGCATGCCGAGACAAATGCCCAGGTAGGGCACCTTGTTTTCGCGGGCATACTGTACGGTGCGGATCTTGCCTTCAACACCGCGCTCGCCGAAGCCACCGGGCACCAGGATCGCATCGGCGGACTCAAGCACACGGGTGCCGTCACGCTCGATGTCTTCGGAATCGATGTAGTTGATATTGACCTTGGTGCGAGTCTTGATGCCCGCGTGCAGCAGGGATTCAATCAGAGACTTGTAGGCATCCAGCAGCTCCATGTACTTGCCGACCATGGCAATGGTCACTTCCTGATCCGGATGCATCAGGGCATCGACCACGCTGTCCCACTCGCCCAGGTCCGCGGAGCGTGCATCCAGACCAAACCGCTCGATCACCAGCTGGTCCAGGCCATGCTCGTGCAGCATGCGCGGAATGGCATAGATAGACTTGGCGTCCTGGAGCGGAATGACGGCGCGCTCTTCCACGTTGGTAAACAGCGCGATCTTGCGGCGGGAGCTGGCATCCACTTCATGCTCGGAACGGCACAGCAGAATGTCCGGCTGCAGACCGATGGAGCGCATCTCCTTTACGGAGTGCTGGGTCGGCTTGGTCTTGATCTCGCCGGCAGTGGCGATATACGGAACCAGTGTCAGGTGCATGAACAGGGCACGCTGGGGACCGACTTCAACCTTCAGCTGACGGCAGGCTTCCAGGAACGGCAGGGATTCGATGTCACCCACGGTGCCACCGATCTCGATCAGTGCCACATCCACGCCTGCGGCGCCTTCCACTACCCGGCGTTTGATTTCATCGGTGATGTGGGGAATGACCTGCACGGTACCGCCCAGGTAGTCGCCACGCCGCTCCTTACGGATCACTTCCTCGTAGACGCGACCGGTGGTGAAGTTGTTGCGGCGGCTCATCCGGGTGCGGATGAAACGCTCATAGTGGCCAAGGTCCAGATCGGTTTCCGCGCCATCTTCGGTGACAAAAACCTCACCGTGCTGGAACGGGCTCATGGTGCCGGGGTCTACGTTGATGTAGGGGTCCAGCTTGAGAATGGTGACCTTCAGGCCGCGTGCCTCGAGGATGGCTGCCAGGGAGGCAGACGCAATACCTTTCCCCAAGGAGGACACGACACCGCCGGTGACGAAAATATAACGCGTCATGCAGATTCCGTGATTATCTGGTTCGGTGAAGGAGGGAGATTGTTCATCTCAAGATGGGACGCCAGACTACCAGAAAGCCCCCCCTGACTCAATCACAATCCCGTTCCACAAACAGCCGCCAGCCGGCGGCAGGGGCGCCTCCCGAGTATTGTCCAGAACACCACAAATCGCCAATTGCGATCAGGGTTTCACCCTTCCCATCCCGGCTGAAAACCAGCGGAATACGTGGCCTCTCCCAGGGCGGAATCCCCTGCTCCTGCAACCATTTTTTGACCAGTTTTCCGGGCCCATCCGGCACCGGACGGAAACGCTCACCCCCTTGCCTCGTAGATACCCGTATTGCCGGCGGTGGCTGTTTCTGGCCATCTACCGGAAGCAGCAGGAGGCGCCAGCCTCCCCAACAGAGTGGCTCATCGGGCACAAGCTCTGCGCTTGCCGTCTCCGGTTCAGGCTGGTCGGGAACCAGATACAACCGCCCCCGGAAACGACGGATGGCAAAGCCCGCACCGAGCAATTCCGGCTTACCGTCTTCCCGGGCATGGATCAGATCGGAGATCACCTGCCGCCAGTCCTGTATCGACGGCAGCTCGTAACCGGAAGTCCGGATCCACCAGCGCAACAGGTTTTTCTGTTCCGGGAACGGCAACTGGTTCAGACGTTCGGTGCACGGATACCGGCCATCGGGCGCACAGTCGCGCCACTGGATCTCTGCCAGCCGGTCGGTCAGTGCCACCTGTTCGGCACAGGCAGCGGCGGTATGACTGAGCCTGGCATTCAGGCCAGGCCAGCGCTCTTTGAGTTCCGGCAGGATTCTATGCCTGAGAAAATTCCGGTCGAAACGTTCGTCGACATTACTCGGATCCTCCACCCACTCCAGACCGGCCTCATTGGCCCATTGAGACAACTGCGCACGGTCGAACTCAAGCAGTGGGCGCACAAGTCGCCCTGACCCCAGTGCCCGCTCACTGGGCATACCCGCCAGCCCCCGGGCACCAGTGCCGCGAAGCATTCTGAACAGTACTGTCTCGGTCTGGTCGTCGGCGTGGTGGGCCATCAGCAGCAAATCACCGGCCTCCAGGATCTCCTCGAACACGGCGTAGCGGGCGTGGCGGGCAGCCTCCTCGATGCCACCGGCGCTGCCCTCGGCTGTCTCTGCCCGGACATCCACCCGGCGCACGAGCAATGCAATGCCCAGAGCCTCACAGGTCTGGCGGCAGAACTGCTCGGATTGCTCCGAATTGGCCTGTAACTGGTGATTGATGTGAACAGCGCGAAGATCGGGACTGCCCGGAAAACAGCAGGCTGCCAAGTGCAGCAGCAGGGTGGAATCCAGACCGCCGCTGAAGGCGATCCAGAGTCTTTTGTGCGCGGGAAGTGACCTGACCGGAGCGCAGAGTGCCTCCGGCCAGGCAAAACCGGGGACGGGCTTACCGCCCGTTGTCATAGCGGGTCAGCCGCTCGTAGCGGCGGGACACCAGCTCGTCCAGGGGCAGCCGGGATAGTTCCGTGACGCCCTTGGTCAGGGTTTCGCGGAGGGATTCCGCCATCTTTTCCGGATTGCGGTGCGCGCCACCCAGCGGCTCGGGAATAACGTTGTCCGCCAGCCCGAGATCCTTGAGCCGGTCTGCCGTCACACCCATGGCCTCGGCAGCCTGTGCTGCGTACTCCGCGCTTTTCCAGAGGATGGAGGCACAACCCTCCGGTGAAATAACCGCGTAGGTGGAATACTGAAGCATGTTCAGCTGGTCGCAGACGCCGATTGCCAGGGCGCCACCGGAGCCACCCTCGCCAATCACCGTGGAGATGATCGGGGTTTTCAGGCGGGACATCACGGCGAGGTTGAACGCAATCGCCTCACTCTGGCCCCGCTCCTCGGCACCGATACCGGGATAGGCGCCCGGGGTGTCGATGAAGGTCAGAATGGGCATCTTGAATCGTTCAGCCATTTCCATCAGGCGCAGGGCCTTGCGGTACCCCTCGGGGCGGGGCATGCCGAAGTTGCGCTTGACCTTGTCCCGGACTTCACGGCCCTTCTGATGGCCGATAACCATGACCGGCTTGTCGCCAAGGCGTGCGGTGCCGCCGACAATGGCCTGGTCGTCCGCGTAACGGCGGTCCCCATGCAGCTCGTCGAAATCATCGAAAATCATCTCGATGTAATCGAACGTGTAGGGCCGGCGCGGGTGCCGGGCCAGCCGGGCAATATCCCAGGGCTGCAGGTTCGAGAAAATGCTCTCCGTGAGACTGACGCTCTTCTTCTTGAGGCGGCTGATCTCATCGGTGATGTTGATGTCTGTGTCGTTACCGACCATGCGAAGCTCTTCAATTTTGGCTTCCAGGTCGGCGATCGGCTGTTCAAAATCCAGGTAATTAGGGTTCATGATGTTCCATCATTTTGATTTGCCTGACGACCCGGCGGGCCGCCAAAACCAGAATTTGGGACAAAGATAGCAGTGCATAAAGGCCGGCTAAAGCGGACATTGGTCTTAATCATAGACCAGTTCAACCGATTGGTCGCCCACCAGGTACCTGAGTTCCAGCAACAGGTTATCGTCCGGCTGCACCCGCCAGGACTCTCCGAGCTCGATACGGGTCCGGGCCTCGGGACTGCGGTACTCGATCCACACCGGACTGCCCTCGCAGCGGAAAGGCCGCAGGGTTTCATCCAGCTTGTCCAGCAGGCCGTTCTGCAGTTGATCCGCCGCCAGCTCCAGTTTCAGCCCCCGGCTGAACTGCTGCCGGGCGGTGGCCACGTCCATCACGGAGTTGACCCGCATTTTCATCTGCCCGGAGTAGTCATCGTGACTGACCTGCCCTTCCACCACAATAACCTGATCCGATTGCAGCAGCTCCCGGTTTTCAAAGAAGGTCTCCGAGAACAGGGTTGCCTCGATGCGGGCGCTGCGGTCGTCCAGGGTAATGAAACACATGGTCGAGCCGGTCCGGGTTTTCATGGTGCGCTGGGCAACCACAAGGCCTGCCACACGCTGGGGCGCTTTGTTCGGTTTCAGGTCGGCGATCGATGAGCGGACAAACCGGCGCACCTCCTTCTCGTACTCATCGAAGGGATGACCGGTCAGGTACAGGCCAAGGGTATCCTTCTCACCCTTGAGCCGTTCCTTTTTCGGCCACTCACGGACGTGAGCCACATCGGCGTAGGCATCGCCATCCTCGCCACCGGACTCCAGCATTTCACCAAACATGTCCATCATGCCTACGGCATCGTTACGGGACTGCTGGTCAGCCTGCTGCACCGCCTTGTCGATGCTTGCCATGAGCAGGGCCCGGCCGGGACCAAGTTTGTCCATGGCACCGGCGCGGATGAGCGCCTCCATGGCCCGCTTGTTGACCTTCTTGAGGTCCACCCGCCGGCAGAAATCGAAGATATCCTCGAAAGGACCATCCTTGGCCGCCGCCACGATACTGTCAATCGGGCCCTCACCCAGGCCCTTGATAGCGCCAAGACCGTAAACGATCTGGCCCTCATCGTTGACGGTAAAGGTGTAGGCGGAACGGCTGACGTCCGGCACCAGCAGGTCCAGTTTCATGTTCCGGCACTCTTCGACCAGCGTCACCACCTTGTCGGTGTTCTGCATATCGGCGGTGAGTACCGCGGCCATGAACTCGGCCGGGTAATGGGCCTTGAGCCACAGGGTCTGGTAGGACACCAGGGCGTAGGCGGCGGAGTGCGACTTGTTGAAGCCGTAACCGGCGAACTTTTCCACCAGGTCGAAGATATTCTCGGCCAGGGTCTTGTCGATACCGTTGTTTTCACAACCGTCCAGGAAGATGGCCTTCTGCTTGGCCATCTCCTCCGGTTTTTTCTTACCCATGGCCCGGCGGAGCATGTCGGCACCACCCAGGGTATAGCCGGCCATCACCTGGGCAATCTGCATGACCTGCTCCTGGTACAGGATGACCCCGTAGGTGGGCTCCAGTACCGGCTTCAACCCCTCATACTGATAATCCGGATGCGGGTAGGACATCGGCTGCCGACCGTGCTTCCGGTCAATAAAGTCATCCACCATGCCCGACTGCAGTGGGCCGGGACGGAACAGCGCCACCAGTGCGATCATGTCTTCCAGGGAATCCGGCTGCAGGCGGCGGATGAGGTCCTTCATACCGCGGGATTCCAGCTGGAACACCGCCGTGGTTTCGGCCCGTTTCAGCATCTCGAAAGACGGCTTGTCATCCAGCGGGATGGTACTGATATCCAGGATACCCTCGCCGAGCTTTTCCCGGCGCGGGTTGATCATGTTCAGGGCCCACTTGATGATCGTGAGGGTCCGCAGACCGAGGAAGTCGAACTTCACCAGGCCGGCGTCTTCCACGTCGCCCTTGTCGAACTGGGTTACCAGGCTGCCGCCCTCGTCATCGCAGTACAGCGGCGAGAAATCGGTGATTTTGGTGGGGGCGATTACCACACCACCGGCGTGCTTGCCCGCGTTCCGGCAGACACCCTCGAGCTTGAGGGCCATTTCCCAGATTTCCTGGGCTTCCTCGTCCTGTTCCAGGAATTCCTTGAGCTGGGGCTCCTGTTCGATCGCCTTTTCCAGGGTCATGCCCACTTCGAACGGAATCAGCTTGGACAGCTTGTCCGCCAGACCGTAGGACTTGCCCTGAACCCGCGCCACATCGCGCACCACCGCCTTGGCGGCCATGGTACCGAAGGTGATGATCTGGGAAACCGCCTCACGACCGTACTTCTCGGCGGTATAGTCGATCACCCGGTCGCGGCCTTCCATGCAGAAGTCGACGTCGAAGTCGGGCATGGATACACGTTCCGGGTTCAGGAACCGCTCGAACAGCAAGTCGTATTCCAGCGGGTCCAGATCGGTGATCAGCAGAGCATAGGCCACCAGGGAGCCGGCACCGGAACCCCGGCCGGGGCCTACCGGCACGCCGTTGTTCTTGGCCCACTTGATGAAGTCCATCACGATCAGGAAGTAACCCGGGAACCCCATCTGGGTGATGATATCCAGCTCGAAGTTCAGGCGCTTGTAGTAGGCCTCCCGTTTCTGATCGTATTCCGGGTCGTCCTTGCTCAGGGTCTTCGCCAGGCGCGCTTCCAGGCCCTCTTCAGACACATGGCGGAAGTATTCGTCCATGGTCATGCCGTCGGGGATCGGATAGTTGGGCAGGAAGTACTCGCCCATGCGCACTTTCACCGAGCAGCGGCGGGCAATTTCCACCGTATTCTCGACCGCCTCGGGAATGTCCGAGAACAGCTCGATCATCTCCTCGGCGCTGCGCAGGTATTGCTGGTCACTGAACCGGCGCTCCCGGCGGGGATCGTCCAGAGTACGGCTCTCACCAATGCAGACCCGGGCCTCGTGGGCCTCGAAGTCATCCGCCTCCAGAAAGTGGACATCGTTGGTGGCCACCACCGGCAAGCCCAGCTCTGCCGCCAGCTCAACACTCAGGTGCAGACAGTCTTCATCACCCGCCCGTCCGGTGCGCTGGAGCTCCAGGTAGTAACTGTCCGGATAGAGGTTCATCCAGTATTCGGCGCGCTCACGGGCCAGCTCGGGCTTACCCGCCAACATCGCCTTGCCGACATCGCCCAGTTTGGCCCCGGAGAGCGCAATCAGACCCTTTGCCCGTTCTTCCAGCCAGCGTCGCTGGATGATGGGTTTGCCGAAGCGCTGACCGTCGGTGTAACCGAGAGAGATGATTTCCGTAAGATTCAGGTAGCCGTCATTGTCCCGTGCCAGCAGCGTCAGGCGGAACGGGTTGTCCGGCTCGTCCGGGTTTTCCAGCCACAGGTCAGCGCCGATAATCGGTTTGACACCGGCACCGGTGGCCGCCTTGTAGAAACGCACCAGCGAGCACATGTTGGACTGCTCGGTCAGTCCCACGGCGGGCATACCCAGCTCGGCGACCCGGCTGATCAGCGGTTTCACCCGGACCAGTCCATCCACCATGGAGTATTCGGAATGTACGCGAAGGTGTACGAAGGTTTGCGCCATAATATAAGGCTGTTCCTGCTTGTGTTCAGTCGTGGGCGCGGGCTCAGCCGCCAATCAACGCCCGGATATCCGCTTCTGTCTGGGGGCCGAAGCGGGTTTCCAGTAATTCTCCGTCCGGGTTCACGACAAACGTTGCCGGCAATGCCACCGGCACCTGCCAGCCGAACCGGGAAGCGGGATCTTCCGCCAGCATGGTGAACTCGATGCCCATCCGCTCACCCAGGTCTACCAGTTCCGCTCCGGTTACGCCGTCAAAGTTGACGCCAAGCACCGCAATATCAGGCGCTTTATCCAGTTCGTTCAGTTCCGGGATTTCCTCCAGGCAGGGCTTGCACCATTCGGCCCAGTAATTGACCAGCACCCATTGCCCGCGCAGGCTGTCCCAGTTCAGACGGGGCCCTTCCGCGCGTTCAAATTCGGTTTTCTGGCAGCCTGACAAAAAAACCGCCACAAGCACAGCTGCAACCATCAACCCTCGGGTTCGTCCACCCGACACAGGGTACTGCACGGCAACTCCTCCTGTTAGACTACGGGCCTTTCAAACCCGCTGTATCCATCCCAGACAATCAGGCCAGAAGATGACAGAACCGACCCGGATTTTCCACAACCCGCGCTGCTCCAAGTCACGTCAAACACTTGAACTGCTTAACGAACGGGGAATCGAGCCGGAGATTATACGCTACCTGGAAACCCCTCCGACAGCGGAAGAGCTCGGGAATATCCTGGACATGCTGGGGTGCGAGCCCCGGGAACTCATGCGCACCAAGGAAACCGAGTACAGGGAGCTGGGCCTGGATAATCCCGAGCTGTCCCGGGAACAGCTGCTCCAGGCGATGTCCGGGCACCCGAAACTGATCGAACGCCCCATTGTGATTCGTAATAACAAGGCGGCCCTGGGCAGACCACCGGAGAATGTTCTGACCATTCTGTAATGTAAAAACCGAATCCAGCTACAAGCCGCCAAGCAAGGAAACCTGTTCCATGGCAGAGCATGCACCTTACGTCCTGATTCTTTACTACAGCCGCAACGGGCAGACCGCGGAGCTGGCCGGTCAGATCGGCCGGGGCGTTGCCCGGGTCCCGGGCATCGAGGCCCGCCTGCGTGCCGTGCCGCAGGTGTCCCCCGATACCGAAGCGAGCTTGCCGCCGGTACCTGATGAGGGGGCGCCCTATGCCACCAAGGCCGACCTCGCCGGATGCTCCGGGCTGGCCATTGGCAGCCCCACACGCTTCGGCAACATGGCGGCACCTCTGAAACATTTTCTCGATACCACGGGTGACCTGTGGCTGAGCGGCGCCCTGGCCGGCAAACCTGCCGGTGCTTTCACGTCAACCGGCAGCCTCCACGGTGGCCAGGAAACCACCCTGATGACCATGATGATGCCTTTACTGCACCATGGCATGGTGTTGTGCGGCCTGCCCTACACCGAGCAGGCACTGAGAGAGACCGAATCCGGGGGAACTCCCTACGGCCCCTCCCACTGGGCCGGTACCGCTGAACAGCTACCGCTGAGTGAACACGAGAAAACCCTGTGCCAGGCCTTCGGCCAACGCCTGGCAACCCTGGCCCTTAAACTGTCCGACTGAACCGGAAAGCAACCATGCTCCACAACGCAAACGCCAAACTGACTGCCCGGCTGACCATTCTGCTGTACCTGGCGGTGCTGGCGACCCTCATTGCCACCACGTTTTTCCCCGCGCCGGTTGAAGGGGTTTCCATCACCCTGATGCTGGCAGTAAAACTGGTACCCCTGCTGGCCTTTGCCGTGCCGGTATTCCGGGGCCACAATCGCGGCTACATCTGGATGGCCTTCGTGGTGATCTTCTACTTCACCCAGGCGGTGGTGTCAGCCTGGCTCAGCGAGGGCGCGCCCGGCCCGGTATTGTTGACGGTGCTGACGCTGCTACTGTTCGTCGTTGCCATGGTTCACCTGAAGGTAAATCGTCCGCAGGCAAGCTGACTCTCGCGGGCAGGCCTACCCCCTATCACGCCCCGGGGCGCAGACCGCACTGCCCCAGCAGGTCCTGCCAGGCCCGGGTGTGATCCGCCATGGCCTGGTCCAGCTCCAGCCAGAGGCTGTCTTCCGCGGACAGGGACAGATGATGCCGGTACCATTCCCGGAAACGCTCCGGCATTACCGCTTCCTGCTGCTGCGCCAGTCTGGCCAGGGGCTCGATCAGGGCATCCCGGGCCCGGCGGATCTCTCCCATGTAAGGCTGGATCTCCCCGATGTATACGCTGAAGAACATGTTCTGCACGATATCGGACTGATTGTTCGGCTTGCCATTGAGGCACAGCGGCCGGCCTTCCAGCCGTTCGTTCAACAGGCCGGTGGCGTCGTCCAGCCTGGCCGCCAGCAACCGGGCACTGTTTATCAGCTGCCCCGCCCGATATTCCGCCTGCCATCGCTGATGAACGTTGCCAGCGAAATCCAGTGACACATCCAGCTTCTGATCCAGCAACCTGGCAGTGGCGGCATTCAACTGCTGCGCATCCAGGGCCAGATCTGAAACCGGATCGCCTTCCGGCGCTACCGGGTAATAGCCCTTGGCCAGGGTGAAAAGGGCCTCCACCTCCTCCACACCCCAGGTGGCATTCCACACCGCGATGGGCAGGGACTCCCGCTTGCTCTCGATGGCCTCCCCCAGGGCTTCCTCAAGTTCCTCGTCATCCACCTCCGGCAGACACTCCCGGGCCGCCTCGATGAAGCGCACCTCGTAACGGAGGCGATTCAGGGGCTGCATGACCCGGCCCATCACCGAATTTTTCTCGCCCACCACAAACTGCAATTCGCAGCCATAGAGGGACAGGAAGTCGAGCATGCCCATGTCCAGCTCCGGCATGGCCAGCACCCGGTCACGGCGGCGGGGAATCTGCTCCGCGGGTTCAGGGGAAGACAACTCGGGTTCCGTCTCCAGAACCCGGGCGACCCGCTCCACGTATTCATCCAGCATGGGGCGGGCATCGGAGAAGGGATTACAGGCACTCAGGACCGGAACCATAAGCAGCAGCGCCATCGGGCGGGCGCGGTGTTTTCCGGTCATGGAATCCTCCTGTCGGTCGGGCGGAGGTGTCAGCGCTTGCGCAGCAGGGTTTCCACCTCCGAGAAATCACGGGCGACAAAACGGCCGGTGTCAGGCAGCTCGCCCTCCCGGACCAGCCAGGCGGTCTTCATACCGGCAGCTTCTGCCGCTTCGAGTTCCTCCTCGACATCGGACAGGAACAGCACGGTTTCTGGCTCGACACCCAGCTCTTTCAAAATATTACGATAGGAATCGCTTTCTTTCTTGCCGCCGATGCGGGTGTCGAAATACCCCGAGAAAAACGGCGTAAAATCACCCTCGGTGGTAAAGCCGAAAATGAGCTTCTGAGCCTTCACCGAACCGGAAGAGTATACGAACAGGCGCAGGCCCCGATCATGCCAGCGCTGCAGGTAATCGGCCGCGTCCGGGTAGATATGGCCCTTCAGCTCGCCCTGCTGGTAGCCCTGTTCCCAGACCATGCCCTGCAGGGCTTTCAGGGAGGTTTCCTTGCGGTCCTCCCGGATCCATTGCTGGAGTACTTCCACGAGGCCGTCCACATCCTGTCGATCGATTCCACTGTTTTCGGCAACCGCATCGAGCTGTTCAGCCACGGCAGGGTCATCCCGGTTTTCGGTCACGAATCCGGGCAGGTGCTCGGCCGCAAACGGGAACAGCACGTCGTGCACAAACGAAATGGAGCTGGTGGTGCCCTCAATGTCCGTCAGGATAACCCGGATCATCCACCCGCCTCCGCCAGCGCTTCGTATCGGGGCAGTCTGCTGGCAATGTCCTCACCGGTAAAGTCGGCCACCCAGCCTTCAGGATTGCTGAACAGGCGGATGCAGGTGAACTCCGGCTCGGGCCCCATATCAAACCAGTGCCGGGTGCCGTCCGGAACGCTGATCAGATCATTCTTCTGGCACATCACCGCGTAGACCTGGTCACCGAAGTGCAGGTAGAACAGGCCCTGGCCCCGCACGAAGAAACGGACCTCGTCTTCACTGTGGGTGTGTTCATCCAGGAATTTCTGGCGGAACGCCTCTTTCTGCGGGTTATCCGGATTGAGGCTGATGACATCGGCGGTCTGGAATCCGCATTCTTCCTTCAGCCGGGCCACTTCCTCGCTGTAGGCCTCCAGAATCTGTTCCTGGGTGGCATCGGCCGGCAAGTCACGGGTCGGCCACTGCTCGAAGCGAATGCCCTGGGTGGCCAACAGCTCGCGGATTTCCGACGGGTCTTCCGTCACGGTCCGGGCGTGCTCTGGCTGGTTTTGATCAAAGATGCTCAGGGTGGTCATGGGCGGACCCTCATGGTTTCAAGTTCACATTCAAAGAGGAATTCAAACGCTTCCACATGGCGCAGGCAATCGGCCATGGTGTTACCCCAGGTGTACAGGCCGTGGCCCCGGATCAGGTAGCCCGGCTGCTCCGGGTGCTCTGTGAACCAGGCCTTGGTATCCCGCGCGAGCGCATCGATATCCTGGGTATTATCAAACACAGGAACCGTCAGTACGGATTCGTGGGTCTGCACGCCGGCGAAGGCCTTCTGCAGCTCATAGCCTTCGAGTTCCAGTGCCCGGCCCGGCTCCAGCAGCCGGCTCAGTACGGTGGCTTTCACCGAATGGGTGTGCAGCACCGCCCCGACCTCCGGGAACAGTTCGTAAAGCACGGTGTGCAGGCGGGTTTCCGCCGAGGAACGGCAGTTACTCTGAACAGGCTGGCCGGACAGATCCACCACCATCACATCGCCGGCACCCAGCTGGCCCTTGTGCCGGCCGGAAACGGTGATCGCGATGTGCTCGTCATCGATCCGCGCCGAGTAGTTGCTGCTGGTGGCCGGCGACCAGCCCCGCTGGTACAGGAAGCGACCGGCTTCGGCGATGGATTCTGCCGCAATGGCGTATCGGGTGACATCAAACACGGTGTTTCTCCACGGACCAGTGCCAGGGGTGTCCCCGCCTACCGGAGATTATCAACCCTCGATTGTCGCCATTATAGGGATGGTTGGGCTGCCCGCAAATCATGTCGTGCGGCAATCAGGTCCGCCACGATGGAAATGGCAATTTCCGCCGGAGTCTTGCTGGGAATATTGACTCCGATTGGTGCTCTGAGCCGGGCAAGCGCCGACTCATCCAGTCCCAGTGAGGCAAGCCTCGACCGGCGTGCCTCGGAGGTTTTGCGAGACCCCATGGCACCGACGTAGAACGCCGGCGACTGCAGCGCTGCCAGCAAACCCATGTCATCCACGCGGGGGTCGTGGGCCAGCGCCAGAACCCCGCACCATTGATCACCATAGTCGTCAGCAATGATGTCGTCCGGCAGCCGACGGCTCAGGGGAATATGCGGATACTGCCAGCCATCGGCAAAGGTATCCCGGGGCTCGCACAGGGTGACGGAGAATTCGGCAGCCGAGGCGAACTCCGCCACATGACGCGCCACCTCGCCCGCACCAATCAGCAGCAGACGACACTCCGGCTGCAGGGAGTGCACCAGGGTCTGCCCGTCAAAGGCGACGCCATTGCGGACATTGAATTCTGCTCCCAGAAGACGCATACCGCCACCAACGAACACTTCCCGCACAACCGGTTGTCGTTCAGCCAATGCGCTGGACACGCTTTCGATGTGAGTCAAGCTGTCCGACGGTACCAACGGTTCCACCAGCAACCGGATCCGTCCGCCACAGGGCAGCTGGAAGCGGTCCCGGTCCCCGTCGGTAATTCCGTAGTCAATCAGGAGTGATTCGACGGGCCCTTCAGTGGCAGTTCGGCGCAGCAGATCCTCCTCCAGACAGCCTCCAGAGACCGAGCCGCTCCAGCGACCGGTCTCCGACACTGCCAGCCAGGAGCCCACCGGCCTCGGAGACGAACCCCAGGTTTCCACGATGGTGCACAACCAGACCCGTTCGCCCCCATACAGCCAACAACGGACACTGTCCATAACGGAGACCTGACCGGAAATCACGGGCGCACTCCCGCAGCCATCAGGCCTCCGCTTTCAGAGGCAGGGTCCGCTGACGTTTGCCGGTCAATGCAAACAGGGCATTGCCCAGGGCCGGAATCACGGGCGGCACACCGGGTTCACCGACGCCGGTCGGTGTCTCGCTGCTCTCCACAATTTCCACCTCGACCTCCGGCCGCTCGTACTGCCGTAACAGCGGGTAGTCGTGGAAGTTGGATTGCTGGACTTCACCCTGTTCCAGGGTAATCTCCCCATACAATGCCGCCGTCAGGCCGAACAGGATACCGCCCTCGATCTGGTCAACCACGATTGCCGGGTTGACCACCTGGCCGCAATCCACGGCCGCGGCAACCTTATAGACCCGGATCGAGCCATTCTCGACTCCGGCTTCCACAACCTGTGCCACGTAGGTACCGAAGCTGCGCATCAGGGCAATACCGCGGGCCCGACCCTCGGGTACCGGCGTATCCCAGCCGCCCAGTCGGGCCGCCCGGTCCAGCACCTCCCGATGTCGGGGCTCGTTCTCCAGCAGGCGGTGACGGAAGCGGTAAGGGTCCTGCCCCGCTTCGTGGGCCAGTTCATCCATGAACGTCTCGACGGCAAAGCCATTATGGGAATAACCCACCGAGCGCCACCAGGTAATGGGAACCCCCGGATCGATATGGGTATGGCGGATATCGATGTTTGCCACCTGGTAGGGATACTCGATCGCCCCCTCGATGGCGGAGATATCTTTCGGGGTGGCAATGCCTTCGGCCCAGACTCCGACCTTGCCGAGGGTGTCGTAAAGGAACTTGGGCGTCCACGGGAACTGCGCCGGGCCAGCATTGCGAACGTACCAGTTCAGAATCTGCGGGCCGACGATCTGGTGATCCCAGCCACTGAGCTCACCCTTGTTCAGGCCCGCCTTCATCCGGTGCAGCATCGCCGGGCGGTACAGATCGTGACGGGTATCCTCTTCCCGGGACCAGATCACTTTCACCGGCTGGTCCACGCGGAACGCGACGGCCGCGGCTTCTTCGATGTAGTCCTGGGTCAGGCGGCGGCCAAAGCCACCCCCGAGGAAGGTGGTGTTGATGGTGACTTCGTCCGGGGCAAGATCGGTCACCCGGGCAGCGGCAATCCGGCCCAGATCCGGCGCCTGGGTCGGCGCCCAGATCTCCATATGATCGTTGCGGTACCAGGCGGTAGCGTTCATGGGCTCAAGGGTGGCATGCGCCAGGTAAGGCTGGCTGTACTCGGCCTCCACCACCTTGTCAGCAGTTGCCAGAACGCTTTCGGTATCGCCCTCGCTCCGCTCTGACTCGCCGGCATCTTCATCCGCCGCCTTGCGATAGGTCTCGAACACCTCGCCCGTGGACAGCCCCAGCGCCCCGGAGAAGTCCCACTGGATCCTCAGGGCGTCCTGGGCCTTGCGGGCACGCCAGTACTTGTCAGCGACGACGGCCACGCCCCGGTCGATTTCCATGACTTCAAGAACCCCGGGCATGGCCCGGACCTCATCACCATTGAACGACTGCACCTTACCGCCGAAACGGGGTGGGCGGGTGACCACGGCGTACACCATGTCCGGCAGGCTGACATCAATGCCGTATACAGCTTTGCCGGTGGACTTGGCCCGGGCATCCAGCCGCCGGTTCTGTTTTCCGATGTATTTCCACTCGGCTGCCGGCTTGAGCGCGACGTCCCCGCGCAGAACTTCCTTGGAAGCCAGCTCGACCAGCTGACCGTAGCGCATGGAATCGATGCCATTGGGGTGGATGACCCGACCATCACTGGCCGAACACTCAGCGGCATCGACCCGCCAGACGCCTGCAGCCGCGCGGATCAGCATCTGCCGGGCAGAGGCACCGGCCGTCCTCAGTGGCTCCCAACTGGTAGCCAGACTGGTGCTGCCCCCAGTGAGCTGCAGCTTGTACAACGGATTCTTGTACTCATCGGCAACGGGGGCAAAGCGCGGCTCGATGGCCTCCGGTGCCACTTCCAGTTCCTCGGCAATCAGCGTGGTAAGGCCGGTGTAGGTGCCCTGCCCCATTTCCACCCGCGCCAGGGTGAAATAGATCCGGTCATCCCGGGTAATCTCCAGCCAGGCATCCGGGCGCCATTCGCCGGTCTCCTCCTCGTAGCCCGCGGGAAGTCCGGCGCAGCCGGGCAGAGACAGGGAAAGCACCAGGCTGCCGGACGCTCCGGCACCGACTTTCAGGAAATCCCTTCGGTTCATCGCCATGTCACACCTCCGCCTGCGCCGGCTGCTCGCCGGCAACCACGGATTCCACGGCAGCGATGATCCGGCTGTAGGTGCCACACCGGCAGAGATTGCCAGTCATGGCTGCAACAATCTCGTCACGACCCGGTGAGGGATTGGTCGCAAGCAGATGGGCGGCGCTCATGATCTGCCCGGACTGGCAATAACCGCACTGGGGTACCCCGTGGTCAATCCAGGCCTGCTGCAATGCATGCAACCGATCGCCACTGCCCAGACCTTCAATCGTGGTCACTTCGCCATTTTCTGCCATTTCCACGGGAGTAGAACAGGAGCGCACCGGCTGCCCGTTCAGGTGCACCGTACAGGCGCCACACAAACCGGCGCCGCAACCAAACTTGGTACCCGGCAGGCCCAGTTCGTCCCGCAGCACCCATAACAGGGGCGTATCTGCCTCGATATCCAGCAAGTGAGTCTCGCCATTCACTGTCAGGCGCAATGCCATTCCCTCTCTCCTGTGCAGGGGCTTTTTGTCAGCCCGCTTCTGTTTTTACGGGGCAGGTCGGCACCGGGGCTTTTATTTGACGACTTCCTCGCCGTCCTTGTTTACCCAGATCTTGCGCTCGCCGGAGTCCATCTGGCCGTTCGAATTCCAGACCTCGCGGCTCTCCGTGGCTTCCTCGACCTTGCCGTTGTCATTCCAGATCACGCGATCCTTGCAGCCGGCCAGAGCCAGCACTGAGAACACAATCACAACGAACTGCTTAACCACACTTACCTCCAATACCGGTTTTCCCGGTGTTTCAACATGATGTTGGAAAGGAATGAAAACCCTACCGGCTTCCGTGGATTTCTCGATTGCGCTGCTTGTCGCGATCACTCTTCCGTACCATGACATACACCGCGCCGGTGCCACCATGGTGTTTTTGGGCCGAATGAAACGCCAGCACATCGTCAAGTTCGGGTAGCCACTTGGCGAGGTAGCTTTTCAGCTGGGCGATGCCGTCAGGGTTACGCTCGCCCTTGCCGTGAAGAATGATCACCGAGCGAAGGCCGTACCGGACGCAATCACCGATGAAGTTGAATACTTCCCGCCGGGCCTGCTCAACGGTCATCCGGTGCAGGTCGAGGCGGGCTTCAATGGGATACTGACCGAGTCGAAGCTTGCGGAAGACACCATGCTGGATGCCCGGCCGCTGCCAACTCAGAATATCGTGCGCGGTCAGTGGCTCCACCATATCGGAAGTCAGCGGATTGACATCCTTCAGCGGTTTCTCCACCGCCGAGCGCTGACGCTCCAGGTGGCCCGGAGTCAGCTCCCTGGGCGTGGAGACCTCCGCCCGGTTCGGTTTGCGGATGCGCCGGACGTCCTTCATTTCTTCCAGGAAGGCCAGGCGCTCATCTTTACTGGTCATGGATCGGTTTGTATCTGGATTGACTGATATCAGAACTTTACCACCGCCCCGGTATACCATAAAGAAACCAACCACCCAGACTGCCGCCTGCGACCAAAATCGTAGGGCCCGATTCCCGGTCCTGCACTACACTCAGGCGGACAATAATAATGATCGAATGGATCCGGACATGGCCTCGAATCAGGACAGTAACCGCCCCCAGAACACCCGCGCCATCATGGGCTTCCTGCGGGAGCATGCACCTTTCTCCAGCATGGACGATGCCCATCTGGCCCATTTTGCCGAGCACGCGACCCTCAGGTTCTTTGCCGATGGTGACGAGGTACTCTCACCGGATGACGGCATCGTCAAACGATTTTACGTGGTCAAACAGGGTCGGATCCGTGGCGAACGCCACAATGAGAAGGAAGACCGTACCGAGACCACCTTTGAAATCAGCCGGGGCGAGTGTTTCCCGCTGGCCGCGATCATTGGCGAACGCCCCACCCGCACCCTGCATCGGGCTGATGGCGACACCTTCTGCCTGAGCATTGAACAGGACGCCTTCATCACACTGTTTGCCGAGAGCGACCCGTTCCGGGATTTCTGCCTGAGGGGCGTCAGCAGCCTGCTTGACCAGGTGAACCAGCGCATCCAGTCCAACGCCATGGCGTCCATGGGTTCCAGCAACAGTCTGGACACACCACTGGAACGCTATGCCTTGCGCAACCCCATCGTCTGCTCTCCGGATCTGCCGGTACGCAAGGCGGTGGCGCGCATGCACGAGAACAATGTCGGCAGCATCATTATCACCGACGACAACCGGCACCCGATCGGCATTTTCACCCTGCGGGACCTGCGCACCATGATCGCCGAGGAAAAGGGCCCCCTGGATACACCGGTCCGCCAGGTTATGACACCCGACCCGTGCCGCCTGCCGGCCCATGCGGATGCCTTCGAAGCCGCCATGCTGATGGCCGAGCACCATTTTGCCCACTTGTGTGTGATTGACGATGAGCAACGCCTGATCGGCGTGGTCTCCGAGCGGGACCTGTTCGCGCTGCAGCGGGTAGATCTGGTCAACCTGGCCCGCACCATTGGAACGGCCACTCATTTGCGCACGCTCGTGAGCCTCCGCAGCGACGTATCCCGGCTGGTGGATGCCATGCTGGCCCATGGTGCCGATTCCGGTCAGGTGGTAAAGATCATCACCACCCTCAATGACGTCACGGTGCGCCGGGTCCTGGAACTGAATTTGCGGAAGAACGATCCGGGCATCCCCTTCACCTGGCTGACCTTCGGTTCCGAGGGCCGTCAGGAGCAGACCCTGCTCACCGATCAGGACAACGGCATCCTGTTCCGGACGCCAGAGGGAATGACCGAGGAACAGGTCCGGGAGAAGCTGTTGCCCTTCGCCCAGACCGTCAACAACGAGTTGGCCGAGTGCGGCTTCACGCTGTGCAAGGGCAACATCATGGCCAGCAACCCGAAACTGTGTCTGAGCGACCGGGAATGGGATGACTGGTTCATCCGCTTTATCGATGCCTCCACGCCCCAGAATCTCGTGTACTCATCCATTTTCCTGGACATGCGGGCGGTATTCGGCCCGACCGAACCCTTGCACGAGCTGCTGGAAAAGGTTCTGGCGCGGATCCGCAAGAATGCCCTGTTCCAGAAGATGCTGGCCGGAAACGCCTTCCAGCGTAAACCGCCGCTGACGATGTTCCGCAACTTCCGCTACCTGAATGACGAGAAGAAACACGCCCTGGACCTCAAACGACAGGGCCTGGCCCCCTTCGTTGAAGCGGTTCGGGTGTTCGCTCTGGCCAACGGCGTGGAATCCGCCAACACGCTGGAACGGATGGAAGAACTGGCGAAAAAAGGTGTTTTCGACCCCAAGGATGCCAATGCCTGGAAAGAAGCCTACAGCCTTATCCAGGCGATCCGCATGCGCGCTCACCAGGAAATGCTGGACCGGGGCGAGGAGCTCACGAATTACATCGATCCGGATGACCTGAACCCGCTGGACCGTCGGATCCTGCGTGAATCTTTCCGCCAGGCCCAGCGACTCCAGCAGAAGCTGGAAGTAACCTATCAACTCTGAGAGCCGGACAGGATGCTGGACTACATCAAACAATGGCTGGAACGGCGCAGGGCCGGGCCCATCGGCGAGCACGACTGGGACAACCTCCCTACCCCCAAAAGTGCAGGCGACCAGCTCTTATCCGACAGCCGGCTGATCGTGCTGGATCTCGAAACCACCGGCCTCAATGCAGCAAAAGACGAGGTGATTGCCATTGGCGCCGTAGCCGTCAGCGGCGGCGTGATCCACCTCGATGACCAGTTCGACCTCATTCTCAGACGCCCCGAGCTGGATATCAGTGAAACGGTACTGATCCATGGCATCGGGCCGGAAGCCCTGACCCAGGGCCACGAAACCGAGGATGCCCTGCTGTACCTGCTCGACTGGATGAACGGCGACCCGGTGTTGGCCTACCACTCCGCTTTCGACCAGAAATTCCTGGAAAAGACGCTCAAGGCCGAGCTGGGCTATACCCAGCAACACCTGTGGATCGATGTGGCCGACCTGTTACCGGCCTTTTTCCCGGACGCCAAAACCGGTGGCAAGGGCCTGGACAACTGGGCGGATTTCTTCCGGCTGGAAGTCAGCGAACGCCATCATGCGGCTGCCGATGCGCTTGCCACTGCCGAACTCACCCTGGTGGCTCTGAACAAAGCCCGGAAAGAAGATGTAAAAACCCTGAAAGAATTGAATGACAAGCTTCGTTATCACCGAAGATTGCAAAACATGCATCGTTTTTGAGGGAGGGCAAAACCGCTTCACAAAATTGACCGATCCCAAGGCAAATTACTGAGAATTAGACCTTTTGCCAATATCTATATGTTGGTTGACCAGTAAAGTCATTAGGGACAACAGTCGGAGAAGTACTTATATGAATAATAAATTCTCTAACCGAAATACCTCACCAAAAATCCATCCAACCTCCACAACAACAACACAGGAGTGAATCCTATGTCAGGTCATAGCTACGACGCTGAAAACTACTGGAAGGCGAACCTCCGCCTGATATTCGGGAGCCTGATTGTCTGGGCCCTGGTATCTTATGGCTGCGCCATCCTGCTTCGTCCGATGCTGGCGGGCATTCCCGTTGGCGGAACCGACCTGGGCTTCTGGTTCGCCCAGCAGGGCTCCATCCTTACCTTTATCGCTCTGATCTTCCACTACGCGTGGCGCATGAACAAGATCGACGAAAAATTCGGCGTACACGAGGAGTAAGGACGAATGAGCCAATTTGCAATCAACATCATTTTCGTAGGGGGCTCTTTCCTCCTCTATATCCTGATTGCTATCTGGGCGAAAGCCGGTAGCACCAAGGACTTCTACGTTGCCGGCGGCGGCGTTCACCCGGTCACCAACGGTATGGCGATCGGTGCAGACTGGATGTCAGCGGCATCCTTCATTTCCATGGCGGGTCTGATTGCCGCCGGCGGTTACGCCAACTCCACCTTCCTCATGGGCTGGACCGGCGGTTACGTACTTCTGGCCATGCTGCTGGCTCCGTACCTGCGGAAGTTCGGCAAGTTCACGGTTCCCGAGTTCATCGGTGACCGCTTCTACAGCAAGAACGCCCGCCTGGTGGCCGTTATCTGCCTGATCGTCGCGTCCGTGACCTACGTAATCGGTCAGATGGCCGGTGCCGGTGTTGCCTTCTCCCGCTTCCTGGAGGTTGACGCGACCCTGGGTCTGATCATCGCAGCGGTTGTGGTATTCATGTACGCCGTTATGGGTGGCATGAAGGGCATCACCTACACCCAGGTTGCCCAGTACTGCGTACTGATCATCGCCTACACCATCCCGGCTGTGTTCATCTCCCTGCAGCTGACCGGCAACCCGCTGCCGCCGCTGGGTCTGTTCTCGACCCACGCTGACTCCGGCCTGCCGATTCTGGAGAAACTGAACCAGGTCATTACCGACCTCGGCTTCAACTCCTACACTGCCGACATCGACAACAAGCTGAACATGGTTCTGTTCACCCTGTCCCTGATGATCGGTACTGCTGGTCTGCCGCACGTTATCATCCGGTTCTTCACCGTACCCAAGGTTGCCGACGCGCGCTGGTCAGCCGGCTGGGCCCTGGTCTTCATCGCCCTGCTGTACCTGACTGCTCCGGCCGTTGCTTCCATGGCTCGCCTGAATCTGATGACCACCATCTACCCGGATGGTACTGACGCGGCTCCGATCCTGTACGAAGAGCGTCCGAACTGGGTCAAGGAGTGGGAAGTCACCGGTCTCATCCAGTTTGAGGACAAGAACAACGACGGCCGTATCCAGCACTACAACGCCAGCGAGTCCTTCCAGGCGGAAGCGGATGCGCGTGGCTGGGCTGGCAACGAGCTGACCGTTAACCGGGACATCCTGGTACTGGCCAACCCGGAAATTGCCAACCTGCCCGGTTGGGTCATCGGTCTGATTGCGGCCGGTGGTCTGGCAGCGGCACTGTCCACAGCGGCGGGTCTGTTGCTGGCGATCTCCTCTGCGGTGAGTCACGACCTGATCAAGGGTTCCATTAACCCGAACATCACGGAGAAAGGCGAACTGCTGGCAGCCCGGATTTCGATGGCTGTGGCGATCGTGGTGGCCACCTGGCTTGGTGCCAATCCACCGGGCTTCGCGGCACAGGTAGTAGCTCTGGCGTTCGGTATCGCCGCAGCCTCCCTGTTCCCGGCGCTGATGATGGGTATCTTCTCCAAGCGTGTAAACAACACTGGCGCCATCGCTGGCATGCTGTCCGGTCTGGCCTTCACCCTGGTATACATCTTCGTGTACAAGGGCTGGCTGTTCATCCCGGGCACCAACAACCTGCCGGATACCCCTGAGAACTGGGTACTGGGCATCTCCCCGCTGTCCATCGGTGCGGTTGGTGCAATCGTCAACTTTGCGGTAGCCTTCATTGTGTCCAACGCAACTGAAGAACCGCCCGTTGAGATTCAGGAGCTGGTTGAAAGCGTCCGTTACCCACGTGGTGCCGGTCAGGCTCAAGACCACTAAGCAACAACTCAACCTGATTCATTCGATGAATTGACAGGTTGATACTGGACGGGCTTCCTCATCGAGGGAGCCCGTTCTTTTTTGAGGAAGTAGATTTATGTTCTGGACCTTTATCGCCACAGTCTTTTGCGGCCTCGGCGCGGCCGGCATTGCCCTGGGTATCCGCGCCATCACCCGCAACAAGGCGCCCCGCTGGCTCATCCCGGTATTTGCCGGCGCCGGCATGCTCGGCTATCTCATCTATGGCGAGTACACCTGGTACGATCACAAGCAGACCCTGCTGCCGGAAGAGGCCGTGGTCGTCGGTACCGAAAGTGACGGCATACTCTGGCGCCCGTGGACTTTCCTGTTCCCCTACGTCACCGCGTTTTCCACCGTGGATGTGGAAAGCATCAGCCGCGATACCGACAATCCGGACATCGTGCGCTTCACCCTCTATCGTTTCGAGCAAAAGATGACCGACGCGGTCTCCCATCGCGTGCACCTCATCAACTGCGCAAGCCGTGAGCTGGTCCCTCTGGGCGCTGACGGAACACCCCGGGTGGACAACATGAAGGTCCTTGAATCGGGCAACCCGCTGTTTCAGACCGTCTGTGCCGACTGACTGGAGGTTTGAAACGGAGATTCCAAGCTGATTTAACGAGAAGAGCGTTTCATGATTAGCGCCTGGCTGCTGGTATTAATCTCGATTACCTACATTTCCATTCTGTTTGTCATCGCCTGGGCCGGTGACAGGCACCCGGGACTGTATCGGAAACGCCTGGCGCGAACCCACATCTACGCCCTTTCCCTCGCGGTCTACTTTACCTCCTGGACATTCTATGGCGCCGTCGGCCGCGCCACCCAGGAGGGATTGGGTTTCCTGCCTATCTATCTCGGCCCCTTGCTGGTGTTCATCTTCGGAGCTCCATTGCTCCGGCGCATCATCTACATCAGTAAACGTAACAACAGTACCTCCATCGCCGACTTCATTGCCTCCCGGTACGGCAAATCCCAGGTTCTGGCGGCCATGATCGCAACCTTTGCGCTCATTGGCAGCGTGCCCTACATCGCCCTGCAGCTGAAAGCGATTGCCATGGGCTTCAACGTCCTGTCCGAGAGCGGCACCGGCTACCGGGAGCTCAGTTCCGCCGCCTGGAACGATTCGGCCTGGTACATCACCCTGGCCCTGGCGGTGTTTACCGTGCTCTTCGGCACCCGCCACCTGGAGTCCACCGAGCACCATCGGGGCATGATCCAGGCGGTCGCCTTTGAATCCCTGATCAAACTGATTGCCTTTGTTGCCGTCGGCCTGTTTGTCGGGTTCGGCCTGTACAACGGCTTCGGGGACCTGTTTGACCAGGTCCGGGCGGCGGATCTTGCCGGTGCCCTGACCACGGACGGACTGGAGGCGCCAGCCTTCATTACCCAGACCCTCGTAGCGATGCTGGCGATCATCTGTCTGCCCCGGCAATTCCACGTCATGGTGGTGGAAAACACCGACCACCGGGACTTCGAAGTGGCTCGCTGGGCGATGCCCATTTACCTGGTGGTGGCCAGCGCCTTTGTGCTGCCCATTGCCGCCGCCGGCCTGCTGTCGCCGGATATCAGCATGGGCAATCCGGACATCCTGATCCTCCAGCTGCCTATTTTTGCCGGCGAAGAGTGGCTGGCGATTCTGGTATTCCTGGGGGGCGGCTCTGCGGCAGCGGCGATGGTGATTGTCTGTTCGGTTGCGATCGCCACCATGGTCAGTAACGAAATCATCATGCCGGCGCTTCTCAAGTTCTTCCGCCCCGGCATGAACCGGCGCACCGACCTCAGCTACCTGTTACTGAGCATCCGCCGGGTAGCGATCTTCGTGGTTCTGCTCACCGCCTATGGCTTCTACCGGATGGCCGGCGAAGACTACAGCCTGACTGCCTTTGGCTTGCTGTCCTTCGCCGCGGCGGCCCAGTTCGGGCCGGCACTGGTGGGCGGTATTATCTGGCGCCGGGGCAATTACATGGGCGCCGTCTGGGGCCTGGCGCTGGGCTTCCTGATGTGGTGCTACACCCTGCTCCTGCCGGCTCTGGCGACCACGGGCTGGATTGCAGACAGCCTGATCAACCATGGCCTCTGGGGCCTGGGCTGGACCCGACCCACGGCCCTGTTTGGCTCCGACCTTGACCAGACCAGCCACGGCATCATCTGGAGTCTCGGGATCAACACCGTAACCTATGTCGTCCTGTCCATGCTGACCCGTCAGCGGGTGCGCGAGAAGATCCAGATCGCCTCGTTCTTCCATGACCCCCAACCCAAAGCGGAGACCGCCCACCACCAGAGCTGGCAGGGCGAGATCCTGATTTCGGATCTGCAGGCGCTGACCGACCGTTTCATGGGTGAGGACCGCTCCGAGACCATCTTCAGAAACTACGAACGGCGTAACGCTATCCGTCTGCACCCTCACCGCCCCGCCTCCACGCACCTGATGAAATACATCGAGCGGCAATTGGCATCGGTGATCGGCGCTTCCACCGCCCGCGTGGTGTTGGAATCCACCCTCACCGGCCGGGACATGCAGATCGAGGATGTAGTCAGCATTGTCGATGAAGCATCCCAGGCCATGACCTTCAGCCGGGAGCTGCTGCAATCAGCTATCGAGAACATAAGCCTCGGGGTCTCGGTGGTGAATCACCAGCAGCAACTGGTGGTCTGGAACCACCGCTACCTTGAGCTTTTCAAGTACCCCAAGGGCTTCGTTCGGGTTGGCCGGCCGGTGGAAGACCTGATGCGTTACAACCTCACCAACGCCAATCATTCAGCTCGACGCATCGATCAGATCATTGCCGACCGCTGCAACAGCATGCGCGAGGGCAAACCGATGTCCTACGAGCGCCAACGCCCCGATGGCACGGTGCTCCGGATCGACGGCAGCCCCATCCCCGGTGGCGGCTATGTGACCACCTTCCAGGACATCACGGCAATGCGCCGAACCGAACAGGCGCTGAAAGAGACCAATATCTACCTGGAGCAACGGGTCAAGGAACGTACCCAGGAGCTGCAGGTCATCAACGAGCAGATGCTCAAAGCCAAATCCGTGGCCGAGCAGGCCAACCAGAGCAAGACCCGGTTTCTGGCCTCAGCCAGCCACGACCTGCTGCAACCACTGAATGCCGCCCGGCTGTTTACCTCTGCTGTTGCCGGCAAGGCCAATGATGACGAAACCAGGGAACTTGTAGAACATATCGACAGCTCCCTGGGTGCTGCGGAAGAAATCATCAGCACCCTGCTGGATATCTCAAAACTGGATGCCGGGGCCCTGGAGCCGGATATCGGTGTTTTCCCGGTCAATGAGCTCTTGCGCCACCTGGCGACCGACTTCACCGCCATCGCCAAGGAACAGGGTCTGGAACTGCATGTGGTGCCCAGTACCGCCTGGGTCAGATCCGATGCAAAACTGCTGCGCCGGGTGGTCCAGAATTTCCTGTCAAATGCTATCCGCTATACACCGAGCGGAAAGATACTCATGGGATGTCGGCGCCTGAAAGGCTATATCCGGATCGAGGTGTGGGACACCGGCCCCGGCATTCCTGAAGACCAGCTGGCCCATATCTTTGAGGAGTTCCGCCGCTTCCAGCACGGGCGCGACAAGAAGGGCCTTGGCCTGGGACTGGCGATTGTCGACCGGATCAGTGGCATGCTGAACCATCCGGTGAGCGTCCATTCAGTCCAGGGGCGCGGTAGTGTGTTCGGTATCACTGTGCCCTCGGCCGCTCCTGAGCAGACCGAACCAAGCGCCAAGCCTGCGTCCGGTCCAAGGCGGGTTTCAAGCCTGGGGGGGCTCCAGGTACTGTGTATCGACAACGATCCGGCAATCCTGCAGGGCATGGCCGCCCTTTTGGGCAACTGGCAGTGTGACGTAACCTCGGCGGAAAGCCTTGAGGATGCACTGGAGAAGCTCGATGGCCAGCAGCCGGATATCATACTTGCCGATTACCAGCTGGATGACAACCGGAATGGCCTGGATGCCATGGACAGTCTGAGGGCGGCTATCAGCGAGGATATTCCAGGAATACTCATCACCGGCTATATGGCGCCTGAAGTGCGTGAAGATGCGATCGAGAGGGGCTACCAGATTCTTTACAAGCCGGTTAAACCTGCTGCGTTGAGGGCGATGGTGAACAAGCAGTTGAAGCAGAAGCGGGGGTGATTGGCTGCTGTCCTCTCGGTTGGTTTATGGCGTGTATAAAAAACCCCGGTGCCTAATAGGCACGGGGTTTTGTTTTGTCCAAAGGGGAGGTTTGGGCAGCACCTGTTGAGCATGGGTATCGGGCAGCACTATGTGCTGCCGATGACCTACTTTGCTCGCGCTGTCGCGCTCGGCCCTTCGGGCCCGTCGTCGCTGCGCTCCGACGTCCTGCGGCTGCCGCAGGCAGCCTTGTCGCATGGGGGCCGTTTGTAGCCGACACCAGGTCATCGTCAGGTTCTTAATCCCATAAAAAAACCCCGGCAGCTACGCTGTCGGGGTTTTGGGATTAAGAACCTGACGATGACCTACTCTCGCATGGGCCATGCCACACTACCATCGGCGCTGGTCTGTTTCACTTCTGAGTTCGGGATGGGATCAGGTGGTTCCAGACCGCTATGGTCGTCAGGCAAAACGGTTGAT
>NZ_JBNRLS010000007.1:0-87334 GCF_050379415.1 Marinobacter sp. DUT-1
GTTATATTTCTTAAACCTCAATCAAGGAAGATTATGAGAATATCGACAATCCCCCTAATCGTTCTCTGCCTGTTCATGGGCTTTACCTTCTGGGTAATGGCAGGCGCCGAGCAGTCGCTTCTGGCCTTCGGTGTTCAGCTGATGTCTAGCCCGGATACCGCCCAGGTTGTCATAGATCTCTACATTCTCGCCGCGTTGGCCTGTATTTGGATGTACCAGGACGCCAAAAGCCGCGGCAAAGGGTTGGGCTACGTCATCCCGTTTTTAGTTCTGACAGCGGTGTTTGTATCTGCAGGTCCGCTGCTATATTTGGTGTTGCGTGGTGGGCGAGAGCCTGAAGCCCAAGCCAGCAAAATATAACCAGCCGCATCAGTACGCGGCCGGTGGCCGCCGGACGTCCCTGACGGGCCGCCGCTGTGCTCCGCGCGTTAGAGTGGCAAGTGAGGATGCTGGAGTAGTGAAAGTCATGAAGGCCTTATTATGAAGCGACTTCTACTCTTCAGCGTTTCGTTTTTTTTCGCTTGGCCCGTACCTGCCGATACAGCCAGTTCTCCTGAGCTAAAGGCCCTGACTGGCGAGGCATGTGAGTATTTGGGAGCTTCTTGCGCCAAGCACCGAGCGGAGTGCTCAAATTCACAAGATCCAAATATCTGCCTGGTGCTTGTATATTTTGATATGAGAGTCGCTGAAGAGCGCTGCGGTAAGTCACGCCGAATGTTGTGCTTCGACGAGAACAGCCGCTATGCCAGAAAGTGGATGCAGGAGCTAAACATTCCGAACATCGGAAACCCGAAGAGACAAGATGCATTCAAGGCGTGCAATAGTACTGGCAACTATGAAGTGGAATCCGTCTCTCTGGCGAATCTTGAAACAACGCTTGGCGGATTGATGGGTGTGAGCGAGTACCAGTACAAGAACTATAAAATTTATTACGAGTGCTTTCAGGCCTACCTAGAATGATTAACCCGCAGAGCATGGGCATTGCCACTCTAACAAATCGCGCAAGGCGGACGTCCCTGACGGGCCGCCGCTTCGCTCCGCGTTAAAAGGGCACATCACCAGAGGATGAGCCATGGAGATTGATGAAGAGAAAATCGATGAGGCCGTATTGGCTTTGCTATACCTGACTTTGCATGATGGCGGTCGGGCGTGGAAATCCTTTGATTGGGATGCCATGAATAGGCTTCATGAAAAGGGTCTCATTGAGAACCCGGTTGGTAAGGCTAAGTCTGTCCTGTTCACAGAGGACGGTCTAAAAGAGTCAGAGCGCCTGTTCCAGAAACTTTTCGCCAAGGACTCTTGAACTTGGGTGGCAGGCCTTTTAACCAAGCGGTTAACCGGACGCCAAAAGCTTACCGCTTTTGGTTCCCTACGCTGCGCTCCGGCGCCGGTTACCATCAGCGTTATACGGCACGAATCTCAGGCAACTTGGAGTTCCTGCATGACTGAAGACAGAACATTACGTACCTCCAGAACTCTGCCTTTCTCCCCCGAAGAAATTTACGGGGCATTTGCGTCGCCTGAATTGCTGGCCGCATGGTGGGGACCGGAGGGCTTTTCAAATACCTTCGAAATTCATGAGTTCACGGAAGGGGGACGCTGGAAGTTCGTCATGCATGCCCCAGACGGAACCGACCATCCGAACGAGAGCAAGTTCGAAGCACTTGAACCAAACTCGAAAATAGTCATTCACCATGACTGCCCGCCAAATTTCAGGCTCACAGTTGAACTCACTGCTGAAGGTCGTGGAACGCACGTAACCTGGAATCAAGTGTTTGACGATGCTCAAACTGCGCAGCCAGTCAAAGAACGGGCTGGCGCAGCAAATGAGCAAAATCTTGATCGGCTCACGCGCGTGCTTGAGCAGGAAAGAGGCTCCGTATAACCAGGCATTCAAGCTCGTTCCGGCCCTTGCGGGCCTCCACCGGACCGGTTTGTTCCGATGGGCTCCACAAACCGGCCGCTTAATATTGGCGTTATGCCCTAAAGCAGATGCCCCTCAGGCAACATGCGTTTGTGCAGGAAGCGGATAATTTCAACAATACCCTCGGTGGCTAACCGATAAAATATGATGTGGCTTCCCTGAGGGTACTGTCGGTAGCCTGAACTTATCTCATCGCAAGCTTGCCCCAAGTTCGGATTGTCAGCCAGAAGGTGGAAGCATTGATCGAACTGGAGAACATAGTGGTTTCGTTGATCTCGACCCCATTCACGCTCCGTGTATAGGGCAATAGATTTGAGGTCAGCTTTGGCCTTCCTGGAAAGCTTGAAACTTGGCATCAGCGCCCTTCGTTGTCCAGTTCACGAATAAACGAGTCATAGGAGTAGTCTTCGAAACCACTGTCCTCGCCTTCCTTAAGCAATTTACGAAGTGTAGTCAGGCGGGTTTCAGACTCTTCAAGCAGGCGCAATGCGGCACGAACGACCTCGCTGGTTGAGCTGTATCGGCCATTTTTGAGCTGTTCTGCAATGAACGCATCAAAATGTTGGCCTAAAGTGATGCTGGTGTTCTTTTGCATGATGCCACCTCGCTAGTACCAATAATTGGTATATTTTGGTCCAGGTGGCATAACAATGCAATCCACGCGACAAGCGCGTGATTGCGGGCGTTGATATGACTTCCCCCGTCAAAATGAGTGACGGTGCTACCACGAAGCAAGGGCAGTCCCAGCTTGAGAGCAGGCGGTAGAGCCAGTGGCCGCAGGGGCCGGCCTCATGGACGAACTGGAGTTGACACCCTGAATGTCGGGATTCGAACTGCCGAACCATCTTGCAGACGGCGTAATGCTGGGTACCGATGCTCCCAAGATAAGTAACCGGTTCTGTTCGGGAATCTGTGGCGTAGGCCACGGCGATGGGGTCTTTGTGCGTATCCAGGCCAATGAACACTGTGCTATTTTTTTCATGATGCTGCCCCCCGATTTTACGCATGTGAACACGTAAATTATGGCTCTGGCTGAGGGCTAACCCACGAGGTGAGGGCAGCCCCCTGGTGGGGAGTCATAATGTCTAGCGGGCTATACAACCATGCCGACTCCCGAAGAAATCCTTGCGGGCCTCAGATCAATCTCAAATGATTGGCGCCTTCTTGCCATTCTCTGGCATGGGTATTTCGCAGTGCTCTTGGTGGGCCTGGCCTCCGGCCTGCGCCTGAAAGAGCGACTCGTTGGGGCGCTGCTCGTTATCCCGCTTTTCTCAGTGAGCGCCCTCGCATGGATCCATGGCAACCCGTTCAATGGCGTGCTCTTTACCGTCATGGGTATCGTACTGCTCGGAATCGCGGTTCGCCTTCAAGGAGAGAGTGTGGGCATTTCTCCGAGGCGATTTGCTGTTCCCGGCGCTTTTCTGATCGTGTTTGGTTGGCTTTATCCCCACTTTCTCAATGATGCGGCGCTCGTTGCTTACCTGTATTCTGCACCAACGGGGCTAGTCCCGTGCCCGACGCTTTCAATTGTGATCGGGTTCACCCTGGTGCTGCGCGGTTTAGCATCCAGGGCGTGGTGTTTGGTGCTGAGCGCAGCGGGTGTTTTCTACGGCGCTTTTGGAGCTGGCCGGCTTGGCGTGACGATAGACGGGATTCTATTCTTCGGTGCATTGTTAACAGCATACGCTGCCTTTTCGCCTCGGTTGATAGGGCGCGGTAATGGCGAGGCCGCCCGTTGAAAGGTGGTCAGCACGCCGCCTCGCTTTCGCCTTTTTTCGCTTAATCAAAGATTTGGATCATGATGAATACGCTGAGAAATATACTGGGAATAACATTCCTCACCGTGATAGCGGGATGTTCAAGTGTCCAGCCCGTGGCCGGCGGGAACTGGGACGGGTTCACTCAAACCGGGCAAGCATCTTTCTACGCGGATAAGTTCCAGAACAGGCAGACAGCCAGTGGCGCGCTTTATAAGCACGAGCTCCCCACAGCGGCACATAAGAAGTTACCGTTCGGCTCAAAGGTAAGAGTCACAAACCTTGATAATGGCAAGGATGTCGTTGTAAACATCAACGATCGTGGGCCCTTTGTGAAGGGGCGTATCATTGACCTCTCGAAATCTGCGTTCAGTCGTATCGGGAGCACATCGTCGGGATTGATCGACGTAAAAATTGAAGTGCTGAGGTAGCCGCCGGCGGCCACAATTGCGTGGCGAATTTTTCAACGTTCGGGCTTGCTCGCAGATGTGGCGAACCCGATCGCCGACTCCACGCCTCAGTTCTGCATCCGGATATCATCCTTCCACCGGAAGCCAACGCCCCCTGTTTGCCAGACACCATCCTTGTTGAACGGGTGAGGCCCGTTCATGTTGATGTAGGTGGGCAATCCGAAGTGCGGTGCCAGGTTCTGTCTCGCCTTGATCGTCACACGGTCCATGATCCTCAATCCCTGCTGCTCGGCCGGCATGTGGGCTTCCGGTGATGCCCGGTGGGCCACCGCCCAGTTATCAATGAAGAGCAGATCCCCGGTGTCGTAGTGGTAACGGATCCCGTAACCCTTTTCGAAGGATTCGTTCAGCAGATTGTTATAGTCGTTGAAAAGCTCCTTCATCTCTTCCGGAGTCAACAAACGCAAATTGTCGGCCGTTGCCGGTATTTTCTGAAGTTCTTCAATCGAGAGCCCGTACTCCGGCAGCCTCTCAAGAACCGCACCGGTCATTCCCAAATGCAGCCACACGCTTTTTCGTCCGGAAATAGGATGGGTGTGGACAACGGGGTGGGTCACGCAGGACGCCGAGTTTACGGAAACGAGTCGTTGCCAGAACGCCTGCTTTTCTTTCGGAAGCGCATCGAAGGCCGCGCCCTGATGGGCGAAGTGTGTGCCGCCGCCGTGCTCCGGTGCCCGGGCCATGTAATACGCGGAGTGCGAAAACGATGCGGCTTCGAAGCTGCCGTCGTTGTGCCACTGGGGGCCAACACCAAGGATGCCGTGGCGGCTGTCGTTGGAACACCGGAAGATGTGCCTGTTTCTGCCGGGCGTTGCGGGATGGACACCGTGGGTCGAATGGATTTCGCGAGCGCCCCACCATTTGCTGGCGTTGATCAGTTCCTCGGGGGAGAGATCTTTCTGGTGTTTGAAGACGATGAACCCCCGGTTCGCCATTTCTTCCTCCAGTGCCTGGATGACCGGCTCGGGAAGGTCGGTGCGAACATCGGCGCCGTAGATCTCGACGCCAAGGGGTTCCAGTTGTTTGAGCGTCAGCCCTGTCTCTTCGATGAGGGAAACCCGCTCAGGGTCCAGCGGGGGGATGGTCGGTGCCTTGCGGCGGGTGGTGTCTTCCGGTGTCTGGCCCATCATCCTGCCTCCCTTCGCTGGTCAATTCATAGTCAGCCTAACGCACTGTATTTTGTACACAACCCCCTTTGGGGTGTTGAAAGACCAATTCTGCCTTGCCTTCGTATCTGCGTGCCATAGACTGAAAGGATGTGGCAGCAACCTGTGTTCTCATGTTGCGCCAGCCTTCAGATTCCAAATTCTGCCAAACGACCAAGAGGAATGGCCGTGTCTCTTTTTTTCCGCTTTCGCCGTGTCGCCGCACTGACCGCCATGCTGATCACCGGGCCTGCCATGGCCGCCGACCCGGTGGTGGTGTCATCCAAGATCGATACCGAAGGCTCCGTGCTGGGCCAGATGGTGCTGCAGTCCCTGGAAGAGGCCGGCATCCCGGTGGAAAACCGGCTGCAGCTCGGCGGAACCAGTATCGTGCGCAATGCCATCAAGGCGGGCGAAATCGATATTTACCCGGAATACACCGGCAACGCGGCGTTCTTCCATGACCAGGCCGATCGCGATATCTGGAAAGACGCGGGCAAGGCCTACGAGCAGGCTGCCCGCCTCGACCAGGAAGCGCATAACATCGTCTGGCTGAAACCGGCGCAAGCCAATAACACCTGGGCCATGAGTGTGCGTGGAGATCTGGCGCGGGATAATGATTTGCAGACCCTTGAGGATCTGGCCCGCTACCTCAATGACGGCGGTGCCTTCAAGTTTGCCGCCAGTGCCGAGTTTGTGGAATCGGCCAGCGCCCTGCCTGCGTTCCAGGAGGCGTATGGCTTCGAGCTGGCGTCCGACCAGCTGCTGATTCTTTCCGGCGGTAACACCGCCGCGACGCTTCGGGCGGCAGCCCTGAACAACAACGACGTCAACGGGGCGATGACCTACGGTACCGATGGTGGTCTGGACGCACTGGATCTGAAGGTGATGGAGGATACCCTCGGCGTTCAGCCCGTGTACCAGCCGGCGCCCATCGTGCGCGCCGAGGTCCTGGAAACCTATCCGGAGATCCGCGAGGCTCTGGACCCGGTCTTCGAATCCCTGGATCTGGAAACCCTCCAGCGTCTGAACGGCCAGGTTGCGGTGAACGGTGTGCCCGCCCAGACGGTGGCGCGTGACTACCTGGATTCCCTGGCCCGGGACTGAGGTTTGTCGGTTACCGGACCTGATGCCAGTCACATCGTGCCGAACCGGGTGATTTCGGCGCTGGGGCTGCTGGCCCTGGCGCTGGTCTGGCTTCTGGACCTTGGCACCATCCAGCCCAACCGCATCGTGCCGGGTACCGGCCATGGCCTGGTCTCGGCGGTGGGCTGGGGCGGCGCGGCGCTCGTCACGTCGATCCTGGCCGGGGTGATTCTGCTCGCCTTCCTGAAGATCCGTGGCCGCTACCTGCTTCTGCTTGCCCTGGTTGGCCTCGTGCTCGCGATGCTCCCCTTGCTGTTGGATGTTCTTGCCAGTCGTCACCTGCCGGAAGATTCTCCTTATGCGCGCTCGTCCATCGGCGCGGGTTTCTGGTGCCTGCTGTTCCTGCTCTCCCTGATGTTGATCGAAACCCTCGGGCGGCTCGGGAGCCGGCGGGGGCTTCAGTTTCTGCTGGTGGTCGTGATTGGCGGCAGCTGGCTGATGTTCTTGCAGAGTGACGGCCTCGAGAGCCTGTCTCTGGTGCGGGAATTCAACGCGCGGCCCGCCAAGTTCGAGCAGGCATTCTGGACTCACTTGGCACTGGCGTTCGGGGCGGTGGCCATCAGTGCGGGTCTGGCCTTTGGCCTGGCGTTGAAAATGATGCGCAGCCCCGGCTGGCAGCGCCCCATCCTTGGTTTCGTGAGTTTTCTCCAGACCATCCCCAGCCTGGCGGTGTTCGGTTTGCTGATCGCGCCGTTGAGCGCTCTGGTGGCGGCCTTTCCGGCCCTGGAGGCACTCGGCATCCGGGGCATCGGTTGGACGCCGGCACTGCTGGCCCTGGTTGCCTACAGCCTGCTGCCCATGGTTCGCAATACCTTCGTGGCCCTGACCGAAGTGCCCGAAAACCTGGCCGATGCCGGCCGGGGGATGGGCATGAATGAGCGGCAGCTGTTTTTCCAACTCAAGTTACCGCTGGCGCTGCCGGTCATCATCGAAGGGGTACGCATCACCACGATCCAGGCCATCGGCCTGACGGCGGTGGCCGCCCTGATCGGTGCCGGCGGCTTCGGCAGCTTTATTTTCCAGGGGCTCGGGCAGGCGGCGATGGATCTGGTGTTGCTCGGGGCCTTGCCCACCATCGCGCTTGCCTTGCTGGCCGATGCCGTTTTCACCATGCTCGCTGCCAGCCTGAAGCCGACCCCGGCCACGGCCTGACAGGAAAAAGGATTAGTCCGGATGATCGAACTGAAACATGTCACCCGGCGCTTCGGTCACGCCGTCGCGGTGGATAACATCAACCTGACCATTGAGACCGGCGAGGTCTGCGTGCTGGTGGGCAGTTCCGGCTGCGGCAAGTCCACCACGCTGCGGATGATCAACCGCCTGTTGCCCCACAGTGAGGGCGCGATTCTGGTGGATGGGGAAGACATCACCACCATGAACCCGGAGCAGCTGCGTCTGAACATGGGCTACGTGATCCAGGGCACGGGCCTGTTTCCCCACTGGACGGTGGCCCGCAACATCGCCATGGTGCCGCAGTTGTTGAAGTGGCCCCGGGAGCGGATCGATGCGCGGGTCCATGAACTGATGACCCTGCTGGATCTCGATCCGGCCAGCCATGCCAATAAATACCCGCAGCAATTGTCCGGCGGTCAGGCGCAGCGGGTGGGAGTGGCCCGGGCGCTGGCGGCAGATCCGAACATCCTGTTGATGGATGAGCCGTTCGGCGCGCTGGATGCGATCACCCGGGAGAACCTCCAGCTGGAGATGTTGCGCATCCAGAAGCAGGTACGCAAAACCACCGTGTTCGTCACCCACGACATCGACGAGGCCCTGAAACTGGCGACCCGCATTGCGGTGATGGACCAGGGGCGCATTATCCAGCACGACACCCCGGAGAATATTCTCCGGCGGCCTGCGTCCGAGTTTGTGGAGAACCTGGTGGGTAAACAGGACCGGGGCCTGAAACTGATGAGCCTGCGTCCGGTGAGGGCATTGATGCAGGCACATCCGGCACCAAAACCTCCGGAACCCGGGGCAGAGGGTCTCAAGGAAGAGGACAGCCTGCGCCTGGCCCTGTCGGTGATGCTCTGGCAGGACGCGGATCAAGTGCCGGTTTTCAATGCCCGGGGGGAGGAGACCGGTGTGATTTCCCGTGAACGCATTATTCGGGAAGGCGCCTGATGCGTATCTGGTTACCGCCCGTCCTGCTGGCTGTTCTCCTGTGTGGATTGAGCGCCGGCATGCCCCTACTGGAGCCGTTGTTCCACTGGGTGCAGCCGGACAAACAGCAGGTGATCTATGAGCGGGAGAGCTTTCTGTTTCTCCTGCAGAACCATTTGCTACTGGTTCTGATCTCCGCGGCGGTTGGCACCCTGTTCGCTGTGGCCGGCGGCATTTTCGCCACCCGGCCGTCGGGGCGCGATTTCCTGCCACTGGTCAGTCAGGTGGCGTCCATCGGCCAGACCTTTCCGCCGGTCGCGGTGCTGGCGCTGGCGGTGCCGGTCCTCGGTTTCGGGGAGGCACCGATACTGGTGGCGCTTATGCTTTATGGCTTGCTGCCGATTCTGCGCAACACCCTGGCGGGCCTGGAAGGTATCAGCCCAGCCGTGAAGGAGGCGGCCAGGGGAATGGGTATGTCGCCACTGCAGGTGCTGGTGCGGGCCGAACTGCCCCTGGCGGGCCGGGTAATTCTCGCCGGCATCCGCACCTCCGTCACCATCAACATCGCCACCGCAGCCATTGGGTCCACCATCGGTGCCCGCACCCTGGGCGATCCGGTCATTGCCGGGCTGGTCAACGGCAACACCGCCTATGTGCTGCAGGGGGCGATCCTGATTGGCTTGTTGGCGCTGGCAACCGACAGTCTGTTCGAGGCGCTGGAACGAACCTGGGACCGTCGGTTTTCGCCGCAAGTGGCGGTTTGACAGGCGCCTGCTGAATGCTTCTCCGCAGGCTCAGCCGAAGTGGTAAAACGCCAGCTTGTTCCCATCCGGGTCTTTCACGTAGGCCCCATAAAACTGCCCCGGAATCCGCTGTCCCGGTTCGCCGTCACAGGTGGCGCCCAGCTCGATGGCCTTTTTGTAGTGGGCATCGACGGCCTCTTTGGGGCCGGGATGAATGGCCAGCATGTTGCCGTTGCCCGGGTGGTTGGGCTCTTCATTGAAGGGGATGCACACCGCCAGCATCGGTTCACGCATGCTCTTGCCAATAAAGGCGATGCGCCCCATATCCAGCAGCACCTTGGCGCCCAGATCGCCCAGCAGGTCGCTGTAGAAGGCCTTTGCCCGTTCCATGTCACTGACACCGAGGGTGACGTAGCCGATCATAGTGTTATCTCCTAGTTGGTTGATGCAGCACTTTACTTACGAAGAGTGCGGCGGAAAGTTTGCTTTGTCCCGGTCCGTCGCAATATTACGGAGAGACGGGGCCTTGCAAAAACTGGATAATAGCCGATTTCAGCCTGACGGCTCGCCGAAATTCTCCAAGCCTGGTGTTCCCGCTATGGAAATCAAAGTCAATTTTCTCGAAAACCTTCGCCTTGAAGCCAAGTTTGACGACTTTTCCGTCGTTACCGATCAGCCCATCCGGTACAAGGGCGATGGCTCGGCGCCGAGTCCTTTCGACTACTTCCTGGCTTCCTCAGCCCTGTGTGCGGCCTATTTCGTCCGGGTGTATTGCCTGGCGCGCAATATCCCCACGGACAACATCCGGCTATCCCAGAACAACATCGTGGATCCGGAGAATCGCTACAACCAGATCTTCAAGATCCAGGTGGAGCTGCCGGAGGATCTGCCCGAGAAAGACCGGCAGGGGATTCTGCGTTCGATCGACCGCTGCACCGTAAAGAAGGTGGTACAGACCGGTCCGAACTTCGAGATCGAGACGGTGGAGAATCTGGACGAGGACGCCCAGGCGCTGCTGATGGTGGAGCCGGACAGCGAGCACCACACCTTCATCGAGGGCAAGGACGCACCCCTGGAGCAGACTATCGCCAGGATGACCGGCATCCTGCGTGAACTGGGCATGAAGATCGAGATCGCCTCCTGGCGCAATATCGTGCCCCACGTGTGGTCGCTGCACATCCGCGACGCAGCCTCACCCATGTGCTTTACCAACGGCAAGGGCGCCACCAAGGAGAGCGCCCTGTGTTCGGCGCTCGGCGAGTTCATCGAGCGGCTGAACTGCAACTTTTTCTACAATGACCAGTTCTTCGGCGAGGACATTGCCAACGCCGGGTTTGTGCACTATCCGGATGAGAAGTGGTTCCAGCCGGGACCGGAGGACGAGCTGCCGGAAGGCATCCTGGACGACCACTGCCTGGCCATCTACAACCCGGAAGGCGAGCTGGGCGGCTCCAATCTGATCGACACCAACTCCGGCCGGGTGGATCGCGGCATCTGTTCGCTGCCTTATGTACGCCAGTCTGACGGTGAGGTTGTGTATTTCCCCTCGAACCTGGTGGAAAACCTGTTCTTGAGCAACGGCATGAGTGCCGGTAACACCCTCGCCGAGGCCAAGGTGCAGTGCCTGTCCGAGATTTTCGAGCGGGCGGTGAAGAAACAGATCATCGAGCAAGAAATTGCGCTGCCGGATGTACCCCGGCAGGTGCTGGAGCGCTACCCCGAGATTGTCGAAGCCATTGAGGCGCTGGAAGCCCAGGGCTTCCCGGTGCTGGTGAAGGATGCCTCCCTGGGCGGCCGGTTCCCGGTGATGTGTGTGACCCTGATGAACCCGAAAACCGGCGGCGTATTTGCCTCCTTCGGGGCCCATCCGAGCTTCCACGTGGCGCTCGAGCGCAGTCTGACCGAGCTGATGCAGGGCCGTAGTTTCGAGGGCCTGAACGATGTGCCACCGCCCACGTTCAACAGCCTGGCGGTCGCCGAGCCCAACAACTACGTGGAGCACTTCATCGATTCCACCGGTGTGGTGTCCTGGCGCTTCTTCAGTGCGAAGTCCGACTACCCGTTCAGTGACTGGAACTTCTCCGGCACCAATGAAGAAGAGGCCGATCTGCTGTTTGGTATCCTCGCGGACCTCGGCAAAGAGGTTTACGTGGCTGTGCACGAAGATCTTGGGGCTCCGACTTGCCGCATCCTGGTGCCGGGCTACTCCGAGGTCTATCCGGTGGAGGATCTGATCTGGGACAACACCAACATGGCGCTGGACTACCGGGAAGACATCCTCAACCTGCACTCCCTGAGCGACGAGCAGCTGGCGGACCTGGCGGAGCGGCTGGAGGCGAGCCAGCTCGACAACTACATGACCATCATCACCCTGATCGGTGTCGAGTTTGACGAGAACACCGTGTGGGGGCAGCTGACCATCCTCGAGCTGAAGCTGCTGATCTGCCTGGCGCTGGGCTGGCATGAGGAAGCGCTGGAATTTGTCGAGATGTTCCTGCAGTTCAACGACAACACCGTCGAACGTGGCCTGTTTTACCAGGCCATGCAAGCGGTGCTGGAAGTGACCCTGGACGACGAACTGGAGCTGGATGACTACATCGTCAACTTCCGCCGCATGTTCGGCGACGAGACCATGGATGCGGTGGTTGGCTCTGTCGAGGGCACCGTGCGCTTCCACGGCCTGACCCCGACCAACATGCAGCTCGAGGGCCTGGAAAAGCACCTGCGTCTGGTCGACAGCTACAAGAAGCTGCACGCGGCCCGGGCGCGCGCAGCGGGTGTGGCCGGAAGCTGAGGCGGTGTCCCGGCCCCGGCTATTCGTCCACCACGACTTCAAATCCCCCGTAGATGAGTCGTTTGCCGTCAAAAGGCATGGGATTCACATCTGGTTGTAAGCGGGGGTCTTCCATGATTCTGGGCATGGCCTTATCCCGTACCTCACGGGAGGGCCATACCAGCCAGGAAAAGACGACGGTCTCATCCGGGCGGCATTTGACCGCCATTGGGAATGAGGTGGTTTCACCATCAGGCACATCATCTCCCCAGCATTCCACCATTTTCTGAACTCCGTGTTCCTTGAAGACGACTGCAGCATCACGGGCGTGCCGGATGTATTCCGCCTTGTTGGCGGTAGGTACGGCTGCAACAAATCCATCGATATAGCTCATGGCGAGTCTCCTTGTTCAGTCTTTGGGGGGCAGTTCCCGCGCTGGTCGCACTTCGATACTGCCGAAACGGGCGGGTGGAATCCGGCTTGCCAGTTGAATCGCCTCGTTCAGATCCCGGGCTTCCAGCAGGTAGAACCCCGCCAGTTGTTCCTTGGTTTCCGCGAAGGGTCCATCGGTGATCAGCACCTCCTCATTCCGGACGCGAACGGTGGTTGCGGTATCCACCGGTTGCAGGGGCTGGCCGGTCACAAAATTGCCCTGTGCTGACAGCCGCTCCACGCCGGCCACGCATTCCTGGTTGAGGTCATGCCATTCCTGATCGGTCATCGCATTGATGATGCTTTCCTGGTAATACACCAGGGCAACGTATTTCATGGTCTGCTCCTTTTGTTGTTACGTGCACTGATCGAGTGTTGTTACGTGCACTGATCGAGCCCGAAGCTGATCATCCACTGAAGCCCGAAGCGGTCACGGGTCATGCCGAAGCGATGGGCCCAGAAGGTCTGCTCGAATGGCATGATCACCTGGCCACCATCGGAGAGCGCTCGGAAAACCCTTTCCGCCTGATCCTCGCGGTCGTACTCCAGGTGAACCTGATTGCCCTCGGGCGGCCTATATTCCGGACAATCAGCGCCCATAAGCCTTCTCCCCCTGATGTTCACGGAGGCATGGACAATCCGATCATGCATGTCAGCGGACACGTCTTCCGCGGCAGGTGTCTCGCCATAGGTAATCATGGCCTCCAGGTGGCCGCCTGTGACGTCGGAATAGAATTCCATGGCCTCGCGGCAGGTTCCGGGAAACGCAACATGAATGTTCATTTCCCGTGGCAGGCGGCCCAAGGCCTCGTGTTTCTCCAGTCCGGGGCCGGGTCTGAAGTCATCGAGCGTAAAATACCGGCGCAGCTCCAGAGTGACGTTGCCGTTGGCATCCTCCTTCGGCCACTGTCGGGCCCAGTCGATAGCCTCTTCCAGGGACTCGACTTCAAGCACGCTATACCCAGCCAGCAATTCTCCGGTCATGCCGAAAGGACCGGAGCTTACGGTCGGTTCGCCGTCGTGAAACTCGATCCGGCAGCCTTCGCGGCTCGGACGCACGCCGTTGCCACAGACAAACACCCCGGCCCGGGTCATTCGCTCATTGTAGTCAGCCATGGCCTGGAGCAGGTGGTCTGAGGGAAGTACTCCGTTCTCCGTGTCCGAATCTGCCTTGCGCATCAACATATATTTCATGGTGTAGTCCTCCGTTGGTGGTTCTATGACTGAGTCGTCCGGCACCAACGGAGATCGACAACATCGGAAACACTTTTTTCAGGTAATGGGCCCGAGTTCTGCCAACCTGCGTTGAAGGAAACGTTGCTCGGGACCCTGGCTGGTCAGCTTTATGGCGCGTTGGTACGCCGTTGCTGCGGCTTTCGGGTCGCCGGCGCGGCGATAGAGATCGGCCCGCGCGGCATGGAACAGGTGGTAATTGAGGATCTCTTTTTCGGTGATGAGGACATCAAGCAGCCGAAGTCCATCTGCCGGCGTGTCACGCATGGCAACGGCGACCGCCCGGTTGAGTGCGATTATCGGAGAGGGCTGCTGGCGGTAAAGAGCATCATAAAGCCGGACGACTCGCCCCCAGTCGGTGGCATCTGCCTGACGCGCATTGGCATGCACGGCAGCGATGGAAGCCTGGAGGGTATATGGGCCGGTAGGGGAAGCGGCAAGGGCGAGTTCCAGCCACTCAAACCCCTGGTGGATGTCGTGCTGGTCCCAAAGGGTCCGGTCCTGATCTTCGAGGGTCACCAGCTCTCCGTTGGCGTCCTGGCGAGCGTGGCGTCGGGAGTGCTGCAGTCGCATCAGCGCAAGCAATCCAAATACCTCCCCCTGCGGCAGCATGCCGCCAAGCTCCTCGGCAAGTCGGATCGCCTCATTGGCGAGACTGATGTCCACGACCGACTCTCCGTCGCTTCGGGAGTAGCCTTCATTGAAGACGAGGTACACGACTCGAAGTACATCCGGTAAACGCTGCGGAAGCTCTTTCGCGCCCGGAATCTCGTAGGGGATCCCCGCTTCCCGGATTTTTTTCTTGGCGCGCACGATGCGTTGGGCCAGGGTGGCCGGTTTTTGCAGCAGGGCGCTGGCTACCTGCTCGGTGGTCAGTCCGCACATCTCCCGAAGTGTCAGCGCTACCCGGGCATCTATGGAAAGGCTGGGATGGCAGCATGTGAACAGCAGCCGGAGCTGGTCGTCCGCGATGGATTGCTCATCGGGCTCGGGAGCAACGTCCTCATCGTTTGCCAGAAGATGGGAATACTGCCGGGCGGTCTGCTTGCGCCGGATCTGGTCGATGCCTTTGCGATGGGCCGCGCGAATCAGCCAGGCTGTCGGGTTGTCGGGGGTACCTTCCTCCGGCCATTGGCGGATGGCGGCGGTGAAGGCCTCCTGCATGGCCTCCTCGGCCAGCGCAAAATCGCCGAGCAGGCGGATCAGCGTTGCGAGCACCCGTCGGGACTGTTGCTGGTAGAGTTGCCCAAGTGCGAGAGGGTCGTTGGCCATTGGTTTCTGTCCGGAAGTTTCACACCAGTGCAGTCACTTTAGTTCACTCGAAGCGATCCCAGTAGGGTGGCTCGCCGAAGTAGCCGTCGAGAAAGTCGACAAAGCTGCGTACCTTGCTGGCCAGCAGCTGCCGGTGCGCGTACACCGCGTATAACGCCATCGGCTCGGGTTCGTGATCGGGGAGGATGACTCTCAGTTTGCCCTCCCGGATCGCGGAGCCTGCGATAAACGTGGGCTGGACCGCGATGCCGGCCCCGGCAATGGCCGCTTCCACCAGCACATCGCCATTGTTGCTGACCATGTCACCCTCCGAATGTTTCCCCGCGCTCCTCAGCCACCGGTGAACCTGTCCGGTGGCGTCCTGATCCATATAGCTGTACCGCAGATAGCGGTGATCCCGGAGGTCTTCCGGCCGCTGCGGTGTGCCATAAGCTATCAGATATTCCGGCGAGGCACAGGTCACCAGCCGCACCGGGGCGATTCGTTTGGCGATCAGGGATGAGCTCTTCAGGTGGCCGATGCGCAGGGCGATATCGAACCCTTCCTCGACAATATCCACCTTCCGGTCGTTCAGTTGCAGGTCGATGTCCACGGCGGGATGGGCCTTCTGGAACTCGGTCAGCAGCGGTGCCATGTGGCGGATGGCAAAGGAGACCGGCGCGCTGATGCGAAGCAGGCCGCGGGCTTCGCCCTGCAGGTCACCCAGCTGGTTTTCCAGATCATCGATGTCGGTCAGGACCTGTTCGGCGCGCTGGTGGTACCGGGTGCCGGCCTCGGTCAGATGAAGTTTGCGCGTGGTGCGGTTGAGCAGGCGTACGCCCAGGTGTTGTTCAAGCTGGGAAACGTATTTGCTAACCAGCTGTGGTGACATCTCCAGTCGTTCCGCAGCGCGGGTGAAGGTGCCTTCATTCACCACGGTAACAAAGGCGCGCATGGCGTCGATACGGTCCATTGGCTTGTCCTGCCTTGTTGTGACCGCACATTATCAACATACAGTTGATAATAAGACAACGTTGTCCACCTTAGTCTTTCATTCTGGCGATAGTAAAGTGCTCCCATCTTCTGGAGCGGCGCTTCAGAGCCCATCAACAGCGAAAGATTCGAGGTGACCCTTATGAACACTCAATTTGCACAGGCGCTTTTCGGTTCCACCGGGGGTTTTGCCGCACTGGTCCTGCGGGTACCGGTCGGGCTCATCCTGGCGGCCCATGGTGCGCAGAAACTGTTTGCCTGGTTTGGCGGCTACGGCCTGGAAGGCACCGGTCAGTGGATGGCCAGCATCGGCCTGGAGCCGGGCTACCTGATGGCGCTGATGGCCGGTAGTGCCGAATTCTTTGGTGGTCTCGCGCTGGCTGTGGGCTTGCTGACCCGTCCGGCAGCACTGGTCAACGCCATTGCCATGCTGGTGGCGGTCTTCGCGGTTCACATCGGTAACGGCTTGTTCATGTCCAACAACGGCTATGAGTATGCCCTGACCCTGTTCGTGGTCAGTGTGGCCCTGGCCATTCAGGGTGGTGGACGATTCGCCCTGGATAATGTGCTGCTCCAGCGACTGGGCACTGGTACTGTCTACAGCAAGCCTGTGGCGGCTTGATCGGATCGACCTGAAGAACAGAAGGCGCCCCCTGAAATGTCCGGGAGCGCCTGTTCGGGAGTGACAAACATGCAGAAAAGTACCGATGTACTGTTCATTTCCCACGGTGGCGGGCCGATGCCGCTGCTGGGTGATCCGGGCCACCGTGAGATGGTGGAGCGGCTCACGGAGATGGCAGGCAAGCTGCGCAGGCCCTCGGCCATCCTGGTGATCAGTGCCCACTGGGAAGAGTCGGTACCCACCATCACGTCCGGGACTAATCCGTCGTTGATCTACGATTACTACGGCTTCCCGCCGGAGTCTTACGACATTCAGTACCCGTGTCCCGGAGAACCGACGCTCGCCGGACAGGTTCATGCGGCGCTTGGTAACGCCGGGATACCAGCAAGGCTGGACGATCATCGCGGCTTCGATCACGGTCTGTTCGTGCCGCTGAAACTGATGTATCCGGAGGCCGATATTCCATGCGTGCAGCTGTCACTGGTGAACAGCCTGGATGCGGAAACACATCTGGCTATTGGCCGGGCCTTGCAGGCCCTGGACTACGACAACCTGCTGGTGATCGGGTCCGGTTTTTCCTTCCACAACATGCGGGCATTTTTCACGCCGAACACGCCGGATATCCAGCAGCGGAATGAGGCTTTCGAGGTCTGGCTGGAGGACACCTGTACCGATACGACGATCAGTGAAGCCGAACGCGCTGACCGTTTGAGGCATTGGGACCAGGCGCCTTACGCCCGGTTCTGCCACCCCCGTGAGGAGCATCTGTTACCACTGCACGTATGCTACGGGCTGGCTGGGCAGGCCGCCCGGACGCGCTTTGAGGCAACCATCCTCGGAAAGCAATCCGGGATGTTTTATTGGGGCAGGTAATAGCCGGCTCCGGAGCATTCCGTCTACCGATCCCAGAGACTATAGTGGTTATCTGGACGGGGAACTCCAGGCCCCGGCATCCGTGCAAGGAGGGCAACCGGTGCAAACATCTGTTTCCATTTCCCGGTGGCTTCTGGCCGGGACATTCGCTGTTCTCGCGTGGGTGGCCTGTCCGGTCGCCTACGCTGACGCTCCCCTGAGTGCCGAACGGTCCGACCCGCGCGCACTGGGCTGGATGATGGGCTTTCCGCCGCCACCGGACAAGCTGATCGCACAGCCGGAATCGGACTTTTTCGGTTTTCCCAAGCTGCGTTGGACCGTTTGTCACATCCGCGAACTCATGCCGACGAAACAGGTAAGTCGCGGCCTTGGAGCTCCGGTTCCGTTGCCGTATGCGTGGGATGAGGGTATCGACACGGTGCGTTTCGTGCCCATGGGCGCAGACGAGCCGATGACCTGGGAGCAATCGCTCTCGGCCAATTACACCGACGGCATTCTGATCCTTCACGGGGGCAGGGTGGTCTACGAGCGCTATTCCGGCTGTCTGAATGAGCGCGGCAAGCATGCCGCCATGTCGATGACCAAGTCGTTGACCGGTCTGTTGGCGGAAATACTGGTAGCGGAAGGGAAGCTGGATGAAGAGGCCAGGGTGTCTTCCATCATCCCGGAGTTGTCCGGGAGCGCTTTTGGCAGTGCTACCGTGCGCCAGGTAATGGATATGACCACCGCGCTTGATTACAGCGAGGATTATGCTGATCCGAAAGCGGATATCTGGGTCTATTCCGCCGCGGCCAGTCCTTTGCCCAAGCCTGAGGGGTATGAGGGGCCGGATGGCTACTTCGAGTATCTTGAGACCGTCCGACAGGCCGGAACCCACGGTGAGGTGTTCGGCTACAAGACGGTCAATACCGATGCCCTTGGCTGGATCATTTCGAGGGTAACCCGACAGGACCTGGCAGCGCTGCTGTCCGACCGCATCTGGAGCCGGATGGGCGCCGAGCAGGATGGTTATATGACCGTGGACGGCAAGGGCACACCGTTTGCCGGCGGTGGACTCAGCGCCGGCCTCCGGGATCTGGGGCGCATCGGCTTGCTGATGCTGGGCGACGGTGAGATCAATGGCCAGCGCCTGTTTCCGGCGGAGGTGGTGGAGACTATCCGGGCCGGCGGCGACAGGGGTGCATTCGCAAAAGCCGACTACCGCACCCTGGACGGTGGCAGCTACCGCAGTATGTGGTGGGTCCTCCATAACGAGCATGGCGCATTTGCGGCCCGCGGTGTGCACGGGCAGACCATCTACGTGGATCCGACCGCGGACATGGTGATTGTCCGCCTCGCCTCCTTTCCAACGGCCAAGAATGCCGCTATCGATCCGACATCGCTGCCGGCATACCAGGCTGTAGCCGAGTATCTGATCGGCCAGCGTGACGCGGCGCAGGCCCCACAATGATGCGTGATGCCCCGGAGTCCCTGTACCTGGCGCTGGCGGATTCGCTGCTGGTCCTGCATGTGCTGCTGGTGGCCTTTGTTATTTTGGGCCTGGTGGCAATTTTCCTGGGCCGCTTGCTGCACTGGCGCTGGATCCGGAATGTCTGGTTCCGGGTCACTCATCTGGTGGTGATCGGCATTGTGGTGCTGCAGGCGTGGCTGGGCGTGCTCTGCCCGCTGACGGTATGGGAAATGGAATTGAGGGAGAGAGCCGGCGCGGCCGGGTATGAGGGCTCGTTCATTCAGCACTGGCTGCAATCGTTACTCTATTACAGTGCGCCGGAGTGGGTGTTTATTCTCGTGTACACGGTGTTCGGGGGCGTGGTCCTGGCCAGTTGGATCCTGGTCAGGCCCGGACGCCCCCGGAAATAATCCTCAGCGTGTCTGGATCACGCCGTTCTCATCGGAAATGACGATCTCCACCCGTCGGTTCTGTTGTCGCCCGGCACTGGTGTCATTGCTCGCCACGGGATAGGCTTCGCCGTAGCCGATCACTTCCACCCGGCTTCGCGCAACTCCCTCGGCCAGCAGCGCATCGCGCACCGCCATGGCCCGGCGTTCGGACAGATCCTGGTTGTATGACTCGGCGCCGGTACTGTCGGTGTAGCCTTCGACCCGCACCCGGCGGTCTTCATATTGCAGCATGAAGTCTGAGAGCCTCTGTACCGTGCGCATGCCCGCGGGCTTCAGATCGGCCTCGTTGAGGTCGAACAGCACGTCACCGAGGGTCAGTACCATGCCGCGCTCGGTTTTCTCGGCCTGGAGCGCCTCCATTTGCGCACGCAGGGAAGCCGCCTCATTGGATTTCAGTTCCAGCATGATGTCCTGCCGACGTTTCTCTGCGGAGCTGATTTCCTCCTCCAGTTCAGCGCGCAGGCCCTGCTGCTCGGCAATCTCGGCATGGCGCTTGGCGAGGTAGGCGGAGTGTTCGACCCGCACGATATCCTCGTCATCCTCCAGCAGGGCTTCCGCCCGATCCAGTTCGCTGCGCGCGCTGCGGAGCTGGCTGGAGCCACTGCGGGCAACGTAGGGATCTTCCGCGATCTTGTTGTAGACCATGCGGGCTTCGTCGACTTTGGCATTCTGCTCGGGGGCGCTGGCACAACCAAACATCAGCGCCGAAAGCCCGACTGTGGTAATCAGGGACAGTGTACGATTCATGGTGTCGATCTCCTTTCAGGGCTCACTGTTGGTCCATTTCCAGCTGTCTGCGGAGGTTCTCGATATTGGCGTTGATCTCCTCCACGGCGCGCCTGGCTTTTTCGGTCTCGGAGCGTGCTCCGGCCAACTGTGCGTCCACCGCCGCCTGCTCCAGCAGGCGTTCGGCTTCCCTGTATTCTTCCCGATCGATCAGTTCACGGGCATCGGCCACCTTGTTCTGGGCCTGGTTCAGCAGAACCGGCTCGAACTGGCGGGCATCGGCAGCTTCTGCCTGGGTAATGGACCCGGTGGCCAGCTGTAAATCGCTGTCCGGGCGAGGTCCGGGACCCGCGCAGGCCGCCAGGGTCGCTGCGAATCCAAGAATGATGAGGGTGCGTGAGAAACGGATGTGTGGCTGCATGCATGAACTCCCTTGTTCAGACATTTCCTTGGTTGGCGGGCGGTCACGACTGTGAAAATTTGTGAAATCCCAAGGAAAATATAGCAGCTGGGCAGGGGAAACGCGGATTTTGATTGAAAATTGAGCGAATTCGGGCCCGGGCGCTTGAAGATGAGCTCAGTCGAGCCGGAGCAATTTGATAAGGTTTTCCCTCAGAGCTTCTGACACAGCCCGGCCGGCGATGCCCTCGGCCAGGCGGATAACCTTGCCCCCGGTTTCGTCACGGAATTCCAGTGAGAAGTACTCGGTGGTGCGCCGGCCGCTGTTCATGCTCATCCCGCCCTTCAGCTTCAATTGGTCCGCATGCACCAGGTTGCCTGAGCGTTTCCACAGGGCCATGCCGCCCCAGTAACGGACCGCCTCCACACGGGGGCCTTCGACGCGTGTTTTCAGGCTTCGTCCAAGCATGAACAGCCCGCTCAGGAACATGGGGAAACCGAACAGGCCGAACATGAAGGCCATGAAGTAGAGCATGATGCCTTCCTCCGCAGCCACGTAAGCCAGCCCCACGCTCACCCCGCCGAAGATCAACCCGAACATCAGGACCATGGCCTTCATGGCGAGGTTGCGACCGGGGCGGCTGTGCAGCACCACACCGTTGCCAAGCATCTGGACATCGATCTGTTCGGCGGCGTCGGTCAGCGATTTCATGCGCGCCTGGCGTTCATGGTGTTCCACATGGGCCGGGCTGAGGGAAATGGAGGACGTCTGCGTGCCCTGGACCACCGGCAACTCGTAGGTCCGTTGGAGCGGAATGGGCTGTTTGGGACCGGTCAGCAGCAGGCGCCATTCGACCTGGCGATTGCCCAGGTTGTCAGTCTCGGGCAGGTCGGTTGGCGGGGTGAAGCGAAAGCGCACCACGGAACCGGTGGCTTCATCGTTCACCTCCGGCACCTGATCGGCCTGCCAGATGACGGACTCGCTGCGGCTGCTGTTCTTGCCGCGGCTGATCCGGACCCGCAGGCACTGAAGGGTCACCAGCCAGTCGGCCTGGCCGAGGCGGCGGGCGAGAGTAATCCGGCCGGCGACATCGCCGCCGATCTGGCCGGGGGAGGGGTCCAGCGCCAGTGGCGCGGGACCGTAGTGGCGCCAGTTCCGCAGATTTTTCCAGGCCATGTAGGCGAGCCAGAAGCCGGCCAGGGGAAACAGGAGCACCGCGAGAATCGGCCAGTTGTCCTTGCCAAGCTCGTCCGGCATCGCCAGTACCCCGGGCAGGCTGATGCCCAGGAACATGAATGCCATGAAGCCGAACAGCCAGGAACCGTGCTTTTCGGATGAGTGGATGGGGCCGCCCGCCACGGCAGCCACAGCCGCTTTTTTCCGCCCCATGAACATGACAAACAGGCCCACACCGCCGAAGACGGTGCCGAAGATGGTCATGAACAGCATCTTCTCCCACCTCAGTTCCCGGACCAGATAGCTTTCCGAAGGCGAATCCGGATTCACCCAGGCTCTCAGGGCGCCCCGACTGCTGGCGTGACGCAGCCGGCTGACCAGTTCATGGTGGTAATCGCTGATGTTATCGCTGCCGCGATCGTACCCGACCCGGGACCCGTAGTAGTTCCGGCCGCTGTATTGGTAGCGGTAGGCAGCCTCCACGGAATAGGTGGTCGAGTCGGAACCGGTGTTGCTGCGTACGTTGGCGCTCTCGAGGGCCGCGGGTACTTGTCGCCAGTCGGCGCTGACAGCGTGTTCATAGAGGGTGTGCAAGGGGCCGAATATCAGGATTCCAAGGCCGACCAGCAGGAAGATAAGTCCGAAGAGATTGATTCCGAGCCCCGATTTCCTATTTCTGTTCGCTGCCGCCACTGTCTGTTCCGTGTCCCGGTGGATCGATCACGTTCGTCTTGTTTCGTCAATCATACCTGCAAAAGCCGGGAAAAAGTGTGCGGTGAGTCTGCCTGGCCAGGGTGGTGCTGGTTCACCTGGCAGCCTTTCTCTTCCGTTAGATGCGGACCGTCATTCAATCATCGCCCTCGGCCTTGTCTTTTTCCTCCATTTCGGCCTTGCGCTTACGGATTTTCTCCAGCTTTTCCGGTGGAAGGCGCATGTGAGCCGAATCGCGCAGCACCATGAGGCTGCCGACGATCAGGGCCAGTGCTAGCAGAACGATAATCCATCCAATCAGGGGCATATCCGTACCCTCAGGTGAAACCGACCTCCATGGTGCACGAGGCCGGGCGTTCCTTCCACATCATATTCGCTGCGCTGGCCCCTGCCGGATCAGTGGCAGTGGGCGTGGGCTGCCGCGTCCGTGTCTCTCGGATCGCCCATGCCGCCCTTCAGACCATATTTGATCAGCAATAAGTTGGCCGGCCAGGCCGCGAACAGGCCGAGTGACAGGGATACATAGAGCGATGACCAGAACAGGGCGTCGCCCATGGTGGACTCGCCGCCAAGATACAGATCGGTGGTGATGGCCACAGATTCCATGACCACGATGGAGATGGATTCCGCTACGAAGGCACCCTTGAAGGCTTCCTTGAAGGGCATGCCGTTTTGCATCATGGGGCCGATATTCATGGCGAAGCCGAAGATGTACGCCAGCGAGAAGGTGATGATCGCCGCCCAGAAATTCCCCATGGCAAACAGACCGACGGAGATGATGACACCGAGGATCTCACCAATGCCGCAACCAGAATAGCAGTGGGCTACCGATCGGAAGCCTTTCCGGGCCAGACTGTCCGTGGCTATCTGCTTGCGCCCCGAGTAGCGGTAGATCAGGACACCGATGGGGCCGGAATAGAGCACTGTCAGCCCCCATACCCACTGCATCATGGAGGCGATGTGGCTGTTGTTGGTGCGCAGATCGTAGACCACCCACGCAACACTGGCGGCGACGAGGGCCAGCCAGATACCGAGTCCGGTCCAGCTGTCGATCAGGGCCTGAATCTGGTCAATAGTCATAGCCGAGAGAGTCCTTCGCCCAGAAAATTTGCAACACTGGTTAGAGACTGGAACCCGGTTGAACGTTTTTCAACCGTGTCCGGCGCGGAACGGTTGGTGTAGCGAACGCAGGAGGCAAACCATGACTTCAGAGAAAGACGGGCGTAAGCCTGCAGGCCAATGGTCACAGAAAGTGACCGAAACCAGTGACTCGCTGGATCTCGAGGAAGGTGTTTTTACCCTGGAGGATCCGAAAGAGATAGCCTTGTCACTGAAGCGTTCAGCGGAGCAGAGTTCACGGCGGAAATCCGAACCCTTCCGCTCCGCCATGTCGATGCTGACGTTCTACATCAACCGTGCGGGCAAACATCTTCCTGAAGAGCAACGGCATCGGCTGCAGCAGGCGAAGGAGGAACTGCGGGTCCTGTTTGGTCGGCCGAGAAAAGGTTAGCCGGGGCGGCAGTCGGTTTTTGGTTGCGCAGATTCGCCGGTTCTCTGTTAAGTTTAAAAAAGATTCCTGGTATCAAGGAACAAGGAGACCGCCATGTTTGTTGCCGAGAAAGCCACCGGGCACTTGATTGAAGTGCTGGATAGCGCCGCCCTGTTCGATCCTCACCTGGATTCCATCAAAGGCAGCCTTCACTATGGGGAGGAAGCTCAGGATCCGGAATCCTTCCCGAAATCGGAGCTGGTTTTCCCGTCGGGTGAACCCCTCCCAAGGTGCTGGACAGACCCCGATTACCGGCGCCGAACATAAACCACTGCACTTAATCCACCGGAGCGATTTCACCCAATGACTGCCTACTTTGTCCAGGCCTTTATCTACCTGGTGGCTGCAGTCATTGCAGTACCCCTCGCCAAGCGCCTCGGTCTGGGTTCCGTACTCGGTTACCTGGTGGCCGGGGTTGTCATAGGACCTGTAACCGGTTTTGTCGGCCAGGAAGCTTCAACGATCCAGCATTTTGCCGAATTCGGCGTAGTGATGATGCTGTTTCTCGTGGGCATGGAACTGGATCCGAAGGCATTGTGGGCCATGCGGGTTCGGTTGGTGGGCCTTGGCGGCCTGCAGGTCGTGCTGACGTCGGTCGCTGGTTTTGCGGTCGCTACCTGGCTTGGCCTGGTGTGGCAGACGGCGCTCGCGGTAGGGCTGATTTTTGCGTTGTCGTCTACGGCGATCGTCCTCCAGACCTTGAGCGAAAAGGGGCTGGCGAAAACCGAAGGAGGGCGAAGCGCCTTTTCCGTATTGCTGTTCCAGGACATCGCCGTTATCCCGGTATTGGCACTTATTCCGCTGCTTTCTGTCTCGGCGGGGGCAGAGCCAGGAGCAGGCACGGCCGGCCACGGTGACCAACTGAGTCTGGTGGATGGCCTGCCGGCCTGGGCCCATGCCCTGGTGGTGGTCGGAGCGATCGCGTTCGTGATCGTTGGTGGCTTCTACCTCGGGCGGCCGCTGTTCCGATACGTGGTGCGGGCCGGGTTACGGGAAGTGTTCACGGCCACGGCGCTGATGCTGGTGATCGGCATTGCGGCATTGATGAGCCTGGTCAACCTGTCGCCTGCCCTTGGAGCCTTTCTTGCCGGCGTGGTGCTGGCCAACAGCGAATTCCGTCATGAGCTGGAAGCGAACATAGAACCCTTCAAGGGGCTGTTGCTGGGTCTCTTTTTCATCACGGTCGGCGCCGGCATCGATTTCGGTGTGCTGGCGGCGTCCTGGATGGTGGTGCTGGGTCTGGCGCTCCTGGTGATTGTGATAAAGGCCCTGATCCTGTGTGCCCTGGCAATGACGTTCGGGATCCGGGGCAGCAATGGCTGGTTATTCACGCTCGGCCTCGCGCAGGCCGGTGAATTCGGTTTTGTCCTGCTCACCTACAGTCGCCAGAACAGCGTGATTCCAACCGATCTGGCGCAGACGTTGTCGATGGTGGTGGCGCTGTCCATGTTCCTGACACCACTGCTTTTCATCGTCTACGACCGGGTCGTTTTGCCCCGGTATCGCACCGCAACCAATCCGGAGCGTGAGGCAGATGACATCGAGGAACAGGCACCCGTGATTGTCGCCGGTGTGGGTCGTTTTGGTCAGATTGTCTGCCGGCTGTTGCGGGCCAACAACATTCCCACGGTGGTGCTGGATCATGAGATCGAGCAAATAGAGAACGTCCGGCAGATCGGGTTGAAAAGCTACTTCGGTGATGCCAGCCGGCCGGACCTGCTCGAGACCGCCGGCATCGACAATGCCAGGCTGCTGATCGTGGCCATCGATGACCGGGACCGGGCGATCAAGATCGTCGAGCACGTCAAGCAGTTTCATCCCGGTGTCTGGGTTCTTGCCCGCGCCTTTGATCGCGGCCACGGTTACCGCTTACGGCAGGCCGGTGCCGATGACGTGGTCAGCGAGACCTACCATTCAGCACTGGAATTGGGCGGCCACACCCTGACGGCCATGGGCGTTCACCCGCTTCGGGCCCGGCAGATGACCTGGGCGTTCTTCGAGAATGAGAGGGCTCATGAAGACGAGCTGTTCGAGGCGTGGAAGGAAATCGAGGAGGGCATCGGTTTCAGTCCCCGTTACGGTGAGCTGTTCATGAAGCTCGAGGAGGCGCTGAGCGGCGTCATGCAAAAGGATTGGGACGAACCGAAACGTGAAGATGTCCCGGTCTGGGCACCCCCTGAAAAAAAACTGGAATAAACTCGCTACCCACACGTCTTCCTGGTGAAAGCAACCCGAAACGGGCAAAACAGGAGGACGTAACCATGAAAAAGCACGTACTGACCCTCGCAATCTGTTCCATCCTTTCCACTGGTGCCCTGGCGGCCGAAGGCTCCGGTTCCGCCAATGCCAGTATGCAGGCCGAGACCAACATGAGTGCTGAGGCCAGTGCCCAGAATGGTGTTTCGGCCCAAGGCGGCGGATCCGCTTCGGCTGAAGGTAGCGTCAATGGCCGGTCGGTTCGCGATGAGGCATCTGAACAAGGTCAGGCGGCCAGCAGTGAGGCTCGCCAGAACGCCAATCAGGCTGTACGCGCGGGCGTCGAAACCGGCCAGAAGGTCCGGGGTACTGCAAACGCAGCGGCCGAAGCCGCTGCCTCCAGTGCGGATGAGCAGCGCCAGCAGGCGCAGGAGCGAATGAATGAGGCCCGAAATGCCGAAATCCGGGCTGAAACCAATCAGCAAATCGGCACGTCAGTGTCAGATAGCGTGAAGAGTGAAGTTCGCAACACCGTGAAGGGTACGGTGCAGGGCTCCGCCACCGGCGGCGCTCTGTAAGCATTCACTCAGCCGCGGCCGGGCCATTTTCAGGCCCGGCTTTTTTCTGACAGAGAGGAGCCGATATGCGTTTGATAGACCGAATCTCCGCACTGTCCCTTGCCGTGGGACTGATGTCTCCATTACTGGTGGCCGAGGCCGCGGAAAAGGCTGAACTGAACGGGCATCTGGAAGGGGGCTACGAGCACGACAGCAACCTGACCGTGGACGAACTGAATGCGTCTTCCGGCGAGAGTGACGAGGCCTGGGTGTTCGATGCTGGTCTGGAGGGCATCCTCAAGCCGGCAGAACGACTGAATATCACGCTCGGTTATTCCGTGTCCGGCCGCCGGTACCAGACCTTTGACCGGTTTGACCAGGACATTCATCTGGCTTCCGCCGATATCAGTTACGACTTCGATCCGGTTACCGTCGGAGCCAGCTACCATTTTTCCCATGCGACGCTGGGTTCCGATCCTTTCCTGGATTATCAGCGAGCCAGTGTCTATCTCGGGCGTCTGGTAGGTGACGATGTCTACCTGCTGGCGAGTCTGCAGGATAAGGGCAAGGACTTCGAGGACAGCGATGCCCGGGATTCGGACATCAAGGGCGCCAGCCTGGATACGTTCTTTTTCTTCAACGAGGCCCGAAGCCACTTGCTGTTCGGGGTGGACGGCGACCGTGAGGACGCTGAGGCCGATGCCTATGACAACCGCCTGGTGCGGGTCCGCATCAGCCTGGTGCACAAGTTCACGCTGGCAGGCGAGGACAACCGGTTGCGACTGGGCTGGCGGTTCGAGGATCGGGAATACGAGGCGGTGACCATCACCAGCAACGATCCGTTGCTGACGGATCCGCTCACAGGTGACCTTACCGAGCGCAGTTCCAGCCAGCGCGCGGATCAGGGGCGAATCCTGGAAGCAGGCTGGCGCATCGGTCTGACCGAGGTGGTCAGTATTGAGCCCAGCATTTCGTACGGAAACTACACCTCGAACGTGGATTCGGCCGACTATGACAAGACCGTGGCTGGAGTCACCCTGCGGGCCGGATTCTGACCCGTAAGAATCAGTAATCCAGCAGGCCGTGGCCGAAACTCCGGTCACGGCCAGGCTCGCCAAGGTCCCGGGCTGTTCCGATCAGAGCCTCTATGGCCTGCTCCGGGGAAGTCGCGAGAAGCCGGCAGGCGAGGGCCGCCGCGACCACCGGTGCCGCCAGGGAGGTGCCGCTGTCTGACGTCAATCCGCCATCCGGTGCAGCGACCGGGACCGATACGCCCCGGGCCGCAAACATCACCTGCTCGCCACGATTGGCCCACCGATAAAGCTCGTTCGAGTCATCCACTGCGGTAACACCGACGACTCCCGGATAGGCCGCCGGATACAGTGGAGGTGCCGCCGGTCCCTGATTGCCCACCGCGGCCACCATCACAATGCCGCGATCCAGCAGGTTGCCGGTCACCGTCGCCAGCACCCGGTTATCCGGCCCTGTCAGGCTGATATTCACGACGGAAATAGCCTGCTCCGACAGCCAGTTCAGGCCCTGCAGAAGATGTCCCAGAGTGGCACCGGACAGATTCCGGTTCCGGTCAAAGAACACTGACGCGTTGTACAGGGTGGCGCCGGGCAGGCGGGCTGGCGAATCACCGCTGAAGTCGCCCACCATCAGGCTCGCGACGGCGGTCCCGTGGGCACGGGGCTCGGCAAGCTGGCCTTTCGCGCCGTCGACCTTGAGGAAACGGGACTGCACCAGCCGGGCTTGCCGGAATGCCGGATGGTCCGTGGCAATCGAGGTATCCACCATACCGACCCGAACCGGGGAAGAGCACAGGCTCTGCCACTGGGGTGCCCGCGACTGCGGCTTCGGCGGTGGTTCGTCAGTCTGGGGGCTGTAGATATGGTTCCGGTCCAGCCGGTCCGTAAGCTCCGGCAGAATTGAGCGCAGGGCCTCCCGGGAGTCCAGTTCCGGTGACACCCGGAAGCGGACAAGGTTTACGCCCAGTCCCCCCAATTCTTGACGCTTGAGCAGCGTAATGCCGGTTTGATCGAGTCGGGCGATTTCCTCGTCCGTGCCGGTGAACAGCCACTCGCGTTCCACCGCGCGCCAGCCATCTTCGACGACAACATCGTTGAATGCTACCTCGCCTTGTTCCGTCAGGACAGGCAGCTTCGACGGCAGGTTTTCAAGCGGGTTCCGGAGGGTTTTGGTTGCGGTTTCCACCCGGTCCTCGATGTGACGGGCCATCCTCCGCTCCACGAGCCGTTCTGCGCTTTGCTCCACCTGCCGGGTGACAGGGCCGGCGGCACCGTCCAGCACGCCGGTACCCAGCGCCACAACCGGGGTAGCAAGGGAGGCCAGGGCAAGGGCGGAGAGCCAATGGATCTTTCGGGAGTGCTTCATCGTGTCTGTCCGCATTCGGGAGTGTTTCATTCGATATAACGACCGGGTCAGAAAAAAATTCCGTGCTTTGGTGGAATAAAACGGTTTCTGGCTCGTTGTACTGGTAACACGTATCAGCAAAGAGCGCTATGCATCAGGAAATTACCGAACTTTTGCCCAGGCTCAGACGCTTTGCCTACTCGCTTACCGGCTCCATGCCCGATGCCGACGACCTGCTCCAGAACACGGTGGAACGGTTACTGGCCCGGGAAATGCCCGGGGACGCTGATCTTACCAAGTGGGCGTTCCGGGTCTGTCGCAATGTCTGGATAGACGAGTGCCGGGCCCGGAAGGTTCGCCGGGAGGCAGCGGAACGGCCGGAGCTGTCCGATGGCCAGGTTGTGGACGGCGAGCAGCAGACGGCCCGGGAGATCGAGTGGAGCCGGGTGGATGCGGCCATGGCAAATTTGCCGGAGGATCAGCGCCAGATCATATCCCTGGTGGCCATCCAGGGCTTCTCCTACCAGGCCGTTGCGGAGATTCTGTCGGTACGCAAGGGTACGGTCATGAGCCGGCTGGCCCGGGCGAGGGCGGCACTGAGCGAGGCGCTGGCATCTGTAACCATGAGGACCCGACCATGAACATAACCGACGAGACCCTGTCTGCTTTCCTGGACCATGAACTGCCCGAGGCAGAGATGCAGGCGGTGCGTGACCAGCTGGCCGCGGATCCGGCACTGGCGGATCGTCTGGCGGAACTGGCGTCGGTCGATGCCGAACTGCAGGCCCGTTATGGCGCGATCGATGACCGGCCTATGCCCGAATCGGTTACCCGGCTGCTGGCTGAAAAGTCATCAGAGGGTGCCGGAGGCGAGCCGGACAATGTCATTGCCTTCCCCTGGTGGCGTAGGGTAAGGGAGCATACCGGCAAAGCCGTCGCCGCTGCGGTGATTGCCGGGTTTGCGCTCGCCCAGTGGCTGGCCTTGCCGGAGTCCGGCGAAGAAGCCGGCTGGGCGGAGGTGGCACAGGCCCTGGAGGCGCGTCCGAGCGGTGAGCCCCATGCCATTGACGATACCACCGTGACGCCGAGGCTGACCTTCCGGAACCAGGACGGAGACTGGTGCCGGCAGTACCTGGTACAGAAGGCTGACCATGCCTCCGAACAGATTGCCTGCCGCACCGGTGCCGGCGACTGGCAACAGGTGGCGAAAGTCGATGTGGAGGTTAGCGCCTCTCCGGAGGCCTATCAGACCGCGACCGGAGGTCGTGTCCTGGATGAGACGCTGGATCGACTCATGGAAGGGCCGGCCATTGGCCCTGATGCGGAAAGAACCCTGATCGAGAAACAATGGAGCGGCCAATAACGGCCGCTCTTTTTTGAGCAGGTTTGAAATCCCTGTCACGTTTCTGTAGCCTTTATTTTAATTGAACGTTCAATTAATAAAAAACAGGTAGAGATCAGAGCCTGTTTTCGACACGGAAATCATCGGGAATTCGCGGAATCGCCATGCCAAAAGTTGGAATGAAAGATACCCGCAAGCAGCAGCTCATTGACGCCACCATGGAGTCCATCGCCGAGCTGGGCATGCAGAACACCACCATAGTCAGCATCAGCAAGCGGGCGGGAATGTCCTCGGGGATCATCAGTCATTACTTCGGGGGCAAGCAGGGCCTGATCGAGGCGGCGTTGCGTTACCTGCTCGAGCAGCTGGGCAAGGAACTGCGTGAGCGCATGGCGAAAACCGATGGCTCCCCGGAGCAGCGGCTTGATTGCATCGTGGAAGCCAACTTTTCCGAATTCCAGCGCTCGGCCCTGGCCGCCAAGACCTGGCTGAGCTTCTGGTCCCGCTCCATGCATGAGCCGGGGCTCAAGCGACTGCAGCAGATCAACAACGCCCGGCTGTACAGCAACCTGCGCTATTCCTTCGCCCAGGTGTTGCCGGCGGGGCAGGCCACGGAGGCCGCGCGCCAGACCGCTGCGATGATTGACGGTTTCTGGCTGCGAAGTGCCCTGAGCCTGGACCCGATGGAAAGCTTCGAGGCGGGCGAGCGGCTCACCAAACAGTTTATTCACGACACCCTGGCCAAGGCCGGGGCAACGAATTCAGCGAATTGAGGTTACCGGTCACTATGTCCAACAACGTACCTGTGGTTCAGAACTTTGTGCACGGCCGTTTCCTGGCCAACACTAGCGGCGAGACCTTCCCGGTGGTCAACCCGGCCACCGGCCAGGTCATCTACGAGGTGGAAGTGGCGGATGAGGCCGTCCAGCAGGCGGCCATGGAAAGTGCCCGGGCCGGCTTTGCCCAGTGGTCCGCCATGCCGGCCATCGAGCGCAGCCGCATCCTGTTGAAGGCGGTGGCCTTACTGCGTGAGCGCAACGACGAGCTGGCGGCCGCGGAAGTTCGGGATACCGGCAAGCCCTGGCAGGAAGCGGAGGCCGTGGATGTGGTCACCGGCGCGGACGCCATCGAATTCTTCGCCGGCCTGGCGCCCTCCATCGAGGGCAACCAGCAGGATCTGGGTGGCGATTTCTACTACACCCGCCGCGAGCCGCTGGGTATCTGCGCCGGCATCGGTGCCTGGAACTACCCGATCCAGATCGCGTGCTGGAAGTCGGCTCCGGCGCTGGCCTGCGGCAACGCCATGATCTTCAAACCCTCCGAGGAAACCCCGATGGGGGCCGTGAAGTTGGCGGAAATCTTTGTGGAGGCCGGTGTGCCGGCTGGCGTGTTCAACGTGGTCCAGGGTGCGGCGGAAGTCGGCCAGTGGCTGACCCACCACCCGGACATCGCCAAGGTGTCGTTCACCGGCGAAGTTGCCACCGGCAAAAAGGTAATGTCAGCGGCATCGTCCACTCTGAAGGACGTCACTATGGAGCTCGGCGGCAAGTCCCCACTGATTGTCTTTGACGACGCCGACCTGGAGAACGCCATCTCCGCCGCCATGGTGGGCAACTTCTACACCCAGGGCGAGATCTGCACCAACGGTACCCGGGTGTTCGTGCACGAGGATATCTACCCGCAGTTCATGGAGCGCCTGCTGGAGCGGACCCGCAAGAACATCAAGCCGGGTGACCCGATGAATCCGGACACCAACTTCGGCGCCTTGATCTCCAAAAAGCATCAGGACCTGGTGCTGGATTACATCGCCAAGGGGCTTTCTGAAGGCGCCACCCTGAGCCACGGAGGCCGGGCCTTCGAGCCGGATGATTCCAAAGGTGGCTATTTCGTTGAGCCCACCATCTTCACCGACTGCACCGATGACATGACCATCGTGAAGGAAGAGATCTTCGGACCGGTGATGTCGGTACTGACCTTCTCCGACGAGGACGAGGTGATTGCCCGCGCCAACAACACCGACACCGGCCTGGCCGCTGGCGTCTTCACCAACGACATCCGCCGGGCCCACCGGGTCATTCACCAGATCCAGGCGGGCATCTGCTGGATCAACAGTTACGGCGCCTCGCCGGCGGAAATGCCGGTTGGCGGCTACAAACTCTCCGGCATCGGCCGGGAAAACGGGCGCGAGACCATCGCTCACTACACCCAGATCAAATCGGTGTATGTGGGGATGGAAGATCTCGACGCCCCGTTCTGATCCCGCAGGCCACAGAGGAGAACGCGTATGAAAGAAAATCAATACGACTACATCATCGTGGGCGCGGGCTCGGCCGGTTGTGTGCTGGCCAACCGTCTCACCGAGGATGGCCAGAACAAGGTCCTGCTGCTGGAGACCGGTGGCAGTGACAAGAGCATCTTCATCCAGATGCCCACGGCCCTGTCCATTCCCATGAACACCAAAAAGTACGCCTGGCAGTTCGAGACCGAGCCGGAGCCTTACCTGGACAACCGTCGCATGCACTGCCCCCGGGGCAAGGTGCTGGGTGGTTCCTCGTCCATCAACGGCATGGTCTATGTCCGTGGCCACGCCAGGGATTTCGACGAGTGGGAATCCGAAGGCGCTGCCGGCTGGCAGTACGCCAATGTCCTGCCCTATTTCAGGAAGGCGGAAACCTGGGCTTTCGGTGGCAATGACTACCGGGGCGATTTCGGGCCGCTGGGCGTGAATAACGGCAACAACATGCAGAACCCGCTGTACAAGGCCTTTATCAAGGCGGGTTCCGATGCCGGTTATCTCGAGACCGCCGACTACAACGGCGCCCAGCAGGAAGGCTTCGGTGCCATGCACATGACGGTCAAGAACGGCCGTCGCTGGTCCACCGCCAACGCCTACCTGCGCCCGGCCATGGAGCGGGATAACCTGACCGTGGTCACCCACGCCCTGGTACACAAGGTATTGCTGGAAGGCAGGACCGCCACCGGCGTGCGTTACGAGCAGGGCGGCAAGGTGCATGAGGTGCAGGCCAGCCGCGAAGTGATTCTCTCCGCCGGTTCCATCGGTTCTCCGCACCTGTTGCAGCTGTCCGGCATCGGCAAACGCGAGGTGCTGGAGCAGGCCGGTATCGAGGTGCAGCACGAGCTGCCCGGCGTGGGCGAGAACCTGCAGGATCATCTGGAATTCTACTTCCAGTTCCGCTGCAACCAGCCGGTGTCCTTGAACCGCAAGCTGGACTGGTGGAACAAGCTCAAGATCGGGGTGCGCTGGATCCTGCGCAAGGATGGTCTTGGTGCCACCAACCATTTCGAGTCCTGTGGCTTTATCCGCTCCAGGGCCGGCGTCGAGTGGCCGGATCTGCAATACCACTTCCTGCCGGCGGCCATGCGCTATGACGGCAAAGAAGCCTTCGATGGTGATGGCTTCCAGCTGCACATCGGCCATAACAAGCCGAAGAGCCGTGGCTTTGTGCACGTGCAGTCCGCGGATCCCAAGCAGGCGCCGCGCATCCGCTTCAACTATCTGGAGCACGAAGCCGATCGAGAAGGCTTCCGGGATTGCGTGCGGCTGACCCGCGAGATCATCAACCAGCCGGCCATGGACGAGTACCGGGGCGCAGAAATCCAGCCCGGCGCAGAGGTCCAGAGCGACGAGCAGATCGACGCCTTTGTTCGTCAGGCGGTGGAGAGCGCCTATCACCCGTCCTGCTCCTGCAAGATGGGCACCGACGAGCTGGCGGTGGTGGACCCGGAAACCCGGGTTCGCGGCCTCAAGAACCTGCGGGTGGTGGATTCGTCCATCTTCCCGACCATACCCAACGGCAACCTGAACGCGCCCACCATCATGGTGGCCGAGCGGGCGGCCGATCTTATCCGGGGCAAGGACCCCCTGCAATCTTCTGATGCGCCTGTGGTGATGGATGACCAGTGGCAGGCACGCCAGAGACCGGGACAGGCAAAGCGCGCGCTGGTTTAGCGCGTCGTCATCCCGCCCGGGCGTGCAAGGCGCCCGGGGTTTTGCAAGCCCTCAGGATTTCCCTATCAGCGCGACGGTGTTCTGCCGTTTTCGGGCGCCAGATAGGCAAGTCCTGGGTTTGTGTCCGATTCGAAAGAAGCAGCGCTTACAAAGTAGAGGAGGAACACCCATGCTGTTCACTATAATGATGACAAACAACCGGAGGTGCAGCGCATGACACTCTGGTTATCCACAGGACTGATATTCACCTTCGCCGCCATTGCCCTGATCCTGTACAAATGGTGGGACATGCAGTGCATCGGCGTGACACCGGTCCGCACCTTTACGTTTATTGCCATCCTGTTCACCTCCGGTCTGGACGTGGGGCTGATCATGTTCCCTCTGACCGAGTTTGGCGGCTACGGCAACGTTGGAGAAAACCCGGAATACGGCTTCGCCAACCCGCTGGCCATCGAGTTCGGGTTTTGGGCATTTCTGATCTGGGGTTTTTACTTCCTGACCTGTTTCTACTTCGCCATCATCGAACCGCGGGTGAGATTCTTCGAGATCCCCGTGGTGAAGCTGGTTAACAACGTCGTAATCATCGGCACTTGCGCGTTCACTGCCTACCTGCTGCTGGTAAACCTGCCCTGGTATCTGCCCCAATTGGGTGACGGCGAATCCGTGGTGCCCGCGTTCTACGCAATCGTGTTCCTGTCGATCGCGCTGGCGGTGTACTCCAGTTCCAAGGTCAAGTACATCCGCATTCTCAGCATCGGCTCCAGTGTGCTGTTCATTGCCCTGATTGTCGGCATGTGGTTCCGGGCGTTCGTGCTGGGCAAGGGCTCGCCGGCAGATTTCTTCGGTACTGCCAGCATGCTGGGCGAGTACTTCGGCAACATTCACCAGTTTGTGCTGCCGATTAACGACTACCACGCCTTCTACCTGTTCTGGTGGTTCGCCTGGAGCATCATGATCGGCCAGTTCACCGCCCGTTTTGTCAGTGGTATCCGCACCTGGCAGTTGCTCATCGCCATGCTGGTGGTTCCGTCCATCGCCATCGGGGTGTGGTTCAGCGTGCTCTACTACTATCACGCCGAGGGCCTGCAGATAGCTGCCTTCACCAACATCGCCATGATCTCTGTCGGTGTGTTGATGGTGGTGAATTCCCTGGATTCTCTGATCCGCCTGTACACCGACAACCTGAACCTGACGGCACAGCGCCTCGGCCGGGTGAACTACGTGATCTTCAACCTGGTGGCGATGGTCGGCCTGACCATGCTGTTCCAGCTGGATTTCCTGCGCATCCAGTGGGTTGGTGCGCTGGTAATTGCCCTGTACTTCGCCTGCTTTGCCTACATCCTGGCGAAGAAACGGAGCGAGGTGGCTGCCATCAAATCGTCACCCAAGGAAAATATTCTGGATTTCCACAAGATTGAACTTGCGGGATAAGCCCCCATATCAACAACCGCAGTTACTTCCCGGGATGGAAATGGCTGCGGGTTGTTGGTCCTGGCTTCGTAAGGATAGGCTGAACCTATTTCTCCATTGGAAATTATCAATTTTAACGAAGCCGGAAAAATCCGTATCTTTGCCTCCCGTAAATTCTTCAACCCTCAAATGCACCAAACAGGAGTTATATTAAATGGGCATCATTAACAGCGAGATCAAGCCGTTCAACGCCACCGCTTTCAAGAACGGTGAGTTTGTTGAGATCAGCGAGGCAGACGTAAAAGGTAAGTGGGCTGTCTTTTTCTTCTACCCGGCCGACTTCACTTTCGTGTGCCCGACCGAGCTGGGCGACGTAGCAGACAAGTACGAAGAGCTGCAGAAGCTGGGCGTAGAAGTGTTCTCCGTGTCCACCGACACTCACTTCACCCACAAGGCGTGGCACGATACTTCCGAGACCATCGGCAAGATCCAGTACTACATGGTTGGCGACCAGACCGGCACCATCACCAACAACTTCGGTGTTATGCGTGAAGGCCAGGGCCTGGCTGACCGTGCTACTTTTGTAATCGATCCGGACGGCATCATCCAGGCCGTTGAGATCACTGCCGAAGGCATCGGCCGTGACGCCGACGACCTGCTGCGCAAGATCAAGGCTGCCCAGTACGTTCGCAAGAACCCGGGCGAAGTTTGCCCGGCCAAATGGAAAGAAGGCGAAGAGACCCTGGCTCCGTCCCTGGACCTGGTCGGCAAGATCTAAGTTTCCCGTTACGGTGAAACTGAATGGAAAGAGGTCTGCATTGCGGGCCTCCAGTTCCCGAAGAACCCCGGCGCAGGCCGGGGTTTTTTGTGTCTGACCGGTATCAGGAGCCGGCGATCTCGCTGCCGTAATCGGCGCCGCGGGCCTTGAGCCGGTAGAATTCCTCGATCACCTCCGCCATGGCTTCCGGGCAGTAGGGACGCAGTCCACTCAGGACCAGGCGCTTGGTCACCTCACCCACGGGTTTGCCATCGGCTTTCAGCAGGTATTCCAGGGTCACATTCCCCCGTTTGCCGGCGGCTTCCAGGTCGGCGTTGCTCAGCTCCAGTTCGGGAAAGGACGCATCTACCGTGTCGAGGGCCAGGCTCATGCTTTCATACATCACCATGGGACGGTCCGGGTTGAACATCACACCGTTGGATTCCATCAGCGGTTTCAGCGTGTGAGGGAAGTTTTTGCCCGAGGCAGCCACGTAACACCGGGTAAAGTCCTCGATAAACTGCTCGTCCCGGGAGATTTCGCCACTGCGGGTGACTTCCAGATAAACCTTGCCATTGTCGTCACAGACTTCGATGCTGTCGTCCCCGTTCTCCCGGAACAGAAGCTCAACACCATCACCAACCAGGGCGCGGAACCGGAATGTCATGTTCCGGGAAAGCCCGAAGTGAGACAGGACCACGGCGAACAGCAGATCCCCTGGTACGCAGAATCGCCGTGCGTCGGGATCATGTATCGGGTTGAAGTCTCCGGCCACTTCCTTGGCGAACTTGCTGGCCTGAAGCGCGGAAATGGTGATGCGTCCGTCCCGGACGGAGTGAAAACGTTCTAGAAACATGGTTCGCCTTTTACGGGTCGCGGGGCTGACAATGGGAGATTACCTGTCTGTCTTTTTATCATAGTTGAGGCGCATCAATAGCAAAATGCGCTATTTGTCCTACTTTGGACTGGAAGCAGGGAAATTCCGGGGGGTACAGGCCATGGGCATCACAGCAATTCCGGTAGACCAGCGGGTAATCGATATTGATTCCCGACGGTTCGCCTCAGTGGAAAAGGCACTGGTGGAGCTGGTCACCAACAGCGATGACAGTTACTCGCGGCTGGAGCGTGACGGTATTGCGGTAACCGGCGGTATCACCATCCAGTACGAGCGGCACCTGAACGGCGCCATGCTGGTCGTTGCCGACCAGGCCGAGGGTATGACCTGGCAACAGGCCCTTGCCAGCCTGACCTATGGCGGGGCCCACAGCCCTCTTGCGAATGGTGAGGCAACTGGCCGTGGCTTCTTTGGTCGTGGCCTGAAGCAGGCAATCTATGGCCTTGGTTATGGCTGGCTGGAAACACTCCACAAGGGCCGCTATACCCGTATCGACCTGTTCCGTGGTGAGGATGGTGGCTATCTCTACGACGACGGTGAAGGTGATCGTGAGGCAAAGGATACCGATTACGAGCGACTCGGCACTGATGCCAATGGCACCCGGGTGGCTATCGTAATCGACAATCCCCTGGTTCACATCTCCCAGTACCGCTCGGTACTGAACTCGCTGTCCCACAACATTTACCTGCGGGAGATCCTCGGACGTCGGCGGGTGGAGCTGGTACACCGGCAGTCCGGCAAGGAAGTGGAGCGGGTGGCGCCGGTCCATTATCTGGAGCCGGAATCCAGGGTGCTGCTGGGACCACAACAGCCGTTCAGGTTCGTCTATGAGCAGGTGACGTACCCCTTCACCCTGACCCTGAAGCGGTCACTCAACGCCGAGCTGACCCTGCACGGTGATGAGCGCACCAACGGACTACTGGTGCTGTCCGGAAACGCGGTGCTGGATTGCCAGCTGTTCGAGTTTGAGAACCAGGTAGGGACCGAATACCTGTTTGGCGAGGTGAATTGTCCCGCCCTCGCTGAAAAGCTGGGTCAGGGCCTGGCCATCATCAGCGACGAGCGGGACGGCCTGAATCTCAAGGATCCCTTTGTGGCGGCGTTCGGTCGGGCCGTCAGCAAGCATCTCCGCCCGGCGGTGCAGGAGGAGCGGGAGCATCTGCGTCACCTGGAGCATGCGACCGCTTCTGGCAGGACCGATCATATGATCGAACATTTGCTGGAGCGCATGAACCGGGCTGCGATCCAGGATCTGAAGGTTTCCTTGCCACCCGCGGACAACGCTGCAACGGAATCGGAGCAGGAGCCAGAAGAGCCTGCCCTGCGCTTCACCACGCCGTTCTATTACCGACAGGCCGGGCACCCGTTTCATGTCGCTCTGCTGGTGAATCCGGCCAGCTTTGCCCCGGATGATGTGTTGCACATCAGCTACCACTTTCCGGGTTCGGTTCAGCTGGATAGCAGGCCCAGGGAATTGCCGGTGTCCCAGCTTACTGATAAGCATCGCATTGAGTGGACCATCAACAGTGATTCCGTCGGAGACCGGGGGGAGATTACCGTTCGCAGCCAGCACTACTGGGCCTGGTGTGAGGTGGTGATCGCGGATCATGGCGCCCACCATCGGCACCACCGCCCCAAAAACCATCACACCCGGCATGGGCACAGGACCGCATCCCGTGACCACGGGGAGGCGATGTTTATCGGCTATGATTTTCGCGCCCTTCACAACGAACTGGAGCGGGCGGTATACAGCCCGAAGGAACGCAAGATTCTGATCAATACCGAGGCACCAACCGTGCAGCTCTACTTGGACGGCCGCGGGCGCTTCCGGGATTCGGCACGTCTGCTGCTGGCGGAGCTGTTTATGGACGTGATTTCCGATGAACTGGCACGTCACAAGTTGGCATGGTCGAAGGAGCCGGAAAGCGTGGCCGCATTCCACGCTGCCAAGATGGACATCATCCGGCGATACGGCAGCGACATTCACCGTTCTTTCATCAACGTCTGACAGTCTGCCATGGAGTGGCTGGCTATTGCTGAATTCTGCTTTATAGGGCTGCCCTATCAAACAATTTGGGGCAATTAATTTGAGGCTTAGCTCCCGAATCCTTATCTTACCCTCAACTTCAATTTTTGATTCATTTTGAATTCAGACACTTAGCTTTACGACATATCAAGGGGAAAACCTACATGTTGGATGCCAATATCAAGCAACAGCTCCAGGCGTACATGGAAAAACTGCAGCAGCCGATCGAGCTGGTGGCGGCCTACGATGACAGCAAGAAATCCCAGGAGCTGAAAGAGTTGCTGGAAGACATCGAGCCGATGTCCTCGAAGATCAGCCTGCGTACCGAGGAAGATCCGGACGTGCGTCGCCCGTCCTTTGCAATCAATCGTGTGGGTACCGACATTGGTGTCCGGTTTGCCGGCATCCCCATGGGTCATGAGTTCACCTCACTGGTGCTGGCCCTGCTGCAGGTGGGAGGTCATCCGTCCAAGGAATCCCGGGAGCTGATCGAGCAGATCAAGGATCTGGAAGGGAGTTTCGAGTTTGAGACCTACTTCTCCCTGTCCTGCCAGAACTGCCCGGACGTGGTCCAGGCCCTGAACCTGATGGCCGTCTTGAATCCGAACATCAAGCACACCTCCATCGACGGCGCGCTGTTCCAGGACGAGGTGGAACAGCGTGAAGTGATGGCTGTGCCCAGCGTGTTCATGAACGGCGAGTCCTGGGGCCAGGGCCGTATGACCCTGGAAGAGATCGTGGCGCGGCTGGACACCAGCTCCGCCGAGAAGGAAGCCGAGAAGCTTAACCAGAAGGATCCGTTCGAGGTGCTGGTGATCGGTGGTGGCCCGGCCGGCTCTGCTGCCGCGATCTACGCTGCTCGTAAGGGTATCTCCACTGCCATTGCGGCCGAACGATTCGGTGGCCAGGTGGCTGATACCATGGGCATCGAGAACCTGATTTCCGTGCCTTACACCGAAGGCCCGAAACTGGTGTCGGCCATGGAGCAGCACGTCAAGGAATACGACGTGGATATCATGAACATGCAGCGCGCCGAGAAACTGATCCCGGCCGCCAGGACCGGTGGTCTGCACGAGGTGCGTCTGGCCAATGGCGCCACCCTCAAATCCCGTACCGTGGTGCTGTCCACCGGTGCCCGCTGGCGCCAGCTGGGCGTGCCGGGTGAGGAAGAGTACCGCAACAAGGGCGTGGCCTACTGCCCGCACTGTGACGGCCCGCTGTTCAAGGGCAAGCGTGTGGCAGTCATCGGCGGTGGTAACTCCGGCGTGGAAGCGGCCATCGACCTGGCCGGTATCGTCGGCCACGTGACCCTGATCGAGTTTGGTGCCGAGATGCGCGCGGATGACGTGCTGCAGAAGAAACTGCGCAGCCTGAAGAACGTGGAGATCATCACCTCCGGCCAGACCACCGAGATTACCGGTGAGAACGGCAAGGTAAACGGCCTGACCTACACCGATCGCAACACCGGTGAGTCCCACCATGTGGCGTTGGAAGGTGTGTTCGTCCAGATCGGCCTGGTCCCGAACACCGAGTGGCTGAAGGGTGATATCGAACTGAGCCAGCACGGTGAGGTCATCGTCAACGACCGCAACGAGACCTCCATCCCGGGCGTCTTCGCGGCGGGCGATGCCACCACCGTGCCCTACAAGCAGATTGTGATTTCCATGGGTGAGGGGTCCAAGGCGGCGCTGAGTGCCTTTGACTTCCTGATCCGGAATTCTGTGGAGGACTGAGGCTGGGGTGAAAAGGGGGTCAGATGAACGAGTTCATCAGACCCCGACTTGGACCTTAACCCGGGGTCAGAAGAAAGCCTTCTTCTGACTCCTCTTTCATCTCAACTCACCGACCGGAAATATCCTTCTCCAGGCTTCCGTCTACCCCCAAACTCTCCCCATCCTCCGGAAACAGATGCCCATAAGCCGCCCGCACCCCATCGACGATGAACTGGTGCGGCACATCGTCAAACACCCCGTGATCGTTGATGTACTCCATGTGCGCCTGGCCATCCTCGGTGAATTCCTGGAACACCGAGTCATTCACACCATCAAACTCCAGCGGCTCCACCTTCATCAGCTCACACAGCTGCTTGTTGAACGCCGGGGTCGCCTTTACCCACTGGCCATTCAGATAGAGCTCGATAAAGCCGTGCATCCGGAAAATGTCCGAGCGCAGCCATTCGATCAGTTTGGGGCTGGAGAGGTGGTTACGCACATCCGCCAGGCCCAGCCGGCTGGGAATGCCGACGGCGCGGGCGGCGGCGCCGAGCAGGACGGCCTTGGGAATGCAGTAGGTCTCTCTGCTGGCCAGGGCGTAACTGGCGGATAAAGTGGTGGGGTCAGTACGGAATACGTAGGGGTTGTAGTTGATGCTGTCCCTGACCGCCAGATACAGCACCGTGATCTGCTCTACCGGGTCGTCGGAAACACCCTCAAGCTGCCTGGCGATCCAGGCCTTGAGTTCGGGCTTGTCGTAATCGAAGAAGGCGGTGGGCTGAAGGTAGCGTTCCATAGGGACTCATCCAGGGTTCGGGCATCAAAGCCCGATCCTCGCTGATTAGCAACCTACGGGCAATGGCCATTTCCGCCAAAGCCATTGCCCGGTTTGCTCATTCCTTCCCTTCAAAGCCCTGCATGACATTGACCGCATTCACGCCGATGGCGTCCACGTCGTAACCGCCTTCCATGGTGAATACCGTGGGTAGCCCCAGCTGCTCCAGGCGTTTGCCCAGTTTGAGATAATCGCCTGACGTCAGCTTGAAGAAGGAAATCGGGTCTTCTTCGAAGGTATCCACCCCCAGCGCCACCACCAGGGCATCCGGTGCGAACGCCTGGATGCGCTCGCAGGCCTTCTCCAGACCCTGGCTCCAGATGTTGAAGGGAGTGTCAGGTGGGAAGACAATGTTCAGGTTGTAGCCTTCGCCATCACCCTCGCCGGTTTCATCCTCGAATCCCAGGAAGTGCGGAAACACCAGGTCCGGGTCGCCGTGGAGACTGATGGTAAGCACGTCGCTGCGATCATAGAAAATCGCCTGGGTGCCGTTGCCATGATGGAAGTCCACATCGAGCACCGCCACCTTGCCGTAGCCCTGGTCCCGGAAGGCCTGGGCGACAATGGCGGCATTATTGAAGAAGCAGTAGCCTCCGAACACGTCGGCATGGGCGTGATGACCCGGTGGCCGGCACAGGGCGAAGGCGGCGCGTTCACCCCCGGCCACCAGCTTCTGGGCGGTGAGAGCGACATTGGCGGATGCCCGGGCCGCTTCCCAGGTGCCGTCGGAAATTGAGGTATCGGCGCCGAGACTGTAATAGCCGAGGCGACCGTCGATGTCCTTTGGCAGCCGGGCGCGCATGCCCCGGCCAACCCAAAAGGTGGGGATGGCCTCGCCGCGCTTGCCGGCCGCCACCCACTCGTCCCAGCAGGTTTCCAGGAAACTCACATAATCGGCCGTATGCACCCGCTTGACCGGCTCAAGCCCGAACTCTTCCGGCTCCAGGATCTCCCCGAGCGCCTGGTCCTTCACCCGCGCCAGGATAGTTTCGGCCCGGGAAGGCTTCTCGTGAGGCTCGATCAGCAGGCCGCCGTCCAGTTCGGTTTTGACATGGCGACGGCTGTGCAGGGGTGAGAACACGGTTTTCATGGCGGCAAAAATTCCTCGCTGAACGAATCGGATTACTTTGGCACAGGGGCGATCTTGGCTCAAATAGGGCAATTGTGGCAGGCTGGAGCCCTTTTCAGGGAGAGGGAATTACCGCTATGACGCCTTGTGGATTACCGGAGAACCATGACTGATCTGATCGCGGATATGTCTCTCGCGGAAGGGCTCGGACAGCTTTGTGGCCTGATCGCCCTGGCGTTCTGCATTGCCGGCTTCGCCAACAAGAACGACGACCGGCTGATGGTGCTGCTGATCTCCGCCAACGTCGCGTTCGCGCTGATGTTCGCCTTCTTCGAGAGCTGGACGGCGTCGGCACTTACGGTGCTGGTGATTGTCCGCATCACGCTCGCCCGCAAGTATCAGGGCAACTGGCAGATCATGGCGGTGATGCTGGCGGTGAATCTGGTGGTGGCCTGGGTTACCTGGAAATCTCTGACCGACGTCTTTCCGCTCATGGCGGCGGTACTCGGCACCGTGGGCATGTTCATGCTCCGGGGCATCGCGCTCAGAATCGTTCTGGGCCTGGCGGCTTTGGCCTGGATGCTTAACAACATCGTGATCGGCTCAGTGGGCGGCACCCTGGCCGAAGCCATGGTTCTGGTGACCAATATCATCACCATCGTCCGCCTCTACCGGCTGCAGAAAAAGTATCCGGATCTGAAAACCGATGCCATAGTCAGGACACAGAGCGACTGACTGGCGGAGCGTACGGATGGGAATGATTATCCGGGTAATTTCAATGGCAACGGTGGGCTTGCTGGCGGGCTGTGTGATGGCGCCAGTGCACTATTACGAGCCGGTCGATCCCGGGTACGAGACCAGAGGAGGCCCCTGTGGTGCGGGCCCCGAGGACCGGGTTGTGATCGAGTATGGCGAAATCACCGTTCAGGTATCCATTGAGCGGGAGACAGCCCGGCCGGCGCTGTTAATCGGAATCGACATCCCTGACGGCCATGTTGTCACTCTTCAGTCTGATCAAGTGTCAATCAACGGTGAATCCCGGCACCTCGGCCCGGTGCGGACCTGGAATACGGCCCAGACCGCGATGGTGACCGTTGGCCCCGAGCTGGCTGGTAGCGGCGAGAAAAAATTCCGTTGGATCGTGTCCGATACTTCAGTGTTGCCAAGGCATTTCACGATCGAGACGCCACTGCCTCCGGCCCTCGACGTTTACCGGATCCAGCTACCCGCCATCCTGTTGGATGGTGAACCAACCGTGCTGCCGGAACTGACCTTCCGGAAAGCCTCTGGATTATTCAGTACGCCGATCAACTGCTGAACCCTCCGCCTCCTGTGCCCTCCTGAACTTTTCCCGTGTCCTATTCTGGACTATTGTCAGAGAGGGCTTTCCAAGCGAAACCACCCATTTCCGCCTAGAAAAGGATCACACCATGGCCAACGAAAGCTACCACGAACCTGTTGAAGAGCTTTCTGACGATACCCGGGACATGCATCGGGCAATCAGCTCGCTGATGGAGGAGTTTGAAGCCGTTGACTGGTACAACCAGCGTGCATCTTCCTGTAAGGATTCCGAGCTGAAAGCAATTCTCGAGCACAACCGGGATGAAGAGAAGGAACACGCGGCCATGGTGCTGGAATGGATCCGCCGGAAGGATCCGACCATGGACAAGTACCTGCGCGAGTTCCTGTTCAAGGAGGGACCGATCGGGCACTAGTCAGTTTTCGACCGCCGCCTTCAGTCCGGGTAGGTTTTCAGAAGCTCATTACCTGTCCGGCGAATGGACTCGAGCGCCTGCACGTTCTTCCAGTCTTCCCGGTAGACCATTCCGAAACTGAACGAGATCCGGGGAGAGAAGGGCCGCATGACCACATCCTTGCGGCCCACGAGCTGATCCGTCGCCGTGATGGGATTCATCACACTGATTCCGACTCCGTTGGCCACCATTGCGGCAATGGCACCGATGTTCGACTCGGTTTTGCCGGCAATGGAGATCGAGTGGCTGGCGGCCAGGTGGAGCAGGGGGTCCGCGCCCACGTTGGGTTGGTTGCTGATAACCAGGTACTGGTTCTGCAGGTCCTCGATTGTGACTTCTTCCCGGTTAGCCAACGGGTGATTTGCGGGTACCAGGCAGTGCGCCTGGGTGGTCAGCCACTCCTCGATCCTGAGCAGTCTTGAGCTCACCGGCAGCGTGACGAAGCCGATGTCTGCATGACCGGACTCCACCTCCCGAAGTACATCGTGGCTGGACATCATGTCGAAACTAATGCTGAAACCGCGATTCTCTTCCAGCAGGGTGCCAATCAAGCGGGGAACAAATCCGAATGCGAGCCCCGGAATCGCAGCAATGCGCAGGCGAGAGGTGCCGAACTCTTTCAGTGCCAGAACGCTGTGCCGCAGTTCCTCGATATTCCCCATCAGGCGCAGAATTTCCTCGTAAAGCTCATACGCCTCGGGCGTCGCGACCAGTCGGTTTTTCTCCCGCAGGAATAACTGAATCCCCAGGTTGTCCTCCAGCTGGGCCAGGGAACGGCTCACCCCGGATTGGGTAATGCCCAGGGTTCGTGCGGCCTGCGAGGCACTCCCGGCTTCCAGCAGTGTCTTGAAGATTGCCAGCGATTTCAGGGAATGGATGTTGACGTCAGCCATGATTAAAAGTCATCGAATCCGGTAAAAAAATCATATCTTGAAATACTTTTACGTATCTTTCTAGACTGCAAATCAACAACAGTACAAATATACCGGATCGCAACATGTCATCTTCTCCTCTTTTCTATCAGGCCGGCCCGGCCATGCCTGAGGTCTCCCACGGACATGGCGTCTATCTCTGGGATACGGACGGCAAGGAATATCTTGATGGCTGCTCGGGTGCCATTTCCTGCAACCTGGGTCATCACCATGACGGTATTCGTGATGCCATGCTGGCGCAGCTGGACAAGGTCGCTTTTACCTACCGCACCCAGTTCGAGAATGCGCCGGCCATGGCATTGGCTGAAGAGCTTGTCAACATGACCAACCGGGACCTGGAAAAGGTCTTTTTTGTGTCCAGTGGTTCGGAGTCGGTCGAATCCGCGATCAAGCTCGCGCGCCAATATTTTGTGGCTCGTGGCGAATCCCATCGGCGCCACTTTGTCTCTCTGCGTCCGTCCTATCACGGCAGTACCCTTGGCGCCCTCGGCGTGACCGGATATCAGCCCCTGGAGGCACCCTTCGCTGACATTACCCAGGGTTCCATCAAGGTGCCTGGTCCCGATTTCTATCGCCGCACCGAGACGGATGACGATACCCATATCCGCAAAGTGCTGCAGGAAACCCGTGAGCGGATCGACGCTGCCGGTGGCGAAAGCATCATCGCGGTGGTTCTGGAGCCGGTCGGTGGTGCCAGTACCGGTGCCCGCATGGTCAACCAGGCCTACCTGGAAGGCATCCGCAAGCTGTGTGACGAGATTGGTTGTCTGCTGATTTATGACGAGGTGCTGTCTGGCGTCGGTCGCACCGGCACCTGGTTTGCCTACCAGCACTGGGGCGTTGCGCCGGACCTGCTGACCACAGCGAAGGGACTGGGTGCCGGCTATTACCCGGTGGGCGCGCTGCTGTGCCGGGAGGACATTGTCGATACCGTGATGGCCAATGGCGGGTTCCAGCATGGCCATACCTATGCCGGCAATCCGTTGGCCTGCGCAACTGGTCTGGCTACCGTGGAAGCGATACGGAACGAGAAGCTGCTGGATAACGTTGCCGCCCGGGGTCAGCAGGTGCGCGAAGGCCTTGAGGCCCTGAAAACCCGTTATGACTTTGTGGGCGATGTTCGAGGTATCGGACTGCTCTGGGGCGTGGAGCTGGTCATGGACCCGGCGACCCGGTCGCCGTTTCCTTCGGAGGCCAACCTGTTTGCCAGTGTGACCGCCCTGGCCAAGGAAGAGGGACTCCTGATCTACCCCCGCCGGACCCTGGACGGGCTGGCCGGTGACCATTTTCTGATCAGCCCTCCGCTCAACATCTCCGAACAGGAGATCACGATATTGCTGGAGCGCCTGAACCGGGCCCTGCAACGTCTTGAAAGCGAAGTGGTGGCGCCCCTGTCCGCCACAATCGCCGAACCCAATGCCCAAAGCACCATAGGCTGATCTTGCATGACACTGCTGAACCAGAAATACACGTCCGTTGAAGATGCCATCGCGATGATTCCTGATGGTGCCTCCATCATGGTCGGCGGCTTTGGCTCACCGGGCACCCCGTTCGCCTTGCTGGACGAACTGCTGGCCCAGGGCCAGAAAGGATTAACCCTGATCAAAAACGACGCCAACGAGCCGGATATCGGGATCGGGCGGCTGATCCGCGCGGGTCGTGTGGATCGCCTGATCACGTCGCACATCGGCCTGAACCGTGTGGCGATTGAAGAGATGAACCAGGGTCGGCTGGTGGTGGAAATGTATCCCCAGGGCCTGCTGGCGGAGAAGATCCGCTGTGCCGGTGCCGGCCACCTCGGTTTCCTGACCGACATCGGGCTTGAGACCGAGATCGCCCAGCAACGGCGGGAACTGGAGCTTAACGGCCGCAGGTGTGCAATCGAGCCCGCCATCACTGCGGACGTTGCGCTGATTCATGCCGATGTCGCCGATACCTACGGCAACCTCGCTTACCGGGGCACGGCGATCAACTTCAACCCACTGATGGCCATGGCCGCGGACAAGGTAATTGCCCAGGCCTTCCGGGTGGAGTCACCGGGAGGCCTGAAGCCCGAAGCCATTCATACGCCCTGTGCCTTCGTGAACCATGTGGTCCGGGTCGATCCTGCCACCAGTGAACAGGGGATACGTGCCCATGCCGTCTGATCAGGAAAGAATGCTTGCCCGCGCCGCCAGGGAAATCCTGCCCGGCCAGATTGTGAACCTCGGTATCGGCCTGCCGACGCGGCTGTTTCATTACATGCCCGAGGATCTGGAGGTGCTGGTGCACTCCGAGAACGGCGTGCTCGGCTGTCAGCCTCTGGGCCAGGGTGTGGCCCCGGACTACGAGCTGATCGACTCCGGCGGAGCCTACATCGGTACCCGCCCGGGTGCCAGTGTGTTCGACAGTGCCCTGTCCTTTGCCATGATCCGGCGCAGCCGCGTGGACGTGACCTTCATGGGCGCTTTCGAGGTGGATCAGCAAGGCAACCTCGCCAACTGGAAAATCCCGGGCAAATTCTCGCCCGGTATCGGCGGCGCGATGGAACTGGCCCAGAAGGTCGAGAAGCTGGTGGTGCTGTGTTCACACAATGACAAGCACGGTAACCCGAAGATTCTCAAACAATGCAGATTGCCGCTCACAGCCCCCGGGTGTGTCTCGCTCATCGTGACCGAGAAGGCGGTCATGGAAGTGACGGAGAAAGGGCTGGAAGTGATTGATCTCGCCGAGGGCATGGATGTGGAAAGTTTGCGCGCTGCCACGGAGGCCGAGCTGATCATTGATGAAAGCCGGCTCGGGAGGTTCTGATGCTGACCGCCATCGAACAACGCATTCTGGATTGTTGTGATGAGCTCATGGGCGACACCCTGGAGCTTACCCGTGAACTGGTAAGGGGGTATAGCGTCCTCGGTCACGAGCAGAGCGCGCTGGCAACCATGGAGAGCTGGTTTCAGCGCCTGGATTTGCCGGTGGAGCGCGTGGCGCTGGATGCTCCCGGTTTCGCGGAGCATCCCCATCGCGCCCCCACCGAGTGGTCCAGTGAAGGTCGCTATAACGTCGTTTCCCGTCTTAATCCCTCCTCCAATAAACCGCACCTGATCTTTAATGGCCACCTGGATGTGGTGCCGGCTGAGCCGACCGATATGTGGACCCGGTCACCCTGGGAGCCCTGGGAAAAGGACGGCTGGCTGTATGGTCGTGGTGCCGGCGATATGAAGGCGGGTATTGCCGCCATGGTGATGGCGGTTGAGGCCGTGCGCCGGGCCGGCGTGGAGATCGACTTCCCGTTGACGTTGCAGACGGTCATCGAGGAAGAGTGTACCGGCAATGGCGCATTGGCTTGCCTTCATCAGGGCTACACTGGCGATTTTGTGCTGATTCCCGAGCCCTTCGGTGCCCAGATCTACAGTGGCCAGGTGGGTGTGCTCTGGTTCCGCATGCGCATTGATGGGGTGCCGGCTCATGTGCTGGACACCAGGGCCGGTCGCAATGCCATCGAGACGCTTCAGACCTACCTGCCAGCGTTCAAGGCACTGGAAGAGGAAATCAACAGCCTGCCGCGTCCCGCGCCCTACGAGGCCAAAGCCCATCCGTTCAACCTGAGCATTGGCAAAATCGAGGGCGGCAACTGGGCTTCCAGCGTGCCCGCTCACGCCATTCTGGAAGGCCGGGTTGGCTTCCCGCCGGGTATCTCGCCCGATGAAATCATGACCCGGGTGCGTCAGGTGATCGCCGACCACCACCAAGCCCTGGGTGATGGCTCTCCGGAGCCACGCGTGGAGTTCCATGGTTTTCGCTCCGAGGGCCATCTGGTGGATCTCGAGACCCCCGGCATCCGGCTGCTGTCACGGTGCCACGAGGATCTCGTGGGGGAGCCTCCGGCCCATTACCTCTCGACCTGTACTACCGACCTGCGGGCCTTTCATGTCTCCGGTGGCATCAACGGCACCTGTTATGGCCCCGTTGCCCAGCGCATCCACGGCGTGGATGAGTGTGTCGATATCGAGTCAGTTCGACAGGTGCTGACCACCTATGCCCTGTTCCTCAGCCGCTGGTCCACCGATACCGAATCTGCAAGGAGTGTGCTATGAACGACGCGTATATCGCCGACTTCGCCCGCTCGGCCTTCACCCGTGCCCATCCCCGCAAACCCGAGGTCGATGCCTGGTCCGGTCAGCGCGGCGACGTCCTGCTGGGCCAGGTAATTGATGCACTACTGGATCGCTCGGGGGTGCCGGCGACCGAGGTCGAGGATTTGAGTGTGGGCTGCGCATTGCCGGTCAAGGATCAATGGAGTTTTGGCGGCCGCTACCCCCAGTGGTTGTCCGGAGTGGGCATCCAGTGTCCGTCCCGTCAGATTGACCAGCAATGTGGGTCTGGCCTTGCCGCGCTGCGTTCCACTGCACGGGAGATCCAGGCCGGGGCGATCGAAACCGGCCTGGCCGGTGGTTACGAGAATATGTCCCGCGTCCCGATGGGCCCGAGCCTGTTCCAGGAGGGGGTGTTGACCCTCCCGGAGTCCCTGCAACAGCAAAAAGAGCTCGATCTGACGGTCGCCATGAATATGGGCCTGACCGCCGAGCGGCTGGCGCGGGAGACCAGGCTGAGCCGTGAGGAGATGGACGCCTTCGCGGTCCGTTCCCATCAACGGGCGGCCCGGGCCGAGCAGGACGGCTGGTTTGAAGGGGAACGTCTGGCACTCGGGAATCCGGCCGGTGCCCTCGTCGGCCAGGACGCCAACATCCGACCGGACACCAGCGCCGAGCGCCTCGCCGAACTCAAACCCGCATTCTCCGAGGATGGCCAGGTGACGGCCGGCAACAGTTCGCCGCTGACCTCTGGAGCCGGTGCGGCACTGCTTATGTCCGAGTCCGCGCTGAGCCGGTACGGTCTGTCGCCTATGGCCAGAATCGTGGCGATTGCCGACTGCGGCGTAACGCCCGAATGCATGGGCGCCGGCGCGGCGGTGGCGGCGGAGCGTGTACTCAAGGCAGCCGGCCTGAGCGCCGGTGATATCGGCGCCTGGGAAATCAATGAGGCGTTCAGTGCCGTGCCGCTTTACGCCATCCGTTCCCTGGACATCGACCCGGAGCGGGTAAACATCTTCGGCGGCGCCCTGGCGCTGGGACATCCATTGGGGGCGACAGGCGTTCGTCTGGCGGGCACGCTGGCGCGCACCTTGCAACACCGGAGCGAACGTTACGGATGCGCAGCGGCCTGCATCGGTGGCGGCCAGGGGATCGCGATGATTATCGAGCGGTGCTGACTTTCGCTGCCACGTGCCCACCGGATCAAGAAGACTGTGCTGCGACAACGACCAACAAGGATTAAACAATGACGTCGTTTTTTGAGAATCTGTTATCTACCTTTCCGGCTTTTATGGAAGCCGCCTGGATGACCCTTCGCCTGACCGGGGTTTCGCTGGTCCTGGCCCTGGTCATCGGACTGATCTTTGCACTGATGAAGGTCACTGGTGTCCGCTGGCTGGGCGTGATCTACAACGGCTATGTGGGCATTATCCGCGGTACACCCCTGATTGTTCAGATCATGTGGCTGTACTTCGGTATAACCCACATCGTTGTGCTCTCGGCTTTCTGGGCCGGCACCATTGCCCTCGCCATTCACAGCGGCGCCTACATCGCCGAAATCTTCCGGGGCTGCATCCAGTCGGTGGACAAAGGGCAAATGGAGGCCGCGGAATCCCTGGGGATGAAGCGGGCTCTGGCCATGCGACGGGTGATCCTGCCCCAGGCTCTGAAACGGGCCATCCCACCGCTGGGTAACCAGTTCATCATCGGTCTCAAAGACTCGTCGCTGGTGGCTTTCATTGGCATCACGGAAATCTTCAGCCTGTCCATGGATAACGCTGCCGTGACCTTCAAGCAGCTCGAGTTCTACACCATCGCAGGCCTGTATTACCTGGCCATGGTCGCCATGGTCACCTTCGTTCTGAGCCGCGTTGAAAACCGGATGGATACAGCCAAATGATCAAAGTCGAGCAACTCCACAAGTACTTCGGTGACCTCCACGTTCTCAAGGGTGTTGACCTTGAGGTGGCCCCCCAGGAAGTGGTGGTCATGATCGGTGCCAGCGGGTCGGGCAAGAGTACACTGCTGCGCTGCCTCAACTTTCTCGAGATGAAGGACCAGGGGCGCATCCTCATTGATGGCAAGGAAGTGGACCCGGCCACCACACCCTTGAACAAGGTGCGTGAGCACGTCGGTATGGTGTTCCAGCATTTCAACCTGTTCCCGCACATGACCGTGCTGGAAAACGTCATCGAAGCGCCGGTCCACGTCAAGAAGGTCCCTCGGGCCGAGGCCCTCAAGCGCGGCCGGGAATTGCTTGAAAAGGTCGGCCTTGGCGACAAGGGCGACGTCTACCCGGAGAAGCTGTCCGGCGGGCAGAAACAGCGCGTGGCTATTGCCCGCGCTCTGGCGATGGAGCCGTCGGTCATGCTGTTCGATGAGCCCACATCCGCCCTGGATCCCGAACTCGTGGGCGAAGTGCTTGAAGTCATGAAGAGCCTGGCCGCCGACGGCATGACCATGGTGGTGGTGACCCATGAGATGGGCTTCGCCCGGGAGGTCGCCGACCGCGTCGTCTTCCTGGACAACGGGCAGATTGCAGAGCAGGGGGATCCGGAGACCTTCTTCAGTAATCCCCGGCACCCAAAAGCGCAACAGTTTCTCAGTCGGGTTCTGTAAGCCATGAGTATCGCGATCCAGGCGCTGGAACCGCGTTATATCGATCAGTTGGCGGCCTGGCACCAGGCCCAGTGGTATCACCTCGACGACTCGGTGAACGAGGCCGTCCGTCGGAAACGGCTCGCCGAGCACTGTGACACCCGTTCGCTACCGGCCACCTTCGTTGCCCTCGAGGACGGTGAACTGGTCGGCAGCATCTGCCTGGTGGCACATGACACGTCGGATCGGCCGCAGTATTCGCCCTGGTTATCGCGAATTTTTGTGGCACCGGAACATCGAGGCAAGGGGATCGGCAAGGCGCTGATCGACCGGGCCAAGGCGGAAATGCGTCGACAGGGCCACGACGCGCTTTACCTGATCACGGAGGATAAGGGCCCTTATTACGCCCGGATGGGCTGGATAAAAGTCGAAAACTACAAACTCAACGACCACCCAGTGGAAATCATGAAGATCTCATTGCACGGATCTTCTTCAAAGAGAGGGGAACACAATGAAAAAACTGATCCGTAACCTGATTGGGGTGACCAGTGCGCTGGTCATCGCCGCTACCATCAACGTAACGCACGTGGACACAGCGAAGGCCGCCGATAAAGAGGTCTTCACCTACGCCATGACCGGTCTTTATCCGCCGTTCAGCTTCCGTCAAAGCGGCGATCTTGCCGGTTTTGACATGGAAGTCGGGCAGGCACTGGCGGAGGAAATGGGTATGCAGCCCAATCCGGTCGCCAATCCCTGGCAGACCCTGATCGCGGCACTCAAGTCGGATCGCTTTGATGCCATTATCGGCAGCATGGCCATCACCGAGGAGCGCCTGAAACAGGTGAACTTCACCGATCCGTACTACAGCTCCGGGGCTCAGGTTTTCGTCAGCACCGATAACGACGAAATCACCGAAGTTGAGGATATCCGTGGCAAGACCATCGGCGTTCTGGTTTCCAGCAGCTTCGCCAAGGCCGCTCGCGAATACAGTGACAACATCACCACTTATACCGACGACGTCACCGCGTTGCGGGATCTCACCGTGGGTGGTCGCGTGGACGCGGTGATCACCGATCAGCTGATCGGCGAGAATGCCATCCTGAACGCCGGGCTTGGGGTCAAGCCGCTGGGCGATCCGATCTACGTTGATGACATCGGTATTGCGGTCAACAAGGGCAACGAGGCCTTGCTTGAGAAGCTCAACCAGGCCCTGACCGCCATCAAGGCGAATGGCAAGTACGCACAGATCAGCGAGAAGTACTTCGGTCGCAATATTGCCGAGTAACCCTTTGCCTGAGAGAGCGAAAAGCGCCGTCGGGTCGGGGGGAGTTACCCCGACCCGACCTTATTAACACAGCGCTTCAAGTGCCCCTTCAATCACATTCAGTCCTTCCTCCAGCACCGAATCTTCGACCGTGATCGGTACGAGAATACGAATGGTGTTGCCGTAAAAACCACAGGACAGCAGGATCAGGCCATGGTCACGGGCTTTGGCGCACACGGCTCCGGTGAGGGCCGGATCGGGATTGCCATTGCTGTCGAGCAGTTCGAAGGCGGCCATCGCGCCCAGGTTACGGGCATGGCCCACCTGTTCAAAGCGCTTTTCCCAGGCGGCAAACCGGTCTGCCAGTTTGTCCCCGAGTGCGGCACTGCGCTCGAGAATGTTTTCTTCCTCAATAACCTCGATGACGGCCAGCGCCGCTGCGCAGGACAGAGGGTTGCCACTGTAGGTGCCGCCCAGGGAGTTGGGGCCGGAGCCGTCCATCACTTCGGCCTTGCCAACCACCGCTGACAGCGGCATACCGTTGGCCAGGCTCTTGGCGGTGGTGAGCAGATCCGCCTCGATGCCACTGTGTTCCAGGGCGAAGAGTTTGCCGGTGCGGGCGAAACCGGACTGTACCTCATCCACGACCAGCAGGATGCCGTGCTCATCGCAGAGCTCACGCAATGCCTTCAGGTAGGCCGGAGAGGCGATGTAGAAGCCGCCTTCACCCTGGACCGGTTCGATCACGATGGCTGCGGTCCGGTGTGGAGCGATATCGGTCTTGAACAGGGTGCGCAGGGCTTTCAGTGACGCTTCTTCACTGACGCCGTGGATCGGATTCGGGAAGGGGGCCCGGAACACATCGCCGGGCATCGGGCCGAAATCGTTCTTGTAGGGCAGTACCTTCCCGGTCATGGCCAGGGTCATCATGGTGCGGCCGTGGAAGGCGCCATCAAAGGTGACGATTCCGGTGCGACCGGTGGCGGCCCGGGCAATCTTGATGGCGTTCTCCAGTGCCTCGGCGCCGGTATTGACCAGCATGGCCTTGCGCCTGGGGCCACGTACCGGCGCCAGCTGGCAAAGCTTCTGGCAGAGCTGGACGTAAGGCGCGTAAGAGATGACGGCGGCGCTGGTGTGCATGACCTTGTCCAGCTGCGCCCGGACGGCGTCGACAATTTTCGGGTGGCGGTGACCCAGATTGAGAACGCCAATACCGCCGGCAAAATCGATCCAGCGTTGGCCGTCGGCATCCCAGAGTTCGGCATTCCTGGCCCGATCGGCAAATTCGGTAGTGGGCGTCGCCGCGCCGAACGCGACGTATTCTTCTTTCAGGGCGTTGAGTTCTGCGTTGTTCATGGTGTTATCTCTTTAAGTGTCGCGTGATGTCATGCACAGGAGCCTGTCCGGGCATTCATTACAGGCCGCCCAGGCAGACGTACTTGAGTTCGGTGAATTCATCCAGGCCATGGTGGGAGCCCTCGCGTCCGAGGCCGGATTCCTTCACCCCGCCAAACGGCGCCAGTTCGCTGGAGATCAGGCCTTCGTTGACCCCCACCATGCCGTACTCGAGGCCCTCGAGGGTGTGCCAGATACGCCGATAGTCGGTGGCATAGAGGTAGGCGGCCAGGCCGGAGGGGGTGTCATTGGCCATGGCAATAGCTTCCTCGGCAGTGTGAAACCGGAAGACCGGCGCCAGCGGTCCAAACGTTTCCTCGGTGGCGACGGCCATGTCAGGGGTGACATCAGCGAGCACCGTCGGGGTGAAAAAGTTGGGTCCCAGCTCATGGGGCTGACCTCCACCGGTTACCCGGGCGCCCTTGCCGACGGCGTCGTCCACATGACGTTGAACCTTGTCGATGGCGGAGCGGTTGATGAGTGGGCCGACGGCAATGCCGTCCTCCAGACCGTTGCCGACTTTCAGTTCGGCAACCCGGGTTGTCAGCTTCTCCAGAAAGGCGTCATAGACGCCGTCCTGAACCAGAAAACGGTTGGTACAGACACAGGTCTGGCCGGCATTACGGAATTTGGAGGCAATCGCTCCGTCAACGGCGGCGTCCAGGTCGGCATCATCAAACACGATAAAAGGGGCGTTGCCACCCAGCTCCATGGCGGTTTTCTTGACCGTCGATGCGCATTGAGCCAACAGTTTCTTGCCGACGGCGGTGGAGCCGGTGAAGGACAGTTTGCGAATCCGTGGGTCGGTACTCAGAACTTCGCCCACCGCCACCGGTTCGGAAGCCGTGACCACGTTGATCACGCCCTTCGGTATGCCGGCCTCCAGCGCCAGTCGGGCGAGAGCCAGGGCCGTCAGCGGTGTGGCCTCGGCAGGCTTGATGACTACCGTGCAGCCGGCGGCAATGGCCGGGGCGCATTTGCGGGTGATCATGGCCATGGGAAAGTTCCAGGGGGTAATGGCAGCAACCACACCCACGGGCTCGCGCATCACCAGTATGCGTTTGTCCGGGCCCTGGCCGGGCAGGGTTTCGCCGGCCATCCGCTTGGCTTCCTCGCCGAAGAACTCGATGAACGAAGCACCATAGGTTACTTCCCCCCGGGCTTCTGCCAGCGGCTTGCCCTGTTCCAGGGTCATCAGGCGGGCCAGGTCATCGGCATGTGCAGTAACGAGCTCGAACCACCGGCGCAGGATGCCGGCGCGCTGCTTGGCGGGTACGCGTTTCCATGACTGACCCGAAAGCTCCGCCGCCGCAACTGCTGCGCGGGCATCGTCTGCCTTGCATTCGGCGACCCTGGCGATGATCTCGCCGGTTGCGGGGTTGGTGACGTCAAAGCGCTCCTCGCACTGGCACCAGTGCTGGCCGATCAGGGCGGGCACCTCGTCATTCAGCACGCTGGTCAACAAAGGCGTATCTACTGGAGACATGAACCGATTCCTCTCGAAAGTAACTGGAATGCCAGGCACCCTAGCAGGTACGCTAGGGCCTGGACATGAACCACTTTCGAGTTCAACTGGACCACTTTGATGTGGTCGATTCCGACACAGGGCCCCGATGACCGAAGACCTCATCCCCAACGAACCGCTCGAGAGCCTGGTCCGCCGTTACCGGCAACAGCCGAAGAGCCTCAGCAAACAGGTCAGGGCGCAGCAGTCACTTCGCCTTCTGGTCGAGCAGGACTGGCCGTCAGGTATGAAACTGCCTTCCCACCGCCGCATCTGCAGTGCCCTGGGACTGGCGCGTAATACCCTCGCCGGAGCAATCAACACGCTGGTGGAGGAAGGGCTGCTGGTGACTGGTCATGGCCAGGGTACCTGGACCCATCGACCCCAGTCCGGATCCGTTCTGCCGGCACAACCCGCCCTGGATGGTCTTTCCGATCGAGCCCGTGAGCTGCTCAGCCAGCCGGGGGCGGCGGAGGTCCAGAGCGGCGCCTTCGTGCCCGGGATACCGGATATAGCGCAGTTCCCCATGCGTAAATGGCGCCAGCTCTATGCCAGTGTCACGGTGCCCCAGAATGCATTGCTGCTGTCATACTCCACCGGAGGCTATGGCCCGTTGAAGCGGGCTATCCGGGACTTTCTCCGCCGCTGGCGGCACTTTGACTGCGATCCCGAGCAGATCATCATCACTGAGGGCACTCATAATGGTCTGGAACTCTGTGCCCTGGCGCTGGCAGATACCGGCGACCGGGTGGTGATGGAGTCGCCCTGCTACTGGGGTGCGCGAAATGTATTCACGGCCTGCGGGCTTACGCTTGAGATGTTGCCCTGGTATCCCGGTGTGGGGTACAGGGGCGAGGTGCAGCCGTCGCCGAAATTGCTGTATCTCACCGGGTCCCAGCATTACCCGCTCAGTGTGCCTACCTCGCGGTCGGACAAGGAGGCCCTGTCGCAGCGCCTGTCACCGGACTACATCATCGAGGACGATTATGAATTCAACGGCCAGCGCGATACCCGGCTGGTCTTCGATCCGCGTTCGCAGAAGCACATCCTCGCAGGCTCTTTCTCCAAGCTGTTGTTTCCCGGGTTACGGTTGGGCTACCTCGTGGTTCCGCACCACCTGGCGCCCACCATCAGTCGGCTGCGCAGTGAGGTTTTCCGTGAGGGGCGAATGCTGGATCAGGCCGTGCTCGCGACCTTTATCGCCAATGGCGATCTGGATCTGTGGTATCAGCGCATCCAGAAAGAATATCTGGCCAGACAACAGGTAATGCACGATCAGCTCCGCCAGGTGCCTGCTATTACGCAGCTGTCTGCCCCCAGCCATGCGATCAGTCTTTGTGCCCAGTTTTCGGACTCGGTGGATGACCTTTTGGTCACCAGACAGTTATTCCGGGAACATTTCATTGTCAAACCGCTAAGTGCCGTTTGTGCACCGGAAGACAGGCGCCGCGGGTTGATCATGGGGGTGGGCATGCTGAACCGCGAATCTTTGAGAAAAGAGGCCATCCGATTCAGGGAAGCCCTGAAGCGACTGACCCTTTGAGCATGGACCTCGTGTGGCGAGGGCCAATTTGCGATACACGGGAACTCGTTACTGTTGAAGCATAACGAACCGGCTCGGGTCTAAACTTCAACAGAAAGCCGGCGAAACGTGCCTATTACCAGCGAGGCAAGCACAATGAGCCAACATCATTTTGACGTCCTGATCATCGGCGCCGGCGTTTCCGGCATTGGCATGGCGTGTCACCTGAAGCGAGAGTGCCCGGGCAAGTCCTTCGCCATCCTGGAGCGCCGGCAATCTCTTGGCGGTACCTGGGATCTGTTCCGCTATCCCGGTATCCGTTCCGACTCCGATATGTTCACCTTCGGCTACAACTTCCGCCCGTGGACCGGCGGCAAGGTTCTGGCGGACGGCGCCTCGATCAAGAATTACGTGCGCGAGACCGCCAGGGAGCATGATGTCGAACGGCACATCCGCTACGGCCTGGCGGTGAAAACGGCGGACTGGTCCGGTGTCGACAAATGCTGGAAACTGACCGCCCTGAATGAGGCCACCGGAGAAACCGAACACTACACCGCCAGTTTCCTGGTGGGTTGTACCGGTTACTACAACTATGACCAGGGCTACAAACCGGATTTCCCGGGCGAGAGTGATTTCAAGGGCCAGATCGTGCATCCCCAGCATTGGCCCGAGAATCTGGACTACGCCGGCAAGAAGGTAGTGGTGATCGGCAGTGGCGCTACCGCCATTACCCTGGTGCCGACCATGGCGGAGAAGGCGGCACACGTGACCATGCTGCAGCGCTCGCCCACCTATCTGATGCCCCTGCCATCCACCGACAAGATCACCCTGGGTCTGCAGAAGGTGCTGCCGGAGAAGGCAGCGTACCGGCTGACCCGCGCCCGGAATATTTCCATCTCAAGGCTGCTGTACCAACGTTCCCGCAAGAGCCCGAAGGCGATGCGGAGATTGTTCCTCTCTATCATCCGGCGGCAGCTGGATGGCAAAGCCGATATGCGCCATTTCACCCCGGACTACAACCCCTGGGATCAGCGCCTGTGTGTGGTCAAGGATGGCGATCTGTTCGAGGCGCTCAAAGCGGGCAAGGCTTCCATTGCCACCGATCACATCGAGCGGTTCACCGAGACCGGCATTCGTCTGCAATCCGGCGAGGAGCTGGAAGCGGATATCATCATTCCGGCCACTGGCCTGGATATCCAGATGCTGGGTGGCATCAAGCCGAGCGTGGATGGTCAGGAAGTGGTGATGAAGGACAAGGTGATCTACAAGAACGTGATGGTTGAAGGCGTGCCCAATGCCGCCATGATCTTCGGCTACACCAACATTTCCTGGACCCTGAAGGTGGATATCGCTGCGGAGTATCTGTGCCGTCTGATCAACCTGATGGACAAGCGCGGTTACCGCACCGTGGTGGCCCGCGATACCGAGAACAGCCGGGGCGAGGACACCATTCTGGGTTCCCTGAACTCCGGTTACATCAAGCGCGCCGCGGATCGTCTGCCCCGCCAGGGAACCCAGGGGCCCTGGAAGTCCTCACAGAACTATCTGGAGGATGTGAAGATCCTGCGGTTTGATCCGATCGAAGACGGCTACCTGGAGTTCGATGGCAAACGCTCCCGCGCCGGCGAGGGCCCGGCCCGTGGCTTTCTCCGGCCCTTGCGTTCGGCCCTGTTCGGCTCCTGATCAGTCAAACGCCGGGCGAATAACATCCCGGTAATTCCGGATTCGCCGGACATAGTGCACGGGCTCATAGCCCCGGGCGTAGCCGTAGCGGGTGCTGGGGTAATAGCGCTTGTCGGCTTTCAGGGGTAATACCTGCACCATGTCCTCCCAGGAGTCCGGATTCTTGCCCAGCTCCCGGGCCAGCTGGCGGGCGTCGAGCAGGTGGCCGCGGCCGATGTTGTAGCTGGCCAGTGCCAGGAAGGTGCGGTCCGGCTCCGGGATGGTTTCGGGCAGGCGGCGGTGCCGGTCGGCCAGGTAACGGGCCCCGCCGTCGATGGCTGCTATAGGATCCAGGCGGTTGCTGACACCCAGGGATTCGGCGGTGCGCTGGGTCAGCATCATGATGCCGCGTACCCCGGTCGGCGATTTCGCGGTGGGATCCCAGTGGGACTCCTGGTAGGCGAGGGCGGCCAGCAGGTCTGCGGGCATACCGGTTTTGGCTTCCGCTGCCTCAAACTTGTCGATAAATTTCGGTAACCGTTCATCGATGCGGCGGTTCAATGCCCGCAAGTCGACGAAATCGAATTCGCCGATGTAGGCGTAGTAACGGTTCTCCATCTCGCCGATGGCCTCATCACCCTCCTTGCTGTTCATCCATTCCCGGGCATCCGAGGCCAGCTCTTCGGCTCCGGCCGGCAGATACCAGCCCAGATTGCGGCCATCGGTGAGGGTCATGGCCACTTCCAGGTGTGGGAAGTGCCGGCGCATGACCTGCACGATGTTGGAATCGGCGACGGTACACTCGATGTCTTGTTCCGCCACTTCGGACAGCAGAATTTCGGTGGTGCGGTCGGCATCTTCGGTGAATTCGATACCGGGGTACTGTTCATTCAGCAGGCGCAGGGTTTCGGCGTAGCTGGACCCGGCGGTGATCACGATCCCCGTACCCGCAATGGCTTCCGGTTTCCGTGGCAGGGGGCGGGCATCCCGGTGGCACACCAGCTGCTCGGTGATTTCCGTGTGTGCCGGTCCGCGGGTGAATTGCCCATCCCGTGATGGCAGGTGGGTCAGACCGGCTGCGGCCAGGTGGGTGTTGCCGGCGGCCAGTGCATCCAGCACATCGCTGGTGGAATCGAGCATGGTCCACTCCACCTGCCAGCCGCGGGCAGCCGCGTAATCACTGATCAGAGAATACTCGGGGCCGATCGGGTTCTCATGGCGGTCCAGATAATAGGTGGTAGAGCCGTTCCGGGTGGCAACCTTGAGGGCTCCGGTTTCAGAGGGGGGCGCGAGTTCCTCGCTGATGGCCTGCTGGTTTTCGGTTTCGGTTTCGGTTTCGGTTTCGAATTCGGCTTCGCTGCAGCCTGCCAGCAGGATAGGCACGATCAGAAGACTGCCTCTGAACATCCGTCCTGACATCATCACAACTCCGTGGCTGGGTGACTGTGTAAGCATTATTACGTACTTATCAGAGACATACTCCCAGACTTCCCGAATGGATGCATCAGGATTCGACCGGTGGTCTAGACTGGAGGTTACATTTCACCGAGGGGCACCGTTATGAATCACATCATCAAACCTGTTTCGTTCGTGATCATCCTGTTGCTGAGCTCACTGGCCCATGCCGCCGACGGACTGATTGTGGTGCAGAGCAACCACGGTGTGACAGAGACCGCCGACCGGCTCGAAGCCGTGTTGCAGGATAAGGGCATGAAAATCATGAACCGGATCAATCATGCCGCTGGCGCCGAGTCCGCCGGGATGGAGTTGCGGCCCACGGAGCTGGTGATTTTTGGTAACCCGAAAGTGGGGACCCCCCTGATGCAGTGCGCCCAGAGTGTGGCAGCTGACCTTCCTCAGAAGGCCCTGATCTGGGAGGACGAACAGGGTCAGGTCTGGCTCGGTTACAACGATCCCGCCTACCTGAAAGCCCGGCACGCCATCGAGGGCTGTGATGAAGTCCTGGATAAGGTGAACAACGCGTTGGCTAATTTCGCTGAGGCAGCAACAAAATAGATCCCGGCCAACCGGGATCTATCCCCATAAATGCTGATGGCGGTGCGTAAGTAGCTTCCTTAATATCAGGGCCTCGCCTATTGAGGAAGCATGCCCTTGCAGTCGATCCGTTCACTTCTCGCCTACCTTGCCCTGATTGCCGCGGTGCTCTCGTTGTTGCCGGGGATGGCGTTTGTGGGTGCGGTCGCGGTTGGCCTCGCGGTGCTGCTGGGCTGGCGGGACATGCGCCGGGTTCCGAGGGTGGTGTTTTCCGTTGCTGTGCTGGCCCTGGTGTTCGCGCTGGGCCGCGACCCGGGCCTGATTGTGGATGCCGCGAACAATATGACCCGCCTGGCAGGACTGGTGCTGGCGGTGATGCTGCTGTCCAACGTATTGGGTCGCTCCAGGGACCTGCAACGGATTTCAGCCAGCCTCTTTGGTGGCAAGCCGCTGACCCGTTACCTGAGCCTGGCCTTCGGCACCTCCCTGGTTTCCATTCCGCTGAATTTTGGCTCGGTGGCCGTCGTCGGCAGCCTGGTGGGCGAGCGTATCCGCCGCGGGGGCGACGCGGCTGCTACCCGCAACGCCACCCGGGCAGTACTTCGGGGGTTCGGGGTATCGCCTACCTTCTCACCGCTGTCGATTTCGGTGGTGCTCACGCTCACCCTGTTGCCGGGCTTAGGCAGTATCCAGCTGCTGTCGCTCGCCATTCCTTTCTCGGTCGTGCTGATCCTGATGGGCCTGATCTGGCGTGACCCGGAAACCGGCCAGGAACGGGTGTCCCCGGAAGACAAGGCCGGAGTGGCAACCTGGTTGAGGTTTGGTGGCCTGGTTCTGGCGATCTGTGTGGGTGTCTTCGTGCTCAGCCACCGGTTCGAGCTCAGCTACGCCTACGCGGTAACCCTTTCCTGCCTGGGCGCCGTGTTGGGAGCGCGTCTGCTGGCCTGGAGCCGCCGGCAGAATCCACCCATGGCGAACATGGCGAATGTCAGTAATGAGCTGGCCATTGTCGGCGGTTCGGCTTTCATCGGTTCGGTCATCAGTGGTGTGGTACTGGGCCAGATCAGCGGTAACGCCGATCTGCCTGCCTGGAGCTGGCCGATTCTGGCCGCCTGCGTGCCCTGGGTTTATTTCCTCGCGGGTCTTGGCGGCGTCAATCCCATTGTTGTCGGGACCCTGGTTGGCGGTGTTCTTGGATCCCTGTGGCCGGCAGAGGCCCTGATCGGACTGGGCATCGCTATGGTGACCGGTTGGGGTATTACCGCATTCGGGACACCCTTTGCCGCCAATGCCCTGATCATGGAGCGGCTGACCGGGTACCGGGCCGTGGATGCCTCCTTCCGCTGGAGTCTTCCTCTTTCCCTGTCCGGGCTGACGCTTGCCAGCCTGACGGCCTGTATTCTGACGGCCTGGCTGGCATAACAATCTGAAACGATCAGGGCTTCGGGCCCATCATGCGCTCCAGGGCCTGGGGGTTCGGCAGGCCCTGCACCATCACCACGCCATCATCGTCTTTGTACAGGGTGCTGGGCGTGGCGCGGAGACCCAGCTCCTGCATCAGGCGGTTATTGGCTTTGACTTCCATGTGGGCCGCGCTTACCAGCTTGCGGTCAACCTCGATACCGCCCTGTTCGTAGCTGGCCTGGTGATCGTGCAGCGCTGCTTCAGGATTCTCACTGCCGAGAATGGTGGCGGCTTTGGTCAGGCTGTCCTCTTTCAAAATTCCCACCAGAATATGGCGTAACTGGACGTCGCCGGCCTCAATCCAGGGTTCTGCCTGTTGGCGGAACCGGTAGCAATAGGGGCAGTTGGGGTCGGTGAAGGTGTAGATGATGGTGTCCGCATCAGGGGAACCATCCTGTACCCAGTTGCTGTTCTCCAGCTGCGGCCAGGCTTCCGCGAATTTCGGGCCCTCGATCAGCTCCTGGATGCTGGCGGCACTGAGGTTGTTCCCTTCTTCATCCAGCAGGGTGCCGACGATCACGTGGTTGCCATCCGGTGTCAGGTAAAAGGCCAGCGATCGCCCCTGCATTTCGCCAACGTAGCCGGTCATGCCGCCCGGGGCTTCAAAGCTCTCCACAACCTTCACACCCTGTTGTTCCAGTGACTGGATAACCGGTGGATAGTCTTGTGCCTGCGCGGTGGTTGCGACAAGGGCGGTGGACAGCAGGGCGCCCTTGAGCAGGAGCCGGAGAGGGAAGGTAGTCATCGGGATGTTAACTCCTTGGAGTTGGAGGGGTTGAGAAAGTCCGGATCGAAGCGCTCAAGGCTCCGGGCCAGGCTGGCGTGTGACAGTTCGCCCATGTGGGTGTCCACCAGGTTGCCTTCGGCGTTGTAGAACAGGGTCGTGGGCATGCCCTGGCTGCCCACGACCCGGCCGAAACCGCCCGGGCGGTCGCTGAGTACATGGTCGAGGTGCAGGTTCTGTTCGTCCAAGAACCTGCGGATGGTCTCGGGATGCTCGCCCTGGTTGGCGAACACGAAGTTGATGTCGGGGTAGCGTTGCTGGGCTTCCTCCAGCACCGGCATTTCACGAATGCATGGCGGGCACCAGGTAGCCCAGAGATTCACCACAACGGGCTGGCCCCCGGAAATGTCGGCCAGGCTGACCGGTTGTTCGTTGAGGTCGGTCAGGGCAACGTCGGGCAACCCCTGGGTCTGCTGATTGATCAGGGCAATGGCACCTGCGGTGAAGCCCCAGGTGATCATGCCGGCGGCAACGGCGGCGCCCAGGGCCCGGCGAATGTTGGCCCGCCGCCACATCAGGTACCCGGCGAAGAGGAGCGCGACGATCAGACCGGTCACCGGATCAAAGCCGCCATCGCGGATATCGATCATGCCCAGCCAGTCACCCTGGTAATGCTCGAAATAACGGACCACGAAGCCGATCCGGGCGCTGATCATGGCCACCAGGAAAATATCCGCCAGGGAGCCGGATATCGGGGTTTTCTGCTTGCGACCGGTGAGTGCACCCACGACCAGGGCCACAACAAAGGCCAGGACAAGAAGCAGGTGCCCGATGGACAGGCTTAGGGGGCCAACGCCTACGCTGAGCATGGAATCTCCGGAATTTGGCGGATTTTTAGGATGATACGGGCGCTAGTGACCAGAGACCTTCGCCGGAGTTCCATCTTTTCCTGAAGATGAAAGCCTGCTAATGAAACCACTTATAGCTATTTCCCGGACCCTCTGTTACTGTGCCTGCATCCTGCCTCTAGGGATTCCGCAGTATCACGGCCAACTGGCCGCTTTGCGAACCTCCATACGACCTGTCAGAGGACGTCCCGCCGTTAACGGCGTGTGACTGTAGTCGTCATTTTTCCATGAATCATCATGGCTTCTGCCCGCATTCGCCGATGGACGGTGTTCGTGGAGGCAGAATCAATCAAGAGTTTATCCAATATGAGTTTTTCTTCTCTCGGTTTGTCCGAGCAGCTGGTCCGTGCCACCACCGACCAGGGCTATGAAACCCCGTCTCCCATCCAGCAGCAGGCCATTCCGGCGGTGCTGTCCGGAAAGGACGTGATGGCTGCCGCCCAGACCGGTACCGGCAAGACCGCCGGTTTTACCCTGCCGCTGCTGCAACGCCTGGCGGCTAACCCCCGCTCCGGCAAGGGCCCCCGTGCCCTGATCCTGGCGCCGACCCGCGAGCTGGCGGCTCAGGTTCACGACAGTGTGGCTCTCTACAGCAAGTACATGCCGACCAAGTCCGCCGTGGTTTTTGGCGGGGTCAAAATCAATCCCCAGATGATGAAGCTGCGCAAGGGCCTGGATGTGCTGGTGGCAACCCCGGGACGGCTGATGGACCTGTACCAGCAGAACGCGGTGCGTTTCAACGAAGTGGAAATCCTGGTGCTGGACGAAGCCGACCGCATGCTCGACATGGGCTTCATCCGCGACATTCGCAAGATTCTTGCCCTGTTGCCGGCCAAGCGACAGAACCTGCTGTTCTCTGCCACCTTCTCCAACGAGATCCGCAGCCTGGCGCAGGGTCTGCTGAACGATCCGGTTCAGGTGGAAGTGGCGGCCCGTAACACCGCAGCAGAGAGCATCAAGCAATCAATCTACCCGGTAGATCAGAGCCAGAAGACCGCCTTGCTGAGCAAGCTGGTGCGCGACAACGCCTGGGAGCAGGTGCTGGTGTTCACCCGCACCAAGCATGGTGCCAACCGCCTGACCAAGAAGCTGGAGCAGGACGGTATCACCGCCGCCGCCATCCATGGCAACAAGTCCCAGGGTGCGCGCACCCGGGCGCTGGCCGAGTTCAAGCAGGGTGACATCCGGGTACTGGTCGCCACTGACATCGCGGCCCGCGGTCTGGACATCAAGCAGCTGCCCCAGGTGGTCAACTTTGAACTGCCGAACGTGCCGGAAGACTATGTACACCGCATTGGCCGCACCGGCCGCGCCGGCGAGAGTGGCCATGCGTTGTCCCTGGTCAGTGCTGATGAAGGCAAAATGCTGGCGGGCATCGAGAAGCTGATCAAGAAGCAGCTGCCGCGCAAGGAAGTGGAAGGCTTCGAGCCGAAAAACAACCTGCCGTTGAAGCCCAAGGCCAAGGCCGATCCGGCCAGGGCCCGGAGCCGCAACGGGCGTGGCGGTGCCAATGGCAAGCCGGCCGGCAATGGCCGCAGCTTTGGCGGTCGCTCTGGAGAGAGCCGCAGTCGTAATGGCGGTGGCCAACGGGGCCGGTCGGCGCAACGCCAGAGCGCCTGAACGTCCTGGTAAGCCTACACAAAGCGGAGCATTTGCTCCGCTTTGTTGTTTCTGGCGCCTGACTTTGGCCGGGTCAATGCTCTAGTATCCAGAGTTGTTTCTCCCGCAAAAGGCGCAAGTGCCCATCCATGGCGACCGATACAAATGTAAGGGATGATCTGGGGCTGGTACCGCCACCTCGGCTGTTCACGGACCGACAGTTCGTTCTGGCCCTGGTGGCAGGCTGTGGTGTGAGCCTTCTGGTGGCAGGCTGGTCCGTCGCGGGCTCTTCCGGTGTCAGCCTGACCCTGCTCCAGGCCTTTTCCCTCGTGCTCTGGTACCCGGTACTGGAGGAATTGCTGTTCCGGGGGGCGCTCCAGGGTTTTCTCAGCACCACCGCGTTCGGTCAACGGGCACTGATGGGGCTGTCACTTGCCAATGTGCTGGCGGCCATTCTCTTCACGGCGCTGCACCTTATGTACCGGCCTGACCCGCTGGCGTGGCTGGTCTTTTTCCCCGGCCTGGTCTTCGGCTATTTCCGTGACCGGCACGGGTCCATTCTTGGCCCTGTGATCCTGCATTCCGCCTATAACGCCTGCCTGATTCCCGGCTGGTATCTGCTTTCGTAAGACCTTTTATCAATGGCCAGGGACCAGGAAAGCTGGCGTACGAGTGCGCTCTGCACTTTACTGATAGGTCAGGATTGCAGTTCCCGGTCCTTGGGTTTCTGAGGAAAATCTGACCAGAGTCAAGGTCGTCCCGGTCTCGCTGTATCAGATTCAATCGATGTGAAACTGGGGGGTAGCAACGTGAGACTGACTATTGCTCATGGATTAGGGAAGTTGTTGCCTGGTGCCGCAGCTGTGATTCTTATCCTGACCGGTTGCAGTGACGGGGGTGGTTCCCGAGGCCCGGATACAGGTGACGACGAAATTGTGCTGCCCTCACTGACAGAACAGATCGAACACTGGGAGCAGACCGGAGTTTTCATAGCGGCAGCCGATTGTGGCCAGTGCCACACCGCCAGTCAGCCGGGTGACGAGCCCGCCGTTATGCGAGCACCCGATCCCCTGGTGTCGGAAAACCAGCCTTCGCCGGACGGGGAAGACATCAGCCCGTTCTATGACTGGAAAAGCAGCGTGATGGCCAATGCCTTCACGGATCCGTATTTCCGCGCGGTCATGATGCATGAAACCGAAGTCTTTCCCCATCTGGCAGGATTTATCGAGGACAGCTGCCTGACCTGTCATAGCCCCATGGCGCGAACCCACGCCCACCAGACCGGCGTCAGTCTGGTACAGGATGAGTCCTGCCTTCTGGAAGACGGCTGTTACCGGGCCGATGAGGCGCTGGGAGACCCGAGCGCACGGGAAGGCATCAGTTGTACCGCCTGTCACCAGATCACTGACTCGGTGTTGGACGAGTATGTGCATTCGGGCGACTATGAGATTGTCGATGAGAACCACCCGGATGCCTTTACCATCTATGGTCCGTACCAGAACCCTGTCGGGCAGGCGATGCAGAATCAAGTGGGCTTCACCCCTGAATTCGGGATGCACATGGGAGATTCCCGTCACTGTGCCAGTTGCCACGATCTGTTTACCCCGACGCTCGACATGGTGACGGACGAGCCTGATGGTGAGGTTTTTCCGGAACAGACTCCCTACACGGAATGGACCTACAGTGATGTGGGACCGAACGGGGCAAACGTCTCCTGTCAGCAGTGCCACATGGCCCGGGAGGAGATAAGTGACAGTTACCAGACCCGTATCGCGGTCATGGCCAATGGCGGGGTAAATCTGAACTGGCCCGAGCGCAGTCCCTATTTCCCCCACGTTATGGTCGGAGGCAATACCTGGCTGTTGGAGACCCTGGAGCTGTTCCGGGAAGAGCTGGGCCGCGCGGGCATCAACGAGGAAGGGGAGTTTGCCGCCACTGCTGAGCTGACACGGGAGCTGCTGAAAACATCAGCCGACCTGGTGCCCGCCAATCAGAGTTTCTCCGGTACAGAGCTGGCATTCGATCTCACCATCACCAACAAAACCGGACACAAGTTGCCGACCAGCTTCCCCTCCCGACGGATCTGGGTGGCGACGCGGGTGACCGACAGTGAAGGCGCAATGGTGTTTGACAGTGGATTCCCGGATGAGAACTACCAGCTGCCGTTGGACGCAGCCTTTACCTCCGATGCGTGCATGGCCATCAAGAAGCCGGCAGACTTCGATTCCTCGGGCTGCTACCAGCCGCACATCAATCTGGTGACAGCGCCAGAAGACATTCCCATCTATGAAGTTGTGATGGGATCCACGACCAACGCCATTACCCACGTGCTGCTGTATGCATCTATATCCCTGAAGGACAACCGGATACCGCCGGGCGGATTTGATGTGGCGTCCATGCCAGAAGATGTGGCGGAAAATTTGGCGCCTGCAGGCGTCGATGGGGATACGGATTTCAATCAGAATAACGCCGGCCAGGACACCATTGCCTACCGGTTGCCAGTCCCGGAAACAGCAGTACCACCGTTCAGTGTGGAAACCACCCTGTATTACCAGAGTATTCGCCCCACTTTTGTCGATGCGGCCCATGGCGAGCACCCATGGATCCGGGAGTTCGAGACCATCGTCAGCGTCAATCCTCCGCCTGCGGAAGTCTTGGCCTCGGTGAACTTCACGGTTGATGGAGTGGAATAGGGATCAGGGATCGAAGGATATTGGATGTAGGGCCGGCTCAGGGTCGAGCTTCTTCAGAACACAAAAAAGCGGGGCAGAGCCCCGCACAGGAGAACGCACCTTCCGGCAGCCCACAGACCATGAGGCTGCCGGAGGGCACGGGGATCAGAATTTGTAGGAAACGCCTACCATGTAGACCAGAGGGTCGATTTCGACATCTACGGTCTGGTTGGCAGCTTCAATCTTCGCCTCGGTATCGATGTCTATCCACCACAGCGCGGCGTTGACACCAATGTTGTCGGTAATCATGTAGTCCATGCCAATTTCAGCGGCCAGGCCGAAGCTGTCATCCAGTTCGATATCGGTGCCGGCTAGTGCGCCAGAGGTCTGTTCGTCAAAGAAAACTGTGTAGTTGACGCCTGCACCTACATACGGCTGGAATTTGCTGCCATTGGGCATCGGGAAATACTGCAGCGTGATAGTGGGGGGCAGGTGCTTGGTTTCCGCCAGTTTACCCGCGCCAGCCAAATCGCCTTCGCCTTCAATGTCGTGGCTGAAGGGAGTAGCTGCCAGTACACCCAAGCCAATCTGATCAGTGAGCATGTAGCTCAGCGTCAGACCCAGCTGTGTGTTGTTATCAACATCCACGCGCGCGTCCGGAGCAACATTAGTGATTGGATCGCTTGATGCATCCGGTACAACAGTAGCCGCACCAACACGACCAATAAAATCACCAGCCTCATAAGCCTGCGCCATCGGAGCCGCAGCCATAACGGCAGCAGCGAGAACACCAAGTTTGAAAGAACGGGACATAGCCATCTCCTTTATGCAAATCGTCGATGGCTTCAGATTAATGACAGCGGGAAAGTGAAACTTGATTTAGCGCAAGATTCGTCGGCGGTGGATGATGCTTTGAGTGGCGGATTGATCCAACTCAAGAAAATGCGTACCTGCGGGCACTGCGGATGGTCAGGCCGAGTTCTTTTTGCCTGCCGGCAGGTTTTCGTCCGGCACAAACACGTCACGGATGCTCAGCGACTGGCCGTCAGCATCCCGAACCTGAACCTCCTGGATAGGCCGGCCGGTGGCGCGGTCCCGTAGATCCAGCGGACCCTGATCCGGTGCCGGATTCCACTTGTCACCCCACTGGCGCAGGGCGATCACCACCGGGAACAGATCCCGGCCTTTTTCAGTGAGGCGGTATTCGAAGCGGGAGCCATGTTCACCCACGTCCACCTTACGCAGCACGCCGTTATCAACCAGGCGCGCGAGGCGGTCACAGAGGATGTTCTTGGCGATGCCCAGCTCCTGCTGGAAGTCGACGAAACGGCGGGTACCGTACATTGCCTGTAGCACAATCAGCAGGGACCACCAGTCACCCACTTCATTGAGGGCGCGGGCGACGGAGCACTGGGAATCATCAAAACGTTTTCTGGCCATGTACGGGAGTGTACCGAATAGGGTTGCATCTTAAAACCAGATTGAATAGGGTTGCTTTACGAAACCAAATTAATGAGGTTGCACATTACCATGAGCATGAACCTGGGTCCCCTGTTTGAACCGTTTGAAATCCACAACCTCAAGCTGCGCAGCCGCGTGGCCATGGCCCCGATGACCCGTAACTTCTCGCCCAAGGGCGTGCCTGGTGAAGACGTGGTGGCCTATTACCGCCGCCGTGCGGAGGCGGGTGTTGGCCTGATCATTACCGAGGGCACCACCGTCAACCATCCGGCGGCGAACGGCTACCCCAACGTGCCGGCGTTCCATGGCGAGGAAGCCCTGGCCGGTTGGAAGCAGGTGGTGGATGCCGTACACGAGGCCGGCGGCGCCATTTTTCCGCAGCTTTGGCACGTAGGCGCTGTGCGCAAAGAAGGCACCGATCCGGATCCGTCCGTTCCCGGATTCAGTCCCTCCGGCCTGTTCGCACCGGGCAAGCCCAACGGCAAGGCCATGACCAGGGAAGATATCCAGGATGTTATTCAGGCTTTTGGCGATGCTGCCCAGGATGCCAAAGCACTGGGTTTTGACGGCGTTGAGATCCACGGTGCTCACGGCTACCTGCTGGACCAGTTCCTGTGGGAAGGCACCAACCAGCGGGACGACGAGTACGGCGGCAGCATGGAAAACCGCCTGCGCTTTGTGGTGGAAATCGTTGAGGAAGTCCGCCACCGTGTCGGCCCGGATTTCCCGATCATGCTGCGTTTTTCCCAATGGAAGCAGCAGGATTACGAAGCCAGGCTGGTCAACAGTCCCGAAGAACTCGAGCGTTTCCTCAAACCCCTGGTAGAGGCCGGTGTGGACATCTTCCACGCGTCCACCCGTCGGTTCTGGGAACCGGAGTTTGAAGGTTCCAGCCTGAATCTGGCCGGCTGGACCCAGAAGCTGTCCGGCAAGCCCACCATGTCCGTGGGCAGCGTCGGCCTTACCGAAGACTTCATCAGCGGTACCTTCGCGAGCAAGAAAGAAGCAGTGGAGAAAGCCGGCATCGACGAGCTGGTTGAGCGCATGAACAACCACGAATTCGAGCTGATCGCCGTAGGCCGGGCCCTGCTGCAGGACCCGGAATGGCTGGTCAAGGTGAAGGAAGGCCGCCTCGAGGAAGTGGCATCCTTCGCCAGGAAGTCCCTCGCCAAGCTGTACTGATCGACCCTTCGATCCCACTGTGCCGCAGCGCCGAAAGGCCTGCGGCTTTTTTGTGACTGAGAGCCGGTTCTGAACCTGTCAGCCCCGTAATCGCGTCCTTCGATATAACAGCTAAGATTAGGGAAACTCAGAAGAAAACAGGGAGCTCATAATGACTGCGTTTCAGTCTCTCAAAACCATGGCATTGGCCATCCTGATAGCAACCCTGGTTGGCTGCGCCACCGTCGGCCAGGATTTCCCGACCCATAACATCGACCAGATCCGCATCGGCGAGACCACCCGATCGGATATTCAGGAAATGTTCGGCGAGCCTTGGCGCACCGGAATCGAAGACGGCAAACGTACGTGGACCTATGGCAAGTACAAGTGGTCTGCCTTCGGTGATGCGGAAACCACCGACCTGGTGGTGCGGTTCAACCAGGATGGAACCGTCTCGTCCTACGTGTACAACACCACCGAATAAATCCCGGAGAACACAGGGGGCGGGGCTGCCCTCAGCCCCGCAACCCGCTCACCACCTTATCGATACTTTCCTTGGCATCGCCGAACAGCATCCGGGCGTTGTCCTTGAAGAACAGCGGGTTCTCCACCCCGGAATAACCGGTGGCCATGCCCCGCTTGAGGACAACCACCTGCCGGGCCTTCCAGACCTCCAGCACCGGCATGCCGGCAATCGGGCTGCCCGGGTCTTCGGCGGCGGCCGGGTTCACGGTGTCGTTGGCGCCGATGACCAGCACCACGTCGGTATCCGGGAAGTCATCGTTGATTTCGTCCATTTCCAGCACGATGTCATAAGGTACGTGGGCTTCCGCCAATAGCACATTCATGTGTCCTGGCAGGCGGCCGGCCACCGGGTGGATGCCGAAACGCACGTTCACGCCCCGATCCCGAAGTAGTTTGGTCATCTCACTGACGCCATTCTGCGCCTGGGCCACCGCCATGCCGTAACCGGGCACGATGATCACCGACTCGGCGTTGCGCAGCTCCTCACAGACATCATCGACACTGGATTCGTGCACCGTCTGGTCGGCATCCGCGGCCGCTGAACTGCTGCTGGTCTGTCCGAAGCCGCCGAGAATCACACTGATGAATGACCGGTTCATGGCCTTGCACATGATGTAGCTGAGAATGGCGCCGCTGCTGCCCACCAGGGCACCAACGACAATCAGCAGATCATTGCCCAGCATGAAACCGATGGAGGCCGCCGCCCACCCGGAGTAACTGTTGAGCATGGATACCACCACCGGCATGTCGGCGCCGCCGATGGCCATGATCAGATGAATACCGAGCACAGAGGCAATGGCGGTCATAAGCACCAGGGCGACAATGCCCAGGGCCATGCTCTCGGTGCCCAGGAACCACGCCCCGAGGAATACGCAGACAATGATTGCCGCCAGGTTCATCAGGTGCCGGCCGGGCAGGGTCAGCGCCTTGCTGTCGATTCGGCCGTCCAGCTTGCCGCAGGCCACCAGCGATCCGGTGAAGGTGACCGCCCCGATAAAGATGCCGACGAACACTTCCACCAGTTTGATGGTGTGCTCGGCCCCGGAGGTGGCAATCAACGGCTCGATATAACCGGAGAAACCCACCAACACCGCCGCCAGACCCACAAAGCTGTGGAGCAGGGCGACCAGCTGCGGCATCTGGGTCATTTCCACCTTATTGGCGATGGGAATGCCAATGCCGGCACCGAGCAACACTGCAATGATAATGGCCGTGATGCCTCCGTCCACGCTGGCCAGGGTGGCCCCCACCGCGATGATAATGCCTGCGACGCCGTAGAGATTACCGCGCCGAGCCGATTCCTGGTGGCTGAGGCCGCCCAGGCTGAGGATGAAACAGATACTTGCGACCACGTAGGCCACGCTCACCAGTCCTGTGCTCATATCGGGCGCCTCCTACTTGCGGAACATTTTGAGCATGCGATGGGTGACCCGGAAGCCACCCCCCACGTTGATGCTGGCAATCAGCACCGCGACAAACGCCATGATGCCAACGGCAATATTTTCCGCCTGGGCCAGATGCAGAGTGGCGCCGATCACGATGATGCCGCTGATGGCGTTGGTGACGCTCATCAGGGGCGTATGCAGGGAAGGCGTCACATTCCAGATCACCTGCCAGCCAATAAAGCACGCCAGCACGAACACGGTGAAGTGTTGCAGGAAGCTTTCCGGCGCGTGGGCGCCCACTCCGTAGAGTGCCAGGGCCGTGACCACGAACAGCGCGCCCTTGCCGATCAGGCTGCGGCGGTCTGCGTGCTTCTTGGCGGCGGCTTTTGCTTCGGCTGAAGGCTCCTCGGTGCCCGGTGCGGGTTTCGGGCTGACCGGCGATTCCGGTTTTGGTGGTGGCCAGGTTATGTCGTTTTCGTGCACCACCGTCAGACCACGGATGACTTCGTCTTCCATGTTGATCACCGGCGTGCCGTCCTTTTCCGGTGTCAGCTCGGTGAGCAGATGCACCAGGTTGGTGGCGTAGAGCTCACTGGCCACCTTGGCCATGCGGCTGGGCAGATCGGTGTAGCCGATCAGGGTGACGCCGTGTTGATGAGCCACCTTGCCGGGTTCGGTCAGTTCGCAGTTACCGCCTCGCTCTGAGGCCAGATCCACGATTACGCTGCCGGGCTTCATGGATTTCACCATATCGGCGGTGATCAGTTTCGGCGCTGGCTTGCCGGGAATCAGCGCGGTGGTGATGATGATATCCACCTCTTTGGCCTGCTCAGCAAACAGCGCCATCTCGGCCTTTATGAACTCGTCGCTCATCTGCTTGGCGTAACCACCGCTGCCGCTGCCATCCTCGTTCTCGAAGTCCAGCACCAGGAACTCGGCCCCCATGCTTTCGACCTGTTCCTTCACCTCCAGGCGGGTATCGAAAGCCCGAACGATGGCGCCCATGCTGTTGGCGGCGCCAATGGCCGCGAGGCCTGCCACCCCGGCACCGATCACCATGATTTTCGCCGGGGGGACCTTACCTGCAGCCGTCACCTGACCGGTAAAGAAACGCCCGAAGTGATTGGCGGCCTCAATTACCGCCCGATAGCCGGCAATGTTGGCCATGGCACTGAGGGCGTCCATCTTCTGGGCGCGGCTGATGCGGGGCAGGCTGTCGATGGCGAAAGATGTGATTTTTCTGGCGGCGAGCTTCTCAAGCAGTTCCGGATTTTGGGCCGGCCAGATGTAGCTGACCAGAAACGCCCCTTCCTTCATCAGATCCGCTTCGTGTTTGCCCAGTGCCGGGTTCTCCATGGGTGCCCGGACTTTCAGGATAAAGTCGGCTTCTTTCCACAACGACGTGGTGTCAGCGGCGATGGCCGCGCCCACCTTCTCGTAGGCTGCATCGGAGTAGTGCGCCGCCTCGCCGGCGCCGCCTTCGACGATGACGTCGTAACCAAGTCCGATCAGTTTGTGAACAGAGGGTGGCGTAGCGGCCACCCGCCGCTCGTCCTCGAAAATTTCCCTGGGGATACCGATTTTCATTATTGGTGTACCTCCGGATTTCTCGATTAATCAGATGCCTGGATACCTACATACTAGTGCAGGCTGCCAGATCTGCCCGTAAACCGGAGGTTTCGAGAGCGAATCAGGTGTGGGTCATTGCAAGGTGCTCGACATCCGTCTGGGACAGGTGGTCCAGCATTGCGCCCCGGAACTGTCGGTTGATGAAGTGCTCGGTTTCGGTCTGGATGGTTTCCCGCAGTGCCGGTTTCTCGATGTAATCCATGGCCCGGAAGAGGATGTAGCGGATCGTCATACGGGAAATTTCATGAATGGTCTCCGGCGGCACGGCACTGACTAATTGTCGCTCGATAATATCCTCCGCCATTTCCCGCGCGCTGGCCTCCAGTTGCGATTCCAGAGCTCGGCGCAGCGCCGGCGAAGGGCCGTGAAGTTCCCGGACGGCCACAGTGGTTGCCGCCGGGTTGGCCAGGAAATAGCCGTATACGAATGCAACGGTGTCGTGGGACGCCTGTTCGGACGAATCCGCCATCTGCCGAAGCTGCCGGACTCCCGCCTTCATGTCTTCGGCGATGTAACCCAACACCTGCAGCCCGAATTCGTCCAGGTTCTTGAAGTGCCGGTAAAAGGTGTTCGGGTTTAGCCCCGCCTCCCGGGCGAGTTCCCGTAGCCCCAGTGACGTGAGACTTCGGGTTTCGGTAATCAGCCGAAGTGCGGCCTGGATCAGTTTCAGTTTTCCGCCTGTTAAAGCGTTCATGCGTTCCTCTTGTTTCGGAGTAAGGCCGGGTGGTGAGAGAGGACAAGAGCTTGTCAACCGAGGCCATTTGCCCAAAAACGGAGCCAACAAAGTATACGGCTGTCTACCTGCTCATGTATACATGTGTCTACCGGTCATGATGACCACTCGAACAAAAGCAGACAAGGCCGCAAAGGCCAACCAGGAGAGCAGCAATGACAAGAAACACGCAGATCGCCATAATCGGCACCGGCTTCTCCGGCCTCGGCATGGCCATCAAACTCAAAGAAGCCGGGTTTCACGACTTTGTGATCCTCGAACAGAGCGACGACATCGGCGGCACCTGGCACGAGAACCACTACCCGGGCTGCGCCTGTGATGTTCAGTCGGCGCTGTACTCCTACTCCTTTGAACAGAACCCCTACTGGAGTCGCATGTTCGCGACCCAGCCGGAGATCAAGGCCTACCTCAAACGCTGCGCCGAAAAATACGGGTTAATGGACCACATCCGGCTGAATACCCATGTCGCCGGCGCTCACTGGGACGACAAGGCCGGAACCTGGACCATCGAAACCTGCGATAGTCCCAGGCTCTGGGCCTACATGCAGAAGAACGGTCTGAAGCCGGGGGATGAACTGGACAGGAACGACAAGGACCTTCCCTGGTTCAGCAAACTGAACGCAGACATCGTGGTGTCCGGCATGGGGGGGCTCAGCACTCCGTCCTACCCCGACATCAAGGGCATTGAGACCTTCACTGGCACCAGCTTCCACTCCCAGGACTGGGATCACGACTACGACCTGCGGGGCAAGCGCGTGGCGGTCATCGGCACTGGTGCTTCCGCGATCCAGTTCGTGCCCGAGGTCGCCAAAGAGGCCGCGAAGCTGGATCTGTACCAGCGCACACCACCCTGGATCATGCCCAAGCCGGATCGGGAGATCCGTCCGCTTGAGAGAATGATGTTCCGGAAGTTTCCGCAAACCCTGAATGCGTTCCGCCAGAGTATCTACTGGATGCTGGAAGGCCGGGTTCTGGGTTTTGTGGGTAACCCCCGAATCCTGAAAATCGGTGAGCTGCAGGCCCGCCGGCACATCCGAAGTCAGATCAGTAACAAGGAGTTGCGCAAAAAGGTTACCCCGGATTTCCACTTTGGCTGCAAGCGGGTACTGATCTCCAACAACTACTACCCGGCCCTGGACCAGGACCACGTGAACGTACTGACCGATGGCATCCGGGAAGTGAAAGGCAATGTGATTGTGGATTACGCCGGCAACGAGCGTTCCGTGGACTGCATCATCTACGGCACCGGCTTCAAGGCGCAGGAGCCGATCCCGCGGGGCATGATCTTCGGCCGTGGCGGACAGGACCTGCTGGACGCCTGGCACGAAGGCGCAGAGGCCTACAAGGGCACCACAGTGGCCGGTTTCCCGAACTTCTTCATGCTCATGGGCCCCAATACCGGCCTTGGCCACAGTTCCATGGTGTACATGATCGAATCCCAGGTGCAGTACGTGCTCGATGCCATCAAGAAGATGCAGCATCGGGGGTGGAAGAGTGTGGAGGTGAAGGCAGAGGCCTTCAGCCAATACAACGCTTCAATTCACGCCAAACTCGGGGATTCGGTCTGGCAGACCGGCTGCAAGAGCTGGTACGTGAACGAGAACGGCAAGAACACCACCCTCTGGCCGGGCTTTACCTGGCAATTCCGCCAGCAGACCAAGCGGTTTGATGCTGAACAGTATGCTTGCGCGGAAGCGGCGGGAATGCAGGCTCTCAGCGAGCCGGCGATGGCCGGTTAATGGCTCTGCAGGTTTGAATTGATACTTCCTACCCAAATTGGGCATATTTTTGCCCAATTTGGGTAGGTTCGAACTGAGAGCCTTTCCCTTGTGTCGTGCTGGCAAATTGAGTAGTTTCTCCTGTCCCGGCGAGCCACGGATCCGGCTTGCCATCGACAGGTGTCCGAAAGGGAATCGGGCACCCAGGAACAACAGGGAACGTTATGCACATCAAACCCTTCTATCGCCTGCGCCTGGCGGATTTGCCGTTGGTCGAAAACCCGTTTCTGGCTTCGCAAACCCTTCGCCGGACACTGTCTGATCCGCTTTCGGTCCACTCCTCACTGATACTCAATGATATCCCGGGTATCCTGCCCGGCACTCCTCGCGAGACGGTTCACCAGCACCTGATCTCCCGCGTTGCCGCAGGCGAACTCTGTCTGGTCCATACCGGTATCGGCTCGGATCGTCCGATGAGCCCGGTAGTTTCCTGGCGACCGGATCAAGGTGATGGCAGCTCGGGAGTCTGGCATTGCGAGAGTGGCGCGCGCGAAATCATCGGCCTCAAACATTCCGTATCAGAGCTGAACCGCAAGGGATTGACCCCCAAGGACCTGTCCCGTGCTGAGGGGATCGGTTTCCGGAATTATGAGGGAAGTCCGGCGGAGTCCGAGCTCAATGGAGGCCCGCAGCACGAAAATGCTGATCGCCGGCTCACGCTACCGCTGGGCGCATCGGCCAGTGTCCTGCCGCTTGCGACCGAGTCAAAAAGTCCGGCCTCCGAAGGTGAACCGGACGGCGTCCATCTGGTAGCAGGACTATTCACCGATGGCACGCTGAATAATGTCGACAACATTGAGATATTCAGGAAACGGTTGATGGCTGAGTGCGTGGGGCCGATCAAGGCTGATCCTTCCCGTCTAGAAGAGTGCCGGAATCGACTCGCGATGCGGATGGGCGAGAGCTATGCCAACGAGCCGACCAATGTTGTGAAGTTGTTTGATTTGTATAAGGAAGAGGATCTTAAAGATAGGTCAAAGAGGACGGTGACCGTTAAGGCCTATGAGCCGGGCGCCGGCACAAAAAGTGGTGAGGAGGATTCATTGATTGGTGCAGCAACAGGCCTTGGTGAAACCGGTGTGATTGAACAGGTCAGGAGACTGTTCAATGAGGCGGCACGGAGGATATTGGATGCCACGGAGGGAGCAAAAATACAGACCCTGACAGTGGACTTGTTCGGTTTCAGTCGAGGTGCCGCTGCCGCCCGTCACGCGACCAATGAAATCCTGAAGGGAAGGGATGGCGAGATGGGTATGGCTCTGATCGATGAGGGCATCGGCTGGCCCGATGAAGTAAGAATCCGCTTCCTGGGGCTTTTTGACACAGTTGCGGGCATTTTCAATCCCTCAAACTTTGATCTATCAGCTGGTAATGACCGGAATAGCCCGGTTGAGCTTTATTTGGACGCAAACAAAATTAGCCACGTCGTGCACTTGGTGGCGGCAGACGAAAAACGAGCAAACTTCTCACTAAACAGCGTTAAAGGAGAAGATGGCAGACTGCCTGAAAACTTTGTAGAGATTACCTTGCCTGGCGCGCACTCGGACGTAGGAGGCGGGTATCCGGACCTACAAACCGAGGACTTACTGCTTTATCCAACGCTGAATGTTAGGGGCAGGGAAACCCGTTGGCCTCGGAAAACGACGGAGTGGGATAACCTTGAGAGTTTGCAAAGCAGAGTGGAGTTGGAGGGTTGGGTTGGGCAACACAGCCTGCCATTGTCCGATGGAAGAGAGGCATCTATCCGTATAGAACAAAAAAGATATGAGCATCCCCTACCAGATGGCCAGGTGGAAATGTCACTGAGGATGACCAGGAAAATAAAAGGTGAGTATTCGAGGGTAGGGTTGTATTTGATGCATGAGTTGGCAAGAGGGAAAGGGGTTCCACTTGATCAGATGGATTCAACTGATCCAGCAATGAATATGCCCGAAGAACTCGGGGCACTGTTCGAAAGCTTCTCACAACAGATTGGTACTGGAGAAACGGAGGTATCGCTTCATCCAGAGAAAACCGATTGGCTCAGGCAGAGATACATTCATCATTCTGATCATTACAACCCGCTTGAGTGGTTGATGGCTGGTGAGATAGCTGTTTTGGAAATACCGGCTCAGGAGTTCATACATCCGCTGAGACCCGCTTTATCTCGTAAGCGTAAGGTTCACCCCAATACAGTTTCTGGATAAATCATGAGGATTAAAAACGTACTAATCATTGCCGTATTTTTCACGCTGTCGGCCTGCGCGAGTACGGCGAAAGAAAACGATTCCATTGCTTGGCGTTTCCAGCTCGCTACGCCGAAACACTATGATATTTGGGTGGAGCACTTGGAGTTTGAGTTATCAGGTGTCAGACACTGGTGGCATCCAGCGGGATCGATGGGCTGTTGCTGGAAGGGGCCAAACGGTCCCCGTGGGGTTGCTGGAAGGATGGAGCCTTTTCCCAACTTTGTGGCGATACAATGGTTTTCCTTTGCGGAGCAGAAGTTCTATCAGAGATTGATAGAAATTCCACAAAAGTGGAAAGAAGAGATGCGGGAACTAGCCCCAATGGTGACGCAGGTAGATGTTCGAATGAAACCGAGGGACACTCTGACTTTTGGTCTGGCCCCCGGAGGCGAGATTGTCATCTGGATGATGAATCAGCCCGGAAATGAAATTGAACTGGCCCGCCTACAAGCCAATGAGATCGAAGGAAGCCCTTCTCACTATCAAAACCGAACTCGAGAGTACCTCGAGGAAAACGGCGATTACCTGAAAGAACACGGCATACCGCTGACCGGCTGGTAACCCAGCCGGTCAATCAAGGCAGTCACATCTGCCCGGTTTCCTCAAACCGCTGATGTCAGCTCAATGCCTCGCCCAGCAAATGCGGGGTATGTATACCCCGGCCGCTGGCGCAGGCGCGCTCGAAGTAGTCCAGTAGTTTCGGTTTGAAGTCCGGATGAGCGCAGTTCTCGATGATCTTGAGGGCTCTCAGGCGAGGTGCCAGGCCGCGGAGGTCGGCCAGGTCCTGTTCGGTCACGACGATCTGGACATCGTGTTCGGTGTGGTCCCGGACGGGATAAGGGCGGAGTACGTTCTGTTGCGTACGGAAGTCTTTGAAATCAGGCGCTATGCTTGCCGTTTTTTCCGGCCGGACTTTCCTGATGTTTGAGACGTTTTTCAGTACCTATCTGAGCAGCACCATTCGCTTCCTGTTCCTGTTGGCACCGTTCTTTGTGGTCACCATGTTCCTGGCGCTTACCCGGGGGCTGCCGGTTGCCGAAAAGTCCTCGATTATCCGTCGGTCAATCTTGTCCGCGTTTATCCTGGGGCTCGTATTGTTCTTTGCCGGCCCGCTGATGTTCGATGCCATCGGCATTACCCTGAACTCTTTCCGCATCGGCGCCGGTTGCCTCCTGTTCCTGACGGCGGTAAGCCTGGTCAGCAGCGGTACCCGTAACCATGCGACAGGTCTGCCGGAGGAAGACCGGGACGATGTGGCCGTGGTGCCTTTGGCCATTCCGGTCATGATTGGCCCGGCCACCATTGGTGCGATCATGGTTTATGGTGCCGAACTTAAGGCGGTGCCCCAGGTCGCTGGTGGTCTGCTGGGCCTGGTGTCAGGGCTGCTGATCCTGGGGGGGTTGCTGCATCTGTCCGGATACCTGGAGAAGGTCCTGGGTAAGACCGGCCTCAACATCATGTCGAAAATCAGCGGCCTGATTCTGTCCGCCATGGCGGCGGAAATTGTCCTGACGGGCATTGCCGGCTTTATCGCCAGCACCCAGACGGCCTAGAATAGCGAGCTTCAGCAATTCTCCGGCGGCGTTCCATGTCTGTTAACACCATTGAGCACAATCGCAAACGCTTCAATTTCGAAGGCATCGATGCCATCTGGCTGTTCGGCTATGGCTCGCTGATCTACAAGGTGGATTTTCCGTTCCTGGAGAAGCGCCCGGCCTCCATTCGCGGGTGGGCCCGTCGGTTCTGGCAGGCCTCCCACGATCATCGCGGCACCCCGGAAGCCCCCGGGCGTGTGGTAACCCTGATCGAACAGCCGGGCGCCGTATGCAAGGGTATGGCCTACCGGGTCTCGCCCCACGTGTTCGAGTATCTGGACGTGCGGGAGAAGAATGGCTACCTGCGCTTCAGTACCACGATGACCTTTGACGATGGCAGTCACGCAGAAGGGCTTGTTTACATTGCCACCGAGGACAACGAGGCGTTTCTCGGCGAGGCGCCGGAAGCTGACATCGCCCGCCAGATTGCGTCGGCCACAGGGCCCAGTGGCCCCAATTCCGAGTACCTGCTGCGGCTGGCGGAGTCGTTACGGGCTCTGGGGGATGACTGCGCCCATACCTTCACCATCGAGTCTCACCTGCGTTCTGTCCACAAGGCCGACAGTTAAACGTCAAGTTTGCCCTGCTCCATGTAAAGCTTGTGCAAAGCCCGGGGCCGGGCGCTGACATTCTTCTCCCGTTCGATAACCTGCAATCAGGTAACCCGGAAATGGCTCCGGGTTGTTGTCGATCCAGTCTTGAACAGGACGGGAGAACAGCTATGAAACGATTATTGCTCAGCAGTCTAGTGGTGATTGCCCTTGGTTTTGGCGGCACTGCCGCAGCTGACGATTACCGGGGCTTTGGCCATCCGCCGGGTATCCAGAAGCAGCTCGACCGGGGCAAGGCATTGCCGCCGGGGCAACAGAAGAAACTCATGAAGGCCCACTACCGACGGGACCATTACGAACGGCACTACAAGTACCGGGACCGCCGTTACCGGGATCGTGATGATCGTCACCATCATCGTCGTCATGATCGCCGCGACTACCGGGACAAGCACCGCCATTACCGGGACCGCCACGATCACTATCGCTACCGGGATGGTTACCGCACGAACCTGCGGTATGACGATCACCTGCCGCCGGAGCACCGGGTTGCCCGCATCATTCGCGACACTCATGCGCTAATCGAGCAGTCCCGTCGCTGAATCCGGTTTTCTGCTCTTCAGAATTCGCTCGCCGGGTGTCGGGGTTGAAGCCTCGGGCCGGTGAGCGGCGCCGGTGCCGTAATCCGATCAGGATCAGCGGTACCACGATCATCAGGCTGCCGGCCAGGAACCAGAGGTCCGGCACTTCCCCGAACCAGATCCAGCCAATGGCCACGGCCCAGATCAGCCCGGTGTATTCGGCGCTGGTGACCTGGTTGGCATCCTCCTGCCGGTAGGCCAGCAGTACGGTGATGTTGTAACCGAGTATGAACAGGGCGGAGCCCAGGGCGCTGATCAGGATGCTGGCGTCCCAGGCAGCGCCTTCCCACCAGGCCAGGGCGCCCGCCGCTGGCAGGATCAGCAGGTAGTTCAGGAACAGTTTTGGACGGTGGATTGCTGTTTGGGCAGCTGGCGGACCATCACTGCGTTGATTGCAAGGGCGAAGGCGGAACCCAGGGCGGCGATGGCGGCCCAGTTGAATTCCACCGGGCGCAGGATGACGACGATACCGGCGAAGCCGCTGAATACGGCGAATACGCTCAGGGGGGTCAGCTGTTCGCGGAAGACGATGACGGACAGCACCATGACCAGGATAGGGGCGGCGTAGAACACGGCGTTGGCAGTGGCCAGGGGCAGGTTGCCCAGGGCGATGACCATGCACAGGATGCCGGCGAGGTGGATGTGGGCGCGCACGGTGTGGATGCCGAGGCCTGCAAACAGGTGCTGGCGGTTCAGTTGGCCGAGCAGGGGCAGAAGGAACACCAGGGTCAGGATGCAGCGCAGGAACGCAAACTGGAAGATGGGGGTGCCCGGTTCCAGCAGTTTGATGAATACGTCCGAGGCGATGGCCATGGCGTTGCCGATGACCAGCAGAAGAATGGCGCTGTTTACGGTCTTGCCTGACATGGTGTTACTCCGCTCCTAAGCCTTCGAGTTTGGTGCCTGGAACAGGCCAGTTTCCCCCTCCGAAAACCGCTGTGAATACGTCCCTGTACGCTTGCTCTCCGCCATCCATGGCTCCGAGCATTTTCGGAGGGGGAAACTGGCCTGTCCCTCAGGTGTCAGTCCAACGTTAAGGTGAGATCTGGTGGTCTTTAAAATCAGATACTTGGGGCGGGGTCACCAAAATTACGATTTGGGGTGACCGTGGTAAGGCGAGATTTCTCATGACTTTCCATGGATAGCATGAGATTTTCAAAAAAAGGTAAAATAAAACAATGGTCTATTGAGATAATCGACATATTTAGCACCAAAAAGAAGGTAGGTAAAGCTCTAAGTGGGTTACCTCCAGGATTAAGAGCTAGAGGAGATTAGGGGAGTGAAAAACTCAATTTAGCGGTGGTCTGATGATCGATTTGGCGTGCGCTATCCTGAAGACGCGCCCGGTCAGAAAGCTTTGCCATCGAGGGAGGGGCCGAGTTTTGAATATAACTGGAATCGCAAGTTCCAGCTGCACTTCCTCCTATGCTGTAATCATAGGCCAGGCGTGTCCACTACACCGGGGGAAGTCCAATCATAGACTAGGAGTGTCTAGTGGACCGGGGTAAATCCAGTCCAGCGTTTTCAAAGAAGCAGCAGACGATAGAAATGTTACCTACAGTTCGCTTTCGTTGTTTTTCTTTCCATACAAGTCAGACTCTTTTTTTACGGACTCCTCAAATTCTGAGCGTCGTAATTGTTTTGCCGCCTCACTAGAAGTGAAATCCACTGTGAACCTAACGGCAACCCTTTTATGCGGCTGATCTTTTTTCTGACTCAAGTGCTTTCTCCCTAAGAATCAATAGACTATGTTCCATTGTGATTCGCACGGCAAAATGCTCGATTACCCAAGCATAGAGTTCAGCGTGTTTTTCGACCAGACATGAGGCCCTATTTCCTGCAATCGTGATCACGTACTCAACACAATTAGTTGCTGGATGAATCACCGGATAACAGAGTTGGGATCCCTCATCACCCTCTTGGAAATTGCCTTTCATAAACCGGCGTTCACCTTTAGTCTTTTTGGCCAGTTCTTTAGCTATGTTTTCGACAACAATAATCGATCGTGCCTTAATGCATCGGGACACGGTGCTTGTGGGAGCGCCCAAATCCGCTGCTGGCGTGCGCGGCGGTGACGAAGCTGGGTCAAATGAATACCAATCAACCGGCTTATCATTTTCGATCTTGATAAGACCAACCCTGAGTGCAGTGTCCTTGGACCCCATATACTCGAAGACGCTCCTTACGCCTGCCGTCAAAAGTGGAATCTGCTGGTCAGGCCGCGTAATTTGAAGGAATGTTTTCCGTCCACAAAAGTCAGGCTGCTTTCCTCGGTGCTTAGCTTCAGAATTGAATCGTTTGGTTTTATCACCTACTACGATGTCTATAGCTTTTATAAGTGCGAATAAATCACCTGTCTCAAGCTGCCGTGCCGGTTTCGCGTAGGATCTTATTGCGGCATAAAGTGCTTTGACCAGCACGACGTATAGGTAGGTTCCGACAATAATAATCAATGCTGAATTATTAAGAAAATTGCCTACTCCCTCTCCCGCATACGTAACGATGTCTTCACGGAGGCTGTCTCTAACAGCTAACGTGCTTACAAAAATTGGAGGACCGAGAAAAAGAATGGGCCTCGCTATGTATTTCACAAGCCACGATTCACATACCTTTACAATCGCTCTACAGAGACTTTTGCCCCAGAAATCTTTGACACGAGGTTCGTGCATAATCTTCCTTGTTATTTAAAGCTAATATAAATAGTCCGCGCATTTAAGCTGATAATCAAGCCATCAGTCTAACCAGTAATTTGAAATTTTCTGTGCAGTCAAAACTTTAATAATTTTAACGAGTTGGAACTACCCGATATAACTGAATCAAAAATCGCTCGTGGAGCAAGCGAAGCGACGGCTTTCTTACGTGAACACACGCCAATTAGCATCAGGGGCATGACATTCATGGTACTGCCGGTTGACCTGCCTCCCCCACTAACTTAACTGCTCACTGCTTGTAGACGGATTTTTTGACCCTGACCCGTATTAGCTCCACCCAGAGTTGAAAAATCCGACTAACCTATCGGGGAGAAATTTCCCATGCCGACTCCCCTCCCGGGGAAAAGCATCTGCTGAGAAGATAGCGTTACTGGTTTGGAAAAAACCAGCAACCCACTTAAGCACAGGAGATATGTTATGACTAAAGCATCCGACTTCCCCGGCGGCAACTACCCAAGCACCACCGGAAACCCTTCTGGTGGTGGCTGTAGTTGCCCCCGCTAAACCGGACACCACCTCATCAATTTGATGCCAGTTCTGCCCGGTACTCCCAGGGCGATTTCATTTTCAGCCCCTTGTGCGGGTGGCTGCGGTTATAGTCCTCGATCCATTCCGGCAACCTGGCCATCACCGTGGCGGCATCAGGAAGATCGTTCAGGTACACATAGTCCCGCTTGAACGTCTTCACGAAGGCCTCAGCCATGCCATTACTCTGAGGGCTTCTGACTGGTGTGGTACACACCACAAAGCCCAGAGAGGACGCGAAGGCCCGCGTTTCTTTGGCAATGTAGCAGCTGCCATTATCCGTCAGCCATTCGAGTGGGTGCGGAACACGTTCTGACTGGCCGAAGCGGTATTCCAGGCTTTCCAGCAGTAAATCCTGGACCATCTCAGCGGTGATGCCGCCGGTGGTCGCCACGTAGCGCATCAGTTCGCGGTCACAGCAGTCCAGGCTGAACGCAACACGCACAACTTCCTTGTTCCAGCAACGGATCTCGAAGCCGTCTGAGCACCAGCGAAGGTCTGGCTTCAAGGTGATGACCTGGCCGTTATGGCAGCGCTCCTGGGGCCGTCCCGTATAACGGGGTAACAACAGTCCATCCTGCTTCATCAGTCGATACACGCGCTTGTGGTTCACTCGCTCGTCGTTTGCTGCCAGCAACCGATTCAGCCGAGCAGTGATCCTTCGATAGCCATTGGCAGCACGGGCATCGCACAGCTCTCGGATAAACGGCAAATGCCGCTCATCGTCCTGCTTGTTATATCTTGGGCTTCTGCCTTTCTGGCGACCATGAAGGCGATCCAGAAGGTTGGAGCGCGATACCTTCATTACCTCCGCAACCCGTTTCAGAGGGTATCGTCCGGTGGCAGCAACGGCATGCGCGAGATCAACTTTTTTGACTGAGCCACCTCCAGGGCTTCCCGGAGTATTTCAGCTTCCATCGTCTTGCGGCCCAACATCCGCTCCAGCTCCCGGACCTTCTTGTTCAGGGCTTTCATCTCGGATGCACTGACAACCTCATCACCAGATTCAATCGCGGACATGCCACCGTCTTTCATCAGCTTCTTCCAACGGAACAACAGACTTGCTGATATACCATGACGTCGTGCGACAAGCGATACCGACATGCCAGGCCGCTCACACTCCGCGACCATGAATGCCTTCTCCTGCGCGGAATACCGGCGACGACGCTGCACTCCAGTTATGACTTCGATTCTCTCCACCTTGGACACTCCTTTGCACTAGGTCTATGCCTAGGCCTTTGCTTCTACCAAGGTGTCCGGTTTAAATGGGGGCTACTACA
>NZ_JBNRLS010000008.1:0-51549 GCF_050379415.1 Marinobacter sp. DUT-1
GTGGGGCTTTCCGAAAATGTGCGGAGCCATGGATGGCGGAGCCAAGCGTACACGGACGTATTCACAGCGTTTTTCGGAAAGCCCCACCCGCTGCACTGCCACCTCCGAAACGACCGGACCGCGATCCCAAGCTGGAGGTCAAATAGCAATAGGCGCCTTGATCACCGGATAAGGCTCATACCCCTCAAACTCGAAGTCCTCAAGTTCATATTCGAAGATACTTGAAGGCTTACGCTTGATCACCAGCCTGGGCAAAGAACGAGGCTCCCGCTTCAGCTGCTCGAATACGATGTCGTCGGTCAGGTGGTTCTGGTACAGGTGGCAGTCACCGAACGTATGCACGAACTCACCCACATCCAGATCACACTGCTGGGCGATCATGTGGGTCAGCAGCGCATAGGAGGCGATATTGAACGGCACGCCCAGGAACAGGTCAGCACTGCGCTGGTACAGCTGGCAGGAGAGCTTGCCGTCGGCCACGTAGAACTGGAACAGACAGTGGCACGGGGCCAATGCCATGCGACCCTCGCGGACGTTGTCCTGGGGGCTGATGGATTCGTCCGGCAGCTCCGCCGGGTTCCAGGCGGAGACGATGAGGCGCCGGGAGTTGGGCTTGTTGCGGATCTGATCGATGACTTCGCTGATCTGGTCCACCACCCGGCCGTCCGGGCACTGCCAGCTGCGCCACTGTTTGCCGTAAATGGGGCCGAGGTCACCGTCCTCCAGGGCCCACTCGTTCCAGATGGAGACCTTGCGTTCTTTCAGCCAGTTGTTGTCGGTGGAACCGCGCAGGAACCAGAGCAGTTCGTAGATGATGCTTCGCAGGTGGACTTTTTTGGTGGTCACCAGCGGGAAGCCTTCCTGCAGGTTGAACCGCAGCTGACGTCCGAAGACCGAACGGGTGCCGACGCCGGTGCGGTCACCCTTGTCGAATCCGTTGTCGACGACGTCTTGCATCAGGTCGAGGTAGGCTTTCATTCGGCATTTCTCCGGTAAGCGATGAACATCAGGGCTGCGCCGGCGAGGATCATGGGGGTGGAAAGCACCTGCCCCATGGTGAGCCAGTCGAACGCAAGGTAACCGAGCTGGGCATCCGGCTGGCGCACGAACTCCACCAGGAACCGGAAGATACCGTAGCACACCAGAAACAGGCCTGAGACAGCCATGCGCGGGCGGGGTTTGGAGGAGAACCACCACAGGATCACGAACAGGACCACGCCTTCCAGGGCGAACTGGTATAGCTGGGACGGGTGCCGGGCCAGGCTGTCCGGAGCATGGGGAAACACCATGCCCCAAGGCACGTCGGTGGGTTTACCCCAGAGCTCGCCGTTGATGAAGTTGCCGATCCGGCCGGCACCGAGGCCCACCGGCACCAGCGGCGCCACAAAGTCCGCCAGGCGCCAAAAGCCGGAACCAAGTTTACGACCGTACCACCACATGGCGAACATGACGCCCAGCAGACCGCCGTGGAAGGACATACCGCCTTCCCAGACCCGCAAGAGCCAGAGGGGGTCAGCCAGGAAGGTGTCAAAGTTATAGAACAACACGTAACCGAACCGGCCACCGAGGATGACGCCCAGGGCCAGGTAGAACAGGAGATCGCCCATCTGTTCTTCGGTGACCGGGGACCAGGGTTTGCGGGTTCGCAGGCGGCCAAGCCACCACCCGGCGACAAAGCCGACCAGATAGGTCAGGCCGTACCAGTGAATGTTGACGGGACCCAGGGAAATGGCCACCGGGTCAAACTGGGGATGCTGCAGCATCGATTACCTCTCAGCTCAGGAGAAAACGGAGCCCCACCACCAGGAGCATCATCGCAAAGATACGTTTCAGGACCCTGGCATTCAGCTTGTGGGCCAGGTTGGCACCGAACCGGGCGAAAAACACGCTGGTCAGGATGATCCCCAGAAGGGCCGGCAAATAGATGAAACCGAGACTGTACTCCGGCAGCTCCGGGTGCTGCCAGCCGGTCCATATGTTGCTCAGGGCGCCGGCGACGGCAATCGGCAACCCGCACGCCGCAGAGGTAGCCACGGTGTTCTGCATGCGGACGTTACACCAGCTCAGGTAAGGCACGGTGAGCGTACCGCCGCCGATGCCGAAGATGGCAGACGCCCAGCCGACACCGCCACCAACTACACCCAGGCCAACCGTGCCGGGAATATCGCGACCGGGCTTGGGATTGACCTCCAGCAACATCTTCAGGGCCACCAACATCACGAACACACCGATCACCAGCTGGAGCAAGTCGCCGCTCATGAAGGCGGCCGTCCAGGCGCCCAGGACGGCCCCGCCAACAATCCCGACGGTCATCGGTCGGAAAATGTCCCAGCGTACGGCGCGGTGCTTGTGGTGGGACCGGATCGACGAAATCGAGGTGAACACGATGGTGGCCAGTGACGTACCCACCGCAAGGTGAGCGCTGATCTCCGGGCTGATACCCTGGATCTCGAAGCTGAAGATGAGTACCGGCACGATGACAAGGCCACCACCGATACCGAACAGGCCCGCCATGGTGCCTGCCAGTGCGCCCAGTGCCAGATACGATGCAAATACGGTTACCAGGGTCATAGCTGCTCACGCCCACGAGAAACAAGGCTGGTATGATACACACCGCACGGAACAAGTTCACGGCTCCCCATTCACCTTCCGGAGACTGATTACCGACCATGTGCCTCATTGCCTTTGCCCTTGGCCAGAATCGCCATTTTCCTCTGGTGGTAGCCGCCAACCGGGACGAGTTTTTCCGGCGTCCCACCGCATCCATGGATTGGTGGACCTCCGATTCCGGCCAGAGGGTCCTGGCCGGCCGCGATCTCCAGTCCGGCGGTACCTGGCTGGCCGTCACCGGGGATGGCCGGGTCAGCGCGGTGACCAATGTCCGGGAGGGCTCCCCCGAGGCCGGCCGCACCACTCGCGGGGAATTACCATTGCGTGCGCTGGCGGAGCCGGATGCAGACCTGTTCCGTGATCTCAGTGACGATCCGGATCGTTATGCGGGCTTCAACCTCATCAGCCTTGGAACCGATGGCGGCTGGTACTACAGCAACCGGGACGCCCATCCGGGCAGGAGCGTACATCGGGGCGTGTATGGCCTCAGTAACCACTTGCTGCAGACGCCCTGGCCGAAGCTGCTCCGACTGCGGGAGTCCGTGGGCGAGGCAGTCTCCATGGCCGGTGCCGACGCTGACTGCCTGCATCAACGGCTGATCACGTTGCTCCAGGACTCGACACCGGCTCCGGACCACCTGCTGCCCGACACCGGCGTGGGCCTGGCAACGGAGCGTTTCCTGTCGTCCCCGTTCATCGCCGGCGAGGAGTATGGCACTCGGGCGACCACGATTGTGACAGTCGCTGGCAATGGCGAGATCCGCGTCACCGAACAGAGCTGGGGGCCTTTGGCCTCAAAAGGCGATTGCCGTCACTTCGACTGGCAGCGATAGCCCGTCGGCTCTGGTATAATCCGCGAAATTCTGTCACCCGACCGGAGGGCCCGATGGCCGGTGAAAAAGACACCACATCCATAGCCGACTTTGAAAAGTCACTGGATGAGCTGGAAAAGCTGGTTCGCGACCTGGAGCAGGGCGAACTGTCGCTGGAGCAGTCCCTGACCGCATTCGAGCGGGGCGTGAAGCTGACCCGGGAATGCCAGCAGGCATTGAAGAGCGCCGAGCAGCGGGTCGAGCAGCTGGTGCAGAACAGCGATGGCACCCTGGAAACCCGCCCTTTCTCCCCGGATGACGCCGACTGATGACCGAACAGACCAAGGCGGCCGAGGATTTCCTGGAGTCCTGCCGCACCCTTGTCGACGCCGAGCTGGACCGCTGTATTGATCAGAGCGCGGCCTCCGATCGCCTCCAGGATGCCATGCGCTACAGTGTGCTCGGCGGCGGCAAGCGGATTCGTCCCGCACTGTGTCTTGCCGCGGCACGGGCCGTGGGCCATGAAAGTGAGCACGCCCTCGCCCCTGCCTGTGCGGTGGAACTGATCCATGCCTATTCACTGATTCATGATGACCTGCCGGCGATGGATGACGATGAGCTCCGCCGCGGCCGGCCCACCACCCACATTGCCTTTGACGAGGCCACTGCCATCCTGGCCGGCGATGCGCTACAGGCGCTGGCCTTCGGGCTACTGGCCAACGGTTCGGGGCTGGCCAGCGAGGCACGCCTGGCCATGGTGCAGGAACTGGCAAAGGCTGCGGGCCACCAGGGTATGGTGGGCGGCCAGGCCATTGACCTGGAATCGGTGGGCAAGACCCTGACCCTGGCTCAGCTGGAAACCATGCACCGCCACAAGACCGGTGCCCTGATCGAGGCCAGCGTCCGGATGGGCGCCCTGAGTGCCGAGCGGGCGGATACGGGCGCGCTGGAAGCACTGACCACCTATGCCCGTGTACTGGGGCTGGCCTTCCAGGTGCAGGACGACCTGCTGGACATCGAGGGCAGCACCGACGTGATCGGCAAGCCCCAGGGATCGGATGTCGCCCGCTCCAAGCCCACCTACCCGGCCCTGCTGGGTCTGGATGGTGCCAGGCAGCACCTGGCCGAGTTGTTGCAGACCGCCCAGGCAAGTCTCGAACGATTCGGCCCGGAAGCCGATCCCCTGCGGGCGATGGCGGATTACGTGGTGGCACGAACCCATTGAACCACCCTGCCCCAAAGGCGCACACTTGTCGTAACTTATTTTGAAAACACTGGATCATCCCAAAAGACCCGAGCAGATGCAGGATACTTATACTTTCAAGGAAATCCCGTCACAGCGGCCCAACACCCCGCTGCTGGACCGGATTGATGTACCGGCCCAGCTCCGCGAGTTGCCGGCCGAACAGCTGACCCAGCTGGCCCGGGAACTACGGGCGTTCCTGCTGTGGTCCGTCGGCCAGACCGGCGGGCACTTTGGTGCCGGACTGGGCGTACTGGAGCTGACGGTTGCTCTTCACTATGTTTTCAACACTCCGGAGGACCGCCTGGTCTGGGACGTGGGCCATCAGGCCTACCCCCACAAGATCCTCACCGGCCGCCGGGATCAGATGGGCAGCATTCGCCGCAAGGGCGGCCTGGCCGGCTTTCCCAAGCGGGCCGAAAGCGAATACGACACCTTCGGAGTGGGCCACTCCAGCACCTCCATCAGCGCGGCTCTCGGCATGGCCGTTGCCGCGCGCATGCAGAACACCGGGCGCAAGAGTATCGCCGTGATCGGCGATGGCGCTATGACCGCGGGCATGGCCTTCGAGGCTCTGAACCACGCCGGCCACCTGCATGCCAACATGCTGGTGATCCTGAACGACAACGACATGTCGATCTCCCGGAACGTTGGGGGGCTGTCCAACTATTTCGCCAAACTGCTGTCCAGCCGCACCTACAACCAGGTCCGGGACAGCAGCAAGAAGGTGTTGCAGGGTGCGCCGCACCTGATGGCTCTGGCCAAGAAGACCGAGGAACACTTCAAGGGCATGATCGCCCCGGGCACCCTGTTCGAGGAGCTCGGCTTCAACTACATCGGCCCCATCGATGGCCATGACCTGCCGCTGCTGGTGGAGACCCTGGAGAATATTCGGGAGCTGGATGGCCCGCAGTTCCTGCACGTGGTGACCACCAAGGGCAAGGGTTTCGCGCCGGCCGAGGCCGACCCGATCGGCTACCATGCCATTAACAAGATCGAACCGGTGCCACCGAGCAAGCCGGAACCGGTCACACCCAAGCCGGCCAAACCGAAATATGCCAATGTCTTCGGCCAGTGGCTGTGCGATGCCGCCGAGCAGGACGAACGGGTGGTGGGCATTACCCCGGCCATGTGTGAGGGCTCGGATCTACTGGCTTTCTCCCAGCGCTTCCCGGACCGGTATTTCGATGTTGCCATTGCCGAGCAGCACGCCGTGACCCTGGCCGCCGGCCTGGCCTGCGACCATGCCAAACCGGTGGTGGCGATCTACTCCACCTTCCTGCAAAGGGGCTATGACCAGCTGATCCATGACGTGGCCATCCAGAACCTGGATGTGCTCTTTGCCATCGACCGGGCCGGTCTGGTGGGCGAAGACGGTCCGACCCACGCCGGTGCGTTCGATATCAGCTACCTGCGCTGCATCCCCAACATGGTAGTCATGACCCCGTCGGATGAGAACGAGACCCGGCAGATGCTCCAGACCGGCATGCTGTTCAACGGTCCGGCGGCAGTGCGCTACCCCCGGGGCACCGGGCCGGGCGCAAAAATCGAGCCTGAGCTGAAACCGCTGGAACTTGGCAAGGGCCGCCGCATCCGGGAGGGCAGCGGTGTCGCCATTCTCAACTTCGGCACCCTGCTCGCGCCCGCGCTGGAAGCGGCCGAAGCACTGGGCGCCACCGTTGCCGACATGCGCTTCGTCAAGCCCCTGGACGAGGAGCTGGTACTGGAACTGGCCGAGCAGCATGACCTGCTGGTGACCCTGGAAGAGAACGTCATCGCCGGCGGTGCCGGCAGCGCGGTTACCGAATTCCTGAACCACCGTGAAGTCGCCCAGCCGGTGCTTCAGCTCGGGCTGCCGGATACCTTTATTGACCACGGCAAACACGGAGAGCTGCTGAGCGATTGCGGCCTGGACGCCGAGGGCATCCGGTCGGCCATTGCCCAACGCCTGGAACGGCTCCAGCGCTCCAGTCTCAAAGCGGTCAAATAACTCCTGGTAGCGCTGTTATCAACGAAAAAGCCCGCGTCTCCGGACGCGGGCTTTTTTGCGTGACGACTCAGGGCGGCGGGGCCAATTACTCGGGATCGTCGTCCTGATGCGTCTCCAGCCAGTGCCCCAGCTTGCTCTGCTTGGTGTTAAGGTAATTCTCGTTGTGCGGATTACGTCCCACGTGTAACGGGACCCGTTCGGCAATGTCGATGCCGTAGGACTCCAGTGCCTTAACCTTGCGCGGGTTGTTGGTCATCAATCGCAGACTGCTGATCCCCAGGTGTTCCAGCATATCCTTGCACATGCTGTAGTCCCGCAAGTCGGCGGCAAAACCAAGCTGTTCGTTCGCCTCGACCGTGTCGGCGCCCTGGTCCTGCAAATGGTAGGCGCGGATCTTGTTCAGCAGACCGATCCCGCGCCCCTCCTGACGAAGGTACATCAGGATGCCCCGCCCCTCACGGGCGATGCTCCGCAACGCTTCCTCGAGCTGATAGCCACAGTCACAACGCATGCTGTAAAGGGCATCACCGGTCAGGCATTCGGAGTGGGTCCGGGCCAGCATCGGCTCATCACTATCCAGGTCCCCCAGGGTCAGGGCGACGTGCTCCTTTCCGGTATCCGGCTCTTCGAAACCATGCATGTCAAACACCCCGAACGGGGTCGGCAACCGGCAGGTCTGGATGTAACGAACAGCCACAGTGTTTCCTCGTGGTTCAATCAATCGGGGCGCGCATTCTATCACGTGGCCGCCTTCTTGGCGTAGTCTTGGCACAGTGGGCTCTCCGGTGGTGAATCGTTACCGGACAGTACGCTCCCTGCCATGGGCCAGATCAGGCCTGCCCGGCAACCCAATGACCGCTGCGCCCGCCCTTCTTCTCCAGCAACCGCACGTTGTCCACGACCATCCCACGATCCACCGCCTTGCACATGTCATACAGGGTGAGCGCTGCCACGCTGGCCGCGGTCAGGGCCTCCATTTCGACGCCGGTCTGGCCGGAGAGCTTGCAGCGGGTCAGGATGTGCACCGAAGCGCCATCCTCGCCCGGATTCAGCTCAACCTTCACCGACGTCAGGTTCAGGCTATGGCACAGGGGTATCAGTTCATGGGTTTTCTTCGCCGCCATGATGCCCGCGATCCGGGCCACTGCCAGCACATCGCCCTTGGGATGCTCGCCTTCGATGATCATTTTCAGGGTTTCCGGTGCCATGCGGATGGTGGCCTCGGCGCGGGCTTCCCGTTCGGTCACCTCCTTATCGGTGACATCGACCATGCGGGCTTCGCCCTTCTCATCCAGGTGGGTCAGCTTGCTCACGGTTTCTCCAGAGACATGATTGGAAATGGATTGAACAGATGTCGCCAGCATACCAGACGGAGCGGAAGCCAGCCTTGATATCTACCGGTCAGACCGCCACCAGAACCGGATTCCGGCAACGCCCTGGCCACCCAGCCGGCGCGCCGCAATTTCTTCCCCCGGGCCGAGCCCACCCAGAGCATAAACAGGGATGACCGCCCCGGCCGCCAGAACCTCAAATCGCTCCCAGCCCATGGCCGGACGCCCCGGATGACTCCTGGTCGGTTGTACCGGGCCCAAAGTTGCGTAATCGGCCCCCACGGCTGCGGCGTGGGCGAGCTGATCTGCATCGTGGCAGGACACGCCCAGCCACACCGACTCCGGAAGCGGGCGACTGGCCAGGCCTTGAGCTTCACGCCAGGGCAGGTGCAGACCGCCGGCACCCGGCACCGCATCAAACATTTCCGGGCTGCCATGCAGGATCGGCGTCAGCCCCTGCTCTTTACAGAAGGGCACCGCTTTGCTGGCGAAGCGGACATAGTCCTCGAGTGACAGTTCGGGAGCACGCAGAACCACACAGCTGGCCCTGAAGGCTTTCAGCTGCTCCAGCCCGCTCCCAAGGCTGGCCAGCCCATCCTCCATAGAGGTCATCGCACCGGTAATGGCAAGCACCCCGGGCAGGCGCAGAGCACGGATCACCGGGCGGTTGGCTATCGGAAAATCCTGGTCACGGAGCTGTTCCGGTTCCAGCCAGTCCACCGGCTGTCCTTCCCGGCCTTCGGGCTCCCCAGAGACCTCAGAGGTGCGCCAGACGTCCAGGAAAACCCGCTTGTCGCCGTAGTCATGGCGAATCCCGATAACCGGCTCCAGGGACGTCTCGGACAGGCTCAAACCGGTTTCCTCAGCGATCTCCCGGACCAGGGCCTGCTGGACCGTCTCTCCCGGCTCGACCTTGCCACCGGGAAACTCCAGCAACCCGCCCTGATGCACGTGATCGGGCCGCCGGGCAATCAGCACCCGGCCCTCCCGGACAATGACACCGACCGCGACGTGGATCTCCCGGACCGGGCTTTGCGTTACGGCCATGGTCAGGTCCGGTACTCCGCGTTGATCGTCACGTAATCGTGGGAGAAATCACAGGTCCAGACCGTCTCGCGGATATCGCCACGCTTCAGGTCGATGGCGATGGTGATTTCCTCCTGGTCCATGACAGCCTGACCACGCTCCTCGGAGTAATCATCCGCCCGGCCGCCCTGACGCACCAGACAGACATCGCCCAGGAAGATTTCCAGGGCATTGAGGTCCAGGTCCGGAACACCGGCACGGCCCACCGCTGCCAGGATCCGGCCCCAGTTCGGATCGGAGGCAAACAACGCGGTCTTGACCAGGGGTGAATGGGCCACGGTGTAGGCCACGTCCAGGGCTTCCTGCTGGCTGGCCGCCGCGCTGACATCGATGGTGACAAACTTGGTGGCGCCCTCGCCGTCACGGACAATGGCATGAGCCAGGTCCAGGTAGACCTGCTGCAACGCCTCCCGCAATGTCGCAAGCTCCGGACTGTCGGCGGTAATCTCCGGACCGCCGTACTGACCGGAGGCCATCAGCATGCAGGCATCGTTGGTAGAGGTATCGCCATCGATGGTAATCCGGTTGAAGGACTTCTCCCCCAGTTCCGAAGCCAGGGTATGCAGTACGTCCGGCGCAATCCGGGCGTCGGTGGCGATGAAACCGAGCATGGTCGCCATATTCGGGCGGATCATGCCGGCACCTTTGCTGATCCCGGAAATGGTCACGGTATGGCCGCCAAGGTCCACCTGGCAGGAGGCCCCCTTGGGCCGGGTATCGGTGGTCATGATGCCGCTGGCCGCTTCGGCCCAGCGATTCTCCGCGGTATTGGCGAGCGCCTCGGGCAGGGCCCCGACAATCTTGCCGACCGGCAGCGGCTCGCCGATCACGCCGGTGGAAAACGGCAGCACCTCGTCGGCACTGACACCAGCGTTGTCTGCCAGTGCCCGGCAACAGGCGACAGCATCCTTCATGCCCTGTTCACCGGTACCGGCATTGGCATTGCCGGTGTTGACCAGCAAATACCGGGGCGTGGTCCGGGCCAGGTGTTGTCGACTCACAGTGACCGGCGCGGCACAGAACTGGTTTTGGGTAAAAATACCGGCCACTCGACTTCCGGGAGCGAGTTCGAATACCACCACATCTTTCCGGCCCGGTTTTTTGATGCCAGCACTGGCAATACCCAACTTGACGCCGGCTACCGGGAAAAACTCGGGTAAGGTGCCTGGACCTACCGCCATCCTGCCTCTCCTCTCACTCAATCCAATCAGTAACTTTCAAAACGCAAAAACCCGCAGCCTGCGCTTGTCAGGTTGCGGGTCTTTGACCGGTATCAGAGCTCCGGGGTCAGCTGACCTTGCCGCAGCACTGTTTGTACTTCTTGCCGGACCCGCAGGGACACGGCTCGTTTCGCCCGACCTTGCGCTCCTGGCGGACGAAGGTTTCCGGCGTCGCGGACTGCCGTTCACCCTCAGCTCCGCCCTCGCCTTCCGCCTGGCTCTGGGCGGTGGCACTGGTCTCGTCATGGCGCATGCGGGCACGGGCCAGTTCTCTCTCGAGCTCGGCCTTACGGCGGCGCTCTACCTCTTCCATTTCCTCAGGAGTCTGCACACGGACATGGCAAAGGATACGGGTTATATCCCGCTTCATGGTCTCCAGCATGTCCTCGAACAGGTTGAACGCCTCGCGCTTGTATTCCTGCTTCGGGTTCTTCTGGGCATAGCCGCGCAGATGAATACCCCGGCGCAGGTGATCCATGTTGGACAGGTGCTCTTTCCAGAGGGTATCCAGCACCTGCAGGAACACCTGCTTCTCGAACTTGCGCATGGCTTCGGAGCCGGCGATAGCTTCCTTCGCCTCATACGCGGCCACAATCTCGTTGAGGATCTTTTCCCGGAGGCTTTCCTCGTAAAGCTTGCTGTCTTCCTGCAGCCACTGCTGGATAGGCAACTCGATGGCCATCTCTGACTGCAGCTGGGACTCCAGGCCCGCCACATCCCACTGTTCCGGCATGCTCTGGGGCGGGATGTACTCGTTGATCAGCTCGCTGACCACGTCCTCACGGATGGTCTTGATCATGTCCGAGATGTCCCCGGAGGACATGACCTCGTTACGCTGGTCGTAGATAACGGTACGCTGGTCGTTGGCCACGTCATCGTATTCCAGCAGGGTCTTCCGCATATCGAAGTTGCGGCCTTCCACCTTGCGCTGGGACTTCTCGATAGCGTTGGTGACCATGCGGTGCTCGATAGCCTCGCCCTTCTTCATGCCCATGGCCTGCATCAGGCTCTTCACCCGGTCCGGGGCGAAGATCCGCATCAGGTTGTCTTCCAGGGACAGGAAGAAGCGGGATGACCCCGGATCCCCCTGACGACCGGCACGACCACGCAACTGGTTATCGATCCGGCGGGACTCGTGACGTTCGGTACCGATGATGTGCAGGCCACCGGCCTCGAGCACCTGGTTATGACGCTCGGTCCACTCGGCCTTCATCTTGGCGACGGATTCCTCGGTGGGATTCTCCATCGCCGCGACTTCGTATTCCCAGTTACCACCGAGGACGATGTCGGTACCCCGGCCGGCCATGTTGGTGGCAATGGTCACCGCACCCGGGCGACCGGCCTGGGCCACGATCATGGCCTCGGACTCGTGCTGCTTGGCGTTCAGGATCTTGTGGTCGATCCGGGCTTTCTTCAGCAGCATTGACAGCAGCTCGGAGGCCTCAATGGATGCGGTACCCACGAGGATCGGACGACCCTCGGCGGTGACATCCTTGATCTCGTCGATGATAGCGTGGAATTTCTCTTCCTGGGTGAGATACACCAGATCGTTGTAATCGATACGCTGGATCGGCTTGTTCGGCGGAATCACTACCACGTCCAGGCCATAGATCTGGCGGAATTCGAAGGCTTCGGTGTCCGCGGTACCGGTCATACCGGCCAGCTTCTCATAGAGACGGAAGTAGTTCTGGAAAGTGGTCGAGGCCAGGGTCTGACTCTCGGCCTGGATCCTGACACCTTCCTTCGCCTCAATCGCCTGGTGCAGGCCTTCGCTCCAGCGACGGCCCGGCATGGTCCGGCCGGTATGCTCGTCAACGATCACCACCTGGTCACCCTGGACGATGTAATCGACATCCTTCTGGAACAGGTGATGGGCCCGCAATGCCGAGTGCACATGGTGCAGCAGGCTCAGGTTGGAGGCGGAGTAAAGGCTCTCGCCTTCGTTCAGCAGGCCGCGACTGAGTAGCAGTTCCTCGACCCTCTCATGACCAGCCTCGGTCAGCTCCACCTGCCGGGATTTTTCATCGATGGTGAAGTCGCCCGAAGGTTCGCCCTCTTCTGATACCTCCCCTTTCTCAAGGCTCGGTACCAGTTCATTGATCGCCTGGTAGAGCTTGGAGCTGTCCTCGGCGGCACCGGAGATGATCAGCGGCGTCCGGGCTTCGTCGATCAGGATGGAGTCCACCTCGTCGACGATGGCGAAGTTCAGCCCGCGTTGGACCTTGTCCTCGGTGCTGAATGCCATGTTGTCGCGGAGATAGTCAAAACCGAATTCGTTGTTGGTGCCATAGGTGATGTCCGCCTGATAGGCCGCTTTTTTCTCATCGGGGGCCTGACCGGCGACCACCACGCCCACCTGCAGACCCAGGAAGCGGTAGAGTTTACCCATCCAGTCGGCGTCCCGGCGGGCCAGGTAGTCGTTGACCGTGACCACATGCACACCCTTGCCGGACAACGAGTTGAGGTAGACCGCGGCGGTCGCCACCAGGGTCTTACCTTCACCGGTCTTCATCTCGGCAATCCGGCCTTCGTGCAGGGTGATGCCACCAATAAGCTGAACGTCATAGTGGCGCATGCCCATGACCCGACGGCTGGCTTCCCGGACCGTGGCAAAAGCTTCCGGCAACAGGGCATCGAGGCTCTCGCCCTCTTCCACACGGCGCCGAAACTCAGCGGTCTTGCCCTGCAACTCGGTGTCGGAAAAATTGCCAAACTGCTCTTCAAGTTCATTGATGCGCGCTACTTGCTTTCGCATCCTCTTGATTTCTCTGGCATTTTTGCTGCCGAACATCTTGGTTGCAAGCTTTGTGAACATAGACCACTGCTTCTTTAATTAAACGAGGGAAGCCGGCATTCTAACCTTATTTCCCGACAGGACAAAAGGCGCACCTCACAAGTGCCGGAATGAAAGTGTCGGAATGCCAACGACTTGCCCTCCGGAAGGCACAAGTGCAAAGCCGGAGGGAGCTGGAGAGGAAAACCGGGATACCGAGACAAGGCACCGCCGGGACTTAACGATTGGCCCGGGCAATGTATTTTACAGGATCCTTGGAGCGGCCATTCTGCAGGACCTCAAAGTGCACGTGAGGGCCCGTGGACCGACCGGTGCTGCCCATCAGGGCAACCACCTGCCCCTTCTGGACCACATCACCAGTCTTTACCTTGACGGTCTTGCAGTGACCATAACGGGTCACCAAGCCATCACCATGATCGATTTCCACCAGGTTACCATAGCCGTAACGCTCACCGGCCCAGGTGACAACACCACCGGCAACGGCAATGATGTCACTACCGTCCTTACCCGCCAGGTCGACCCCGTCATGCCAGGTCCGCTTGCCGGAAAACGGGTCGGAACGATAGCCATACTTCGAGGACAACCAGCCCCAGGTGATAGGCCGGCCCTCGACATACATCTCTTCTTCCAGTTTCTGGCGGGAGGCAAGTTTGTCGAGCAGGCGCAACTGCTGTTCCCGGTCGGCCAACTGGGCCTCCATGCGGTCGATCATGTCCGTCAGTTCCGGTGCAGAGAAAGATTCCCGGGTCTCAGGCCCCTCAGGGCCACCGACAGCCGGCGGCTCATCAAAGTTGAACTCTTCACTGGCGACCAGCCCGGATTCCACAAACCGCTGCCCGAGAGCATCGAGGCGCAACATACGACCCTGGAGTTCGCCGAGGCGCAGGGTCAGGGCATCAACCTGTTCACGGACCTGCTCCTCAACAGCGGCCAGTTCCTGCTGCTGGGCTTCCAGCTTGCTTTTCCAGTGCGCCACCAGTTCCGACGGTGTTGGTTCCTGTGCTTTGGCCTTGCTGACTGCCGCCTGGTAGCCGCCCCAGACCGCCACGCTGATCAACGCAAGTACCAGCATCAGCATACCGGCCAGGAACTTGCCGTTCAGGGCGACAACCCGGGACTTCCCGTGGTGTTTGCCTACGAGGATAATGTTCATATCGTCTTCTGGTTTCATCGGGGAGCCGCAAGCCTGATCCTGCGTGTTGCGGCCCGGGATGTCCGAATGGGTTTGACCTTTCCCTGGCGACAACTACGTACTGAATAATCGCAGCGCCCGCTGGACATAGGTATTTGTGACAATGTAAAACGAGTCTGAAGCGGGCACTACCCTCAAACCGTGCCGAAGTGTAACCAATCGTAAATGGAACCGTCGAGTAAAAACGCGTCAATGAGCCGGAAACGTAAACAGAACATGAGCTTCGACAAGGTCGGCGGCAACCCGGCCCTGCGCGAACTCGTGGCCAAAGCCGAACTGCACCGGCAGGCGGAAGAGCAGATCCTGGGCGCCCTTCCGAAAGAACTGGCCAGTGGCGTTCGCTTTCTCAGCTGCCAGGACGGCGAACTGATACTTTCGGCCACCAACGCGACGCGGGCCAGCCAGATCCGCTTCCGTCAGCACGAGATCATGGCCAACGTCCGCGAGCAGGAGCTGTTTCGTTACGTATGGAAACTGAAAGTGAAGGTAACGCCGCCGCGCTTCAGGGAGACCAGGCCCGCCGAAAAGCAGTCCCTGAGCAAAGAAAATGCCCGGCTCCTCGAAGAGGAAGCCGGGCACACGAAGGATAAAGCTTTACGCGAGGTTCTCGAAAAACTCGCAAGCCACGCCCGCGATTAAGGCTTCCTGCCTTAACCCTGAGCTGCCAGCACAGGCTTCATGTAGGAGATGGGTGCCGTTGCCTCGTCATCGAAGGTAACCACTTCCCATGCATCCTCTTCGGCCCGGAGCTTACGGAGCAGCTTGTTGTTCAGGTCGTGACCGGACTTCACACCGCGGAACTCACCGATCAGGCTGTTACCAAGCAGGTACAGGTCGCCAATGGCGTCCAGTACCTTGTGCTTGACGAACTCATCGTCGTAACGAAGACCGTCTTCATTAAGGATCTTGTAGTCGTCAACCACGATGGCGTTATCGACGGAGCCACCCAGAGCCAGATTCATCGCCCGCAGCTTCTCGATATCCCGCATGAACCCGAAGGTCCGGGCGCGGGAGACTTCTTTCACGAAGGAGGTACTGGAGAAATCCACGGTCGCGGTCTGGGCACGGCCCTTGAACACCGGATGGTCGAAGTCGATACCGAAGGAAACCTTGAAACCTTCGAAGGGCAGGAAGGTCGCCTTCTTGTCGCCTTCTTCCACGGTAACTTCACGCTTGATGCGGATGAAGCGCTTGGCCGCGTCCTGCTCGGCGATGCCGGCAGACTGCAACAGGAACACGAACGGTCCGGCGGAGCCATCCATGATGGGCACTTCAGCCGCGCTGAGCTCCACGAAACAGTTATCAATACCGAGACCAGCCATGGCTGACAGCAGGTGCTCTACTGTTGCCACACGGACACCGTTTTTTACCAGCGTCGTGGACAGCATGGTCTCACCCACATTTTCCGCACAGGCACGAATCTCGACCGTCGGGTCCAGATCTGTCCGGCGGAAGATGATACCCGAGTCTTCCGGAGCCGGCTTCAGGGTCAGGTAAACCTTTTCCCCCGAGTGCAGGCCGACACCGGTAGCCCGGATGGTGTTTTTGAGTGTCCGTTGTCTGATCATCGGTTCATCATTCCGTCACAATATGGCGATATTCTGGGCAAAAAACTGCCCGGAGAATATCAGAAATTAAGACTGAGTACCATTTGACCAAGAGGGCTTTGCCTCAAATTTACACAAAGCCAACACTCGGCACTCAGCGCACGTAATTTCCGGCAGTCAGGTTCCCTTAATCGGCAAAAAAGCCGAGATGGATTCCTGCACGCATTACCGGCTCACAGTTGCGACAGATTATCAATCAGCCTGGCGGCGAAGGAATGCGGGAATATCGAGATAGTCCACGCCCTGCTCTTCGCTTTCCTTGTTCTGATCGATAGCCACATTACCACTGGACACCGCACGACGACGCAGAACCGCCGGACGATCCAGCTGGTTGTAGTCGGTCTTGCCATCCAGGGTACGGGTGTTGTCGACAACCTTCGTTGGCTTTTCACGGTCACCGCCCAGGCCAGTGGCAACAACAGTCACCTTGAGCTCGTCGGTCATTTCCGGATCAATCACGGTACCGACCACGACGGTCGCGGAATCGGACGCGAACTCACGCACAATGTCGCCAACCTCGGAGAACTCGCCCAGGTTGAGATCCATGCCGGCGGTGATATTGACCAGGATACCCTTGGCGCCCTGGAGATTGATGTCCTCGAGCAGTGGGCTGCGCACGGCGGCTTCCGCGGCTTCCCGGGCACGGTTCTCGCCGGTGGCACGGGCGGTACCCATCATCGCCATGCCCATCTCGGACATCACCGTCTTCACGTCCGCAAAGTCGACGTTGATCATGCCATTGCGGGTAATCAGGTCGGCAATACCCTGCACAGCGCCCAGCAGAACATCGTTGGCCGAGGCAAAAGCATCCAGCAGGCTGGTTTTCTTGCCCATGACCGCCAGCAGTTTCTCGTTGGGGATGGTGATCAGCGAGTCAACGCTCTCTTCGAGCTCTTTCAGCCCCTCTTCGGCGACGCTCATGCGCTTGCCACCTTCGAACATGAAGGGCTTGGTGACGACCGCCACCGTCAGGATACCCAGTTCCCGGGCCACCTCGGCAACGATCGGGGCGGCTCCGGTACCGGTACCACCACCCATGCCTGCGGTGATGAACACCATATCGGCGCCCTGCAGGGCTTCGGCGATGCGGTCACGGTCCTCCAGGGCCGACTGACGCCCTACTTCCGGATTGGCGCCGGCACCCAGCCCCTTGGTAATGTTGCCACCAAGCTGGATTACCTGCCGGGCATCCAGATCGGTCAGCGCCTGGGCATCGGTGTTGGCGCAGATAAATTCCACACCTTCAACGTCGCTGTTGAGCATGTGACGTACGGCATTACCACCGCCACCACCAACACCGACGACTTTAATGACAGCATTTTGCTGGACATTATCGACGAGTTCGAACATTTCCCCTACTCCTTCGTGCTGTAGACAGCCTATCCAGGCTGTTTTTTCGAGATTTATGTTTTCGAGATACCTTCGTGTACTGCTTGTCCCGGCCGGTCAGAAGTGACCGGTAAACCAGGCTTTCATGCGCTCAAACAGCGAGGGGGCCTCTTCCCCCTTGAGCACGGGCGCCCGCCCGAGATCCATCTGGCGGAAGCCATGGATCAGCAACCCGACGCCAGTGGCGTAGATCGGGTTGTTGACCACTTCCGTCATACCGGACACCGCCTGCGGAGAAGCCAGGCGGACCGGCATGTGGAAGATCTCTTCGGCCAGTTCCACCACACCTTCCATGGTGGAGGAACCGCCGGTTATCACGATGCCTGCGGGAATCAGGTCCTCAAATCCGGACCGGCGCAGTTCCGACTGCACCAGGGTGAAAAGCTCCTCGTAACGGGGCTCCACCACTTCGGCCAGTGCCTGCCGCGAAAGATCACGCGGAGCACGGTCGCCGACGCTCGGCACCTTGATGGTTTCATCGGCACCTGCGAGCTGGGTCAACGCGCAGGCATACTTGATCTTGATCTCCTCGGCATTCTGGGTCGGAGTCCGCAACGCCATGGCAATGTCGTTGGTGACCTGGTCCCCGGCAATCGGGATCACCGCGGTGTGACGGATAGCACCGCCGGTAAACACCGCGATGTCGGTGGTGCCACCGCCGACATCCACTACGCAAACTCCAAGCTCCTTCTCGTCCTCGGTCAGGATGGCGTGGCTGGAGGCCAGCTGTTCCAGAATGATGTCATCCACTTCCAGACCGCAGCGCCTGACGCATTTCTCGATGTTCTGAGCGGCGTTTACCGCACAGGTCACCAGATGCACCTTGGCCTCCAGGCGGACACCGGACATGCCCATGGGCTCCTTGATGCCCTCCTGACTGTCAATCACGAACTCCTGCGGCAGGATATGCAGGATCTTCTGGTCGGCGGGAATAGCCACCGCCTGGGCAGCGTCGATAACCCGGTCGATATCCGCCTGGGTCACCTCCCGGTCGCGGATGGCCACGATGCCATGGGAGTTCAGGCTCTTGATGTGGCTGCCCGCGATTCCCGCATACACCGAGTGGATCCGGCAGCCGGCCATGAGCTCGGCCTCCTCGACAGCGCGCTGGATGGCCTGCACGGTGGTCTCGATATTGACCACCACACCGCGCTTCAGGCCCCGGGACGGGTGGGAACCGATCCCCACCACTTCAATGGTGCCGTCCATCTTGCGCTTGCCGACGATCGCAACCACCTTCGAGGTTCCGATATCGAGGCCAACAATCATGTTTTCCGTTTCAACCGATGACATGTGTTCCACCAAACCGTTGGTCTGTCGTTAAATTGCTATGATTTCGGTCCGGAAGCCGCTACCGCCTGCTTCCACTGCACCGCCACACCATTGGTGTAGCGGGCATCCACCTTGCTGACTTCGTCCGACCGGGAAGCCAGCCGGGTCTCATAAACCGTCATGAAACGTTCAAAACGCTCATCCACCTGATCCCTTCCCAGTACCACCTCGATGCCATTCGCGAGGGTGAGGGTCCAGGCACCCCGGGCCTCCAGTGCCAGGCCGGCGAAACCCAGTCCGTGACTGACCAGCCGATCGTTCATGGTCTGCGCCATCCCGATCACCTCCCGCACCCGCTCGTCCGGACCTGCCAGCCGGGGCAGACGGCCCGCCACCTCGGGATTCGGCGGTGTGAACAGCTCACCGGTGCGGCTGACCAGGCGACCATCGGTCCAGTACGCCAGCGGCTTCTTCTCCCGGATATTGATCACCAGCCGATCCGGCCAGACCCGGCGAACCGCCGCAGAAGCCACCCAGGGGCGCTGCTCCAGCTCCTCCTTGATGTCCGACAGATCGGTCGCAAAATAGCTTTTCCCGATCCAGTTGCCTGCCTGCCGCTCGATCGCCACCCGACTGTCCCCGACAAAGTCACCGTTAACATCGATCGCCAGGATCTGCTGGTCCATCGCGCCCAGAACCTTGCCGGTGCCCCAGGGCACCAGGGCTGCCAGCAACACGATCAAGGCTCCTAGCCCCACCTGCAACCAGGGCACCGCAGCCAGAATGCCCTTGAGAACACCAAACCGGTCCCGCTCGGGACCGAGGGACGTCGCCCCCCGGCGCCGCGGGGGCTCGGACGGAAACGCCCGACTCCGGATCAGCAGGTTCTCAAGCATTGGCATCCTCCAGGGTGTCGCGGAGTATCCGCACCACCAGTTCCTCAAAACCAATACCTGCCGCCCGTGCCGCCATCGGCACCAGGCTGTGGTCGGTCATGCCGGGCACGGTGTTCACCTCAAGCAGCCAGAAACGGCCATCGGCATCCTGCATGACATCCACCCGGCCCCAGGTCCTGCAACCCACCACCCGGAACGCATCCAGGGCAAGGTGCTGGAGCCGGAGCTCATCCTCGGGCGCCAGGCCGCAGGGAATCCGGTAATGGGTGTCGTCCGCCAGGTACTTGGCCTCATAGTCGTAAAACGCATGGTCGGTACTGGCACTCAGACCAATGGCCGGAAGGGCCCGGTCCTGCAACAGGCTCACGGTGAATTCCGGCCCCTCGATCCACTCCTCCACCAACACCAGATCATCCATCGCCGCAGCAGCCCGGTAAGCCTCTACCAGTTCAGATTCGGACCGCACCTTGCGGATGCCGATGCTTGACCCCTCGTGCGCCGGCTTGACGCTCAGGGGCGGCCGCAGCTCGGCCATGATCCTGCCGGCTTCGTCCTCGGCGGTCATGGCCCGGAATTTCGGCGTCGGTAGGCCACAACCTTCGAACACATACTTCGTGCGGAGCTTGTCCATGGCCAGGGCCGAAGCCAGCATCTCGCTACCGGTGTAGGGAATACCGGCCTGGGACAGGATCGCCTGCAGTGTTCCGTCCTCACCACCCCGGCCATGCAGAGCAATAAACACCCGGTCGAAATCCGGATCCTCGACGGCTTTCAGCAGGCAACCCCGGACATCCACCCCGAACGCGTCCACGCCGGCAGACTGCAGGGCCGCCAGCACAGCCTTGCCGCTCTTCAGGGAAACGTCGCGTTCGGCCGAATCGCCACCCATGAACACGGCAACCCGACCCAGCGCCTTCACCAGCTCCGGATCTGCCTGATAATCCTGAATCTCGCTGTGGTGCATATCAGTCACCAGAAATCACCCCCGCTGCCGCCAGCCGGGCAGCCACACCACCAATATCTCCAGCGCCCTGGGTAATCAGCAGGTCGCCATCCTGCAGCACATTGGCCAGCAGGCTCTCGATTTCGCTGTTGTCCTCGACAAACACCGGCTCCACCTTGCCGCGCTGGCGAATGCTTCGGCACAGGGAGCGGCCATCCGCACCCGGGATCGCCGGTTCACCAGCGGAATACACGTCCATCAACAGAAGACCGTCCACTTCCGACAGCACCCGGACGAAGTCCTCGTAGAGGTCCCGGGTGCGGGTATACCGGTGTGGCTGATACAGCATCACCAGCCTGCGGTTCGGCCAGGCGTCATGGGCGGCACGGATCACCGCCTCCACTTCGGTCGGGTGATGCCCGTAATCGTCGACCAGGGTGACGGTGCCTTTCGGGGTCTGGTAATCGCCGTACACCTGGAACCGGCGGCCAACGCCGGCAAATCCGGACAGCCCCTTGCAAATGGCGTCGTCCGCCACCCCTTCGTCGGTGGCAACGGCGATGGCGGCCAGGGCATTGAGCACGTTATGGCGACCCGGCATCCGCAACTCTACCGGCAGATCACTGCGACCACCCGGGCGCTTGACCACAAAACGGGTTTTCAGGCCATCGGAGGTAATCTGCTCGGCCCGGTAATCCGCCTCCGGGTTGTCGATACCGTAGGTGACGATGGCCCGGGAGATCCTCGGAATGATTTCCTGCACATAGCCGTCATCCACACACATCACGGCCACGCCGTAGAACGGCAGATTGTGGAGAAAATCCACAAAAGTCTGCTTCAGCTTCTCAACATCACCACCATAGGTGTCCATATGGTCGGCCTCGATGTTGGTCACCACGGAAATCACCGGAGTCAGGTGCAGGAAGGAAGCATCGCTCTCATCCGCTTCCGCCACCAGGTAGCGGGAACCTCCCAGCTGGGCGTTAGTGCCGGCACTGTTCAGCTTGCCGCCGATCACAAAGGTGGGATCAAGCCCCGCCTCACCCAGTACCGAGGCAATCAGGCTGGTGGTCGTGGTCTTGCCATGGGTGCCGGCCACGGCAATTCCGTGGCGGTAGCGCATAATCTCCGCCAGCATCTCGGCCCGCGGCACGATGGGAACCCTGCGGCTCCGGGCCGCCGTCACTTCCGGATTGTCAGACTTGACTGCCGTGGACACCACGACAACATCCGCCCGGGCACTGTTCTCTTCCCGGTGCCCGATCTGGACCTCGACACCGAGGGATTTCAAGCGGTCAGTCACCGGCCCTTCTTTCAGGTCGGAGCCGGAAACCTCATAGCCCTGATTCTTCAGGACCTCGGCAATGCCGCTCATGCCGGCGCCACCGATCCCGACAAAGTGGATGTGGCGGATCCGGCGCATTTCCGGCACCTGATAGACCAGTGGCGGATTGGTTGCGTCAGCCATTGGCGGCCTCCAGACAGTAATTCACGACTCTCTCCGTTGCATCCGGGCGGGCCAGCGTTCGTGCAGCCTTCGCCATATTCATGACCCTGGTCCGGTCCTTTGCCAGGTCTTGCAGGGTTTCAGCCAGAACTGCCGGTGTCAGCTTTGGTTGTGGAATCAGCACCGCCGCCTTCGCATCCACCATCTGCTTAGCATTGGCCGTCTGGTGGTCATCCACGGCATGGGGAAACGGCACCAGTACGGCACCGATACCCGCCGCGCAAAGCTCGGAGACCGTCAGCGCTCCCGAGCGACAGATGACCACATCTGCCCAGCTGTAGGCCTCGGCCATATCCCTGATAAACGGCTCGATACTGGCCGCAACACCCTGTGCCTCGTAGGCGGTTCTCGCTTCATCCAGGTTCTTCTCACCACACTGATGACGCACCTCCGGCCGATGCGCCTCCGGGATCAGGGCCAGGGCCTCGGGCAATTGCTGGTTGAACACCCGGGCACCCAGGCTACCGCCGACCACCAGGACTCGCAGCTGACCGGAACGGCCAGCCATGCGGGTTTTTGGCTCCGGAAGACTGGCCAGATCCTGGCGCACCGGGTTACCTGTGCATCGGGTCACCACGTCTGCCCCGAAACTACCCGGGAAGGCCTCCAGCACGGTGTCGGCGAACCGCACCAGAATCCGGTTGGTCATCCCGGCGATCGCGTTCTGCTCGTGGATCACCAGCGGCTTGCGGGTCAGCCAGGCGGCCAGGCCCCCGGGGCCGGTCACGAATCCGCCCATGCCGACAACGCAGTCGGGGCGAATCCGGCGCACGACCGTAAACGCTTCTCCCAGGGCCCGCATCAGGCGGAACGGCGCCAGCAGCAGGGCCAGCTTGCCTTTGCCCCGCAGGCCCGAAATATGAATCAGTGACAACGGAATATCGGTATCGCCAATCAGCCTCTGCTCCATTCCACCGGTGGCGCCCAGCCAGTAGACCTCATGCCCCCTGGCCTCGAGGGCCCGGGCAGTGGCCAGCGCCGGGAACACATGCCCCCCGGTGCCGCCTGCCATCATCAGGAAGCGACGGGATTCAGTCATACACCGCCCCTCCCCGTTTCTTTGGACCGTTTTTCTCGCTGGCCACACGCACCTTGTCCAGCCGTTCCATTTCAATGCGTGCGAGTACGCCAAGGCACACGCAGGTAATCATCAGACTCGACCCGCCATAACTCACCAACGGCAGGGTCAGGCCCTTGGTCGGCAGCAACCCGGTGCTGACCGCCATGTTGATCCCGGCCTGCAGCCCGATCAGAAGTGTCAGGCCATAGGCAAAACAGGCACCAAACGGCATTTCAGCCTTCTCCGCCCGGCGGGCAATCACGAAGCCTGAAACCACCAGGACGGTGAACAGGGCCAGTACCAGCAACGACCCCAGCAGACCGAATTCTTCGGCAATGATCGCGAAGATGAAGTCGGTATGGGCCTCGGGCAGATAGAACAGCTTCTGGATCGAGTTCCCCAGGCCAACACCAGCCCACTCACCACGGCCGAAGGCTATCAGCGACTGGGTCAGCTGGTATCCGGTATCGAACTGGTCTTTCCAGGGATCCAGGTAACTCACCACCCGCTTCAACCGGTATGGCTGTGTCAGCACCAGCACAGTCCCCAGGGCCACCAGGATCGCGATCAACGGCAGGAACCGGGTCAACCGGACGCCACTGAGAAAGATCATGCCGGCCGCTGCCGTCACCAGTACCACCGTGGCACCAAAATCCGGCTGGATAACCAGCAGGACCGAGGCCACTCCCAACACCACCAGCGGCTTCAGAAAGCCGGGCCAGGTATTGAGCAGCTCGTCCCGCCGGCGCACCACGTAACCGGCGAGGTAGGCAATCAGACACAGTTTTGCCACTTCGGACACCTGCACGTTGAACAGGCCAAACGGGATCCACCGAGTGGATCCATTAACCGTGCGCCCCATGGGCGTCAGCACCAGCACCAGCACCAGCAGACCGATGCCCAGCAGCAACCAGCCACTGCGTTCCCACCAGGCAACCGGCACATTAACCGCCACCAGGGCCAAGCCACCGCCCATGGCGGCAAAGAGCAACTGGCGGATCACATAGTGGTAGCTGTTACCCATGGTTTCCGCCGCCATGTCCATGGACGCGGATGAAATCATCACCACACCGACCACCAGCAATGCTGCCGCACTGATCACCAGCACCGGCAGAGGCTGGATCTCACCCAGCCAGCTGCTGCGGTTCGAAAGGCTGATTCCGGCTGACATCACAGCGCCTCCACCAGGGTTCGGAACTGGTCACCGCGATCCAGGTAGTCACGGAACATGTCAAAACTGGCACACGCCGGTGACAGTAGCACCCGGTCACCCGGCCGGGCCTCTTTCCGGGCAGCCAATACCGCGTCACGCAGGGTCCCGGCCCGAACTGTCGGCACGCCGCTGCCAATGGCATCGGCTATCCGGTCTGCATCCGTGCCGATCACCACCACCGCCCGGCCATACAGCGCGACCGGCGCCTCCAGGGGTGCGAAGTCCGCCCCCTTGCCATCACCGCCGGCAATCAGGACCACCTTGCCCTGCTCCGGGGCCAGACTCTCGATGGCCGCCACCGTAGCCCCCACGTTGGTACCTTTGGAGTCATTGATGTAGTCAACGCCCTCGAAACTGCGAACGAACTCGCAGCGGTGGGGCAGCCCTCGAAATTCGCGGGCGACCTGCAGCATCACGTCCATCGGGAAGCCGGCTGCATGCCCAAGGGCAAGCGCTGCCATGACATTGCTGACGTTGTGGCGGCCCAGTAGCCGAAGCTCACTGGTAAGCAGCAGATTGTCGAACCCGAAGGTGATCCAGGTACCCTGGTCGTCGTCCCGGGTACTGAAGGTGTCCGGGTTCACCCGGTGAAAACCGAAACACAGGAACCGCAGGGTGTCGCGGGCCATGGGGGTACTCAGTGCATCATCCAGGTTGACGATGGCATTCCTGGCACCCCGGAAAATCCGCTGTTTGGCCTGAAAGTAGGCCATCTTGTTCGGATAACGGTCCATGTGGTCATCGCTGACATTCAAAACCGTTGCAGCCAGGGCATTCAGCTCGTCCGTAGTCTCCAGTTGGAAGCTCGACAGCTCCAGCACGTAGAGATCGGCGCTGCGTCCAAGCAGGTCCAGGGCCGGAGTGCCGATGTTGCCTCCAACTTCCACCTTACGTCCGGCCGCCTTCGCCATCTCGCCCACCAGCGTGGTGACCGTGGTCTTGCCGTTGGAGCCGGTGATGGCAATAATCGGCGCATCCGCCGCCTCGGCGAACAGGTCGATATCGCCCCGGATCCGGGCGCCGCGTTCGGCCGCGCCTGCGATGGCCGGCTCGGCTATGCTGATGCCCGGGCTGACCACCAGCTCGTTGAACCCGGCGAACAGTTCGGCATCGAACGCCCCCAGGTGAACCGGCACCTCCGGCCAGTCCGAACGCAGCTCATCCAGGCCCGGCGGCGCGGTGCGGCTGTCCGCCACCGCGAGCTCCCGCCCCTGTTCGGACAGGTAGCGCACGCAGGAGAGCCCGGTCTTGCCGAGCCCTACCACCAATGTGCGACGATCCGAAGCAATGACACTCATAGCCGTAGCGTTACCCTATCGTATCTTCAGACTGGCCAGGCCAATCAGGACCAAAACCACAGTGACCACCCAGAACCGCACGATAACGCGGGGTTCCGGCCAGCCTTTCAATTCGAAATGATGGTGCAGCGGCGCCATCCGGAAAATCCGGCGTCCGGTCAGGCGGAACGACGCCACCTGCAGAATCACCGAGATGGTCTCCATTACGAAGACCCCGCCCATGATGAACAGCACGATTTCCTGGCGCACAATGACCGCCACCACGCCGAGTGCAGCCCCCAGGGCCAGTGCCCCCACATCGCCCATGAAAACCTGGGCCGGATAGGTGTTGAACCACAGGAATCCCAGGCCCGCACCCACCAGGGAGCCACAGAAGATAATCAGCTCACCGGTTCCGGGCAGATGGGGAATCAGCAGGTAATTGGCAAACTGGGAATGCCCGGATACATAAGCGAAAACCGCCAGGGCCCCTGCCACCATGACCGTAGGCATGATCGCCAGACCATCCAGGCCGTCGGTCAGGTTCACCGCATTGCTGCTGCCTACAATCACGAAATAACTGAGCAGGATGAACAGCACCGGGCCCAAGGTCAGGGAGACGTTCTTCAGGAACGGAAGATACAATGAGGTTTCCTGGGGCAGCGCGGAGCTGAAATACAGGAAAATCGCCGCACTGGCGCCAATCACCGACTGCCAGAAGTATTTCCACTTCGCTGGCAGCCCCCGCGGATTGCGTTCCACCACCTTGCGATAGTCATCGACCCAGCCAATGGCACCAAACGCCATGGTAACCAGCAGGGTGATCCACACATAACGGTTGGTCAGGTCAGCCCACAGCAAGGTACTGATGGCGATGGCCACCAGGATCAGCGCGCCGCCCATGGTCGGAGTTCCCGCCTTGCTGAGGTGGGTCTGGGGACCGTCATCCCGTACCGCCTGACCGATCTGGTACTGACTGAGTTTGCGGATCATCATCGGACCGATAATCAGCGAGATAAGCAGCGCAGTCAGAATCCCCAGAATCGCGCGCAGCGTCAGGTACTGAAACACCGTCAGTTCGGAAAAATATTGTGATAGAACCTCTGTTAGCCAGAGCAGCATTAGTTATTCACCTTTTCTTTAATTCCCTCCACCACGCGATCCATGGCGGAACTGCGAGAACCCTTTACCAGAACGGTGGTTTCAGAATCCAGGGTACTGACAATGGCATTCACTGCCGCTTCATGGGTCGAAAACTGCTCGGTTTCCGGCCCGAATCCATCCACATAACCTTCGCAACCGGGGCCCACTACCATCAGGCGGTCGATGCCCCCTTCTTTAGCGGCGGTTCCCACTTCGGCGTGCAGGGCCCGGGCATCCGGCCCCAACTCGGCCATAGCCCCAAAGACCGCCACTCGCTGACCAGCCCGTTCAGCAAGCACTGCCACCGCAGCTCTCATGGACGCCGGGTTGGCATTGTAACTGTCGTCGATCAGGGTCAATCCCCGCCCCAGCTCCAGCAGCTGCAGGCGTCCCTTCACTGGATGGACGCCGGCCAGGCCTTCCTCCAGCTGCTGATCGGTAGCCCCGAGTTCCCGGGTCGCGGCAATCGCCATCAGGGCATTACTCCGGTTGTGCTCCCCCGGAAACGAGAGCGTCAGCGTGCAGGACCAGCCATCGGGGCCAGTCACTGTCAGTTGCTGCCCGACGCCGGACACTCCGGCGTCCGATACCTTATAGTCCGCGTCCGGATGTCCCAGGCGACTGACACTGACCACGCGGCGGTCTCCCGCCCGCGCAAGCCACTGGTCGAAAGCGGGATCGTCCCGGTTCAGAACCACCAGGCCACCCTCGGCGACGCCTTCGATGATCTCTCCCTTGGCCCGGACAATGTTCTCATAGCTCCCGAAACCTTCCAGGTGAGCCTGGCCGGCGTTGGTGAGGATGACCACCTGAGGCCTGGCTACAGCAACGGTGTGGGCGATCTCACCCACGCCACTTGCACCCAGTTCGATGGCGGCAAACCGGTGTTCCGGGGCCAGGCGGAACAGCGTCAGTGGTACCCCAATGTGATTGTTCAGGTTGCCTTCGGTTGCCAGGGTCGGCCCCATTTTCGACAGCACCGCCGCGGTCATCTCCCGGACCGTGGTCTTGCCACTACTTCCTGTGACAGCCACAAGTTGCACCTGGCTCTCATTGCGGTTGCCCTCCGCCAGACGGGCCAGAGCTTCGACTGTATCCTGCACGACAAGCTGTGGGATGCTGATCTCGCTGTTCTCGGTGTCCACCACCACGGCCACCGCACCAGCCTCCTGCGCCTTGGCCAGGAACCGGTGGCCATCAAAATTCTCACCGCGAAGGGCAACGAACACATCTCCTTTCGCCAGCGTACGGGTATCGGTCGATACGCCTTCAAACCGGACAGACTCCAGTGCCTGCGTGGCGCATCGGGCACCAGTCCAGTCACGGGCTTCGGCCAGCGCAAAGGCGCGCATCATGCCACGCCTCCGTTAAGCTTCAGGCAATGCCGGACCTGTTCGGTATCGCTGAACGGCAGTTTCCGGCCGGCAATTTCCTGATAGGCCTCATGCCCCTTACCGGCAACCAACACCAGATCGTCCGGGCTGGCCCGGGCAATGGCACTCTGGATGGCCTCGGCACGATCATGAATCACCGTGACCTGTTCCGGACGATCAAAGCCGGCCAGGATATCCCCGACAATGGCCCCGGGACTCTCCCCACGAGGATTGTCATCGGTAACAATGACCTCATCCGCCAACTGCTCGGCCTCCCGGGCCATCTCCGGACGCTTTCCGGAATCCCGGTCGCCACCGCAGCCGAACACGCAGATCAGTCGGCCTGCCACGTGCGGGCGAAGCGCTGACAATGCATTGGAGAGTGCATCTGGCGTGTGGGCGTAATCCACCACAACCCGGATACCATTGCTTCCGGAAAACCGTTCCAGACGACCCGGTGGCGGCACCAGCCGTGCAACGGCTTCCCGGACCCGATCCGCCGGCACGCCAAGGCTCAGGACTGCCGCCATCGCTGCCAGTACATTGCTGGCATTGAAGCTGCCCATCAGGGGAACGCGAATATCGAAGGCACCCCATTCGCCATCGACCGAGGCCTCGAATCCCTCGTCGGTCGGGTGGAACTCTCTGAGCCAGAGTTCGGTCTGAGCCTCGTGCAGGCTGTACCTGACCCGGTCGCACTTACCCTCCAGCTGGCCATACAACTGGCGTCCGAACGGGTCGTCGAAATTGATCACCGCAAAGTGCAGCTCCTCGCGCTGAAACAGCTTTGCCTTTGCAGCACCATAGGCCTCCATCGACCCGTGGTAATCCAGGTGATCGCGGGTCAGGTTGGTGAAGACCGCACCGGTCATGGTGAGCTTGTCCACCCGACCCTGATCGAGTGCATGGGAAGACACCTCCATGGCCGCGGCCCGGCCACCCTGGGCCAGGATCCGGTACAACACCCGATTGACCTGAACCACATCCGGGGTGGTGTGAGTCGCCGGCTGAAGGGCGTCTGACATACCGTAGCCAAGCGTACCGATCACGCCGCAGGGGGTTCCGGTATCCTTCAGCAGGCGCGCAATGTACTGGGAGACCGACGTCTTGCCATTGGTACCAGTGACGCCAACCAGTCGCAGACGTTGCGAGGGGTGCTCGAAAAACCGGTCAGCCAGTCGACCAAGCTGCTCCCGCAACCCGACCACCGGCACGATCAGTGCGCCATGATGCTCGGCACACTCGCCCGCGATGGCCGATTCCAGCAGCACCACGGTCGCGCCAGCCTCGATGGCCTTATCGACATAAAAGTCTGCCGGCGTTCGCGTACCCGCCAGAGCAACAAAGGCGTCACCGGACCGAACCTCGCGGCTGTCGGTCTTGAGCCCATGAATGGTGACATCGAAGACCGACGGCACCTCGACAATGCCATGCAACAGAGTGCTGAGAGATGCGATGCACATAGGACTAACCTCGCTCCCCGGTCGTCTGCGACTCGCCGCGCGAGCCGGTGACTTCCAGTTCAGGCTTCACATTCAGCAGTCGCAGTGCGTCACTCATCACTCGGGCGAACACGGGAGCGGCAACCTCACCGCCGTAGTATTCCCCGGACTGCGGCGCATCAACGGCCACAACGGTAACGATTCTCGGATTATCTATTGGTGCCATACCGGCAAAAATCGCCTTGTACAAGCTGTCTTCATACCCCCGGGCGCCGACGAGATGAACAGTTCCTGTCTTTCCACCAGCGGTGTAAAAGCCGGGCTGGGCGCGGGTACCGGTGCCCTTCTCGACAACCTGCCCCAGCATTTGCCGGACCTCGTGTGCCACACCCTCGGACAGTACCCGCTGCCCCCGGGGCGGCTCGTCCACCTTGAGCAGGCTCAACGGATACCGGATGCCGCCATTGGCCAGGACCATGTAGGCTTGCGCCAGTTGCAGGGCGTTCACGCTCATGCCGTAACCATAGGACAAGGTGGCCTCCTCTACCGGACGCCACTTGGGCGGAGCCGGCAACACCCCGACGGCCTCGCCCGGAAAACCCACGCCGGTGGGCTGCCCCAGTCCCAGGCGGCTATAAAGATCGCGAATCACGTCGCCACCGATTTCCGAGGCGATCTTGCTGATCCCCACGTTACTGGATTTTACAATTATGCCGCTGAGATCCAGGACTCCGTAATTGCGGTGGTCACGGATGGTAAAACGGCCAAATCGGCGAAAGCCGGGGGAAGTATCAACGGTGTCACCCGGCTCATAAAGACCGGACTCCAGGGCTGCCGCCATGGTAATCGGTTTCATGGTCGAGCCAGGCTCGAACAGATCGGTAATGGCTTTGTTGCGCAGGTTTTCCGCCGCCAGCTGGCTCCGGTCATTGGGGTTGTAGGAGCCCTGGTTGACCATTGCCAGAACCTCACCGGTATCCACATCCAGCATGACCAGGGTACCGCCACGTGCCTTGTGGGCGTTAACCACTGCTTTCAGCTCACGATACGCCAGGTACTGGAGACGGAGGTCGATACTCAGCTCGAGCTGCTGTCCAGGCTGGGCATCCCGGATCAGGGTCAGATCCTTGATTACCCTGCCACGGTTATCCTTGAGCACCCGCTTGCGCCCGGACTCCCCGGAGAGCCAGTCGTTGTATGCCAGCTCAATGCCTTCCTGCCCCTGCTCGTCAATGTTGGTAAAGCCGACAACGTGAGCGGTCACTTCCCCTGCCGGGTAGTAACGACGGTATTCCTGCCGGCTGTAGATGCCATTGATGTCCAGCGCCATCGCGTCCCGGGCAAGTGAGGGCTGAACCTTGCGGCGCAGATAGATGAATTCCCGACCGGCGTAATCCCTGAGCCGCTCACGCAGCCGGGCCTCACTGATATCCAGCAGGCGCGCCAGATTGGTCAGCCGGGGCTCGTCCGGGTCGGCTTCCGAGGGGTTAGCCCAGATCGTCTGAACCGGGGTGCTGACCGCCAACGGCTCACCATGACGGTCGCTGATAACGCCACGGTGGGCATCGATGGTCTCGACGCGGATGGTTCTCACGTCCCCCTGCTTACGCAGAAACTCGTTGTCCACCACGTGCAGGTCTACGAGCCTCCACGCCACGGCCGCAACCACCAGCAGGAAGACACCCAGCACGGTGCCGAACCGCCAGGCTTTGAGCCCTGCAGCCACGCGTTGGCCCCATGTTGTGTGTGTTCCCTGACCGGACAATTCGATCACCCTGACGTTTTGTGAGTGTTGTTGTTATCGGCTTACCGGATCGATGCCGGCGACATCAGCGGCACCAGGACAATATCCTCGCGACCCGGAACAACCATCCCCAGGCGTTCCGAGGCGAGAGCTTCCACACGTCCGTGGGCACTGAGCGCGCTCTGCTCGAGCAGCAACTGGCTCCATTCCCTCTGGTACTGGTCACGCTGCGCCTGCAGCTGGGACAGAGTGTTGAATAACTCCCGGTTCTCGTGGGCGCTCACCACCACGCCGATGGACGACGCCACCAGCACAGCCATCAGCCCCAAAGAAACCAGCACCCGCTTCTGGCGGGTAGCATCAAACACCTGCTGTGAAATGCGCACCGCGGTGGCAACGCCATCGCGAACCCTCTGCTTGTTCAGCCCTGTCGTCTTGACCGGTTGTTCTATGGCTACCGCGCCCATGATCACGCGCTCCCCTGCGTTTTATCGTTTCTGTCGATTCGCTCAAGTACCCGCATCACTGCACTGCGGGCCCGGACGTTGTCGCTGATTTCCTCTGCCCCGGCCTTGGCGGCCTTTCCCACCAGCCGGAACGCCGACTGCTCCTGATCGGCGGTAACCGGTATTCCCCGGGGCAGCTTCGGCCCCCGCGCCAGATCACGCATGAACCGCTTCACCAGCCGGTCCTCAAGGGAATGGAAACTGATCACAACCAGCCTGCCACCGGGTGCCAGCCGCTCGGCCGCCGCCTGCAGACAGACCTCCAGATCCTCCAGCTCCCGGTTGATATAGATGCGGATAGCCTGGAAGGTCCGGGTTGCCGGATGCTTGTGTTTTTCCTTTTTCGGTACGGCGTCACTGACCAGCTCCGCCAATTGCCTTGTGGTCTCGATGGGCGCTTCCTGACGACGCGCCACAACGAGACGGGCGATACGGCGGGAAAACCTTTCCTCTCCGTATCGCCAGATTACGTCTGCAATGTCTCTCTCATCGGCACTGGCCAGCCACTCCGCGGCGCTCGGCGACTGATGCGGATTCATGCGCATGTCCAGCGGCCCGTCACGCATGAAACTGAAGCCCCGGGACGGATCATCCAGCTGGGGAGAAGACACCCCCAGATCCAGCAGCAAACCGTCGATTTCCTCCCAGTCACGGCGAGCCATGGCGAGAGCCAGTTCGGCGAAAGAGCCGTGGAACCAGGAGAAGCGCGGGTCTTCGGCTGCCAGGGCCTCGGCGACCCTGATCGCCTCAGGATCCTTGTCGAATCCGAGGACATGCCCTTTCGGGCTCAGGCGCTCCAGGATCAACCGGCTATGACCGCCGCGGCCGAAAGTGCCGTCCACGTATCTGCCATCGGGGTCGCCAACGAGATAATCGACCGCCGAATCCAGAAGCACCGAGCGATGGGCGTAATCCGCTCCGTCCTTCTGGTTGTGATCGGAAGTCATAGTGAAAGCGCCTCCATTTCCGGCGGCATGTCGTCATCGCCTGAAGACTCGTCCAGCCAGGCGAACCAGCGCTCCTCGCTCCAGAGCTCCAGTTTTTTGCCCTGACCGATCAGCATGAGCTTCTTCTCCAGATGGGCGTAGCTTCGAAGTGTGGGTGGAATCAGGATACGACCCGCGGAGTCCAGCTCCATGGGCGCAGCATTACCGAGCAACAGACGCTGCAGCCGTCTGGCGGCCTTGTTCATGTTGGGCAGGGCTTCAATCTTGGGACGCAGGACCTCCCACTCTGGCTCCGGATACACCAGAAGACAGCGCTCTTCGTCAGCATTGGCCGTCACCACGATGCGGCCACCACAGATCTGCGAGAGCTCCTCGCGGACCTTGGAGGGGATCGCCAGGCGACCCTTCGCATCCATGTTGATGGCATGACTGCCCAGAAAATTGCTCATTTACACCGTCTCGGGGTAGCTGAAAACCACAAAAAACCACTAGAAACCACTTTTTCCCACTTCTGCACACTATAGAAACACGCCATACACAATGCAAGCGCCGCAAATGGCGTCGGTCTTGCAAAAGTTCCTTTTATGACAAGAGGTTACGAGCGAAGGTTTGACTGGAGAGGGATATTACGGAAAAGAAACAAAAGGAAATCAAACACCTGCGGATAGTTCTGAAGATGGCAAGTTAGGTTTAAGATTTTTTGGCTATAAAGAATCAGTCTTGAGAATTGCATACTTCACAGAAGGGAAAGGAGAGCTCGCCGATAAGCCGGGTTCTGTCTTGGACAGTCATTCATCTAGGGCCTGTGTCACCACAGGCCTCAAGCAACCTACCCGAATCCAGCGCGGGCCACGCCATTGGATTCCTATTTGGTCTTGCTCCAGGTGGGGTTTACCATCGCCGTGGACTGTTGCCAGCCACGCGGTGCGCTCTTACCGCACCATTTCACCCTTACCGGCGCCCGGAGGCGCTTAGGCGGTATACTTTCTGTTGCACTTTCCGTCGGCTCGCGCCGCCCAGGCGTTACCTGGCACCTTGCCCTGCGGAGCCCGGACTTTCCTCCCCCGGCGGACCGGCGGCGACTGTCTGGCGAGCTCGGGCGTGACAATACTCTGCCCGTTCCGGGCATGCAAGGAAAACCTGTCCGGCCGATCAGCGGTCCTTGAGCTCGAGGGCCCGCTGATACAACTCATTCTTGGAGCCACCGGTCAGCTCGGCAACGATCTTCGCCACCTTCTTTACCGGGAGCTCGGCCAGAAGCAATGCCAGCAGCTTGTCCACATCCAGCCCGGGCTCTTCCCCAGCCCCGCCGGAGGCCTCCGCGCCACGCACAACCACCACGAATTCCCCCTTACTGCCATGGGGGTCCGCCTGCAGCTCTGCCAGCACATCCTCGGCGGTACCGCTGTAGAACGTCTCGAAGGTTTTGGTCAGCTCTCGCCCCAGCACCAGCTCCCGCTCGCCGCCCAACACCGCGACCAGATCTGCCAGGGTGTCCAGAATCCGGTGGGGCGACTCATAAAACACCAGCGTTGCCTGCTCTCGCTTGAGGGCTTCCAGCGCGGATTTTCTACCGGTGCGCCTGGCCGGCAGGAAGCCGGCAAAAAGGAAGCGATCGGTAGGCAAGCCGGCAGCACTCAGGGCGGTCACCAGGGCACACGGCCCCGGAATAGGACTGACCCGGATTCCCAGCGCCCTCGCCTCGCGAACGACAACGTATCCCGGGTCGGAAATGAGCGGCGTGCCGGCGTCGGAGATCAGGGCGAGATCCTTTCCCGCCTGCAACGCCTTCAGCACCTGGGCGACCCGCTCACGCTCGTTATGCTCGTGCAGGGCTATCATCGGCTTGCGAAGACCCAGGTGCTGAAGCAGCCGGCCGCTGTGACGGGTATCCTCGGCAGCGACAACCGCCACCGAGGACAAAACCTTTTCCGCCCGCGGGGACAAATCCTCAAGGTTGCCGATAGGAGTCGCCACGATATACAGGGTGCCCGCCCCATCACCTGCCTGCCCGCTTTCTTTCAAGGCATCCGCCGTTTCTCTAGCCAATCTTTGCACCCTATGCCTGTTTTGGTATCGGAGCATGACAGCGTGGTCATGTGAATTACCCCCGGAGCTGTTAAACTTGCCACCGTTAATGCGGCGTCTCAAGCCCAATCATCCGGAGTGAGTCAAGCTTGTCATGATCAAGAAGTCTATCAACCAGCCTATTCTGGCCAGTGTTCTGTCGGTGTTCCTGGTATTGTCCGGGTGCGCCACCGTAAACCTGGATTCCCATGTTGCCCAGACCCCGAACGAAGCCCTCGAGCTTGCCGCCGGCGAAGACAACCGGGCAACTGCGCAACAGTACCTGCTGCGGATTGCCGGTCGCTTCCAGAGTCAGGGTAACCACGAGGACGCACGCACCATACTCGAAAGCGCTCAACTGGACCAGATGGCCCCGGGCCTGGAAGGCGAAAAGCGCCTGCTGGCAATGTCCAGCGCCACGGCCCTCGAAGACAGCAACTGGGCGCAAACCATCACCGCAGGACTTACTCCCGACGCATTCATTGAGTACGCACCGGATCAGATGGCCGGCGCGGCAGATCTTCAGGCTCGGACCTATGAGCTTGCCGGCGACCGCGTGGGCGCTGCAATGACACTGATGCTGTTGGCGCAGACCGACCCCGAGGCGGATGTACAACAGCTGCACGATCGAATCTGGCAACTGCTCCAGACCTTGTCAGACCAGGAGCTGGCCGATGCGACCGCGAAAGCGATCGGCTACGAGAACCAGGGCTGGCTGGAACTCGCTGCCCTGGTCCGGGAACCGGGCATCAACCTGGACGAGCAAGGACGCATTGTGCGCCGCTGGCAGAACAACTGGCCAGGGCACCCGGCGGCCCAGGTTCCACCGTCAGAGCTGCAGCTGATTGCTACGCTCGCGACCAGCCGGCCGGAGAAGATCGCGCTGGCACTGCCGCTTGAAGGACCTTTTGCAAGTGCAGGAAAAGCCATCCGGGACGGCTTCCTCTCCGCCTATTACATGGATGAATCCGCGGACCGCAGCAAGACCGATATTCGCGTCATCAATACGTCCAATGAGGATTTCGCCGAGCTTTACAACGAGCTTTCCTCCGGCAACTTTGACCTGATCGTCGGCCCCCTTGAGAAAGAAGCGCTCGCAGAACTTGCTGCCATGAACACGCTTCCAGTTCCGGCGCTGGGCCTGAACTACCTCCCCGAGGGCTCCACCCCGCCAGACGGCCTGTACCAGTATGGCCTCTCCGCCGAGGACGAGGCCCGCCAGATTGCAGACCGACTGGTTGATCAAGGACTCGATCATGTCCTGATTCTGATTCCCCAGGGTGAGTGGGGTGATCGGGTGGAACGCGCCCTGCTATCCCGGCTGCAGCAACGCAATGGTATTGCCCTTGATATCGAGCGCTTTTTTCCGGAAGACAACCTGCGCACCGTTACCGCGGATCTACTGGGGATCACGGTTTCCCGCAATCGTGCGATCCAGGTTGAGCGCACCATTGGCATCGACGTGGAATTCGAAGCTCGCCGGCGTCAGGATGCGGATGCCATTGTGATGGTGGCTGAGCCCACTGTCGCCCGACAGTTCAAACCACTGTTCGCCTTCTACTTTGGCGGCGACTTGCCGGTTTACTCGCCTTCGATTGTATACGGCGGCAGCCCCAATCCCTCCCGCGACCGCGACCTCAACGATGTCATTTTCACCGACATTCCCTGGGTGCTCGGAGAGAATAATGAGCTCCGGGCACAAGCCCGGGAACACCTGAAGGGCACCCAGGGCCAGCTGGGCAGACTTTTTGCCATGGGCGCGGACGCCTGGCAGCTGAGCAAACGCCTGCCCCTGCTGCGTCAGCTCGATTCCGCCTCAATTGACGGCCAGACCGGCATACTGACCATGACCCGCCAGGGCAGTATTCACCGAAGCCAGCTCTGGGCCCGGTTCACCAAGGGCTCACCGGAACTTCTGCCTGAACAGCAGCTTTCGGAAGATGAGCAGGCACCGGCCCGAAATCTTGACAGCGAGAATTCGCGTCAACCCGGGACAATCTGAACCAGACGAAGACCCTCGCCATGGACGGCAAACGAGAATTGGGCAACCACTACGAGGGTGTCGCCGCACGGTATCTTCAAAGCCGTGGCGTCACCATTATCGAGAGAAATGTCTACAACCGGGGTGGAGAAATCGACCTGATCGGTCGGGAGGGAGACACCCTGGTATTCTTTGAAGTCCGCTTCCGCGGCGAAGGCAGCCTGACCGATCCGGCTGGCTCAATCACCTACGGCAAACAGCGCAAGCTGCTCAGGGCGGTCTCCTTTTATCTGCATCGACATGGCCTGTGGAACGCCTGCAGCAGGATTGATGTAATAGGCATTGTGCCGGGGACAACCAGCAAATACCGGGTACAATGGATCAGGAACGCCATCCAGGCAGAGTAAGAAACCCAATGGACACAACCGAACAGCAAATCAGCCAGTGGTTCGCCACACACATGGAGCACACCGCCCAGGCCGCAACCACCGTAGCGCCGCAGATCGAGCCCGCCGCTGACGCCTTTGTCAGCACCCTGTTGCAGGACGGCAAGCTGATCACCTGCGCCAACGGCAACGCCAATATTCTGGCCCAGTATTTCTGCACAGCGTTGCTGAACCGCCTGGATCATGACCGGCCGGCGCTGCCCGCGATCAACCTCGGAGCTGACGCAACCACCTACTCTGCCATTTGCCGGGACAACCGGTTCAACGACACGTTTTCACGACAGGTCCGCGCTATCGGAAAGCCGGGAGATCTTCTGTTCGTGGTGGTAGATGACGGCCACAAGGCCAACCTGATCCAGGCCATACAGGCTGCCCACGACCGCGAAATGCAGGTGGTGGTCCTCAGTGCGCGGGAAAAGTCCGATATCACATCCCTGCTACACCCGGAAGATCATGAGATCGCCCTCAACAATCTCGATCCGGCAGACGCGACACCGCTGCTCCTGCTGATCATCAATACGCTGTGCCGACTGGTGGACGCCAAGCTGTTCGGCGGATAAAAAAAGCCGGCTTGCGCCGGCTTTTCGGATAGAAGGGATTGGCAGATCTACTTCACCACTTTCAGGGTTGGTCTGCCCGAAGGTCGGTCATCCGGGCCACCTTGTGAACGCCCGTCATCCTTGTCACCAGGACCGTCCGGATCCGGAGTCCCCGGCTCACTGCCGAACACCATACCCTCGCCATTTTCCTTGGCGTAGATGGCCATCACCGCCTGAAGCGGAATAAAGACCTGCATCGGAACGCCGCCGAAACGGGCACTGAACTCCAGTGCGCCGTTGCCAATCACCAGACCCCGAACCGCGCCGGGGCTGATATTAAGTACAATCTGACCATTGGCGACATGCTCGGTGGGCACCTGGACTCCCTGAACACCCGCGTCCACGACTATGTAGGGTGTACAGTCATTATCCAGAATCCATTCGTTAAAGGCCCGCACCAGGTACGGCCGACTGGATGTCATGGCGATCTTGTTGTCAGGCACTACCAACTCCTGCCCCGCTAACCGGGTTTGCCAAAAATCAGCTGCGAATATCTTCTTCCAGGTCGGAAAGACTTGCCTTGAAGCCTTCACGAGCAAAGATGCTGTCCATGTATTTCTGGATCGGTTTCGCCTGCTTTTCATTCAGCTCGATTCCCAACGCCGGCAGGCGCCAGAGGATCGGAGCAATACAGCAATCGACGATCGTGAACTCCTCGGAGAGGAAGAACGGCATCTCGCCGAACAGCGGCGCCGTTGCCAGAAGACTCTCGCGCAGCTCCTTGCGGGCAGCCTCGGAGGCCTTGGCATTGGGCTGGGCCAGAATCTGGTCAACCAGGCCACACCAGTCCTTCTGAATCCGGTGAATCATCAGCCGGCTGTTGGCGCGGGCCACCGGATAGACCGGAAGCAGCGGCGGATGGGGGAAACGCTCGTCCAGGTATTCCATCATGATGTTGGGCTCATAGAGCACCAGGTCCCGATCCACCAGCGTCGGCAAGGCGTTGTAGGGATTCAGGTCGGCCAGTTCCGCCGGCGGATTGTCCGGGTCCACATCCACTATATCAACGGTAACACCTTTCTCTGCCAGGACAATACGCACCCGGTGACTGTAATGACTGGCCGGATCAGAGAAAAACGTCATTGATGACCGCTTGGTCACAACGCCCATAGAACTACCTCACGAGTAAACAAACCGAAATAACCCTGAAAAAACGCAAAAATCCAGCGGGCCCAGAAGAGCCCGCTGGAATTCAGGAAACGGGATTATACCCTATTTCTCAGTGTACGTCCTTCCAGTACTCACGATTGAGCAGGTACGCGAAGACGAAGAAGATCGCCACGAAGATCAGTACGAAGATACCCAGACGCTCACGCTCAACCCGGACCGGATCTGCCATATAGGACATGAAGTTGGTCAGGTCGTACATGGCCTTGCTGAACTCCGCCTCGGTCATGGAACCTTCGCTTGCGTACTGCGGACAAAGATCACCGTTGTTGATGTTACCGCTGAGCGGCTCAACAGAGGCTTCAACGCCCACATTCGGGTGAACCGCACACAGCCCCTGCAGCTCAACCATCACGTGCGGCATACCCACGTTCGGGAAGACCACATTGTTGACACCCAGCGGGCGGCTTTCGTCCTTGTAGAAGCCACGCAGGTAAGAATACACCCAGGACTCTCCACGCAGACGGGTTTCCAGAGTCAGGTCGGGGGGCGGTGCACCGAACCAGCCCGCCGCCATATCCTTGCTCATGGAGTTCTTCATCAGCTCGCCAATCTTGGCGCCTGTGAATATCAGGTTCTCCTCGTACAGCTCCGCAGGAATACCAAGGTCATCCGCCACGCGCTTGTATCGGGCGTATTCCATGGAGTGGCAGCCCATGCAGTAGTTGGTGAACAGCGCCACCCCCCGCTGCAGGGATTCCTTGTTGGTGTGATCCGTCTCGATATGGTCGAGCGGAACCGCGCCACCGGCTGCCAGCCCGAGAGCTGGCAGGACTGCGAAAACGAGACCAAAAATCAGCTTTCTCATTATCCTGTCACCCTCTCTGGTACTGGCTTGGTTTTCTCCATGCGCGTATAGAACGGCATCAGAATGAAATACAGGAAGTACAGCACCGTCAGGATCTGCGCGACCATGGTGCGACCTTCTGTTGCCGGAACCAGGCCGAGGTAGCCCAGGATCACGAAGCTGATGGCAAAGATCACCAGAGCAATCTTGCTCAACCAGCCCTTGTAGCGAATGGAGCGAACCGGACTACGATCAAGCCAGGGCAGCACGAACAGGATAGCGATAGCACCACCCATGACAACGACGCCCCAGAACTTCGCCGGCAAACCGAACAGGTCGACGGTCACCGCACGCAGCATCGCGTAGAACGGCGTGAAGTACCAGACCGGCGCAATATGCGCAGGCGTCTTCAGGGCGTTCGCCGGCTCGAAGTTCGGCTTCTCGAGGAACAGGCCGCCCATTTCCGGGAAGAAGAACACCACAATGAAGAAGATGAAGAAGAACACAGCCACGCCCAGCAGGTCGTGCACGGTGTAATACGGATGGAACGGGATGCCGTCTTTCGGGATGCCGTTCTCGTCCTTGTTCTTCTTGATATCAATACCGTCGGGGTTGTTGGAACCAACCTCGTGCAACGCCAGGATGTGCAGTACCACCAGACCCAGCAGAACGATCGGCAGTGCAACCACGTGCAGGGCGAAGAACCGGTTCAGGGTAATACCGGAGATCAGGTAGTCACCACGGATCCACAGGGAGAGGTCTTCACCGATCACCGGAATGGCACCGAACAAGTTAACGATAACCTGGGCGCCCCAGTAGGACATCTGGCCCCACGGCAGCAGGTAGCCCATGAAAGCTTCGGCCATCAGCACCAGATAGATCAGCATTCCGAAGATCCAGATCAGCTCGCGGGGCTTCTGGTAGGAGCCATACATCAGGCCACGGAACATGTGGAGATAGACCACAACGAAGAAAGCGGAGGCACCCGTAGAGTGCAGGTAACGGAGCAGCCAGCCCCACTCCACATCCCGCATGATGTACTCGACGGAAGCGAAGGCGCCCTCAGCGGAGGGGTTGTAACTCATGGTCAGCCAGATACCGGTCACCAGCTGGTTGACCAGTACAAGCATGGCCAGGGAGCCGAAGAAGTACCACACGTTGAAGTTTTTCGGCGCGTAATACTTGGCCAGGTGTTTGTTCCAGGCATCAACGATCGGGAGACGGTCGTCTACCCACTGAATCAGTTTCTGCATTACGCTGCCTCCGGATCAAGACCAATCGTGAGGGTCACATCGTCATCGAAACGATACGGCGGCACCTCCAGGTTCAGGGGAGCAGGCTGCGCTTCATAAACCCGGCCAGCCAGGTCGTAGCGGGAGCCGTGACACGGACAGAAGAGACCACCGAGCCAGTTTTCGCCAAGATCCGCCGGCGCCACTTCAGGACGATAGGACGGCACGCAACCCAGGTGGGTGCAAAGACCGACATACACACCAAACTCTGGCTTGAGGGCACGAAGCGCCCCATCAATGTATGGAGGCTGCTGAGGCGCTTCCGACTGTGGATCTTTCACTACATCGTTGAGCTTCTCGATGTTTTCCAGCATTTCCGGAGTGCGGCGGATGACCCAGACAGGCTTACCGCGCCACTCAACGGTGATTTGCTGGCCAGGTTCAATCTTGCTGATATTGACGGTTACCGGTGCACCTGCTGCTTCCGCCTTGGCACTGGGATTCCAGGATGCCACGAAAGGAACTGCTGCACCGACGACGCCGACTCCACCCACCACGGACGTAGCGCCGATCAGGAACCGGCGCCGGCCTTGGCTCACGTCGCCATTACTCATTATGGTTTTCTCCCATCAGGCGATGTCACAGCCCGCCCAAAAGCCGGCAATGTGCATCTTAAAGGACTTCACAACCCAAAAATATAAGCGCCCAAATGGTAATGAAATTGCCATGGGCTTACAAGTCGGAAAGGCGCTGCGCGCGGCGCTTCCCTGTTCCAGATCAATTTGATAGCAAATCGCCCGGACACAAAAAAACCCGGCCAGAACGGACCGGGTTTTTTCGCATTCTGCAAAGCAGAATTAACGCTTGGAGTACTGCGGACGCTTACGCGCCTTGCGCAGACCAACCTTCTTACGCTCGACTTCACGCGCGTCACGGGTAACATAACCCGCTTTGCGCAGTGCCGGGCGCAGAGTCTCGTCGTAATCCATCAGGGCACGGGTCAGACCATGGCGAATAGCGCCAGCCTGGCCACTGGTACCACCACCCTTGACGGTGATGTTGATGTCGAAACGATCGGTAGACTCGGCAACCACCAGCGGCTGACGAACGATCATGCGCAGAGTCTCACGACCGAAGAACTGCTCGATGGTGCGACCGTTGATAGTGATGTTACCGCTACCCGGCTTGATAAAGACGCGAGCCGTGGAGTTCTTGCGGCGACCAGTACCGTAATTTTGTGCTACAGACATATCCGCCTTCCGTTAAATGTCGAGTTCTTTGGGCTGCTGGGCTGCATGGGGATGCTCAGCGCCGGCGTAGACTTTCAGCTTCTTGAACATGGCGCGGCCGAGCGGGCCTTTCGGAAGCATGCCTTTGACAGACTTCTGGATGATTTGCTCGGGAGCCTTGTCTACCAGCTTCTCGAAATTGATGGACTTGATTCCACCCGGAAAGCCGGTGTGGCTGTAGTACATCTTTGCAGATGCCTTTTTGCCGGTAACCTGCACCTGGCTGGCATTAATTACAACGATGTAGTCGCCAGTGTCCACGTGAGGGGTATACTCAGGCTTATGCTTGCCCCGCAGACGACGGGCGATTTCGGTTGACAGACGACCCAGCGTCTTGCCGGCTGCGTCTACAACGTACCAGTCACGTTTTACTGTTTCTGGTTTCGCACTCAGAGTCTTCATTGATTCCGCCTTGAACGCTATAAAAGAAACGTTAAAAACCACCACCGGTAAATGCAAGGCATCCGGAGGAGGTTCATACCTGTAATGTTGGCAGTGACACTATTCGGGGCTGAGATAGTGACATCGCCTTGAAAAGCCAGGGCGCGAAGTATACTCGAACCCACAGGGAAAACCAACCCCGAGCGGCCCTGTTTCGCCATTCCCTTATTCTGGCAGATCGCCGCCGGTCCAGCCATAGAGCGAACAGACATTGGCGAGCAGTTCCGGCGCAATGTCCGACGCTCCCCCCCCCCGGAGAGTCGCCAGAATTTCAAGTATCCGCGGCAGGTACACCGGGGAATTCTGCCCGGGCTCCACACCCGCCGGCGCCATATCCGGTGCGTCCGTTTCCAGCACCAGGCAATCCAGCGGCAGCCGCGAGACCGTGTCCCGGGTCTTGCGGGCGCGATCATGGGTGATCACTCCGCCAACCCCGATGTAACAACCCAGATCCACCAGCTTGGCCGCCTGCTGGTAACTGCCCGAAAAGCCATGGATCAGCGCCCGCCCCGACCAGTTGGCCCGGCGGAGCGTAGCATGAACTTCATCGTGGGTCTTTACCGAGTGGATAATCAGCGGCAGATCCAGCCTCGCGGCGAGTGCCACCTGGTGTTCGAACCAGGGCTGCTGCCCATCCAGCGCCCCGTGCAGGCGATCCAGACCGCATTCGCCAAGACCAACACAACGCTCAGGCCGCGCCGACAACTGATCCTCCAGTGCCTGAAGATCCTCTTCCCTGTGCTCCTTTACAAACCAGGGATGAATTCCGAGACAGTACCACAGTCCCCGGTGTGTGCCGGCGACCTCCCGGACCCTTGGCCAGTCCGGTCTGCGAACCCCCGGGATGACGACACCCAGAACGCCGAGTGCCCGGCCCTGGTCCAGCACCTGCGCTCGCTGGCCGTCGAACCGGGAAAAATCAAAGTGGCAATGGGCGTCGATCATTCTCATGCTTACCTCCGCCCGGCGCCAGTTCAGTGTTCCCGGGTCTTCTGGAAGCGGATATCCGGGTAACGCTCCTGGGCCAGGTTCAGGTTGACCATAGTCGGCGCGATATAGGCAAGCCGGTCACTGCCATCGAGGGCAAGGTAATCGTTGTTCTTGCGCTCGAACTCATCCAGCTTACGCTCATCATCACAACTCACCCACCGGGCCGTGGCCACGTTGATGGGCTCGTAGACCGCGTCCACCTTGTACTCACTCTTCAGGCGCGCGACCACGACATCGAACTGGAGCACACCAACCGCGCCCACGATCAGATCATTGTTCTTCAGCGGCCGGAATACCTGTACCGCGCCCTCTTCCGACAACTGGATCAGACCTTTCTGCAACTGTTTGGCCTTGAGCGGATCCTTGAGTCGAATCCGACGGAACAGTTCCGGGGCGAAGTTCGGGATGCCGGTAAACTTCATGTCCTCGCCGGCGGTAAAGGTATCGCCAAGCTGAATGGTGCCATGGTTATGCAGACCGATGATATCCCCGGCAAAGGCCTCGTCGGCATGCTCACGGTCACCGGCCATAAAGGTCAAGGCATCGGAAAAACGCACTTCCTTGCCAATGCGGACATGACGGGCCTTCATTCCCTGGGCGTACTTCCCGGACACAATGCGCAGGAAGGCGATCCGGTCACGGTGCTGGGGATCCATGTTGGCCTGAATCTTGAACACGAAGCCGGAAAAGCCTTCCTCGCTGGGCTCGACCAGGCGCTGGTCCGTTTCCCGCGGCTGGGGCTCCGGCGCCCACTCCACCAGACCGTCGAGCATATGATCGACGCCGAAGTTGCCCAGGGCTGTACCGAAGAATACCGGGGTCAGCTCTCCGGCCAGGAAGGCCTCCTGATCGAATTCGTGCGAGGCGCCCTTTACGAGCTCGATCTCGTCCCGGAGATCCGACGCATAGGCACCGATCGCTCCATCGAGATCCGGGTTATCCAGCCCCTTGATGATGCGCTTCTCCTGGATAGTGTGGCCCTGTCCCGACTGATACAAGACCACCTCATCGCGCAACAGGTGATAGACCCCCTTGAAGTTCTTGCCCATGCCGATCGGCCAGGTCACCGGCGCGCAAGCAATCTTGAGAACCTCCTCCACTTCGTCCATCAGCTCCACCGGATCCCGGGTATCGCGATCGAGCTTGTTCATGAAGGTCAGGATCGGGGTATCCCGTAACCGGGTGACCTCCATGAGCTTGATGGTCCGCTCCTCGACACCCTTGGCGCTGTCGATCACCATCAGGCAGGAGTCCACGGCGGTCAGGGTGCGGTAGGTATCCTCCGAGAAATCCTCGTGGCCCGGTGTATCCAGAAGGTTGACCAGCTTGCCACCATACGGGAACTGCATGACGGAAGTGGTTACCGAGATGCCCCGCTCTTTCTCCATTTCCATCCAGTCGGACTTGGCGTGCTGACCGGATTTCTTGCCCTTTACCGTACCGGCTTTCTGGAGCGCCTGCCCGAACAGCAACACCTTCTCGGTGATGGTGGTCTTACCGGCGTCCGGGTGGGAAATAATCGCGAAAGTACGGCGCTTGGCCACTTCCTGGGAAAGATTCGACATAGTGTAATAAGAGCTCGGAATCGGAGGATTGTGAAAACCCGGTATTATAAGGGGTAAGCACCCACCCCGTGAACAGCACCGGTGGTGATCACTTATCCAACGGCAAGGTCATGACCCTGGCGTCTTCCCGGCCATTGGCGGCAGGATAGTAGCCCGGACGGCAGCCAATCTCACCGAAACCCGCACTTTTGTAGAGCTGTTCAGCGGTTCGATTACTCACCCGAACCTCAAGCAGAACCTGCACCATGCCATCTTCCCTGGCCTTGTCCACCAGGTATTGGAGCAGATAGCGACCGGCACCAAAACCACGGCTGTCCGGGTGGATGCACAGGTTCAGCAGATGAGCCTCATCCACCAGGTACGCAACTACTGCATAACCGATAAGCCCCCCCTCTTTGCAGAGCGCCCACAGACGATAGTTGTCCTTGAAGCAATCCAGGAACACCCCTTCGCTCCATGGGTGGGAATAGCCCTGGCGCTCGATTTCCAGCACCTGGACTAGATCCGAGCGGGACAGGGAGCGGGTCTCAAGAAAAATCCCGTCCGGCCCCGGAAATGCGTGTCCGTTACTTATTGGCATCAGGCAAACGGCTTGAGAAGCTGCCACAGATTTTTCTTCAACTCGGGATTGCCAGCAAGTTCCGCCAGGGTATGGGGGAATACCAGTTCCGGTTCCCGCCCCAGCGCCCGGGCAAACCAATGGTCCCCCGTTGCTTCCGCGCCGGAACCGGGTACACCCAGAAGGATCACCCGCTGACCATCCAGAGCTTCAAGCACGCCTTTGAGAACATCGACGAGATCGGGCAACTGATTCCCCGGAAGCAGCGGATTATTGAATACCGGCCACGAAATTGGCCCCAGCACTTGGGGGTCTCGATCGCCAATACTTTTCAGGATATTTGCCGCCAGGGTCTCCTGCAACCGCAGACTTGCCTCTTCGGACAGATCTGACACCAGTACGAAACGGCGGCCGACCCACAAGCGGAGATTCAATCTTTGCCGGAACGGGGCCGTTTCGAATTCACTGGTGGACTGGTTGGAGTCATTCGCTGCGCCGGCCTCCTGCTCGGACTTCGCCTCAGGCCCGTTGGATGGCGATACCGCTGTAGTACCTGAAGACTCCGGGGCGGACGTCTCCATTAGCGACTGAAGGTTTACAGCCCGGGAAGGCTTCTCGCTCTTCCCGGCAGGTTTGTTCGCTACCGCAGATCTAACCCCGGCAGCCGGCTCCCGAGCAGCGCGAAGCTCCTCGGTGGCTGCAGATACCTCCTCCGGGAATTCAAATTCCGGGCTAGGGGCAGCACCGGGTAGCGGTGAGCGAGCGTACCAGAGCCGCACACCGGCAACTCCCAGGTAGAACTGACGTTCTGCTTCGGTTCGGATCATCAGGCTGCCTGCGGGTTATACGTCCGCCACTTGCGGATGCTGACGGATACCGCCCCGACTGATAAGGTTCAGGGCCTCAATGTAGGCCTTGGCCGAGGCAATAATGATATCGGTATCAGCGCCGACACCGTTGACGATCCGGCCGCCCCGCTCGAGGCGGACAGTAACCTCGCCCTGGGCATCCGTACCGCTGGTGATGGCGTTAACCGAATACAACTGCAGGTTACAGCCGGAATCCACCAGGGACTCGATCGCCTTGAAGGTGGCATCGACCGGACCACTGCCCTCAGCTTCCACCTTGTGCTCCTTGCCTTCCACCGTGAGGGTCAGGCTGGCCGTCGGCACGACGCCAGTCTCAGAACAGACTTGCATGCAAACCAGTCCATAGGGACCTTCCTCTTCCTTCTGACGGGTATCGCTGGCAATCGCCTGCAGATCCTCATCGAAAATCTCATGCTTGAGGTCGGCCAGAGCCTTGAAGCGGGTAAAGGCTTCATTCAGTTCAGTCTCAGTCTCAAACTGGATACCCAACTCCAGAAGTCGGGTACGGAAAGCGTTGCGACCGGAGTGCTTGCCCAGCACCAGGCTGTTGGTGTGCCAGCCTACATCCTGGGCACGCATAATTTCGTAGGTCTCCCGGTGCTTGAGCACCCCGTCCTGGTGGATTCCGGACTCATGGGCGAAGGCATTCGCGCCCACGATCGCCTTGTTTGGCTGAACCGGGAAACCGGTGATCGTGGAAACCAGCCGTGAGGCGGGAACGATGTGCTGTGTATCAATCCGGGTGTCGATATTGAAGAGGTCCTGACGGGTACGAACCGCCATCACGATTTCTTCCAGGGCGGCATTGCCTGCACGCTCACCAAGACCGTTGATGGTGCATTCCACCTGGCGCGCGCCGCGGGTGACTGCGGCCAGGGAGTTGGCCACCGCCAGGCCCAGATCATTATGGCAGTGCACCGAGAAAATAGCCTTGTCGGCGTTCGGCACCCGACTCATGATCTGATGGATGGTTTCACCGAACTGCTCTGGAATTGCGTAACCGACGGTGTCGGGGATATTGATCGTGCGGGCACCGGCATCAATGGCGGCCTCAATGATGCGACAAAGGAAATCCAGTTCGGAGCGGCCGGCATCCTCACAGGAAAACTCAACGTCGTCCACGTGACTGCGGGCACGCTTGACCGCACGTACCGCCTGCTCAACAACTTCGTTTGGTTCCATCTGAAGCTTGTGCTTCATATGGATCGGAGAGGTGGCAATGAAGGTGTGGATGCGCCCACGCTCTGCTGGCCGGATGGCTTCGGCAGCACGATCGATATCGCTGTCCAGCGCTCTCGCCAGACTGCATACCGTCGATTCCTTGATGGTTTCTGCAATCGTTTTGACGGCATCAAAGTCGCCCTGACTCGCAATTGCGAAGCCCGCTTCGATCACGTCAACACGCAGTTTCTCCAGGGCCTTGGCAATGCGGAGCTTTTCCGCCTTGTTCATGGTCGCGCCCGGGCTTTGTTCGCCGTCACGAAGGGTGGTATCAAAAATGACCAGGTGATCTGTTGCGGCCATTGGAAGGGCTCCCGTCAGAAACTTTGATGTGGTTTTGGGACGGAGTATATCACTTCTCCCGAACCGGAAATAAAAAACCCCCAGCGGCAAAGCCGCTGGGGGTTTCAGGTATTAGGAGCCTGACGATGACCTACTCTCGCATGGGCCATGCCACACTACCATCGGCGCTGGTCTGTTTCACTTCTGAGTTCGGGATGGGATCAGGTGGTTCCAGACCGCTATGGTCGTCAGGCAAAACGGTTGATCACTGGGGGACGGGATAGAGTTAAGTGATGTTGATTTCGCGTTATCCGCAATTGTCTTGGGTGTTATATAGTCAAGCCGCACGAGCAATTAGTATCGGTTAGCTCAACGCCTCGCAGCGCTTACACACCCGACCTATCAACGTCCTGGTCTTGAACGGCTCTTCAGGGACCTCGAGGGTCCAGGGAGATCTCATCTTGGAAGGGGCTTCCCGCTTAGATGCTTTCAGCGGTTATCCTGTCCGAACATAGCTACCGGGCAGTGCGTCTGGCGACACAACCCGAACACCAGAGGTTCGTCCACTCCGGTCCTCTCGTACTAGGAGCAGCTTTCCTCAAATCTCCAACGTCCACGGCAGATAGGGACCGAACTGTCTCACGACGTTCTAAACCCAGCTCGCGTACCACTTTAAATGGCGAACAGCCATACCCTTGGGACCGGCTTCAGCCCCAGGATGTGATGAGCCGACATCGAGGTGCCAAACACCGCCGTCGATGTGAACTCTTGGGCGGTATCAGCCTGTTATCCCCGGAGTACCTTTTATCCGTTGAGCGATGGCCCTTCCATACAGAACCACCGGATCACTATGACCTGCTTTCGCACCTGCTCGACGTGTCTGTCTCGCAGTTAAGCGGGCTTGTGCCATTACACTAACCGCATGATGTCCGACCATGCTTAGCCCACCTTTGTGCTCCTCCGTTACGCTTTGGGAGGAGACCGCCCCAGTCAAACTACCCACCACACAGTGTCCTCATCCCCGATCAGGGGACCAAGTTAGAACCTCAAACATGCCAGGCTGGTATTTCAAGGTTGGCTCCACCGGAACTGGCGTCCCGGGTTCAAAGCCTCCCAGCTATCCTACACAAGCATGCTCAAAGTTCACTGTGAAGCTATAGTAAAGGTTCACGGGGTCTTTCCGTCTAGCCGCGGATACACCGCATCTTCACGGCGATTTCAATTTCACTGAGTCTCGGGTAGAGACAGCGCCCCCATCGTTACGCCATTCGTGCAGGTCGGAACTTACCCGACAAGGAATTTCGCTACCTTAGGACCGTTATAGTTACGGCCGCCGTTTACCGGGGCTTCGATCAAGAGCTTCGGACGAATCCTAACCCCATCAATTAACCTTCCGGCACCGGGCAGGCGTCATACCCTATACTTCCACTTTCGTGTTTGCAGAGTACTGTGTTTTTAATAAACAGTCGCAGGGGCCTGGTATCTTCGACTGGTCTCGGCTCCACCCGCAGGGGCTTCACCTACTACCAGCGTGCCTTCTCCCGAAGTTACGGCACCATTTTGCCTAGTTCCTTTACCCGAGTTCTCTCAAGCGCCTTGGTATTCTCTACCTGACCACCTGTGTCGGTTTGGGGTACGGTCTCGAATAGCCTGAAGCTTAGAAGATTTTCCTGGAAGCAGGGCATCAATGACTTCCCGCCCGTGGGCAGTCGTCGTCGCGTCTCAGGATTGTGGACCCGGATTTGCCTAAGTCCACTCCCTACTCGCTTAAACCGGGACAACCGTCGCCCGGCTCACCTAGCCTTCTCCGTCTCTCCATCGCAGCTATCCAAGGTACGGGAATATTAACCCGTTTCCCATCGACTACACCTTTCGGTCTCGCCTTAGGGGCCGACTCACCCTGCGCCGATTAGCGTTGCGCAGGAACCCTTGGTCTTCCGGCGTGCGGGTTTTTCACCCGCATTGTCGTTACTCATGTCAGCATTCGCACTTCTGATACCTCCAGCATGCCTCTCGACACACCTTCGCAGGCTTACAGAACGCTCCCCTACCCCGTACACTTACGTGTACAGCCGCAGCTTCGGTGACCAGTTTGAGCCCCGTTACATCTTCCGCGCAGGCCGACTCGACTAGTGAGCTATTACGCTTTCTTTAAAGGATGGCTGCTTCTAAGCCAACCTCCTAGCTGTCTGAGCCTTCCCACATCGTTTCCCACTTAACTGGTACTTGGGGACCTTAGCTGGCGGTCTGGGTTGTTTCCCTCTTCACGACGGACGTTAGCACCCGCCGTGTGTCTCCCGGATAGTACTCACTGGTATTCGGAGTTTGCCTGGGGTTGGTAAGCCGAGATGGCCCCCTAGCCCAAACAGTGCTCTACCCCCAGTGGTATTCGTCCGAGGCGCTACCTAAATAGCTTTCGGGGAGAACCAGCTATCTCCGGGCTTGATTAGCCTTTCACTCCGATCCACAAGTCATCCCCTGGCTTTTCAACGACAGTGGGTTCGGTCCTCCAGTTGATGTTACTCAACCTTCAACCTGCTCATGGATAGATCGCCCGGTTTCGGGTCTATGCCCAGCGACTGAATCGCCCTATTCAGACTCGGTTTCCCTACGGCTCCCCTAAACGGTTAACCTCGCCACTGAACATAAGTCGCTGACCCATTATACAAAAGGTACGCCGTCACACCCGAAGGTGCTCCGACTGCTTGTACGCATACGGTTTCAGGGTCTATTTCACTCCCCTCACAGGGGTTCTTTTCGCCTTTCCCTCACGGTACTGGTTCACTATCGGTCAGTCAGGAGTATTTAGCCTTGGAGGATGGTCCCCCCATGTTCAGACAGGATATCACGTGTCCCGTCCTACTCGATTTCACTGAACTCAGGTTTCGGATACGGGGCTATCACCCACTATGGCGGCACTTTCCAGAGCCTTCTCCTACCAGTCGTCCAGCTTAAGGGCTGGTCCCCGTTCGCTCGCCGCTACTGAGGGAATCTCGGTTGATTTCTTTTCCTCGGGGTACTTAGATGTTTCAGTTCCCCCGGTTCGCCCCGTACAGCTATGGATTCACTGTACGGTACCGACCCGAAAGTCGGTGGGTTTCCCCATTCAGAGATGTCCGGATCACAGCTCGTTTGCCAGCTCCCCGAACCTTATCGCAGGCTTCCACGTCTTTCATCGCCTCTGACTGCCAAGGCATCCACCGTATGCGCTTAGTTGCTTGACTATATAACCCCAAGACAACTGACCACGAATCCGCACCCGCCAGGCAAGCCTGATTGACGCTTATTCGAGACAGCCGACTGAAGCCATACAACAACCACTTCAACGACAACACCGGATAACGCTTGAAATCGCTATCACTTTGAACATCTTCTCTCGGAGATAAAGAGAGAAGAATATTCGTGTTCTATCTCGTCCAATTTGTTAAAGAGCAAATCTGACCCAGTGATCAGAAAG
>NZ_JBNRLS010000009.1:0-42872 GCF_050379415.1 Marinobacter sp. DUT-1
GTTCCTGAAACGAGAATTTTTCTATGCTTATTGAATATGTCATGGTGTTTCTCTAGCTCTTTTATTTCGTTTTCCAGTTTAATACGTTTGGGCTGGAAAGTATCCTCGATAAGGATTTTGTCGTTTTTCGATATTATAGTGTTAATTTTTTTGTTTTTTTCATATGTGCTTATAAGGTAGCGCTCGTAAATAAGGTGAATCTTTGATGCAAATTTTGACGCTTGGCCCTTTAAGAAGGATGTGCTAGGAATTGATTTTTTTACGATTTCTTTTGCAATTAATTCTACCGGTTCCATTTTGTACCTATAAGTCCTTTCCAACCCAAACAACTTTTCCAATTACTTCGAGACTTTCGAGATCAACGCTAGATATTTCTTGAGGTGGATACTCTTTGTTATCACTCAAAAGTTGAACTCCATCATTCCAAAGTGTCTGAATCCGCTTCACCAGCAAGTGATCTCCGTTCCGAATTACATAGATATGCCCATCTATCTCCGGATTATCTTGATGAGGTCGTGCTCAAGGGCCCTGAATTATCGGAACATGTGGGCTGAGGACTTTCGACCTATCCCATCATTTACGGTAATTCCACCGCAATATCTAAATTCGTTCCGGCCATTAATTATCTGGTATCTGAACTGAAGATCCCTCAATCGGCTGGAATATCGAGTTTTTATCAAAGCATCCTTGTTATGGATGTGAATTGAGTTTATATGGCCTCTGCAGTAGGTGTTTGTTGCAATTGGGAAAATCAGGGTAGATGAGAGCCAGTCTACAATTTGAAGCCCCGCATGGTTTTCACTATGACCAAAAAGCGGCATTTCTAAGAGTTTTTCGTATCGATCTCCCGAAATCTTGAATTTCTGGGTGAATACAGATTGGGAGACATTTTGGTTCTGCTGTGGGGTGCGGCTGTCGGCAATTATGACACCGCTGCCTTCCTTTTCTTCAAGAAATGCTTGAAATGCTTCGCAAATTTTCTGAATGGAGGCAGAGTAAACTTTCTTTCCGTCGAAAGGTCCCCCGGGCGGCTTTACGTAGACTCTGGATACAATCTTACAGTCCAGTCGATCTAGCAGGTCTAGTGTCTTGTCCAGCCATCCGAAAGTCCGTCTTCTCTTATTTCTGTTTCCTTTTCGGATGTCCGTCCTTAGGTCGGAGCCTTTGATTTCATACAGTATAAGTTGCAGATCATGACGCAGATTAGCTGCGTAACGGGGGTTGAATGTTCGCTTTAGTCTTAAATACTCTCGAGTAAGTTCTGCGACATTCTCTTGAGGGACGATCAGCCCGGAAATCACAATACAGGGTTGAACATTGCAATTAGCAGACGGTAACTGACCTGGGCATCCTGCTTCGTCAACGTAACAGATGTAGTGCATAATTTTTCTTAGTCTAGAAACAACTAAGGCCGCAAAAAGCGGCCTTAGGACTTGTCGCCCAAGCTTTGCTTGGTATCGACGGATACTGATGTATCTGGAGTAAGATTATAGCTATCAAGTAACGCTTGTCAACATTTTCTGTTGACATCTTGTTGACACCACAAAGTATTGTCGGACTGCAATATCGCTGTAAGTGATTGAAAATATGGTGGGCCCAGCTGGACTCGAACCAGCGACCAAGGGATTATGAGTCCCCTGCTCTAACCAACTGAGCTATAGGCCCGTGCAGAATCGCTTTCTGGAGAGATGTTTCCGGATGGGGAAACAGAGCGGGCGCCATTATACCGGTGAGGTGTGGCGCCCGCTACTGTTGTGGTGCTTATCCGTTACCCTGGTCGTCAATAAAGCCGCGCAGGTGATCGGAGCGTGAAGGGTGGCGCAGTTTGCGCAGGGCCTTCGCCTCGATCTGACGGATCCGCTCGCGGGTGACGTCGAACTGCTTACCGACTTCCTCGAGCGTGTGGTCGGTGTTCATCTCGATACCGAAGCGCATGCGCAGTACCTTGGACTCCCGGGCGGTGAGGCCGGCCAGCACGGAGCGGGTGGCTTCCCGCAAGCCTTCGGCGGTGGCGGAGTCCACCGGGGAGAGGGCCTGGATGTCCTCGATGAAATCCCCCAGATGGCTGTCTTCGTCGTCGCCGATCGGGGTTTCCATGGAGATCGGTTCCTTGGCGATCTTCAGCACCTTGCGGATCTTGTCCTCCGGCATCTCCATGCGCTCGCCCAGCTCTTCCGGCGTCGGCTCGCGGCCCATCTCCTGCAGCATCTGCCGTGAGATGCGGTTGAGCTTGTTGATGGTCTCGATCATGTGCACCGGGATCCGGATGGTGCGGGCCTGGTCCGCGATGGAGCGGGTGATGGCCTGCCGGATCCACCAGGTGGCGTAGGTGGAGAACTTGTAGCCGCGACGGTACTCGAACTTGTCCACCGCCTTCATCAGGCCGATGTTGCCTTCCTGGATCAGGTCCAGGAACTGCAGGCCGCGGTTGGTGTACTTCTTGGCGATGGAGATAACCAGACGCAGGTTGGCCTCAACCATCTCTTTCTTGGCGCGGCGGGCCTTGGCTTCACCGATGGAAACGCGACGGTTGATTTCCTTGATGTCGGCTACGTCCAGGTCCACTTCGGTCTGGACGTTATGGATGCGCTTTTGCAGCCGAACGATCTCGTCCAGGCGCTCGCCGATTGCGGCAGCGTATGGCTTCTTGCTCTTGGCGATCTTGTCCGCCCAGTCCAGGTTGACCTCGTTGCCGGGGAAAGACTTGATGAAGTCCTTGCGCGGCATTTTGCAGTCACGCACACAGATCTGCATGATGGCCCGCTCGTTCTCACGCACCAGATCGTTGGTGGAGCGGACAACGTTGACCAGTTCCTCGAAGGCCTTGTTGGCCAGCTTGAACGGTGCGAAGACCTGGCCAAGCTCGTTCAGGGCGTCCTGGGTCTTCTGGTCGGAACGGCCGTACTTCTCAAGTGCCTTGTCAGCGGCGTCCAGTTTCTCTTTCAGCAGCTCAAAACGCAGCCGGGTCTCTTCCGGATCAGGACCGTTGTCGTTGTCATCATCGCTGGAGTTGTCGTCATCCGAATCGTCGGAATCTGTGTCTTCGGCGCTGGTTTCCTCCGGCGCGGGCGTCTCTTCGCCCATGAACGGCTCGGCATCATCCGGGTCCAGGAAACCGGTGACGATGTCGCTGATGCGGCCTTCGTTCTCGATGATGCGGTCGTAAGCCTGGATCACTGTCCCGGCGGTGCCGGGGAAGTGGGCCACTGCGGCCATCACATCCCGGATACCCTCTTCGATGCGCTTGGCAATAACGATCTCGCCTTCGCGGGTCAGCAGTTCCACGGTGCCCATTTCACGCATGTACATGCGGACGGGGTCGGTGGTGCGGCCGGCGTCGGTTTCCACGGCGGCGAGTGCGGCGGCAGCTTCGGCTGCGGCGGCTTCGTCGGCGGTGGAATCACCTTCGGTCATCAACAGGGTATCGGCGTCGGGAGTTTCCTCGCACACCTGGATACCCATGTCGTTAATCATGCGGATGATGTCTTCGACCTGATCGGGGTCGGCGATGTCCTCCGGGAGGTGGTCGTTTACCTCGGCGTAAGTCAGGTAACCTTGTTCCTTGCCTCGTGCAATGAGGTCTTTCAAACGTGATTTTTGCGAATTGCCTGACATAGACACCCTGTGAACTCGCTTTTAAAAGGAAAAAAGTTAAACAGCCATTATAGCTGTCACGTGGTTGCTCTGCCACCGACTGTTTAGATTGTGGCCAATCGGTTAAGTTTCAAGTGCGGTTATCCCTGAGTACCGCCGCTCAGCTCCCGAAGCTCGTTGCGTTCCTCGGCAGAGAGGTTCGCAAAGTTCCTCAGTAGCGTTGCCAGCCGCTGCTGGCGCGAGGTTTCCTCGCTCGGACTGATCAGCTCGTGGGCCGAGGCCAGCGTGCTTTCCCGTGAGGGAATGTGCTCGATACCATCAAACAGATGGTAGAACCGGTCCCTGGCCTGCTGGTCCAGTGCCAACGCACCTATCAGCTTGCGGCGGTCACGGATCTCCCTGTCCATGATCCAGGAAGCCAGGCTCATCGCCTGGGGAAACTGCCGCGATTGCCGGGCCAGTTCGCTGACCTCGGTGGCCAGTTCCGGTGCTTCCACCAGCGCCAGGCAGAGCGTGCTGTCCTTGTTGAGTTTGACGTCCACCCGCTCTTCTGTCGGCCGACCCCGGTACTCGCCGTTTCGCCATTTGCCACGCTGCTGGGACTGGCGGTTCTGCCATTGGTTGCGGCCTCCGCATAAGCGCAGCATTTCATGCCACATGGCATCCCGGAGGGTGCTGCGGGGCATTTTGTTAAGCAACGGTTCAACCCGTGCGCGCAACTCCCCGCGATGTTCCGGTAACTGCAGGTCCAGACCCTCGCCCTGCCGGTCAAACAGATAGCGGGACAGGGGTGTGGCACCTTCAATCCGTTTCTGGAACGCTTCCGTACCTTCCTTGCGGATCAGCGTGTCCGGATCCTCGCCCTCCGGAAGCATCAGGAACTGCAGATGCAGTCCATCCGCCATCAGTTCCAGGGCATTCTCCATGGCCCGGTCGGCGGCCCGGAAGCCGGCGTTGTCACCGTCAAAGCAGAACACCAAATGCCGCACCTGTTTCAGCAGTGCCTGCAGGCTGTCCTGGTTGGTGGCGGTGCCAAGTGTGGCAACGGCGTAATCAATGCCGAACTGGGCCAGGGCGATGACATCCATGTAGCCCTCCACCACGAGGAGCTTGTCCAGCTGGCGGATGGCCTGGCGGGCCTCGAACAGCCCGTAGATCTCCCGGCTCTTGTGAAAAACATCCGACTCCGGAGAGTTGATGTATTTGGCCTTGTCATCCCCCAGGGTCCGCCCGCCAAATGCCACGGTCCGGCCCCGGGTATTGCGAATCGGGAACATCACGCGGTTGCGGAACAGGTCTCTCGGACGCCCGTACCGGTCCGATACCGTGCCGGTCTCGATCAACGGGCCTTTCAGGTCCTGCGCCGCCGCGTCGTAAAGTGCCGTCCCGGTACCGGGGGCGTAGCCCAGTTGGTACCGTTCGATGATCACGTCGTCCAGCCCGCGCTGCTTGAGATAGTCCAGGGCATAGTTGCCGGCGGGGCTGCGCAGGGCATTACGGTAGAACTGGTTGGCGAAGTCGAGCGCATCGGTCAGGGTCCGGGCCTGTTGCATTTCCTGCCTGGCAGCCCGGTCGTAGGGCACTTCCAGTCCGGCCCGCTTGGCGAGCTCTTCCACCGCCTCGGTAAAGCCCAGGCCTTCGAATTCCCGCACAAAACTGATGGCATCGCCATGGGCGCCACAGCCGAAACAGTGATAGAAGCCTTTGTCCGGTCGCACGTTGAAGGATGGTGTTTTTTCATCGTGGAAGGGACAGCAGGCCTTGTAGTTGGCGCCGGCTTTCTTGAGGGTGATCCGGGACCCGATCAGTTCCGCAAGGTCAATGCGGTCCAGCAGGTCTTCAACGAAGCGTTGAGGGATCAGTCCACTCATGGAGACTCCAGGTCTGCCGGCTCTTCAGTGCCGGTACTTCAGGTGTTGGCCATAGCCAAAAATGCCGCCGAAGCCAGGCCTCGGCGGCATTTTCAATCGCTCTGTGCAGCCTGTTGCTGACAGGCAATCAGTGCTTTGCAGTCAAGCGGCGTCTGGCTGTAGCTTAGTACAGACGCTCGAACTTGCGCTGTTCCCGCTGAAGCTTCTTGAGATGACGCTTAACGGCAGCGGCTGCTTTGCGCTTGCGAACAGCGGTCGGCTTCTCGTAGTGCTCACGACGACGCACTTCAGAAAGTACACCGGCCTTTTCGCAGGAACGCTTGAAGCGACGCAGTGCTACGTCAAACGGTTCATTCTCTTTCACTTTAACAGCTGGCATTCGAAAATCACCTACCTGATAGATTCGGTTTTGATTTGCTCCGCACGGCCATGCCTGTGCGGCTCGATACCTGGTCAGATTGGCTAAAACTCGACCAGTGCATAATTTAGGGCGGCAATGATAGCCCCTGGACGATGGCAAGGTCAATGTTTGTTCGATGAAACTGCCTTCCGGTTTCGGGTTTCTGCTAAAATGCGCTCCGTTCTCATTCACGGCAACCTGATGCGGCCCCATTCTATGCTCATTCTCGGTATTGAAACCTCCTGTGACGAAACCGGCGTGGCCCTGTTTGACACCGACAAGGGCCTGCTGGCCCATGCCCTGTTCAGCCAGATCGACATGCATGCCGACTACGGCGGTGTTGTGCCGGAACTGGCGTCCCGGGACCACGTGCGCAAGCTGCTGCCCCTGTGTGATCAGGTGATCGCGGAAGCCGGTTGCACCCGCAAGGATATCGATGGCATTGCCTATACCGCCGGCCCCGGACTGGTGGGTGCGTTGATGGTGGGTGGCTCGGTGGCCCATGCTCTGGGCTTTGCCCTGGGTGTGCCGGTACTGGGTGTCCATCACATGGAGGGGCACCTGTTGGCACCGATGCTGGAGGATAACCCGCCGGCGTTCCCGTTTGTGGCGTTGCTGGTCTCCGGTGGCCACACCCAGCTGGTCCGGGTCGATGGAATCGGTGAGTACGAGATGCTGGGTGAGTCGGTGGATGATGCCGCCGGCGAGGCCTTTGACAAGACCGCCAAGATGCTGGGTCTGGATTACCCGGGTGGCCCCCGCGTTGCCGCCCTGGCGGAGAAAGGGGTGCCTGACCGTTACCGGTTCCCCCGTCCGATGACGGATCGGCCGGGCCTGGATTTCAGTTTCAGTGGCCTCAAGACGTATACCCTCAATACGGTGAACGCAGCCATGGATGCTGGTGAACTTTCCGAGCAGGTGAGGGCCGACATCGCCCTGGCATTCGAGGCTGCAGTGGTTGATACCCTGACCATCAAATGCCGCCGGGCGCTGGAGCAAACCGGTTGCAGGCGCCTGGTGATCGCCGGTGGCGTCAGTGCCAACAAGCGCCTGCGGGCCGGCCTGGAGAAAATGGCGCATAAGCTCCATGCCCATGTGTTCTACGCCCGCCCGGAGTTCTGTACCGATAACGGCGCCATGATTGCCTATGCCGGAGCCCAGCGCCTGCTGGCTGGTCAACAGGATGGCGAGCGCATTGTGGCCGTTCCCAGATGGCCCATGAATACCCTGCCACCGATCAATGAAGCCCGCGCCAACGGGTTGGTGGACTGAGAAAGCGGTCAGAAACCGGCTTCGCGCCCCTGGGCGAGCCGGATCAGGTTATTGCGGTGCCGCACCACGATCAGGATAGTCAGCAGCCCGAACAGGGGCAGGGTTTCCGGCTCGATCAGGGCGCTGATCAGCGGGCCGAAGGCGATCGCCACCAGCGAGGCCAGAGCCGAGATACGCCAGCGCCACATCACGCCGGCCCAGATGGCTGCCATGATCAGGGTCGTGACCGGCGCCAGTGCCAGACCCGCGCCCAGTGCGGTGGCCACCCCTTTGCCGCCCTTGAACCGGTAGAACAGCGGAATCATGTGGCCGGTGACCGCGCACAGGGCAACCATTGCCTGAACCATCACCGAGAGCCCGCCAACGTGGGCGATCCACACCGGCAGCCAACCCTTGAAGGCATCAAGGGCGAGGGTGACCAGCGCCGGTGCCCAGCCGCCGTTACGATAGACGTTGGTAGCGCCGGGATTGCCTGATCCAAGGGCCCTCGGATCGGGCAGCTTCCATAGCCGGCACACCGGCAGCGCAAACAGAACCGAGCCGAACAGGTAGGCAAAGGTGCAAAGGGCAACGGTGGCAACGGCGGGGCTGGTCAGATCCATGGTGTCAGTCCGGAGGCGGAGACGAATCGGTGCAATCTGTGCGAAAATGCCGGCCCGTTTGTCACTGGCCAGCCTGATCACAGTATCCGGTGGTTGTGCGCATTTCAATCAGCAAAGAGTGGAAGACTCCGGGAGATCCCCTTGGCAGACAGTGTCCTGATCGAAGGTCTGGCGGTGGAAGCCGTCATCGGCGTTTATGACTGGGAACGGGACGTGACCCAGCGGGTCCTGATCGATCTCGATATGGCCTGGGATAACCGTGCGCCGGGTCAGTCCGACGATGTTGCCGATGCCCTGGATTACGCCGCGGTCAGCGAGCGGGTGACTCGCTGCCTTCAGGAATTGAAACCCCAGTTGCTCGAGCGGGCGGCTGAAGTGCTGGCGGATCTTCTTATGAAGGAGTTCGGGGTGGGGCAGCTGACGCTGACACTGCGGAAGCCGGGGGCGGTACCCGCGGCCCGGTCAGTGGGTGTGCGAATCGAACGGGGAAACAAACGATGACGGCGACAGCCCGGGTCTATATCAGCATTGGTACCAATATCGATCGGGAACGTTACGTGACCGCGGCCCTGGACGCCCTGGCGGACTGGTTCGGTGATCTGCAGATTTCTCCGGTGTATGAAAGTGAATCGGTCGGTTTTGACGGTTCACCCTTCCTGAACCTGGTGGTGGGAGTCGATACAGACCTCAGTGTTGGTGAGCTGTCCCGACGTTTCAAACAGTTGGAAGCCGAGAACGGTCGCCGGCGCGATGTGCCGAAATTCAGTGCCAGGACCCTGGATCTCGATATCCTGACCTACGGCGACAGCACTGGCACCATCGATGGTGTTGAACTGCCCCGTGGCGAGATTCTGAAGAATGCCTTCGTACTGCGCCCGCTGGCGGATATCGCCCCGGAAGCGGTGCACCCGGTCTGCGGCAAGAGTTACCGGGAGCTCTGGCAGGCCTATGACACCGGCCAGAAGCTCTGGCCGGTGGACTTCATCTGGCAGGGACGGAAGATTTCAGAGGCCGTTGGCTGAGCGGAACTTCCGGATTAGATGGTCGGTGGAGCTGTCACCAGCGGTGCTGATGGCATCCTGGCTCAGCAGTTTGGGCAGAATGCCCTTGCCCAGCTGCTTGCCCAGCTCCACCCCCCACTGGTCAAACGAATCTACATCCCAGATCACGCCCTGAACAAAGGTCCGGTGCTCATAGAGTGCGATCAGGGCCCCCACCGTTTCCGGCGCCACCGTCTCCATGATCAGTGTATTGCTCGGTTTGTTACCGGGAATCACCTTGTGGGGCGCGAGGGTTTCAATGGTTTCCTCGTCCAGACCCTCGCCGGCCAGTTCCGCCCGGGCTTCGGCCAGGGTCTTACCGGCCATCATCGCCCGGGACTGGCTGAGGCAATTGGCGAACAGGTCCGCGTGATGGGTTGCGACCGGATTGTGGGTCTTCAGGGGAATGATGAAGTCCGCGGGAATCAGTCGGGTGCCCTGGTGGATCAATTGGTGATAGGCATGCTGGCCATTGGAGCCGACACCGCCCCAGAGTACCGGGCCGGTCTGGTAATCCACGGGTTGCCCCGCCTCGGTCACGCTCTTGCCGTTGCTCTCCATGTCCAGCTGTTGGAGGTGGTCCGGCAGGCTGCGCAGATAATGGTCGTAGGGCAGGATGGCGTGGGTCTCGGCATCCCAGAAATTGTTGTACCAGACACTGAGCAGCCCCATGACCACCGGCAGGTTGTGCTCCAGCGGTGCTTCCCGGAAATGGCGGTCCATGGCGTGGGCGCCGGCCAGCAGGGCCCGGAAATTGTCCATGCCGATGGTGAGGGCCACGGGCAGGCCGATCGCTGACCAGAGGGAATAGCGGCCACCGACCCAGTCCCACATGGGGAAAACATTGTCGGCATCAATCCCGAAGTCCTCGGCCGCCGGAACGTTGGCAGTTACCGCCATGAAGTGCCGGGCGATGGAGGTTTCATCGCCGCCGTTGTCCAGGAACCATTGCCGCGCCACCTTGCTGTTCTCCAGAGTTTCCTGGGTGCGGAATGACTTGGACTGGATCAGGAACAGGGTGGTTTCCGGATTCACCTGGCGGAGCGTTTCGCAGATATCGGTGCCGTCGATGTTGGCGACATAGTGGCACCGAATGCTGCCTTGCCAGAAGGGTTGGAGCGATTCGCCCACCAGCTTGGGGCCAAGGTAGGAGCCGCCGATCCCGATGCTGACCACATCCGTGAAGGCCCTGCCGCTGAAGCCGGTTCTTGATGCATCCAGAACACCATCGACAAAGGCTTCCATTCGGTCCAGGGTCTGTTGTACCTCGGCGACCACGTCCACGTCATCGATCAGGATGGATTCGTTCCCCGGGTGGCGAAGGGCCGTATGCAGGGCTGGCCGGTTCTCCGTGATGTTTACCTTGGCGCCGCTGAGAAGCTCATCGCGCCGCTCTTCCAGGCGGCAGCTGCGGGCCAGGGCCATCAGTTCGGTCAGGGTCTCATCCGTGAGCAGGTTCTTCGAAAAGTCCAGAGCCAGACCGGCGCCTTCGATGAAGTACCGGTTGGCCCTGTCCGGATCCTGCGCGAAGAGTTCCCGCATGGTCACGCTTCGCAGCTTGTCCCGCCGCTCGTTCAGTGCCTGCCATTCGGGTTTCGAGGTCAGTACTGCCGGTTGTTCGGGCATCAGGGGATCCTTTTCCTTGTATGAGAGTCAGCGGGTCACCGACAGGTTGTCGATCAACCGGGTGGTGCCCAGGAAGGCGGCCACCAGGATGGTCAGCTCATGGTCGTCCGGTGAGGCCGGCTTGAGCGTGAGGCTGTTCACGATGTTGAAGTAATCCGGTCGCAGGCCGGCAGCGCTCAGTGACTGTTGAGCTTCGCTCTCAAGTACCTGGAAGTCAGTACGACCATTGGTGAGTTTTTCGGCGGTGGCCTCCAGCGTCTGGAAAACGACCGGTGCGATTTTGCGTTCCTCTTCAGAGAGGTAGCCATTGCGGGAGCTTTTGGCCAGCCCGTCATCCTCACGGATCGTGGGGGCGCCAATGACTTCCACCGGCATGAACAGGTCCCGGGTCATCTTGCGGATCACGGCGAGTTGCTGGAAATCCTTTTCGCCAAAGACCGCCAGATCCGGCTGTACCATGTTGAACAGCATGGTCACCACGGTGGCAACGCCCTCGAAGTGCCCGGGACGGCTGGCGCCGCAATGGCCGTCACTGACCTCGGGCACGATCACCTTGGTCTGCTGGGCCAGGCCCTCGGGGTAGATCTCTTCCACCGGCGGTGCGAACACCAGGGTGTTGCCGGCGGCTTCGAGCTTTTCCTGATCTTCGGCGAGGGTACGCGGATACTTGTCCAGGTCCTCGTTGGCTCCGAACTGCATCGGGTTGACGAAGATGGTGGTCACCACCACGTCGGCAGATTCGGCCGCTTTACGCACCAGGGATATATGACCCTCATGCAGGTTTCCCATGGTGGGGACCAGGCCGATGGTCTTATCCTGCCGGCGGTAGCCGCGCAGGATGGTGCGAAGTTCTTTGAGCGAATGGATGGTTCTCATGCCTTGAACGTATGCTCCTCGGACGGGAAAGTACGGTCACGGACCTGCTGGACATAAGCAGCAAGAGCCTCCTGAACGGAGTCGGTTCCGGTCAGGAAGTTTTTCACAAAACGCGGCTTGCGACCGGGAGTCAGCCCCAGCATATCGTGCACCACCAGCACCTGGCCGTCGGTGTCAGAACCGGCGCCAATGCCGATCACCGGCGCCTTGACGGCCTGGGTGATGCGGGCGGCCAGCGGCGCGGGCACGCATTCAAGCAGGATGATGTCGGCACCGGCTTCTTCGAGTTCACAGGCGTGCTCGATCATCATCTCCGCCGCTTTCTCGTCCCGGCCCTGGACCTTGTAACCACCGAACTTGTTGACGAACTGCGGAGTCAGGCCCAGATGGGCGCAGACAGGGACACCTCGTTCACTCAATGCGCTGATGGTGTCCTTCATCCAGTCCGTGCCTTCCAGCTTGACCATGTGGGCCCCGGCACGCATCAGCTCCGCGGCATTCTCCAGGGCCGCCTCCACCGTGCCATAGGACATGAACGGCATGTCGGCCATGATCAGCGAGCCGCGGTTGCCCTTGGCTACGCAGCTGGTGTGGTACACCATCTGGTCCATGGTGACCGGCAGAGTGCTGTCATTGCCCTGGAGCACCATGCCCAGGGAGTCGCCGATCAGGATGACATCAACGCCGGCTTCGCTGACGATCTGGGCAAAGGTCGCGTCATAGGAGGTCAGGGCAGAGAAGGCCTCGCCGTTCTGCTTGTATTCCCGCAGGGTATTGATGGTAACAGCCATAGAATCCTAGCCTTTTGGGTGGATGGGCGTGGACTGCGCCGTGGTTCGGGCATTCAGGTGCTAAGGGTAATCCGGGGGTATGCCTGAGGCAATAGTATCACGGAGCGACGGGAATCGGGGGGCGGGGTTCACTCCGGAGCGAAGGGCTCGCGCGGGATCGGCGGCAGCTTGCGAAGGCCGTTGTCCGGGCAGGTTTGCCTGAGCGCAGCCACTGTGCGGCCGTCCGGCAGGGTCAGGTCGGGATTGAGATCCAGCAGTGGCTGGAGGGCAAAATCCCGGTTGGCCAGCTCGCGGTGGGGTACTACAAGTCGTTCGTCGTCTACCGTTTCCTGCCCGAATACCAGGATATCCAGATCCAGGGTTCGAGGCCCCCAGTGACGCAGGCGCTCCCGACCGTGGTCCTGCTCGATGGCCTGCAGGTGCTCCAGGAGGGCGTGGGGTGTCAGATCGGTCCTGAGCCACACGGCGCCATTGACGAAGTCCGGCTGATCCTGAGGGCCTACCGGTCGGCTGGCATAGAAGGGGGATTGGGCGACCAATGTGGTTTCTGGCAGTGCCGCGAGTTCGGCGACTGCCCGGGCCAGCTGGGCAGCGGGGTTCTCCATATTGCTGCCCAGTCCGATAAACACATCTGTGGTCATTGCGTGGCCTGGCGTTTTACCGGCTTGCGACGGCGCCGGCGTTTTTTCGGAGCGTCGCTGCCCAGTTGGGACAGCATGCGTTCCTGGCCGCGTTCATCCGCCTGCTGGAACTCGGTCCACCATTGCCCCAGTCCCGGCTCGATCTCGCCGGCGGCTTCCCGCACCAGCAGGAAGTCGTAGGCTGCCCGGAATCGGGGGTGGGCCATGGTGCCGAAGGCCCGTTTGCCCTGGCGGCGCGGCAGGCGCATCTGCAGTTCCCAGATTTCCTTCATGGGGCCGGAGAAGCGCTTGGGTATGGAAGTAGCCTGCACCTGGCGGCCGATGACCTTGCCGATGGCGCCGTGGAGAGCCGGCTGTACCGGGTCGCCGTTATCCTGGCGGCGGCGCCACTCGGCCTGAAGGGCGGGCCAGAGCATGGCGGCAAACATGAAATAGGGGGTGACGGACTTGCCCTGGGCGATCCGCGCGTCGGTGTTGCGCAGGGCCTGGCGGATCAGGTCGTCCGGCTCGCCGGCCTCGATGGCCTTCACTGTTTCCGGGAACAGCGGTGCCAGCAGGTTGTACTCGTTGAGCAGGTCATAGGTTTTCTCGCCATGGCCTGCAGAAAACAGCTTCAGTACCTCATCAAACAGTCGCGCTGGCGGGATATGGCTGAGCAGCGGAGCCAGTTCGCGGATCGGCGCCTCGGTTTCCGGTTCAATCTCGAAGTCCAGCTTGGCAGCAAAACGGATGGCCCGGAGCATGCGCACGGGGTCTTCCCGGTAACGGGTTTCGGGATCGCCGATCAGGCGGATCTGTCGGTTGCGCAGGTCCTCGATGCCATTGGCAAAGTCGATCACGGTGAAATCGCGGATACAGTAATACAGGGCGTTAACCGTGAAATCCCGACGCAGTGCGTCTTCTTCCTGGTTGCCGTAGACATTGTCCCGCAGCAGCAGGCCGTGCTCGCTGGTCCTGCGATCGTCGTCGGTGCTGTCGTCATCCGCGTCGTTGGCATTGCCGCGGAAGGTGGTGACTTCAATAATCTCCCGGCCAAAGACCACGTGGACAATGCGGAAGCGGCGACCGATCAGACGCGAGTTGCGGAACAGGTCGTGGACTTCTTCCGGGGTGGCGTTGGTGGCAATGTCGAAATCTTTCGGTTTGCCGCCGAGCAGAATGTCGCGAACCCCACCGCCGACCAGGTAGGCCTCGTAACCGGATTTATTCAGGCGATGCAGGACTTTCTTGGCCGGCTCGCTGATCACGGAACGCGAAACATTGTGCTGGTCCCGGGGGATCTCCCGTCGCTGGTAGGTGCGAGGCTTTTTCCGTCCGCCGGGGATGAAGGCTTTTATTCTGTCGACAAGTCGTTTAGGCATTGAAATCCGTATTTGCGGTGAGCAAAAACCGAGAGTTTAACGGTTTGGGCAGGATTTGCACACGCCAGATAATCAAAAGGCGGATTCGTTTGCACGAATCCGCCCTGAAAGCGTTGACGATCTGCATTGTTTTTATTGTTGCCGGGATTTTTCTTCGTTTTTGTACCCCACTGTGTGCCTCCAAGTACGGAGGATCTCAGCAGTGCAAACGGAAAGCTTTGAATACACAGAGCGGTCAGGGACATCGGGTAAGTCTGTCAGCAGATGCAGTGTCGCCTGGAAGGCGATTCTTCTCTACATCTACAACTCACACGTGCCGTGGGACCACTAAAAAGCAAAGTACCCAAAACACTCAGTTCGCTCACGTTCTGTTTTTGTTTTTGTTACCGAACGTCTTCCTGCAGCTTTTTGTATTTGTTTTGACGCTGCGTTTGCCACTTCTTGTTTTTGTTGTTGTGCGCTTAATAGATTGCAGAGTGCGTGCCAGTTTTTGAAAATCTTTTATTAACAGTATCTTACGGTTTTGAAGGAAATAAGTGTTACCCCGTACTTCCGATAAGTGTTACTGAGATCACAGTTGTTTCGAGGGGAGTGTTACCGTGGGGAACATGGGGTAACAACTGAGGCTGAGTTCATCCTTTGGCCCGGGTAGACATGAAAAAGGGGGCAACGGCCCCCGTGATCAGTTGCTGGTTTTCTTGCGGGGTATCCCCAACCGCTGGCGTCGTTCCCACAATGACTTCCGGCTGATACCCAGCTTCTGGGCCAACTCCGTCTCGCTCATCCGGTCCTGGTTCTCCAGGACAAAATGCTGGAAGTAATCCTCGAGGGACAGGTCATTGGCCGAATCCGCATCCCGGGTAGGGGTCTGTTCGTTGTTTCCTTCCACCAGGGTCTCGGGGATGTGCTCGTCGCCCCCTTCACTGTCCAGATCGAGCAGGGATGGCGTAATCACATCCCCGTCACACAGGATGGTGGCCCGCTCTATGGCGTTCTCCAGTTCCCGGACGTTGCCCGGCCAGCGGTGCCGCTCCAGGACTCGCATGGCGTCGGGGCTGAGATTGAGGTTCGGCTTGCCCATTTTCTCGCCCTGGCGCCTGAGGAACTTCCGTGCCAGTCCAAGGATGTCACTCTGGCGCTCGCGCAGGGGCGGAATCCGGATCTGCATCACGTTCAGGCGGTAGTAGAGGTCCTCCCGGAACTCGCCGGTACGGGTCATCGCCTTCAGGTTCCGGTGGGTGGCTGCGATCATGCGCACGTTGACTTTGCGGCTCTGGGTGGAGCCGACCTTGCGGATCTCGTTTTCCTGCAGCACGCGGAGCAGTCGGGCCTGGGCCTCGGCCGGCAACTCGCCGATCTCGTCCAGAAACAGGCTGCCACCGTCGGCCGCTTCAATCAGACCGGTACGGGCAGACACCGCACCGGTGAAGGCGCCTTTTTCGTGGCCGAACAGTTCCGATTCGATCAGGCTCTCAGGAATGGCGGCACAGTTCACCGAGATCAGTGGTTTCGATGCCCGGGGGCTGAGCAGGTGCAGGGCGCGGGCGGCCAGCTCCTTACCGGTTCCCGATTCCCCCTGGATCAGTACCGTGGTTTCCGTCGGTGCCACCTTGCGGATCAGGGTGAACACCTTCTGCATGGCCTCACACTGGCCAAACATGATGTTGGCCGGGTCGCTTTCCTGGGGTTTGTCACCGGCGCCCGTAACGCTCCCGGAGTCAGCATCGGCAGGTCCCTGGCGCGCCAGGATGTTCTCGACTGCTGCGAGCATTTCATCATGGTCAAAAGGCTTGGCGATGTATTCGACGGCGCCCATTTTCATGGAGTCGACCGCCGAGCGCAGGCTGGCATAGCTGGTCATGATCAGCACCGGCGTATTGGGCGCACGGTTGATCAGCTCGGTGCCGGCCGCACCGGGCAGGCGCAGGTCGGAGATGATCAGGTCAAACTGATCCGGTTCATGGTTTTGCTCGGCCTCCTCCACCGACCTGGCGTCGGCCACTTCATAGCCGGCATGCTGCAGCAGCTTGCGCACGGCGGAACGAATGATGTCTTCATCTTCTACAATCAGAATGCGGGGCATAACTGTTTCAGGACCTTTCGTTCTGGCTGGCAGAGGTATCGTCGGCTTCGGCCCGGTACGCCGGGAGTCTCAGGCGCACACAGGTACCGCTGCCGGTCCCGGTATTCGCCGGACTCTCGACCTGGATGTTGCCATAGTGTTCCTCGACGATGCTGTACACCAGGGACAAGCCAAGGCCTGTGCCCTTGTTGGGGGCCTTGGTGGTGTAAAAGGGCTCGAAAATATGGTCGAGCTGGTCTTCCGGGATACCTGAGCCTTCATCAATGACCTCGATAATAGCGGAGTAGCTGTCGCCGTTTCCACTGACCCTGATGGTACCACCCTCGGGCGAGGCATCCCTCGCATTGGCGAGCAGGTTGACGAACACCTGTACCAGACGCTGTTCATCACCGAGTACCAGCAGGTCCTCAGGCACCTCGTTCAGATAGCGGATGCCCATACCTTTGTCGCTCAATGACAGTAGATTGACGGACTCCTCCACACAGCGATGAATGGACACCGGTTCATAGCGATTGGCATGGGCATGGTTACCCGTCCGGGCGAAGTTCATCAGTGACTGCAGGATGGTAGAAATACGTCTGGTCTGTTGCTGGATCTGGTCAGCGGTGTCCAGGATGTCCGGGTTGTCGGTTTCCAGTTTCAGGTTCTGGGCCAGCGAGGAGATGCCAGTGACCGGGTTGCCAATCTCGTGGGCGACGCCGGCGGCCAGGCGACCCACCGAGGCCAGCCGCTCGCTGTGCATCAGTTCGTCTTCCAGCAACCGGGTTTCGGTCTGGTCTTCCACCAGGATGATGCTGCCGCCCTCGGTGTGGTCAGGCCCGCTCAGTGCCGCCTTGTGCAGGTTCAGCCAGTGCGGCTTGCCGCGCAGGTCGAGGCGGTGCTTGTAACGGTGCAGTTCCTCGCCGCGGTTGAAATCCTCCAGCAACAGGTGCCAATGCTCCGGCAGGGCCATCAGTCGGGCGCCCACCACATCGTCGGCGGTGATGCCAGTCAGCTCTTCCATGGCGTGGTTCCACATGAGGATCTCGCCATCTTCACCCACCGAACAGGCAGGAATCGGAAGGTTCTGCAGGGTCTGGCGGTAATGGCGTCGCAGGTTGTCCAGTTCGCCGGCCAGGCCGGTCAGCCGGTTCTGGTAGTCCCCGAGAGCGCGTTCCACATAGCGGATGTCCTGGCCGGTATGGCCCCGGGCCAGAGGCTTGAAGCCAAGGTGGCGGTGCACCATGTCCCGGGCCACTGACGGGCCGAGCAGGCCGGAGAGGTTGATCTCCACCTGATCGCGCAGGCGTCGAAGCTGGTAGGGGCGATATTCAATATTGGGCAGTTTCAGCTGTGCCAGGGCCCTTTCCACTTCCCGCCTGGCCACGCCATGGCCCAGAGGATCCGCGAGCTGGCGGATGAATTCGGTGGAGGAGCTGGCCAGCAGTTCACGCCGCTGGGGCCGCGACAGCGCGCCCATGGAACAGGCCTGGGCCGCACTGGTTTCCTCGGCCGAGCTGGCGCTAAGAATGGAAAACAGGCCGAAGACGGTGACATTCGCGGTGATGCTGATAAACGTGAAGATGTGCCAGTTGCTGTAATCCGGAATCAGCGGTACGTCGAACCACGCCAGAGGGTTGATGGTGTGGGAGAAGGGCAGAACCAGGGTTGCCAGCCAGATCACGAGCCCGGTAATGAGGCCGGCAATCAGACCGCGCCGGTTGCCTTCCGGCCAGTAAATGACACCAAGAGCGCCGGGCAGCAGTTGGAGCATCCCGGATAGCGAAATGGCGCCCAGGATGGCCAGGTCCAGCTCCTGGCCCACGGTTTCATGGAACAGCAGGGCAAAGAAGATGATGACCGCGATCAGCAGGCGCTTGACCCATTGCAGCCAGCGGTAGATGTCCGCCTGGTCTCGGGGTGTCTTGACCGGCAGCACCACGTGGTTGAGGACCATGCCCGCCAGCGCCAGGGTACTGACAATCATCAGGCCGCTGGCGGCGGAGAGACCGGCGATATACATGAGCAACGACAGCAGAGGGCTGTCCAGTGCCTGGGCGACGCCAAGGGCATAGAAATTCGGCTCGATACCCACCCCCAGGGCCTGACCGCCCCAGAGAATCACGGGAACCGGCAGCGCCAGAAGCAGGAGGTACAGCGGCAGGCCCCAGCTGGCCTTGGCCAGGGATTTGGGCGATGGATTCTCGCTGAACGTCATGTGGTACATGTGTGGCAGGACCAGGGCACCCGCGAAGGACATTAACATCAGAGCGCGCCAGCTGCCGTCGTCTATGGCCAGGGTCATGGTTCCGGTGGCGGCTTTGTTCATGGCGAGCCATAGGTCCAACCCTTCCATGCCCTCAAAAACCTGGAACAGGATTACACAACCAAGAGTCAGCAGCGCGCCCACTTTCACCAGAGAGTCAAAGGCAATAGCCAGCACCAGCCCCTGGTGGTTTTCCGAATTCTGGTTGCGGCGGGCGCCGAACAGGATGGCAAACAGCAGCACGATCAGGCAAAACAACAGGCTCATTGCCTTGGGGGAAGTGTCCGGGGCCAGGATGCTGGCTGAAACTGCCACCGCCTGGATCTGCATGCTCAGCAGGGCCAGGATGGCCGCCCCGGAGCAGAGGGTCACCAGGGTGCCTGCCCATTGGCTCCGGTAACGGTAGGCAAAGAGATCGGCCAGCGAGGTCAGCTGGTACGCCCTGGCGATGCGCATGATCGGATTGAGCAACACCGGTGCCAGCAGGAAGGCGCCACTGATGCCGAGGTAATAGGCCAGAAAGCCGTAACCGGTTTCAGCGGCCATGCCGATGGCTGCATAGACCGCCCAGATACCGGCATAGACGCCAAGGCTCAGGGTGTAGACCAGGGGGTGCCGTACCCATTGTTTGGGCAGCATTCCCTGTTCGGTAATCCAGGCCACACCGAAAAGCAGGAGCAGGTAAACCAGGCTGGCCAATACCAGGCCGGTGGCACTAAAACTCATTGGGATCCCGTCGCCATTCAAGCCAGAACCCGATGGCGATCAGTCCCGCCCAGATGACGTAGGGGCTGTACCAGACGTTGCCTGGCGCAGTCCACCAATCCAGGATGTTGGGAGAAAAAATGTATATGGCCAGAACCAGCAGAAAGACCAGACGGTAGATGTACATCAGGCTCAAGGTCCGCACTGAAGTGTAAGAAGGGCTTTATACCATGCCTGTTAGCGGGCTGTCAGGTGGATCGCCTGCCGGCGCCAGTGTCGGCAGGCCCAGGCCAGGATCTCATCCGGGTTTGATGCCTGCAGTGACGCCGGTGGTTCCTGGCCCAGAGCGTCCAGTGCGCGGAACAGGTTCTCGGATGCTCGGTTGTCGTCAAGTGCGGGTGCGTGGGTCTGTTTGCTGAGCTTCTGGCCCTGTTCATTGAGGATCACCGGTATGTGCAGCCACCGGGGTGGCTCGGCACTCAGGGCCCGAAAGATCTGTTGTTGCTGGGCCGTCATGTCGAGCAGGTCCGAGCCCCGGACCACGTCAGTAATCCCCTGGTCGATATCATCCACCACCACAGCCAGCTGGTAGGCGTAAAAGCCCTCTTTGCGCAGGAGGACCGGGTCGTCGAATTCCGCCTGCACTACCTGATGTTGCGGGCCAAGCAACTCATCCTGCCAATGGCACTGCTCGTCGTGCAGGGCAAACCTGACGGCAAAGGGACGGACGCCCGGTTGGAGTCCGGCTTCCCTGCAGTGATGCGGGTGCCGGCCGCCATTGGCCTGAAGCTCCTTGCGGGAGCAGGGGCAGCGATAGGCGTATCCTGTTGCCAGCAGCCGGTTGATGGCATCCTGGTAGGCGTCATGGCGTCGGGACTGGAACCGGATCGGCTCGTCCGGAAACAGGCCGTGGGCTTCCAGGCTTCGGAGAATCTCCCCGGTGGCTTCCGGAGGTTCCCGGAGTGGGTCCAGGTCTTCAATGCGAATCAGCCACTGGCCCCGTTGGACCCGGGCTTCGACATAGCTGGCAACAGCGGTAACGAGAGAGCCGAAATGCAGAGGGCCCGTTGGGGAGGGTGCGAAACGGCCCCGGTAGCGTGGATTGGCCATGGGAAAGTCAGTCTGCCGGTCGCCTTGCGGTTACCGGCAGACAGCTGTTGTCGGGCTCAGATGCCCGTCTGGCGCTCACGGATCTCGGCGAGCGTCTTACAGTCGATGCACAGGGTGGCGGTGGGGCGAGCCTCAAGGCGACGGATACCGATCTCGACACCACACTGATCGCAGAAACCGTAGTCGTCCTTGTCGATCCGGTCGATGGTCTGGTCGATCTTCTTGATCAGCTTGCGCTCACGATCACGGGTACGCAGTTCCAGGCTGAACTCTTCCTCCTGGGTTGCGCGATCACTGGGATCCGCGTAATTTGCTGCGTCTTCCTGCATGTGGTGCATGGTGCGGTCCACTTCTTCCATCAGCTCCTGTTTCCATTGCAGGAGCAGATCCTTGAAGTGCTGCAGCATCTCGGCACTCATGTACTCTTCACCCTTCTTCATTTCATAGGGGGTGAAGTTGGTAAAACGTTCGCGTGACTGTTCTACAGTATTTGCCATTGAACCCGGCCTCTTGTTTGTACTTCACAAGAACGCTTTGCTTCCCATCGTGCCAGCCCGGAGGCTGTGCGATTGTACCCTGGATGAAGCATTCGTCCTGAATCGGGAATTTGCGGAAAATAGCAGATTAGTTACGGGGGTGCCAGCCTTGTGACACTGACTTTTGCGGAGATCACATGAAGTTTTCTGAACCTTTGGTCGAAGGCCGGCTTATTCGCCGCTACAAGCGCTTCCTTGCCGACATACGGTTGCCCGACGGCACTGAAGTGACGGCCCACTGCCCCAATACCGGTTCCATGCGCGGCTGCCAGCCGGAAAACGCCAGGGTCTGGCTCAGCGAGAGCAACAATCCCAAGCGCAAGCTGAAGTATACCTGGGAGCTGGTGGAGACCGGGCCCGGAGTGCTGGCCTGCGTAAATACCGCCAGACCCAATGCCCAGGCGAGGCATGCGATTGAAGCTGGCGTGGTGTTGGAGCTGGCCGGGTATGCAGAATGTCGGTCGGAAGTGAAGTACGGTGGGGAGAAAAGCCGAATCGATCTGCTGCTGTCCGGCCATGGCAGCCGGCCCGATGCCTGGGTGGAAGTGAAGAACGTAACCCTGGACGAGGACGGGGCCGGGTATTTCCCCGATGCTGTCACCACCCGTGGCCAAAAACACCTGCGCGAGTTGATGGGGCAGGTGGCGCAGGGCGAGCGCGGGGTCCTGTTCTTCGTGGTCAATCACACCGGCATCAACGAAGTGCGGCCTGCCGATCACATTGATCCGACTTACGGCCGGCTGCTCCGGGAGGCGGTTGCCGCCGGCGTCGAGGTGGTCGCCTATCGGGCCGCGCTGGTGAATGCTGAAAGTGACCCTTCCGGAAGTCTCGCGCTGACCGGGGCCATTCCGGTCAATCTGGAAGCCTGATCTGCCACTGGCCGTCCTGCTCCCGCAGCTCCAAGGCGGTCAGTGCATCGCCCTGGCAGGGACCGGCGATGCACTCGCCGGTGCCGGTCTTGAACAGGGCGCCATGGGTGGAACACTGGAGGAAGAGGTTGTCCGAATCCATGAACCGGCCCGGCATCCAGTTAAGCTCAATGCCCAGGTGCGGGCATTGGTTCAGATAGGCCCTCGGTTCGTCTTCATCGAGAAACAGGAAGCCGGTGAGGGGCATCCCTGCCGGCTCCCGGGCCTTGACGGTCAACCGGAACTCGATGAACTGGCCCGGCTGCAGATCCGCGGTGGGGCAGACCGATTGCCAGGAATTGATACCTTCTGACATGGAAAACCTTCGCTGCTTTTTCAGTGACCCTGCAGACCGAAATGCTGGCGGATGCGGTCCGCCACCGCTTCGGCCACGTGCTCCTGATCGGTGTGCAGGTGAATCGTGTGCGCCTTCTCCATCGTCGTCAGCGGCTCGAACCAGCTTTGCTGGGCATCCAGCAGTTCCTCCGTGGCCTCGGATGCATCCCCGGAACGGCCCCGGATCCACTGCCGACGCAGGTTCTCGGGCGCTTCGCAGTGCAACAGGGCGAAGGGCACGGCCCGTTTTTCGGCCACAGCGGCAAACAGGTCCCGCTCACTCTGCTTCAGGCAGGCGGCATCAACCACCACCGGAATGCCGGCGGCCAGCAAGTGGTCCGACAGATCGGCCAGGCGCTGGTAGGTCCGGGTTGTAGCCTCCGGCGTGTAGAGGCCTTCACCGGTGTCGGACTTGCTGTCCGCCAGCGGCCCGAGACCATGCAGGCGCTTACGCTCGACGTCGGAGCGCAGCCGGATCAGTCCCAGTTCACCGGCCATGGCGGCGCTGACACAGCTCTTGCCGCTGGCGGACAGGCCAGTGGTCGCCAACAGGTACGGGTTCGGAATGATGCTGTAATCCTCGGCCAGCTGCGCATAGCTCCGGTAGCGCTGCATCAGTTCGGTTTTTTCGTCCTCACCCAGACCCGGATTGCCCAGCGTGAACAGGGCAATCTTGGCCCGGACCATGGCGCGATAGGCCTTGTACAGGGGCAGCAGAGGCAGGGCTTCGAAGTCGCCCCGGTATTCCAGGTAGGTGTTCAGTACCCGGTTGGCCAGAGCCGGTTCATCACGGGATTCCAGGTCCATCAGCAGGAAGGCCAGGTCGTTGATAACGTCGATCCAGCGGAACGGCTCGTTGAACTCGATGCAGTCGAACACGGTGACTTCGCCTTCATGCACCGTGATGTTGGCAAGGTGAAGATCGCCATGACATTCACGGACAAAGCCGTTGTCGTGGCGCCGGGCGATCAGCTCCCTATGCCGTTCAAAGGTGGTCCGGGTCCAGGCTTCGAGGTTGTCCAGCTGCGCCAGGAGGGTCTTGTCGTCGATCAGCGGGCGGATCTGGTCAAAATTCTCCTGCATGGCAGCGTAAACCGCTTCCGGAGTGCCCAATGGCTTGTGCTCCGCAACAGGGGGCAACTGTTCGTGGAATTCTGCGGCCTGCCGGGCCACGCTGGTGAGCAGTTCCGGTGTCAGCTGACCACGTTCCTGGAGGCGATCGAACAGCTTGTCCTGGTCGAACTGGCGCATCCGGATCGCGTACTCGAAAGGTGCTCCGTCTCCGCCGATAACCGGCTGTTCCGGGGTGCCGGTGATAGGAAGCACGTCCAGGTAGAGCTTGCTGGCCAGCCGGCGATTGAGCCGGAGCTCTTCCTCGCAGAAGTACTTGCGCCGTTCCAGGGTGGAGAAATCGAGGAAGCCGAAGTCCATGGGCTTCTTGATCTTGTAGGCGTAGTCGCCGGTGAGGATTACCTGAGAAATGTGAGTTTCGATCACCTGGAAATCCCGGACAGGGTGGTCATACAGCGCCGGATTCTGCAGTGCCTGAATCAGCGTATTGCCGGACGTTTCACTCACGGTGTTCTCCTCGCATTCCCTGAACTCGTTGATTTTTGAAGCCCTATCATAACGGGCAGATTACAGAAATAACACACAGCGGGTCTGACTTACCGGGGTGTCCGTTCGCTATAATCGCGCCATGGCAAAATCAAAGACTCCCCGTAAATCCTCCCGCAAATCCCCGAAATCCAGCCGTCGGCCCTGGTTCTGGCGCCTGTTTTTCAGGGCCTCCCTGATCGGTCTGGTGTTGCTTGCCGGCTGGATGGTGTACCTGGATGCCGTCGTCACCTCCCGTTTCGAAGGCCGCCGGTTCGAGATTCCCTCCCGGGTATACGCACGGCCCCTGGAACTGTATGACGGCGCCAGCGTCAGTACGACGGCCCTACAGAGAGAACTGGAACTTTCCGGTTTCCGCCGGGGAGACGGAGACAAGGCCGGCAGCTATAGCCGCAATGGCAATCGTTTCGTGATCAGCACCCGGGGCTTCCGCTTCCCGGACGGCGAGGAGGCACGACGTCGGATTGCCTTTGGCATCTATGGTGATCGGGTCGAAAACTTCCGGGTCCTGAGTGGTGACCCTGCACCGATCGTGCGTCTTGAGCCGGCCCAGATCGGTGGTATCTATCCGACTCACAAGGAAGATCGCATCCTGGTCGAACTGGACAAAGTGCCGGAGTTGCTGCCGGCAACGCTGATGGCGGTGGAAGACCAGCATTTCTATGACCATTTCGGTATCGCGCCCCTGTCCATCGCCCGGGCCATGCTCGTGAATCTCCGGGCCGGGGAGATTGTCCAGGGGGGGAGCACGCTGACCCAGCAGTTGGTGAAGAACTTCTTCCTGACCCGGGAACAGACCCTGTTGCGCAAGGGTAACGAAGCGCTGATGTCGGTGCTGCTGGAATGGCATTATGAGAAAGACGACATCCTTGAAACCTATCTGAACGAGGTTTACCTCGGGCAGGCGGGCACCCGTAGCATCAACGGCTTCGGTCTGGCCAGTCAGTTTTATTTCGGGGAATCCCTGAACAGCCTCGATATTCACCAGATCGCCCTGCTGGTGGGCATGGTCAAGGGGCCGAGCTACTACAATCCCCGCCGGAATCCCGAACGGGCCACGGAGCGGCGGAACCTGGTGATCTCCGAGATGGAAGAGGCGGGGCTGATTGATCCGAGCCAGGCGGCCCGGGCCCGGGGATTGCCTCTGGGCGTCAGTGAGCAGCCTTCCTACTCCGAGAACCGTTATCCGGCCTACATTGATCTGGTGCGCCGGCACCTGGCCCGGGATTACCGCGAGGAAGATCTGCGCAGTGAAGGCCTCCGGATTTTCACTACCCTCAATCCGGCCATCCAGTATGCAGCCGAATACGCAGTGGAAGAGACCGTGCCCAGGCTTGCCAGCGGTGAAGTCCGGGAAGCACTGGAGGCCGCCCTGGTGGTGACCGCCAAGGACAGTGGTGAGGTGTTGGCTCTGGTCGGCGGCAAGGACCCCGGATTTGCGGGCTTCAACCGGGCATTGGATGCCGAGCGACCAATCGGTTCCCTGATCAAACCGTTCATCTACCTCTCCGCTCTGGATCAGCCGGACCGCTATAGGCTGATCTCGCCAGTCAACGACAAATCCTTCGTACTGGAGTTTGACGACGGCCGTCGCTGGGAGCCCCGTAACTATGACAAGAAGGAGCGGGGTGAGGTGCCCCTGCATGAGGCCCTGTCCCATTCCTATAACCTGCCTGCGGTTCGGGTAGGGCTGGATATCGGTGTCGATGTGGTCGCAGAGACCCTCCAGGCCTTCGGGGTGACGTCGTCCATCTCCCGTTACCCGTCCATGCTGCTCGGTTCGGTGTCGATGACACCGGTAACGGTCGCCCAGATGTACCAGGGGCTGGCCACATCCGGCTTCAATACACCTTTGCGCACCATCCGGGAGGTGACGGATTCCCGGGGAGAGCCTCTGAACCGCTATCCTCTGGAGGTGGATCAGGTGGCCGACCCGGCAGCTGTACACCTGGTACAGTATGCGATGCAGGAAGTCATGCAGGAGGGGACCGGTCGTTCGGCCTATTACACCATTCCCGAACAGTTGACGGTTGCCGGCAAGACCGGAACCACCGACGACGGCCGGGATTCCTGGTTTGCCGGATTCAGCGGGGACCTGCTGGCGGTTGCCTGGGTGGGTCGGGATGACAATGGCCCGACTTCCCTGACTGGCGCGTCCGGAGCGCTGCCGGTGTGGTCGCGGTTCATGGCCGGCGTACCCCAGCATGGTTTCTCTCCGGTGGTGCCGGACGGTGTAAACTACCACTGGGTGAATGCCGAACGGCAGGCGCTCACCGATGAATACTGCGATAATGCGCGCCTTGTTCCGTTCATTGCCGGTAGCGAGCCGGATCAGGAAGTTTCCTGTTCTGGTAATCTGCAGCGTCGAATTCAAGGCTGGTTTGAAGGATTGTTCCAATGAAGATGTCTGTGCTGACCCGTGCCGGCGCCCTGGGCGCCTTTCTTGCTTTGGCAGGCTGTGCCAGTGGCCCCGGTTCCATCTATGTGCCGATCGGCGGCGGTGAGACGTCCAGGGCCCCAGAACCACCCCGGACTTCTACCAGTGAGCCGGAAGAGGCGCCGGTATGGCGCAAGAGCGAGCAACCGAAGGAGCCTGAGGTTGTTGAGGAACGCCGGGACACCGCGCCCAGCTATCAGGACTCGGGAGAGAGTCTGTCCCCGGCCGCCCAGAGCCTTGTCAATGAAGCCGATAACCTGCTGGCCCAGGGCAACACCTCCGGAGCTATTTCCCGTCTGGAGAGAGCGCAGCGCATTGCACCTCGCTCGGCGGAAGTCTACTTCAAGCTTTCCGAAGCCTACGTGGCAGCCAGTCAGTTGGGGAGCGCCGAACAGTTCACTCTGAAAGGGCTGTCGCTGGCAGGTGACAATACCCGTCTGCAAAGGGCAGGGTGGTTGTTGCTGGCGGATATTCGCCGGGCCCGGGGAAATGTGGCCGGGGCGGATCAGGCGGAAGCGAGGGCTGCGGCGCTATAACAAAAAAGCCCCTGCCAGGGCAGGGGCTTTTGATTCTGCTACTGCTACTGCTACTTATGGCACTAACGGAATCGGTTGCGCCTCGGTATTCTCTCCGGCCACAACGCTCACGTTCTGAGTGCCTTGGAATTCCATGGTTGCGGAATCATCCGCTTCGTTGTCGTCCAGCTGGCAGGTATAGCTGATGGTGTAGTTGCCTTCGGTCAGGAAGGCCGCTGTGTAGGTGTGGATGCCATCATTGTCATCGTCGCTGACCGGGACCGCCATCAGAGGACCACTCTCCTCATCATTAACGTTGATGTCCGTCGGAGTAACGTCTGTTCCCTGATAGACATAAACGGCACCCTCGTAGTCACACGCAGCCTCCTGATTAATGGTGCCGTAATCAACCTCGCCGGAAATAGAGCCCACCTCCAGATTGTTCACCAGCCGCAGTGAGGGCCTGAGCAGGTAATCCGCCAGTGATTTACCCTGCGGATTAACAATAGCCTTGCTGACATCAAAGTCGACAGTGAAGTCCGTGGTTGTGTCGGCTGCCACAATAAAGTCGCCTTTCAGCTTGAGGCCGCTCTGCTCACCGGAGGGAACAGCCAGTGAAAGTTCGACATCTGGCTGGTCCTTCTGGACCACGTAGGAATTTTCGGTATCAACCAGCAGGCGAAGCTCTTTGTAGTTGCCGGCCAGCACTTCCTCGTCGGTGATCAGAGGCTCGCTTGCGCCTCCCTGCAAATCGAGCAGGTTCCAGACCTTGGCTTCGTCGAAGGTGAATTCTTCCCACTCGCCACTTTTGTGCTGCAGTCGGATGCCGGTGAAGGCGATGGTCACTTCAGTGAACTCCATGGTTGGTGCGTCGGTCACATCTACAGAAACCGAACCGGTGGCCGGACCACCATCACTACTTCCACCACAAGCGGCAATACCCGCTGCCAGTGCAGATACAGCAAAAATCTGGATTGAACGCTTCATACAACCTCCGTGGTTTTTGGTTGAATCTCCCTCAAACCACGACACAAAATCAGTGAGGGTTCCGGGAATTTTGTTAACCTTTCCTCACTTACCGGCAATGCGCCGGTTTCCGGGGCCCGCCCGTAACTGCAACCACGTGCCAGTCTGGTATAGACTTGCCGCTTCAACAGCGAACCATACGGGTAGTAACGGTTTTGTCGATTCTCTCCTTCAAATCAGGTAAAAAACGGCGTTTCGAGATCCTGATCCAGCCCCATCTTGAGCCCATGTACCGTTTTGCCTTCCGGCTGGCGGGGCAGCAGCACGATGCCGAGGATCTGGTCCAGGATGTTGTGGTCAAGCTGTATCCCCGTCTGGAGGAGTTGGAGACGGTGGACCAGTTGCGCCCCTGGTTGAACCGGGTGCTGTACCGGCATTTTATCGACCAGCTGCGGCGTAAGGGCCGGCAGGGCGACCGGCCCATGAGTGATCTGGTGGAAGCGGACAGCCAGGCGGACTGGCTCGACAGTCTGGATGCCGAAGACACCGGGCCAATGGCCCTGCTGGAGCTGGAGCGACTGGGCCCTGAGCTGGACCGGGTCATTGCGACCCTCGAGCCTGACCAGCGTACATTGTTGCTTCTTCACGATGTGGATGGCTGGCGCCAGGATGAGATCGCCGAAATTCTTGATATCCCCCTGGGGACGGTGAAATCCCGCCTGCACCGGGTCCGTGCTGCATTGAGAAAAAAATTACAGAAAGAGCTGGAACCAACAGCGAGCCCCGGGCGTGTGGAAAACTGAGGTGATAACTATGTCCTGTCCGGAAATCCGCGTAAGCCTTGTTGCTTACCTGAACAATGAGTTGCCAGCCCAGCACCGGGATCAGGTCGCTGAGCACCTGTCGGTGTGTGCAGCATGTTCCCGGGCACTGGAAGCCGAACGGCTGCTGGGTGAAAAACTGCAGGTTCGCCAGCGTATTCCTGAGCCATCCGGGGGGTTTGAGGCCCGGGTACTTTCGGCGGCGACAACAGAGCCGGCCCGACAGGGGCGCTGGAGTCATCGAGTGTTTGGTGGAGCTATCGCGGCGGCGCTGGCGTTGGGTGTGTCGCTGGGTGTGATTCTGAATAAGGGAACCTCTCCCGACCCACAGCAGATGGCAGGGCAGAAGGCTCCGGAGCCTGTTGTGTTCGAGCCTGTAGAGCAGACGGTGAAGCTGGCCTTCCGTTCGGGGCAGGCACTGGATAATGTCACCCTGACGCTCGAGTTGCCGCCGAACGTGGAGTTGTCTCCATGGCCGGGGCGGCAGCAGCTGAGCTGGCAGATCAGCCTGGATGCTGGTGAAAATGTGGTTTCCCTGCCGTTGAGGGTGCTGTTTCCCGGCAGTGGAGAACTGGTCGCCCGCCTGCATACAGGGGAGCAGCAAAAGAGTTTCCGGGTCGAGATACCCGGTGCGATTGGAAATCAGGAGGTGCCGGCATCATGAGATGGTATGTTCCGGTGGTAATGGTAATCGGGTTGTTCGTATCGGAGGCCCACGCGCGTGAGGACCTTGATGTCACCATGCGCATGGTGCTCGATGAACGGGCACTGACCGAATCCGTCGTCCGTGAGATCGAGTTGCCAGAACCTGCGTCCGTTGAACGTCCGGACCAGGCGAGAGAGAGCCGGGGAGCTCCGGGGATGGACATGGCCCGTGATGCCCGTGAACAGGGCCGCGAATTCGGCCAGGAAATGGCCGAAAAGGCCCGTGAATCTTCCCGGGAAAAGCCTGGCAGGCCTGAGTTGCCTGAGCAGGTCCAGGAAGTTCGGGACAATCTTCCCGAGGCAGCCAAACCCCACAAGTGATTCTCCTGCCCGCGACGGTCTGACGGGCAGCCATTTTGCAGTCTCCCTGTTATACTTGCCGCGTTATCGATCGGTAACGCTGGCTCGTTGTCAGCCCGCCGACTCATCCCCCTTATCCGGAACAAAACGGAAGGTGTTGTTTGCTGGCTGCCTGCCTCACCCGTAAGCTGCTGCTGAGTTGTTCACTCCTGTTTGCCTCCTTGCCGTCACTGGCGCAGGACCTCTCCGGGGAATCGCCGGCGCAGGCGGACTTCCGCAAAGGTGTCGAGTTGTTCCAGCAAGGTGACCTGAAGGCCGCTCGGCAACGCCTGGAAGCGGCGCGCGCTGCCGGTCTGGATGCGATGACCCTCCACTACAATCTCGGCGTGGTGTATTACCGTCTGGGTCAGCTGGACGCCGCAGAACAGGCGTTCGCCCGCCTGTTGTCCTCTCCCCATCAAGTCCTGGCGCGTTACAACCTCGGCCTGATTGCCCTGGCCCGGAACGACAAAATGGTCGCTCGTGATTACTTCCTGTCGGTCATTGAGAGCGACGGCCCGGACAAACTGCAGGACCTGGCCCAGGCCAGGCTGGCAGAAACCGGGGCCCGGGTGCCGGTGTCCGGTCAGCGGCACCGTCGCCTTTATCTGGCTGCATCCGGTGGTTACGACAGTAACATCGCCGGTCTGCCGGAGACCGCCACCACCCGGGAGGGTGGGCTGTTCCTGGATGCCGTGCTCGCCGGTAGTGTCCGGGTCAAGGGTGACAAGAGTGCCGGCTGGGACCTGGAAGGTGTTTTTTTGGGCAGGGACTATCCGGACCACGATGACTACAACACCCACTTCCTTCAGGGCAAGTTCGCCTGGTCAGAACAGGGCGGAGGCCAGACCCGGCAATTGGGGGCTGTCCTGAGCCAGTCCTGGTTCGGCCCGGATGCTTTCGAGACACGTTATGGCGTGGAAGGCCTCATCGCCTGGACGCAATGCCCGGTTGGTCTTCCGGTCGATGGTTGCGATGTTTCCCTTGCTGCCGCCAGAGTGGATGGGGGAAGCTCGTTCGAGGCATATGACGGCCAATGGTACCGGCTTCGGGCCCGGACTGGTCGAAGGATCGGGGCGTGGAAGCTGGAAGGCAAGTACCTCTGGGAACTGAATGACCGGAGCGATCTGACGTCGGGAAGCCAATTTGTCAGTGTCTCACCGCAACATCACGCCATCAAGGGAGTGGCACGTTTCAGTGCCCGGTCGGATCTTGTGCTGGGTGCCGTAGGCGGATTCAGGTACAGCCGTTACCAGGATTCTCACCGTTTGCTGGAAGGCGATACGGTGGTGGTTCAACGCCGCACAGACAGGCGTTGGGAAAGCGGAACCTTTGCAGAATATGGCCTGAGCCGGCGCTGGCTGTTGCGAGGCGAATGGTTGTTCCGGGACAACACCAGCGAGATAGACAGTTACGGTTACCAGCGCCACACATTCATGGTGACGCTGGAAGGCATACTCTGAGCCCGGCCCCTCGGCCGGACCCGGAGTCCTGCAATTACAGCGTCGCCATGACTTTGCGGGCCGCGGCGATCGTGTGCTCGATATCTTCGTCGGACAACGCCGCACTGGTGAACCCTGCCTCGAAGGCGGAGGGCGCCAGGTAAACCCCTTCTTTCAGCATACCCTGGAAGAACTTCTTGAAGCGCTCCACGTCGCACGCCATAACCTGGTCGAAGCGGGTGATCGCGGGTTCTTCGGTAAAGAAGAAGCCGAACATGGCACCGGCGCTCTGCACCGTCATCGGAATGCCTGCCTCGTCAGCCGCCTGTTTCAAGCCATCGCGCACCGCATTGGTTTTTTCGGTAAGCCGGTCATGGAAGCCAGGCTCGGAAATGGCGTTAAGCGTAGTCAGGCCTGCAGCCATGGCCAGCGGGTTGCCGCTAAGGGTGCCGGCCTGGTAAACGGGACCCAGGGGCGAGATGTGCTCCATGATTTCCCGCTTGCCACCGAAGGCACCGACAGGTAGTCCGCCGCCGATCACCTTGCCCAGGGCCGTCAGGTCCGGGGTGACACCGTAGAAGCCCTGAGCGCCGCCCAGAGATACGCGGAAACCGGTCATTACCTCGTCAAAGATCAGGACAGATCCATGCTGGTCGCACACCTCCCGCAGTGCTTCCAGGAAGCCCGGGGCCGGGGGGATGCAGTTCATGTTGCCCGCGACCGGCTCCACGATGATGGCAGCGATCTCGTCACCCATCTTCTCGAACGTATCCCGGACTTCGTCGATGTCGTTATAGGTCAGCGTCAGGGTGTGCTCTGCCAGGCTGGCGGGGATGCCCGGGGAGTTGGGGACACCCAGGGTCAGGGCACCGGAACCGGCCTTCACCAGCAGTGAGTCCACGTGGCCGTGATAGCAGCCCTCGAATTTCACGATTTTGTCGCGGCCGGTGTAGCCTCGGGCCAGCCGAATGGTGGTCATGGTAGCTTCGGTGCCGGAGTTCACCATGCGCACCAGGTCAATGGATGGCACCAGTTCGCACACCTTCTTGGCCATTTCGGTCTCGATGGCGGTGGGAGCACCATAGCCAACGCCAAGGTCAACCTGGGTATGCAGCGCCTGCTTGATGCGCGGGTCGGAGTGGCCGAGGATCATCGGGCCCCAGGAGCCGATGTAGTCAATGTAGCGGCGGTCGTCTTCGTCAAACAGGTAGGCGCCTTCGGCATGCTTGAAGAAAATCGGTGTGCCGCCCACGCCACGAAAGGCCCGTACCGGTGAATTCACGCCACCGGGAATGTATTTTTGCGCCTCTTCGAACAAGGTTTCGGAGTGTGTCATGGTTCGGCTCCTGTTAATCCGATAGTGAGAAAAGTGGATGATGGGCAGCAAACAGCCGCCCGAAGGCTCTGGCCTTCTGTTCAATCTGTTCCGGTGTGCCTCCGAACACACCGCCCACCGCGGCCAGCAGGTCGGCTCCCGCCCGGATCAGGGGGGCGCCGTTTTCCGCTGTTACCCCACCGATGGCCGTCACCGGTTTGCCGAGTTGTTTCGCTTCGGTCAGGACAGCCGGATCAGCACCGGGCGCATCCGGCTTGGTACCGGACGAGTAGAAACGTCCGAAGGCCAGGTAATCGGCGCCCTCGGCAAGTGCCTGGCCGGCCAGTTCCAGACTGGCATGGCAGGTGACACCAATAATTGCGTTTTCACTCAGCAGTTGGCGGGCCAGCGCCAGCGACCCGTCGCCCTGGCCGAGGTGTACACCCGCGGCTCCGGTACGCTTGGCCAGCTGGGGATCGTCATTGATGATCAAGGGCACACCTGCATTGCTGCAAAGGGCCTGAAGATCCCGGGCCTGGCCAAGCCGTTCCGGCCAGGGGGCCGCTTTTTCCCGGTATTGTATCAGTACGGCTCCGCCGCGCAGTACGGCTTCCACGGATGCCAGCAGGTGATCAGCCGGCGTGAGCTCGCTGTCGGTAATGGCATACAGCCCGGGACGGAGGCCTTTTTCTAGCGTTCCCACAGGATGCCTCGGTCCGGAACCGGCTGGCCCTTGCCCACATCCAGGGCGTGGAGAATTGCCCGATTGACGTAATTCTGGGCCTGGGAGATGGCGGCGCGGGCCGACAACCCGGATGCCCGTCCGGCCGCAATGGCGGCGGCCAGAGTACAGCCGGTACCGTGATATTCACCACCTACGCGTTCGATCTCCCAGCGCATGGGCTCCGGGTTGTGGTTATAGAGGGTGTTGGTGATGTGCAGACCGGTGCCATGGCCGCCGGTGGCAAGCACCGATTCGCAGCCCAGATCCATCAGATGCTTCGCGGCCTGCTCCGGCTCTTCGCTGCCACCGAGCATGGCCAGTTCAATACCGTTTGGCGTGATCATCTCGGCGAGCGGGAACAGGCGTTCCTTCATGGCGGTGATGAGGGCTTCGTCCGCCAGGTCGCCACCGCCGGCGGCTTTGATGACCGGGTCGGTTATCACCGGAATTCCGGGCCGGGCCTTGATGAATTCCACCAGAACGTCGACAACTCCGGCATTCCCCAGCGCCCCGGTCTTGATGGCATGGATGGGGGCATCCGCTGCAATGCAGTCCAGTTGTTTGCGAATCAGTGCGCTGTCCACAGGCTGGGCATCATAGACATTACAGGTGTCCTGTACGGTCAGGCAGGTCAGCACCGGCAGGGGGTGACAACCCAGGGAGGTGATGGCCTGGATATCGGCCTGGATGCCGGCGCCACCGGAGGGATCGAGTCCGGACAGTACAAGAACCTGGGGACGGGTGTAGCGTTTGATGGCTCTGCTCCTTAAAACGGTTTGACGACAGCGAGTATCACAACGGCAAGCAAGACGAATACGGGCAACTCATTGAACCAGCGATAGAACACATGACTTCTATGGTTCATGTCATCCCGGAACACCTTGACCAGATGGCCGCAATAAAAGTGGTAGATGATCAGCAGGGCTACCAGCACCAGTTTGGCGTGAAGCCAACCCTGGCTGAAATAACCGGTGACATTGTAACTGATCAGCCAGATTCCAAGGGCTACCGTAGCAATCATGGAGGGGGTTGTGATGCCCCGATACAGCTTGCGCTCCATGATCTTGAAACGGTCACGCCCCGGCTGGTCCTCACAGGCAGCATGGTAGACAAACAGCCTCGGCAGATAGAACAGTCCCGCGAACCAGCAAATCATGGCAATTATGTGGAAGGCTTTCACCCACAGCATCCGTCAACTCCGTCGGTATTGGTAGTAGCTTTCAATGTCAGACTTCAATACCACGCCATACACCCTTTGGATCATGGGCGCGACGTGCCGCTGCACGTAAAGGGCCTCGGCATTGGTGGTATCGAACTCGTTCAGGGCCTCCTCGAGAGTCGCCTGGTATTGTACCGGGGCAACGTCCCGACGGTTAGCGGGGATGTCCATAAGATCGATGGATTCCGGCATTTCGGTTTCCTCCTCGGCCACCGTTTCCTCGGTATCCTCAAGGTATCGGGCAAGATCCACCGCCGGAAGCAGGGCAGTGGGTCCATTGCTGCCTTCCACAATAAGCCACTTGGGTTCGGACTTGAGGGCTTTGCGGGCTTCCTCAATGGTGAGATGCCGTTCGGTACGCAGAATGTTGCGGTCCATGATGGCACCGACCGACACCCGACGAAGTGCCTGGATGACGGGCGAGTTCTGATAACTCAGTCCCTGGCTCTTGAGGATGGTGAGGAACAGTGACTTCTTGCCGAAGGCCTCACTGGTGACCAGACTGGCCGTGGTAATGATCAACATGGCGGGCAGGATGACGTTCGGGTTCCGGGTCAGTTCCATCACCGCCATCAGAGCGGCCAGCGGGGCCTGCAGCACTGCACCCATCATTGCCCCCATGCCGAGCATGGCATAAAAGCCTACCGAGGAAGCAATGTCCGGCGCGATCTGTGCACCCACCAGCCCCATGGCGCCGCCAATGGTTGCTCCCATGAACAGGGTCGGGCCGATGACGCCGCTGGGCATGCCGAGCCCAATGCTCAGGGAGGTTATCAGCAGCTTGGCAATGCCCGCTGATAACAATAGCCAGAAGCCCAGATTGCCATTGATGGTTGCGTTGACCGTGTCATAACCGATACCCATGGTCTCCGGAATGAATACCGCGAAGGGCACCATCAGAGCGCCGGCAATACCAATGCGCAGAAACACCGGTTGGTGGTGATGCCGGCCCATGGCATCCACCAGCTGGATGAACAGCGCGGCGGCGATGCCGATGATCACTGCAATGGCGAGGATCCAGGGAATCTCCATCAGCGAATTCATGGTCAGCGCCGGCACACTGAAGGCTGGCTCTGATCCATAGACCGCCTGGGTGACGATGGCCGCGCTCACTGCCGCGAGGATGATCGGTGTGAAGCCGGCAATGGTGTATTCCATCATCACCACTTCCATGGCAAAGATCACACCGGAAATCGGGGTGTTGAACGAGGCGGAGATGGCAGCAGCACAGCCGCAGGCCACAAGGGTCCGGATGCTGTTGTTGGGCAGGCGCATCCATTGCCCCATCAGGCTGGAGAACGCCGCGCCCAGGTGTACTGCCGGCCCTTCCCGACCCGCAGACTGGCCGGTTACCACTGTGGTGACGCCGGAGACAAACTGGACAATGGCGCTACGCAGTGAAATGTAACCCTGGTGGTAATTCAGGCGCTCCATGACGTGGACAATGCCGACCTTGCGGTCGTGTATGGCCAGTCGGTGCAGCATCAGGCCCAGTGCGAGAGCGCCGGCAAGGGGCAATAGCCCGCGAGTCAGGATGTCCAGTTGCTCAAAGGATTCGGAGCCGGGGCCCGGGAGGAAGTGCTCAAGAGGCCACTCGATGGCCAGTCGGAACAGCAGGATCACGCCACCGGTGATCAGGCCGGATAAAAGGCCCAGGACAGCCAGTTGCGGAAGTGCATCGACACCCGAAAGCCTGCGGCGGAATACAGGGATCAGGTTTTCGGTGATCTGGTGCCAGAGGTTCCGCATGATCGCAGGGATTCCGGTTCAGGTATGACAGTCTGTTGACGGGTTTGTGACAACATTGTAGCGGTCGGCATCCGCGCTGCAATAAGTCGTTGGTTTATCATGGTAGACTACACCAACAATCTTCCAATTCCTGATTCGACGTCGCTGGAGAAAATGGTGATTAAAGTAGGCATCGTTGGTGGCACCGGCTATACCGGTGTGGAACTGCTGAGGATCCTGGCGGTCCACCCGGAAGTCACTGTCAGCTGCATAACTTCCCGCTCCGAGGCCGGCATGCCGGTCGCGGATATGTACCCCAATCTGCGGGGGCACTTCGAACTCGAGTTTACCGAGCCCGATGCCGACGTGCTCAAGGCCTGTGACCTGGTTTTCTTTGCCACCCCGCACGGTGTGGCCATGCGTATGGTGCCTGAACTGATGGATGCGGGTGTGCGCGTCGTTGACCTGTCTGCGGATTTCCGGCTCAAGGACCTGGATGTCTGGGCCCAGTGGTACGGCATGCCCCATGAAACCCCGGAGTGGGCGGAGAAGGCGGTATACGGTCTGCCTGAAGTAGTCCGTGACGAGATCCGTGGTGCCCAGTTGGTTGCCAATCCCGGTTGTTATCCGACGGCGGTCCAGCTGGGCTTTCTGCCTCTCCTGGAACAGGGGCTGGTTGATCCTTCGCGCCTGATCGCTGACGCCAAGTCCGGAGCCAGTGGCGCAGGGCGCCAGGGCAAGATTGGCATGCTGCACGGCGAAATTGGCGAGAGCTTCAAGGCTTATGGTGCCTCAGGCCATCGCCACCTGCCGGAGATCCGCCAGGGCCTGACCGGCGCCGCCGGCAGCCAGGTTGGCGTAACTTTTGTGCCGCACCTGATTCCCATGATTCGCGGTATTGAGGCAACGCTTTATGCCGAACTGAAAGACCCGGCCGGCTTTGACAGCCTCCAGTCCCTCTACGAAGAACGTTACCGGGACGAGCCGTTTGTTGATGTAATGCCTTTCGGTAGCCACCCGGAAACCCGCAGTGTCCGTGGTGCGAACCAGTGCCGGATGGCGCTGCATCGTCAGGAGGACAGCAATATCGTTATCATTTCTTCGGTGATTGATAACCTGGTCAAGGGGGCAGCCGGTCAGGCAGTCCAGAACATGAACATCATGTTCGGCTTCCGGGAAACCCTGGGGCTCGAAGCTCCGGCGTTGTTGCCCTAAGGACGATCAGTGAGCGAACCACGCAAACCGGCGGAAGAGTATGTTGTCATCCGCCACCGCCCCGGATACCGGATTCGCCGCACCGCCATCCTGCTGGCGTTTACCGTAGTTGCTGCGCTTGCCGGCTACGCGGCCGGGCTTGCCCAGGGTGGTTTCCGGTCTTCGGATGTCGCGGCTTCCAACGAAGCACTCGAAGAGGAGCTGGATACCCTCCGAAGCAACTATAAGGACGCGCGCCAGCAACTGGTCAACCTGGAGAGGGGTAAGGCGATCGATGCCCAGGCGCTCAAACGGGCACGGATGACCATTGTCGAGCTGGAAACCCGCATCGCATCACTGAAGTCCGATCTGACTTTCTATAAAAATATCATGGCGCCGTCCGAAACCAGCAAGGGGCTGCAGGTCGATAGCTTGGCTCTGGCCCGGGACTACCAGCCCGGTGCCTGGGATTTCAAGCTGGTCCTGACCCAGGTTGGTAATAACAAGAACTACATTTCCGGCGTGGTGGCAGTCAATGTCATCGGCATGCGCGACGAAGAGAAAGAAGTCATTGCCCTGCGTGATCTGTCTCAGGATATTGAGGATCTTGGCGTAAGGTTCCGTTTCCGCTTCTTCCAGAACGTGGAGGGAACGCTGGTGCTTCCGGATGATTTCGAGCCGGTTGAGATCCAGGTGGTGGCCCAGGCCGAGGGCAGCAAATCCTCGCAGGCAGAAAGAACTTTTGACTGGGATGATTTAACGGAGAACTGAAATGCTCGGTAAGAAAAAGCAGCAAAAGCCACGTCGGCCAGCAGGCCATTTTGACACCCTGGTTTCCTCACGGACCACCGTCGAGGGGGATGTAAAATTCTCCGGTGGACTGCATGTGGATGGCCGGATCAAGGGCAAGGTCGTGGCCGAAGAGGGCAGTGATGCCGTATTGCGTATATCGGAAGTTGGCGAGGTCACCGGAGACATCGTTGCTCCCCATGTCATCATCAATGGTACGGTCAACGGTGACGTCTATGCCTCTGACCACCTTGAGCTGGCGGAAAAGGCAGCCATTAACGGCAACGTCTATTACAACCTGATCGAGATGGCCATGGGCGCTACGGTCAATGGCAATCTGGTTCACCAGCGTGAGCCGGTGGGCCTGTTGACCAAGGATCGTTCTGAGCACTCTGCTGCTGCGGTTCGGTCCGATGACGCGGTTGAAGAAGCCCTGGAGGATGGTGGAAAGTCCGAATAGTTGATTGTTTTAGTCAGGAATACCATAATCGTCACTTTGAAAACGATGTTTCCGGAGGCGAGCTTGAGTGTAGTTCAGCAACAAATGGCTACCCCACTGTTTTTCAGTGACAGTGCCGTTGCCAAGGTGCGTGAGTTGATTGAGGAAGAGGGCAACCCCGATCTCAAGCTGCGCGTCTTTGTCACCGGTGGCGGCTGTTCCGGATTTCAGTACGGCTTTTCTTTCGATGAGAATCAGGAAGAGGACGACACCGTCATTGAGCGAGACGGTGTTGTTCTCTTGGTGGACTCGATGAGTTACCAATATCTGATTGGTGCTAGTATCGAGTACCAGGAGGGGTTGCAAGGCTCCCAGTTCGTGGTGCAGAACCCCAACGCCACCTCTACTTGCGGCTGCGGCAGCTCCTTCTCGATCTGACTCAGGCCGGGTAAATGGCTCCCAGAACCCGGGGGCCGTTTGCACCGGTTACTTCCGGAAGATTCCCCGGGTTTCTTTCCACAGCCTGCTTTGCCAGCCAGGCGAATGCCACCGGCTCCACCCATTGGGGATCCAGTCCCAGTTCCGACGTCACCGCCAGACGTGCCGGGGCCAGAGCCTCTGTCAGCGCGCGCATCAGTTCCGGATTACGAGTTCCACCACCGCAGGCATAAACAGTATCCACGCCGGTGTCCGGCATCTGATCTGCAATGGTCAATGCGGTGAGTTCCAATAGCGTCCGTTGGATATCTTCCGGTTTCAGGTCCGGATGGCGGGCGATCATGGTTTTCACCCAGCCGAGGTTGAATTTTTCCTTGCCAGTGCTCTTTGGCGGAGTGCGCTTGAAGTACGCATCGGAAAGCATGTCATCCAGCAATGATTGGTCGACGTTCCCTTCCACGGCCCAATGTCCATCCGCATCGTAGGGGCGACCGGTCTGGTCCTGGCACCAGGCGTCCATCAGGGCGTTGGCAGGGCCGGTGTCGAAGCCATTGACTACGCCCTTGCCCCGGGCCGGTAGCCAGGTGATATTGGCAATGCCTCCGAGATTGAGAATGCACCGGTTCTCCGATTCGGATCCGAAGAAGGCCTTGTGGAACGCCGGAACCAGGGGTGCGCCCTGTCCTCCGGCCGCCATGTCGCGACTGCGAAAGTCGCCAACGGTGGTGATTCCGGTGACTTCGGCAATGATTGCGGGGTTGCCGATCTGGAAGGAGAAAGGGGCCGAACCGGACGGCTGGTGACGGATGGTCTGGCCGTGACTGCCAATGGCCCGGATGCCGCCCGGCGCCAGGCCAGAATCGGAAATCGCTTTTGCGGCAGCCTGACCGAACAATTGTCCGGTCAGGGTGTCGAGTTCCCCGATCTCATCCGGACTGGCCTGGTTCTGACTGGCATGGATCAAACGTTGGCGGAGTTCGTCCGGATAGCTGATGCAATGGGTTGCGTGAATCTGGACGGCGCGATCCCGAAAAGACACCAGCACGGCATCGATGCCGTCCATGCTGGTGCCGGACATAAGCCCGAGCCAGGCTTCCATCGGTTCAGTCTTCCCGTGCCAGGGCCAGTTGTTGATAGTTCTCGCGGAATACGTCGAACTGGGCTACCCGCTGCTCGGTGACCTGTTTGAACCGGGCGATCTCGGAGGCGGGCACCGGCTTTGCATCCGGAAGGTCTACGGTGCGTGAGTTACGCGGTGAGCCATTGAGGCGGAACTCATAGTGCAGGTGTGGGCCGGTGACCATGCCGGAAGAGCCAAGATAGCCAATTGTCTGACCCTGTTTGACCCTGACACCTTTTTTCATGCCTCGTGCAAGACCCTTCATATGGGCATACAAGGTGGTGATGTTGTTGCCGTGCTGCAGGATGATGGTACGGCCATAGCCACCTTTCCAGCCCGCAAAGCGAACGGTGCCGTTCCCTGCCGCTTTGATCGGTGTGCCCGGAGGCGCGGCGTAATCGGTACCTTCATGGGGGCGAACTACGTCCAGCACCGGATGCCGGCGCTGCAAGTTGAATGACGAGGATACCCGCGCGTTGATCGGGGTGCGCAGAAACGCCTTGCGCATGCTCTTGCCTTCAGGAGTGTAATAATCGCTGTCACCATTGCTGTCGGTATACAGCAGGGCCAGATTCTCCTCACCCCGGTTTACGAAGCGTGCCGAGAGGATTCGGCCGGTATCGAATTTCTCTCCGTCGACGTAGAGTTCCTCGTAGACCACTTCGAACCGGTCGCCCTTGCGAACGTCATAAACGAAATCGATATCCCAGCCGAAGATGCCGGCCAGTTCCATGGTCAGGCGATCATTCAGCCCGGCTTGGCGGGCAGCCAGGTACAGGGAGCCGTCAATCACGCCGGACGCAAAAGCCGGACGAGCCTCCGGCTCCCGCATGTGGGTCTTGCCGCTGAAACCTTTTTCATTACGGGTGATCTTGAGGGTTTCAAGCAGGTTCCGCTTAAGTTCGACACCCGCCAGTGTGCCTTCTTCATCCGTGGCAAAACGGATGGTTTCACCCGCGTACAGACGCTGCAGTTTGTCGGCTTCCCCCTCGCCATGAATGACAGAAAGCATGATGCCGTCGTTGAAGCCGGCTTTCTTGAACAGCGAGGAGAGCGTATCACCTGATTTGATCTTGAAGGTCTGCCATTCCAGCTGTGGTTCCGCCGGAGCGGAGGCAACGGTTTCTACCGTTGTTTCCTGCGCGGACTCTTCCGACAGTTGTGGCTCTGCTGGTGCAGAGGTAACTGGCTGCGCTTGGTTGGGAGTGTCTGCCAGTTTGCCGTCCGTCTCGGATACAGTGCCCTGCTCAAGGTCCAGTGCATAGGACATGCGCTTGGCTTCAACATTGCTGCTCGGGCTCATCAGCACGGCAGCAGTCACTACAACGGTTGCAGCGGCGGCGAGGGTAATATGGGTCTTGGGAAACTTTTTCAGCACGAATCGCACCCGTTTTAATCGGTATTCCGGTAGGTTGAACTACCTAATTAAAGCTGTTGTTCAAGTATAGACCAACAGATTACCGTATAAAATGCATGCGGGACAGCGTGGAACATTACGGTTGCTGCTCCATCCTCCGGATTTCTTGCGACGTCACTGCTATAATACGCCGCCCTGTTCACTCAGGGCTGTGTAATATTTGAGCGCCTTACTTTAACAAGTGCGCGGCAGAATCGCAGATTTCTTTTGTTGAAGTCTGTAACGGTCTGAATCTTTCACCACATAAACGGGGACGTGTAGTTCATGGCATCTATAGATGAAGCGTTGGCCGTCATCAAGCGCGGCGTTGACGAACTGATTCCGGAAGAGGAGCTCGTTGAGAAGCTGAAGCAAGGTCGGCCCCTGCGTATCAAGGCGGGATTCGATCCCACGGCACCGGACCTTCATCTCGGCCATACCGTCCTTATTAACAAGTTGCGCCAGTTCCAGGATCTCGGGCATGAGATCATTTTCCTGATCGGCGACTTCACCGGGATGATCGGTGATCCCACTGGTAAGAGTGCTACGCGGCCGCCCCTGACCGAGGAGCAGGTTCGCGAGAATGCTGTTTCCTATAAAGAGCAGGTATTCAAGATTCTGGATCGCGAGAAAACACATGTGGTTTTCAATTCGGACTGGATGAGCAAGATGACAGCTGCCGACATGATCAAGCTGGCCGGCCAGTACACGGTCGCGCGGATGTTGGAGCGTGATGACTTCACCAAGCGTTACCGCGCCGAGCAGGCCATTGCCATTCACGAATTCCTGTATCCGCTGGTTCAGGGCTACGACTCCGTTGCGCTGAAAGCCGACGTCGAGCTTGGCGGTACCGATCAGAAGTTCAATCTGCTGATGGGGCGCATTCTCCAGAAGCATTATGGTCAGGAGCCCCAGGTTATCCTGACCATGCCGATCCTGGAGGGGCTGGATGGTGTCCAGAAGATGTCCAAGTCCCTGGGCAACTACGTCGGTGTTAATGACGCTCCCGGTGAAATGTACACCAAGCTTCTTTCCATGCCGGATGAGCTGTTGTGGCGTTACTTTGAGTTGCTGAGCTTCCGGCCGCTGGCTGAAGTGGAAGAGTTTCGCAAGGCTGTAGAGGGCGGTGCCAATCCGCAGGACTACAAGAAATTGCTGGCGGAAGAGATTATCACCCGTTTCCATGGTGAGGAGGCCGCGAAGACGGCACACAAGTCTGCCGGTAACCGGGTCGAGCTTGGTGAAATTCCCGAGAATGTTCCGGAAGTGAAGGTGTCTCTTGAAGGGCAGGGCGAAATGCCGATGGCTGCCGTTCTTCGTCTGGCCGGGCTGGTAAAGAATGGCGCTGCCGCCAGGGATGTCCTGGGACGGGGAGCTGTCTATGTAGATGGCAGGCAGTTCGAAGGTGATCGCATGTTTGTAGAGGGTGATGATTGCGTCATCCAGGCTGGCAAGAAGAAGATTGCCAGGGTTTTGATTACTGCGTAATCGATTTGGTTGCGCTGCAACCAGGGGAGTGGCGAATTTGGATTTTTTTCAGATTCGTCGTTGACAGTTTTCCTGAGGGCTGTAGAATGCGCACCACTTCTGAGGGACAAGCCACTGACGCAGCGGCGGCCCGAGGGAGTAACTGCTTGAAAGTTTTGAAGAAAATGGTTTCAAGATTTCTTC
>NZ_JBNRLS010000010.1:0-17962 GCF_050379415.1 Marinobacter sp. DUT-1
TATTTTGCCGGTCCATTTTTTGTGCTATCAACAATTTGTTTTCTATTCCATTTTGGATTTGGCTTATGCTTATTCCGATAATTTGTCCATCCTGGTTTTTGATAGCAATTATGAGCCAACGCACGAGACTCACCAACATAGTAGGTATGGTCATTTGACACACTCAAATTGTAAACAGTCGTGTCTCGCACATACGACTGGATGCCGTCGATAGCTATCGGGTTTTGGTCAAAATCAAACAGGACGCTATTTGTCGATAAATCCCCGGCATCAACCCAGCCCCCCATATTCTCCGAATAGAAGGGGTGATCAGAGGTTGCAGTAATTACTTCGCCATGAAGAACCTCGATATCAACTAATTCTTTTAGACCGACTCCTTCAATAACATGAATAACTTCTTGCAAAACTTTCTCGCCAGTTTCCTCGTTGTAAGCCCAAACCTTATCGCCTATCGCAATATCTTTTATTGGCTTCGAACCGAATTCTGAGTAAATCAACGTTTCACCAGAAAAACTGTTCTTACATTTAAAGAAAGCCCTTGGCAGGAATCGTGCTGCTACTAATGTAAACGCCAATTCTGTGGCGGTAACGTCACCTTTGGCGATATCCATCAGCAACGTCACATTTGAATAGGTGCCATAAGCACGCATACTCAAATTTGCCATTGTTCCAACACTAGACATCATCCCTCCGATACTGAAATTACCAGTGGGATCGGTATAGGTTACAGGATCCGCATTTGCGTAAAGGTACTTATGCAGCGTAACCGGGTCCCGGTTATGCCCCATCCAAGTATCCCGCTGCGTAAACCGCCCAGCACCTTGGTCGTAATACCGCGCTCTCAAATAATACTGACCCAGGCTTGAGTCCAACTGCTCCCCGGTATACTGATAAGCGTTCTCGGTATTGCCAGAGCTGTTCAGCAACACCCCAAATGCATCGTAGTCGTAGCTGTCTGTTAAAGAGCCGCTCGCATTTGCCAGAGCCCGCGTGGAACCGTGACCGTCGTACAGGTAATACGACGGAATTCCGGCACGGGTCTGGGAGACCAGGTCATCGCCGTAAGTGTAGTTGACCTTGGGGGTGCCGTTGGTCACCTCCGCCAGCACCTGGGCGTAGTCCCGGTTGCTGTCCACCACGTAATGAGTGGTGATGCCGTTCTCGGTCTTGCGGGTGCGGATACCGTCAGCATTGTAGCCGTAGCGGGCGGTCAGGCCCGGCTTCTCCACTTCGATGAGCTTGTTGCGGGCATCGTAGTGGTAGCGAGTAACCTGGCCCTCCTCGGTCTCGGTCAGGGTGTTGCCGTTAGCATCGTAGCTGTAGCTTACGCCGCCCTGCTGGGTGAGGCGGTCGTTGTGGTCGTAGCTGTAGGCAGTGTGCACTCCGTTGATAATGCTGTAGGTGCGGTTGCCCACCCTGTCGAACTGGTACTCGGCGCTGTGGTTGCCGTTGACCGGGTCGGTGATGGTCTCGCCGGTCAGGCGGTACAGCTCGTCGTAGCTGTAGCGGGTGGTGCGGCCACTGTGGGCCTCCTGCACCTGGATGCGGCGACCGGTGGGATCCAAGGTGTAGGCGTAGTCAGCAACGATCTGGTTCTCCGCATCCGTGGTGGTGAGGCGGGTCAGCCGGTTCAGGGCGTCATAGTCGTACAGGGTGACGTTGCCGCTGGGGTAGCTGACGCTCTCGCGGTTGCCCACCGCATCGTAGGTGTAGAGGGTCTGGCCCTGGCTGTCCGCCACCACTTCCAGCCGGTTCAGGGCGTCGAAGCTGTAGCTGGTGGAGGTGTTGCTGCCACCGGCGGAGACGTCCAACTGGACCCGGTTGCCAGCGGCGTCGTAGCCGTAGGACAGCACCGAGCCGTCGGGCTGGATTTCTTCAACGAGACGATCCCGCGCATCGTAGCTGTAACGGGTAGTACCGTTCGAAGTTGTGGCAGTGAGGCGATTGCCGACCGCGTCGTAGGTATAGCTCTCGATACTGCCGTCGCCATAGGTAACCTGGCTTAACCGCTGGTTCAAGTCGTAACTGTAGGTAGTAGTCTGGCCCTTGAAGTCGGTATGGCTCAGGCGATTGCCAGCAGCGTCGTAGGTGAAGCTTTCGGTCTGGCCCATGGGCAGGGTGCGGCTGAGCACTCGGCCCTGGCTGTCGTAGGTCCACCGTGTGGTGCGGCCTTCGGCATCGGTCTGGGTCAGTTTGTTGCCGGCTTCGTCGTAGGTGTAGCTGGTTACCCCTTCGAGTGCGTCGGTCACCCTGGTCAGGCGGCCGAGGGGGTCGTACCCAAATTGGGTGGTACGGCCATTCTGGTCGGTGCGCGAGGTGCGACGGCCCAGGGCATCGAAGCTCTCGGTCACCGTGGTGCCGTCGTGGTAGCGGGTCTGGGTCCGCTGGTCGAGGGCATTGTAGGTGTACTCGGTGGTGTGGCCCCTGGCGTCGGTCTCGCGGACCAGGTTGCCGTCGGCGTCATAGGAGTAGCTGTGACGGTTACCCAGCGCATCCACCACGGCGGTGCGGCGGCCTGCCGCGTCGTATTCGTAGGTGGTGGTGTTGCCATTGGCGTCGGTCTCACCGGCGACGCGGCCTACGGCATCGTAGGTGGTCGCGGTATGGCTGCCGTCCGGATAGTCGGTGCGGACAACCCGGTTCAACCCGTCGTAGGTGTAGCGGGTAGTCCGGCCCAGCGGATCGGTTTCCGTCAGCAGGTTGCCTTCGCCGTCGTAGGTCTTGTACTCAGCGGTGCCATCCGGGTGGTAGGTTTCCGTCACTCGGCCGTAGGCGTCGTAGCTGTATTCGGTACGCCGCCCCAGGGCATCGACCGTGGCCACCTGGTTACCGGCCACGTCGTACTCCGTGAGGGTGGTGCTACCATCCGGATAGTGGGTTTCGATAACGCGGTTATTGGCGTCATAGACGTACCCGGTGGTTTCCTCCATCACGCTACCGTTCACGGTGCGGGGCCGGGTTTCGGTCAGCACGTTGCCGTTGGTGTCGTAGGTGTAGCGGGTGGCCTCGCCGAGGGGATTGGTCTCGGTGAGCTTGTTGCCGTCCTCGTCGTAGGTGTAGGCGGTGGCGTTGCCTACCACATCCACGGTCTTGGACACCTGCCCCTGGGCGTTGATGTTGTTGCCCGCCACGTTGCCCTCCGGGTCAGTCACGGTCAGCAGGTTACCCACGCTGTCGTAGCTGTTCAGGTAGACGTTGCCACGGGCGTCAGCAATGGTCAGCTCCTGGCCACGGCTGTTGTAGGTGAACGCGACCGTGTTGCCGAGGGCATCGGTCTGGGTGAGCTGGTTGTTGCGCTCGTCGAAACTGGCGGTGGTGACGTTGCCCAGCGGGTCCACCTGGCTGAGCTGGTTGCCTCGCTCGTCGTAGCTGTAGTTCCAGCTATGACCGGCCGCATCCACCTTGGTGGTGACATTACCCCGGTCATCGTAGTAGTACAGTGTGGTGTTGCCGTTTCGATCGGTGACCACGGACTGACGGCCTTCAACGTCGTGGTTGAAGTCCGTGCGGTTTCCGTCACTGTCTTCCTGGGCGATCAACCTGCCATTTTCATTGTAGATATTTCGAACCAGGGTTCGGCCTAGCGGATCAATGATATCCAGAAGACCGTGGTTACGGTTGTAGGTGTACTCCGTGGCATTGCCCAGCGCGTCAGCACTGGTGACCAGGTTGTTGTCGCCATCATAGAGGTAAGTCAACCGGTCGCCCTTAGGCGTGGTGATCGCTTTTATGCGGCCATTGCTATCCCGCTCGAAGGTCACCGCTTTGCCACTGGAGTGGAAGATGCCGTCGTTGGTGTACCTCAACGTGTGGCCGTTGGGGTCGACTACTTTCTCAATGCCGAAGTTCTCATTAAGGGTATAGGCATATCCGGCCTGGGTGGTAAGCAGGTAACGGGTCGGATCTACTGGGCCGGAGAAGGTGCCGGTTTCCAGCAACGTGCCGTTTTCATATCTGGCCGAACTGTCGTCCAGTGCCTTCAGCGTGGACTGCGTATCGCCCACGGGCTTAAAAGCAAGGGTTACATCCTTGATCACTTGGTAGGTATTGCAGCTTGGCGAAGTTCCCACTTCAAAGCGCTCTACATCGCCGGTCGGCAAGGTAACAGTGACCACTGGGGCACCAAGCGGTTCGATACAGAAATCGGTAATCAGGTTCAGCGGTCCGCGCTTGTACTGATTAATGGTCCAGTAACTACCGAGCGTGCGAGACTCCTCGACCTTGGCATCCTGATAGCCAATGCTCCAGCCCTGCCCGAAGTCGAGCGCATCGAAGCGCTGGCGGCTGTCATAGGTTCGGGTCACTCGGATGGGAATACCTGCCACTGGAATCGACAGGTCCTCCAGCGTAATGCTGAAGTTGCCTACTTTAAGGTCGCCTTCGACTTGCAGGGACATCATGTCTGAACCGGACAGTCCGTTGACGTCCAACGCCAGGATGGCCAGGTCGTATTGACCGTTCATCAGCAGGCTGGGGTCAAAAGTTGCGACCGGAGCTGATATCTGGCTTGCGGAGCCTTCCGCGATGGTCTGCCACTGATCTTTACCCTTAGGCGTAATTAACACCTCATAAACCGCGAGGTTCTCGTCCTGAATCGTGGCGATAATTTCCGTCGGGGCAGTGATAATACTGCCCTCCTCCGGACCTTCCAGCGTAACGACCGGCGCAACGGTATCGCTGTCATCACGAATGGTGACATATGCGACCTCCGTCACCGTGTCCTCAGAATCAGAAACCGCAGCGGTAACGGTGTGACGCCCGGTGCCCGTGGCGGTCCAAGTGGCGCGGCCATAAGGGCTCAGGGCCAAGGGCTGGCCATCCACCTCGACGGACTGACTGAGATCGCCACGGCCACCCTCGGTGAAAATATCAATGGTGACCATATCACCGGCATCCACGCTATCCGGCGTGACCAGCAGGGTCACAGCCAATGGCAAAGGCTCTTCCTGAACCCTGATGCTCGTATTCTGAAGGGTCCGCCCTTTGCCATCATCGGCGAAGTAAGAAATGTCGTGAATACCCAGCTGGCCTTCTGACGGCGTCCAAGTGACCAATCCTGAAGCATCCACCTGCATGCCATCTGGCTGAACCATGGCACCGTAGGTCAGTTCATCACCATCAGCGTCTGTCGCTACGAGCTGGTACTGATAGATTTCACCTGCCACTGCCTGTGTGCTCGGCCGACTGGTAATTTCGGGATAGCTATTTTCACTCACTTCGACCGCGTCCAGGGTGAAGCTTTGAGTAGAGTAGGCTTTGCCGTCGGAGACCCGGATACGCACGGAATGTGCAGCAACTTGGTCGCTGGTCGGAATCCAGCGAAGTTGACCGGTCGAGTTGAGTGTCATCCCGGAGGGGGCAGCTTCCAGGGAGTATGCCAGCGCATCGCCGTCGGCATCCCGGGCAATCACGTCGTACTGGTATTCTTCACCGACAAAGGCGGGAGACACAGGAGTACTCCTGATTTCCGGAGCCTGATTGGACTCAGCCGGTGCATTGACCGCAATCCCGAAAGTCTGAGTGGATGCCGCGCCTCGGGCATCGGTGACCCGGATCACGATGTCGTGAACGCGTCCAGCCTGGGTTTCCGCCGGCGTCCAGCTTACCTGTGAACCAGACAACGTCATGCCATTGGGAGCCTGGTCAAGACTGAAAGTAAAGGTATCTCCATCGTTATCGATGGCTGCGACCGAATAAACGTAGGCTGAGCCCGCCAGTGCCTGGGTTTCCGGGGTACTGGTGAACTCCGGTGGGTGATTTGCACTCTCGTTGACCGGCAGCGTGAGCTTTTGCCCTGTCTCGCCTCCACGGCCGTCTCTAACCAGGATTTCAACGATGGCTGTCTTACCGATCCATTCCGACCCCGGCAGCCAAGAGAACAACCCGGCAGAAGTGATTGTCATGCCGGATTCCGACGCTGTGAGGGAGTATTCCAAAGTATCCCCGTCTGGGTCGTTGGCGGTGGCTTGGTATTCGAAACGCTGTCCGGCGTAAACTGCGCCACTCGGGGTACTGGTGATGGTGGGCGGCTGATTATCTGCGTTGGGATCTTGCACTTCTATCAGGAAGTATTGTTTGCTCGACGCGCCTCGGGTGTCCAACGCCGTCACTTCTGCGGAGAACACTCCGGAGAGATCCACAGAGGGAGTCCAGCTTATCTGACCACTGACACCGTCGATCGTCATGCCAGGCTGAGACCGGCTAAGCAGATAAACGACTTCGTCACCATCCGGATCTCTGGCATCCGCATCGTAATAGTACGTCTCTCCCCCGCTAATGCCATTTTTTGGAGGCTCCGATTCGAAGACAGGCGCCACGTTATCCGGAGGTGTGATCGTAACTACGTGGGTCTGTTCGGCGACTGCTCCGGAGAGATCTGTCGCCTTCACATTGAGCGTATAAACACCCTCTGACAGTCCCTCCGCAACCAGCTTTCCGGTACGTTCGCCGAGTTCAAATCCTTCTGGAGCATTCACCAATTCGAAGCGATGAGCATCTCCTTTGTCGGGATCAGCTACAACAAACTCAAAACTGTAAACCTGGCCCGCAACAGCGTTGCTTGACGCAGCACTGGAGAATTCTGGTGCATCATTCGAGTCCGCCATGGATACAGCGAACTTCTGAACATCAAACAGACCTGCCTCGTCGTAAGCTCGCGCATCGACAACGGCTGCAATGGTTTCGTTATTGTCTACCGCACACTCCACCGCGTTCGCCGGTAACACTACTTCGGCTTTTATTGCCTGAACAAGTATTTCATCATCTACGGCCAGACTGACAACGCTTTGCTCGCCGGCTTCAAGCCCATTAGTGGTCACCTGTCCTAGGTCGGTCTCCCCAGACCAGGAATGATCATGCACAAATTTAACCGTCAGTGGTCCGTCCACTGGCGCCAAGCCACGATTCAGGACCTTGGCGGAAATGGTGCTCGTTGCCTGGTCATATTCGATGCCGCTGACTGTGACATCTGGCAATGCGAGAGCCTCCCGGTCTGGGAAGGTGTTCAGCCGGAAGGTATTGTGGGTCAGCCAACTTGGGGTTGGGGACCTCGGGACCGTCAGGTCATCATTGATATTGTTGATGTTATAGGCATGCTGGTTCCATATGGCCCGAGTCGGAGCCCAGGAGTCGCTTTCATCCTCAAACACACGAACCCCCGCATAGTTACCTCTGCTGTAACTATTCGCGATAACGACAATTTCAGCGTGGCCATCATTATCCACATCAGCGACGACAGGCAGTTCGTAAGTTGTGCCACTGGTATTCCTTATTTCATAAATTACCTGGCCAGTAGGGCCGTCATAAATTCGCAGATAATACTCATCTGCATAGACGACTTCTGCTCGACCGTCGCCATTAAAATCGAATACCGACGATCCAGTTCTATGGGAGGAGTTATCACGGGTTGGCGATTGCCAAACAATGGTGCCATCGGCACCAAACACAACGTACTGGTTCGCGCCTGCGACTCCAATTTCCGGAGTGCCATCCCCTGTTAAGTCTGCGATGGTCGGTGGGCCTCCCCTTCCTCCTCCGGGGATAGACTTATTCTGCCAAATGACTGATCCATCGTGATTCAAAAGAGTTACATAGCCGGCATGTACAGTTGCTATTTCCGGCAGTCCATCAGAATCCAAGTCACCAACGGCAGAGAATCCATCACCACGATTAAATAGCAGTCTTCCATCATGACTGTACGCACCTCGACCCGCTACAACCTCTTGGAAGCCATCACCATCTAGATCTGCCGCGAAAGAAAGAGGCCCAACGCCATTATCTCCAGATGGCCCGGATGCCCTCCAGCGCACTTGGCCCATGTTGTTGAAGACGGCATTACCCACGATTATCTCAGGGACACCATCCTGGTTCAGATCAGCAATGCTGGCGCCACCCCAGCGAACCCTCGGTCGGTAGGCCGAGGTCCATTCAACACTCCCCTCGTGAGAAAACGCTATGATTCCGCCTCCAGGGCGCGGCGTAACAATTTCAACAAAACCATCGCCATCTATATCTGCCGCTGCTGGAGAGCCCACTGGTAGTACGCTTGCACTGGCTGATGTCCATATCGGCTCCCCATTTTTGGCCCAGATCGCCCTCAAGTAACCAGGGCTGTTGTAATATCCACTACGGAAGGTCTGGAAGATAATTGCTATGTCGTCTCTCGTGTTTACAACACCATCACCATTGGTGTCATAAAGCGGCACAGCAATCGGAGCATGCATGACCTGATCATAGTTGGAAGCAGGTTGGCCAGATACATCCCAACGCCATTTTTCAACTGGATTTAGAGATCCCAGGTTCGCTTGGGGTTCACCAATACACAAAAAGTTCGAGTCTGTTCGATTGTCTACCCAGGAGCTCCCCCCCGCCCAGGAAATCAAGCCTGTATTGCGTACAACGCTCATCCCTTCTGGCGCTAATTCCAGTCCATATGCGAGAACGTCGCCTTCATTGGGATCAACCGCTTTTAAATCATATTCATAACCTGAATCCTCAACACCGGCTACGATGGCAGGACTGACGATTTCAGGTGGGAGGTTCTTGTCAATAATCAACGTGAAGCGCTGCTCTGCCGTAGCGCCCCTGAGGTCGGTCACAAGTACAACAATTTCATATTCACCTGGCTCAATGCCGCCCGGAGCGGATGTGAAACGCCCCGTCCGCTCGTCGAGATAAAGGCCTTCGGGACCAGATATGATTTGGAAGGTATGGGCATCGCCCACATCGGTATCAGATACCTCAACTTGATACTCGAAAGATTGACCGCCCTGCAAAGCTGTCTGGGGCTCACTTTCAATGACAGGCGCTTCGTTTACGTCCTCGACATTCAGGGTGTAAATCTGTGTATCCGTAAGGCCGTCCGGATCGGCCACATGGTGACGCACCAATGCCGCGCGAGTGCTGTTGTTTTTGATCTGGCATTCTTCGATCGCTGCACCAGGATTGAGTACCACGGTAATGTCGTCGGTCAGCTCATCCTCGCTGACAACGATCATAGGATTGGACCTGGTGTCACTGCTCAACTGCGCAACCTGTGCAGAGCCAAGGAACTGACCCTCCTCTGGGTTGCCCGAATAAAAGGAGACATCCAACGGTACCCGAATATCTGCGAGGCCAAGATTGGAGAGCTCAACACTCAATGAATGAACGCCGCTGTCACCTTCAGACAGGGAGATGTGACCTAGTCGGACGTCCGGGTTACCCAAGTGGTCAAGAGCAACCGGAAGATAAGCCATAACCAGACTGGTAGTGGCCAATTTCGTAGTGAACAGGCCGCTTGTGGTATCCCAGGTCCCACCTGCTTGTTGGTGGTCCAATAGATATTCTATGGTGTTCAGAACCACCGGATCAGTTAATGCCGGATCTTGGTAATCTAGGGCTAGCCCCACCCAAGCCGAGGTGAGAGGATCGCTCTGGCTGCCGGAATAATAGCGTGACCAACCGCCGTCTTCGCGTTGGCGGTCTCGGAGTTGCTGGTCGAGAAGGGAAATGGCCGCAGAAATTCGGGACTGTAGCTCGCTACCGCCAACGAACGGTGCGATTTCGGCGAGACCCACCAAGCGGAATACGCGCCTCAAACTGTCGTTTTCGTTCGTGTTCAGCCCTACTAACAGATGCTCCGCTAATGCCGGCATTATGATTCGGTAGGCATCGGCAATCTCAAGTTGATCAGACGTTTGGGCTTCCATCCCATCGAGGTCATTGAGGTATCCTGCCGCTGCCTGAGCTACGAGCGCCGTGATCCCCAGGGAATCGCGCAGCCATCCACTGCTATGGTCCGTTGTCCAGTACGACTGATTGCCACTGACAGTGACCCGATCAAGGAAAAAGTCCAACCCCTTTTGGCGAACCAGGAAGGTTCGTGACCGTTCAGGCACCGCATTTAGCGCCCATAGCGCAAATGCCGTTTGATTCTTCGCGAATTGGGGATGCGACCGACGAATAGAGCCATCATTCAATTGGCTGGATAGAATTTCCGTCAGCAGGTATTCCGCGGCCCCCTCATCCACATCGGCCTTGGCTTTGGACGATTGCATACCCAAAAGGCTTTGGGTCTGGATGTGGCAACCGAGGCATCGATTCTTCTTATGCCAAGCCACCGACTGCGGCGCAACGTAATTGCTGGCGTCAGCAATGGAAGTCTTTACACGATGGAAAAGCGGAGCGATATAACTCACACCGGAAGCATCGTCGCCCTCCTCATAGACTTTGACATTACCGCTCGGCACCACATAACACTGCTGATTGAAGGTGGGGACTGATTGCGTGAATTCTGGCTGAGGCAACCAATGAATCACTCCGGTTGTGCTATCGATGGTCATACCAACCGGGCCACGGTCTAACGAGTGCGTCAGCTCATCCTCGTTGGGATCTTCCGCAACTACGGGGTAGTCGTAGCGAGCCTGCTCCGGAGTTGTAACGATCGGCGGACTGGTGATCACGGGTGGCAGATTCGGCTGAATAACATTAATGGTAATGGTCGCCGTGTCTTGGAGTTCCCCGTCAGACACCTCGTATGTAAGCACCTCCAGTCCTTCAAACCTGGGATCCGGGGTATATACGAGTTCCGGAGCCTCTCCTGTGAACTGGCCATGAGCAGGTTCTTCGATCAGCCTGTAGGTGAGAGTTTCACTATCGACGTCTTCGCCTATGAGAGTAACAACCACCGGGTCGCCACCTTCGGTCTCGGCAAAGACATCTTTTGCCGTTGGCGCATCATTAACCGGTGTTACCACCAGGTTGTAAGTGGCAGGCTGGGAATCCAGCTCCCCGTCATTGGCCACGTATTCCAGCGAATCCTGCCCAAAGAAGTTGGCCTCCGGCAGATAAACCGGGCCATTGTCAGTCTCAATGACTTCTCCCCGTGTGGGTGGGGTTACCACCGCAAATGTTAGCGGTGAGCTTTCTATATCACTACCGGAAAAACTCAACGGAATTGCAGTGTCTTCTGGGCCGGTGGCTGAGTGGGGATCAGCTACGGGAGCATCATTTACAGGCAACACCTCAATGGTGACAGTGGCAGTACCAGAGAGTTGTTCGTTGTCGTGTACTTGAAACTCCAGGCTGTCACTTCCATAGAAATTTTCGGAAGGCGTATAGGTGACCAGGGACCCCGATTGGACGATCTGCCCGTGCTCGGGCTGTGTCAGTATCTGGTAGGTTAATTCGTCTCCGTCTGCGTCCCCGGCCTTTAGTTCGAAAGTAACCGGTGTGTCCTCAGGCGTGGTGATGTGGCTATCGAGGGATTCAGGGCGATGGTTGTAGCAGCGGGTATATCGTTCAAAGGTAAAACTGATGTAGCCCTTGCCGTTGAGGGCATAGTCATTCAAGCGAATGACTGCAAAGCGTACGGTCTCGTAGTTGAAGCGCGAGCCTTGACCGTCCACGTTCCCCCAAACCGGAACGATAATGTTGTAGTTCAGAAGTGAATCAAGGTTTGAGCGGATGTAGGTGCTGTTCTTGACACCAGGAGAGCCCTCCACCCAATCACCAATATTAATCTGGGTATCGAAGGGATTGTCGGGATTTCTGTAGTTTTCGCTGGTTCCTGGAGGTAGAAGTGCTTCCGCTAGGGTGTTGACATCATTACTTCCGTCCCATGACAGCCAGCTGTAATTCCCAGGGCCGGTGCCGGTGGGAATGTTCTGAAACATCTGGCCTGGTGTCGCGGAGGATACAACCGAACTGGAAATGGCGATGGGATAAAGAGAGCAGAAATCTGGGCTAATGACGATGTCATCGGTTTCTTGGAATTGCTCGGCGTTTACCGAAGAAAAGGACGTAACTATCCAAGCGAGCGCTAAACCACACGCGTACTTATACATCATCACAACTTCCCTGTACTGATTGCACAACTAGTGCAAAGCCCAATTTTGGGCAGCAGTATGGCAGTTCAGACGAGTTCTAAAATTACGTGGTTCACCTTTCCCGAATGTTTTACATTCTTTGACAAAGTTCTGATTGGCAGATCACTCCGTATCACATGCATCGAATTTAGGAATCCTTAAAATGTTCAGACAACCGTTTCCGCCTCAACACTCCTTAACATATTACCGAGATCAGACATTGCTGGTTGTGTAAAAAGTAGATCTCGGATAACTGAGGGCTCGAACGCAACATTATTCTCGGTACACGCAGACCTCAGTCTGCGGATGAATGCCATATCCACTTCTTTCATGTGGTCCTGTTCAGACTTTAGCTTCAGCAAACGACTATCGTGTTGAGTGTCATCAATAAGCTCAAACATCTGGGCCTTGTAAAGCAGGGCAATGGCCTTTCGAATATCTGCTGCGGTAACGTCCTTTCGCACTGATGCGATGCGTACTATCAGCTCCTCGATCATGTCCTGCTTTTCTAGGGGAGGTAAGTCTCTAAGCGTCTCACCAACAAGCTCAAGCAACTCTCTAGGTACAGTGACCCATTTTTTCTTGCGTAGCAGCGCTTGATAACTCTCCCGGCTTCCAGGCGTCAAACCAGCGTTAGGCTGACGGAGGCTATCTGTTGTCACCAGCTCGGCCAACCACATAGTATTGCTGCCAGGCGACATTTTAAGGGCAACTGTATCTATAGCCTTCAAAAATGCGGAGAAAGAGCCGAAGCCCATATCCTTCTCACTGAATGCGCTATTGACGTTAAGAACACCTTGTTTCAGTACATTCAGCGCTAAGGGTTCAGTACTTGCAGCCAAGATGGATTCTACGATCTCAGCTGCATCATCGAACTCGAGCTCTCTCGTGTTGGTTGAGACAGGATCTGTGTGGATGTAGCGAGAGCATGACGATTTCACACTCTCACTCAATGGTGAACGAGGGCCAACCCCGATTACTTCCTTTCCCATTTCCCTTAGGCGACGAAATAATGGTGAGAAGTCAGAGTCCCCCGTTGCCAGCACAAACCAATCAACATCAGTTAGCCGCAACGCATGTTCCATGACATCAACAGTCAGCTGGATATCAGCCGAGTTCTTGCCACTAACGGGATGAAAGCTGTGGATTAGTTCGAACCCTAGTCGATTCAAAGGGGCTTGGAAATTGGATATACCTGGTTTACTCCATACTCCATATGCGCGTCTGACAATCACCTGACCAATCGCACTGATATCTGCCATCAACCGCTCAGTACCATCGTCCCTCACCCACTGCGTCAGATTTTCAACGTCGATGAAAACTGCAACTTTAGACTTTTCCAAACACTCTCTCCTTGTCCCGATCAGCAGATAACCAGCCCAATGCAGTGGACACGCATTGATGACGGCGAATGGCTATGAGTTATTACCCAATAATCTCAACTTTGAGTGGTCGATTGAGCTTTATTGACAGATCCTCCAGCAATTTCTTTTTGCTTTTGGTGTTGCTGTGAGTACAGACAAAAAATTTACCGACTTGAACTTGCCCATATTTTGGATGCTTCGATGTCGATACCAGGTCGATTCCGCTCACCGTAAGCCCCAGGGCACGAACGTTCTCTAGCCCAAAATACTCGATAGTTTCAGCCATCGTCTGAGCGGCAGTTTCTTTCTGAATTACAGCCCCATTGGCCAGCGTAACTCTGATGCCTGTCCGAGCAGATTTTGAGTGCGGCCTTATCGAATATCCAGGCTCGATTTTTACTCTTTCACGGGTTTTTATGTCGATTCCAGAGCTCCATTCACTCTGTAATTTTTCGAGTTTAGAACGAAACTCTTTCAGTTTTTTTCCTGAGCTACTGATAGCTTCAGCGTCGTCATATTGGCTTTTGCTAAATGCAGCGGAACCCTCCTGGTTTAATTGGGATTCAACAACCTCAATTTCCTCCAGTATTAAAGAGAATGCAGCCGATACACCATCAGATTTCATGACTCCCTCCAATCTTTCGCACCGTAGAACGCTGAGCAAACAGATGGCCCTTTCCTCCATCCGGGTCACGCGCTTGGTTAGGCATGTTTAGTTCCGCAACTCTGCAATAACTTTCCAATGCTTTTTCCCTGGAAGCAAACACTCCCAAAACCTCCAGCCATTAACAGGATTGCCCGTTATTGAAACGGCAGCAGACGAGGGTGAAGTAAACCGCTTTCCGTGAACTACAAGAGCACCCTCGACTACAACCCCGGTATACAGCTGGCCCTTATAGGTCGCGTGAAATTCGGTCCCATGGGGAAAGACAACACCCTTACATACCCATGGCTTTCCGCCTGTAGTTTCGTTACCTGCTGTAGGTTTAGATGCTTGATCGTCAAGCCCAAGGAGCAACCGAATTACGTCATTTTCGGTCATCGATTCAGACTCTCGCCGAACTGTTAGCTCTTTGAAAACTTCAAAATCAACTTCGATAGTTGCCATGACTCGGCCGCCTTACTCAGAAAATATAGACTTTATAGTAGCTTTTATAGTTTTTTTAGCAAGAAAGCTTTTAGTCTATCAAGGGATCTTTTTATGCATGACGCCGCGAGCGTGCGTGTAAACGGAACGGAGGCGGAGCCGACACTCTTCTTCTGGAGGGGAGTTATAAAGGAGGGTAGAACCCAGCAGTGCTTGCTTTGGCTAAGAACAGATTTTTTCCCAAGCCAATACGCGTATATCTCTGTTTCCCTTATTCCACATGCGGCCATGTCTGGGATGAGTGCCATACGACAGAGCTCCAACATGATGGGCTACTAGATCAATCTCTTCGAGATAGCCTCTGATCTCAGTTAATCGTTGCGCATATAGTTCTGGTTCAACAGGAATATCACCGCCCCAGGCCATCACCACTGTGCAGTTCGGTCGTCTAAGTTGAGCTCTCATCACTTCGTTATTCCTTGGACCGACGACTTCTTCATAAGACTTTCCCGTAAGCGCCCCCGTTCTAGAGGAAATCAAAGCGAAAAGATTCAAGAAAACGACTTTTCCGAAGCCCTCACTCTCAGCCCATATAGCCACTTTGCCCACAGTTGGGTCCGATCCGGAATTAGTGGCTAGGCTAGGATTGCATTGAACAACGATCAAAGTTTTGTCAGATTTGGTGTCTGTGGTCGCCACCAGTGAGTAGCGGTATGGGTATTCTCGGTCACATTCGCCTAGCTGGTATCCCACTGAAACCTCCGTATCCGTGCCTAGCACTTTTGCTCTTCATTGCCTGTAAATGTCGTCCGATAAAGCACTACCAGACTCGGATCATACTGGAGCTCTTACATAGCGAAGCCTAGAGCCCGCCTGAGAAGGCCTCAGTTTTTTTCGAGGATAGCTCAAGCACGTCCTTCACTGAAATCCACTACTTTTAACTTATTTCCAGAAAGCCTTCGCTTTCGGCAATTTTATAGGAAGGATCACGGCTAGCGGCGGGATTTATTTTTTCGGAAGTAGAAGAAGTCCGGCACTATCTTTAATGACATCTGAGGCAATAAAGGACCAGGATTCTGTGAAAGATCGCGTTCTGATGATATACCCATCTTCCGATATTCCGTTCTTACCACCGTTTGAAGAATTTCTTCGTCTCAGTGGTTTCAGTGCTGGAATGCCCGGGATGATTCGCGACTTGGGGCGTCAATTAGGAAAAGTGCCGCCGTCGGACAAAACGCTGAAAAGCGCTTTCACCAAGCCTGTCACCCGATCCACCGCAAATCGGATCCAAGATATTCTGGCAGCAAAGGTACCGGATAATTTCGATCTCTTGGAGCTTTCGGAGAAGTTCAAACCCTGGGAGGATCTTAAGCTCCGTAGTAACGGCGCCTCTTGGTTCCCAGCCATCCTCTCCCTGAGGGAATTCTCCCTCAAGGATCGCTTTCTCAACTCCAGAGCTGAGCGTTTTATTCATGACCGCATTACAGCTGAATATGATTGCCTGGAGGAGATTAAGCGCATCGCACTAAAGCCTAACCAAACAAAAACGGATAAGGCTCTTCAAGAAGATGCAATGAAACGCCTCCTGCATGAGCACACTTTTGTCGACAGCGATCTCATCGAAATAGCCAGCACAGTGCGGATGTCTGATCCGGAAAGACCACGAATTGAACAGCAATTCTGGCAAGACATCCGCATCGAATTTTATTACAGCCTGCTGTCAAACCTTTCCTTGGACATCATGGAGCGCTTCGTAGAACTGGGCATCGACTCCAAGGGATCAGACGAAATGGTCTCTCAGGGGCTTATGGGTATCTTGGCACCGAAAAGGGAGCCAGATGGACAGATCTTCTATCCTTTTGCCCAGCTTCTCGAGAGGTGGAAGACTGTATTCTCAGAGGATCCGAATAAGCCTCTCACTTGGCGCGAGCTTTCAAAAGCTATTCTGCATCCAAGTGACCAAAAGATCGCTAAACTCGACCCGAAGTCACAGGAATACAAAGACTTGTGGGATATTGCAATGGATACCCGCAAGACCCGGTTGAAGGAATGGCGAAGCGGAGTTTTACCCCGTGATGAGCAGCTCTTGAGCTTTGTCGAAAACCTGCTGCCGGAAAACAGGGACGGCCATTACGCCTGGCTTGTTGCTCACCTTTCTCTAATCTGGGGAAGGCTAATAAAACAGGAGATGCATAGGTACGAGAAGGGTGGATCGGTCTACGATATTGATGATGGTCTTCTCTTTCGTTATCAGGACATCTGGAAACACTACCGAGATCAGGCCGCTGATATTCTAGCGACCTGATCCCACACTCTTTATTGACGGGGGCCGTTACCGCGGCCACTGTAGTAGCCCCCATTTAAACCGGACACCTTGGTAGAAGCAAAGGCCTAGGCATAGACCTAGTGCAAAGGAGTGTCCAAGGTGGAGAGAATCGAAGTCATAACTGGAGTGCAGCGTCGTCGCCGGTATTCCGCGCAGGAGAAGGCATTCATGGTCGCGGAGTGTGAGCGGCCTGGCATGTCGGTATCGCTTGTCGCACGACGTCATGGTATATCAGCAAGTCTGTTGTTCCGTTGGAAGAAGCTGATGAAAGACGGTGGCATGTCCGCGATTGAATCTGGTGATGAGGTTGTCAGTGCATCCGAGATGAAAGCCCTGAACAAGAAGGTCCGGGAGCTGGAGCGGATGTTGGGCCGCAAGACGATGGAAGCTGAAATACTCCGGGAAGCCCTGGAGGTGGCTCAGTCAAAAAAGTTGATCTCGCGCATGCCGTTGCTGCCACCGGACGATACCCTCTGAAACGGGTTGCGGAGGTAATGAAGGTATCGCGCTCCAACCTTCTGGATCGCCTTCATGGTCGCCAGAAAGGCAGAAGCCCAAGATATAACAAGCAGGACGATGAGCGGCATTTGCCGTTTATCCGAGAGCTGTGCGATGCCCGTGCTGCCAATGGCTATCGAAGGATCACTGCTCGGCTGAATCGGTTGCTGGCAGCAAACGACGAGCGAGTGAACCACAAGCGCGTGTATCGACTGATGAAGCAGGATGGACTGTTGTTACCCCGTTATACGGGACGGCCCCAGGAGCGCTGCCATAACGGCCAGGTCATCACCTTGAAGCCAGACCTTCGCTGGTGCTCAGACGGCTTCGAGATCCGTTGCTGGAACAAGGAAGTTGTGCGTGTTGCGTTCAGCCTGGACTGCTGTGACCGCGAACTGATGCGCTACGTGGCGACCACCGGCGGCATCACCGCTGAGATGGTCCAGGATTTACTGCTGGAAAGCCTGGAATACCGCTTCGGCCAGTCAGAACGTGTTCCGCACCCACTCGAATGGCTGACGGATAATGGCAGCTGCTACATTGCCAAAGAAACGCGGGCCTTCGCGTCCTCTCTGGGCTTTGTGGTGTGTACCACACCAGTCAGAAGCCCTCAGAGTAATGGCATGGCTGAGGCCTTCGTGAAGACGTTCAAGCGGGACTATGTGTACCTGAACGATCTTCCTGATGCCGCCACGGTGATGGCCAGGTTGCCGGAATGGATCGAGGACTATAACCGCAGCCACCCGCACAAGGGGCTGAAAATGAAATCGCCCTGGGAGTACCGGGCAGAACTGGCATCAAATTGATGAGGTGGTGTCCGGTTTAGCGGGGGCAACTACAG
>NZ_JBNRLS010000011.1:0-7884 GCF_050379415.1 Marinobacter sp. DUT-1
TTACTCGATGATCTTGGAGACCACGCCGGCACCAACGGTACGGCCACCTTCGCGAATCGCGAAGCGCAGACCATCTTCCATGGCGATCGGAGCGATCAGGGCAACACTCATCTTCACGTTGTCACCCGGCATAACCATTTCCACGCCTTCCGGCAGTTCACAGGAACCGGTTACGTCGGTGGTACGGAAGTAGAACTGCGGACGGTAGCCCTTGAAGAACGGAGTATGACGGCCGCCTTCTTCTTTGGACAGTACGTACACTTCGCACTCGAACTTGGTGTGCGGAGTGATGGAGCCCGGAACCGCCAGTACCTGACCACGCTCAACGTCGTCACGCTTGGTACCACGCAGCAGAACACCAACGTTCTCACCAGCACGACCTTCGTCCAGCAGCTTGCGGAACATCTCAACACCGGTACAAGTGGTCTTGACGGTATCCTTGATACCAACAATTTCCACTTCGTCACCAACCTTGATGATGCCACGCTCAACACGACCGGTTACCACGGTACCACGACCGGAGATAGAGAATACGTCCTCGATCGGCATCAGGAACGGCTGATCAATCGCACGCTCCGGCTCCGGGATGTACTCGTCCAGGGCTTCTACCAGCTTCTTCACAGCGGTAGTACCCATCTCGTTGTCGTCTTTACCTTCCAGCGCCATCAGCGCGGAACCGGTTACGATCGGAGTGTCGTCGCCCGGGAAGTCGTACTGGCTCAGCAGATCGCGAACTTCCATCTCGACCAGCTCCAGCAGCTCCTCGTCATCGACCATGTCCGCCTTGTTCAGGAACACAACGATGTAAGGAACGCCAACCTGACGGGACAGCAGGATGTGCTCGCGAGTCTGCGGCATGGGGCCGTCAGCTGCGGAACAGACCAGGATCGCGCCGTCCATCTGGGCAGCACCGGTGATCATGTTCTTCACATAGTCAGCGTGGCCCGGGCAGTCTACGTGCGCGTAGTGACGGGTCGGAGAATCGTACTCAACGTGAGAGGTCGCGATAGTGATACCACGGGCCTTCTCTTCCGGCGCGTTATCGATCTGGTCAAACGCGCTGGCTGAACCTGTACCCCACACTTCGTGACATACACGAGTCAGAGCAGCGGTCAGAGTGGTCTTACCATGGTCAACGTGACCAATAGTACCCACGTTTACGTGCGGTTTACTACGCTCAAATTTTTCTTTGGACATTTGACCAACTCCCCTAATCAACCTGGATCGTAACGTTGACCGGATAAAAATGGAGCTCATGGGCGGATTTGAACCGCCGACCTCACCCTTACCAAGGGTGTGCTCTACCGACTGAGCTACATGAGCATTAAAACCAAATTGGAGCGGGCAGCGGGAATCGAACCCGCGTCATCAGCTTGGAAGGCTGAGGTAATAGCCACTATACGATGCCCGCGAGCAATAAGTGGTGGAGGGGGCAGGATTCGAACCTGCGAAGGCGATGCCGTCAGATTTACAGTCTGATCCCTTTGGCCACTCGGGAACCCCTCCCGTACAAATTCGTTTCCCACGAATCTGCTCAAAACTTAAAGTGGAGCTGGCGGACGGAATCGAACCCCCGACCTGCTGATTACAAGTCAGCTGCTCTACCAACTGAGCTACGCCAGCTCACATTCGCCTCGTCAGCGAGGGCGGTATACTACGGAGTTTTTTCTGACGTTGCAACACCTTCACAAGGGTTGATTTCGATGAAATCGAAATTTTTGCCATATTCCGAAGTTACCGCCTGAACCAGGTCCTCAGCGAGGTCCGGCTCAGCCTCAAAATCGAGGGCGTAGCTTATCTGATTTCGGTCGTAGTTGGCTAGTACCGCATTGAGATTCTGACGTTTTTTTTCTTCGAGCACGGAAATTGCCGCCTCCCGGGACTCAAACAATCCCAGAGAGATGGCGTTGCGATATTCACCCTGGGTGACGAGATAAGAGTCTATGCCCTGGCGCTGAATATCGCGGAATTGCCTGCGCGCTGCTTCCGGAGGTTGGGGAGGGATCATCACCCAGTTCAGCGGCGGGCGCTCCCGCTCCAACTCCTCAATCGAAACAGCCATGTCACCAAGAGCCGGCACGGAACCTATGATCGCCTGCACTGCTTCCCGGCTCTCCAGCCAGCCCATTCGGACACACTGCAGGGGAGGCTGGATCGGAACCGGTTTCGGCGATTTTGCCAGCGGGTCGGAAGAGGCTACTCCACCCGATTCCCCTTCCAGGCCTGCTTCGCTGAGATCGGGAACAGGCTCCGGTTTGTCCGGGGACTTGAGACTGGCAACCCGGGGTAAGGTGCCGGACAAAGTCTCTGACGAGCGCACCGGCGGCTGCATGGCGCCGGCGAAATACCAAAGCAAAAGATTGGCACCAACCAGTACCAGCGCCAGCCACCTCATATTGCCAACTCTTCCGAATCGATGGCCGCCAGCCCTTGAAGGACCAGATCGGGCACATGAACTGCGTTAAGCCCCAGGCCCTGGAGCCGCTCAGCATCACCCCCGGTTACCAGAATATCGCGCAGGGCGAAGGTGCTGACATCCGCCCGGATCCGATCGATCATTGCCGCAGAAAGCCATGCCAGGCCATGGTTTACGCATTCGCCGGTGCTCACCCCCGGCTCGATTTGCAATACCTGCTCGGGATCAAACAGAATTCTGGCAGCATCGGTCTGGAGGCTTCGAATCATCATTTTCAGGCCGGGTAGAATAAACCCACCCAGATGCTGCCCGGATTGGTCCACGTAATCGACGGTCACGGCACTGCCTGCATCCACTACGGCGAAGCCCTCCCGGTGCCGCTGCCAGGCGCCATACATGGCGTGCCAGCGATCGGCACCCATACGCTGGCAATCCTGATAGGCGTTTCTCAGGCCGCCCCGCCGGGATTCCGACCAGTGACACACCGCAGGCACGCCGAACCGACGCTCCAGATGGGCCACCAACGCTTCACGACGAGCTTCTGCAGCCACCGTCGATACACTGATGCGCCGAACCCTGGGCTCTGGCGGAAGCCCCTGCAGGGGATCGGGACTCGACAGGTCTCCGACGCCGCTGGCAAGCACGTTCTGACGATCACCCAGCTGCCATTTCAAACGGGTATTGCCCGCGTCTATCAACAGTCTCATGAGCGCATCCGCAAGCTGATTTCCCCGGCCCTGACGGGACTCACACCTTCGGCATTCCTGACCAGATAATTACCGGTTTCATCGATGCCCTCGCCGGTACCCTCCAATTCGCCTCCCCTGGCATGGATCGTCTTACCGAAGAAGATATCCCGTGATTGCCAGGGCGCCCGGAAATCCCTGAAACCTACGTCTGAAAAAATGTCCGAGGCATCATGCACTGCGTTGATAATGGCTGAAGCGATCCGGTTCCGTGACCATTCCCGAGCGGGAAAAGCCGATGCGAGACTGGTCCAGGGCTGGTCTACCGAATCAGCTTCTGACATATGGACATTGATGCCAATGCCTGCAATGACCTGGACCACCCCTTCCTGCAATTCCCCCTGGAGCTCCACGAGAATGCCGCCGAGTTTGCCGCCGGGCAGGAAGATGTCATTGGGCCACTTCAGTCCGATCGATTCCGCACCCAGGGATTCGAGCGCATTGGCAACAGCCACACCCAACACCAGACTGAGACCGTCGAGCACGGCGAAGCCTCCGTGGAACGTCAGCCCGATACTCAGGTAAAGATTCTCACCACGGGGACTTTGCCAGGCTTTGCCACGACGGCCCCGGCCGGCGGTCTGGCAGTCCGCAATACAGACCGGGATTGAGGAGCTTCCAGCCTGCCACTGCCGGATCACCTCCGCGTTGGTGGAATCCACTTCATCAAGAACCGTTAAGTTGAGACCGGACCGGATCTCGGGAGCAATACCACCCGAAATCTCCCCCGAGTCGAGGAGGTCCACAGGAGTCAGGAGCTGGTAGCCTTTCCCTCGCACCGTTGCCACCTCATACCCGTCGTCAACGGCGCGGCGTATCTGTTTCCAGACTGCGGTACGGCTTACCCCCAAAGATTGGGCAAGAGACTCCCCGGAATGGATCTTGCCATCCTGGAGAAGGGTTATCAGTGCTTTGGATTTCATGAAACGGTATCCGGCCTGAAGAGATTGATAAGGGCGGATTAAACAACAGGAGAAGGGAAAACACAAAGTTGGGGTTGGCCAGAACGCCATATTTTTGGAGAAATACCCGGGCAGTGCTTCGCACTGCAGACGATGACCCGGAGCACCCCGAGACAGGGTGCTCGTCCTTACCTGAGCGAGCATCGCTCGCTCTGCCTTCGGCACCGGTGCGGACACTCTTGTAGGTCATCTCTTTCTTGCAGCTAATAAAAAACCCCAACACCTTGCGGTGCTGGGGTTTTGTATTAGGAGCCTGACGATGACCTACTTTGCTCAGGCCTGCCGGCCTTCGGCCCTTCGGGCCCGCCGTCGCGGAGCTCCGGCGTCCTGCGCTCGCCTTTGGCTCGCTTGTCGCATGGGGCCTTTGTAGTGAGAGAGAATATCGTATCCAAAATAAAAAAGCCCCGGCAGCTTTCGCTGTCGGGGCTGTTTTATTTAGGAGCCTGACGATGACCTACTCTCGCATGGGCCATGCCACACTACCATCGGCGCTGGTCTGTTTCACTTCTGAGTTCGGGATGGGATCAGGTGGTTCCAGACCGCTATGGTCGTCAGGCAAAACGGTTGATCACTGGGGGACGGGATAGAGTTAAGTGATGTTGATTTCGCGTTATCCGCAATTGTCTTGGGTGTTATATAGTCAAGCCGCACGAGCAATTAGTATCGGTTAGCTCAACGCCTCGCAGCGCTTACACACCCGACCTATCAACGTCCTGGTCTTGAACGGCTCTTCAGGGACCTCGAGGGTCCAGGGAGATCTCATCTTGGAAGGGGCTTCCCGCTTAGATGCTTTCAGCGGTTATCCTGTCCGAACATAGCTACCGGGCAGTGCGTCTGGCGACACAACCCGAACACCAGAGGTTCGTCCACTCCGGTCCTCTCGTACTAGGAGCAGCTTTCCTCAAATCTCCAACGTCCACGGCAGATAGGGACCGAACTGTCTCACGACGTTCTAAACCCAGCTCGCGTACCACTTTAAATGGCGAACAGCCATACCCTTGGGACCGGCTTCAGCCCCAGGATGTGATGAGCCGACATCGAGGTGCCAAACACCGCCGTCGATGTGAACTCTTGGGCGGTATCAGCCTGTTATCCCCGGAGTACCTTTTATCCGTTGAGCGATGGCCCTTCCATACAGAACCACCGGATCACTATGACCTGCTTTCGCACCTGCTCGACGTGTCTGTCTCGCAGTTAAGCGGGCTTGTGCCATTACACTAACCGCATGATGTCCGACCATGCTTAGCCCACCTTTGTGCTCCTCCGTTACGCTTTGGGAGGAGACCGCCCCAGTCAAACTACCCACCACACAGTGTCCTCATCCCCGATCAGGGGACCAAGTTAGAACCTCAAACATGCCAGGCTGGTATTTCAAGGTTGGCTCCACCGGAACTGGCGTCCCGGGTTCAAAGCCTCCCAGCTATCCTACACAAGCATGCTCAAAGTTCACTGTGAAGCTATAGTAAAGGTTCACGGGGTCTTTCCGTCTAGCCGCGGATACACCGCATCTTCACGGCGATTTCAATTTCACTGAGTCTCGGGTAGAGACAGCGCCCCCATCGTTACGCCATTCGTGCAGGTCGGAACTTACCCGACAAGGAATTTCGCTACCTTAGGACCGTTATAGTTACGGCCGCCGTTTACCGGGGCTTCGATCAAGAGCTTCGGACGAATCCTAACCCCATCAATTAACCTTCCGGCACCGGGCAGGCGTCATACCCTATACTTCCACTTTCGTGTTTGCAGAGTACTGTGTTTTTAATAAACAGTCGCAGGGGCCTGGTATCTTCGACTGGTCTCGGCTCCACCCGCAGGGGCTTCACCTACTACCAGCGTGCCTTCTCCCGAAGTTACGGCACCATTTTGCCTAGTTCCTTTACCCGAGTTCTCTCAAGCGCCTTGGTATTCTCTACCTGACCACCTGTGTCGGTTTGGGGTACGGTCTCGAATAGCCTGAAGCTTAGAAGATTTTCCTGGAAGCAGGGCATCAATGACTTCCCGCCCGTGGGCAGTCGTCGTCGCGTCTCAGGATTGTGGACCCGGATTTGCCTAAGTCCACTCCCTACTCGCTTAAACCGGGACAACCGTCGCCCGGCTCACCTAGCCTTCTCCGTCTCTCCATCGCAGCTATCCAAGGTACGGGAATATTAACCCGTTTCCCATCGACTACACCTTTCGGTCTCGCCTTAGGGGCCGACTCACCCTGCGCCGATTAGCGTTGCGCAGGAACCCTTGGTCTTCCGGCGTGCGGGTTTTTCACCCGCATTGTCGTTACTCATGTCAGCATTCGCACTTCTGATACCTCCAGCATGCCTCTCGACACACCTTCGCAGGCTTACAGAACGCTCCCCTACCCCGTACACTTACGTGTACAGCCGCAGCTTCGGTGACCAGTTTGAGCCCCGTTACATCTTCCGCGCAGGCCGACTCGACTAGTGAGCTATTACGCTTTCTTTAAAGGATGGCTGCTTCTAAGCCAACCTCCTAGCTGTCTGAGCCTTCCCACATCGTTTCCCACTTAACTGGTACTTGGGGACCTTAGCTGGCGGTCTGGGTTGTTTCCCTCTTCACGACGGACGTTAGCACCCGCCGTGTGTCTCCCGGATAGTACTCACTGGTATTCGGAGTTTGCCTGGGGTTGGTAAGCCGAGATGGCCCCCTAGCCCAAACAGTGCTCTACCCCCAGTGGTATTCGTCCGAGGCGCTACCTAAATAGCTTTCGGGGAGAACCAGCTATCTCCGGGCTTGATTAGCCTTTCACTCCGATCCACAAGTCATCCCCTGGCTTTTCAACGACAGTGGGTTCGGTCCTCCAGTTGATGTTACTCAACCTTCAACCTGCTCATGGATAGATCGCCCGGTTTCGGGTCTATGCCCAGCGACTGAATCGCCCTATTCAGACTCGGTTTCCCTACGGCTCCCCTAAACGGTTAACCTCGCCACTGAACATAAGTCGCTGACCCATTATACAAAAGGTACGCCGTCACACCCGAAGGTGCTCCGACTGCTTGTACGCATACGGTTTCAGGGTCTATTTCACTCCCCTCACAGGGGTTCTTTTCGCCTTTCCCTCACGGTACTGGTTCACTATCGGTCAGTCAGGAGTATTTAGCCTTGGAGGATGGTCCCCCCATGTTCAGACAGGATATCACGTGTCCCGTCCTACTCGATTTCACTGAACTCAGGTTTCGGATACGGGGCTATCACCCACTATGGCGGCACTTTCCAGAGCCTTCTCCTACCAGTCGTCCAGCTTAAGGGCTGGTCCCCGTTCGCTCGCCGCTACTGAGGGAATCTCGGTTGATTTCTTTTCCTCGGGGTACTTAGATGTTTCAGTTCCCCCGGTTCGCCCCGTACAGCTATGGATTCACTGTACGGTACCGACCCGAAAGTCGGTGGGTTTCCCCATTCAGAGATGTCCGGATCACAGCTCGTTTGCCAGCTCCCCGAACCTTATCGCAGGCTTCCACGTCTTTCATCGCCTCTGACTGCCAAGGCATCCACCGTATGCGCTTAGTTGCTTGACTATATAACCCCAAGACAACTGACCACGAATCCGCACCCGCCAGGCAAGCCTGATTGACGCTTATTCGAGACAGCCGACTGAAGCCATACAACAACCACTTCAACGACAACACCGGATAACGCTTGAAATCGCTATCACTTTGAACATCTTCTCTCGGAGATAAAGAGAGAAGAATATTCGTGTTCTATCTCGTCCAATTTGTTAAAGAGCAAATCTGACCCAGTGATCAGAAAG
>NZ_JBNRLS010000012.1:0-5857 GCF_050379415.1 Marinobacter sp. DUT-1
CCTGACGATGACCTACTCTCGCATGGGCCATGCCACACTACCATCGGCGCTGGTCTGTTTCACTTCTGAGTTCGGGATGGGATCAGGTGGTTCCAGACCGCTATGGTCGTCAGGCAAAACGGTTGATCACTGGGGGACGGGATAGAGTTAAGTGATGTTGATTTCGCGTTATCCGCAATTGTCTTGGGTGTTATATAGTCAAGCCGCACGAGCAATTAGTATCGGTTAGCTCAACGCCTCGCAGCGCTTACACACCCGACCTATCAACGTCCTGGTCTTGAACGGCTCTTCAGGGACCTCGAGGGTCCAGGGAGATCTCATCTTGGAAGGGGCTTCCCGCTTAGATGCTTTCAGCGGTTATCCTGTCCGAACATAGCTACCGGGCAGTGCGTCTGGCGACACAACCCGAACACCAGAGGTTCGTCCACTCCGGTCCTCTCGTACTAGGAGCAGCTTTCCTCAAATCTCCAACGTCCACGGCAGATAGGGACCGAACTGTCTCACGACGTTCTAAACCCAGCTCGCGTACCACTTTAAATGGCGAACAGCCATACCCTTGGGACCGGCTTCAGCCCCAGGATGTGATGAGCCGACATCGAGGTGCCAAACACCGCCGTCGATGTGAACTCTTGGGCGGTATCAGCCTGTTATCCCCGGAGTACCTTTTATCCGTTGAGCGATGGCCCTTCCATACAGAACCACCGGATCACTATGACCTGCTTTCGCACCTGCTCGACGTGTCTGTCTCGCAGTTAAGCGGGCTTGTGCCATTACACTAACCGCATGATGTCCGACCATGCTTAGCCCACCTTTGTGCTCCTCCGTTACGCTTTGGGAGGAGACCGCCCCAGTCAAACTACCCACCACACAGTGTCCTCATCCCCGATCAGGGGACCAAGTTAGAACCTCAAACATGCCAGGCTGGTATTTCAAGGTTGGCTCCACCGGAACTGGCGTCCCGGGTTCAAAGCCTCCCAGCTATCCTACACAAGCATGCTCAAAGTTCACTGTGAAGCTATAGTAAAGGTTCACGGGGTCTTTCCGTCTAGCCGCGGATACACCGCATCTTCACGGCGATTTCAATTTCACTGAGTCTCGGGTAGAGACAGCGCCCCCATCGTTACGCCATTCGTGCAGGTCGGAACTTACCCGACAAGGAATTTCGCTACCTTAGGACCGTTATAGTTACGGCCGCCGTTTACCGGGGCTTCGATCAAGAGCTTCGGACGAATCCTAACCCCATCAATTAACCTTCCGGCACCGGGCAGGCGTCATACCCTATACTTCCACTTTCGTGTTTGCAGAGTACTGTGTTTTTAATAAACAGTCGCAGGGGCCTGGTATCTTCGACTGGTCTCGGCTCCACCCGCAGGGGCTTCACCTACTACCAGCGTGCCTTCTCCCGAAGTTACGGCACCATTTTGCCTAGTTCCTTTACCCGAGTTCTCTCAAGCGCCTTGGTATTCTCTACCTGACCACCTGTGTCGGTTTGGGGTACGGTCTCGAATAGCCTGAAGCTTAGAAGATTTTCCTGGAAGCAGGGCATCAATGACTTCCCGCCCGTGGGCAGTCGTCGTCGCGTCTCAGGATTGTGGACCCGGATTTGCCTAAGTCCACTCCCTACTCGCTTAAACCGGGACAACCGTCGCCCGGCTCACCTAGCCTTCTCCGTCTCTCCATCGCAGCTATCCAAGGTACGGGAATATTAACCCGTTTCCCATCGACTACACCTTTCGGTCTCGCCTTAGGGGCCGACTCACCCTGCGCCGATTAGCGTTGCGCAGGAACCCTTGGTCTTCCGGCGTGCGGGTTTTTCACCCGCATTGTCGTTACTCATGTCAGCATTCGCACTTCTGATACCTCCAGCATGCCTCTCGACACACCTTCGCAGGCTTACAGAACGCTCCCCTACCCCGTACACTTACGTGTACAGCCGCAGCTTCGGTGACCAGTTTGAGCCCCGTTACATCTTCCGCGCAGGCCGACTCGACTAGTGAGCTATTACGCTTTCTTTAAAGGATGGCTGCTTCTAAGCCAACCTCCTAGCTGTCTGAGCCTTCCCACATCGTTTCCCACTTAACTGGTACTTGGGGACCTTAGCTGGCGGTCTGGGTTGTTTCCCTCTTCACGACGGACGTTAGCACCCGCCGTGTGTCTCCCGGATAGTACTCACTGGTATTCGGAGTTTGCCTGGGGTTGGTAAGCCGAGATGGCCCCCTAGCCCAAACAGTGCTCTACCCCCAGTGGTATTCGTCCGAGGCGCTACCTAAATAGCTTTCGGGGAGAACCAGCTATCTCCGGGCTTGATTAGCCTTTCACTCCGATCCACAAGTCATCCCCTGGCTTTTCAACGACAGTGGGTTCGGTCCTCCAGTTGATGTTACTCAACCTTCAACCTGCTCATGGATAGATCGCCCGGTTTCGGGTCTATGCCCAGCGACTGAATCGCCCTATTCAGACTCGGTTTCCCTACGGCTCCCCTAAACGGTTAACCTCGCCACTGAACATAAGTCGCTGACCCATTATACAAAAGGTACGCCGTCACACCCGAAGGTGCTCCGACTGCTTGTACGCATACGGTTTCAGGGTCTATTTCACTCCCCTCACAGGGGTTCTTTTCGCCTTTCCCTCACGGTACTGGTTCACTATCGGTCAGTCAGGAGTATTTAGCCTTGGAGGATGGTCCCCCCATGTTCAGACAGGATATCACGTGTCCCGTCCTACTCGATTTCACTGAACTCAGGTTTCGGATACGGGGCTATCACCCACTATGGCGGCACTTTCCAGAGCCTTCTCCTACCAGTCGTCCAGCTTAAGGGCTGGTCCCCGTTCGCTCGCCGCTACTGAGGGAATCTCGGTTGATTTCTTTTCCTCGGGGTACTTAGATGTTTCAGTTCCCCCGGTTCGCCCCGTACAGCTATGGATTCACTGTACGGTACCGACCCGAAAGTCGGTGGGTTTCCCCATTCAGAGATGTCCGGATCACAGCTCGTTTGCCAGCTCCCCGAACCTTATCGCAGGCTTCCACGTCTTTCATCGCCTCTGACTGCCAAGGCATCCACCGTATGCGCTTAGTTGCTTGACTATATAACCCCAAGACAACTGACCACGAATCCGCACCCGCCAGGCAAGCCTGATTGACGCTTATTCGAGACAGCCGACTGAAGCCATACAACAACCACTTCAACGACAACACCGGATAACGCTTGAAATCGCTATCACTTTGAACATCTTCTCTCGGAGATAAAGAGAGAAGAATATTCGTGTTCTATCTCGTCCAATTTGTTAAAGAGCAAATCTGACCCAGTGATCAGAAAGAAGGGCTTCAAACTCAATTTCATCAAGTCGAAACACTTGTTTCTGCACACTGCTAACCGGAGTTAGTCAGTAAAGTTTTTTTGGTGGAGCCGAGGAGGATCGAACTCCTGACCTCCTGCGTGCAAGGCAGGCGCTCTCCCAGCTGAGCTACGGCCCCAGTAAAGTTGCCAAGAATTTTGCTGATCTAGGCGCTTTCAGGTGTAGCGTGCGAACAGCACGTGAGCCTGGAAGCAACGACGAGCAGCGAAATTCTGGTGGGTCTGGGTGGACTTGAACCACCGACCTCACCCTTATCAGGGGTGCGCTCTAACCACCTGAGCTACAGACCCGGTTTTGCTTGTCTTCGCACCACCTGAGCTGCGTTGCAGTCTTCGTTCACTCGGTCACGTACGTGTGTACGCTCCCTCGCTCTCTCAGCCTGCGCCTTGTCAGCTGGCGCGAATCCGGCGCTAAACCCTGAGGTTTAACCAAACCGACATCGGGCCTGCAAAGACCCTTTTGCTCTCTTTATTAGCCAACCAAGTAATTCGTGTGGACTCTGACCGAAGCATTCGGCTTCGTTTAAGGAGGTGATCCAGCCGCAGGTTCCCCTACGGCTACCTTGTTACGACTTCACCCCAGTCATGAACCACACCGTGGTGATCGTCCTCCCGAAGGTTAGACTAACCACTTCTGGTGCAATCCACTCCCATGGTGTGACGGGCGGTGTGTACAAGGCCCGGGAACGTATTCACCGCGACATTCTGATTCGCGATTACTAGCGATTCCGACTTCACGCAGTCGAGTTGCAGACTGCGATCCGGACTACGACGCGTTTTAAGAGATTGGCTTACCCTCGCGAGTTTGCAGCCCTCTGTGCGCGCCATTGTAGCACGTGTGTAGCCCTGGCCGTAAGGGCCATGATGACCTGACGTCATCCCCACCTTCCTCCGGTTTGTCACCGGCAGTCTCCCTAGAGTTCTCAGCCGAACTGCTAGCAACTAGGGATAGGGGTTGCGCTCGTTACGGGACTTAACCCAACATCTCACGACACGAGCTGACGACGGCCATGCAGCACCTGTCACTGCGTTCCCGAAGGCACCAATCTATCTCTAGAAAGTTCGCAGGATGTCAAGGCCAGGTAAGGTTCTTCGCGTTGCGTCGAATTAAACCACATGCTCCACCGCTTGTGCGGGCCCCCGTCAATTCATTTGAGTTTTAACCTTGCGGCCGTACTCCCCAGGCGGTCAACTTAGTGCGTTAGCTGCGCCACTAAGGATTCAAGATCCCCAACGGCTAGTTGACATCGTTTACGGCGTGGACTACCAGGGTATCTAATCCTGTTTGCTCCCCACGCTTTCGCACCTCAGTGTCAGTGTTGGTCCAGGTAGCCGCCTTCGCCACTGGTGTTCCTTCCTATATCTACGCATTTCACCGCTACACAGGAAATTCCACTACCCTCTACCACACTCTAGTCTGACAGTTCGAAATGCCGTTCCCAGGTTAAGCCCGGGGCTTTCACATCTCGCTTACCAAACCACCTACGCGCGCTTTACGCCCAGTAATTCCGATTAACGCTTGCACCCTCCGTATTACCGCGGCTGCTGGCACGGAGTTAGCCGGTGCTTCTTCTGTGAGTAACGTCAAGCCTCATGGGTATTAGCCATAAGGTTTTCCTCCTCACTGAAAGTGCTTTACAACCCGAAAGCCTTCTTCACACACGCGGCATGGCTGGATCAGGGTTGCCCCCATTGTCCAATATTCCCCACTGCTGCCTCCCGTAGGAGTTCGGGCCGTGTCTCAGTCCCGATGTGGCTGATCATCCTCTCAGACCAGCTACGGATCGTCGCCTTGGTAAGCCGTTACCCCACCAACTAGCTAATCCGACATAGGCTCATCCAATAGCGCAAGGTCCGAAGATCCCCTGCTTTCCCCCGTAGGGCGTATTCGGTATTAATCCGGGTTTCCCCGGGCTATCCCCAACTACTGGGCAGATTCCTATGCATTACTCACCCGTCCGCCGCTCGTCAGCAGGGTGCAAGCACCCCCTGTTACCGCTCGACTTGCATGTGTTAAGCCTGCCGCCAGCGTTCAATCTGAGCCATGATCAAACTCTTCAGTTTAAATCATACAAGAATCCGAAGATTCTCTATTCTTGCTCAAGACAAAACTCAATTTCGACGAGTCACTGTCCTGATATTTCGTGTCCGAAATACCTCGGCCAGCGCCCACACGAATTACTTGGTTAACTTTTTAAAGAGCGTTGAGCCTCTGCTCAATCAAGGCCGCGTATTCTACATCGAATCCCGACCTTGTCAACCGTTAGTTTTCAGCGTTTTCAAACTCTTTCAAACCCGCCAAAAACCGTCCGGCTTACTGCTTCAAACGAGGCGCGCATTCTACACTGAACCGCCACCTTGTCAACCGCTTTCTGAAGAAATCTTGAAACCATTTTCTTCAAAACTTTCAAGCAGTTACTCCCTCGGGCCGCCGCTGCGTCAGTGGCTTGTCCCTCAGAAGTGGTGCGCATTCTACAGCCCTCAGGAAAACTGTCAACGAC
>NZ_JBNRLS010000013.1:0-4165 GCF_050379415.1 Marinobacter sp. DUT-1
GTTATATTTCTTAAACCTCAATCAAGGAAGATTATGAGAATATCGACAATCCCCCTAATCGTTCTCTGCCTGTTCATGGGCTTTACCTTCTGGGTAATGGCAGGCGCCGAGCAGTCGCTTCTGGCCTTCGGTGTTCAGCTGATGTCTAGCCCGGATACCGCCCAGGTTGTCATAGATCTCTACATTCTCGCCGCGTTGGCCTGTATTTGGATGTACCAGGACGCCAAAAGCCGCGGCAAAGGGTTGGGCTACGTCATCCCGTTTTTAGTTCTGACAGCGGTGTTTGTATCTGCAGGTCCGCTGCTATATTTGGTGTTGCGTGGTGGGCGAGAGCCTGAAGCCCAAGCCAGCAAAATATAACCAGCCGCATCAGTACGCGGCCGGTGGCCGCCGGACGTCCCTGACGGGCCGCCGCTGTGCTCCGCGCGTTATATGAGAGGAACGTGATGATCCCTCTATACCTTCTAATTGGAGGGCTGCTATGGATTGCCTTGTGCATGGCGTTCGATGACTTTATTTCTTACCAATACCGGCACTTCAGAGAAGATTGGGTGGTAGACGGTAAGCCTCGAGGGTTCAGGTTTAACCCAGAGGGAAGTTCTTATCTGGGGATGACTTTGTTTTCGTTCCGTGGCTACAAAGAGCCTCCTCAGTGGGCTTTGCCGGATCAGATAGCAGTCAAGAAACATCGTCGCCTGGCAGGTCTCTATGGAGCCTGGAAGTGGTATCTAATTCTGCTACCCCCGGTCATTTTGGTTTCCACCAGCATATAACCAAGCATTCAAGTTCGTTACGGCCCTCTGGGCCTCCACCGGACGCCCATTCCGTTGCACTCCATGGGCGCTGATCTTGCACCTCTTTAGTGGACGGTCTTTTACCGAACACTAGAAGGGGCCCACCATGGGGCAGAGCCACAAGAGAAACTACGATCGTTACACCCTGGCGTTCAAGCTGCGGGCCGTTAAACTGGCTAATCACCCTAACGTTAAAACCAAGGATATTGCGGAGGGGCTAGGGATACATCCAGTCATGCTGTACCGCTGGTGTATGGAGCATCGCAACGGAACGCTGGTTGAAAACAAACACATGAAAAAGCAGAAGCCCTCTCCGAAACGGGTGAACCCTCCACCGGATTCTGAAGCCGCCGCGGAAGACGAGCTGGCAAAGGCGAAGAAGCGCATCAAGGATCTGGAAAAACAGCTGAATGCCCGCCAGGAGGAAATAGACCTCCTAAAAAAGTTTCAACGTTTTCAGGCCGAGGAACGACAGAAGCGTTCCGGTTCGTCTGGCAACACCGACGACAACACGGCGTAAAGGCCCTGTGTCGCCACCTGAACATTTCGCGCTCAGGTTACTACGCCTGGGCGAATCGCAAGCCCGGCAAACGGGCTGCTGAAAACGCTGACCTATTGCTCCGGATACGACGGATTTTCAATGAAAGTGAAGGTCGCTATGGCAGTATGGTTACGGGGTGAATTAAGTCACTGAATCGCCGTGGTACGTGATCCGTATGCCCGGTGATGTGGGTGGAGGGGCATCGTGAGGTGCCTCCCTATCCCGATTAAGCTCTATTGTTGCGTGGTGCGCAACGTGCTAGCATTCTCTCATGATTAAATCATTCCGTCACAAAGGACTGAAGCGGTTTTACTCGACCGGCCACACGTCTGGGATACAACCCGACCATGCCAAGAAGCTGCGTATGCAGCTGGCTGCTCTGGATACGGCGACTTCAGTGGAAGACATGGATATCCCTGGTTTCCGGCTTCACCCATTGAAGGGCAAAGACAAAGAACGGTGGTCGATTCGGGTCAACGGAAACTGGCGCATGACGTTCGAATTTCAGGACGGCAACGCCTACGTTCTTGATTATGAGGATTATCACTAATGACTATGCATAATCCGCCGCATCCCGGTGAATTCATTCGTGAGGTGTATCTGGAGCCTTTCGGCATCAGCTCCCGCCAGCTTGCGTCCAGCCTAGGGGTCTCACCTTCCACGTTGTCTCGTTTGCTCAAAGGAGATAGTGGTATAAGTCCGGAAATGTCATTGCGGCTATCTAAGGTGCTCGGGCGCACTCCCGAGAGCTGGTTGGCAATGCAGGATATGTACGATCTTTGGGTGGCCCGCAATACGGTCAACCTGGATGGAATCCATCCACTGGACTTCGAAGCAGCTTAACCAATGGCTGTTGTCGGACGCGCCTGCGCTGGCGCTCCGGCACGCCGCACAGCCAGGGCTTAACGGCTCTAGTCCCAGATATGGAAGTATAGAGTGGAAATTAAGATCCTCGGCATTTCGATAGCAATAGGCATAGGGTTGGCCGCTGTGTTCTGGTTACCCGTCTTATGGGGTTATATCTTTGCCAAATGGAAGGGACTGGGCTCTCCAAAGCGTTTCGCGTTTTTCAGTGGTTGTACGAGCTACGGGATTCAAACTCTGATCGGAGCATTGCTGATATTTCCCTTTGCCGTCCCGGCGGCAAAGTCTGCGCCGCAGTATTGTTATGACAACCCAGGTGCGTGGCTTTGCCACATCCTAAATTTTGCCGAGAATTGGTCTGGTACATTTGGGTTGATCGCGGCTGTGTTCGTAACATTAGTGGCACCAGCAATATTCAATAAATACGTGTGGGCCGGTGCCAAAAGCCGTTAACCAAGCGGTCAACCGGACGCCAAAAGCGTACTGCTTTTGGTTCCCTTCCCTGCGCTACATGGGCGCCGCTAAACAAGGGCGTTACACCTCACTGATCTTGCCTTGACGCTCGTACGGCAACGCCGTATATTTTGGCAATGCTGTTCATCGAAACCTCAGCGTTCACCAAGCTATTGCCGAACTACCTCTAGGACTGTAGTTGCCCCCGCTAAACCGGACACCACCTCATCAATTTGATGCCAGTTCTGCCCGGTACTCCCAGGGCGATTTCATTTTCAGCCCCTTGTGCGGGTGGCTGCGGTTATAGTCCTCGATCCATTCCGGCAACCTGGCCATCACCGTGGCGGCATCAGGAAGATCGTTCAGGTACACATAGTCCCGCTTGAACGTCTTCACGAAGGCCTCAGCCATGCCATTACTCTGAGGGCTTCTGACTGGTGTGGTACACACCACAAAGCCCAGAGAGGACGCGAAGGCCCGCGTTTCTTTGGCAATGTAGCAGCTGCCATTATCCGTCAGCCATTCGAGTGGGTGCGGAACACGTTCTGACTGGCCGAAGCGGTATTCCAGGCTTTCCAGCAGTAAATCCTGGACCATCTCAGCGGTGATGCCGCCGGTGGTCGCCACGTAGCGCATCAGTTCGCGGTCACAGCAGTCCAGGCTGAACGCAACACGCACAACTTCCTTGTTCCAGCAACGGATCTCGAAGCCGTCTGAGCACCAGCGAAGGTCTGGCTTCAAGGTGATGACCTGGCCGTTATGGCAGCGCTCCTGGGGCCGTCCCGTATAACGGGGTAACAACAGTCCATCCTGCTTCATCAGTCGATACACGCGCTTGTGGTTCACTCGCTCGTCGTTTGCTGCCAGCAACCGATTCAGCCGAGCAGTGATCCTTCGATAGCCATTGGCAGCACGGGCATCGCACAGCTCTCGGATAAACGGCAAATGCCGCTCATCGTCCTGCTTGTTATATCTTGGGCTTCTGCCTTTCTGGCGACCATGAAGGCGATCCAGAAGGTTGGAGCGCGATACCTTCATTACCTCCGCAACCCGTTTCAGAGGGTATCGTCCGGTGGCAGCAACGGCATGCGCGAGATCAACTTTTTTGACTGAGCCACCTCCAGGGCTTCCCGGAGTATTTCAGCTTCCATCGTCTTGCGGCCCAACATCCGCTCCAGCTCCCGGACCTTCTTGTTCAGGGCTTTCATCTCGGATGCACTGACAACCTCATCACCAGATTCAATCGCGGACATGCCACCGTCTTTCATCAGCTTCTTCCAACGGAACAACAGACTTGCTGATATACCATGACGTCGTGCGACAAGCGATACCGACATGCCAGGCCGCTCACACTCCGCGACCATGAATGCCTTCTCCTGCGCGGAATACCGGCGACGACGCTGCACTCCAGTTATGACTTCGATTCTCTCCACCTTGGACACTCCTTTGCACTAGGTCTATGCCTAGGCCTTTGCTTCTACCAAGGTGTCCGGTTTAAATGGGGGCTACTACA
>NZ_JBNRLS010000014.1:0-2426 GCF_050379415.1 Marinobacter sp. DUT-1
GAATATTCGTGTTCTATCTCGTCCAATTTGTTAAAGAGCAAATCTGACCCAGTGATCAGAAAGGAAGGCTTCATCACAATGAAACATTCGTTTCTGTACACTGACTTTCGTCAGCAATCATCGATCTTTCAGGCTTTTGGTGGAGCCAGGCGGGATCGAACCGCCGACCTCCTGCGTGCAAGGCAGGCGCTCTCCCAGCTGAGCTATGGCCCCGTCTGCTTGTCCAGCTTTCGTCACTCGTCGTTGCAGCATTCGCTCGCATCAGTCATGACCCATCGAGGGTCACTCCTTCACTCGCTCACGCCGCGCCTAGATTGACAAAACCTGTCCGGCGCATCCGCGATCGCCTCAACTTTCGAGGCCTACCAAACCAAGTCAACTTCGAAATTATCGGCCGACTCGGAAAATTGGGTTAGCCTAGGCATCGACGGGTGTAGCGTGCGAGTAGCACGTGAGCCCGGCGATAACGACGGATAACGCAATTTTGGTGGGTCTGGGTGGATTTGAACCACCGACCTCACCCTTATCAGGGGTGCGCTCTAACCAACTGAGCTACAGACCCGAAAGTGCGGGCCTGCAAGACCCTTTTGCTCTCTTTATTAGCCAACCAAGTAATTCGTGTGGACTCTGACCGAAGCATTCGGCTTCGTTTAAGGAGGTGATCCAGCCGCAGGTTCCCCTACGGCTACCTTGTTACGACTTCACCCCAGTCATGAACCACACCGTGGTGATCGTCCTCCCGAAGGTTAGACTAACCACTTCTGGTGCAATCCACTCCCATGGTGTGACGGGCGGTGTGTACAAGGCCCGGGAACGTATTCACCGCGACATTCTGATTCGCGATTACTAGCGATTCCGACTTCACGCAGTCGAGTTGCAGACTGCGATCCGGACTACGACGCGTTTTAAGAGATTGGCTTACCCTCGCGAGTTTGCAGCCCTCTGTGCGCGCCATTGTAGCACGTGTGTAGCCCTGGCCGTAAGGGCCATGATGACCTGACGTCATCCCCACCTTCCTCCGGTTTGTCACCGGCAGTCTCCCTAGAGTTCTCAGCCGAACTGCTAGCAACTAGGGATAGGGGTTGCGCTCGTTACGGGACTTAACCCAACATCTCACGACACGAGCTGACGACGGCCATGCAGCACCTGTCACTGCGTTCCCGAAGGCACCAATCTATCTCTAGAAAGTTCGCAGGATGTCAAGGCCAGGTAAGGTTCTTCGCGTTGCGTCGAATTAAACCACATGCTCCACCGCTTGTGCGGGCCCCCGTCAATTCATTTGAGTTTTAACCTTGCGGCCGTACTCCCCAGGCGGTCAACTTAGTGCGTTAGCTGCGCCACTAAGGATTCAAGATCCCCAACGGCTAGTTGACATCGTTTACGGCGTGGACTACCAGGGTATCTAATCCTGTTTGCTCCCCACGCTTTCGCACCTCAGTGTCAGTGTTGGTCCAGGTAGCCGCCTTCGCCACTGGTGTTCCTTCCTATATCTACGCATTTCACCGCTACACAGGAAATTCCACTACCCTCTACCACACTCTAGTCTGACAGTTCGAAATGCCGTTCCCAGGTTAAGCCCGGGGCTTTCACATCTCGCTTACCAAACCACCTACGCGCGCTTTACGCCCAGTAATTCCGATTAACGCTTGCACCCTCCGTATTACCGCGGCTGCTGGCACGGAGTTAGCCGGTGCTTCTTCTGTGAGTAACGTCAAGCCTCATGGGTATTAGCCATAAGGTTTTCCTCCTCACTGAAAGTGCTTTACAACCCGAAAGCCTTCTTCACACACGCGGCATGGCTGGATCAGGGTTGCCCCCATTGTCCAATATTCCCCACTGCTGCCTCCCGTAGGAGTTCGGGCCGTGTCTCAGTCCCGATGTGGCTGATCATCCTCTCAGACCAGCTACGGATCGTCGCCTTGGTAAGCCGTTACCCCACCAACTAGCTAATCCGACATAGGCTCATCCAATAGCGCAAGGTCCGAAGATCCCCTGCTTTCCCCCGTAGGGCGTATTCGGTATTAATCCGGGTTTCCCCGGGCTATCCCCAACTACTGGGCAGATTCCTATGCATTACTCACCCGTCCGCCGCTCGTCAGCAGGGTGCAAGCACCCCCTGTTACCGCTCGACTTGCATGTGTTAAGCCTGCCGCCAGCGTTCAATCTGAGCCATGATCAAACTCTTCAGTTTAAATCATACAAGAATCCGAAGATTCTCTATTCTTGCTCAAGACAAAACTCAATTTCGACGAGTCACTGTCCTGATATTTCGTGTCCGAAATACCTCGGCCAGCGCCCACACGAATTACTTGGTTAACTTTTTAAAGAGCGTTGAGCCTCTGCTCAATCAAGGCCGCGTATTCTACATCGAATCCCGACCTTGTCAACCGTTAGTTTTCAGCGTTTTCAAACTCTTTCAAACCCGC